>NZ_QFRU01000001.1 GCF_003184905.1 Bacillus sp. CGMCC 1.16541
TTAGGATAGATCCGAAACTTATAGGCTTTATTGACTAACATGACTTTCACCTCCTCGTGCGTTGAGATATACATATTATACCATATTGGATAGATATTCCATTTCATTTAGAGGTGAAGATATGGAAACACAATCCGTTGTCTTAAGATTTCCCAAGACTTTTTTAGATAGAGTCGACATATACAACGAGCGAAAGGGTTTTGGTACTCGTACACAAGCTATTTTTCATTTACTGCAACTCGCACTCGAACAGTCGGACAATCGAGATGGCAAGTAAGCCATCCCTTGTCCGAAGGCGATTCATCCCCCACCTACTCATTGGGCTTGGCCCTTCTCATTCCTTGAGGTGGGGGTCTTCTCGACTGAAATGATAAAATGTAATTACTTTTATCATATTCATCTACTTGTCTCCTATTTTTTATGTTGATAATTATTTCGACAAAAATGACTGTACTCCTTCTTTACAGCTACTCATCCTCTACTTACATTCTCTCCTTCAAATCAGGGTATCCTATTTAATAGGAGGGATGCTTTTTGAAACGTTTAATGCTTTTCTTTCTTTGCTTCTTTATGATCTTACCAATCACAGTCCGTGCTGAAACTCCACTTACCGCCGCATTTATTCGCGATCAACAACTTTGGATTAAAAAAGGAAATCAAGAAACACAGCTTACAAAAAATCGCTATATATATGCACCTCAATGGTCGCATGACGGGCGCTTCATCGCCTATATCGACGGTGATGCACAAGGAAACAAATCACAGTTATACATTTATGACACAAAAGAAAACGAACATTTTCAACCTTATGTCACCGTTGAAACAAGTGATGTCAAATGGTCCCCTGTGAACAACCAATTAGCCTACACAAGCCAAGGGATTCTGAACGTCACCAAGCTAAAAAATGGTCGTCCCCACGGTTTTGAGAACGTCTCACTTGGTGTGAGTGGCTTTCAATGGTTTCCAAATGGAAAGGAATTTATCGTCTCGTCACAAGCAAGCTTACATCCGACTGGCTGGGGACCCATATCCCTTTATCAAATTCCAGTTGACGCAAACCTAGCGAAAGAAAAGATGAAGCTCTTTTATACGATTCAAACAAATGATAACGATTTGTTTGCGATTGATGCAGATTTTTTTAAATTTAGTTTTGATGGAAAATGGATTAGCTTTTTAGCAACCCCTACCGCTTCTTGGTCGATGGACAGCAACTCACTATGCGTCATCTCAGCAACCGGAACAAAGTTTCAAGCAATCGACCACATGCTGGGCTATAAAAACTGGTTCAAGTGGGCACCATCTGCGAATCAACTTGCCTACATTTCTGGCGAAGGACGATTTTTCGTTGAAAATAAAAAATCAACGATTATCAACATGCCAATTTTCAACCAACAAAAACAATACACCCCGAACGGCTACGTGGATCTAGACATTGAGTGGTTTTCTCCCGACACCGTCATTGTCGCTCGGGCAAAAGAAAACAAAGAATGGAAAGAAGGGCCTGTGCCAACGATGTTCACCACTCTTTACGAAATTAATGTAACGACTGAAACACAAAAACCGCTAACGTTTCCGAAGCAACATGAAATTGATGAAACGCCTCAAGTTATTGACTCCTACCTCACATGGTTTCGCAAAAAAGAAAAAAGTGTTCATGGTGATGTATGGGTGAGGGAAGGATTGAGTGGGAAAAGTAAACGGTGGATCGAACGTATAGATGAAGCGCCGGTATTTTTGAAGTGAATAACGGAAACGAGGGAGAGGCAAAAAGGGCAAAGAATATCTCTGTCTGACGTGCGAGCGTTTGGTGATACCATTATGAAATGCTTGCTTAGTAAATCTAGGACTGTTCGCTTATAATACAAACAGTCCTACTCATTCCTAGAGTCTGCTCTTTCCTACTTCTCTCTTATACACCTCCAACAGCTCTTCAACAGAAACACCATAGTTCGGGTGATCACTGTGACTTCAGTACGTCTTCCACTTCACCATCGCTGCTTTTTGATACCGGTCCTCTACATCGCGCCAGTTGACAATGTTCCACCAGTTATCGATGTAGGTTTTGCGATCATTTTGATATTGGAGATAGTACGCATGCTCCCACACATCGAGTCCTAAAAGCGGAATCGTATCCCATTGGGTGAAGAGCTGTTGTTTTTCGGTTTGCAGAATTTCTAAACGATGCGCGCGCGGAGCCCATACTAATAAGGCCCAACCAACACCTTCTACTTTATCAGCAGCTTCTGAAAAATGCTTTTTAAAACGATCAAAGCTCCCGAAGTCTTGCACAATTTGTTGTGCAAGTCGTCCTCGTGGTTGCCCTCCTCCGTTTGGCGACATGTTTTCCCAAAACATCGTATGCAAGTAGTGGCCCGATCCATGAAAGGCCGCTTCTCGTTCCCAATGTTTAATCAAATCAAAATTTCCTGTATCACGCGCTTCTTGCATCTTCTTTTCTGCTTTATTTAAACCGTCTACATAGCTTTTATGATGCTTTTGATGATGCAGTTCCATAATCTTTGTCGCAATATATGGCTCAAGAGCATTATAACGATATGGCAACGGTGGTAATTTATGTTGACCGATGGGGACGCGTCCATTTTGTTTTTGGCGCTCATCTTCTAAACGAAAGCTATGTTCAAGTTGCTGCATGCATGTTTGAATCGTTAAAATGTCTTCCTCTAAAAGATCATCGTTCTCTTCGTATCCTTGTACTAATTCCAATACGTAGCGAACGTTTTCTAACCAATCCTCTGAATACCCTCTATTCTCTGTCAACACCGATAAGCACCATTCCTCCGTATCACTTACATACTTTCGAAACGCGTGTTCATATTGTATTGTCATGGTGACCCTCCTCTAACCTCGTCAGCATATCGTATGCAAGACAGGCGTCTAGAAGAAAGTTGTCCGCTTAAATTTCACCGAGACAACCGCCTGTTTTTCTTGTCACCATCCCTTCACATCAAATCCGTCCTCGACTTACTTACACTCGCTTTTTTCATTGCACCTATCGTCTACACTCTCTATCTTTTTGCCCCCCCTTCTTTCCCCTTTAAAAAGAGCGAAAAAAGTGAAAAGAATGGGATTTTCATCATTATTTTTATGACCTTCCATTCGTCAACGGCCTACGAATAAGCCCTTCTTCTTTAATATCCACTTTCACTTTCACCTTAACAGTTGCTTCTTTAAATGCTTTTCCCCAATCATCCTCTACTTTTTCCCACTTACGATATTGAAAAGCTCGTGCGTATTTACCAAGTCCAATAGGGTCCACTTCATTTTCTTGGAGTGAATCAATTAATTGGGCGAACTCGTTTGTTAGCGCTCTCTCAATATCTTTTGTAAATTTTTTGCGATCTTTATTAATGTCATCGTTCATCACTTCAGTAATGGAAATTGGCAATGTATAATTAAGATTAAACAAAAACGTATCTCCTTTAAAGCGAACCTTCATATCTCTTTCAACACTTTCAACATTGTAGCTTACTAGTCGGTTTTCAAAAGATTGCTTTTCTTCCTTGAGTATCGTTGTCATCGCAAGTTGTTTAATCGGAACATCTTGAATGAGTTGTAGAAGCTGTCCTTCATACTGATCAATCTCCATCACTAGCTCTCCATCTTGATTAAGGAGCGAATAACCTTGCAAATTTGCTTGGCCATTTCCCATCCGAACCATTGGAATGATTGCCGTTTTTCCTTTTGACAGGTAATCAAATTGGAATTGTTGAAGTGTCACTTCTTTTGTGACGTGACGAATTGCACCTGTTTCAAGCAGCTTTGTCATATATAGATAAAGACGCTTTTTCCCTTCTGGGTCACTATACATCAGACTCTGTACATCGCCTTCTACCCCTATAATCCTTGAGCTAATTGACGAAAACGAATCGCGATAAATGGTATCTAACAGCTGAATCCATTCTTTTTGCTCTAAAACTTTCTTTCCAACAAATAGTATTTGAAGCTTTCCTTTACTTGTAATCCCAGATAATAAGCTATCAAACTCTTCTCTTGCTTCTTTAATCGAGTGAGCAGGAACATCATACACTTCGTTTTTATCTTGAAGCTCTTCATCAAACGTCGGACTTGAGCTATAAAAAACAAGTTTACCCTCTTCATTCATATCGATGCCTAACATTAAGATCATCGTCGCATCTTCTAAATTGATTTTATCCGCACATCCAGACAACAAACTCATAGCAAGGAGAACGACAACCAACGTTGATACTCTATGTTTCATAGTTCCCACCACTTTTCACCTTTCGTATGATAAAAGACCAAAAAAAGAGAAAAACGGTAAATATATAAATAACGGTTCCGATTTTTGTTACCGTCCTCTTCAGCAAGTCTGCCATGTCCCAATCAATTTCAATTAAGGCCGCTGCACTAAAGAAAATGGTTAGCAATAAAATAATGTATTTTTTACTATCCGTTTGTTTAAATACGTCACCAACACTCGTAACTGTAAAAAGTACATACGGAATCCACGTAGTAGAAATGACAAACATATACATTGGTAAAATAATAATATCGAGCCTGTCAATATAACGAAATCGAATATTACTTGCAAGATTCAAAAGCGGCTCATAGTAAATTGTAATCGCATCTGGACTATAAAAAGCAAATGCAGCAATTGTTGTGCTCACATAAATGAGCATCGTTAATGTGTTTGCGGCAATGGCTGCTTTTATCGCATTTTTCTTATAAAGTAAAAACGGGTAAATGAAGTAAATAATTTCAAATCCTAAAAACGAAAAAATGGTTGTTTTTACACTTTCAAAAATGCTTCCCCAACCGTCTTTTAAAATCGGTAATAAGTGAATCCAATCACTCACTTGAACCGGTATGAATACCATCATGACGATGAAAAACGTAAAAAAGAACGTTAACTCAGCGTATCGCCCAATTACTTTTACGCCTCCTTTTGCGATAATAAATGTAGGAACTAACAAAAGAAGAAACAAAAGCGCTGGATTTGTACGCGGCAATACCCACGTCTTAATTAAAATAACGGTTTGAAGAATGAGAGTGAATGAAAAAAAACTAAGATAGCAAGCAAAAAACAAAATAATAACGGCACTTAACCACTTTCCAAAATAACGCTTCGTCACTTGGACAATCCCTTGATTAGGATATTTGTCCATTGATTTAATAATTAAGATGCTTAACACGCTCGCAAACAGCCATCCGAACAAAATCCCTATCCACCCATCTGTTCCCGCAATTATCGCCAAGTCTTTCGGAAGGGATAAAACACCGACTCCCATTTGTGAGCCATGTATTAAAAACATAAACTGCATCGTTGTAATCTGTTGTTTTTTAAACATGCGCTCACCGCCTTTTAGCTTTCATTTAATTCTTCCCTTTTTGCTTTTTTAATGGAAGCCTCACGATGCTATCCTTCCACTCTTTGTATGTCACAGGAGCAAATGGCAAACCGTATGGTGTGCGTAATGAATCAAGAGAAATAACGTGTCCAATTAACGTCATCAATCCAATCACCACCCCAACAATACCAAACATCGATGCGATAACCATCATCGGAAAGCGGAGCAAGCGAACACCAATCGACATATCGTAGTTCGGGATAATAAACGATGAAATTGCGGTTAATGATACAACAATAACCATTAAATTACTCACGATTCCTGCTTCAACTGCCGCTTGCCCAATCACAATTCCTCCAACAATACCAACTGTTTGCCCAATTGGAGACGGAAGCCGAATTCCTGCTTCTCGAAGCATTTCAAGCGTCACTTCCATAATTAACGCTTCAATGAGTGGATCAAATGGTACTTGAGCACGCGAATCTCCAATTGTGACAAGTAAGCGAATCGGAACAATTTCATAATTAAAAGAAATAATAGCGATATAAATTGCTGGCAAAAAAATTGAAATACCTAACGCTAAAAAGCGAAGCATTCGAATAAATGACGCTGACATCCACCTTGTTGTGTAGTCATCCACACTTTTCAAAAAGGACATAATCGAGCTAGGCGCAATTAACGTACTCGGCGAGCGATCTAACACGACACAAACTCGTCCTTCTAATAGTTCTAAGGAAACAAAGTCGGGTCTTTCTGTCAAAATAAATTGCGGAAATGGTGAATATTGATTGTCTTCAATGAGCTCCGCGATTTGTCCAATGTTCAACAATCCTTCCATTTTCACAGCCGATAAGCGCTCTTTCATTTCGCTTACATACTCGTCGTTAACAACGCTTTCTAAATAAAGAAGATAGACGGTATTTTTATATTGCGTTCCAATCGTCATCTCTACTATTTTTAAGTCAGTAGTAGGGAGAAAACGACGAATTAACGCAATGTTTCGCTCCGCTTCTTCCACAAATCCAAGATGTGATCCTTTAAGCGTTGTTTCAAACACAGAATCTTCAATGTTTCGATTCACACCTCCAATCGTACTCAACACCCATGCTTCTACGTGACCATCCACAAACAGAATGCTCTTTCCATTCAAAAGCTGTTCCACAATGTTCGTCCAATTCGCTTCCTTCGTTACTTGACCAACGGAAACAGACAGAGAAGAAGCAACTTGTTCTTGTTCTATAAGCGGAGAAATAATAAACTCACTAATAACCTTTTCATCCACTAATTCTGAAAAATAAACAACTACACTTTCCTTCTCTTCCACATGTAAAGACCGAAACGTCAAAGTTGGTGCTAAATTAAACAACTGATGAATATAATCAATATTTTCCTGCAGATGTTCACTAACTTGTTCGTTCACATTGGATGCAGAAGGTTTCGATTTATATTTTTGACGCTCATACTTAGATTTTCCCAAAAACTTCATCATCGTCTCCTCAAACTTGTAAGTATTTTTAAAGTAGCCTGCATCATTTCTTTCTATGCATGAGTAGGAAAACCCTAACAGAATGCTCTTAACACGTCACATTCCACTTCTTGTTCACAATGTAAGTGGCTCCTCCTTTTAAACACTGTACAGATGCGCTTAGTATACGTTCTTCAAGGACACCTTCTATTTCATAGTTACCTTTAGGGCAATCGTTTACGTTCATTTCTTCTTGCCCCTCTCTATTTTTGAACATTTTATGACTTTCTTCATTCTTCCTCAATCTTCTCCCTCGTTTCCTTGACAATCCTCTCATACAAATTTAAGATACGTTAGTAGCCTCTTTATTTAAAAGAGCATGGAACTTATAAATATGTTAAATCTAGTAATCTTTTATAGAAAGAAGAGGGGAATATGTCAAAAGCTAACAACCTCGTTGCACCAACGAAAACACTACCCCAAATTATTGCGCAAACAGTAAAAACTGGCATTATTAAATCGAATTTAATTCCAATGTTCGCAGGGTTAACATTGGCTATTTATACGTATGACCGCAGTTTAATGGAAAGCATTCCAGTCATTTTGTTTGCCTTTATTGGGTCAGCTCTTGTCATTGGAGCAGCTGGTGCATTTAATAACTTGTATGACCGCGATATTGATTCAATTATGGAGCGAACAAAAGACAGACCTACTGTAACAGGGGAAATTAGCTTTAAAACGGTACTCTGGATGGCTATTATCATGTCGATCGCAGGAATTGCGATTCTTGGCTTAGCAACACCGTTAGCGGCTCTTTTAGGTTTCTTAGGATTATTTTTCTACGTTGTACCGTACACCATGTGGAGTAAACGAACAACGATTTACAACACAGAGATTGGTAGTATTTCAGGTGCGATGCCTCCATTAATTGGGTGGGCTGCGATTTATCCTGACATTACACACCCAGCAATTCTTGGTCTTTTTCTCATTATGGTCATTTGGCAAATGCCTCACTTTTACGCGATTGCCATTCGTAAGCACGATGAATACAAAGCGGCGAATGTTCCAATGCTTCCAGTCGTAAAAGGCTTTGACCGCACGTACATTCAAACCAATATTTACTTAGCCATTCTCATTGCGAGCAGTTTCTTATTTATTACATTAAGTCTTGGTCTTGTATTAGTTGCACTTATTTTAAGCATCGCATGGCTTGTGCTAAGTATAAGCGGTTATAAAAAACGTGACTCTGAAAAATGGGCAAAATCCATGTTTATCTTTTCGCTTATTCATATGACAATTTTGTTTTCAACCGTAATTATTTATTCACTCGTTGGAACGATATTCAATTTATAAAACGAAAAGCCAAATTTCTCAATCGGGAATTTGGCTTTTATTTATATTAGCAATAATTCCATCTCTTCTCCTTTTCCCCACACGTTTTAATTATTTCAATATATAGTGTAAACATTCCACTTAACAACCTTATTAAGAGGTGTTTCCGCATTTGAATTAGTGCTTTTTATTGCATTAAAAGAAAATACCCCCTATGTCTTACCTTCCATATTCTTCCATCTCAGATACTGCTAGTAAATAGTATAGACTTCTACTTTACTGAGTACGTAATCTAAACTAGAATTACTCCTTTTTTATGAGTTTATTCTATTCAAGCTACCATATCCACAACTAGAATTGGGGTACAACTAGAAAACGAAAAATACCATCGAACATATTATTGCGGGAGTTATTGACCTTTTGAAAAGCATTATGCTAGAATCATATACGCAAATGATTATCGTTATCAACAAAAGAGCATAATCATGTGATAATAAGTGGAATTTCAATGGAAAATATTAGAATAATTGATTTGAGTAGTCCATAATGGTTACGCATTTTGTCCATTGTATTTTTAACACTAATACAACTAAATGTAATGATTGAAAGGGTGTAGATGATGAAAAATATTGAAAAATACCGACATGCATTTATCAATGCGCTAGACTTAGAGGAAGATGAAGTAGGCGAAGATTTAGTACTTGGAGGAACAAGAGAGTGGGATTCAATTGGACATATGACACTCATTTCTGAAATTGAAGATGTTTTTGATGTCTCATTGGATTCTGAATGGATTACAGAGTTTAATTCTTACCGATCAGGCATGGAGGTATTGAAACGCCTAGGAGTGGACTTTGATAATGAATAGTTTCAAACAACTTGAGAAGTTTGGAGACCGAACGGCTGTGTATGCTGAAAAAGCGTATTCTTACTTTGAAATGTTAGAAATTTCTGATGCGATTTGTGAAAAAGTAGGTGAAAGAACGCTCGTTTTTTGTTTGTGTTCCAATAATAAAGAGTCTTTATTTGGCTACGTGGGTTTTATTCGAGGTGATGTTGTACCTGTACTTTTGGATGCATCTATCCATATTGATCAGTTGCGGAGACTAATGAATCGTTATAAGCCCACATATATTTGGGCGAGTAGTGAAAATCAATACCTCGTAAAAGAAATGGATCGTTCATTTGTGTATGGAGATTACACGTTATTTAGATGTCCAACACCTCTTCACCATCATCTTCATGAACACCTTGCGCTCCTTCTAACGACCTCTGGAAGTACTGGGAGCCCCAAGTTTGTTCGCTTAAGTTATGAAAATATTTTTAAGAACGCTGAATCAATAGCAACGTACCTTGACATCAATGCAGATGATAAACCGATTACAACGCTTCCAATGAATTATTCCTATGGTCTCTCTATCATTAACAGTCACCTCATATGTGGGGCAACGATCGTTGTAACAAATGCATCGATCATGCAGAAGGAGTTTTGGGACTTATGTAAAGAGCAACAAGTCACAACTTTTGGAGGAGTTCCTTTCGTGTATGAGATGCTTAATCGACTGAAGTTTGAAGAATTTAACCTTCCAAGCTTACAAAAACTAACTCAAGCAGGTGGAAAATTAAGCTCCATTTTATCGGACAAATTTGCTAGAGTTTGTGATCAAAAAGGAATTAAATTTTTTACCATGTATGGCCAAACTGAAGCAACAGCTCGCATGGCCTATTTACCATATGAAAAAAACCTTGAGAAAGTCGGTAGTATTGGCATTGCCATTCCAGGTGGAGAACTGTCTTTACAAGATGAAAATGGCAACAAAATCACAACTCCTCATGTTAACGGCGAATTGATCTATAAAGGAGCAAATGTTTCGTTAGGGTATGCTGAATCGTTATTCGATCTTTCAAAGAATGATGAGAACAACGGCATTTTGTATACAGGTGATATGGCTTACTTTGATCAAGATGGGTATTTTTTTATATCTGGCCGAATTAAAAGAATGATCAAGGTCTATGGAAACCGTATCAGCCTTGATGAAGTGGAAGAACTTTTAAATAAGCATGGTCATGATTGTATCTGTTCTGGGACAGATGACCAACTGTATATTTACACGTTAAGAGACGATTACGTTCAAATAAAAAAAATAATCAAGGAAAAATTAAACTTAAAAGGCTTTAAGATTATGAGAATTGAGGAAATTCCACGTAATCATTTTGGAAAAATCCTCTATTCTGATTTACCTAAGTATGGTTAATTAATTTTCACCTGAATTCGTAAATGTGAGATACATAATAAAATCTTACATATTAAGATCTAATGTCACCTTCTAGGTGCAGCGTGGACATAACATGAATCCTATAGTAGTTGTTTATTAGTTCTTAAGCGTTTTATTAACACATTTCAGGATTTCACTGATTAGAACAGCTTTGGGGTTATTTTTTTGCCTTTTTTTATGAGAAATCTTAAGTTTATTTTTTATCAGGTGATGGAATGACGTTTATATCAATTGAGTTTCTCCTATTTATCGCAATCATTGTTTTTATCAATTATTTACTACCACATCAATTAAGATGGATTCTTTTATTACTAGCAAGTTACGTTTTTTACGCTAGCTTGAGCATTCAATTTATTCCCTTGCTGCTTGTAAGCACCGCTTTTACTTATTTCACTGGAATTATCATTGAAAAACAGGAAACAAAAAAACAAAAGAAAAAAGTCATGCTAGTTGGTATATCTGTACTATTGTTTTTTCTCGGTTGGTTTAAATATTTTAATTTTGTAAATGAGTCCCTTCGAGCAATTGCAACGTACATGAATTTGAATTACACCTTACCATACCAAGAGATTGTTCTGCCACTAGCCATTTCTTTTTATACATTTCAGGCAGTAAGTTATCTTGTCGATATCTACCGTGGAAAGCAAAAAGCAGAAAAACATTACGGCTATTTTTCGGTATATTTCGCGTTTTTTCCACAATTGGTTGCTGGACCGATTGAACGTGCTAAAAAATTGTTACCGCAACTTAAAGTTGAACATCATTTAGATTATGAAAATATAAGTTATGGAATGAAGCGAATCGCATGGGGATTTTTTAAGAAGACCTTAATCGCAGACCGGCTAGCTCCAATTGTATCGAGTGTTTTTGATAGTGCTGATCCTACTGGTTCACAAGTTGTACTAGGTACTATTCTATTTTCAATTCAATTGTTCGCTGATTTTTCAGCATGCAGTGATATTGCCATCGGTTGTGCAAGAATGTTAGGGATAAAATTAACAGAAAACTTTAAGCAACCGCATTTCGCAGTTTCGATCTCGGATTTTTGGAGTAGATGGCACATAACGCTCTCTACATGGTTAAGAGATTATATCTTTATTCCATTATGTAAAGGGAAAAAGAAGAGAAGTGAAATTTATTTCGCAATTGTGATAACTTTTTTAATAAGCGGCATTTGGCACGGAGCCGCTTGGACTTTTGTTTTATGGGGTCTCATTCATGGATTTTATCGCGTGTTTGGAGATCATACAAAACATGCTCGTGGAAAAATGGCTTCATTTATTCTATTAGATAGAAGTCCGATGCTGCACCGATGGGTAAAAATTGTCATTACCTTTCTACTAGTCTGCTTTTCAAGAGTCTTTTTTCGTTCAGATTCTGTCAACGATGCATTTGAAAATGCAAAACTCTTCTTAACAATTAACTCTTGGAAACCATCGGGACTTATTAAAGCGTTTGAACTATTTTCGCTACTAGATTTAGTGATTATTAGTTTTTTCTTTATCATTGTACAACTCTTTCAGTATATTGAAAGAAAAAATGGTTCCACATGGGAATGGCTATCGCGACGCTCGATATTTGCTAGGTTTGCATTTTATATTTTTATTGTTCTTTCAGTCCTTATATTCGGTGTTTCGGGTAATGGGTTTGTTTATGGCGGATTTTAATGTAAATACAAACGATATAAGAAATTAGGTTGCATCTTATTGATGAGCCCTATTTAGTCATGTTAATAAAAAGCAGCACGGTATTGAAAGGATTTATTATGGGACGTTTATTTATGAAGTTAGCCATTATCATCACTGTTGTTTTACTACTGTTTATGCCAGTAAATCACTTTGTAAAGTATTCTCATGATTACAACATAAATCATGCAATATTGGACTTTAAGAAGCACCCATATCCAGTTGATATCATGAATCTAGGTGCATCTCATTCCATGTATGGTTATCATTTTAAGCCTACTGGTTTGTCCCATTTGGACTTAGCACTTCCTGCTCAGACGATTGAGTACGACTTTAAACTGTTGAGAGAATTTGGCAAGCACCTTAAACCTGATGGTGTAGTCATTGTTTCCATTTCTCAAATTACTTTCGCAAATTCTGATGTCAATTACATAGGAAATTATTATAACATTTTGGATCGTAACGAGATTGAACCGTTTCATTTCATTGATTATTACAGTTACTTGTTCTTACCTGGGACCAATAGTGGGCGTTTTCATTCTGCGCTCGCTGGTAAACTCAAAAGCTTCAGGTGGGATTCTCATCAACCTTGGGCAAATAACGGTAAAAACTATTCGGAAAGAAAGTATAAAAAAGTCGAATCACAATATAGTGAAGCGGTTAAAAACAATGATATTGAACGAAATATGGAACAATTAAGAGAAATGATTGATTATTGTAAAGAGAAAGGCTACCAAGTAGTATTAACGATTGAACCGGTACATCAATCTTATCAAGAATTTTTTTATGAAGAAGTAATGAATAAACTTGTTTTTCAGTACTTAGAAGCTCTTGAATTAGATGTCCCTCTTTTGAATTATATGGGGGATCAAAGGTTCGTGGACAACAAAAGTTATTTTATCGATCCAGATCATTTAAACAAAGAGGGAAGAAAAGTATTTTCCTGGATCGTATACAAAGATCTCAAGAAATTAGGCTATTTGCGAGAACTTTAACTCTAAGTTAAACGTGGAAAAATTAAATGCATAAAGCCCTATGATGTATTGATGATGTTTTTCAATAAAGAATGTACACTTCTATAATTACTAACACGATAAGTCACGGATTAATTCGGAAGATAAATGACATCAAATGAGAGTGGGACATAACGAAATGATTCATTCTCAAAAACGAACAATAACATTTCTGTCATCATTAGGTTACAACAACAAGTTCGTTTCATTTCGCTCCAGCCACTCGCTTTCCGCAGGGAGGAACCTGAGTTGATTGGAGTGGAAGGCGCGAAGACTCCTGCGGGCGCAGCTGGTCAGGTGAGACCCCGCAAGAGCGAAGGGATGAGGAGGCTCAGCGCCAGCCCCGCGGAAAGCGAAGCGCCTGGAACGGAAATCAATGGACTAATTTTAGAAGCTAACCTAAAAAGAGGGTGCCCAAAAGTTTATACCTTTTGGGACACCCTCTACTTATTTACTGAAACACTTATGTCCCAGCCCCTTCTATTTATTAAGAAAGTTGTTTGACGACTTCTTTTGCGACACTTTCTGTTGATTGTGGGTTTTGACCTGTAATTAAGTTACCTGCTACTTGAATGTGGTTTGTCCAGTTAGCAGCACCGCTAAACTCAGCACCAAGTTCACGTAAACGAGTTTCTAAAAGAAACGGCATGTATTGATCTAATGTTGTTTCACGCTCTTCTTCATCTGTGAATGCTGTCACTACTTTACCTGCTACAAGTGGTGTACCGTCTGAAAGTTTTACACCGACTAATCCAGCTGGTCCGTGACAAACTGCTGCTACTACTTTATTTGCTTCATATAAGTCACGAATGATTGCTTGAAGCTTTTCATTATCTGGAAGGTCAAACATCGTTCCGTGACCACCAGGTAAGAACACCGCATCAAATTGAGACACATCTTTAATGTCATCTAATTTGATTGTGTTTTCTAAATGCTTTGCTGTCTCTAAAATTTCTTGAGGTACATCTCCTTGTAAACTACGGTCATCAACTTGTGATTTTCCGCCTAGGGGGCTTGCCACTGTTACCTCATATCCCGCTTTCATAAACTCAACGTATGCTTCTCCAAATTCTGAAAGCCAAAGTCCTGTTGAATGACCTTCTTTCATTTCTTTTGCTGTTGTGACGACCATTAATACATGTTTAGACATTTTAAAATTCCTCCCTGCAATTCAATCATCTATTAGTATTTACCTTGTTTTGCTTTGTTACAAACCTTATTTTAGTTGGAAATCATCTATAATACAAATTAGAAAATATACAATTAACCATAAATAAATTTATAGGTAAACTGATAATGAATACGAATCGAAACAGATGAAAATAGTAAAGGTAACTGGAGGTAAGAGAAATGAACGAAAAAAAACCAATTAGTTCATCTGAACTTGGTACGCTTTGGCTTACATATCAGGAAAAAACGTTAATTTTACGAATCCTTGAATATTTCATTGCAAAATCAGACAATGAAGAAGCAAGAAACATTTTAGGTGGTTTGTGGCAAGAATTGAATTACTATGTAAAACGAATTCAAACTATTTTCGAAAATGACGGAGCTGTTGTTCCTATTGGTTTTACGAAGCAAGATGTAAATGTTGAAGCACCGAAATTATATAACAATCACTTTGATATTATGTTTTTACGCATCTTAAAAGAAGTAAGCATGGGCATGTATACCATTAACATGAACATGGCTTATCGAGACGATATTATTGAGTTATATGAAGATCTAACCAGTGTCACACAAAAGATTTACCGATTGTCTACACTCTTTTTAATTGAAAAAGGCGTTTTAACCACACCACCGAACGTCACGATGCCAACGTCTAACGAATTTATCAATAGCAAACGGTATTTGAATGGGTTTCATTTATTTAGTGACAAACGCCCGTTAAATGATATTGAACTAGGTTATCTGCACCATGGAATTGAAACGAATAACATCGGCATGCAGCTGATCACAGGGTTTGCACAGTGTGCACAATCAAAAGAAGTACGTGACTACTTTGTCAAAGGAAAAGAGCTTGCAAAGAAACAAATTAAACTATTTGAAGAAATTTTGTTAGATAGCGATGTTCAATTTTCCGCTACCTCTGGAAGTACCGTCACAACTTCAAAAACCTCGCCATTTTCAGAAAAGCTCATGATGTTTTGTGTTTATTTATTAAATGGCTTTGGCATTGTCGGAACAAGTTTTGGCACGATTTTCAGCTTACGTAGTGACATTTCGGTAAAAACAGCCCTTATTTCAAAAGATATTTATTTTTACGCACAAGACGGCATTAAAATTATGATCAACAAAGGCTGGTTTGAAGAACCCCCTCAAATGGAAGACCGTCCGAACCTGATGAATGGATCATAAAACAAAAAGGAGGAATCAAAAGAGTTCCTACCTCCCGTTTGATTCCTCCTCTTTTGTGTGCAAGCTTGTGTTTCAATCGACAAGGATTGAAACTTTCTTTTCATTTTAACGTCTGAGTTAAAAAGGAAAAGGAGGAACTAGTATGCGTGCAGTTTTACGTCTACTTATCGTATGTACCATTTTACTAACGGGATGCTCTGTACAAGACCGTACATCCACAAGTAAAACAATCGACAAAATTGATGCAATCGAGGTATTAGCTCTTGACCATGAAGCGAATATTTTTCAACACGAAGGCGTCATCTACAAAACGAACATTGATTGGGTGAACAAATTACCTTTCACAAAAGGCTCCTACATCGGTAAAATTACAAAAGTTCATCAAAAAAACACAACGTTTACTAACGGGATGGCAAATGAGTTACCTGTTGGAACTTTGCTTTTTTCAGCAACAGAACGAAGCGACATCCTACTTGCAGAAGTGGACGGCATCCTCATTCCTTATCTCGGCATTGTCGAAGGCTAGATTACTACTCGTCAAATTGAATAAAAATGCCCGTTTTGTCATCTTGATAAAGGTTATGTTTTTCTTCATACGCGACTAAAGCTCGTGCATAGTGTTCGAGCCCATCTGTCGCAATGTTACGAAGCATACCTTCCCAATTTTTATCTTTCGGAAAAAGTCCATCTGAAATAAGCAATAGCTCACGGCAATTCTCTCTCTTAATAGAACCTGTTTGAAGATACATTTCAACGGCAGGATCTCCATTTAACACACCATATCCGTTTTTCGCATTCGCTAATGACCGATTATAAATGAGTGCATTTTTCTTCACATTAAAATATGATTCACCTGGTAAATCAACACCTTTTAACCGTTCGTTTTGACGATGCTCTTTCGCTCGCTCTGAGATTCCTTCCACGGTATCGTTTGAGAGCACCGCAAGATCGCCATTTCGTAACAGCGCAAAAATCATACAATCACCAATTTGACTGTAGTGAATGTCACGACCGGTAATGTGCACAACCGCTGCACACGTACTCCACCGCTCATGTTTTTGATGAAGAGGAGTGTGTGCTCGTTTCATTTCTTCTAACAATCGCTCATTCGCATGTAGAAGGCACTTTTTAACATCACCTACTGTCGGCTCTGTTTGACGAATGAACTCACTTACAATACGTGAAGCTAACACCGCTCCGTTTTTTCCTTTTTCATCTGTAAAATCAGAAACCGGTGTGGCCCCGTCTAACACCGCAAAAACGCCCTTTTGCTGGTTCGTAACAAAATCGTCTTCACAAATGGTTTTTCGGTTACTTTTGATCGAACATGTTTCAACGTTCATCTTTATCACTCCCCATGCGTTTGTGTATGACACATCTATAGTCAAATCCTCAGCGTTTATGATTTCTGTTACTCACTTTTACAAACAAAGGTAGCCCCAACCTTTCTCGATTGGGACTGCTTTTAATCATGTACCACAAAACGTTTGGTAGTTGGCACACGAAGACGGATCGGGTGGTGTTGTGTATGCTTCTTGTTCAGACGTATAAGCATACGGATTCGAAAGAACCGTTACTAACTGTTTCATCACGCTCAAATCTCCCTCTTCTGCTGCTTCTAATGCTTCTTCTACTCGATGATTTCGTGGGATAATCGCAGGATTCGAACGTTTCATCAGTTCGTGTGCATCTTCTCTTGATTGTTCTTGTTGATTGAGCCTTGCTTGCCACGCTTCATACCAAGCGTTAAATTCTTCTTTTTCATGTAGTACCGTGTCTTCTAGCTTATTTAATGTAAGTGCACGGAATGTGTTTGTATAGTCTGCTTTGTGCTTTTGCATCATGCTTAACAGTTCTTCTACAAACTCTTTATCGTTTGCTTGTGCACGGAAAAGACCCAATTTTTCACGCATACCTGCTAACCATTTTTCACGATATAAATCTGGGAATTTCAATACCGCTTCTTGTGCTATTTTCACCGCTTTTTCTTGATCGTCATCTAAAAGTGGCAATAACGCCTCAGCCAATCGTGCAAGATTCCAACCTGCCATACGCGGTTGATTTCCGTATGCATAGCGCCCTTGCACATCTATGGAACTAAAAACCGTATCAAGATCATACGTATTGATAAACGCACATGGACCATAGTCAATCGTTTCACCACTTAACGCCATATTGTCTGTGTTCATGACACCATGAATAAACCCAACAAGCTGCCATTTTGAAATGAGGTTCGCTTGTCGTTTAATGACTTCTTCAAGCAGGAAAAGATAACGATTCTCTGTTTGTTCCGCACCTGGAAAATGTCTGTCTAATGTGTAATCAGCAAGTGTTTGTAACTGCTCGACGCCTCCCCAATTCACGGCGTATTGAAACGTTCCGACGCGAAGGTGACTCGACGCAACACGTGTTAAAATCGCTCCTTGTTGAACCGTTTGCCGAAAAACCAATTGACCTGTTGTGACAACCGCAAGGCTACGCGTCGTTGGAATACCAAGACCGTACATCGCTTCACTAATGATATATTCGCGAAGCATCGGCCCAAGACCCGCACGACCGTCTCCACCACGGGAATACGGCGTACGTCCAGATCCTTTTAACTGAATGTCAACACGCTTCCCACTCGGCGTAATCTGTTCACCAAGCAACATCGCCCGGCCATCTCCTAACATATTAAAATGACCGAATTGATGCCCAGCATATGCCTGAGCCAGTAATAATCCTCCTTCAGGTACTTCATTACCTGCAAGCTCTTCGACACGTATGTTTTCCACCTCTAACCCAAGAGTGCGAGCGAGCTCTTCGTTTTTGACGACCCACTCTGGTGCTTCTACTGGATTTGGCTTCATTTCTGTAAAAAACACGTTTGGTAAACGAGCGTAACCATTGTCAAAGTTCCATCCTGCTTCTGTTGGTTTTACCATATGATCTCCTTTTCATCTTTTGACTTTGCACATCATTGTTTTCTTCATTATACCGTTTTCACAAACATATTAAAAAAGATAGACTTCACATTTATTCTAAACGATAATAAGTATAGAAAGGGGATACGCACACATGTTTTTTATTTTTATTAATGTTTATCTCATCCCAATTTTAGGAATTATTTTTTGTTTAAACTTAGTGGAGATTATAAAAAAGATTAAAAACGATCAACCTACTGCCGCGAATACGTTTTGGTTAACGTCTTCATTTATTTTGATTATTTGGAGCATTGCTTTTGCCGCTTCTATGGGAGCATAATAAAAAAGCACTGACTTCAAAAGAAGTTCAGTGCTCTCTGCTCTTATCCATGACTTTCCGCATTACGTTCCTTCAATCTCGCAAACAACATTTCTAACAGTACGTACAGTCCCGTTAAGCCAATCGCAAATTTTAAATTGTTACTTGTACCAACTGATAGGAAAAAACCTAACATATATAAATAACCGAAGCGGAACACAGCCGCGAATACATATTTTAAACGATCGTGATCGGATAAATAACGACCAATCATCATCACTAAATCATCTACAAACAACACATAAAACGCAAACGCTGCACTCATAATGAGTAAATGATGCAAGCTCATCGTTAATTGAAACATCGGAATCATAAACAAAGTAGGTAATAGTGCCAACATCGCTGCCCTGCCTACTGCTCCAGCTGTTTGCTTCTCTTTTTTCATAAAGATATAAAATAATGCAAGAGATATTACGTAAATGACCGCTACACTAATCCAAAACCCCATCATTGTTGTCCTCCCTTGTTTGTCTTGCTACGCCTCTCCCCAATGAAAGCGTAAAGATATGAACCTCTCTACTAGTAGTATAACAAACAGAAGGAGCCAGCTACGGCGAATGTATGACGGTTTTGTGAAGAGTCTGAGACAAAAGACGAAAAACCCCTTGTTCGGTTCAGACTTCAACACCCTTCCCTTAAACATCCGGTCATTCACTAATAAAAAGGAAAAGGATTTTCTCCATAGTTGTCTTCTTTCACACACCACATTTGAATATAAATAACTAAATGAATCAAAACAGGATTTTGTTGATGAATCTCGTATTCGTATTGAAAGGTTTTACAATGGAGGGGATGTTTATTGTATAAGCTTTATTGTCGCGTCTATCAGAAAACATTTAAATGGGCTTTTCAGCTTTTAGGTTGTCCAACACCGCAATTACTTGAAGGGGAAAACAGTGTATATAAACTTCCTGCCATGATTAAAGTGAAAGGCATTGACCGCATTTTAATCGTGACAGATCGAGGGATTATGAACATCGGCTTAATCGATGAGTTTCTAAAAGGATTGGAAGCTAAAGACATTGCTTATACCATTTACGATGAAACGGTTCCGAACCCTACTATCGACAACATCGAAGAAGCCGTAAAAGCGTATCATCAACATACGTGTCAAGCGATTCTTGCATTTGGAGGAGGTTCTTCCATTGATTGTGCCAAAGTAGTTGGTGCACGTATTGCCAATCCTGATAAATCCGTACCTGATATGAAAGGTCAGTTAAAAGTAAAGAAATCTATTCCACCTCTCTTTGCAGTTCCAACAACGTCAGGAACTGGCAGTGAAGCAACGATTGCTGCTGTGATTTCCAATCGAGAGACTCATGAAAAATATGCGATTAACGACATTGTACTTGTGCCACAAGCCGCGGTCCTTGATCCGTTATTAACAGTCAATCTTCCTCCTATGTTAACAGCGACAACAGGTATGGATGCTTTAACCCATGCGGTTGAAGTCTACATCGGTAAAGCCAATACAACTGAAACAAAGACTTGGAGCAAAGAAGCGATTATCCTTATTTTTAATCACCTCTATAAAGCCTACTCAAATGGCACAAACATACAAGCGCGTGCTGGCATGCAAAAAGCGTCTTATCTAGCAGGTATGGCATTTACCCGCGTTGGCGTTGGAAATATCCATGCCATTGCCCATACGTTAGGCGGTTTCTACTCCACACCGCACGGATTAGCCAATGCGGTCATTATGCCTTACGTACTCGAATACTACGGCGAATCGGTTCACAAGTCACTTGCTGAACTAGCAGACTTACTCACGCTCACGAAAAAAGACGAGAGTGATACACAAAAGGCCACTGCATTTATTGAAGCCATCAAACAATTAAACACATCAATGAACATCCCAACCACTATACAAGGCATTGTTGATCATGATATACCGACGATGATTAAACGTGCACTAAAAGAAGCCAATCCTCTTTATCCGGTACCTAAAATTTTCAATCAACGAGACATGAATGAGTTGTATAAAAGGATTCGTGAAGCCTAAATAGCGATAGACGCACATGTCTATCGCTTTTTCATGACCATATGACTCATCATTTTCGTTTAAACTTCTGCAACCTCTCGTTTTCTAATTCCGCTACATACACATTCCCTTGTTGATCAACCGCAATATCATGAGGAACTTTAACAGCACCAACATCCGTTCCCCATTGTCCAAATCGCTCAATGATTGTTCCGTTACGATTCAGTACAACGATTTGGCTTGTTTTCTTTTCTTTTGCATCTGGATAAAGCGAATCACCACCATCTACGACGTACACATTTTGCTCTTCGCCTACTTCAACCCCAAACGGACGTCCTAATTCTGGCTGTTCCCAACTCGCTTGAAATTGTCCATCTTTATTAAACACTTGAATGCGAGCATTGCTTCGATCTGCAATGTAAAGATTGTCTTCATGATCACGACTAATCCCATGAGGCAAGTGAAACTCACCCTCTTTTGACCCTAATTCATTCACTTCCCATAAAAACTGTCCATCTTTTGTAAACTTCGCAATGCGTCGGTTGCGATAACCATCGCTGACCACAAACGACCCATCTGTTAGCACGGTCACATCGGTCGGCCGAGCGAATGTCGATTCACTCATAAACGTCGGAAAGTCCGGCATGACATTTCGAATGCGAAGAAGCGCTTCTGTCGCAAATGAATAATTATCTCCGAATGTCGCAAGCAGCTGACCATCCGAATCAAACTTAAACACTTTATTTAACGAAACGTCCGTGATCCATACGTTATTTTCATCATCAATCTCTAAGCCATGTGGAGATTGAAAAACATTTTGTCCCCATTTTGCTTTCACCTTTTCAGTTTGCCCATCTATGACTACGACCGTTGGCTCTTGAATGAGCTCATCTCCCCCATACTGCCCTGTTGATCGGTGCAAATAGTATACATCGCCTTTACTATTAACAGCGACACCACTCGCTTCTCCCGCTTCTTTTTTATCCAATGGCGTTTTCGGCCACATTATGCTTGCCTCATAATTCGGTGACGTTTCAATGGGTTGCGTTTTTTCTTTATAAATGACATCTGAACCTCCACTCATTCCCCATAAAACAACACCGGTTATGACCACAATCACCACTACGATTCCTTTTTTAAAAACATTCACAACTATTTTCGTCCTCTCTTTGATGTTCCACTTATCTTCTACAAACCTTATCTTAACAATACAACTCACTCCTAACAATGGACCTAAGCGTGAATCCAAATAAGACTTGAGATGTAGAAAGAACATAAAAAAGCAGCACACCAAATGAGATGTGCTACTTATATATGTTTCACCTCGTCATTTACTTTAGTGAGATGAAACTTTTTGACGATTTTCACTTGTCGTTAATTGCTTTAATGTTAAGATAATGTTTTCTTCTACGTTTTCATCACACGCAATCGCTTCTGATGCATATGGTGCTAATTGTTCGTGGTGACCAATCATGACTGAATGAGCAGCATGTTGAAACATCGTGATATCATTCGCATCATTGCCAAATGCGACATAGCCTCCTTCGATCAGTCCCAGCTTTTGGAGAGCGGTCCACTTATCAACGTTTGATGGACTCATATCTAGTACATTCTCAGCGTGATGTCGATGCATCACAATATCGAGCTTGGACGCTTCTTTCGCGAATGCTTCCATATCTGTCGCACTTAAAAGCAGTACTTTTACAATCGACCCTAGTGCATGTACATCCACCATGTTTGCAAGTAAGGCTGGGTCAACATTTTGTAAGATAGGGTGAGAAGCATCGCCTGTATACGAATAGTTCCACTCCCCATCAATTAAATACGTAGCTTCATAAACATGAATCAAACGCAACAGCTCTTCTACTTGTTCAGGTGAAAACGAAACTGATTCTAGCAACTTTCCTTGTTTTGAAAGAAGGGAGCCATTTCCACCAATCATGGTAACGTGCTGAAGACTGTCATCGATCACAGGAAGCATATCCCGAATGGGTCTTGCAGATGCAAAAATGACTTCGTGTCCTTGTGTTTCAAGCTCTTTCAATGCTTCAACGATTTTTTTCGTTAATGGCTTTCCTTTAAAACAAATCGTTCCATCTAAATCAAATACAACCTTCACACTGTCCACCTCTCACCTTTTCCGAGGAACTGTTTTCTCTATCCCCTTAATTCTAATTCCCATTGTCTACCACTCATTATACAACAAGCTCTCTTTTCATTCACCAAAAGAAAAAACATTTCCTACAATCTTTAAACTTACTGAATCATGCAAAAAAAGTATCCAAAAAGGGCACCATTCTCCCTTCTAAGATACCTCTTCCCCTTATGCTTCTTCTTTTAACAACTGATTTACGCTCACCCAATAAGAAGAACAGCCGATGCTTGATAAATACAGACAATCGACAAATGATGACGAAGTTCGGGTGGTCACTGTGACATTCTACGCCCAAACATCAAAAATTCACGATACACAGTAAAACGAAACTCGGGATAGCGTTCATACAGGTCGACAAATCCGCTTGAAACGACAAGTGTAAACCGTCCTTTTTCAATGCCCATCATGTATTTCCCTTCAATCGCTTCATACGGCTGTACAGTCCACTGTGCACCTTCGTTATGTGCGATAACAGCTTCTCCTAGGTACACCCCTAAACAGAGTTCAAATTCTTGTTTTGTTGTATTAAAAACAGAGAATCGGTCTATTTCGACTAAGTCGTAATATAATAATTCCAATACTTGTATACTTTCAGCTGAATAGTCCATGTTGAACTCTTCAACTTGTTCACTGACTTTAGTTAATGTCGCAAGTGCCTCTTGACGAATGTCATAATAACGAACGTTTGCTTCAAATTGATTGTCACATGTTAACATCGTATCAGCTATTTGTTGATCGTACTTATTGAATGATTCCATCTTGATCACCTCTCCATGTGAATGGTCATTCTTGTCTGTCAAAAGTATAACACTCACTTATTGAGACGACCACCCATTTACAGTCATTATACAAATAAGTTAAATTTTTACAATAAATGAGGAATGGTTATGGATATCGAAGGGATTAGATATTTTGTGGCAGTGATTATATTTGTAATGAGTACTTTTGCGATACTCTTTTTACTCGTTTATTTATCTACTTCAAAGAAAAAGCAACAACCTACTTCTATTGAACAAAAGCTTGATCGAATCATTGAACTACTTGAAAAACAGGAAAAAGAACGGTAAAAAGGTCGTGTCCTTGAAGCTTTTCATTGCTTCTTCTGACACGACCTTCTTGTTTATCTACTCATTTCGTCAGGCAGCTTTTGAATCGAGGTAACAACTAAATCGAGCTTCGACTCAATGCGATGCAATAGATAAAGTGTCACCACAACCGGAAAGCCAACATCTTGAATGAACGAAAACCATTCCACCATCTCACCCTCTCCTTTCATCAAAAAACCCCTCGTACCAGCTGGCTAGAGGGGTTCTAGATTCCTTACACTAATTCAATATCTGTCACTTGACGCTCGGTAATACGAGCTCCTCGTTTTTCAACGAGTGGACCACCGGTTGTGACGAACACGTTATTTGCGATAATTGCATCCATCGCGGCTTGAACATCAGTTGCCTCAAGTGGATTTTTTACATTGTTGATGGAAACACTGGCCGCTTTTTGTTCTTGGTTCACAAACTGAAGCGTTAATGTTTTGGTTAACATTCGTTCTCCTCCTTATTTGATTACTTGTAAATACGATACGTGATAACTTCTTCAATCGCATCAAGCGGCTTCGTTTGAAGACTTGCGATTGCTTCTGCTGTTGCAGTTAACTCTTCTGCTGTTGCATCTTGACGTACGTTGTTGAATGTTTTCGTTTTGAAGATTGGACTGCCATCTACTTTCATTCCATCTTCAAACACTAGTCTAAATTGACTGTTATCTTGTACTTTCGTTGCCATGTGATCACCCTCCTTTCACTCTATATATAGAAATGAAAATAGGAAAAGAGGGTGGTAGATGAAACTTTTTTTCTGTTTTATAATAAAAAAGGATGTTACATAGAGAAAGAGGATTTTACGATGAAAAAGTGGATCATTTGTTTACTGATACTGTTTGTCCTTCCGCACGCGGTGTTTTCAGAAGATAACAGAAGCACAATTGATACACAAAAAAGCGGAGACTATTTTTACACCGTGTATAAACATCATGACGAACGGATGTATCATTATGCGTGGGATGTGGGGATCTCACCTTCTAACACCAAAAGTGAAATTAGTGAAACAAAATTAAACAACGAAGCACTTCAACTTTTTCGTCATACAGTGAATGACATTTCATCCATTAAGCAGCGACTTATGATGGTTGGGGTGTATTTCGTTCTTTTGACAATGATATGGATTTATGTAAAAAAAACGCGAAAAAACCGCTACATACGTGGCATTGTCACGATCTTCTCAACCGCTACCATTGCATACCTCGCTCATAATTCAATCATTTTGTACACAAAAACGAAACACGCGAATTCGCTGTTTCATTTACTTTAAAACAAAGCCGAGTACTCAAAAAGAGCACTCGGCTTTGTTTACTTTATTACTGACGATTCTTCTACCCCTTGAACGTCGTCATCAATCATTTGTTCATTCATTTGCCGCTTCTGTTCTAGATGATAATAAGCAGCTCCTGTTCCTCCTAGACCAATTAATGCTACGACGATTAGAAGGATGGAGGTGACTTTTTTCATGAATCTTCTCCCCTTGTTTTCCCCATGATTGCCACACTACGTTAAACATTGTCCTCATTTTATCATATCTTCCTCAAATGTCATCCACATTTTTACTTATTTTCACCTAAAAGTTGGTGAATAAAAAAACGAATCCCATCCGTTTGAGATAATCCAAACGCATGAATAACAGAGTCGAAGTAGGCTAACAATGCGCCTGGTCGCTTCGTTTCAACTTGTGTTGAGACAAACGACTTATTAAATCGGTATTTATTTTTGTCTGAAAAAACGAGTCCGTCACTTTGTAAAAACGAGACAAAAGGCTCATGATGAAAATAAAGCACGTCATTTCGCACATTTTCCAAATCAATCACCACAATCATCTCGTCACATTCTGCTTTTAGACCGGTAATACAATCAAAATACTCACCAAAACAACTTAATAGAGCAGTTAAAAACAACTGACCGTCAATGTATTGAAATTGTTCAAAAATCTTCTCATCTACATAATTAGGAACAGACTGTTTTAACACACGCTTCACTTTATCTACTTCATCTACATATGGAATCGGAATATGAAATTTTGCAGATCCGTTAAAAAACTGCTCCCACGCAATCGTCTTATCGTATGAATCAATCATTTCATTATTCCTGAAAATAATCGAATCCGCAGAATGAGAAGCTTTTAAAAACGGCAAATTGGCCCGCACTTGTACCCCGTCCTCTAACTCATATGCTTTCATTTCCAGTGACTTTGTTAAAATATGCTGCTTTAACATATCAGTGTTCATTTGCTGCAGCAAATCTAAATCATAAAGCGGAATGATGTAAATGTTGCACATGCCATAATGCACATAATTTTTTCCATGCATCGGCCATTTTCGGTTATAAATCGATAACTCTTTCGTACAAAACTCTTCTAATTTATACATGCGGTCTTCTGATTTTTGATACAAGCGATCTAGATGATAGCGATCTTCAATTTCGGTGACAGGTGACGAACCGCTGCCAACACGCCGATAAATTTTCCCATATGAAATATACGGAGGATTATTTCCTTCTGGAATCCAAATGACTAGTACACCTTGATTCGGGTCATCATCTGTCGCTAAAAAGCGAGTAACGATGCGTGGAACAGGGTTGGTCACATCTTTTAACATATTGTTGATAAATAGTTCATAGTCCTTCCGCTCAATGAGATGAACTTTCTTTTCATCTTCATCAATGCCAAAGATGAGCCACCCACCCATTTCATTCGCAAACGATGCGATGATATTAGGAATTTTACGACGTACAGTTGAGCTAATTTCTCGTTTGAATTCAAGCTGATAGCCTTCTTCTGTGTCATTTTCAATCATAGCTTCTACATCTTTAAATTTAATTTCAAAAATCGTCTTCTTTCGCCCACTTCTCGTCACAAATGGTGAATAAAACGATTCAATCATTCCATTCCTCCCCCTGTTCCCTTTCTCTACCCGTTCATATTGATCGGCTATGTAAATTGCCGGTCCAGTCCGGCTCATCGTCTCACTTCCCATTATCATCACCACAGCTTTTTTTCATCTGTAGTTATATATATGACCAAGCTTTTAAAACATGCGAAAAGAGGTTAGACAGAAGTGACCAAAGCGAAAAAAGAACGTGTACATGCAACAACCCTTGCCTCTTTATCCATTGATACGACTGGATTTTATCGGCAAGGGTGTCATGAGCTAAGTCAACTAGTTGCTTTATCTTCGAACGTAGCTCTTCTCTCTATCTCCCGTACGTTTTCACGCCATTCTCTTTCATCACATTGACAACCATTTTCCCAATTTGTCTCCCTAATCGTAAACCTTCATCGTTATCGACTTTAAAATGAACACCCGCATACAACCTCGAAATAGCAGCTTGTTCCATGTTCATTCGCATTTGTTGTTTTTGTTGCGGAAACAAATATCCTATGATTTCTTCTGAACAACCTGCAATGGTCGCGTGAGCTGAAGGATAACCAGGAAATCTCGGTGTAAACAGGACCGTTTGTAAAGGAACACCGTATTGATTCGGACGAGCTACATCCCATAAATATTTTAAATACCACGTCATGACACACGTATCATGAACAGCGGAATGATAATAAGCAAGCATTCGTGCAATGTCTGGAGAGCCAAGTCGATAAGCCCCTCCTAACCGATAAATCGTCGTTGTCACTTTTTCAGTCAGCTCTCCTGTTCCCCAATACGTGGCGATTTGCGCTTGTTGTGGATTAGACGTTAAAAGCGTTCGCTGTACCATTGTCATCTCTTCGTTCCAATTGATTTCATTCGGATCTTTAATTGCCCATTGAATTGGTCTTCCAAAAGGATCGGTAAATTCATTCATTCCTTTCCTTTTTAGAAAAAACAACTCCCAACTTCCTGCTTCTGCTAATCCGACTGGCGGCACTTGTTCCCCTTGATACGGATACGCTGACCATTTTCGATACGGTGTTCGCATCATTTCTCCCCCTTTTATCTCTGTACAATTTGTTCACCTCTAACAAACACACGCTTACTGTACATTCACTTTTTCAGCTTCCCAATACATTTCACTAAACACATCAGCCAGTGCTTTTGCAGAATTCGTTAACTCTTCCATGTTGTTATCAACCCCACCCATTTCGACTAAGATGGCGTTCGGTGATAAGTCTTGGTTATACACGCCATTTCGACCACTTGTCTTTGGTTGAGAAAAAACACCGCGGCTTAAACCAGGATATTTTGCTTCAAGTCGCTCATGTAGGTCTTTTACGAGTTGCAAGTTTTGTTCATAATTTTTATTTCCTTCTCCTAATACGAATACGGTTTTCGCATAGGACTTTCCATTGACTGTTGCGGTTGTTTTGTCTTTACGTAGTGAATCACGATGAATGTCAATAAAGTACGTTAAGTGTTGATTTTGCTGCATCGCAGAAGCGACAATTTCCCTAGACATCATATACGACTTTGGTGCTTTCCACTTTCTCTCTCCAAGCTTTTGCGTCATATTTGTCTTGTCCACTGTTGATCCAATTCCACGCGCTTCTAATTCTTTTCCAAGAATATCACCGACGAGCGTAATGTTGGTTTTATTATCCACCGCTTTATTGGCGTTCGCTTCCCCTTCCATTCCTAAAAGAGGCAAATATGATTCCCAACTATGGGTGTGATAAAGGTAGACGACTTTTCTTTCTCCTGTTGTCATCGTTGGTGGAGGCGCATTTTCTCGACTTTTTTCATTTTCTTCATAGGTTTCAACTTCTTTTTTAGCAAGTTCACGTTCTTCTAAAATGGTTTCAAGTGGCGGAGACGATTCTTGAGGAATGTTGGTGTAATCGGTCCCTTCACCCGCGATGATGATATTGGTATCAAACTTTCGAAACCCTGGTAACTCTGAACCTAACAAACTTCGAACATCACGAGCTCGTATATTTGTCGCAAGCTCTAGTGCGACAGACGAAAACGGAACAGGTTGAAAGTCGGATTCGAGCGCTTGTGCAAAATGATGGTTTTCTTGGGTAATTAAATAAAACAAACTTTGTGCTTTATAGTTGGATAGTGTTTGATAAATAATAGAAGATCGAAACTGATCTTTAAAAGCAGAATAACTGACAACAGCAATGGCTGAAGACATCATAAAGACGACCACAACCGAAATGATTAACGCGCGCGATGTAACAACGAAAAACCCACCTTTATGAGGGTGTTGCTTATTTCTTTTCATAACAGGACCTCCTGCAAGATCTCATTCTATCAACAAAACGTTCTACTAGTTTTCATGTTCATGTCTCTATTAGTCTATGTGTCAAACTCCTCATTATGATAGAAAGCGTAAAAACTTGATAGAAAGTTTTTAACAAGATTTGTATAATAAAGAAAAGACAATTTGCGGAGGTTTTATGTTTAAACAACTATTTAAAAAGACAACACCTGAAGAGAAGTTTTGGAAATGGTTTGAAAAGAATGCTCATAAGTACTATGAGTTAGATGAACGAAAATACGAGCCGTTGCTTTTTAATTTAGGTCTACACCTTTCAAAAGTACACATGGACTTAACCTTTGAATTGAGTGTCGATTTGATAGATGGAAAACGCGAATTTATTATTAGCGCAGATGGGATGCTTGATGCGTTTCCTCATGTGATTCAACTTGTAGAAGAAGCTCCACCTCTCCCTCATTTTGACATCATCGCGTTTCGTCAGCGTCATCCAGACGATTATGAAGTCAAACATGGAGACATTGCACTGACAGTGGATGACATGTATTTTCACTCCACAAATGGAGCGGAAGAGGAAACCATTGATCTTACCGTGTACATAAAAGGCTATACTGAAGAAGAGGAAGGCTACATTGGTACCGCTTTTCTTATGCTCGACTCACTCCTTGGTGAATACGATGTGGCCACACGATTAGGAGAAATTGACTTTCAACCTTACAAAAGTCAACTAAACGCTCGACCGATTAAAGAATTACGCGACCTTGTTGATTCGTTAAAATAATTATAAAAAAAAGACGATCTCACCTGTAAAATGAACCCTTTATAAAGGACATTTCACGTGAGACTGTCTCTTTTTAAATACTAACCATCTTCAAATACTGTTAAACTAGATCGATTTCTTATCTTACACTTCTATAATAATCGGTAAAATCATCGGTCTTCGCTTCGTGTGCGTGTACACGTATTGATTGACTGAACGCTTGACGTTTTGTTTGATTTCGTTCCATTCCCGTCTGTGTCCGACTAACTCCATGTCATTCACAGTGCTTGTGATGAGTTTCGTCATATTCTTAAGCAATACTTCCGACTCTTTTACGTATACAAAGCCACGCGTCACAAGGTCTGGTGTCGAGATTAACTTCTTTTCCGCTTTACTCATCGTTAAAATAATGACAAGCATGCCATCTTCTGCTAATTGCTTTCGATCTTTTAAAATAATCTCGCCTACATCTCCTACTCCAACACCATCTACATACGTATTCCCTGCTTGTATATTTCGTGTTTGACGAGCTTCTCCATCTTCAAGATCAACGACATCGCCATTTTTTAAAATAAACATGTTCTTTTCTTCAACACCTACAGATTCCGCTAACAAACAATGATGATGAAGCATGCGATATTCACCGTGAATGGGAATAAAGTAAGTCGGCTTTATGAGCGACAACATCAACTTTAAATCTTCTTGATACCCATGTCCTGATACGTGCATACTCGTTGAACTACCCGTGCCATAAATGACATTTGCTCCTAATGCAAACATGTTATCAACGATACGAGATACGCTTCGTTCGTTTCCTGGAATCGGTCCAGCTGCTAAAATGACAGTGTCACCTCGGTACACCTCCACTCCTCGGTACGTGCCATTTGATAGACGTGCAAGTGCTGCTAGTGGCTCACCTTGACTTCCTGTACATAAAATCGCAACTTTTTTAGAATCTAATTCATTGATTTGCTCTGCGCTAATGAGCATCGCTTTTGGAACATGTAAGTAGCCTCTTTCAATCGCGACGTCCACGACGTTCACCATGCTTCTTCCAAGCAATGCAAGCTTTCTTCTTGTCGCTTTACATGCATCAATGACTTGTTGCACCCGGTTTACATTTGAAGCAAATGTGGACACAATGACTTTTCCTTTTGCTTTTTTAAACGCTTCTACCATATGCTCACCGACAATTCGTTCAGATGGCGTAAAGCCAGGTCGCTCGGCATTTGTACTTTCTGATAAAAGCAACTGCACTCCTTCTTCTCCGAGGTGAGCAATTTTATGTAAATCTGCATATTCATTATTCATTGGCGTTAAATCAAATTTAAAGTCGCCCGTATGTACAATCGTTCCTTGCGATGTTTTAAATGCGATGCCTAAACAATCTGGAATACTGTGATTTACTTTAAAAAAGTCTACTTCCATATCGGTAAACGTAAGGTGAGAATCAGAGTGAATATCAAACAGTTCCGTCTCACCCAATAGCTTATGTTCCTCTAACTTTAATTCAATTAAGCCAAGCGTAAATCGAGTCGCATACACGGGAACATTGACCTTTTTTAAAAAATAGGCAATTCCTCCAATGTGATCTTCATGACCATGTGTCACAATGAGCGCTTTTACTTTTTCTTTGTGTTTCTCTAAATACGTCACATCAGGAATAATTAAATCAATTCCTAACAAACTTTCATCAGGAAACTTATTTCCACAGTCAATGACGAGAATATCATGCTCACTTTCAATGACATACATGTTTTTTCCCACTTCATTTAACCCGCCGAGCGCAAAAACGGATAATTGACTCAAACCAACTCCTCCTTCTATTACTAAATGGTTCTCTTAGTATTGTCAGTTCGCTACGTTCTTATAAAAACCCTTCTAACAGTCGCTTATGCATCCAAATCGCCGCTTGTAACCCAGCGATACCTCCTCCAATAATGATACATTCTACTGATTTCATCACGTTCCCTCACTTTCCTCTTTATGTAGCCTTTGCACGATGTTTCGTTTCTATGAAAAAATCCAGCGTTGAGTAAGGACCTCTTTTAGAAATCAGTGTGACCGATTTAGTGAAACGCAGCTATATTTTTTCGACAATAAGTCACACTAAAGAAAGAAAAAATAATAATGGAAAGGAGGACTCGCCATGTCAAAGAAGAAGAATACACCTTCAACAGAAGTGGATCAAAAGAAACTCGTGGATGATAAAGCAGCCGAAATGCGCAGCAACAATTATGAAGATGATCATGTACGTAACGTGACAATTAACGGTGCCAATGGGCAATAATAACGAAGAGGTGCTACAACAGCACCTCTTTCCTCTTGACTCCATATGGTAAAATAGGAAGATGAAACTAACATAATCTGACTTTCTTAATATGGAGTGACCCTTATTGCAAAAGTTTTTACGTATTTTACTTTATTCGATAATTATTGGGCCTTGGCTCTTTTTTACAATTGTGATGATGCCAGAAATCCCACTTTTTAAACCTTATGACACCGAAGCATTCAAATGGATTTTTACATTACCGATTCTCATTTATATCCTCGTTGTTGATGAAGAAGGATCTGTGATCTTGATGTCATTCCTTGGTGGTCTCCTTTTCTTTTTAGGATTCGTTGTGGCATTTGTATAAAAGAGCTTGGACATAAATCGCGACAGTTAGGATCCATCATTGACTGAAAGACTTATGTCCTATCCTCACTTTTTATATCGACTAACTGACTCTCTGCGTATTCATATACTTCTACTTGTACTTCTTCAATGGATTCGTCTAAAAGCTCACCTGTCACTTTGCTTCCAGGAAGATTTTTTGAGACGGTAAGACCTAGAAACGAACGTTCACACACCCAAATCGGAACCGTATGCAAATCAATGAGCTCACCGCCTTCCTCACTAATTCCGATACTAATAAAAGACGAATAACCAGGTTGAAACGGATCAAAACCCTCTCGTTCGAATGAGGTTTCAAACGTCAAATGAACTTGATTGAATCGAGCTTCGTATTCATTGTTTAGTCGTTCTAATAAAGCTTCGATTTGCTTTTCTTTCTCCTGAATGGCTTGTTGTAGGTGACTTGTAAACTCTTTTTGCCCAAATTTCACAAAGCCTCACTCCTCAGTTTGTACACTTTGAGAATACCTTCAAAAAGATGTTCTTTCTGTACATCATTTTTTCTCTAGACGAGTATCTTTGATTAGCTCTATTGTCATTCAAAACTCATTCCCTATGAACCCACAAATTTCCTTTTGTGCTATACTAACCTTTGAGGTGACTAAATATGGAAATGGAAACAAGCACAACCGCACGTTCGTTTAATTGGCTCATCTTTACTGCACTTTTATTGCTTAGTATTGTAACTGCATGTGTCACGATGGTTGATTTACTCACAATGACTGAAGCGGACTACGGATCAGATGGTCCTCAATCGCGTGCCGAGTTTCGTTGGGGATCGTTACACACTACCCTTCTCATCATCCTCGTACCTCTTACACTTTGGCTCGTTAAATGTTGGAAGAAACTACACGTATTTAGTATTCCTCTTGCCATCATCCTTCTCGGTTTTTACTATTGTCTGTTTTTCTTGACCTTTACAGTAGGCTGGGTCGGCATGCAAGGGATGCTTGGATTAGCGATTGCCTTTGTAATCGGAGGGTTATTACTTTTGATTTATTTCATTCGTTTTGTTTCAGAACGGTTTAGTGTAAAAAAGTAAGAACTCACTGAACAAGTTCGTTCCATTGCGCTCGAGCCACTCGCTTTCCGCGGAGAGGAACCTGAGCCTCCTCGTGCCTGAGGGGTCTCAGCCTTTCCTCTATTTCCCGCAGCAGTCGAGTGTCCTACGCTCCATTCTACTATTCTTTTAAAGTTATTTTCCGAACCATCAAAAGTATATAACTCACGATAATTCAGATATATTACTAACTGAAAAACTTATATCTGAGCCTCTTCGTTTAATTTTTATAGTAATTCACGTTTTCTCTTCAACAACTCCGCATACTTGGCTTCTAGTTGCTCTTTCTCTCGCCCGCTCACAACAAGTGATAGCTTACTAATCGTCTCGGTTAACTCCATCTCCACTGCGAGTAACTGTGCTTCTTGTTGCTGCTTAGATTGGGATGCTTCTTTCGATTGATCAACCGCTCGTAACGTGGCTTTTTTGTTATCCATTTCAATAATATGAGTGGCTAATTCTTTCACAAAATAACGGTCATGCGTCACAAATACAATCGTACCGGGATATGCCTTTAGCACTTCTTGCAGGGCTTCTTTTGTATGCAAATCCAAATAGTTAGTAGGCTCATCAAGAAGTAACACGTTATAATCTCCTAAAAACACTTTCGCTAACGCCGTTTTCACACGCTCTCCTCCGCTTAACATGCACACCTTTTTATGCACATCTTCTCGCTTAAACAAAAGCCGTGATAAAACCGTTCGAATAAATGTTTCGGTATAACGACTACTTTTCTGTACATTTTCTAAAATCGACTTTTCTTCATCGAGGTTTTTAAGCTGTTGATGAAAATAGCCCATTTTCGCTGGCTTCGCAACGGTGATGTTTTCATGACTTTGATGGATCATGTTCAACAATGTTGACTTTCCGACACCATTTGGACCGATAATCGCCACTTTCGAACCTGGCTTAACGGACCCATTTAACTGTTCAAATAAAACGCGCTCACCGATTGTCGCTTCAACATGTTCAAATGTCATGACTCGTTTACTGTAAATGTGGCGAAACGATTGTAAATCAAACACAATGTTTTCTTGTTCTTTCGGCTTTTCTTTTTTCTCAAGCTTTTCAATTCGCGTTTCAATCGCTTTAACACCACGATCTAGCTTCGCTTTTTTTGTACCAACACTTCGTTTATGAAGTCTTGCCTCTGAATTTCCCATTCGACTCGGTGCTTTTTTCAACGATTTTGACTTTTCGCTCCGTTCAGAAGCAGCTTGTTCTAATCGCTGCTTTTCTTTTACATATTGCTCATACTCAAACAACTGTCGCTCTTTTACATGTTCTTTCTGCTCAACATAATCTCGGTAATTGCCTTCATACACGCGAAGTTCACCATCTTCTAGTTCCCAAATGGACGTGCATAGTTGCGTTAAAAACTGTTGATCATGCGAAATGATGAGAACCGCTCCTTTAAAAGCGGTTAACTCTCGCTCTAATTGCTCGATCCCTTGTACATCAAGATGACTCGTTGGCTCATCGGCTACAATCACATTTGCACCTGACGATAGCGCGGCTGCAATTTTTTGACGCGTCATTTCTCCGCCACTCCATGCATCATGCCCTTCTTTTGGCACATCCCACTTCGATTTCATTTTCCCCGTTACATGCTCTTTCTCTCCCACTTCTAGTTGCGGGATATAAGCTAATTGTCCAGCGACTTGAATCGTTCCGGTATCAGGTTGTACGTCACCCACTAACATGCGCAACAGCGTTGATTTTCCTTCACCATTTTTCCCAACAATCCCAATTCGCTCTCCGTTATATACGTTTAGTTGATTCACTTTCACAATAAGACGATCGCCATAACTTTTTTCAATTTTATTTACTTCTATCAACATAAAAAAGCCTCCCTAGCTTTCTAGAGAGGATGACTGATGCTTTTTTAGGTGCTAAAAAGATGCCTAGGTCCATGAAAAGAGACCGAGGACATACGTATTCCGTTTAAAGAGAAAGCACTTAAAAATGAACAGACGAATCCTATCTAGAAATCATTATTTTTAAACATTCAATTTAAAATAATGGTTATAAAAATAGGATTAAAACTTCATTGGCTTAAGTACCTTTCCCTTCCTGTAAGATAATGTTAGTATATGTGAAACACATTCAGTTTGTCAACCACACATTTACACACCTTCTCTATTTTCTTACATACTTATAAGTAAACAATGACTCTGTTGAGGTGAAAACAAGTGCCAGAAATGAAGACAAACAATTCTCATAAACAAAAAGGAGAAGACATTGAGACGGTACGACGCAGTTTAGAGAAGCGTGTAGAGCTAGCCGTTTGGATTCCAGCAGTAGGGCAAGCACTTGAAGCAACTTCTTTATCTCAATTGCTTACATTAGAAGATGAACGAGGACAAAACGAACAAGATGTAGTAACAGGAGTATGGGTTCAAACCATTGGACAATTTATCGAAGCTATCGGAGTTTCGCAAGAATTATCCACTGATATACAAGCACTTATTTTTCAAGGTCAGCAACTAGCGATTACAGGTAACGCCCTCTCATCAGCAGGTGCGGCACTTGAAGCGATTGCTAGTAAACGCATTCTCATTGATGAAATTCAAAGCGGAACAACAAAATTTATCCCATAACAAAGAGGCTCATTAATCGGTAGTAACCTCCAATTTATGAGCCTCTCTTTTTATTTAAAAGAGTACATTCTTCTCCACTTCTTTTAATCCGTAAAAATACCCTTTTCGTGCCATAAGCTCGTCAAATGAACCGACTTCGATGACTTTTCCTTCGTTCATCACAACGATTTGATCCATTTGTTCAAGACCCGTTAAGCGATGACTCACTAAAATGAGTGTATCGTCTTTTGCTCGAGTGAACATTTCCTCATACACGTTACGTTCTGCTAACACATCGACTGAAGACGTTGGTTCATCGAGTAACCATAATGAACGTTGACGCAACAACGTACGCGCAATGGCAAGCTTTTGCTTTTCTCCACCTGATAAATTTTCTCCTTTTTCATACACAGCGTCATGTAATGCTTTGTTTAACCCAACGACTTTCAATGCGTTGTTCATCTCGTCATCTGTCGCATTTTCTTTCGCTAGTAACAGATTATCGCGAATCGTGCCATAAAAGAAATGGTTTTCTTGCAGGACAACGTTGCTTCTTGCCCACAAACTTTCAGCGTTCACTTTCTTCATCGACAAACCGTTTATCGTGATGTCTCCATCATTAACTGGATACATGTTCATCACAAGTTGTAATAGCGTTGACTTTCCTGAACCAGATGGACCGACAATGGCCGTTTTCGACCCAGCCGGAAATGAAACCGATACATCTTGAAGTGTAGGTCGTACCCCATCAAATGAAAATGACACACCTTTCACATCAATCGTCACAGACTCTCCTTCGATGTCAAGTAGCTTCTCCTCTTTTACAGGTGGATCGTTCACAACTGAAAACAAGCGTGCCGACGCCCTGCGACTGTCTTCAACGTATACAGGAAAAGCCGCCATTGGAATGGAAAATTCAAATACGTTTAACGAAATCATAACAAGCATCGCTAGATACAAACCATCTAAACGCCCAACGACTACCTCATACGCACCAACCGCAAGTACAGCGCAACTAACAAGCATTGCAACTGCCATATTGAACGACTGTGTTTGATTCGCACGATTTTCTTTTTGGACTTGTTCCTCCACATACACATCGGATAATTGACGCAGCTTTTCTGCTTTTTCATCCAGTCGTCCATAAATCTTCAAATCGCGAAATCCATATAACAACTCCGTCACATCGGATGACAGTATATTTCGGTTACTCTGCACGGAATCTTCCACTCGCTTTTGCTTCAAAGCGAAAAACAACGGCAAGATAAATCCCGTCACAAGCATCCCAATCAACAACGTAAGGGCAATCGATACAGAGTAGAACGTTGTAACGAAAATGGTGCTTAAAAACACGAGCAAAAACACAACAGGTGGATAAAATACACGTAAAAAGAAGTTCTGCAAGCTTTCAACGTCACCCACAATTCTTGATAGCAAGTCACCACTTCGGTACTTGTGTAAAATACGTGGTGTTAACGGCTCTAGCTTTTCAAAAAAGGAAACGCGAATGTTTCCTAAAATCGTAAACGTTCCACGATGCGAAACTAGTCGTTCTCCGTAACGGCTAAGCGCTCGCGAAATTCCAATCAGCTTTAAAAGAGCCAGCATGACAGTCAACGTATAAAGTGGCGGTAAAAGAGCCGCTTTGGAAATCAGGTAGCCACTTGAAGCAAACAGCGCAACGCCAAGCACTCCTGCTAAAAAGCCAAATAAAGTGGTTAGCCAAATATCCTTTTTCTCACTCCACATTAAACGAACAATTTGTGCTAAATCCCTCATTTTACCGCCTCCCCTCGATGTACTGTGACCATGTCTTTGTATGATTGGACTTGTTTCATTAATTCATCATGCGTGCCATTGGCAACCACTTCTCCGTCTTGAAGAAAATAAATCGTATCGGCATTACGAATCGTATGCAAGCGATGAGCAACTGTAACAACCGTTGCGCGCTTTCCTAGTTCGTTAATCGACGTTTGAAGCACTTGTTCCGTATATAAATCAAGCCCTGTTGTTGGTTCGTCAAATAAAATAAACGTCGGCTTTTTCAAGAATGCGCGTGCTAATGCAAGACGTTGCTTCTCACCACCTGATAACCCGCGGCCTCCTTCACCAATGACCGTTTCATAGCCAAACTGTAACGATTCAATCATTGACGAGAGCCCCGCTTGTTCCGCTGCTGCTTGAATCTCTTTAAGCGTTGCGTTCTCACGACTACCAATGGCAATGTTTTCTGCGATCGTCCCTGCAAAAATGTACGGATGTTGAGAGATATAACTAATTTGATCAAACCAGCTTTTCTCTTCGTAATGAGCACGTGATTTCCCATTTATGATTACGTCGCCTAATGATGGTTGCAATAAGCCAGCAAGCACATGAAGTAACGTCGTTTTCCCAGCTCCGTTCGGTCCGACAATCGCTACTTTTTCATACGGCTCAATCGTTGCATTCACCTTGTGTAATGAAAATGAAGCTTCGCCATACGTAAATGTCACATCACGTAATTTCACTGTTAGCGGTACTGACTGTACATTGTTTTCGCCCCATTGAACGTTTGCTTCTTCTTTTTCAAGCTCTTCTATGACACTTTTCGCCGCACCCATACTACCACGTCCAGCATGAAACGCACTTCCAAACTCTTTTAACGATAAATAAAAATCAGGTACTAAAATTAAAATGAAGAATGCTGAAAAAAACGTGACGTTTTCAAAAATGACAATTTGCAATCCTAACTCAAATGCCACAAGACCGATACTAAGCATTGAAATAAATTCAAGCGACAATGCCGATAAAAAAGCGACCTTTAACACTTGCATCGTCGCATCTCGAAACCCAAAACTGCTTCGTGCAATTTCATTCTTTTGCTGACGCACACGGCCGAATAACTTTAACGTCACAAGCCCTTGTAACACATCTAAAAAGTGACCAGAAAATGTCGCCATTTTCTCAAGCTGTTCTTCTGACTTTTGTTTCGTTTTCATTCCGACAAGTGCCATAAACAATGGAATGAATGGAGCTGTAATTAATAAAATCAACCCTGAATACACGTGCTGTGTAAACACAGCGATTACAATAAAGAGAGGAATAAACGTCGTCTGAATCATTTGTGGAATGTAGACACTAAAGTACGGATCCATCTCATCGACTGCATCCATCACCGTATTCACTTTTCGGCCTGTTTGTCCACTTAATGACGCTTGAATCGGATTGTGAGTCATCTTTTTAACAAGTGCCATGCGCATGTTCCGCTTAACTGTTGCCGCTAATGAAATACCTGCTTTTCGTCCTCCATACATCGCCAACACGCGTATAAAGGATACGACAAGCAAATAAACAATCGACGGCGTCACTTCTTCAAACGATGCATTTTTTAAAAAGACACCATCTACCACTTTGACAAAGAAATACGCTTGGGCCACCATTGTTGAACCCGTTAACGCCGCGTATAACATGAGAAGTCGTATGCTCTTTTTCTGTTCAAACGCCATTTGCTTCAGTTGTTTCATCTTAATCCCCTCTTTTTAGTGAAAAAGCGCTCGCGTTACCGAGCACTTTTACGTTCATTTTTCATACGGGTTCTTTCCTTTAGCTCCCCACACAAACAGTCCAACTACTGTTAATACCAGAATAAGAACAGGAGCGACCATAATTAAAAATGTATCCACTTCGTTCCCTCCTATCTCTTTCCTTCGACGTATTCATTATCAAATAAAAACAAGCGTAGTAACAAATAAAGAGATGGTACTAATAACAGTAACCCTGCTATAAACGCAATGACGAGTGCTATTGCCATCGTTTCATTGGTAAAGCTATTGTAAATTGTTACATACGGATAAAGAACATACGGCAAATGAGCTGCTCCGTATCCAAAGAATGCTGTGGCGAACTGAAGCATCACGAGAATAAACGACATCCCTAAATGTTTCTTTTTCCAAATGAGATACACCGCTCCAAGGAAAAAGAGGAATGATAAAACAAACAGCCACGATAAATCAATCATTTTACTAAAATGATCATCGTTGTGACGACTCATCGCCACAAATACAAGAAAACTTGCGAGTATCGTTGGTCCACTCCAAAACAACGCATACGTTCGCAACAAATCGAATGCTCCTTTGTCTTTCGCTTTATGTGCATAAAACGTTAAGAAACATGCTGAAATGTAAAGCACACTTACAATCGCAAGGAGAACAACGGCCCAGGCATAAAAACTTGTAAACAAGTCACCGTAATTCAAGCTGACATTGTCGCCATTTACCGTAATGTAGCCTCCTTCAGAGATGGTTAACACAACCGATAGCGACGCAGGAATAAGCAACCCTGTTGCACCGTATAAAAATTGATACCAACTGCTTTCTTTATGTCCATAATGATGAAACGCATAATACGAACCACGAAGTGCAATTAAAATAATGGCAATGCTACCTGGCACTAAAAGCGCCGTTCCGTAGTAGTACGCAAGTGATGGGAAGAATCCAACTAACCCAACGTAAAAGAAAATTAAAAATACGTTCGTGACTTCCCAAACAGGTGACAAGTAACGGTTAATCACTTTTTTCACAATCGGACCTCGACCAGTTAACGTCGTGTAATAGTTGAAAAAGCCAGCTCCAAAATCGATGGACGCTACGATGAGATAGCCGTATAAAAACGTCCATAATACGGTAATACCAAGCAATTCATAATTCATGTAACGCCCCTCCTATTCAATCCCTCGTTTTTCTAATTCACGCTCAACTGGATTTTCCTTAAACGTACGACGCAGCACCACAACTGCTGATACCGCTAAAATGATGTAAAGAACAATAAACAAGTAAAGCATAAGATCAACGTGACTAGATGTTGTCGCACCTTCTGCCGTTGTCATGTAGCCACGTAAAATCCACGGTTGTCTTCCTTCTTCGGTAAAGAACCACCCTGCTTCAATCGCTAACATCGCAAGTGGACCACTGCTTACAATGAGCCATAAAAGCGGCTTGTTTAGCTCGTTCCATTTTTTACGCCATTTCATGACCACATAAATGAATGAAATAAGCGCAAGGAACATCCCAATCGCAACCATTAAATCAAACAAATAATGCACAATGAGCGGTGGCCATTCTTCTTTCGGAAACTCTTCAAGACCAATCACTTCCGCATCTGGTGTACCGTGCGCAAGAATACTTAATGCATACGGAATTTCAAGCGCGTATTTCACTTCATTGTTTTCATCTAAAATACCACCTAGAATCAGTGACGCTTCTTCGACTGTTTCAAAGTGCCATTCAGCTGCTGCTAGCTTTTCAGGTTGATATTTTGCAAGATACTTACCTGATAAATCTCCAATAAGTGCTGTACTGATTGCACAAACAAAGGCAACGACCATTGACAAGTGAAGCGCCTTTTTATGATACACATGAGTACGACCACGTAAAATCATAAAGGCCGCAATAGCAGCGAGCACACAAGCGGATGTTAAATAAGCTGATGACAAGACGTGTGCCATTTTTGTTGGTGTCGCTGGGTTAAACATCGCCATAATAGGATTAATACCTGTCAACACACCATTTTCAAGGTTAAATCCAAGCGGTGCATTCATAAACCCATTCACCGTTGTAATGAAAAATCCTGACATCGTCGCTCCTAATGCAACTGGAATTAACAATAATAAATGAATCATTTTGTTTTTAAAACGATCCCACGTGTACAAGTAAATCCCAAGGAAAATCGCTTCAAAGAAAAACGCAAACGTTTCTAAAAATAGTGGCAAACTAATCGTTTGACCCGCTACTTGCATAAAGTTTGGCCACAGTAAGCTCAATTGCAATGCAATCGCTGTTCCTGTTACGACTCCGACTGCTACGGTAATAATGTACCCACGCGCCCAACGTCTCGCTAGCAAGTGGTAATGTTCATCATTTCGTCGAATCCCAATCCACTCTGCTAATGCGATAAGGAGCGGAACCCCTACTCCTAGCGTTGAGAAAATGGTATGAAATGCTAATGTTAACCCTGTTAAAATTCGACTATATAAGACCGGATCATACTCAAACAAGGCGATTCCTCCTTTACATTTATGTAGCTCTCCTAGATACACTTCTTCCTTTGATTTCCACTCTTTCTTTTTGTTCAAACGTTTGTTAGTTTGTGAAATAATTCACATGCTTATGTGTAATGACTGGAGATTAATTACTTACGCACAGTATAAAAAAGAAAAAGCTCCTTTTCCATAGTCTTGACTCATTTGTAAAAGATTGTTCACATTTTCACAATCTTTTCTTTTTATGAAGCTTTCTCGCTTGACTTTCGCTTCTTCTACTTCTAAAATATTCCGCTTACATACACTTGCTTATCTAATGAAGTGAACGATCTGTGAACATACTTCCTTTCTTGATAGGACAACCATCTGAGTTACCTTATTGTTAACATAATATAATTATTGTCTCTATATTCGTTACGCTTTTCAAAAAGGAACGTAAAATAGGTAACTACGTGATACAATAAGGAAAAGAATACCATTCACACAATCATCGATTCTATTACTTGTGAGAGGAGTGTGTTCAGTTGGCATTTATCATTGCAATGGGTGTACCGCTCTTATTTGCGATTGCGAGCTATGTACTTACAAAAGAAAAAACACCTAAAATAAAATGGATAACATGGGGTCTTGTAACGATGTTTGTTTTTACACCCTTCATCTCTTGGCTCATTGCCATCCCATTTGGTATCCTCCAAAAAGACGGATTCGCAGCGGTAGGGCTCATGATGTTGTTGCTTCCCCTTTTCTTCTTCATCGGACTTGTTATTTTGCTAATTGGGATATTCAAAAAGAACGAGATGAACATTAAAAACGCTAGTTAACGAGTCATTTCTTGTTAACTAGCGTTTTATTTTACGCTTCAGGTAATTGTCCTTCTGCTTGGCAATGTCTAACCAAATAGATTTTCTTCATTGTTCCCTCCGTTAAATCGTGTTAAGGAGAAATACGACATTCACCAAACAAAGTCCTACTAAACTAACAAAAAAGAGGACTCGCCCTGTCTTCCCCATCCAATACAAATTTACGAGTAAAAAATAAATAGCGGCTGCTCCTCCTATAAATCCGAGAAACTCCTTCACTTTCTTAGCCGTCATCTTTTCTCCACCGAATTGAAGACTTTCAACTGCTTTCACTTGAAATCCTTCTACATAATAAGGAACAGTCAAAATAGAAAGCGCGAGCCCACCAAAAACAACTAAACCAATCATGTGCAACAACTTTCCCATACTTAGCTCTTTCGTTGTTTTAACCGTTACTTGCTGTTGTGTTTGGATATTGGTCTCCATTTTATTTCCTCACCTCGTCAACATTGTTCTATGTAGGTATACGTGAGATGAGGAGAAAAGTTCCCAGTGATTACCGTCTTTTTCTATGAGTTGCGCCAACCAATCGTGTTTTTCTCCCTGTTCACTCAGATCATTAGGAAAACAATTCCTTCATTGAAACCAAAAAATCTGTAAGAATAGAAGAAGAAAACCTATCAATTAACACCATTTTTCAAAAAAATCCGAAAGTTTTTCCTCTTTCATTCGTTATATAAGTTGTAAAAGCTTTTACAAAACCAAAAGGAGCTCAAAACATGAAAGCAACTAAACGGAATTTTATAAAGCGGCTTCAAAAAGAAAAAGAAGACGCACTCGATTATATTGTCGACCGTTATCTTCCTCTCGTAAAAGGGATGACGTATCACGTGCTCGGTCCATTAAATAATGACGGAATTATCGAAGAGTGTATAAATGATGTATTTTTATCGATTTGGACGAATGCTCGTCAGTTTAAAGGGAAAGATGCAGACGATTTTAAAAAGTGGGTATGTACGATTACCAAATTTAAAGCCATTGATTATTACCGAAAAATAAGTAAGCGTACGGAACACCCAACGGACTATATTGAAATGGAAGATAGCCATTCAACCGAAGATGTTCTTATTTCGTCAGAAAATCGCAAAGAAGTCATGTCTCTTCTTGAACAACTCGATCCACTTGATCAAGACATTTTTATCATGAAATATTTCTTAGGATATAAAATTGAGGAAATCTGTGACAAGCTCGATTTAACCAAATCAACTGTCAATAACCGACTGTATCGAGGAAAGAAAAAACTTTACCAAGAAGCAACAAACCTTGCATTAGGAGGGAACCTTGCATGAAGAATTTGTACGAACGATTTAATGACATAAAGCTAGAGGAACAAGAGTATAAAGAACTTCCTGTCACTGATTTAGAAAAAGCACAGTTGAAAAAGTCTTTAAAGCAGCACCTTCCTAAAACACGAAAAAGCAAGTGGAAAAAACAACTCATTGCTGCCGCTGTACTCGGTGGGTTATCCGCCACTACAATTGGACTGTCTTTCCCTACTTACGCAAGTAACTTACCGCTTGTTGGCAATATCTTCACATTACTTGATGAAACGTTGTACGGAAATTACAAAGAGTACTCACAAGAGCTGAATTTAATAGAAAACGATAAAGGAATTGCCATTACGATCAATGATGCGCTTTTTGATGGAGAAACCGTATCAGTGACTTACTCCGTTCAGACAGAACAACCGTTAGGTAAAGATATCATGCTAATGGGCCCTCCAATGAGTTTAAAAGGTTTTTCAGCTGGCAGTGGAAGTGATCAGCTCACACAAATTGCTGAAAACAAGTATGTTGGTATAGCGCGTGTTAGTGGCATGGATGGTGAAAAGCAAGATGTCGCAAACGTGAAGTGGAACATTGAAGGTATCAAAGATATGAACGAAGAACGCGAAATAAATGGTAACTGGAACTTCGCATTTTCGATACCTGCAACAAATAGCACGATGCATGAAGTACAAAAAAGCAGCGAAAAAGATGGAGTAAAAGTGAACATTCAATCAATCTCTCAAACACCAGTCTCAACCATTCTTCATTATAATCAAGAAGTTTCGTATGACGTCACCAAAGAATGGTCGATGGTGGACGTTCAGCTACAAGTAGAAGATGACCTTGGTCACGAATATGTAGGACAAGGAAATGGTGGAATTGGAGACGACCACTACAACATTAACTGGAGTCACACCTTTGAAAAGCTTCATCCTGAAGCAAAAAGGCTCATCATCACACCGATTGTGGAGTTACGAAATTTCGATGCTATCTCTCACGGAAGTGCGACAATGGATGAAAACAAAGTGACATCCATTGAAACGCCTACTTCCACAAACGCAGGACAGGAGCCGCAAGTTTTAATTCTTGATGAAATCGTTTTTGAACTCGATACCTTAAAATAAATACCAAAAGCCCTTCTACCGCTTGAATACGTAGAAGGGCTTTATCTTACTGTTTTATCTGTTACTTGTGCTTTCATTTGAACCGCTACTTGCTTTGCCACCTTTTTCACCGATCTCCTCGTAAAATTCTTTGTTGTGATTTCGTGATGTTGCGTTTCCGCCTTTTTTATCCTCTTTTCCCTCTCATTCACGCTATAATGAAACATATCTCAACAAATAAACGAGGTGACTTATGGACTTACAATCACTATGGGAAAAACGGATTGCTTCCTTTTTTGGACAGATAGGCAAATATGTTGCGATTATTGCTTCAAGTGTGTTTTACGTTCTCATTATTGGTGGCAGCCTTTTTATTTATTACTACTTTACTCTTTTAAAACAACTGCCTGCTTCGTTTCCACGTGAAGCGGTTGCGGCCTTATTTATTAGCTTCATAACATTACGAATGCGCATCCGTACATTTTTCAACAAAGCAGATGTCGTCTTTTTACTTGCGGCCGAATCGCACTTATCTTTTTATATAAAAAAGACGCTTCTATACAGCGCTGTTGTCAATAGCTTTACCCTCATTGTGTCAGTGGTCATTGTCATTCCACTCGTGAATACATTTCAGCTTGCCACATGGGTCGTGATAAGCATTGCTGCTCTTTTCTTAACCATATGGTTCGTTTGGGTAAAACAATGGTTAGCTAGCCGATTGTCTCATTTCATCCATGGTTGCATTCATTTTGTTTCAATATGGGCGATGTTTTTCTTTCTTTTTCAGGAAAGGTGGTTAATCGCTTTCCTTCTATTCATCGTCAATGTAGCATTTCTTTTCGTTTTATTTGGTCAGAGAAAGCGCGGATTTAACTGGCTATACTTAATTAATCAAGAAGAGAAAAACAATGAACGACTCTATCGCTTTATTCATTTGTTTGTGGATGTTCCTCATTTAAAAAACACATTTCATAAACGTTCACTTTTTATAAACCTTATTGAAAAAGTCGTTTCATTTAAACAGTCATCTACCTATACCTTTTTATTTTTACGACTTGCGATTCGCTATGATCAATACTTTGGCATGCATGTGAGACTGACACTCATTGGGTTTCTTGTTTTATACATGATCCCAGCCAATCCATGGCTTGTTGCGATATGTATTCTCTATATGACTGGTTATCAATTATTACCGCTTCACCGAGCACGAAATGAACTCGTCCGCTTATATCCATTACATGACTCTTTACTGAAAGAGTCTTTTCTAACAGTCATTTTATCGTTACTACTTGTACAAGCGGGTGCTTTCACTTTCGTTTCTCTATTTACTCATTCGCTGCTAGATACATCATTAACAGTCTTTGCACAAGGGCTCTTCATTGCCTGGTTTGTTTATTGGTTTGCGAAAAAACGAATTAAAATAAATACCTAACAAAATAACAGTGATACGTGCACCCCTTATCACGATCTGGCACGTAAGAGAAAATTAGGATTTTACTCTTTTCGATAGGGCATTTTTATAATTTCTCTCCTATCGGGCATGTTATAACTAACAGGTCTTACAGGAGGGTTTTGATGAAACGTCTGAAGTACAAAAAGATCTTATTACTTATTATGCTACTTCTCCCTTGGTTTAGCTTTCCTCTACTTGGAAAGCCAGCACTCAAGCGCTTTCTTCCGGCAGGGCTTTTCATTTCAATTTTAGTATTTTTTGAAAACATGGTCGCGAAAAAGCGAAAGTGGTGGGTGTATCATGAAACGATTCATCCAAGAGTAACGGGTGATTTCCCGTTAATTTGGGGACCATTTTTAATTGGCTCAATGTGGATTTTAAAAGCAACGTACGGAAAATTTTATCTTTATATGCTTTTAAATATAGCCGTTGATAGCTTTTTCACCTATCCTCTTGTAAGTACTTTTCAAAAGTTAGGCATTTCATCACTCGTTAAATTAAAACGTTATCAACTTTCGCTTTTGTTTTTCTTCAAATCTGCTCTTTTATATGGCTTTCAGCTCATGATTGAAAGAATGAAAAGAATGCGTGAAAGCTCATCGACAAATCAACCAGAATAGAATCGTGTTAAAAACAAAGAAAGGAAACCTGCTGACTGTTGGGTTTCCCTTCCTTTTCCTTTTTATTGTTTAACCTACACATACTGTTTCACTCGCACATACTCCAACCCTTCATATGAAGCTTCTAGTGTTTTTACCGTGATTTCTGCATTTTCTAACCGTTCACGCCACGCTTTTTTCTGACGTTTGACCGCTTCTTCATCTTGTGACTGGTTATGAATGTCATCGCGTAGACGGTGTAACATTTGTTGATACTCACCAATTTCTCGCTGTAAATCCATACAAATCGGTGATCGATTGGCAACAATAAAATCAGTCATTTGCATCAATACTTTTTTACGCTCTACTTCTTTCACTTTCCATTTAATGCTTCGTTCTGCATTTTTAAATGTTGTTTTCATTTTCGCAAACCTCTGATCACGAACAACAATTTTACGTTGTAATTCTTCTACTTCACTTTTTAAAGATTCGTGCTCCTCAATCATTCTTTTTAAGACAAGCCCACCTTGTAACTGTGTTAAATCCATTGTACTTAATCGATTGCGTAACTGTTCTTTGTGCCGATCAATTTCTTTTACACATGTCCGTTCTTGTTCACGCAAATCTTTCATGGTCATGGTCGTTTCATCTTGAATATGTTCGATTCGCTCATATTCTTTAAAGGTTTCATTGACTTTTTTTACAGCTTCATCATACGTTAAGCAAATTTTCGACCATTTGATAAGTAAAAAGCTGTCATTGATGAGCTCATCACGTTCAGCGATTTCGTAAGATAGAACTAGTTGGGTGACAATGATGGCAACGAGCATCATTTGAACATTCATTCTTCCCACGACGTCTTCATGTTCTAAACTCGCCATAATAAAAAGAGGCGCATTCATCGTGACAAGATAAGGTTGGCGATACGTATTCGTTGTAAATAAGCTTGTTCCAATCGCTAAAAGTGAAAACAATGATTCATGAAGCGACACGATTTTAAATAACGAAGACGTATGTACCTCGGTTAAATTCGCACTTTCAATTTCAAGCTTTAACTCATGTGGTAGCTGGTTATACCACTTCAACAATTGTTCTTCAAACCGTTCTTGATTTTCTTCACTTGCAATCGTGTATTGTTCATCGACTAGCTGAAAAAACAACCAAAGCTGATGGGTTACGAACTCTTTGACTGTCTTTACATGCATCGCATCATATTGTTGAATGATTTGGTTTGTTAATCCGTTGCTGTATCGGTTTAGGTCTTCACTTGTTTGTAAAAATGGAACTGGATCGTCCATTAATACTCCGAGCTTTAATAGTAACTGAAGATGCAATTCTGTATCAGAAACAGACTGCACTTTCTCCATTTCCTCTTGAAGGTGCAGCTGATATAAATGAAGAGTTGCTTGCTCCCAGTCTTGTTCGAATTCAGCTTCCTTTATCACCGATTGAATGAATTGCTCTGTTTTACTCAATGCATACACATAACGAAGTGTGTCACCCTTGGCTGAAAGTAGTGCAGAAATAAGCGGCGTATCGTACATGATCTCCCATCCTTCCCATTTCTTCGTCTATCTTAATCTTTCACAACTTTTTGCTTACGTGAAACAACAAGTGCCCCCCAAATTGTCATTAAAGCTGGCGGTAGACTCCACAACACATACATCCACTCCCTCGTCCATATCCCTATAATTAGGAAAAGAACTGGAAATCCCACTGCAACAATGAACCCACTTATATGCCGTACTTTCACCTTCCCCATTTGGCAACAGCCCCCATCAAACAATCTTTCCTACGTTTTCTATAAATCTACCTCTTATTCCTGTTTATTTTATGACATTCGAATTATTTCTATTAAAATTTGGATTTTTCTGTAACGATTTGGATGAAAAAGTGGTAAAATAATTAAAAGAGAGGTGATAGTGATGACTGCAAATTCAACGCAATATACGATGTCGCTTATTGAAGAAAAAAGACAGGAAATGATTAAATTAGCACTATCAAATGGTTTAACACATCAAGAAACTGTTCAAATAAGTCAGCAATTAGACAGTTTATTAAATCTGATGCATCTTGATGAACAACCTCTCAAGACCCAATACGCTTAAAACATTCATGGAGCTAACAACTGTTAGCTCCATTTTATGTAAAAACTACTTTTCCATATACCATTTTTTCATTTATTCTCTTTACTTTTTTTACTAGTCATCTTATAATTAATTACGAACAAATGTTCTTATTCATGATAAATATCCTCTTAGAACTTCTTCAGATGTGCTATACTAAAACAAATGAAGTGGAGGCTGTTTTATGGAAATCGTATTAAAACAAATTCTCTCTGAACTCCAAAACGTGAACACACGACTGGGTTCGCTAGAAGAAGGACAAGCTGAAATGCGCAATGATATTTCAGGTTTAAAGTCTGATGTTTCTTTGCTTAAGTCCGAACAACAAGAGATGCGTAAAGACATTTCCGGACTTAAATCTGATGTTTCTTCGCTTAAGTCTGAACAACAAGACATGCGTAAAGACATCTCAAATTTACAAGCTGATATAGCAGAGATGAAAGAGCAACAAAAACAAAATCAAAAAGAGATTATTACTACGCTAGGCTCTTATATGGATAAAGTTGTTGCATACGTAGATGATAAAACTGAAGCGTTGAACAAGCGCGTTTATAAAGTCGAAACAGATATTGAGCGACTTCTAAAACAATAAGTGAGAAACTACTGATCTTCAACAAAAGTTGAAGATCTTTTTTGTAAAAAAAGCAATAAATGTCAAAAAAAGAACCGTTCGTTTTGATACGATGTATTCAAGGAGGTGTGATACATGATTACGCAAACCATTCGTCCTCTAACTCTTTTATATTCTTCCCGTATACATCGTTCACCTTCTCTATCACTTTCGATTGATTATAAATTTAGTGAAAAAAAGTTTCGAAAAAGGAATAAAAAGGATGATATACTAGAGAAGAGGTGATTTCATGAAAAAGCTGTTGATTTTTTTAGCTAGTTTAGGTGTCTTGTTTTTCTTGCTTGAATTAGTCGTAGGGTTTATTCTCACGGCTACCTACAAACCACCCCTTTCAGAAGCTCAACATGTTACGCATTTAGCGAGCGAAGTTGCATTTGGTACAACGAATATGAGTTCGGTTGTTGTAGCAATGATCGCAGCCTGCTTTGCTTACTTTCTCTCTAAGCGAGTTAAAACCAAATGAACTGCAAAATAAAAAGACCGTGTCAAAAGGAAAAAAGTCTCCTCTTTGACCACGGTCTGTTCTCTCTTACTTATACTTGTATCTCCACGTGCGTTTCTACTAACTTAGCCACATATTTTCCAATCTCAAGTGAAGCTGTCGCAGCAGGAGATGGTGCGTTGCACACATGAACAGATCGCTCACCTTTTACGATAAAAAAGTCATCCACAAGGCCACCATCTTCCCGAAGAGCTTGAGCGCGAACACCTGCTGGAGCTGGAACAAGATCGTCTTCCTCAATCATCGGCATGAGCTTTTGCACTTCTTTTAAGAAAAGACGCTTGTTGTAAGAGCGAGCCATTTCTCCCATCCCTTCTTTCAGATAGCGACTTGCTAGTTTCCAAAAGCCTTTGTACGTTAGCACTTCAGCTAGATCTCCTGCATGAAAGTCCGTCTTCTTATATCCTTCTCTTTTAAAACTGAGCACCGCATTCGGGCCAACATCTACTGCCCCGTCTATCATTCTCGTAAAATGAACACCTAAAAACGGAAAGTTTGGATTAGGAACTGGGTAAATTAAATGATTGACTAAATGACGTTTTTCTTCTTTTAACTGATAATATTCCCCGCGGAATGGAACAATCTTCATATCAAGTTCGTATCCCGCTTTTTTCGCTACTCGGTCGCTTTGTAATCCCGCACAATTAATGAGCATGCGTGCTTTTATCGTATGACGAGATGTTTGAATCGTCACACCATCTTCGTGTTCTTCGATTTGTTCAACAGGTGATTGCAGCAAAATATCTCCACCTTGCTTTGTAATCAGTTCACCCATCTTTTCACACACTTGACAATAGTTCACAATCCCAGCTGCCGGAACACGGATTGCTTGTACTCCACTCACATTCGGTTCAATTTCATGAAGTTCCTCTTTTGATAGCAATTGAATGGTAAGACCATTTTGAAGTCCTCGTTCATACAGTTTGTGAAGCTCTACTCGCTCCGCTTCCGTTGCGGCAACAATCACTTTTCCACAAATATCATGGTCAATGCCGTGCTTTTGGCAAAACGCAATCATCGACTGACTACCTTCTCTAGCAAACTTCGCTTTAAAACTACCAGGTTTGTAGTAAATACCTGAATGAATGACTCCACTATTGTGCCCGGTTTGATGAGCCGCAAGCTTTGCTTCTTTTTCAATAATTGCGATTTTCACGTTAGGAAATTGTTCAGTAAGGGCTAGCCCAACTGATAATCCTACAATTCCTCCACCGATAATGACGTAATCATACATCGTTTTCTCCTCCTACTCCACATGCTTGTGCGACTAACTCCACAAGATGAACGACATTCGTTTTCTCACTCATACACTCTCGCTTCACACCAAGCTTCATTTGGAGATGACAGCCTGGATTTGATGTCACAATCAGGTCAGGTTTAATTTGTTTCACATGTTCCATTTTTCGGTCTAAAATCGCCATCGCTTCTTCATAATGTTCGACATTATAAATCCCTGCTGATCCACAACACACGTCCTTTTCCGCTAACTCCACATACGTTAACCCTTTGATTTTGTGAAGCAACGTCATTGGTTCTTTTTCGATTCGCTGCACGTTGCGTAAGTGACAAGACGGCTGATAAGTAACCGTTTTGTTTACGTGATGGTCAAATGGCAAATCCAGCTTCGCAAGTAACACCGATATATCGACACATTTTCTAGCGAACGCTTTTGCTCGCTCATACATGTCGTCTTCTCTAAACAACTTATCGTATTCAACGAGCATCGCACCACAGCCGCCAATGCTGTTCACAATGTAGTCACATTGAATTTGTTCGAATGCTTCAATGTTTGCTTTAGCTAACTGCTTGGATGTATCATGCTCTCCACTATGATGCTGCAGTGCCCCGCAACACGTTTGTTCTCGTATGACAGTGACTTCACAACCGCCAAGTTGGAGCAACTTCATGCTTTGTTCATTGATTTTTGCAAACATTACATCCATTACACAACCAACAAAAAAAGCGACTTTATAGAGAGTTGCTCCTTCTGGATGCAACACATTTGGATGCTTTTTACGTTTAACAAGTGGTGTCACACCTTCTAATTCTCTCACTGCTTTTGGTATCACATTCAATATGCCTGCTTGTCTGACAAGTTTATCGATCTTTAATGTTTGGTACATTTGCAAACTATACGAAGCCGTTTTTAAGATGGTTTGGTTCGTTAACCCCTTTTTTAATAATAAGCTTTTTAAAAATGATGCTTTCTCATGTACAGCACCTATCGCTGAATCATAAATATCTCCATACTGCACATTTGTCGGGCAAACTGTCTCACACGCACGACAACCGAGACAAAGTTCCATCGATTTGTTCATTGTCTCAAGTGAAATGCGTCCTTCTGCTGCCATTTTGACAAGGTGAATCCGACCGCGTGGTGATTGTGCTTCTTTTCCTGTTGTAACGTAGGTGGGACAAACAGGAAGGCAATAGCCACATTGCACACAGTCAAACGTTGCTTCATAAGCAAGATTCGTCATGCGTTAGCACAAACCTTTGACCAGGCTTTGGAAAAATCTTACCTGGATTGCAAATGTTATTCGGGTCCCACGCCGTTTTCATTCGCTTCATCATCTCAAGTCCAATGGTACCAAGCTCTAACTCCATAAAAGGTGCTTTCATCGTGCCAATTCCATGTTCACCAGATAATGTTCCTCCTAGTTCCACCGCTGCTTTAAAGATGGCTTCCACTGCCTGTTCGACTCGCTTCATTTCCTCGCGATCACGCGCATCGGCAATAATGTTTGGATGAAGATTTCCATCACCTGCGTGACCAAACACAACAAGGTCGACGTTATACACGTCTCTAATTTCTTTTAATTTTTTAAACATATCTGGAATTTTACTACGTGGAACTGTTGCATCTTCTGAGATTTTGGTTGGCTTATGTTGCACAATGGCTGGTGATACGAGTTTACGAGCTTGCCATAACTCTGCTTCTTCTTCTTTCGTTTGAGCGATTCGTACTTCTCTTGCACCTACTTGTTCACACGCTTTTTTTACCGTGTTCATTTCATGTTCAAGAGCAGCTGGATGTCCATCAATTTCAATGAGCAAAATCGCTTCAATATCAGTCGGTAGTCCACAAGGTTGATAGTTTTCAACAGCGACAACCGATGCTTGATCCATGATCTCCATTTTAGAAGGTAAAATGCCTGATGTAAGCACATTTGAAATGGCTCTCCCTGCATCGACTAAATCGTCAAACATCACCATCGCTGTTTTCGTTGCGATTGGCTTCGGTATAAGACGAAGCGTCGCCTCTGTAATAATTCCAAGCGTGCCTTCTGATCCGACAATTAGTTTCGTTAAATCATAACCCGTTACGTTTTTTACTGTTTTTCCACCTGTTCGAATGACGTCTCCTTCAGGTGTAACGACTTCTAATCCGAGGACATAATCTTTTGTGACACCGTATTTCAATCCGCGCGGTCCTCCTGCATTTTCAGCTAAATTTCCTCCAATCGTAGAAACGTGCGCACTGCTTGGATCAGGTGGATACATCAGTCCATATTGATTGGCTTTTTGGTTAATCCTAGCTGTAATGACCCCAGGTGATACAATGGCCACTAAATCTTCCTCGTCAATTCGCAACACTTGGTCCCACCGTGACAAATCAAGAACAATTCCCCCTTCAACAGGAAGAGGACCACCGCTTAACGATGTTCCTCGTCCTCTTGGATATATAGGGATATGATACTCGTTTGCAAGCTTCATAAGCTGCGCGACTTCGCTTGTTGAAGTCGGCTGCACCACTAAATCAGGCACATATATACCAAACGATGCATCATACGCATAACAATAGCGATCGCCTTCATCTGCTAACACACGGTCTTCCTCTTGAATAATTGCTTGTACACGTGTGATTAGTTCATTTGAAAGCATAGCCTCGTCTCCTTTATCCGTTTTCACTTACCATCACTCGCTCATCTCCGAGTTTAATGCGTGCATTCGTTAAATGAATGCGCATGGTCTTTGATGCTCGCTCTGGATCTTGATCTAAAATCGCTTCGTAAATGCGAACGTGCTCTTTGTACACTTTCTCTCGCTTTTCTTTTTGCACGTTTTTCTTTAATGAGAACAACAATGCTTTTCGGTTTAATTCGGCTAAGTTTTCAAAAGCTTGCATTAAGAATGGATTACTTGCCGCTTTCACAACCGCATAGTGAAACTGAAAATCTGCTTCATGACCAACCGTTGAATAGTTATCAATAGTTGGTTTAAATGAATTGATCGCATCACGTATCAAATCTAAGTCCTCTTCGTTGCGTCGTTCTGCTGCAAGCTTTGCAGCCTCTGATTCGACAATGGAGCGCATTTCAAGCAAGTCGAAAATTTGATCCATCTCAACCATTTCAAACGTAACCGGATCTAGCATCCCAGCAAGTTCCACTCGTTTCACATAGCTTCCTCCGCCTTGTCTTGATTCAATCAAGCCACTTGCTGCTAATACACTCAGCGCTTCACGAATCGGTGCACGACTAACCCCAAACATTTTGGATAACTCGTGTTCAGAAGGTAGCTTTGATTCTGGTGGAAATGTTTTATCTTTAATCATTCCCTTTAATTGCTCTAACACTTGACTCGATACCTTTTTTCTCTCAATTGGTGTAAACATTCATTTTCTCCCCTTCCCCACTGTTAAAACGCTTCGTTTGCTGATGAAACTTGTTTCTTTGACTTCACAATGTGACTCGCTAAGAAAATGCCGAGTAATGATACCCCAATGATATCGGTTACACCACCAGGGTGGATCAATAAAAGTGATGTGACAAAAAAGACAACTCGTTCAACGATTGACAATTTTGTTGAAAAGAAATTGTTAATTGCCACTGCCATCGCAAACACTCCTAATAGCGCTGTAGCAAACGCTAGTATGACGGCTAGCACCTCGACTGTTTCCCCAGCAGCCGGCTGCATAATCATCACTGGATTGTAAGCAATCATAAATGGAATAATGAAAGCTGGTAGTGTTAACTTAAGTGCTGTCCATGACGTTTTCATTGCATCCGCTCCCGCTATCCCCGCTGCAGTATAGGATGCAAGTGCAACTGGTGGTGTAATGTTTGACATCGCTCCAAACCAGAATACGAAAAAGTGTGCAGCTACTGGATTCACACCTGCTTCTACAAGTGCTGGTGCTGCTGTAACAGCAACGACAATATAAAGTGCGGTTGACGGTAAGCCCATACTAAGCACAATACACGTAATCATAATGAGAACAAGAAGAACGGCTAAATTTCCACCTGATAGCGCTAACACGTTATAGGCAATCGCATTTCCAAGACCCGTCATCGTTACCACCGCAATTAAAATACCAATGGATGCGCAAGCGATTCCGACTTGAATACCGCCTCTTGCTCCTTCTTCAAGTGCAACAATCATTTTTCTCCATGTAATACGATTCGTTTTATCTAACGTCAGCCAGCTTGCAATCATGACAGCGAAAATCCCTGCAAATCCTGCAAATAAAGGTGTTTTACCGGCAAGTAACGTTCCAAAGACGATGATAATTGGTAATAAAAGAATTCCCCGTTCCTTTAATACCGCCATCACCTTAGGTATATTTTCTTTACTAATCCCCTTTAATCCTTGTTTTTTTGCTTCTAAATCAATGGCAATGATTAGGGAAGCATAATATAAAATACTTGGAATAATCGCCGCTAAAATAACGACCGAGAACGGAACACCTAAAAACCCAGCCATAATAAACGCGGCTGCTCCCATAATGGGCGGCATCACCATTCCACCTGTTGATGCTGCTGCTTCAACCGCTGCAGCAAACCGTGGCTTTAACCCAATGCTTTTCATTAAAGGAATCGTAAATGCACCTGTTGTCGCAACGTTTGCCACTGCACTTCCGTTTAATGAACCTGTCATCGCACTAGAGATAACCGCTACTTGCGCAGGACCTCCACGTGTTCGACCGGCAATGGCCATCGCTAAATCATTAAATAATTTTGATGCACCACTTGCATTTAAAAATGCACCAAACAAAATAAAAATAATGATATAGGTCGATGCAATGGAAAGAGTGATACCAAAGATCCCTTCTGTTGTCATGTACATGCGATATAAAAATCGTTCAATGGAAAAGCCAGCATGTCCAAACAATCCCGGAAAATATGGCCCAAACAATGCATAAACCATTGCAGACGCAGCTAGAAGCGGAATAAACAACCCAATGGTACGACGTCCTGCTTCTAACAGCATTAAAATCAAAATCACTGCGAATACATAGTCTGTACTAACTGCAACCGATCCACGTTCAACGTGAATCGTCGTATATTGAAAATAAATATACACAGAACCCGCAATGGATAATAGAGCAAACAAATAATCAGTGACTCCAACACCTTTTGAAACGGACTTTTTACGTGCTGGATAGAGTAAATACGTGAGGACGAGTAAAAAGCCTAAGAAGATAATGTTTCGGTAGATTTCTTGAATGTTCATCAGTCCGTTTACTGAGACGGTAAAAAGGGATAACACAACAGCAATGCTAATCGCAAGTATTTTTGACATGCCCGTGAGTGTTCGAGTCGGACTAATTGGCTCTATTTCTACTTGTTTCGGTTCGTTCATCAGTTTCATCTCCTTCCTATTTAACTTCTGGTGGCACTAACTCTTCAGGAATATCAAGTCCAGCTTCTTTAAAGTATTTATACGCGCCCTCATGAAGTGGAACCGATAGTCCGTCTAATGCCGTTTCAAGCTTAATGTTATGAGCTGATTTATGTACTTCATATACTTTGTCTAAGTTTTCATACATCGCTTTTGTTAACTTATAAATAATCTCAGCATCAATTTCTTTTGATGTTGCAAGTAAGTTAGGTTGTGCGATTGTTTGAATATCGTGATCTACTTTTGGATACGTACCAGCTGGAATCGTAAAACGGTACCAACTATTTGATACGCTGTTAATAGCTTCTAGTTGTTCATCTGTCACGTCTAAAACCGATGCTTTCACATTACTTGCATACATATCGGTAATCGCGCCAACTGGAACACCCGCTGGAAGTGATCCACCGTCTAAACGACCGTCACGCATCGCCGAAATCGTATCATCGTACCCTAAATATTCAGGTGTAATGTTTTTCTTCGTTAACCTTAACCCTTCCATCATCACAAGTGTTGACGCTTCTGTTCCACTTGCTTGTGGGCCCACTGAAAACGAATGTCCTTCAATGTCTGAAATGGTCCCTGTGTCTTTTTTGTTATTCATTAAGACAAAATGTTCCACATTTGGCCAAAGCATTGAAATGGTACGCAAATCTTTGTACGGTTTTCCTTCGAATGCTCCTTGTCCCTCATACGCTTGGGAGGTAATTAGTCCTTGTAAAATGGCCACTTGTGCTTCATCGTTGTTTAATAGATGAATATTTTCAATGGAACCTGCTGAAGATTGACCGTTTGCTTTAATGCCTTCATCGTATAAAAGCTCTGTCCAGACGTTACCTAATCCAACTCCAATAGGATAATACGTTCCCCCTGTCGAAGCAGTTGCTACACTGATAAAGGTACGCTTTGAGCCATTTGCGACTCCCATGCTACATGCAGTGGTCAACAATAATGTCGATACTAGTACGAGCAATCCTACTAATCGTTTTGTCTTCATTTTATTCCCCCTCTCCGTTTATGTAAGCGCTTTAAATATATAATTGTATTACAAGTATACATGAGACCTGTTTATTTTTAAACAAATATTCTAAATTTTTTACAAATTAATAGATTTTTCCTGTTTTCTCGCTACAATTTTAAAAAAAGTAGTAGAAAAATAAAACAGCTCATCTGATATCATTCATGAGCTGCTTTGGTGACCTTTTTTTATTTTTTCATAAATGGTTTGTGCGTGTAGGAGTTGCTCCTCTACTGTTATTAATCCATTCTTTGTTGTTAAAAATGCTTGAACTTGTTTAAAAAGACCTGGTTTGAATGTCACGTCGTCGGTTCCTTGAAGTGGGACTTCTTGTAATTGAAACGAACCGTGCTCCATTTTATACAGTTTTTCAAGTGGTTGAAGAATAAACGTGTAATCATCTGTCATTACTTCAACTCCCCACCGTCCTGGGGCTTTCCAATTCGCGTGATAACTAAACAATACGGCTTTTTCCGTTACCCCTGCTCCTGAGAAAATTGCACCATCGGGATGCCATGGTAATGCATCTGATGTAAACGCATGAAAAGACGTTGGCTGTCCTGCTAAATAAAATGCTAAATCAATCACATGAGATGAGTTTGCAAATAGCCAATTGCTCTTCAATTCATCCGAGTTGTGAAGTTGCTCAATTCGCTTGCTTAATTCAGTGAATGTAAAGTGAATTGACTTAATTGGATTATCTTCCGTTATGAACGTTTGCAACGTCTGAACAGAATCATAGAATCGACGGTTATAGCCAATCCAAACACCCGCTTTTACTGAGTTCGCTGCTTGTTGGAGATCTTGTAACTCCGCTTCATTCATCGCGCCTGGCTTTTCTATTAATACTTCCTTCATTCCGTGCGCTAACAATATCTTTGTGACGTCTTTTAAATACGCTACATCAATGGCAACAATAGCTTTTTTATAATGGTTATTCTGTAAGAGTGATGGTAACTCGCCAAAATATGCTTTTTTTTCTGTATTCTTTTCAAACTGTAAAGCCGTATTTTCGCTGCGTGTGAACACATCAAATGATACGTTCAAGCTTTTTAATACGCTTGCATACGCTATTCCCATACTTCCTGCTCCGACTAGAAGAATCCCCACCTTTTCATCTCCCTTTACTTCGATAAAATATCTTCAATATGCTTTTTCACTAATAAAGGAGCGTCATCCACCGTTAAAATGGTCTGTTCAATAAATTTTCTTCCTCGTTCCTTTAGCTCCTCGACGTACTCATTACTGGCCACTATTTTCTTTACGACCTCTTTCATTTGTGTGTCATTCTTAATTCGTTCTCCAGCTCGCGTTTTAACAAAAAACGCCATACTATCGTTGCTGTTTAATACGTGATGGTACGGTATAGATGGCTGTAAAATCAGAAGTGGCTTCCCTAACAATACGGCTTCAAACCCTGTTGTCGAAGCAACTGTCATGACGCAATCACTGTAATGTAAAGCGGTATATAAAGGGTAATCACTTTTCAATATCCGTACATTTTTTTCATCTTTAATTAGCGAATAGTCATGTCGGTCACTACGATGTTTTTTTATAATGAATGTGACAGGTAAAAGAGTGGAAACATTTTTCACCCACTGCTCAATCTTTCGGTTTGCTTGTGGCAATGGCTGGGTGGTAAACGTAATGATCCGATGATTAGTTGGGATGTTTAATGTGCGGTAGAACATCGCCTTTGTACATGTTGGTTTTGCTTGTTGATAATAAAAGTAAAGGTTTCCAGTTTCCACAATCATGTTTTCTTTTATGTTTCGTTCTAGTAACCATTGTTTTTGAAACGGACCCCACGCAAAATAATAATTCGCTCGAGCTGGAATAAGTGTCCGATCACCAATCGCGACGAGCGGAATATTCACCAATGTAATCTGATATTTCTTCGACAGAAGGCTCAACACCGTCCCGTATATACTCGCTTCTGATGACACAACAATCAAAGATGGTTTCGCTCTTAATATTAACTTTTCTAGCACATAAATCCATAAAATACTTTTTTTGTACGTTGCAAACAACCATGTTTGAAAGGCTTTCTTTTTAAAATAGTAATGCGTTGAACATTTCGCAAGTTGCTTCTTTAAATCTTCTGCAAGTTGCGCTTCTTGTTTTCTCATCTTTTGATTTCCTCGTATGGCGTTTATCTCACTTTGAAGCATGTAATACGACAGGCGAGGTGTAGATTGAATCAGTTTTTTTTCATACTTGGTTGTATATAAAGTTACGTCATACTCTTTTAAGTGCTCGGACGCAAAACGCTCATAGCCATCAGATAATAATAGCGATGTTTTACTTTTCTTTAAAGTCACAGGCTTAATACGCTCAATGGATACTAGTTTTTCTGTGATATCACCCATTGTAAAGAACGAATGCTTTATACGTAGTTTGTTAATCGTTGCTGTGTCTGAACGATTATAATCAACGAATGATTGAATATGAACAAGAAAGTGTGGAGCTAGACATTGTGCAATCGGTAGTCCGTAGAGCGTAACATCTGAAAAACATTGAAAAAAATCATAGAGCAACGAATAACGAAGCACATGATTATCATCAGCTTCAATTTCTCCAAACATTAAATTATTCTCCTTTTTAAGTAATTGGACATTCTGTTATTTGTTGATGTAACTGACTTGAGAAAAAGTGGTTTAGTTGACGAATGAAGAGTAAATGTAGCTTCTTGGAGAACTCATAGTTTGGAAGGTCACACGTTTGATTTAAGAGAATCGTAGTAGCTAACATAGTTGTCAACTCACTTTGTTTTGGATAATGAATCGAGTTGGTCTTGATTTCTCCTGTCCTTAAACATTCAACTTCCACTGTTTCTAATAACGGATAAATTGTCCACACTTCATCTTTAAGATAGATCTTTAGTACGTACGTTTCACTTGACGTTTTATGCGAAGAAATAACAAGTTCATTCCCTTTGTCGTTTACAACATTTAATGTACCAAGCACTTCTAAATAGCCATGACGTTTACTTTCAATCACTTCTTCTAGTTGATTAATAGTAACGATCATCTCACTACTATTGGTCAGATACGAAAACAAATCTAGTTGATGAATGGAATTACAACCGATGCCAAATTGTCGATAATCAACTTTATACGTAATAATTTGTTCACCTATTTTTTCTTTCAGCGTTTGAAAGAACGGAAACGTCCGTAACGGACAATTCACCCAACATCCTTTGACGTGATGTTCTTCTAAAAGAGTGGACATCTCTTCATAATCACTTTCTTTTTGAAATAAGACCTTCTCGAGAACAATAAATGAAACCACTCGATTCTTCATTAATTCTTTTGTGACGTGTAACCGAACTTTAGAATTAGTCGCTATAATAGCTAAATCGAGATTAGAAGGAAGAGATTCAATATGCTCCACTAAATAACACGTTTTATCTTTTGTCTCACTCTCCTCAAAATAATTTTTCAGCTTATTTAATGCTTCTTGATTCGGATCTACGACATAAATACGAAGTGGTACATTCGCTTTTAACAGTCCTTCAAAATGACGGTATCCAATATTCCCTCCACCTATAATACAAACGTTAAACATATGTCACCTCAATTGTTTTTATCGTCTCTGTTTCGTCCATACATTTTAAAGTACGTCACACTAGAATAAGTGTTTACTGAGAATGACGCATAATAATTTGTTTAATATGAGTTCTTAATAAAGCAGGAGCATTTGTTTGCGTTACAAATGTATTTTCTAAAAATGTGTCACGTAGCTCCATTAACTCATTTAAGTACGATGGTTGTGTAATCAGTCGATTGACTTGTTCATACAGTTCCTTTTCATTTTTAACAACTCCCCCCGCCTTTGCTTTCGCTAAGTGGGCATTTAGCTCATTATGGCTAAGTTTGTAGTGATACGGAATGATTGGCTGGAGAATAAGAAGTGGCTTTCCTATTATTGCCGCTTCAAACGCGGTCGTTGAACCGATTGTCATTAGCACATCAACGTGATGTAAAACATCATATAATGGATAACTACTTGGTAAGATTTTCACTCTTTTATTTGACTTTAATCCTGCATACTCATATTGATCATTTCGATGCTTTTTAAGGACGATGGTGACTGATAGATTAGAAGGTAACGCTTGTATCCATCGTTCAATTTGATTATTCGTCTCAAAAAATGGTTGGGAAGTAAAACCTATAATAAGATGCTCTTGTGGAATATTCAGTGTATGACGAAACACTTCTTTAGATTGTGTCGCTTCCTTTTTCTCATAAAAGAAACCACTATTCCCTACTTCCATAATCTTCGTAGGATGAATTTTTCGGTCCATTAACCATTGTTTTTGATTGCCGCCCCAAACTAAGTAGTAGTTAGCACGAGATGGGATGAGAACTTGATCTCCTATTGTGACAACAGGCGCGTTTACATACGGAATTTGATACTTTTTAGCTAACAAACCAAAGATTGCGCCAAAAAGACTAGCTTCTGAAGGAATCACAATAATAGAGGGCTTTGTTTGATGAATGAGCTTTTCTAAAATATACACCCATTTGATCACACTTAAAGCCGCTTTAGGAAACCAACTTTGAAACTCTTCTGTGCCAAAATAAGGGTGATTTTTTAAACTTTGTAATTTTTGTGTTATTTGCTTTATTAGTTCTTGACGTTCAAGTTGCACGTCTCCAGGAAGTACTTTTAAAATCTCATCTCGAAAGATATAACTAGAAAATTCTTGAGGTAAATGTTGATAACAATCTTTATCTCTGACGCCAAATAATGTGACATGATAACCTATGAATTGATCTCTAGCAAGGTTGCTATACTCGTCAGCTAGTAAAATCGACTTTCGATTTTTAACCATTGAAACGGAAGGAATATCCTCAAATGAGAGAAGTTGTTCATTAATATCCCCCATCGTTTGAAACCGGTTTTGCCTCCGCAACTTTCGAATAAGCGCAACGTTTGACAAGTTTTCATCTACATATGGCTGGATATGCCCTAAAAATCGTAACAATATACATTGCGCAATAGGTAATCCGTAAAGTTTAATTGAAGAGAAACGTAAAAAAAAATCATACACTAACGAATATTTAAGGAGATGATAATCATTTACTTCGTTCTCACCATACATCTATAAGTTCCCCCCTATTGTTTGTTTTCAGATATAATTTTTTGGATACACCTTTTTACGACACTTGGCGTTTTCTTTGTATTCAATAGATTTTTCTTTAAAAATTGAGCCGTTCTCTGTTTAATAGATAATTCATATGTCGACCCTGACGATAGCTTTCGCATACTCTCCACAAATTCATCTTTATTCGAAATTATTCCGCCTGCTTGATTTGTTGCAAAAAATGTATGGTTTGAATTGTGGCATAACTTATAGTGATAAGGAATAGAAGGCTGTAAGATAAATAACGGCTTCTTCAATAAAGCAGCTTCAAATGCTGTCGTTGACGAAATGGTCATTAGACCGTCTATGTGATGCAAAAAGGAAAAAAGAGGATAGTCATCGGGCAGTACAACAATGTTTTTTTGTCTTCTCGCTTGAAAATAGTCATATGGGTCGTTTGGATGCTTTTTAATGATGACCTTAATTGATAAATCGGCAGGTAACGATAAAATCCAATGTTCAATTTGATCATTTGTATCAATAAAAGATTGTGATGTAAAACCAACCAAGTAGTCCGTCTCAGATAAATTAAATTCTTTTAAAAACAGTTCTTTTGACTGAGTTGCTACAGTTGAATCATAACTAAACTTAACATTACCCGTTAAAAAAATGTGATTTTCCTTCACTCCCCTCTGTAACAACCAACTCTTTTGATGATCTCCCCAAACAAAATAGTGCGTCGCTCTAGATGGAATAAGAATATGATCCGCAATGGTTAAAAGTGGCATATTGACAAAGGGAATTTGATACTTACTGGCGATTAAACCTAGAATGGCCCCATACTGACTAGCTTCTGATGGCACAATAATGATCGAAGGCTTTGTGTTTACTACTAATTCTTTGATTATATACACCCACTTAACTACACTGATATCTACTTTTAACAACCATTGTTGAAAGGAGTCTTCTTTAAAATAGTAATGATTGGATAGCCTCTTAAGTTGTTGAACGATTTGCTTTTTTAAAGACTCTTGCTCCTTCAATATATGCTGATTCTTACTTTTCACAATCTCTTCTTTAAAGATATATTGTTTTAATTTTGTGGAATCATTTCGCTTCGATCCGTACAATGTGACATTGTACTCTTTAAGTTGATCTTCAGCGAATGGTAGATACTCGCTTGCCATCAAGATAGACGACGGATCTTTTTTAAGCACAACTGGTGTAATATGATCAAATTCTACTAACTTTCTATTAATATCTCCCATCGTTTTAAAGTCTTTTTTCTTCCTTAACCTTCGAATCAGCAATAAATCATTTAAGTTTTCATCAACGAATGGCTGAATATGATTTAGAAATTGAACTGTTAAACTAGGAGCAAACGGTATGCCAAACGCTTCAATACCGGAAAAACACGAAAAGAAATCCTGTAATAACGAATATTTCAACACATGATAATTGTTCACTTCATTTTCACCGAACATATTTAACCTCCTAAACCTGAAATTATGCTAATTCGTTTATCTAATATGTTTCATTTGTGACATCATCAGCTCCGCTAGTAATAAATCAATCTCTTCATCAATATCCAACGATCGATCACTCGGCATCATAATACCGCCTGGATTGCTTCCGACAAAGGTTTCTTGCTTTTCATGAATCGTATTTGTGTAAAATACGTAGACGGCTCCATTTAATTGATAGGCTTCTGGAAGTTGCTGACGAGGCAAAAATGGATTGGCGTCATCTACGAATTGAACCATCTTTCCACCCTTCCTCTTCCACGCTCTCATAGGATTCAAGTCTGCTTCTGAAAAGGTGGCAACTGATGTATACTCTCCACTGGAAACAAGTAATTCTAAACATTGCACAATGTCTTCTTTTGAACGAAAAGGAGAAGTTGGTTGTAAGTAAACAAGAATGTCGTACACATCTCCTTCGGAAGCTAATGTGTCAATCGTATGCTTCACTGCATCAATTGCCATCGCGTGATCTCCCGCTATGTCTTGTGGACGCTCTACTACATCAGCTCCGTAATATTGCGACACAATGGAAATGTTCAAGTCATCGGTTGACACGACCACTTTATCAATCTCAGGCATTGATTTGGCAAGCTCGATTGTCCAGGCAATGAGTGGCTTTGCTCCAAGTAGTTGAATATTTTTATATGGAATGCCTTTGCTTCCACCTCTTGCTGGGATGAGGGCGATTACTTTTTTTCCTTTGTACATGCTGTCTACTCACCTACTTTTTTATTAATTAATGTCCAATGATTGAAGGATTGCTGCAATACCGCTAACACTTGTTTTTCTGGACAATTTAGCACATCGTAAGGATTGATATTCTCTTGTTTTTTCCGTTCGCTTCGTTTTTGAATAGCCGCTACGATTTGCTGCTTGTTGTAACTAGTTTCTATCACATTACTCCCTCTCTCTCTTCCTTTCTGACGGTTACCAATTAACACATAAGGAAGATGAAAAAACGGAGCTTCAATTAAGCCACTACTCGAATTACCAATGAGCGCATCTGCTTCTTGTAAAAGAAACAAATACTCTTCTTGAGGAACGGACGGATAAAAGAAAGCACGAGAAGGATACTTCACACAAAACTGCTCCATTTTCTCATTAAAATACATCCCACCTGCATCGCTATTCGCTCCAATAAATAAAATTGGTTCCGTCATTTCCTCTAACGCTTCCAACAAAGTATGCACCTGTTTTTGAAGAGGTACGTCATCACGTGAATCTGGATGAAAAGCAACTAATAGAAACACCTCATTTGACGGCAGGCTGTATTTTTCACGTAATGCTTGCTTTTGAAGAGTTGACATCTGCTTTACTTGCTCAATCTCTGTTTTACGAAGACTACCAATCTTGTGAATGCGCCACTCTTCTTCTCCTAGCTTTAAAAGGGTTTGTTTGGACTTTACAGATGAAACGAAGTGAAGGTGAGCAAGCTTTGTGATTGCGTGGCGAATTGCATCATCAGCTGAGCCACTCACTTCACCACCATGAAAATGAACGATTGGAATGTTTAAATAATGAGCAGCAGATGCCGCTGCAAGCATCTCACCTCGGTCACCTAACACTAGTAAAAAATCTGGCTGTTCCGCCGCTAACACTGTGGAAAAGTATAAAACACCAAGCCCTAACGACTGTGCCATGGACAGGTGATCGTCTCCCTTTGTTAAAATAGGAGGTGTAGCAACGATGTGTAACGAGTCACTCTTAATATATTCAATCGTTTCACCATACTCTTTTACTACATGCATGCCTGTGACGATTAAGGAAAGGTTAAAGTCGCTACTTTTCTCCATCTCTAGTAAAAGTGGTCGATAAATGCCGTAATCTGCTCTTGTACCGGTTACACATAAAACCTTTTTACTACTCATGAAAGTCGCTCCATTGAAGAGGTTCATGTTTCTTTTTATCAACTTTTACAACCTTTCCAATGACCTCTTCTAGTCGATTCGCTTCAATGTCAGCCAGTGGACGAAGCGCAATAAGATGGTGTTCGGCTAAAATCGTCCCACTCGGTACGTCGTCTTTCACATAAAGCCCTCGGCGCACTAACGGTTTAATGGCTTTTTCGTTCTCAGTTAATTCTTTTTGTCCTGTACCGAGAGATTGTTCTGTTAAACGAATGCACTGAATCATTCTTTTACACTCTTCAACGGTAATCGACGCAGCATGATCAGGACCAGGTAATGATTGATCTAATGTAATGTGCTTTTCAATCATTTGCGCACCTAATGCAGTAGCAGCAATCGGAATATGAATGCCCACCGAATGATCAGAATAACCGATTGGATAAGGATAGCGTTTCATATATTCAGGAATGACGCGTAAATTGAGCTGTGATTCTGGTGCAGGATAGCTGGATGTACAATGTAGAATACTCACGGAAACGGTCGGATTGAGAGATGTAACATAGGAGAGTGTTTGATCAATTTCTGCGAGCGTAGACATGCCTGTTGAAAGGATAATAGGTTTACCCGTTTGCACAATTTGCTTTAAGAGTGGAAAATTCGTTAAATCTCCACTTCCCACTTTAAACAAGCTCATCCCAAGCTGATCAAGATAATCGACACTTCGGCTATCAAAAGGTGTAGCTAAAAACAAAATGTTTTGTTGATCACAATACGCTTTTAATTCAGCAAATTCAGTAGCGGAAAGCTCTAGCTTTTTGAGCATCTCATATTGGGTACCTTCATTCGTTTTTTTCTGATAGTCCGCTAAATCGGCTTGTGCAGTTGTTAGTTCATCTGCGTGAAACATTTGAAACTTCACCGCATCTGCCCCCGCATACACCGCTCCATCAATCAATTGTTTAGCTAACTTCATCGAGCCATTATGATTCACACCGATTTCTGCAATCACAAACGTTGAACCGTTTTGTTGAATAAAAGATGGTGTTGTCATCGTCTTTACCCCTTTAAGATGGACAGAAGCGTTTCCATTACATACGTTTGTTCTTCCATCGTGATGTCATTAAAGAATGGCAAGGCAAGTGATTGTCGCCCCAGCATTTCACTCACCTTGAAGTCGCCTGGTTTGGTGTGTAATAAATCTTGATAAAACGATTGAAGGTGAATGGATGGAAAATACGGCTTTGTTTGAATGCCTTTTTCAGCAAGCTTTGCCATCACATCATCACGACTCATCTGTGCCGGAACTAAAACCGGATACACAAACCAGCTAATTGTCGCCAAAGGATGACAGTGTAAATAGGTTACGGGAATGTTTTTTTCTTGAATCATCGCATGATAGCGCATCGCCGCGCGCTCGCGTTTTGAAAGGATGTCTTGTAATCGTTCCATTTGGGCAACACCGATAGCGGCGTGCACATCAGATAGTCGGTAATTATAGCCTAGTCGTTCATGAACAAGCCATTCATTTTTCACACTACGCCCTTGGTTACGAAGGCTTGCTGCCATTTCGTATATATGTTGATCGTTTGTCACCAGCATACCGCCTTCACCTGTAGTAATTTGCTTATTCGGATAAAAAGCAAATACACTCACATCCCCAAATGTCCCTGTATATTGACCATTCCAAGTCGCTCCAAGGGCTTCGCATGCATCTTCAATCACTTTTAAGTTATATTTACGCGCGATGTCCATTACCTTATCCATGTTGCACGGATGTCCGAAAATATGAACAACAAGAATCGCTTTTGTTTTATCGGTAATCGCTGCTTCAATTAAATCTTCATTCATGACCGTTGTATCAGGGTGAACGTCAACAAACACAGGTGTTACCCCTTCAAATAATAATGAGTTACTAGAGGCGACAAAGCTGTACGGTGACGTTATGACTTCATCTCCTGCTTGTAAGCCTAACGCTTTCACTGCTACGTGAAGTGCACTCGTACCGCTGTTCATTCCTACTGCATACGACACACCTAAAAAGTCTTCAAATTTTTTCTCAAATGCTCTGACATTCTTTCCAAGACTTAAATTGCCAGATTGTAAGACGTCCATCACATATTTTATTTCCAAATCCGTTATATCAGGCTTAGACAATGGTATATTCATCTTAGTTGATTCTCCCTTACATAGTTGTCTGAACGTGATTAGGCCAAAGCCTACGCATGGTTCATCATATGCATTTTTTTGATAGGCGTGCTTTTTCACATCGCAGGTCGTTTACACGCGTTTTCGAATAACTCTAGCTGGCACACCGTATACAACGCTATCATCTGGAATGTCACTCACCACAACAGAGCCAGCTCCAATGATGCACCTTCGACCAATATGTACATTGGGTCTAACGTTTACACCCGTTCCTAGCTCTGTTTTCTCTCCTACTGATACCCCACCGGCAAGATGAGATCCTGGTCCGATGTTTACATAATTGCCGATGATACAATCATGATCAATGGTCGCAGCCGTATTAATAATGGTTCCTTGTCCGATTGTTGCACATGCGTTAATTATGACTCCGACATGAATGAACGAACCTTCTCCTATGGTCGCAGTAGGACTGACAATCGCTTGTTGATGAATAATGGGAGGCGTCACTTTCTCATCGTCTTGTAATTCGATGAGCTTTGCTTCTCGGACATCAATGTGACCGATTGCAACGTGCCACAAATCAATCCCTGATTCGTACTGCTTCATCACCTCGATTGTGTCATGTAATGTAAGATACGATGAAAAAAATGGGTGTGTAGGTCGTGATGAGGAAAAGAAAACAAAAGAAGCACCAAGGGTATTCGTTTGAATCGTTTCCACCACGACTTTACTATGCCCACCGGTTCCAATCACTCCCCACTTCATCGCTGATTTAATTCCTCAATAATTGTTAGTAATTCACTTTGACTAATCGTATCCACATAATCGGAACGGTAATTAGTTAAGCTTGTTTTCAGAAACGTCGAAGAAGACAGATCATGTTTAGAAATGACATACAATTCATCTGTTTCATATAGATTTTCAAGTTCAAAATCAAATGCTAATTCTTCGTATAACTTTTCGCCTGGACGAGCACCGATGACTTGGATTTCTGGTTTTTTCAAGTCATGTTTTTTCGCATATTCAATAAGCGCATCCACTAATTCGGTTAATTTCAACGCCTTCATTTTTAAAATGTATGTTTCTTCTCCTTCTGTGTAATAGGCCGCTTTAATCGTTAACTGCACCGCTTCTTCAGTCGACATAAAAAAGCGCGTCATGTTTAAATCTGTAATTGTGAGCGGCTTCCCTTTTAACATTTGTTCAAAAAAAAGAGGGATAACCGATCCACGTGATCCAAGTACATTCCCGAATCGAACCGAACAAAATTTTGTTTTGTTATTGTTTAACTTGACGTTCGCTTGTTTAAATAACTTCTCGGTTAAAAGCTTTGTCGCCCCCATTGTATTAACAGGATTAACTGCTTTATCGGTGCTAATATTGATGACTTTTTTCACATTGTTTTTAATCGCAGCTTCAATGACATTTAGACTGCCTAATACATTTGTTTTAATTGCTTCATCTGGATTCTCTTCACACGTTGGTACTTGTTTTAACGCCGCCGTATGAAAAATATAATCAACTTCTCTCGTTACATACTCCACTCGTCGATAATCACGAATGTCACCTATTAAGTAATAAATATTATGAAACTTTTTAAAAGCTTGCTTCATTAAATACTGCTTACTATCATCTTTGCTGAAAACAATGATTTTCTTCGGAGAATAGTTCACTAGCTCTTGAACAATTTTACTGCCAATTGAGCCAGTGCCACCTGTTACCAAGATCACTTTATCTTGATAAAACTTGACAAGCTCCGCGTCCATTTTCGCGTTCATAAAAAGCCCCCTAATTCATAAATTCAAAGCAATCTCTTGTACCATCATATGTTTGAGCTTTTAAATGGCTTTAGTTCATTTCCCCATTTCTAGATGAATTTAATGATTAAAGTCTAGCTTAGGAAGAACGACCATAACGTTTATTACTAATAGCAACGGCCCGGCTGTGAATTAATTGCGTGATTATACTTCTATTTACAACCAATCCAATAAAAAAAACCTTATGATGAACACCTATTTCATGTAGGTATTCATCATAAGGCTTACTTCATCGTTTATTCATTAGTACTATCGATGTTTCGTTTAGGAATGATGAAAGTGAAGCTGTAGCCCTTTCGCCAGTAAGTGAAATATCGTAATGGCAACGAGTAAAAAGCAAAGTGAAATGAATGATAAATTACTTTTATAACGAACGAATAATGCCACCTTCCACGCGTTGTGATGCACCATTAATCGCAGACGCTTTGTCCGACGATAAGAAAACAATTGTGCTCGCAACTTCTTCTACTGTCGCAAATCGTTGAATGAGTGACGTTGGTTCGTTTACTTTAAAATAGTCGCTTGTAAACGTATCAAGGTCTTTTCCTTCTGCTTCTGCAGCACCCTTCATGTAGTTTTCTACACCTTCTGTCCACGTTGGGCCTGGTAAAACAGAATTAACCGTTACCTTTGTTCCTTTTGTTAATTCGGCTAATCCACGTGATAAACTAATGAGTGCTGTCTTTGTTACTGAATATGGAATCATTTGCGGAAGTGGTTTCACACCCGCTTCACTCGCTAAATTCAGTAACCGCCCACTATTACGTGCAATCATTTTTGGTAAGAAGTGGCGAGATAAACGCACAGCCGTCATGACGTTTACTTGGAAATACTCCATCCATTCATCGTCAGTTACCTCTTCAAATGCTTTCACTTCAAAGAATGCTAAATTGTTAATGAGCACATCGAGCTCACCAATCGCATCTACTTTCTCCACAAATGCACGACTTTCATCTGCATTTGCTAAATTAGCCACGATGCCGTGAACCGTTCCAAAAACTGAAAGTTCGTCTACGACCTTTTCAACACGCTCTTTTGTACGACCATTTACAATGACAATCGCTCCTTCTTGTAAAAAGGTTTTCGCTACTTCTTTTCCAATCCCGCCTGTTGATCCTGTTACTAAAACTAATTTATTTTGTAAGTTCATTTCCATGTTGTTTCATTCCTTTTTAAACAAATTATGAACAAAGTATAGCGTACTTTCTTTAGAATAATCGAGTTTTAAGCTTACTATACGAACGACGGAAACCGTTAACCTAAAACCAAGCGGCTACCGTTCAAAAAAGCAACCAGAAATTCTGATTGCTTTCATAAACTTATTCAATTCCACGATTCATCCCGTAGTACTCTAAATCATATGACACAGATCCATGTGCAAATAACTTAATGGCTGCTTTTGAATCTTTTTGTGGAAACACGCGCGATGTAAAGACAGTGCGCCCTCCATTTACATACACTTCGACAATGCTTTTATCTACAAATACACGTACATCGACTGATTCTGTCGATGTCCATGCCTCTGAACGAACCGTTCCGTACTCTGTGGCATATTGAATCTTCATTCCTTCACGGTCAAGACGAACTTCTTGTTTTAACGTATCAAACGTTAATGTGACGGATTCTTCTTTGCTTGAAAACAATTCAAGTCCAAACTCATTTGCGTTCACATCTTTAAATGTTAGATCCAGTTCATACGCATTATTCGTTGCTTCATCAATATACGTCGTTTCACTTTCAAGGTTTCCTCGGAAGTTTGCCGCTGCATCACGAAGCTTTTTCAGCTCATCCACTGGCTTTTGAATGAGTTCATTTCCTTCTAATGAAAGCTCACGAGGCAACGTTAACGCGTGTGCCCATTGATGCTCGTCTGACGGATACGTGACATCTGGATTCCCAATCCATGAAAACATTAAACGGCGACCGTGCTCATCTTCAAATGTTTGCGGTGCGTAAAAATCAAATCCTTTATCAATTTCACGGTAATACTCCATGTTAAACGTTAACGTATCTAAATCGAATGTGCCTACCGCATAAATGACATTGTAAATGTTATGATAGTTATGCTCTTCTGCTTGAATGCCTTGAGGTGAGAACACAAACACATCTTTTCCATTTAATTTAAAATAATCAGGACATTCCCACATATAACCGAAGTTTTGTAGTTCAGTTTTCACTTCACCTTTAAATGTCCAATTTAACGCATCAGGTGATTCATATACAATTAATGTTCCTGTTTCGTTTTCACGCTGTGCACCAAGTAACATATAGTACGTATCATTTTCTTTCCATACTTTCGGGTCGCGAACGTGACCTGTATACCCTTCTGGAACACCCCGAACAGCTGGATTTCCTTCATACTTCTCGACAATGCCACTTTTATCTAAAAATGCCACACATTGATTCGCTGTACGTGAACCATCTTCATACTTTACATTTCCTGTATAAAATAATAGAGCTTGATCTTCTTTTGCAATTGCGCCTCCGGAATACGCTCCATGTGACTCATATTCTTCAGTCGGTGTGATCGCAACCGGTAGTCGCTCCCAATTCACTAAATCCTTCGATTTCACATGAGCCCAATGCTTCATTCCATGAATCGGACCATACGGATACCATTGATAAAACACATGGTATTCCCCATTAAAATGAACGAGTCCATTCGGGTCATTCATTAAACCGTATTGTGGATAAATGTGATAAGTCGGCTGCCAATCATCTTTTTTGGCGATTTCTTTTAATTTCTCTAATTCGCCTGACTTCGCTTCTAAAATCGTTCGATATTTTGATTCAGACATAATATGTATCCCTCCAACATGTTTCCAACAAAAAAAGGGAACCATTAACCCTTTACGATTAATCTTTCCCCTTTATCTATCATATAAAACTTTCGTACAAATTGCCATGAACATGGATAACAAATTTCTTTTATCACAAAATAATACAATCATCGCATTTTAGGAGAATCACATGAAACAACTTATTTTATGGTCACTCCTTCTCATTCCGTGGCTTTTCGTTCTTCCGTTAAACATACACAGAGTGAAGCGTTTCGTTCCTGTCGGTTTGTTTTCAACGGTACTTATTACAATTGTATATCAACTCGGTGAAAAGTACGAATGGTGGGTACTCAAAGAAAATGTATTCTTTTTAACGAACATGACGCCTTCTACATATGGACTATTTATCGTTATGACCATTCTTGTTTTTTATTTTACGTACTCAAGCTTTTGGCTTTATGTAGTCGCTAATCTCATTCTTGATTTTTTACAAGTTGTAGTGCTCGGCAAATTTTTAGCATCGGTTAACTTATATGCTCTAAAATCTATGCCAGCATATGGCGTATTTTGCATCGCTATGTCAATCGCTCTCATTAATTACGCATTTCAAAAGTGGCTTGACCCTGCATTTGATCATACCCGATCCTAATTTTTAACAAGTGCCTTCATTCGGCACTTTTTTCTTTTTGTGCTGAAAACCCGTAAAGTCGTCGAAACTCTGTTTTCTTTCGCATAACATTTACACTTCTTTTTCTACATGTTTCGTACACTTCTGCTCTTTTCCAACAAAAATAGATACAAAAACCTCTCTCTAACGTCAAAAGAAGACGAAAAATATTCAGAATATTCAATTACAAAAAGAAGGTTTTTCAATGATGAAGTCGAATATTACTTCTTAAGAAAGTATCACCTATTTCTTTACATATTTAAAAGGGAGGAATCAATCATGTCAGAACAAAATCAATCAATGAAAAAAGAAGAAAACAAAGAGGTTGTAAGTGGAAAAAGTTTATTAGTTGGAACACTTGTAGGGAGTGTCCTTGGTGCTACAACAGCTTTACTTGTTGCTCCAAAATCAGGAAAAGAACTTCGTGCTGATATTCAAAAGCAATCAAGTCAAGCGATTGAGAAAACAAGTCAAGTGAAAGAAACAGTTGTCGAGAAAAGCCAAGAGCTTGCTTCAACGGCAAAGCAGCGAACAGCTCGTATCCAAGAATACGTATCCGTTCAATCGAACCAAGTAATAGATAAAGTAAAAGGCCTTCGCAAACCAACACTAGAAGAAGCAGAAGCACAGCTTGACGACCAAGAAGTACAAGAAACAGAAGAAGTGGTAGAAGAAGCACAACAGGATGAGTCACTGCTAGAAAGTGCAGCTTCGCTTGAAGAAGAACCACTGGTAGAAGAAGAGAAAAAAGAAGAAAACTAAAAAAGCAAGAAGCTGGGACATAAGTGTTTCAGTTGATAAGATACCCGAATTATTTCAAGCTATACACTCTTGATAGTTCGGGTATTTTTGTTGATTAAAAAACAAGTTTAAAAGAATAGTGGAATGAAGCGTAGGACACTCGACTCCTGCGGGAAATAGAGGAAAGCGAATGGCTGGAGCGTAATGGAACGAACTTGTTGTTATAACCTAACGATTATAGAAACGTCTACGATTGTTTTACCGTCGCTTGCTCAATCACAAAATCACGAAATTGTTTCACAACAGGAGGCATATAACGGTTTTCTGTCCACGTCATCCCGATCACACGACTAAAATGTTCTCCCCTCACTTTCAACTTACACACTTGTTCATGGATGCGATCTTGATCAGGAATAATAGCAACACCAAGCCCTGCAGATACTAAGCCAACAACTGTCCCTACCTCTTGCGCTTCAAACAGCACATTTGGTGTAAAGCCTGCTTGCTCACAAAGTGCTCGGGTAATGCCATTTAAGCCGAGTCCTTGTTGAAAACCAATGAAGGGCTCGGTTGTAATATCGTGCAAATCAATGATTTTTTCGGTTGCTAAGTGATGATGAGGCGGAACAATCACACATAGTTCTTCTCGTTTTAGCGGTGTAAACATGAAGGACTTATCCTCTGGCGGAGACGCGATACATAAGTCAATCTCCCCCAATTGTAACTGCTCCCATAAAACACTGGCTGCGTTCTGCACGAGCTGAAACTGCACATTGGGATGCTGCTGTCGATAAGCCCCCACTAAATCAGGAATAAGCTTTACTCCAAACGTATGTAAAAAAGCCAGTGAAATCGTCCCTTCTTCCGAGCTTGTTACTTGTTTTAACTCCTGTTTTCCCTCTTCAATCAGTTGAAGTGCCCTGTCTACCTTTTGTAAAAACAAAGCACCGTATTGATTTAACTTTAATGACCGACCTTGCCGATCAAACAATGGCACTCCTAACTCTTTTTCGAGGCGTGCGAGTGATCGACTTAATGTTGGTTGTGAAATGTAAAGAGCTTCTGCTGCACGTGTCATATGTTGAATGCGTGCAATCGTCTGAAAATAGTGCAGTTGCTGCCATTCCATTCTTATTCCCCCATTCATTACCTATATGCATGAATTTTATGATTATTATGAATTGGATGTCATCAATTATTCACTATACACTAAATGGTAAATCATTGTAAACGAAAGAAGGTTCGTTCTTTGCATACTCAATCGTTCAAAAAAGCAGCGTTTGCTCTGTTTATAGGTAGTTTTGTCAGTTTTATGATTCTATACATTCCACAAACCCTTATTCCTGTCTTTTCCTCAGCATTTGAGATTAATCCAGGGACAGCAAGTTTGTCTTTATCACTCACTTCCGCTACATTGGCAATTAGCTTACTTTTTGCCCCTCTTGTTGCAACTAAACTAGGTAAAAAACGACTCATGATTGCTTCATTAATGACGTCATCATTGCTTTGTATTCTTTCATCTTTGAGTCCAAATTTTATCTTCTTCCTTATCACAAGAACGCTACTAGGAATCTCACTCGCTGGATTTCCGAGTATCGCAATGACTTACATTAGTGAAGAATTTCCTACGAAACAAGTTGGCACAGCAATGGGACTCTATGTAAGTGGTACAACCGTTGGAGGGCTAACAGGTCGTGTACTTACTGGTGTATTAACAGATATCGTCTCTTGGCATGTTACAACCTTCATTATTGGCCTGCTTAGTATTTTTCTTAGCATGTTGTTTTGGCGTTACTTACCGAAAGAAACAACTAACTCGACTAAAACGTACTCATTGCCATCTTTTTTTAATACCTTATTTACTCCTTTCAAACGAAAAGAGCTACGCGCATTGTATGTTTTATCGTTTCTATTAATGGGAAGTTTCGTGACCACCTATAACTATATTGGCTATCTTTTAGGAGCATCTCCTTATTTTCTTAGTCAAACCGCCCTTGGATTTTTATTTCTTATTTATTTTGTGGGCACATTTAGTTCAACATATGCTGGAACGATTGCTAATTCAATCGGCCCACGCAAAGTTCTATTAATTTGTATGTTACTAATGATAGGAGGACTTTTCTTAACGACCAGCTCCTCTCTCATTCTCATCATCATCGCACTCGGAACTTTAACGTTCGGTTTCTTCGGAAGCCATTCGATTGCGAGCCGGTTAGTTGGTGATTATGCTATAAGTGAGAAAGCTCAAGCCTCTTCTCTCTACCTCTTATTCTATTATCTTGGTGCAAGTATCATTGGAACGAGTGGAGGATTTGTTTTAACTCACCATGGATGGATGAGTCTTGTTTTTACTCTCTCGATTTTTATTGCCATTGCATTTAGTGCGATCTTCCTTTTTACAAAAGAAGTATCACTTGTGCCTCATAAAAACCAAGCATAATCACAATCTGAAATGTCCGTCAACAAAGTTAAATAGAAAAGTTAAATAGAATGGGTGCATAATTTCTTGCCCCTTTATCTATTGATAGTATTAAAGTTCTGAAGCAAGTGCTGATTCAAGCTGAGACAAACAGGAGTGCTCTTTCCCTTGTTTGTCTCAGCTTTTTTATGTCTATCATAAGCTGTTGTCCATAGATGACAACACTACTAGAGAGACAAACATACATATTAGCAAAATTAAGGCTATCATCTAGTTACAAATTAGCATGGATGAATATAAATATAAGTAATCGGACATGTAGTGATACTTGACTAAATGACCGAAAAAAAAAAGGAGTGTTAGAATGGGTTTTGAGATGAGCATCACGTTTCTTATATTCTTTCTCACCATGATTGCTATCTTTTGGCGACCCGGAGGGCTGAATGAAGCTTGGCCTGCATCCATTGGAGCAGCTGTTATTCTTCTATTAGGGATTGTATCGTTAGAAGATGTGTTAGATATAGTAAACAAAGTAAGCGGTGCATCCATTACAATTATGGCGACCATTGTCATGGCAGTTATATTAGAAAGCTTCGGATTCTTTCATTGGGCAGCTGCTCGCCTTACTCGTTTATCAAAAGGATCAGGCTATCGACTATATTGGTACGTTCAATTGCTTTGTTTCTTAATGACCTTACTATTTAACAACGATGGGAGTATTTTAATTACAACTCCAATCTTAATTTTACTTCTACGCAATCTTCGCTTAAAGCCGCACCAACAAATCGCGTACTTATTGAGTGGCGCACTCATCGCTACAGCCTCAAGTGCTCCAATCGGTGTTAGTAATGTTGTAAATTTAATTGCTTTAAACATTGTTGATATGTCTCTTTATATGCATACAGCCATGATGTTTGTACCATCTACGTTAGGATTGCTCTTTATGTCTTGGCTCATGTTTCAAGTGTTAAAAAAGAAACTACCGAAAAAACTACCTACTTCTTATCGTGATATTGAAGAACATTTTTTCACCAAACACTTCCACCCTCTAAAAGGATCTCAATCGACCGAAACAAAAAAGAAGCGTACTAAGTTTATGATGAAAATCTTGTTATTTGTCTTCATTATGCGGTGCTTACTATTCGTTGCTTCTTACTTCGCATTTCCGATTGAAATTGTAGCCGTCGTGGGTTCTTTATCGCTACTTATATGGAGATGGTATCATTTACGTACAAACCCGATTGATATTTTAAAGAAAACACCATGGCATATTCTTGTTTTCGCTTTCTCTATGTACGTAATTATTTATGGGCTTCACAATGCTGGTTTAACGAATATACTTGTACAAGTTGCTCAACCGATTGTCGATCAAGGATTACTTTATGCAACCTTTATGATGGGCGGATTAGTATCTGTTCTATCAAATCTCTTTAATAATCATCCTGCACTGATGGTTGGAACCATCACATTAACCGAGATGAACTTAGACCCGATTACGTTAAAAACGATTTACTTAGCTAACATTATTGGAAGTGATATGGGGTCACTGTTATTACCGATTGGAACACTTGCTTCTCTTATTTGGATGCATATCTTACGAAAAAATGGGATCAAAGTAAAATGGAAAGATTATTTAAAAGTGTCCTTCCTCGTCATTCCACTAACAACGATTGTAACCTTATTCTTACTTTACTACTGGGTTCAGCTTATTTTTGGATAAGACGTAAAAAAGAACTGCGCAATAAAATAAGGCTGTTCCAAAAAGGCCATAGAACGCGCCTATTAGAATCAACCCTCAACATCCCTTGCCTGTCTATCCATTTGTTTCTGGATTTTTAGGATAGGGGATGTGTTGCATGTTCATCTTCTTTTTTTGTCCTACTAACGTATATGAAAGCTCGATTATGAGTTGAGTTAAACGGATGTCTTTTTTCTCGTTAATTTGAACGCTACAAACAAAATGATACAAACGATCAGAACAAGGCCAACAGGTCTCATATATTGAGAAACAATCGGTCCTACTTGTTCCCATTGTGGCCCTAGCTTGTACCCTAAATATACATAAATCGCCGTAACCGGTAGCATCGCAACAAACGTATAAACTGAAAATTGGACAACATTCATTTTCGCCATTCCACACGGAAGTGAGATAGCTGTTCGAACCCCTGGAATGAATCGCCCTAGAAAGGCAACACTTGGCCCATACTTTTCAAAGAAGCGATCAGACGCATCAATTTCTTTTTCACGCACTAAAAAATATTTTCCGTACTTCAAGACAAGCGGCCTTCCTCCATAACGTCCGAGTGCGTACAACGTTAAAGGACCACATACGCCCCCAACCGTACCCGCTAAAATGGCTAAATATAAATTCATATCTCCTTGATAAACCCAATAGCCAACTAACGGAAGTACAAGCTCTGCTGGCACAAATTCAAACGTTAGGGCTAACACCACACCAAAGTATGACAATTGCTTTAACGCTTCAACAAGCGAGAGCACTAATTCTTCAAGCAATTCTATTTCCTCCTTATCCGTTCTCGTCTAAAAAAGCGACAATACTAGTATTTTAGCTTTTTTCCTATCACAATTCTAGCTAATTCTTTTTCTTAATAACAAAAGCAAAGTCAAAGCTATGGAGATTGACAAAAAAGCAAAAAGAAAACCCACTGTCTACTTGACAGGGGGCAGTTCAGTGTAAACCAATGAGTTTTTGTCATACTTTATCATTAATCTATTACTACTTTTTTCGCACCTAAATAACGTTCGCTCCAATAACTTGAGTTTTTATCACTAATCGTGACACCTTTTGATGTGGACGTGTGAATAAATTTCCCTTCACCTAAATAAATACCTGCATGCGAAGCACCCGGTTTGTATGTCTCAAAATAAACAAGATCACCAACACTTGGTTCAGACACACTTTTTCCCGCATTGTACATTTGTTCGACCGTGCGCGGTAAATCCACACCTACACTATTTTTAAATACGTATTGTAAGAACCCGCTGCAATCAAATCCACTTGGTGATGTGCCACCCCATTTATATGGTGTGTCAATATGATTTTTTGCATCTGCAATTAGTTGATTTACATTGTAGCCAATCTCACTTTTAACATCTTTACTTGGAACGTTTAAGGCTTTATATGTATAGTGACCAACAATACCATCTGCTTTTAAGTTATTTGTTTTTTGAAAGTCTTTTACAGCTAAAACCGTATCATAATTAAAATAGTTAGAAACAGGCTGATCTAAATGACCTTTTTTCTTTAATAACTCTTTTAACTCTGTTACATCACTACTTTGCATACCTTGCTTTAATACATCGTCTCCCAATGCTGCTTGTCCGACATTCGGTGCTGCAAACATAGCCCCTGTCATCGCAAGCGTTGTAACAACCTTCTTCATCCAATTCCCTCCGATCTTTACATACGCTTAACACCATAACATTTACAAATAACAAAACGATAACAACAAAATAATAAAACCATCACAATTTCTTTACAGTGAGATTGCTAACTTTGAAGAAGGCCTGCTTTTTTATCTCTTTATCTCTCATATTCTGTATCAATACGTATTGCAAGTGAATACGAAAGTGAGTACAATTACCTAAGGGAGTATACTACGTTCGAATTTCAGTTCGATTTACTCATACACATGACATACTAAAAGGTGATAGAAAATGGGTTGGTTCAGTAAAAAGAGAGAAAGCAACATTGAAGTAGAAACAAACGAACAAATTGATGTGTATTTGAATGTAACGGATTCTGTTATTAAACAGCAAGTTCACATGATTTCTTTAACAACCGATGATTTACGTCGCGTTGCTATCTTAAAACCGATTGTAGTTGAACATAGTGATGAAATTGTTGAACACTTTTACAAAGTGATTGGAGACCAGAAAGAACTTATTAACATCATCAATAAACATAGTTCCGTTGATCGATTAAAACAAACGTTACGTCAACATATTATTGAACTATTCAATGGTCAAATCGACGAAACATTTCTAGTAAAACGTCAAAACATCGCAAAAATGCACGTTAAGATTGGACTTGAGCCTACTTGGTACTTATGTGCTTTTCAAAATTTATTAACAGCCTTTATTGAGCTGTTTTCAACTACTATTTCTTCAAAGGAAACATGTACAAAGGCTATTACAAGCGTGACGAAGTTATTGAGTCTTGAACAACAACTTGTTTTAGCAGCATATCATAATGAACACGAAATTATTCGTGAGTCTCTAAAGAAAGAAAATGAAGCGATTCAAGATAAAATCAGCTATACATCATCTATCCTTGCTTCTCTTTCAGATGAAACACATGCATTTGTAGGGAATATTCATGAACAAACCCAACAAGTTGTAAACTATGCAAATCAAAGTTCAGAACTTGCTGAAACGGTGGAGAAAGAATCGACAGAAAGCAAACAAAAGCTCGATGATGAAAAGCAAATGATGAGTGATATTCAAACCAGTACGCTTCAAATTCAAGAAAAAATGAAAGGTCTTGAACACACGTCTCAACAAATTAACCAAATCGTGACGATTGTGACATCCATTGCAGAGCAAACGAATTTATTAGCACTAAACGCATCAATTGAGTCAGCTCGTGCAGGTGAGCACGGAAAAGGCTTCGCAGTGGTGGCACAAGAAGTTCGTAAATTAGCAGAAGAAACAAAAAGTTCAATCGCAAACATTTCAACCTTTATTTATGACATTCGTCAGCAAATTGATAGCATTTCAAAACTAACGAGTAAAGTGGCTTCATTAACAAATGACACGACTTCTCACATGTCTAACATGAATCGATTCTTTGATAATGTTTTAAAAATGACGACTCAAAATAAAGAACAAACAATGAAAACACAAGAAGAGCTTGAAGAAATATCGGTCGTTATTAACCAATTAACGGAGCGGATTGAACAAATTGCCGCATCATCAGATGATTTAAACACGTTGTCCAATGAAATGGAAGGTCACCGATTTCATTCATTCACAACTAAATCTTAAAAACACTTGTTTAAATTAGGCATTTTCCTCAATCACGCAACCTCCCGTCTACATATGATGTATGGACATTCAACAAAAGGAGGCTACAACACATGAGTACACCTGGTTACGGCGGATTTTCATTTATCGTTGTGTTGTTTATCTTATTAATCATCGTAGGTTGTTCTTGCTTCTATTAATACCCAAAACGGTCCTCAATCAGGACCGTTTTTTATATTTCCTACCTCACTCTCTTCAGCTCTTACTCTATCTCCAGTGGTAGGAACATTCCGTCTGTTTGGAGAATAGGAAACGTTCCACCTCCTTTTTACTACATGAACATTTTTCTCTTTCTTTTAACGGAATTTCCTACCTCACTCTCTTCAGCTCTTACTCTATCTCCAGTGGTAGGAACATTCCGTCTGTTTGGAGAAAAGGAAACGTTCCACCTCCTTTTTACTACATGAACATTTTTTCTCTCTTTTAACGGAATTTCCTACCTCACTCTATCCGAGCTTTACTCTATCTCCGGTGGTAGGAACATTCCGTCTGTTTGGAGAAAAGGAAACGTTCCACCTCCTTTTCTCCAAACAGATAAAGAAACCTCCCCTTGCTGCCAATGCAACAATCCGATAAGGAGGTTTCATCTAAAAGGAATAGTGATTGACGAGATAAGGGGGAAATCATCAATCGGCGGTTTGGACGCTCTAGGCATACTGTAAGACATGAGCACGGATACTGCGTGTAAGAGACTCTATCGAATCTCTTACTATACTATATGTAAATTGCTAGAGTTCGTCATGGACAAGCGTTGACACTAGTGCGGATTTTTTGTTCTTTTAGAAAATTGGGCAGAACCAAAAATCGTCACTTCCTCTACATGACCTCTGTTCTAAAACTCTTTGTAAGACTCATTCTCCGTAGATAAATGACCTTTTTGTTTAGTAGCCCCAACATGCATGAAAACAAATAAAAAAAGAAGATCATGCACGAGGCATCATCTTCTATTTCATGTCAATCAGTTTACATTAGTTGAAGCAAGCACAACCCACGATTACTAATAAAACGAATAACACGACAATCAAAGCATAATAATTGTGACCCATTTATTTTTCCCCCTTTCTCACTTCCTACTACTAACATATGAAGAATTGGACAAACGGTACAGGACAAGCGCCGAGGGCAAATGCGGATTTTTTAGCTCATTTTACTTTTTTCAAAAAAATTCGTTTTTTTTGAAACAAAAGACAGATGTCTTACGTCTTATCTAGTAGAAAAATATTGAAAGGGGGATACAATCTATGCGAAACAATAGGCTACCTGGAATTTTAGCATTTGCATTTTTCCTATTGATCGTATCGATGCTTGTTTTTTCGACGAATTATTAAAAGGTATCCTATAACCTACTCTATACCTTTTACATAGATACGGCTTTTTTCTTATTTTCCAGCGCTGTACACATTGATTACGACTCAACTGTCCAGCGCTTTCCCTTTATTTTCTTCGGCTTCTCTTCATTTCTCTTACCTCATTTTCATAAAAATGGCTAAAAAGGATTATTTTCCTATTTTTTATAATTTAATAGGATTTTGCAGAAATAAAAAGAATGCTATCCTTCGATGAAAAAAACGAAGGAGGATTTTATACATATGAAAAAAAGAACTGCACTTGTTTTAGGTACAGCAAACTTAGAACCTTGCTATCATACGCCGCAAGATACCATGGAACACATTAGCAAAGAACGAATCCAAGAAGCTGACGAATTAATTGGCATGACAATTTACCAGTTAGCTTCTAACAAATAAACTCAAGCAAGTAGATTTACATGCAACAACTCTTACCTCTCTATCTACTAGCATAACAGGATGCCAGGGTAAGGGCTGTTGCATGCCGAGGCAAAAGGGGTGCTTTTTACCTTTTGCCTCGGCACCTATTTACAATCACCTGCATGGACTTCCTTAAATGTTTCCGTCACATCAATATGCTCATGATTGCTAGAAACATTATTAGCAGTCAGAAAAGAAACAAATAAAACAAACCCGAAAATGGTTAGCGTACGCATCATTTTCTCATTTTTCATCTTCATTCCCCCCTACTTTTTTGTTCGCTTTTCATTCACCAAAACCCTTCTTCCATTATATGTATATCAAGTTTCGGTTATTTGAGGAATGATGTAAAAAGGACAAACCACTTTTTCTAGTCACCTTTCCTATTCAAAGCGGTCATAAAAAAGAGGCTGGGACATAAGTGTCTCAGCTGGCAATAAATCCGAACTATTTATAGTTGTACCCCTTTTATAGTTCGGGTATTTTTCGATCAAAAAACAAGTTTAAAAGAATAGTGGAATGGAGCGTAGGACACTCGACTCCTGCGGGAAATAGAGGAAAGGCTGAGACCCCACAGGAACAAGGAGGCTCAGGTTGATCCCCGCGGAAAGCGAGTGGCTGGAGCGAAATGGAACGAACTTGTTGCTGTAACATAACGATGACAGAAACGTTCTTGTTCGTTTTTCAGAAGGAATCATTTCGTTATGTCCCACTCTCTTTTCACACTTATCCTGTAAGTATATCTTCGCTTGGATAACGAATCGCTGAGCGCTGTGGCTTTGCAAGTGAGAACGCTAATGTAAGAGGCCCTATCTTTCCTAAAAACATAATAAAAATAATAATAAACCGTCCAAAATCAGATAAGTCAGCGGTTACTCCCATTGAAAGTCCAACCGTACCAAACGCCGAAATCACCTCAAAAACCAATGGAAGAAACGGCATTCGTTCAGACTCCGATATGTTTAAAACAAAGATTGCGGAAAAAACAAACAACACACCCATTGTTGAAATAGCTAAGGCACGGAAGACAAACGATACATCAATTCGACGTCTTAAAATAGTTAAATCTTCCCTTCCTCGTAAAAAGGCAACGACCGCTAACAGAATAATGATGAAAGTTGTTAATTTAATTCCTCCACCTGTTGAAGCACTTCCTGCTCCAACAAACATTAATAACAACATAAGGAAGATTGTCGATTCATCCATACTGCCAATATCAATCGTATTAAATCCTGCTGTCCTTGTTGTAACCGCTTGAAAATAAGCAGCCCACAATTTGTCACTCCAATTTAATGCACCTAACGTTTTAGGATTGGCATACTCCAAAAAGAAAATAAATATCATGGATACTGCATTCATGACAACTGTTCCAATAAGCATCATCTTTGAGTGCAAGCTAAGTTTTTTATAAGAACGCTTTTGCCACACATCAACTAAAACAGTAAATCCAATTCCGCCAATGATAAACAAGAATGAAATGGTTAAATTCACAAGCGGATCACCAACATATTGTGTCAAACTGTCTGACCAAAGTGCCAACCCTGCATTGTTAAACGCCGAGACGGAATGGAACAGACTGTAATAAAGTCCTTTCCCCCATCCATACTCGGGTACCCAGCGAAATGCTAGAAGCACCATGGCCATCCCTTCAATTACAAACGAAAAGATAAACAGATGCTTCACTAATCGTATCACTCCGCCAATGTTCGTTTGATTTAACGATTGCTGAATCACAAGGCGTTGTTTAAATCCAATTTTCTTTCCGAGTAAAATAAAAATCAGGACCGCAAAGGACATAATCCCTAACCCACCTAGCTGAATTAAACACATTAAAACGAGTTGCCCAAACACCGTAAACTCCGTTCCAGGATCCATAACCGCTAATCCTGTCACCGTCATTGCAGACGTTGCCATAAACATGGCATCAATCCATTTAATCGAATGCGTTGTTGAAAAGGGAAGCTTCAATAAAACAGCACCGGCAACGATACACACACCAAATATTGCGACAAGAAGTTGTGGTGGACTTAAGTGGACGGACTTCATTTTCATGGAATTATACTCCTTCGTCTTCGAATCGGTTCAAGTCTTTATTATGACCTACGACAATTAACATATCTCCTTCTTCAATGACTTCATGAGCAGTTGGTGAAATGACCATCTCACCGTTTTTACGTTGAAATCCAATGATGTTACATCCATATTTCGCACGAATATCAAGGTCAAACAACGTTTTGTTATGCAGTTTTCGTGATGCAACAATCTCTACAATGCTATAGTCTTTTGATAACTCAATATAATCGATAATTTTCTCTGATACAACATGATGAGCGAGCCTTCTTGCCATATCACGCTCTGGATGAATAACACGGTCTGCACCGACTTTTTCAAGTACTTTTTGGTGATAGGCATTGACTGCTTTCACCCATACTTGCTTCACTCCCATGTCTTTTAACAACATCGTAGCAAGAATACTAGCTTCAATGTCATCTCCAAATGAAATAATGGCGTGATCGACATTTCGGATTCCTAAGCCTTTTAAGTTTGCTTCATCAATTGCATTAGCTGCTACTACATATGTCGCTAGGTTCGCAAACTTATTGATCACTTCTTGATCGCGGTCAATCGCAAGTACATCCACATTTAAATTCGCAAACTCCTCAACAAGACTGCCTCCGAAACGCCCTAATCCTAATACAGCAAATTGCTTTTTCATCTTTTGTCTTCCTTTCTCGTTCCATCCAACTCTTAACCGTAGTTTGGTTCTTTTATACAAAAATTACTTAAAATAAACGCAAAAAAACACAGGGATTGCCCTCCTGTGTTGGATGAATGCTTCTACACAAGTGTCACCTTCCCTCTCATCACGCTTACGGGGTTAGCTGTCGGATTCGGATTATGAGAGTAACCCTACCTAAAAAGGATTCACCCCTAGCACCAATTGGCACAAAAAAGTGGTTCCCCCGCTCTTGTTATCGATTCAGCGATCTGACGTATTCACTCATTATGGAAGCTATCATACTCCTGTAAAATTTTTCTGTCAAGCCTTCTTTTATAACTTTTACAAAGAACAAAAATCATACAAATCGAGACTGACAATCATCTTATGAAATCCATCAAATAAGTGAATAAGTGCTAACACCTCTAACAGTTGTTCATCACGATAAACTACCGTCAATTGTTCAACGTTTGCTTCTCTCGGCGTAACACGATAGCGATCAATGAATGCGTAGAGCATTTCATCTTCTTTTGACCACTTTGTTTCATCTATTACTTCTTTATTTAGAGAAAAACCACTCACATAAGACAGACTCATACATGTTTGACAACCGTTTATGCTTGCTAAGTAAAGTCGAATTTTTTCTTTTAACTCTTTTGACGTGACTGGACTGTTCCATAGTGTTTCATATAACTGATCATATAATGACTTTACATTCGGAATAAGCGATAACGCTCGTTCAAAATTAGATCCTTTTCCTTGTGGCAATGCGATATGTGCCATGTTCATCACTCCTTTTTCTTTATTGTAAGAAAAAGAACAGATCATTTCACTTGCGTATGAAATCAATTCACCTTTAATCTAGTAGCAAATAAAACAATTCTAGAAAGGAAAACTTACAAATGAAAATTGACAATGTGGATCTACATATTTTAGAGGAATTACAAAAGGATAGTCGGCTTTCCATGCGAGAGTTAGCTAAAAAAGTAAACCTATCTCCTCCATCTGTGACAGAGCGTGTTCGTCGACTTGAAGATGCACACATTTTAAAGCAATATACAATTGCGATTAACTATGAACAGCTAGGGTTAACGGTGGATTGCTATGTAGAAGTAACGATGAAAAACGGAGAATATGAACGATTTAAATCCTTTATCTCAACCTATCCATACACGCAATTTTGTGAACGAATTGCGGGGCAAGCTTGTTTTATTACAAAGCTGAAACTCCCAAATTTGCAAGAGTTAGAATCCTTTATTAACGAAGTGACACCGTTTGCTAAAACCATTTCTCATGTGGTGTTATCAACTGTCGAGATGCAACATACGACAATGAATCACCTAAGAAACAAGCCGACGGTTTAAAAAGGACGTCGGCTTTTCACTGTCTTCTCATTCATGTGCTTTAATAAACTCCCTACTCCAACAACATAACAAAGCACAAACAAAATCGTATAAAAAATCCAATTTTCGCTTCCAGCATAAGCAAGCCCACCCCATATAAGAGAACCTGCTATCAGCAATATCCCAAACATACGATAATCCACTACTTCTTTTGGTTCTTCTCTATGCATCTGCTTCACTCCTTCGTCTACGTTACTTCAATCTTAGCTTCTATAACGAAAAAAGAAAAGTGGATTCATAAGTACAGCTTCTTCATCTAATGTAGTGAAACCTTTCACCTCTTCATCTTTACCTTTTATTGCGCTATTAATCGGTTGGTTTATTTTCTTATCCCACTTTACCTTTCGGCGTCTCTACACAAAGAGCTAACAAAATGTTGGCTCTTCTTCTACGTTTTAGTACACTAACTGTATCTTTGAAAAGGAGTATAAAGACATGACAGACGTGATGATTGATTGGTTTAGAAGTATTCGAGATGAGCGTATTTTAACGATCGAACATGCGACAAAAGGCTATAGCCACCAGTGTATCAAAATCACCACATCAAATGGTGTCTATGCGGTTAAACAAAACACCCGAAAGCAAAACAAAGATGCGTTTTTACATGAAATAAAAGCACTTGAATTAGCCACTCAACACAACTTAAAAACACCCATGTTGCTTGCATACGATGATCAAACCTACATGCAACTTCTTACGTGGCTAGATGGAAAGGATGCATCAGAAACCATTCACCTGTTAGAGGACGCGGAGCAAAAAAAACTTGCGTACTCATTGGGACAAACGATGGCAAGCATGCATAAAATAAAGAACAATGCATTTTGTGAACAATTGTCTACAAACGACACTTATTCTTCTTGGAATGAGTTGATTCAAACACGATTTCAACACTTATTAACCCAAAATGAACAATGTCAAACAATCGACTTGGCTACACTGCAAAAAGTAGACCATCACTTTCAACAATTAATGAACGAATTACCGCAAAGGATCACTCCTTCTTTTACACACCGTGACTTATATTTACCTAACGTCATTGTTCATGATCATGAATTAGTGGGAATCATTGACCTTGAAGCTGCTAAATTTTATGATTGAACGTGGGATTTTGTTAAACCTGAATTATGGATTTTCACGAAGTTCCCCATGATACGCGAAGCTTTTTATAAAGGATACGATCACGTTAATCCTCTCAATGAAGAAGTAGCACTTCGTTATCATGTTTGTGCAGGATTAGAATATTTAGCTGGTTTACCTTATTTCTCAGGTTCGCAACCAAACCCCACGATGTTTCAACAATTCTATCGTGAGTTAGAAAAATGGCTAGAAGGAACATATCCACTTTCCTTTTTCCAAAAATAACGTTCGTCGTCATGAAAGGTGAATAGGTCGAATGCGTTGTTCACAAAATACACATACGAGACCATTTCAAAAAATAAGGAGATGGACGAACACAACATGAAATTACATCATATTCTCCAAGGAATTCAAAGTGAACAACGCTTAGACGACATTGAAAACATTGATATTCATACCATTTCATTTAATTCAAAACAACTTACAACCGGTGATTTATTTGTCGCCATTTCCGGCGGCACTCACGATGGACACACCTATATTCATCAAGCAATTGAAGCGGGTGCGGCTGCGATTGTAGGAGAAAAAGCTCTCACAACCCCATTATCTGTTCCCTATATTCAAGTGACAGATAGTCGCCAAGCATTGGCCACATTAGCGGTCAATTACTACAATCATCCTGCTAAAAAGCATATTATGATTGGCATCACAGGAACAAACGGGAAAACAACGACGGCTTTTATGTTGAAACATCTATTAGAATGTGAAGGCTATACGTGCTCCCTTTTAGGCTCGGTGATGAACATCATTAACGGCGAAGAAATTCAAGCAACAGCCACAACCCCTGATAGCTTAGAATTAAACCGCTTGCTTCACCTTAGTAATGACCAAGTTGTCATTATGGAAGTATCTTCTCATGCGTTAACACAAGCACGAGTGGCTGAGATTGAGTTTGATTATTGCTTGTTCACGAATTTGGGACATGACCATTTAGATTATCATCAAACATTTGACGATTATTTCGCGGCAAAAGCAAGTCTATTTCATCAACTCGCTTCTCACGGTCATGCCATTGTAAATATTGACAATGAATGGGGAGAAAAATTACATCATCTTCTGTTATCAAAACACAAAAATGTTCTATCACTAAGTACTCATAAAGACGCAAAATGGAAACTAACGATACAATCAATGAATCGCTCTTCACATGTCACATTACTGAATGAACGTGAAGAAGCACTTCATTTTGAATTACGCTTTCCTGGTGAACACAACGTCTATAATTGTTCAATGGCGCTAATGACTGGAACTGCAATGGGGATTGCTCATAAAAACTTATCAGCAAGTACACCTCTTTTTAAAGGAGTTCCTGGTCGTTTTACGATGATTGAACACGAAGGAAAGACCATTGTCATTGATTATGCGCATACAACAGATGCGTTTGAACATTGTTTGCAAACCGCCAAACAATGTGGCGCAAAACAGATTTATCATGTATTCGGCTTTCGCGATGGTCGTGATGAATCAAAACGCGGCAAAATGATTGAAACGTCTGCGGCACTTGCTACAAAGTATGTACTCACACTTGATGACGTAAAAGAACCGGCAAAAGAAGACATGATGTTAACACTCATGACGTTACACTATGAGCACGGAAGCCATAATGGTGAAGTCGTACCAGATCGCACAAAAGCGATTGAACAAGCTATAAATCAAGCTTCTGACGGCGATTGGATTGTTATCACAGGAAAAGGTCATGAATCATACAAACAAACCTTTGAACTCGGTACACATTCTGATTTAGACACGGTACTTACGCTCACAACAAGAGATGAGGAAAAAGAAGACGATATTGTGATTTAACAAGAAGATGAGGAAACGTTTTTTGCTCCAATTGAAGAAGGAAAATGTTCGCTAGCGGGCCTTATTGAACATTTACGATTTTGGGATCGTTATTTGTTAAATGAACGCATTCTATACATTAAAGAAGGTTCACAACTTACTCACTCTGGCATTGATATTGATGGTGTGAATCAGCAAGCTGAAACAAACGCGCAGTCAGGTATTTCGCGCGAAGAACTCATTGAACAGTTTATTTCAACACGCAAACAACTCGTTCAGCGATTAGAAACCATACCACTTGACACAACGTTCTCTCTTGGACATCATACAATGACACTTAATCAATTTATCGGCGGACTAATTGAGCATGACTTACATCATATTCAGCAAATCGTAAAAATCTATATAAAATAAACCAAGAGGCCACAGCCTCTTGGTTTATTTTACTCGCCTTGCTCCCACATATTTTGGTCCCCAATAGCTACTTGTTGGATAGTGTGTCATTTGCACACCGTTTGATGGTGACACGTGAACAACGTTTCCGTTTCCAACATAAATAGCTGGATTAAGATGAGTAGCTTGAAAAAAAACAAGATCTCCTGGTTGTAAATCTCGCTCTTCCACAAACTCCCCTGCTTTCCATTGGTCTTTTGCGTAACGTGGCAAGCTTACATTTGCTGATTGTTTGAATACATACTGAGCAAATCCAGCTGTATCAAATCCTTGTGGCGTTGTCCCACCGTTAAGGTACGGAACTTCTCCGATAAACTTTGTCGCTTCTGAGACGATTGGATGTTCTTTTGGTAATCGTAAATTATTCACTCTTCGCGCCCCTGTGTATTTTTCACCCCAATAACTGTTCGTTAAATAGGTGGTCGATACATTATTGTTACGATTGGCGTGGATAAATTGGTTATGCCCCATGTAGATTCCTACATGTGAAATCCCTTCACGGTATGTATCACTAAAGAAGAGTAAGTCTCCAACTTGAAGATTCTCTCGCTCGATTGGTTCACCTACTTGCCATTGTTGATCCGTAGAACGAGGCAAGTGAATGTCCATTGATTTTTCAAAGACAAGCTGTACGAAACTGGAACAATCCAAACCAACTTTAGGGTCTTCACTACCAAATATGTATGGAATCCCCATATACTTCATTGACTCTCTTATAATAGGATTATTCGCATCAACAGGTGTGCTTCTTGTAATTCGATTTGCTTTTAAAAAGCGTGCTGACCAAAATGAACTGCTCTCCACACTCGTTGTCACAACTTTGTTTTGAGATGGAGATGGGTAGACCATTTTATCATTCCCAATGTAGATACCGGCACTTGATGGTGATCCGTCCATTGTTGAACTAAAAAACAATACACCTCCTGGTTGAAGGTTCCCTCTGTCAACTTCTGTACCGACACTTAGTTGTTCACTTAAAAATCGTGGCATCGGAATGTTCAGTGCTTGAGCAAACACATATTTAATGAACCCAGAACTATTGAATCCTTCTTCCTCACTCTGACCCCCTTCTTGATAGGGAGCATTGACTAATTGTAATGCTTGCTTAGCGATGTCTTCTCCTGTTTGCATCGATGTTACACCTGTAATTCGTTTTCCACCTTCAAAATGAGATTGTTCGCTAAACCGACTTATCTTTACACCACTTAGTGGCTTAGACGATACCATCTTATCCTGACCGAGATAAATACCGACGTGATTCACTGTTCCTTCTCTTGAAGTAAAGAATACAAGATCACCCGGTTGAAGGTATTGTTTTGGTACTATCTGTCCTTGCTGCCATTGAGACGCAACAGATTGTGGTAAATAAACACTCACTGCTTCTTTCATTACAGCTTGTACAAACTCCCCACTATCAAGGTAGTCATCATTGCCAGCGGCTTTCATATACATAGGTATTTGTGCATATTCTAGGGCTTTTTTAACCACTGATGATAAATCTTCACTTTGTTGTACAGATACTACTTCCGCCTCAGCATAAAGAGGTGATGCACTCGTTAAAAGCAAACTAACACTAAGTACACCGGATGCCAATTTAATTGGGTTTTTAAACATTGCCGACCCTTCCTTACTTTATAATCTATTTTATCTATTGTTTGTATCAGCTTACTTTTTACCATTATAAAAGAAATAAGTAGTTCAATAGATTGATATCATTATACTCAGATTATAGAGCGTATCCTTTTAATTTCCTAGGTATATTAACATGTTTATTGAGATAAATACCCAAAATGAGTCATTTGTATCATAAATTGGATTCATTTTACCATCTAACCACTCCCACTTACTCGTTGTTTACATTCATTGAAGATGGAGGGTTCTCGCCTACCTCACATACAAAAAAGAGGGGGGACATAACAAAATGATTCCTTCTGAAAAACGAACAATGACGTTTCTCGTTAGGTTACAACAAGTTCGTTCCATCGCGCTACAGCCACTATTCTTTTAAACTTATTTTTTAATCAAAAAAAATATCCGACCTATAAAGAGTATATAACTCAAAATAGTTCGGATATCTTATCAATTGAAACACTTATGTCTCAAAAAAAGTTGTATATGTTGCCAATTAAACCAAACAGAGGTGTTTTGAACTCTTCTTTCGGCTCAATCTGCTCTTGTTATGGCCGCTTCTTGTTCTTTTCTCTTGTCTGTTAGTGCTAAATGATTTTGACCTAGGTTGATCGATGATTCATTAACCTTGGCAAAAGAATCGCAAATAGTAGCGCGATACACATTGCTACCACGGCTATAAGCACCCATTTTAATGATGTTGATCTTTTCACATCTACCGGTAAAACTGCTTCAGTCCCTGACTTGGGAGGGGATGAAAATAGATTCAGTTCATCGACTTGTGAAGATAGCGTACTTTTCTTTTGCCCCTCTCCGGTAAATAAATAGGGCTGTAATTGATCTTCTTCCTTTTTCTCTTTTCGTTCAAACGTTAAATCTCTGAACTCTTCCGGTATCGATTGTTGCTTATTATCTTCTTGCTGTGACGAACGTGGGTCTAGGTTAATCGTATTTTCCTTATATTCATTTGGCTGTAGCTTTTCAATATGATTATCCGCTGCAACATGCTTAACGATAGGTATAAATAGAAGGACCATCATAAAGAAAGCCCCTCCTATTATCATTTTACGCTTCATACGTATCTTCACTCTCCACTTGTTTCCCTTTTTTCACATAAGCAGAAACCGCTGGAATGGTAATCAACACCAAAATGATTCCAAGTAATGTCACAATGGCTTCGGTAAATAAAGTGGACGTGTCATATTGAATGGACATATACACCTTTGAAACCGGATCTTCATAAGAAAAGTTTGGCATCGCAAGTGATAGTAATGGATTAATATAAAACATAATGAGCGCGATGGATACAATCCACCCAACAAACGGTCCAATTAAAAAGGCTCCGTTTACTAGTAAGGACGATGCAACAAGGAGTAGAACGGTATAGATGGACCACTCAATTGCCCGCTCATCTGAAAGTGTATAAATGTTTAAACTAAAGATACTTATCATTAACCCAACAATTAAGTTCAATAGACCAAACAGTGAACCACGCACGAAGATTGGTGCATGATGATAATAATGAATGAAATACCCAATTAGTAAACTACTAATTAAAATAATCACTAAAATAACTACAGGCGGTACTTCTTTTATTTTCTCAGCTGGTACCTCTCCTTGTACTTCGACTGGGTTAGCTAAATAGCGATACACAGAGTCATTTGGTTGACCGTTGACAAATGCGTTATTTAATAGATTATACACATCGCCACGAACTAGCTTTGTTGAATCAACGTTTTCTGCCCATTTGCTATTTAACGTGTCTGCTTGATCTTGAACATTGTTTACTTGCTTTTGAAGGTCATCTGTATATTGAACAACATTTGTTTGTCGTTCACTTAACGACGTAATCAAATCATCTAACCCTTGAAGCTCTTGCCCCATGCTTTGCTGCAATGTGACAAGTTGACTAACATTTTGATCGGCTGCACCTGGATTGACATCATTTCCTGGTTGTTGCAAAATCGCGGTAATGTTCGATGCACGATCTTGAATCACAGATAAATCGTTCATCATTAAATCATATTCTTGATTAATGTTTTGACTATATTGACTAATCAAGGTGGTTGCTTCTTTACTAATTGCAGATGATTGCGATTGAGCAACCGTTAACCTCTCTTGAAGCTCACTACTAATTTCTTGTGATTGTCGATTTTCAAATAAAACCGATTCAATGCGCCTTGTTGTTTCATCACTGTTTAATACTTTATCTTTTGTATCTGTACGGCTTAGTTGTTGTAGCGATTGTTCGTATTTTGATACATATTCATAATACGCAAAAAGATCGTTTACATTCGAACTGTTTATTTCTTTGCTAAATGCACTATTTAGCTTACTTCTGCGCTCTGGTGATAAAAACGATGATGAAACAATGGTTGCTTCTTTTGCTTCAATGTCTTTTACGATGTCTGTTACATCCACACCACTGTTTTGAACGGCTTGCTCATATTGACCAAGCAGAGTTGTATATTGTTCAGTGAGCTGTCGAAGCTGTTGCCGAAGCTCTTTGTTTGCCTCATTCGTTTCTTTATTCGCTAAATTTTGCTCCACCACTTGAATGCGTGAACGTAGCTCTGTTAATGATGCGATAACCCCGGTTACTTCTTCTGTCTTTTCACCAGGCATCGCTTCTAATGTTTCTTTTGCTTGCGTTACATCAGTTGCAATCGTTGTTAACTCATCTCGCTCTTGTTGTAATGAACCTCCTTCATCAGATGGAGGAATTTCATCATCAGGAACAGTTGGATTTTCAGGACTAGGGTTATTTGAACCCGAACGCTCTAACTGTTCACGTAGCGGAAGCAATGCCCTTTCAAGTTCATTGAACATGGCAATCGCTTCTTGTTGACGATATTGTTGAAGTAACTCCTCATTAAAAGCTTTCATTTTATTTTCTTGAACTGATGCTTGGCTTTGTTGAGCCGATTGCAACTCATCAGCCATTTCGACTTGCTGATTCAGTCTTTCTTCAAGAGAAGAGAGACCATCAATCATTTGAGTTCCTTGGTTACTTAACAAAGCTTTCGACTGTGATTCACGAGCACCTACACCCTCTAGTGTGTCTTCCACACTCTGCAAACTTAATGATTGAGCCTCTTGTAACAAACTCTCTTGTGTTTGCTGATACTGCCGATATTGTTCGACGTATTCAATGAAATCCACGAGGTTTTGTTCAATTTGTTGCACATCTTGTTTACGGTTATCAGAACCCGTTTCAGCATTTTGGATATTTCCTTGAATTTGCTCAAGTAATTTCTTTTGATTATCTAACTCACCTGCTAAATCTTTTGAACTCGGCTTATAAAAAGAGAGCATTGTTTGTTGAAATTGAATCTCTTTTTCTAAAATACTATCAAACTTACCACGTAAGTCATTAATCTCTTGTGACACATAATTCCAGTAACGCGACGTAATATCGTCACTTACTTTTGCAGATGCCGCTTCTAGCTCACGCACAACTCGTTGCTTATTTGCTGCATTAAGTTGATTATTCACACGGTACTGCAAGGATACTTTTTGCGGCTTTTCTTCTGTATACGTAAGCGTATTTTTCGAAAAATCTGAAGGAACATAAATGATTGCATCATATTCTCCTTCTCTTAATTTTTGATTGGCTGTTCCACGAGTTAAAACGGTCCATTCAAAATTTGAATCCTCGGCTAGCATCGGTGCAACACTTGCACCTAAATCAAAACCTTTCTTTCCATCTTCTCCTCCAACACCGAGATCTTCATTGACCACTGCAATTTTTCGTGTGGCATTTTCTGATACTCGCAACGGATCGTCTCCGATATATTGAAAAAAGAAAACAGGAAGCGCCATTATCATCATAACGGCTAACACGACTTTTAAGCCGTACTTCCATTGTTCACTCATGCCAAAATCTTCCTTTCATTCGTGCATAATGGGATTTGAATTCGTGTTGCTTTTCCATTCTCAACATAATAACCAAACCCAGGATAAATATCTGTTTCTTTACGATCATATTGAAGCGTAAACAAGCTTTGTTCTGACTTCTTCATCAGTAAGATTGCTTTATTTACTTGCTTTAACTCTGTAGTTAGCGAATCAAATCCTTTTGAGAAGTCTGTTGGGCTACCTGCTGCAATAATTGTAAAGCCTAGATGCGTATAGTTTTTCATCAACTTTGTCATTCGCTCTTGAATAAGCGCATCCACTGTTTTTTGGAAACGAGCAAATCCATCAATCACAAGCAATAGCGGTTCAAATGTTAGCGATTGAACCGTCCCTTGTTGTACAGCTTCTAAATACGAGTGTTCTCGCTCTGAAAGAATCGCCTCGGCTTGATCTAACCACGAAACAATTTGCTCTTTCGTCTCGATATAATGGATTGATTCTTCAGCTGCAAATGAGGAAAGTCCACGATCAATTGCATCAAATAAACCAAGCATTTTAATGTCTTGCGATAAAGACGTGTGTAAAATAAGTTGCAACACATTCGTTTTTCCTTTTTGACCTTGTCCCATCACGAGACAGTGCTTGCTTTTATTTAAGTTCATATGCACAGGTCTTACTGATTCCTCATCAAGACCAATTGGAATGACACCACGTTCACGGATAAGACGACGATTTGTCATAAATTCATGCAGCAACAATTTGTCTGAAAGCATTGGAATTGGCTCTGGTAACTCTTCGCCTTCGTACTTCAGTTTCAATCGTTGAATATCTTTTTTCATTTCCTCTAATACTGTAAACTCATCTTCACCATTTGCAGGTAAAAACAACTGTGTAAAGAAAGACTGATCCGTTTTAACGATCGCTCTACCAGGAATCGCTTCTACTTTATATGGAACTCGTCCTAGAATGGAATACGCTTCTGAACTATCCATAAGGTAGTGTACAACTTTCGTTTTGATATTGTTTAATACAGCTTGACGAACTGAGTTAATACGTGTAGCGGTAAACATGATATAAATACCAAGCGACTGTCCGTCACGTACAAATTGCGTAAACTGCATTTCTAAATCTTGCATTTCATCTTTTAATAAATCAAAGTTATCAATGGTAATGAACCATAACGGTAACTTTGTATTACTTAACGCGTTGTACATTTTAATATTGCTTACTTCGTATTGTTGGAACAGTTGCTTACGACGAATCATTTCCTCTTTCATCATGAGCATAAACTTCTCAATCTTGCGTGTTTGGTCCATTAAAAAGTAATCAGCTGTATGAGGCAACTGACGAAGTGGCAACAACGTGCCATTTCCAAAGTCGAATAAATAGTAATGAAGCTCTTCAGGGCTATATGCTTCTGCAAAACTCATTAATAAAGTCATCGCAGTAAACGATTTACCATAACCTGATGAACCAAAAATACCAATGTTACCATCGTCCATCATAGTATAACAATAAGGCACTTGTCGCTGTTGATCTGGTTCATCAACTAATCCAATCATGAATTCCCCTTCTCGCTCTCCTTCATACTCAAAACGAGAAATTCGTTCAGCAAGTGGGGGCAACCATGGGCTACGTAACTTTTGAATACCCAGCTCTTGTTGAGTCTGTTCGATGCGTTCAGCAATCACATCAATTTCAGCTAATACGTTTCGCTTTTTCTCTTGCTGCGTCGATACATCCGATAATGGAATAAGCCCTAAATCAGTAACAATGGCTACTTCATCTTCTGAATCCGACGTATCTTCTAAATAAGGTGCCCCGCTCCATGCTGATTGGAATAATTCATACACTTCGTTGTTTCCAACTTGTAAGTAACCGCGACCTGTGATGGTAATTGATGCTGCGTCGGCATTTTTTAAAATCTCTTTACTATCTGTCGCATCTTGTACTTTTAACGCGACTTTAAAGCGGGCGTTACTCCAGATTTGATCATCAATGACACCACCAGGTTTTTGTGTCGCTAAAATTAAATGAACCCCTAAACTACGTCCAATACGTGCTGCACTAACCAGTTCACGAATAAATTCAGGCTCTTCACTTTTTAATTCCGCAAATTCGTCAGAAATTAAAAACAAATGCGGAAGCGGCTCTGATACTACTCCTTGCTTGTAAAGGTCTGCATAGTCATGAATGTGATTCACTTCATATTGATCAAATAAACGTTGTCGTCGTTTTAGCTCACTTTTAATGGAAGCTAAGGCACGCGTACTAAAGTTTTTACTTCCTTCGATATTTGTAATCGTTCCAAGTAAGTGAGGAATGTTTTTAAACGGCTGTGCCATTCCTCCACCTTTGTAGTCAATTAAAAGGAAACCAACTTCATGAGGGTGAAAATGAACGGCTAACGACAAAATGTACGTTTGTAAAAATTCACTTTTACCTGAACCTGTTGTACCCGCTAACAACCCGTGTGGCCCGTGCGCTTTTTCATGAAGGTTCAATTCGACTAAATCTTCTTTTCCTTTTAAACCGACCGGAACGGCTAACGACTTCGCGGACTCTCTCGTTTGCCAATTATGCGCAATCGGTAGTTCATCGACTTCTTTCGCTTGAAACATCTCTAAAAACGATACACTCATTGGAATTGAATTTGTCATTCCTACTTGATGTTCAAGTGTTCGTAGCATGCGTACAAACGATTCATTATTCTCACGTTCGTGTTGATCTAGCACAAATGGAATCGTCACCGCTTTTTTCTTTTGAATAAGAATGTCGCCTTCTTTTTCATTCACATAACGAATCAGCGTGTGAATGTTATCTGTTAAACTTTCTTTCTTCTCTGCTGCAAAAATCGTTGAAAGGCCTAAATGTGAATAGTCACCTTCTAAATATTCCAAAATAACATGCTCAGCAATTAACGATTGATTCACGATAATAAAGACAAGGTGAGGTAAGAAGATACGCCCCTTCTTCTCTTCTTGTAAATCTCGCTCTCGAATCATTTCATAAAGTGAAGATAAAAGCTGATCACGAGATTGCTCATTATATATAAAACCTTTTGCATATGAGTTTGGAAGTTGGAAATGCGGAAGCCACTTCATCCATTCCCATTGCTCATATTCCGTCTCATCAAAGATTAACACAAAGCGAACATCATGGTAGCTGTGCGAAAAAGCAAGTTGACCAACGAGCTGATGAAGTTCGTTTTTAACCGTTGATGACTTCCCAATCAATCCAATCGATCCGTGAGCTAAATGAGCGGTTACTGGAGCGTTCGTAACTTCACGATACACTTTTTCCATGTGTTGAGACTGCTCCAATAAATCATCCATTTCACGATTTGACATATCGCTATTGTTCATCGCAATCGTATAAGAAGCAGGAACGTTTCCTGTTCCAAGTCGCACTTCTAAAAAGTCTTGATGTTCAATTGTACGTTCCCAAATGCGATCTGAAATGATTTCTGTTAAATACTTCATTCGCTCAAATGTTGGGAAATGATAATGCAAAATCGTACGCTGTGACTCACATACTTCATGCAACTCTTCACGCTTTGTTTCTAAATATTTTGTGTAAATACGATTACGACGCTCACTTCGAATTTTTCGTTGCTTTTTATCTTTAAAATATTGAACCGTTGATACAAACATTGTCGTTGTAAACATCATCACCGAGATGATCATAAACAACCCACGAGGTTGAATGATTGCAATGGTTCCCATCACAAGCAACATCACAAGTGGAGGTAAAATTGTGAGCCATAAACTTCTGTTGTTATCATCTGAATCTTGAGATGGAAACGAAAGCTGAACTTTTTCCGTTGGCAAGTCGTAAATCATACGGGGTGTTCGCCTGTAAAATGGATACTTCTTTTTCATTTCAGAAACCGGCTGTTCCGCAATTGACAATGTCGTTTGAAACTCCTTCCATGCAACGACCTCAAGTAAGTCATCCTCGACTAATCGCAGAGTCATCGCTGACCAAAGTAAGATGTCTCCTACTTGTAACGGATACACCTCACGTCGTTTCTTCCCGTTCACATAAACGGTGGTTGCCTCTGGAGTAACATACCATTTTCCATTTATACGAGCCAATCGCAAGTCTGTTCCCTCATGCAACAAACTCTCAGTTTGCCAAATCGTTCCATGCTCACTCGTTGATATTGTTAACTCTGAGCGTCCTCCGATATAATAAGTGCCTTTATTTACAGGTGTCGGCGTTACTAACATCGTTAATTGTTCATTCTGTTGTGAGAGAGTGTGAGGTTCATAATCACGTAGCTCCCCAATCACTTTCTCTTGCTGAACAAGTGTAAAACCTTGCTGTTGTGCATTTCTTGTTAATGTTAGCGATCCATTTACAAATGGAAAGCTCGGAATTGTGACTGTATCACGTTGAGTCGAACCAATTGTCACTCGTTTAAAATGAACAGGATCAATGGATAATTGTTGATACGTTTCATGATAAAACAGCCATAGAGTCGTCATTGTTTCACCTCCCGCTTACGATGGATTTTTCTCTACTGCTGGTTCTTTCGGTTCCGGTTGTTGTACAGGCTGCTCTGCCGCTGGTTGTTTAGTTGATTGATCAATTGCTGGCTGTTCAATCGGTTGGTTTACCGGTTTAGCCGGCTCCGATGGCGTAGCTGAAGTAGATTGCTCTTCTTTTTCCGCTTCTTCTTGTTCACGTTTAATTTCTTCTTTAAACTCATCAAGCTCTCTACGGGCTTCATCTAACTTCTTTTGACGATCTGCCGAAGACAATTTCTGATTTGACTTTAATTCATTGACGTATGTATTTAACGCCGTAATAATTAAATCTCGTTCATCTAGCGCTCTCGCAATCTCAAGTGCTGCTTCTCCTTCACCACGACCTATGTGAATCCAATAGGCAAAGTAACTTGGATCAGATTGAAGGGTAAGGGCATTTAAAATATTGTCTGTCGCTGTATCAGGTAAATTTTTATTCATGACATATGAATACGCTAATTCATACTGAACAACTGGTGGCATCTCATCTACTTGATAATTTTCTAGTTCATCTGCTACACCACTGTATTTTTGTTGAATAAACGCTTCATTCGCTCCCATGAAAGCTTCTTGTTTTGGTTGTTGAAAGAAAAGATTATACGCCATATAACCGAGTGCAGGAACAAGTAAAACCCCTACTCCTACTGTTGTATAACGAAGCCACTTCCATTGTTTCTCCGGTAATTTTACAAATAGACGCTCTTTCTTCTCTAACTCATCTATCTTTCTTTCAATGACTGCTTCAAGCTCGTCTATGTTTTTGCTTGCCATCACTCTCTGTGCATTTTCTGATAGCTGAAGAGTTTGATATTGAGTTAGATATTCATAGAACGAATGCGTACGATCAACGGCTGCTGCAATCGTTGCTTTTAATTCATCAAACAAACGACCTTCTTCTTTTTCATAAGGTGGAATACTTTCTTTTACTCCGTAATGAAGAAAGTGAGGCATGCCACCTTGATCAAACACAATGTTTTCCGGACAAACAAGAAGGTGCAAGCGCGAATGGTGATGTTGCTCCACCTTTTTGACTAGTTGGTAACTAAACAGCCATTTTTGAAGCTCTTGTTTTGCTTTTAATTGACTAAAAGACTTAAATGTACGAGGTGTTTGAAGTTGAATCTTTAACTCGTTCTCGTTCATTAAGATGTCACATATAAAAAACGGGTGAACGTCTTTTAGCATCTCGACTTCCAAAACGTGACCTAATCGAATTTTTTCTTTTTGGAACGTGAACGTGTACATTTCTTTTTCTTTTGTCATAACAGCTTCTGTTCGCTGCTCTAAATAGGTTACTTTCTTCTCAGACATGCGAATAAACTCCCTCAAAGAATTTCAATACAATCGCCGGTTTTGATGCCACAATCGACCATTTTCTCATTTCCTGAAAGGACGATCTTTTTATTTGGGACTCTCACCCAATAGCCTTCTCTCGGCGCTTGAGAGATGGTCTTCGTTTGCCAGACAATATCAATTACTTTTTTAATTGAATGATAGTTCGATAAACGCAGATCAAACCGCTCTCCTGTATAGTGCTTTAAATCAATTGTCACTTCAATATACATGTGTACACACCTCAAAACATAGAAAGAGCGCCTTCATCACTAAGAATGTGGCGCTCCTCTGACATTTCATTAGATTTTTTCAGATGAAGTATTAACCGCGAATTTGGCTCGCAATTTGGTTGTCAGTGTCTTCAAGAATATTAGCAGAGTCACCTAATTGTTTAGAGATATCTGCAAGTAGATTAGCCATTTGTACGAAAGAAGGTTTTAACTCTTCGTATTGTGCTGCGAATGCATCACTTGACGCACCTTCCCACATATCTTGTAATTGACTTTTCATTGAATCAAGGCGAGCTACTAACTCTTGTACTTGACCACTTTCATTATTATAACGTGATGCCATGTCGCGAAGTTCAGCTGGTGTAACGCGAATAATCCCTGACATTCCCCATCTCTCCTTTAGTTATGTATTTACTATAATTGTAAAAAAACTCACGCGATTGGTCAAAGGTTCTTAGCAAACTCGCAAAAAATGAGTACATATATCTACATATACCTCTTACCTCACCAAACGAAACCAGAAAAAACCAATCTTTTGTTCACATTTACTTTTTCTTTTTCAGGAATATTGTCACAATAAGTCATAATTTTTAATAAATTACGCTAGCAGTGTTGACAAAATAGTCCTTCAACTTTGTCAACACTGCTAGCCCTAAACAAATCTAACTTTTACCGAATCGAAAGTCAAACGTTACGGGGTTGGAACGGTAAAACCGCTAATTGAACATAATGTGTAGGCGTAAATAGTTGTAGGTGTGACTAAATCATCAACAAAGAAAGCCAAACAGCCACAGATTCGATAAACATACACATCATCTATCGTTGTAGGTAACCCCTTAATGTAGAGATTCAATCTTGATCCAAACGTTATTGAACTTTGCAAATCAGTTGCTAACGTATTCGCTTCACAGCAGCGTGGTTGACCAGAACATGAACCACACTTACATGTCGTTTGCGAATCAGTTAAATTAGGGCAAGTATTGGCGTAATTCACTAAAAAGCTAAATGCATCTGTTGTCGTTGTTACATTATCTTCTGCACGAACTCCTGCCACTTTTGATAGTTGAAACGTTGTATTGGGCGTTGGTAATGGGTTATCTGCATCCCTAAACGTAACGGTCGCACAATCATTCACATTGGTAATCACTTGATTTGTAATTGGATTTGGGGTCACGGTTGTATTTAAATAAATATCCACTTGTTTTTCTTCTGGTGGAATGATATTCGCTTGAAACGCTTGTAAACGTGTTAATAAATCGGCTAATGCTTTGTCACAGCAGTCGCAGTCACAGTTTTTCGAATACGGCTTGCATCCCTTTGCACAAGAGTCATTACATTTATCTTTACGCCATTTTCGATTTTTCTTTTTATAAATTTTGTTCACCTTCTCTTTGTTACATTTGCATTCTACATTTACTGTTACACCACTGACCGTTGTAGGAGTTGAAATTGTTTGGCTATTGTTTAATGGCGAAGTATTCGTGTGTCCGGCGATGGTTTGAGATCCTTGTGTTTGATCTCCGTGTGATTGCTGTTGATTTTGAGCTCCTTGATTTTGTGTCCCATCTTGCGTTTGTGTACCCGTTTGCGTTTGATCAGCACTTTGATTCGCCGTAGGAGTTGTTGTTGTATTCGGTGTGACGGTTGTGGTTGGAGTTGTCGTTGTTGTTGTATTCAAGTTTGTATTTGGGGTGACCGTTGTACTTGGTGTGGTCGTCGTTGTTGTATTTAACGTTGTAATCGTATCCGTTTGTTGATCAACATTCTGATCTGGTTCTGGTCCGAAAATAACAGGGTTTTGTGTTGTATTTTGAGTTTGATCCACTTCCGGTCCATCTTGTACTGGAATTTGCGCAGTATTTTGCTCTTGACCTTGATTTAATTCTGGTCCATCTTGTACTGGAATTTGCGCAGTATTTTGCTCTTGACCTTGATTTAATTCTGGTCCATCTTGTACTGGAATTTGCGCAGTATTTTGCTCTTGACCTTGATTTAATTCTGGTCCGTCTTGTACTGGAATTTGCGCAGTATTTTGCTCTTGATCTTGGTTTTGCTCTGGTCCGTCTTGAATGGGGATTTGAGCGGTATTTTGGTCTTGTTCTTGGTTTTGCTCTGGTCCGTCTTGAATAGGGATTTGAACGGTATTTTGGTCTTGTTCTTGATTTTGTTCAGGACCTTCTTGCTTTGGCTTTTGAATCGTTTGTTGATCTTGTTCTTGCTTTTGTTCTGGTCCTATTTGCTTTGGCTTTTGAATCGTTTGTTGATCTTGTTCTTGCTTTTGTTCCGGTCCATCTTGGATTGGCTTTTGAATAACAACTTGCTTTGCAACTTTTTGTAGTTTACAAGGATGCGAACATGCCCCTTTTATTTTCAAGCACTCATCACACGTACATGGATAATACGGCTTACTTGATGAGCTATGACATTTTTTGCATCTACACGGGTAATAGCACGACTTTCTTAATTCTACACACTTCTCACAATTACAAATGGATGGACATGGATCTTTTTTTTCATCACACGAACACGGCTTATTATCACACGAGCATGGTTTTTTGCCACATGAACACGGCTTTTTATCAGTTAAATCATTGTGATTATGCTCCTGGTTCTCTTCTCGTCCTCGGTTGTTGTCTCTTGTTCGACTATTCTCCCTTTCTCTATCATTATCCCGTCTACGATTGTTATCGCGGTTATTTCTAAAAATAAAATCGTCTCTCATCTTTGTCCCTCGTTTCTCACTGTCAATTCGTCAACTTATCATATGCGATGCTAAAAAAAGTGATAGTTGTGAGAAAAAGAGAAATTGCAGATCAAAAAGAAGATGTCCTAAAAAGAGCAAGCAAAAGCTCTGTTCAAACATCTCCTTATCCACAAATGGATTCATAGCCGTTATATCAACAAAGTGAGAGGGCCACCTTATTTTAAACAAGTTATCGTGACTTTTTTCGTACTAGGATAAACAAACTACATTATTTATTGTTGGAAAAGCGTGGTCAACTTCAAAAAAATTTTCGGTTACCTAAAATCGCTTCGCACCCTCATACTTATCCGCCCAATAACTGTCAACTTTGAGATTGGTAATACGCACACCTTCTGAAAGCGTTACATGAATGACATAGTCGTTCCCAATGTAGATGGCTGGATTTAAGACAGATGTTTTGAAGAAGACGATATCCCCTACTTGTAATTGATCTTTTTTGACATAACTGCCTGCTTCCCATTGATCGTTTGCGTATCTTGGAATGGTCATCCCTTTTGCTTCTTTATACACATATTGTACAAACCCTGCTGTGTCAAAACCACTCGGTGTCACTCCACCCTTGGTATACTCCGTTCCAATGTGTGTCATGCTTTCTTTTACGATGTTGCTGTCACTCGTAATCTCTAACGCATTATATCGCTTTGCACCCGTATATTTTTCTGCCCAGTAAGTGCTTGTTAAGTTGGCAACCTCAATACCACGTTGACGATGTGCATGGATAAATTGATTATTACCTAAGTAAATACCAGTATGTGAAATCCCTTCACGATATGTATTGCTAAAGAAGACAACATCACCTACTTGCAAATTGGCTTTTGCAACCGTTTCTCCTACTTGCCACTGTTGATCGGTTGAGCGAGGTACGTACACGCCAACTTTCTCAAACACATATTGTACAAACCCTGAACAATCGAATCCACTTACAGTTTCTCCTCCGTAAAGATAAGGAGTTCCAAGCAACACCTTCGCCTCACGACTTACTTCACTTGTATCGATTGCTGCTTCTACTTTTGTAGGCTGCATAATGGAACCTCCTTCATAAATAGGCAACATAAGCCCAAAGCCAACGACACTTGCGATTAACGTCTTATGTACATTCATGTAACATCTTCCTTTCTTTCCACTTGTTGATTCGCTCCTATTCTAGCAAACTTTTTTCCGAAAACTTGTTTTCTTCTTTGTTTTTAACGTAATTGTAACGTTACATCCAACGAAAACCATTTATACACCGTCATCAATTTAGTCAACAAAAAAATACGGTGAGAAATGTCACATCTCCCCACCGCATTTTTTAAAAGGCATTCTCCAAATAAGCCTTTCTATTTAACGAAATATAGACTATTTTACACCTGACACTAACGATCTTCTTACAAACGAGATAAATTGCGCATTTGTTGTATGTTGAGATGGCTTGTAGTGCGTGCTTGGTGTAGTTACTTTATTAGCTAGTAACGTCGAAATATATTCTCTTGACCATTGATCTTGCTTAATATCAGTAAACGGTAGATTTTCATTTCCTGTTAGCTCAAACGCATTTACTAAAATTTTAGCCATTTGCTCTCTTGTTAAATAGCTATTAGGGTTAAAATGACCGTTTGAACCGCTAAAGATCCCTTCGTTTACAACCGTCGCAACAATATCATATCCTGGTTGACCAGGCTTTACATCCCGTAAATTCGGGTTCGGGCGGTTTGCTGTTGAAAGGTTTAATGCTTTTACAAGAACAGTTGCCGCTTCTAATCTTGTCGTCTTGTATTCTGGTCGAAATACACCACTACTTCCATTCACTACCCCACTATAATACATCTGCATCACATCGGCATGTTCCCAATGTGACGTTGATAAATCTTTAAATGTGACGCTACTACTCCTACCTTCGTCGCTGGCGCTGCATGTCCTTCGTATTGTTCGTATGGTGCAAATATACATGCAATTACAAATACACACACGATCATTACTTTCTTCAAAAAATCCTCTCCCTTTGACTAGAAAATATTCCCATGCTATTATCTATTAAAACCGATTCATTGTTAAGACTTTTTTCCTGTCTAAATTCAAAAAACTTTGCCCATCGTTTCTGACAGGCAAAGTTTTTTATGAACGTGGCACTTTTACCGGAATTAAAATGGCTTCAATTTGCTCACGATGTGGTTCGTATTGTGGTGGAAGTTTTAATTCTTCTCCTAGCTGCTCGAACGGTTCATCAACTAAAAATCCCGGTGGATCTGTTGCGATTTCAAATAAAATTTCACCATGTTCTCTAAAGTAAATTGCATTAAAGTAGTTTCGGTCTTGAACAGGAGTCACACCATATCCACTTTCCTCCACATGAGACTTCCATGCTAACTGATTGTCATCATCTTCGGCACGCCACGCAATATGGTGAACCGTTCCAGCTCCCATTAAGCCACGTGCCCCCATCGTCTTGTCAATGTCAATGATGTTTCCAAGGTCACTTGGCGTTCGAAAACGAATAATTCCGCTTTCTTCTCCTACTCGTTCCATCCCTAACACATGCTCAAGCATATGAGCCGTTTTTTCTGGTTGAGCTGAATAAAGCGTTGCCCCGCCAAACCCTTTAATGGCCTCGTTTGACGTAATGTCTTCGTATACCCACTCACTTTGTTTCCCACGCTCTCGTGCGACAATCTCTACGTTTAAGCCATGTGGATCTTGAAACTGAAGTGAATCTTCACCAAATCGTTCCACTTGCTTAAACGAAACGTGATGCTCTTCGAGTCGCTTCATCCAAAATGGCAATGCCCCTACAGGTACGACAAATGTTGTAATCCCAACTTGTCCTGTTCCGATACGTCCTTGGCGAGCGTTATCCCACGGAAAAAATGTCATAATGGTTCCCGGTGTACCTATTTCATCACCAAAATATAAATGATACGTTCCTGGATCATCGAAGTTTACCGTTTTTTTAATCATGCGTAACCCTAATACTCCGGCGTAAAAGTCGATGTTTTCTTGCGGATGCCCTACTACTGCTGAAATGTGATGAATGCCTGATGTTTTCATCATTCATTCCCCTTTCCTTCTATTTGTTTTTTCATTATTCCCCACTATCGGTGTTTTGCGTTATATTTTTATTTAAAGTAGTATCAATTCGAGATATAACCATAAAGAATATCTTTAATTCGAGATAATTATATAAGAAAAAAAACATATGTGTCAATACAACGCATATGTTTTTTCATTTACATCGTTTTTTCCTTCATCAAAGCGGTCATTTTCTTCGAAGCAATTAATGCTCCAGCAACCCCTGTCAAAAACAGAACAATCATTAAACCAATCTCATAGAACGTTTCCAATGGAACGAAGAAAGCTATATATTTAAAAAGCTCATCCCAACAAAAAATCATCATAACCGCGGTCATTGTAAAAACAATATGGCCTCTTTTCATTTCTCGTTCCCTCCTAAAAAACAAAAAACCCACAGAAAATCTGGGGTTATTCCACAGTAGTACACCGAATAATGATAAAAGACTATGAGTTTAATATACCAGAATTTTCTCACTTTGTCTACAAAAAAGAGTATTAATTTGTACTTCTAACATCACTCATTGGAAAAAAGACAAATTCACTTTTCCCTACAATTGCTTTTTGGGAAATCAGACCCAATCCATTGCGACTATCCATACTGCGCAAGCGATTGTCACCCATAACGAAAAATTGTTCCTTTGGCACTTCAATTGGACCAAAATCACCCGTCAAGCGCATGCCTTGACTATTAGCTGTTTCTTTATATATAGATAGATATGGTTCTTTAACAAGTTCGTCATTCACAAACAACTCATCATTTTTCATCTCCACCACATCACCCGGCAATCCGATGACTCGTTTGACATAGTGAGTTTGTTGCTGTGAATCTTTGATGATGACAATTTCTTGTCGGTCAATATCTCCGATCATAAACGCAATTTTGTTCACAAATAGTCGTTCATTATTATAAAGTGTCGGTTCCATTGATGCACCGTCCACTATATAAGGTGCAAATAAATAGTTCTTAATTAATAGAAACAAACCGATTGAAAGCAATACTGTTTTTACCCATGAAAAGAAAGAATCCTTCTCTTGCTTCTTGGTGTTTATCATGTTCTCTCTCCTTTATCACGCTAATCATCAATTGTATTTATGCCTTGAGCTTTCTTTTCATGTTTATTCGTCACTGTACTCATAAAGTCCTTTTTTTGGACAAATCATTTTATCCAAAAGTATAAATCAACCAAATTAACGAAAGCTAATCTCAACTATTCATTTTGTAAGGAGTCGGTGTCTATGTTCAAAAAACAACTCATTTTCTCTCTCCTTTTCTTATTTTTAAGTAGTGGAATGAGCTATGCAGAACAACCTTTTCACTATCAATACAAACCAGACAAACTGTATCACATCCTCCAAATTAATGAAGCAGACTTTACGCAACAATGGAAAAGTGGAAAAACGATCAAAGAAATTGCTGAAGCTAGCGGTATAGAAGAACAAGCCCTTCTGCTTGCCCTTTCAAAAGATCAGTTTAAACAGCTAAATGCTGCCTTAAAATCGAATCAAATTACATATGACTATTACTGTGATTACGCCATGTCGATGATGAAAGACGATATTTTGTCGTTCATTCACTCGAGTGCAAAAAAAGAGGAAAACACAACGAATAAACCGCTTAAAACATTAACAGGTGAAACAAAAAGCTGGAAAGGTACTGTTGAATTTGTTGAAGAAAATGGAGAAGTAAAAAGTTACACAACTGTTCAACCAATTGGGCAAACGAGCAGTGACAACATTATCTCTGTTGATACTTTACTTGGTAATAACTTGAAAACGTATGATGTAAAAGACGTGAATGCAGTGGAAAAAGACATTACATTTGGGACAATTGAAGTGAAGTGGAAAGAAAACAATGAAAACAAAAAAGAAACGATTGTTGTAAAAGGAAGTTAACAGCGTACAAGAAGCTAAGTCAAAAGGAGCAACAAGCATCCATTTGACTTAGCTTTTCTTTTTTTAATGGGGAGCGTTTTGGGCTCTTCTTTTTAGGGTAATAATTCTCTTATACATCTTGCCATCCTGGAGGGGTTTTATGACCAAATCAAAAGTTCAATTTTGGACGATTCAACTTGTGTTAATCGCCCTCTTTATTTACTTATGTACAAAGATTTCATTCGTCTTTGAACCAATCGTCATTTTTTTCACAACGCTCTTTTTCCCTATTCTTGTCTCTGGATTTTTATATTTCTTATTTAGCCCGATTGTGTTTTTCTTAGAGCGAAAAAAGGTGCCAAAAACCGTTGCTATTATCGTTTTATATGCTGTATTTGTTGGACTCATTACACTTGCTGTTGTGACACTTGGTCCTGCTCTTTCCAAAGAAACAAATGATTTTATTGATGAAATGCCTACATACGTAGCGGAAAGTCGTGAAGTATTAGATAATGTTTCTGAAACAAGAGGATTTAAGTGGATTATCGAACAAGAATACGTTTCTCTTGATAAAATTGAAGAATCATTGCTCAATTTCTCTTCTAATTTCACTGAACGATTTACAAGCAGTGTTACCGCTATTTTTAGCGTCTTAACAAATATTACGCTTACCATTGTAACCGTGCCATTTATTTTATTTTACATGTTAAAAGACGGACATCGTTTACCCGAGCTTGCCGTTAAATTTGTTCCTGCAGCGTATCGAGAAGAAGGACTACGCATTATTGATGAAACAACTGAAACGCTCGCAACGTACATTCAAGGTCAAATGCTCGTTGCGCTATTTGTCGGAGTGTGTGCGTCTATTGGGTATTTAATTATCGGCCTTCCGTTTGCACTTGCACTCGGATTAATTGGCGCTGTGACTAATATCATTCCATACTTAGGACCATTTATTGGCGCGGCACCAGCTGTTGTTATTGGCTTACTAGACTCCCCAACAAAAGCTATGCTCGTTGTCGGTGTCATCGTTATCGTTCAACAGTTAGAAGGAAATGTCATTTCTCCACTCATCATGGGTCGAAAGCTAAACATTCATCCATTGACGATTATCTTACTTTTACTCGTCGCTGGAAACTTAGCTGGTATTCTAGGCATGATTTTAGCTGTACCTGTGTATGCAATGACAAAAACAATCGTCTTAAACATCGTACGTCTCGTCAAATTACGATCGCGTCATAAATATGATGCAGTATAAAGTAAAAGAAAAGCCGGCACCTCTTGCAGCAAGTGGAGGTGCCGGCTTTATCTTGAAATGATTTTTTACTGAGCTTTTAACTGTCCATCCATCATATAATAAACACGGTCACATAGTGGCAATACCGTTTCATCATGAGTAACCATAATCGCTGCTTTTTTTCGCTCTTTTACTTCGTTTGCAAGCAACTCAACAATGTCCCAGCTTCGCTCCGAATCAAGACTTGGAGTCGGTTCATCGGCTAAAATGATGGAAGGATTGTTCACAAACGCACGGGCAATGGCCACTCGCTGCTTCTCTCCACCCGAAAGTTGATGAACATAATGATTTTTGCGATGACTTAACCCCACCGCATGCAGTAATCCATCGACTTGATTCCGACTCACTTTTTTCTTCGCCATTTGAAACATCAGTGCAAGCTGCTCATGTACGTTTAAATAAGGAACTAAATGAGATGCTTGAAACACATAGCCAAGTTCATGAAGGCGAAGCTTAGCTGCTTCTTTTTCGGTTAGCGCAGCGACGCTTTGACCATTTATGAACATCTCACCTTCATCGAATCCTTGTAGTAAACCTGCAATCGATAAAAATGTGCTCTTTCCTGAACCAGATGGACCTAAAATGGCTACGAGCTCTCCCTTCATTGCTTGAAACGATACACTGTTTAACACCGCTATGTCTTTATCACCATCTTTAAATGTTTTCGTGACATTGTGTAACTGTAAAGGTACATTATTCATTATTCTGCCCTCCCCATCGCTGTTAGTGGATCTGCTTGTACAATGTTATAGCTAGAAAGCAACGAGCCAAATAATGAAACAAGCAACAACGTGCCTGATAGCTTAAGCATCATGCGCGTATTCAATGCAAACGGAATATCTGCTGGCAAAATGCCTTGCGTCAGCTGTGTACAAATCATTGCCAAACCAATACTCACAATTGATAACACGATGACTTGCATAAGTGTCAGAGCAATTAAAAAGCTACTTCTTGCACCCAGTGCTTTTAAAATGCCGAACTGATTTATTTTTTGAATGGTCATAATGTAGAAAAATGCACCGAGTACAAACACCGCAATGACGATTAAAAACGCCAACATCATATAAAGAGAAGTTTGTTCTGCTGAATAACCTGGAATGTTTTGAACAACCTGATCTTTTTCAACCCACTCTCCGTCACCAATTAATACACCTAAAGCCTCTTTTACAATAGGTTCATTATCGTGAATGACAAATGCATTGTAAAATACGTTTCCTTTTGCTGCTATCATCTCTTCCCACCCATCAAGGTTCATAAAGACAACAGGTGTGTGACTATATGTTTGTCCTTCTGTAAAGCCAACGACCGTTAACGTAACATCAGCATGCTCTTCATAAAGTGTGTCACCAATTTGAACGCCGTCTTTCTTTAATGACTGATCAACTATTACAGCGTGGGGTTCGTTTTGAGATAACGAAATACCTTCGATGACTTCAGGATGAATAAAACTATCAAACTCTATCCCCATTAGGGTGACATCTACTTTGGCGTCTTCATGTTGCAGTGATGCCATTTGAACGCCGAGCGGCTCCACAGCTGATTGCTTTGTTACCTGTTCTTTCTGCTCCTTTGTAAACGTCGAGCGGTCGAGTCGATGACTAGCATCTTCATGCATATAGTAAGTATTAGCAGCCATTTGCTGAATGGAAGACGCATTATCACTAGACAAACCATTTGCTAGCCCATTAATGATAAAAACGAGGAACGCAATAAAAAAGAGAATAAAGCTCACCAATACATATTTGAGTTTAAAAAAGCGCATTTCCTTAAATGCAAGAGACAACATCAAACATTCACCTTCCTTTTGTTCACTTCGTTTGTAACTGTACGAAACGAATATGAACGGAAGATGAATAAATCGTTACAATTTAGGAAGGGAAACCGTAAATGTCGAACCTTCTCCTTCTACACTGCTCACATAAACCTCTCCCCCGTGTAGTTTCACAATCGTATGAACAATTGATAAACCAAGTCCTGTTCCTGCGACTTCTCGCGTTCTTGCGACATCTGCACGATAAAAACGATCGAAGATACGAGTTTGTTCATAGGCTGACAAGCCAATACCCGTGTCTTCTATCATCACTTTTACATTCTTTCCTTCATCTATCACTGAAACCACAATACTTCCATCTTCTTTATTATACTTAACTGCATTCGTCAATAAGTTATCCCATACTGCGTAAAGAAGCTGTGCATCTCCTTTTATGTCTACATCCTTCAGTGAATAACTCATCATAATATTCTTTTCACTTATCGCCCATTGATGCTGACGAATAACATCCTTCAGTTGCTGTGTCAAACAAAAGTCTGCCTTATCGACTAAATCCGTTCGCTGATCTAATGACGCAAGGAGCAGCAATTGCTTTGTCAGCAACGACAAACGATGAATTTCACGATTGACAATATCAATGTACTCTTGCTTTTCTTCGCTTGTTAATGAATTCCCTTGTAATAAGTTAATGTAGCCACGAATGGTTGACAGGGGTGATTGAATATCATGTGAAATATTCGAGATAAATTCTTTTCGCATATCATCTAATTGCTCGAGCTTACTGGCCATTTCCGTAAAGCGATTCGCCAATGTACCAATTTCATCTTTACGTTTAATATCAAGTGAAATTAAAAAATCACCTTTCTCGAGCTGCTTCGTTGCTGATGTCAGCTTTGAAATGGGTCTTACAAGAAAATGAGTATTAACGATCACAAAGGCGATACTAAATAAAATCGTTAACATTAACAACCAGCCGAATAAAAGGTGAATTTCATTGAAAAGTAATTTAATATTCGGTCGCATAAAAAGCGCATACGATTTGTTGTCGTATTGAAACGGAACACCAACTGTATTTTTTAACTCATTGGCGAAAAAACCGGTCACAAAAAATTCTCTCGGAAATAAAGCCATCCCATGATAAGCTTCACCATTTAGTACTTTTTGTTGAACAGAAGTCGATAATGCTTTATCTCGAAAAGAGGAACCGTAAAATGTACCTTCTCCGGTTTCATCTACAACATATAGCTGATACCCAATGGACGCGATATGTTCAAAATAACGAGCTAAATCGAGCTTCTCTTGAGATGTCAAATAATCGGTCATTTCTTTTGCAAAGGCCATATTCTTCTCATCCGTTTCAGCTTTTAACGTTCGTTGATAATACATATTTGAAAGAGCAAACGCAAGCATTGCACTCCCTAACATAATGACAATCGTCGTTATCGTAAATTTACTATAAAGAGATTTCATTATCGCTTCGCCTCGATAGAATATCCGATGCCACGTATCGTTTTAATTCGAAAATCATTGGTTATGGAAGAAAACCGGTCTCTTAATCGCTTTATATGCACATCGACGGTTCGTTCGTCTCCTTCGTAATCCATCCCCCACACCGTTTCAATTAAATGATTTCTTGAAAAGACTTGATTTGGGTGAGAAGCAAGCAAGTAAAGAAGTTCAAACTCTTTTAAAGGCAGCAAAAGAACACGATTCTCTACTTTTATTTCATAGCTTTTTTTATTAATCGTCGTTGCACCTAATGTTAAAACAGGATGACTTTCCTTTTCGTATCTTCTCAATAACGCCTTTATGCGAAACAATAGCTCCTTCGGCTCAAACGGCTTCACAAGATAATCATCTGTTCCTGCTTCATATCCTTTTTCTTTGTCATTAATTTCACCTTTTGCTGTTAATAAGATGACCGGTATGTCAAAGTGTTTCCGAATTTCTTCTGTAAGCGTATATCCATCCATCACCGGCATCATCACATCAACAATTGCAAGATCAACCGTTTCATGTTCTAGCTTATGTAAAGCGGTCTCCCCATTTTCTGCTTGTATCACAACATAGCTTGCTTCTTGTAAATGAATGCTCACTAACTTGCGAATAGATGCATCATCGTCTGCTATTAAAATTGTTCTCATACATATCTCTCCTTGCTTCATATCTTACTAGGATCATCATAAGTGCTCTTTATTAAAACGTACTCTCTATTCGTCACTGTCGTCAATCGAACATCTCGTGAACGTTTTCGTTTTTCAACTAAAACATACTACGGTACATTAAATAATGGAAATATTTTCTGAAAAGCTAAGAAGAAAGGACAGGTCACACAATGAAAGCAGCAGTTATTTTCGATATGGACGGCACGCTTTTTCAAACAAATACGATTTTAGAAGTCGCACTTGAACAAACGTTTCACACGTTGAGAGAAAAAGGAGAATGGTCGGGTCCCGCTCCACTACAAACGTATCAGAGCATTATGGGTGTACGGCCATTGGTTGCACATTTGGATTTGGGACGAAAGAAGAATTAGCCGATGCAGACGCCCTCATCGACAACATGAAAGAGCTAGAACGCCACATCGAACAAATGACACAAAAAAGCTAGAGGTTTTATTATCCTCTAGCTTTTTAACAGTTAACAATTACTTGATTAAAATCGTTTGTTTCCTTGTTTACTTTTTATATAAAAGCATATCGAGCTTGCCATCTTTTAAAAACTTCACTGCTTTTTGTACAGTCGATGCATCGGACGGAGTTTTCCATGCGACAAGTAGAACGGCAATAATAAAGCTAACAGCAAGCCATAACTTCTTTCGCTTTTTTCTCATTTGTATCTCCTCCATTTATGTAACATGTCATTTTTTATATAAGATCATTTTTGATAAAATAAAATATGTGAGCCCTTAGTACGAACATTTGAAAAAAGGTGTTATGTGAAAGCGTAATTTGATAGTATAAAATTTATCATTCTTCCTCAATAGAATGAACATGATATTTACATAATAAGATTCTGACAAATCAAAAAATGGAGAAGGTACAACATGAACTCTTTCTATTTAATCGTCGAACAAGCCCCTCCTTTTGAGGCAGGGTCTTCGATTTCATTGCAACAAACAAATATGATTATTGGCAGACAACGAGATGACTGGACACCACAAATTGCCCTAACCAATGCGTTTGTATCTCGAAAACATGCTTGTATTTATATGGAAGAAAATCAACTATTCATCATGGACTTAGCTAGTAAACATGGAACAGAAGTAAATGGTGTAAGATTAGACCCTCACGTTCCTGTAGTGCTGAAAGCTTCTGATAAAATTACACTTGCAAATGCGATGGTTTCTTTTTATTTGTCAACGAACTTAGATGAAACAATGGACCTTACACCGCTTTTAAGCGTAGCACATCGTGTATCCTTAACACTCGAACCGATTAAACAAATGGTCTATGTAGATGACCAAACCTATCCGTTTTCAGCAAAAGAATTTCAGTTTTTAGAAATGCTGTTGCACCAACAAGAACAATTTGTTTCCCAAGACGACATTAAAAAGCGCGTCTGGCCCGAGCGTCTTTTAGAAGATGAAGAAGTACCAAGTGTTGGTTCAGAAGAAATGGCCTCTCTGCTTTACCGTATTCGCAAACAGCTAAAAGACTACATCACCATCGAATCCATCCGTGGAAAAGGATACATTTTACATGTAAATGAAAAAGTGGAGTATACACAACGATAGAACGAGGTTGGGACATAATGAAATAATTTCTTCTCATTGTGAATGTTAGAGTGCTCATACATGTTATCCTTTCTTAGCCAAGGGGTAATCAAAATAAAAACTCTCATTTTGTAGGGTCACCACCAAATACTTTCTTTCAAACCTTTTATGATTCAAAATAAATCGTTTACTATTGATTTACTGTATATGTTGGCAATAGGGGTTGTGGGATTAATCAACTAGGAGGTCTTTGCCCCTAGTCAATTAATCACCGTTTTTTTAGCAATATTTACAGCTATCTATCTATTAAAAATTTTACTAGAATAAAAAGTATGAAAACATTTAAAAAACTTCTTATTACATTATCGCTGTCTGTCCCTCTTGTTTTTGGTTTTAGTGTCATCCATTCAGAAGCTTCGACTACTCATACAGTTCAAGCTGGTGATACGATGTGGAAAATTGCTGTAAAATATCAAGTTGGCGTTGCTGAGCTTATTAGTGCAAACCCTTCCGTAAAAAATGTGAACCTGATTTATCCAGGTCAGCAATTAACGATTCCACAAAAAAATGTAACTCGATCTGCTGAATTAAAAGTAGTCGATTTAGTGAATGTAGAAAGAGCTAAATACAACCTTGCTCCGTTAAAAGAAAACTGGGAATTATCAAGGGTAGCTCGCTTTAAGTCACAAGATATGATTGATAAAAATTATTTCAATCACAATTCTCCTACATACGGAACGCCGTTTGATATGATTAAAAACTTCGGTATCTCATATCGTGCAGCTGGAGAAAACATTGCAGCTGGTCAACAAACACCAGAAGACGTCGTAAAAGCTTGGATGAACAGTGAAGGTCACCGTAAAAACATCCTTTCTACACAATTCACAGAAATTGGCGTAGGCTATGTAAAAGGTGGTTCATACGGTCACTACTGGACACAAATGTTCATTTCTCGTTAATAGAATGAATGGTAAAAGCCACGTTGCCCTACTCGGCAACGTGGCTTTTATATTATTGTTGATTTGTTTGATGAATATAGATGACTAACTTTGCAACGCCAATCATGTTACATATGACACTTCCAACTAATACAATGACCCACAGTGCAAACGGGACATCTATTAGCAGAAGAATCAATAACAAACAAATTCCTATTAATACAAAACCCATTCCTTGACGCATAAATAAACTCCTTAACTCTTTATCATCACTTCATCATTTGCTTCTTGCAGCTGTAACGATTCTACACCCTTTATCTGTAAGCTGTTTCGGCCTATCATTAACGATACCGCCCCCACAGCAAGCAAAACGCCTGCGAAAGTAAATGAAAAGCGCGCTCCATACAAGTCTGTCACATATCCCATCATAACCGTCGCTGTTCCAAATGCCCCCAGCAACAACGCTTCTTGTGCAGCGTAAACTTTTGATAATTTCGTATCATCTACACTTGTTTGAATGATTGTGTTCTCCGCGATACCTTTGACTACACTTGCGACACCAAACAAGAAAGATAAAATAAGCGCAAGCCACGGCTTAGAAAGAACTCCAAACGAAAGTGTCGTGATGCTCGCTACGAAAGCTCCTAATAGAATAACAGCTTTCAGATAGCGATTAACTACACGGTCATAACGCAAACTAATGATACCGGCAACCATACATCCTAAGGCGAAGCTTGCGTTAATATACCCCCACCATTGCTCGCCCACTTTTAGCACTTGCTCCACATACACATACACAATGGCCGCAATCCAGACAACATTTGCAATAGCTTCGAGCAACTGCACACTGCTAATTAAGCGAAGAGAGGGTGTTTGCCAGATAGTGACCCATCCTTCTTTCATAACCGCTCTCTTGGACAAATATTGCACCTTCTCTTTTTGTTCATGTCGGGCATCAATCCAAAACATCATCACGGTCGAGACAATAAAGAGCACCACAGTTAACCATAGAACAGCCTCGCTTCCTATCAGTGCCACAACCAACCCAGACGCAGCCCACCCTCCTAGTCGAATGACCTCATCAACCATGGATAAGAATCCGTTTGCTTTGATGAGCTGATCATGGTCAACCAACTGTGGAATTAATGCATTCCTTGCAGGACTCGCCCATCCGTCTAAAAATGCAATTCCAATTACAATAAGGAATAGACAAATAAGTGGATACGTTCCTAGAAACATAGAAGCATACAACACAAGAACCAAGGATAAACACGTTTTCCCCAATTGAGAATAAGCAAGAAGCTTTTTTAATGAATAAGTGTCTAATAGAAGCGGCGCAATCATGCTACTTACAAAGCGAGCCATTGTAATACAAAGGGGTACAAGTGCCATGTAAGTAGCTGCTCCTGTTTGTGCATAAATCGTCGCCATCAATCCTACGATATAAAGAATATCTCCTGCATTTGCAAATGATTGGCCAATCCAAAGAAATCGAAATGATTGTTTGTTCATCATCTTTTAGTCCTTTCTGTATTCAATTGTCAGTTGTAAAAAGATGATGAACATCACATTGGACGAAAAGCCTCCTCGTTTACTTGTTGCTTTTATTATACAGCAATATATAGGTGAAAAGAGATTTATTTCACTATTTTTCTAGCTTTTTAATAACACGACAAGGGTTGCCTGCTGCTACTGTATTGGCTGGGATATCCTTTGTGACAACACTGCCTGCACCAATGACGGCATTATCACCAATTGTCACACCTGGATTAATAATCGCACCCCCACCAACCCAAACATTATCGCCAATCGTGACAGGAATACCTGACTCTAAGCCACGATTTCGTTCAATTGCATCAATAGGATGTGTCGCGGTGTAAATATGAACACCTGGCGCAAACATACAATTCGCCCCGATTCTCACTTCACATACGTCTAAAATAATGCAATCAAAGTTAGCAAAGAAGTTTTCACCAACGTGAATGTTTGATCCGTAATCACAGCGGAATGTTGGCTCAAGATACACATTTTCACCAGTTGATCCAAATAGTTTCTTTAATAAATCTTTACGTTCATCGTATTGCGTTTCCGTTGTTTCGTTAAATAGACGTGTTAACCGACGAGCATTTTCACGTTCTTTCACCAATTGCTCATCCCACGGTTTATACAATTCACCCGCTAGCATTTTTTCTTTTTCAGTTCTCATCCTCTTTCCTCCTACTGTTATAATACATCTATCATGATCATAACAGGTTAAACGGTTAACCTAAAGTGAAAAACGTTTCCTCTTTCTTACACAAATGTTCCCTTGGTATGTTTGTTAAAAAGAAGAACACATGTTACATACAACACCCCTTACCACCTATTTATTCAAATAAATGCGTAGATGACAAGGGGTGAGTTAGATCAGACAATTTGTTACCTCTTCTCATTCGTCCTTTTTTCTCTCTGTCACTTACTTCTTGCCTGTTGACCCTAAATCAATTGTTGAAACATTTGATTTCAACAGCATTTGTGTCACGCCATTGACTTCAAGGTACACATTGTATTGATCAAAATGCTTCAGAATACCTGTTAACCTTACACCATTCACAGTAAAAGCCGTTACTTGTTTATTAATCACGGATTGTAGTGTTCGATTTTGAATATCAAATTTTTGTTGTCCGTTACCCATGTTTACACTCCTTATTATGTATGTCTATTTCTTCATTCACTTGCAGTGTTGCATCTTATGAATGGTAACACCTTTTTTCTTTTTCATACAAGAGAGGTTTGTCACAATTCTATACTCTTTTTGTTTCGATGAAGACAGATTAATTCCCTGCTTTTTACACATAAAAAGAAAACATGATGACCCCTTCATCAATCGAAGTGTGTACATCATGTTTTCACTACTACTTACATATTGACTGACTGATCTTTACGCTGTTCCTCTATTGCTTTTCGCTCATCGTCTGTCATGTATGTGACTTTAAAGCCGACTAATGCCATAATGATCGCAATGATTGGGCCTGCGTAGTTTAACACCGCATAAGGTGCATATTCGAATGGATGAACGCTTAGTGTCGCAAAAATGAACACCGCGCATGTATTCCAAGGTACGAACACACTTGTCACAGTTCCGCCATCTTCTACCGCACGTGATAAATTTTTGGGATGAAGGTTTTTATCGCGATATGCCTCCGCATACATACGTCCTGGCAGTACTACCGATATGTATTGTTCTGCAGCTGCTATGTTTGTGAAAAAAGCAGATGCGATTGTCGTCACAATTAAGCTACGTGCTGTTTTCGCAAGCGTTAAAATCTTATTAACAATTGCTTTTAACATCCCTGTATGTTCAAGTACACCACCAAATGTCATCGCCACAATTGTTAATGATACCGTATACATCATCGCGTCAATTCCACCGCGATTAAACAACGAATCTACCAGTTCATTTCCTGACTCAATGCTAAATCCATCATTTAATGTATTTACTGCATTTCCTATCGAACCACCTTGTACAAGAACGTGACAAAGCCAACCTAAAACCACTCCTACTGTTAATGCAGGAAGTGCTGGTACTTTCCTCGCTACTAGTACAATAACAATGATAGGCACGATAAGTAACCAAGGAGAAATGACAAAGTTATCTTGCAGTGACTTCATCACCGTATCAATGTTTTCACTGTTTAACGCATTACTTCCGTATTTTCTTCCCATCACACCATATACAATTAACGCCACAACTAACGCTGGAATCGTTGTGTAAAACATATGTTTAATATGATCAAACAAATCAGCACCAGCAATCCCTGACGCTAAGTTCGTCGTATCCGAAAGCGGTGACATTTTATCTCCAAAGTAAGCACCCGAAATAATCGCTCCAGCAACAACAGGAGCTGGAATTCCCATACTAATTCCGATTCCCATACCGGCTACACCTATCGTTCCCATCGTCGACCATGAGCTTCCGATTGCTAATGCAACAACGGCACAAATAATCGTCATTGACACTAAAAAGAAGGATGGTGAAATGATTTTTAAACCGTAATAAATCATGGTCGCCACAACTCCGCCGCCAATCCATGCGCCAATCGTTAATCCAACCATAATAATAATAACAATTGCTGGTAAAGCAAGACGAATTCCTTCATAAATCCCCTTTTCGATTTCTTTCCACTGAAAGCCCACTCGCCATGCAATAACGGCTGCCACAACTGTTCCTAAAATAAGTGGAACATGCGGACTTCCTTCGAACTTCACAATCGTTGTCGCCATTGCAACGACCATTACGAGTAACGGTACAATAGCTAGTAAAAAAGGAATCTCTCTTTTTTCTGTCTTCATCTCTCTTCCCCCTGATCTTTGATGTCTGTATCGCTTCTCTTTTTATAACCCCTTTGCGACACTAGTAAATTATACCGAAATATCTAAATAAAAACAATATACAGATAATTCAGCTTGTACATAAAAAGTTGCGTTGAGCTTGTAAACCACTTATTATTATTTGTGACACAATTCACATGCGATGTGATTTTTCATAAAGGAGGAACAACATTGAGTACGAATGAAACACCGAAAACAAATCGTAACTTTACTGGCCTTGTTGTGACCGTTTCGATTTTGGTAAATGCGCTTATTTTAACCCTTTTCTTTTCACCGATCGGCTATCAAGGTGAAGTCACATTTGACATTCATATCTTCCCTCGTATTAATGCTGTATTGAATAGCTTTACATTTATTTTTTTAGTAGCCGCACTGTATTTCATTAAAAAGAAAAATGTGAAGTTACACAGACGCTTTATTTTCGCAGCATTCACGTCAACGCTATTATTTTGCGTGTCTTACTTAACGTATCACTACATGTCAGTTGAACGTACGTATTACGGCGGTGAAGGGTTTATGAAAACTCTTTACTTATTTATCTTAACAACACACAGTGTATTAGCAGCCATTATCGTTCCACTTGCACTATTTTCATTAATCTATGGAATAACAAATCAATTAACAAAGCACCGTAAAATTGTCCGCTGGAGCATGCCAATTTGGTTATATGTAAGTTTTACAGGTGTTATTGTTTATTTAATGATTTCTCCATACTATTAAAAAACCGCCTTTAGGGGCGGTTTCTTCTTATCTATACTAACTACCTTATTACCACCTATACGCACCTTCACACGTGTTCGGTTTTGGTTCATAATAACAATGTTGCTTATAGGGCCCTGAAAACGGTTGATCATACCAAGTTGGTGGACATTCTCCGTACGGATTAAAGTACCAAAGCGCATACTTAGCAGGATGTTCCCGCCAATAGTCTAACGTTTTTTTCGCTAATCGTTTTTCCACACTTCTCGCTCGATTGTAAAATACATTCCCCTTTTGAACCGCTTCAAACGAATAGTTGCCTCCTTGTACTTGATAAATCACTTGTGGTACCGTCTTTAGACCTTTAAAATCTAAGCAATTCGCTTTTAACCGATTGACGATGACATTGCCAACCATCAGCATGCCTTGTTTCCCTTCGCCTTCTGCTTCTGCTCTCATCATCCGTGCGATTAACGCAACATCGCTATCTGTGTATTTAACCCTTGCCATTTTTATCACCTCTAACAGCATTGTATTAACAGACACTTTTAAAGATGATAACCAAAGCTCGGTTTTATTTAACTACTTCCTCTCAATACAAGCTCAGTGGGCACAACAACCTTCTTAGGAATTTTACGATCACTTAACCTCTCCATGAGTAAATCAACTGCTGTTTCTCCCATAAATTCAGTATGAACTTTCACCGTACTTAAAGCAGGAAATACATACTTAGAGACACTCACATCATTCACACCGATAATGCTTACACGATCTGGCACAGAAATCTTTTCTTCATGAAGCGCTCGTAAACAGCCAATCGCAATCGAATCGTTACCAGCGAAAAATGCCGTTGGTAGCTTTTCACCGTGCTCAGCGATGGCTTTCTTCATTAATTCATATCCTTCATCCACTGTAAACGCACCAACATAGAAATAAGATTCCTCTAATAAATCATGCTTTCCTAAAAAAGCTTTCACTGTTTCTTCTCTCACATCTTCAATATAAGCCGTACGATCTTTAAATTGCTCACGTCCACCGATATATCCGATTGTCGTATGACTACGGTCAATAAAATACTGTAATACTTTTTCTGTTGCACGCTGAAAATCAACAACGACTGAATCACATTCATCATCGTTTGGACTATAGTCTACAAACACAATGTTGTTTGTCACTTGCTTTAGTTGTTGTACTTCTGTTTCACTGTATTTTCCGATTGCAATGATTCCTTGGATATGTTCAGGCTGTATGTCACCTAAATCTTGCTGTGAATATTTGACGACTTGAAGGTCATGAGTTTGACAACGTTGTTCAGCACCCAAACGGATGGACATGTAGTAAATATCATCTAACTCTTCTTTCTCTGTATACCAATTAATAATCGCAATTTTAGAGACAGATATCTTTTTTGTTTGTAACTTTTTATAAGATAGATCCTCTGCAATTTCGAATATTTTTTTCTTTGTGTCATCACTCACCGATAACGTCGTATCATAATTGAGCACACGTGATACAGTCGCGATTGATACGCCTGCTTTTTCAGCAATGTCTCGAATCGTTGCCATCTCATTCCCCTTCCTTTCTTATCTTACGCCGAATCGAAATGTTGTTTTTGCTTCATACGGAACGCCTGCTTCTACTTCAATTGAAGGAAAATGGCTGTGGTGAATCGCATCTGGTAATCCTTGCGTTTCAAAGCATACCCCTAAATAAGGACGGCACTCTACACCTCTCATTGTCGTTGATGGTAAAAAGTTGCCTGTGTACATGACTAGACCAACTTGATCAGTTTGAACGACCAACGTACGACCACTCTCACGATCAACAAGTTCAACCGTGTTATCTGCACCTTGTTGTAAGACGAACGGATGATCAAACCCGTTTCCAACTAGCTCGATTTGTGGATGATTGGAGTGAATACCTGCTCCAATTGCTTGGAATTGTCTAAAATCAAACGGTGTTCCTTCCACATCTAAATACGCCCCTGTTGGGATGAGTTCCTCATTCAGCTCTAAAAATTTCTCACTACTTAGTTTTAACTCATGCTCTTTTATATCTCGTTTCAAATCCCCGCTCAAATTGAAGTATGTATGGTTGGTCATATTCAGTAACGTTTTTTGATCTGATAATCCGTGGTACGTCACGTGCAATTCATTGTGATTGGTTATCATATATGTCACTGTCAGCACAACCGTTCCTGGGTAATTCTCTTCTCCATCAGGACTTATGTATGTAAAACGCACACCCACTTGATTGTCTTCTTCTATTATATCAGTTTTCCAAACGCGATGACTAACTCCTTTTGTTCCTCCATGAAGATGGTTGTTTCCATTGTTTTTCACAAGTTCATAATGCGCACCATCTAATTCAAATGAACCACCAGCGATACGTCCTGCTACTCGCCCAACGACCGCACCTAAATACGCAGGGTTTGGGAAGTACTCTTCGAGATGGTCATAGCCTAGTACCACATTCTCCACGTTTCCAAAGCGATCTGGTGTTAAAATTCGGGTAATGATGCATCCATAGTCTAAACACGTAACAGTCATTCCTTTATCATTTGTTAATGTATACTCATGAACATTCGTTTGTTCAATTGATCCTATTACTTTTTTTGTTACGTTCATCTTTGACACTCCTTTTCGCTAATTTCTTACAGTACCTATTTAGAAGAAAGAGAGTGGGACATAACGAAATGGTTCCTTCTCAAAAACAAACAATAACGTTTCTGTCATCGTTATGTTACAGCAACAAGTTCGTTTCATTTCGCTCCAGCCACTCGCTTTCCGCGGGGAGGAACCTGAGCCTCTTCGTTCCTGTTGGGTCTCAGCCTTTCCTCTATTTCCCGCAGGAGTCGAGTGTCCTACGCTCCATTCCACTATTTTTTTAAACTTGTTTTTTAATCAAAAATATCCGAACTATAAATAGGATATAACTATAAATAGTTCGGATTTTTATCAACTGAAACACTTATGTCCCAGCCTCTTTGCTCTTACTCTTCATATCCAGTTGGATGATGTTGATGCCAATTCCATGCGTCTTGAATAATTTTATGAACCGACGTACGTTTTGGCTCCCAACCTAGTACTTCTTTCGCTTTTGCAGAAGAAGCAATAAGTTTACTCGGATCACCTGCGCGTCTTTCACCGATTTGTGCTGGAATCGAATGACCTGTTACTTCACGAACGGCATCCACAATTTCTTTTACAGAGAAGCCTTGGCTGCTTCCTAAATTAAAGACATTACTTTCGCCACCGTCACGTAAGTAATTTAATGCTAAAAGATGAGCAGCAATTAAATCTTCAACATGAATGTAGTCTCGAATGCATGTACCATCTGGTGTGTCGTAGTCTTCACCAAAAATCGTAATATGCTCACGTTGTTCAAGTGCCACTTGTAAGATAACCGGAATAAGATGCGTTTCTGGTGAGTGATCTTCTCCAATTTTCCCGTCTTCACGCGCACCCGCTACATTAAAGTAACGAAGTGATACATACTTCATCTCGTAAGCAGCGTCACACCACTTCATTAATTTTTCCATTGTTAACTTTGTTTCACCATACGTATTTGTAGGAACAGTCGGCATGTTCTCAGTAATTGGCACAACTTCAGGCTCACCATACGTTGCAGCCGTTGATGAAAAGACAATTTTCTTCACACCAAACTCATTCATCACGTCTAAAAGCACTTGTGTTCCGTATACGTTGTTGTCAAAGTATTTGATTGGGTTTGTCATCGACTCTCCAACAAGTGAGTTTGCAGCAAAGTGTAAAACACCGTCGATTTGCTCTTTTGAAAACACATCGCGTAAAAATGCTTTATCACGAATATCCCCTTCATAAAACGTTGCGTCTGGGTGAATCGCTCCTTTATGACCTGTTTGAAGATTGTCGACTACTACTACTTTTTCATTTTGATCGATTAGTTGATAAACGGCATGTGAGCCAATGTAGCCTGCTCCACCTAATACTAAAATACTCATCCAACCATCGCCTCTCTTTTTAATTCTTTTGCTCCGTCTCCGATGCTTGCTTCATAAAATGTCGCTTCATACCCGATTTTCTCTCGGTATTCGTTCCCCACTTTTTCAATGAACTCTTCTACATGTAGCTTGTCCACAATAGCAATGGCACAGCCACCGAAGCCTGCTCCTGTCATACGTGCACCAACCACACCTGTTTGTTTCCATGCGACTTCAACTAATGTATCGAGTTCAACTCCCGTTACTTCATAATCGTCACGAAGGGAACGATGAGAAGCATTCATTAATTCTCCAAAGTGGTAAAGGTCATGGCGTTTTAGCGCCTCAATCGCTTCTAACGTACGTCTACTTTCATAGACTGCATGCTTCGCACGTTTTACCAAAGTTTCATTCGTAATGACATGCTGATGTGCGTCAAACTGTTCTTCTGTTAACTCGCCTAACGCTTCAATATCAAGAATTGTTTGAAGCTCTTTTAAAGCCGACTCACATTCACCGCGACGCTCATTGTATTTCGAATCAGCTAGTTCACGGCGCTTATTTGTATTCATGATTACAATGGAATGATCCTCTAGATTCATTGGTGCATATTCGTATTGTAACGTTTGGCAGTCTAATAGAATGGCGTGATTTTCTTTGCCCATTCCAATCGCAAACTGATCCATAATGCCGCTGTTGACACCAATGAACTCATTTTCTACTTGCTTCCCAATCTTCACTAAATCGAGACGGTCAAGGTGAAGTTGAAACAATTCTTCTAGTAAAATACCTGTCACAAGTTCAATCGAAGCGGATGAAGACAATCCTGCACCGTTCGGAATTGTACCATGATAAATGACATCAAGTCCATTTGTAATGGAATGGCCGTGCTTTTTTAAATAGGCAATCATTCCTTTCGGATAGTTCGCCCAGTCATGTCCTTTTTGATACTCAAGGTCATTGAGGGAAAACTCAATGACCCCTTTCTCTTGGAAATTAACCGAATATAAGCGGATAAGATTGTCATCTCGCTTACGCGCAAGCGCAGTTGTACCAAATGTAATCGCACAAGGAAACACATGTCCACCGTTATAATCCGTATGCTCACCAATTAAATTGATACGACCTGGTGCGAAGAACACGCGGTAGTCATCATATTGAAATATGTCCACAAACGTGTCGGCTAGCTCACGATCATTCATGAAGCTCGCCTCCTTCTTCTACTTTAAAGATAACAGACTCATAAGGCTGTAATGTACGACCGTTAAAGCTCTCTTCATATCCGTTATGATTAATTACAACCACATATGTTTCATCGCCAACAACACGGCGAACGGCTTCGACACCTTCACTCGTTTCCATCGTTTGAAGCGCTACGTCTTTGGCGATTTCTTCAGCAATGGTACAAAGTGTATCAACTTCAACACCGCCACCTACATAGTACGCTTTTCCTTTACCGAATTCATTGACTGTGATGCATGAATATTCGCTATAGAAATAGTCATTGTACTGATACAGCGTTTGTGCTGTCGTTGGACGTACAATGTCTCTCCATACTGTACAAGAACTTTCATCACCTGTAGGCGATACAATCGAAACAGATTGTCCTTCGTGTAGAGATTCTGCTTCTTCAACTTCAATTCCTAACATGTCTGATAGCGTTCCTGGCGACATCACACCAAATGGAATGTTGTTGTATTCATCTTTTACACCTGCACGATACGAAACAATAACTGTTCCACCGTTTTTCGTAAATTCTTCTAGACGTTGTGCAAGCTCTGGTTTCACCCTTTTCATCACCGGTACAACCACCACTTTGTACTGTGAGAAATCATGGTCGTAGCGAATGACATCAATCGATGCATTTTGACGGTGAAATGGTTCGTATAAACGGACAAGCTCTTTTGTAAAGTTGAACATTGAACTTTGACGTTGAGCTCTCCATGACCATACGTTATCAAAATCATATAAAACCGCTACTTCTGCTTGCATTGGAGCATCAAACACATGCTCATACTCACGAATATGATGGAAGAATTCTTGCACTTCATTATACTTTCTTGTTTTCTTATTATTTGCATCGACAATTCCTAAGCAATATTGCTCTGCTCCGCGGTTCATCCCTCTCCAGCGGAAGTAAAGCATATTTGTACAACCGTGTGCGAACGCGTGATATGACCATGCTTTCGCTTGATTTGGTCTTGGTAAATAACCGATGACATCATGACCTTGTGCTCCCATTAATTGTTCAACAATCCAGAAGTTTTCTTTCTTCAAGCCACGAACAAAATCAAGTGATGCTGATAACTCTGCTGGTGTGACAGGCTCTTTTAAGCCCCCCCATACTGGATAGTTATCATACGATACATAATCTAAATCACGTGTAAATTCATTATGGTCAAACCACTTATCAAAGAATCCACCTGGTAAGTTTGTTGTAACCGTTTGATGGTCACCTTTGATTCCTTTTACAAGGTTAATATGTTGTAAAGCAAATTGACTTAATGAATATGAACGGAATCGTGCCCAGTCAGATAATAATGATGGATTATGAACAGTGATTGTTTTCTTTGGTACTGGAATCTCTGAAAAGTCATTGTACGTTTGACCCCAGAAAATCGTCCCCCACTTTTCATTTAACTCATCGATTGTTTGATACTTTTTCTCTAAAAATGTTTGGAAGTCGGCGTGACACTGTCCGCAATAACACATATCACTGCCTTCGTGACCAAACTCGTTATCAATTTGCCATGCGATGATCGCTTCTTCATCTTTATAGTGATTCACTACTTTTTCTGCAATTCTTAACGAGTATTCTTGATACACGCGAGAGTTATAGCAATATTGACGACGTCCACCAAAGGCCATCTTTTGTCCATTTTCATCTTCAATAAAGATACTTGGGTGCTTTTTCGCTAACCATGCTGGGAATGTAGCAGTTGGTGTTCCGAACATCACCTTAAAGTCATATTGCTTGATCTTTTCAATGGCTGCATCAAAGAATGAAAAGTCAAATTGTCCTTCTTCTTTCTCCATTAAATGCCATGCAAATTCACCAATACGAACGATGTTAACGCCCATTTCTTTCATTCTTGTTAAATCGTCTTCCATTAAATTTAAATCCCAATGTTCTGGATAGTAGTCTACGCCTAAATACATGTTATTCACCTCGTTGTGTAATGTAGAAAATCTGTGATTGATAGTCTCCGCCTCGTTTTGCTTGCGAGCCGTTTACCCCATTAAATTCAGTTGGAAGCTGAATCCCTACTTGTACTAATTCATCTCCATAGAATGTTCCGTCAAATCCTTCAATTTCATATTCCACTTCTTCATTCAATCCAACAAGCGGAAGAGTTTGTTGTGTTTTATTTGTTGGAGTTGCTAATACTTTATACCAACCTACTAATGCTTCTGATTGATCTTGACTCACAACCATCCATGCTGTTTCATTATGGTCGAATGGACTTTGCAAGCGATAGAAGTTGCCTTCACGAATGAGAGCACGATGCTTTTTATAAAAATTGATTTGCTTTTTAACCACTTCTTTTTCTTCGTCAGGCATTTCAATTGGGTTTAACTCATAGCCAAATGTCCCAAAGTATGCCGTGTTTGCTCTTGTTTCAAGCGGTGTGACACGTAATGTTTGATGATTTGGTACAGCGGATACGTGTGAACCGATGCTATAAAGTGGATACGCAAACGATGTTCCGTATTGAATCTTTAAGCGTTCTACCGCGTCTGTATCATCACTTGCCCATGCTTGAGGAGCATAATGTAACAGCGCTGCATCAAAGCGACCGCCACCTCCTGCGCATGACTCGAATAAAACATTTGGATAAGCAGTCGTTAAACGCTCATATAGGTTATATACCCCTAAAATATAGCGATGGAAAAACTCACCCTGTTGATCCGCTTCTAATCCAATTGAATAAGCTTCCGTAATGTTTCGGTTCATGTCCCATTTTATATAAGAAAGGCCTGTTTTTTCAATGATACCTGCCATTTTGTCATACAAGTAGTCAACCACTTCATTGTTTGAAAAATTGAGCACAAGCTGGTTGCGTCCAAGTGTTTGTGGTGCACCAGGTGTATGGATCGCCCAATCTGGATTCTCGTTATAAAGCTCACTAACAGGATTAATCATTTCAGGTTCAAACCATAAACCAAACTGTAAGCCAAGCTCATTAATTCGCTTTGAAACACTTTCTAATCCATTTGGTAACTTGGCACGATCTTCCCACCAATCACCTAATGATGTTGTATCATTATCACGTTTCCCAAACCAGCCGTCATCTAACACAAATAATTCAACGCCTAGCTTCTTCGCTTCTGCTGCAATATCAACTAGCTTTTCTTCATCAAAGTTAAAATACGTCGCTTCCCAGTTATTAATTAAAATTGGACGGTCTGCTTGCTTCCATTGTTCACGAATAAGCTGTTGACGATACACATGATGAAAAGCTTGGCTCATGCCATTTAACCCTTCATTTGAATAAGTCATGACCACTTCTGGAGCTTGAAACGCTTCACCTGCTTTTAACTTCCATTCAAAGCGAAACGGATGAATACCCATTGTCAAACGTGACACATCGTAATGATCCACTTCAACTTGCGCTAAGAAATTACTGCTATACACGAAATTAAATCCGTATGCTTCTCCTGTATGCTCCGTTGTATGTGGGCGACGAAGAGCTAAAAATGGGTTTTGATGATGCGAACTTGCCCCTCTTACACTTGAAACGGATTGAATGCCTGTTTGAAGAGGTCGCTCGACAACATGACGCTCTCTTGACCATGCTCCTGACAATTGGATCATCGTAAAGTCTTTGTCCGCAAAATCAACCGACGCACTCATCATGCGCTCAATGTGTAGTGCTTCTGTTCCATAGTTCATCATTTTTGCACTTCGTGTCACAACTGGATGATTAGCAAATATTGTGTAATACAACTGCAACTCTGCTTTTAATCGATCATCTTTTAAGCTAATGATTAACGTTTCTGCTTCATCATCCGATGCGTACGTCGCTGGTAGCCCGTTTAATGTTGGTTTTCCTGCAATTACACGATACGAATCGTACTGAAAGTTGGTAATATGACTACCATCTTGTGCACGTAAGCTAATCGCTGGTTCGCGGAAATCTGATGTTCCATAACTTGGGTATTCTTGACGAGCAGTTTCTAAGCTAAATGCAGGGTCATCGGCATATAAGTGACAGCTCGCAGCCGTTGACACATCATATCGTTGTAGATGAGAAAAATCAGCACGATGACGAAGCCCTTTTCCGTAATACAGGTGACCTAGCTGATTATTCTTCATTACATGAAACACGTAACTCACTTGGCCATTCGTTAAATGAAACTGTTTCGTTTCTTCATTAATATGAATCAGCATACTCTCTCTCCTCTAGCCTAGTTTCGGTGTATCAATAAATGTAATTTCGTTCGTTTCATTTCCTTCTAATTCAAACACGATGACTTCGTTTGTACCTTGCTTTAATAAAGGTCCAGGTACGTATAGGGTTTCTTGCGGACCAACCGACCAGTAGCGACCAAGATTGATACCATTTATAAACACATTCCCTTTTGTCCATCCTTTTAACTGAACGAATGTATCAGCTTGTTCATTCACTTCAAGTGTGCCTCGATAAAATTTCGGATAACGCTCATCTGTTCCTTCATTAAACAGTGTTGGCAACGTCGTTAGTTCAATCGGATACATCTCCCAATGAAAGACGTATTGGTTATTCATCCATAAAGGACCAATGATTCCTTTGGCGTCTTTTAAGTGCTTTCCGTAATTCACACGACCCATGTTTTCAACTAGAAGCTCAATGACATTGTCTTCTTTCGTTAACGAAAGAGAAACCATTTTCTCTTCATCATTTCGGTAGATTGTTTGTTGATAGATACCGTTTACGTAGACGAAAGCACGATCTCGGATTGGCGTAATATCAAGCTTCACTTCTCCTTTAAATGAGACCGATGTTTTATACAACGTAAAACCGAAATTCTGATGCAGTTGCTCCATCGAAAGCGGATAAGCACTCACTACTTTTTCACTTATGGAAGAAAGTGTGTCAAACAAACTCACTTGTTCGCTTAGTTCAACGGTTCCATATGCGTTCTTTTTGATTTCTGGAATCTCTACTTCTGGAAGTTCAACATACCGGCGCATCACATCTTTTACTTTCTCATACTTATCTGTGAAATCTCCTGACTCCGTTAGCAACGCATCATAGTCATAGCTTGTAATGGTTGGAGAATACGTTTCATAATGATTCGCTCCGTTATAAAACCCAAAGTTTGTTCCGCCATGGAACATGTAAAAGTTAACAGAGGCACCCACTTTCAACATATCATCAAGCACTTTGGCGACATCTTCTCCATCCCGTGTATGGTGCTCTCCACCCCAGTGATCAAACCATCCAATCCAAAACTCTGCACACAACTTTGGTGAACCCGGTTTATAATCTTCTAACTTTTGAAACGCTTCGTTCGAACGCGAGCCAAAGTTTAACGTCGTTAATACATCGGGTAACGAACCACTTTGTATCATCTCTGGTCCATCTGATGTGAATAAAAGAACATCAATTCCTCGACTGACAAGTGCTTCTTTCATAAAAGTAAGGTAGTTCTCATCGTTTCCATATCCACCGTATTCATTTTCAATTTGTACCGCAATTACAGGGCCACCGTTTGTAGACAGATGCGGAACAATCTTTGGAAGTAATACATCATAATAATCATCCAAGTGTTTTAGATAAGATGGATGAGAACAGCGTAGCTCCACGTCTTTTTCTTTTAATAACCATCCTGGTAAACCACCAAACTCCCACTCTGCACAAATATAAGGAGAAGGACGCACAATGACATACAGCCCTATCTCTTCTGCTTTTTTAATAAAAGCTTCTAAGTCTGCTAAGCCCTCAAACTGAAATTCGCCTTTTTGCGGTTCATGCATGTTCCATGGAACATAGGTTTCAACCGTATTTAAGCCACATGCTTTCATTTTTAATAACCGATCTTCCCAATAGTCAGGAACAATTCGAAAATAATGAAGTGCACCTGATAACAGTTGAAAAGGTTCATTGTTTAGTAAAAATTTACCCTCATTTACTTGAAGCATAAGCCCCCTCCTATTTCAGTGCACTTCCTAACATGCCTGAGATAAAGTGCTTTTGAAGCGCTAAGAACACTACAATGATTGGAATTGTCGCAAGTGTCACACCTGTCATGACTTGACCGTAGTCAATCATCGATAAGCCCATTAAACTTGATAGTGCCACCGGGAACGTGTACATGTCACTTGATGTTGTTGCAATAAGTGGCCACATAAAATTGTTCCACTGTGTCATAAATAAGAAAATGGATGTTGCAGCAATTGCTGGTTTCATAGATGGTAAGACGATGGTAAAGAAAATACGAAACTCACCTGCTCCATCTAAACGCGCAGACTCTAGTAATTCCGTTGGGAACGCTAGGAAGTTTTGACGCATTAAGAAAATGGCAAATGGATAGCAAAGTTGCGGCGCAATAAGCGCAAAATACGTGTTAAGTAAATCTAAATTAGACATTAACTGAAACAACGGAATCATGGTCGCTTGATATGGAATCATCATTGATAATAAAAAGATGATAAAAATGGCGTTTCTTCCTTTGAACTCAAACTTCGCGAGCGCATAAGCTGCTGTTGTACAAACCGCTAATGCTGCAAATACATATAAACCTGATACTAACAATGAATTAAATAATACACGCGCAATGCCAATCGAATCATTTAAATTGGTCAAGTTTGTCATAAATTCGCCACCTGGAACGAGCGTTGGTGGACTTGTAAACATTTTACTAGAATGATTGGTCGCCCCCACTAACATCCAATAGAATGGGAAGATTGAAATAATCGTAAAAATCCCAAGCAATACATACATCCCAATTTTTCCGAGTAAACCTTTACGGTTGCGTTTCGTTTGAACGACTACTTGTTTTGTAGTTACATTTTTAACTGCATTCATCTTATTTATCCCCCGTCACTTTAAACTGAATGAAGGTTAAGATTGCCACTAATACCACAACAGCATAAGCAATAGCTGATGCATAACCAAAATCAAAATACTCGAATCCACTTTGGTAAATATATAAACCAAGTGACATCGTTGAATCTGCTGGTCCACCTTTTGTTAAATTGTACGGTTCATCAAACAATTGCAGTGTTCCAATTGTCGAAAGAATTGCTGCGAATAAAATAACAGGCTTTAATTGCGGAACCGTAATCGAGAAGAACTGTCTGATCTTACCCGCTCCATCTAACGAAGCTGCTTCATACATATCTTCTGAAATGTTTTGTAACGCCGCTAAAAAGATCACCATGTTATACCCCGTCCAACGCCATGTCATCGCAATAATAATGGATGCTTTCGCCCAAAACGGTGTCGATAACCATTGAATGGCATCAATTCCGAAGAAGCCTAGGAAACTATTAATAACCCCTTCTTCTTGAAGCATAATTGAAAACAAAATGGAATACGCAACAAGTGACGTAACAGCTGGTAAGAAGAACGATACACGGAAAAATCCTTTTAACTTCAGTAATTGACTGTTTAACGCACTTGCTAAAACTAATGCTAGTAAAATCATTAATGGTACTTGAATAATGAAGATGATAAACGTATTACCTAGTGCTTTAATAAAAATTTGATCATTAAATAATCGTATGTAGTTGTCAAACCCCGTAAATACATACTCCCCTTGCTCCATTGTTTGGAAGCTTAAAAGAAGCGATGCGATGATTGGGTACACAGTAAATAAGGCAAATAAAACGACTGCTGGTCCAACAAACAAATAAGGAAAATATTTTGTTTTATTCATACTAACCTCCGCCTTAAAACATAGGGGGCTGACTCGTCAAGCGCTCTATGCGATTGTAAGCCATCCCCCTTTATTGTTTTTTACTTAATTCTGTTCTCTAAGCGACCTTCCGCTTCTTTTAATGCTTTATCGATTGCTTTTCCATTCGCAATTTCTGACTGTGCTTTTACCGCTTCATCTTTTGCTAATGAATAGTTTTCTGTATAGTTCACCGCTGGAACGTCTGCCATTTGATCGGCAAGTACTTTCCATATAGGTTGATTGCTGAAGAATTCATCGTTTGTTGTAAATAGCTCGTTATCATAGATTGTGTTTAGTGATGGGAATAATCCACCCTTCATCGCTTCTAACTGTGCTTCATCAGACGTTGAGAAGAATTCCATGAAATCATAAGCTAAATCCGCTTTTTCACTTGATGATAGAATCATATAGTTGCTACCACCTAAGTTTGATGCGCGATTTTCACCTTCTTCAAAAGCTGGAAGTGGGAACAGTCCCCATTTTCCTTTTGTATCAACCGCTTGCTGTGTTAAAGAGCCAGATAACCATGCGCCAGATGGAGCAACCGCTACTTTTCCTTCAGCCATTGAACTAATCCAAGCATCCCATCCAACTGTGTTACGAACGATACCAGCTTCTTTTAACTTCTTGTGTACGTCCATTGCTTGTTTCGATTCTTTTGATGTTAACGCCATTTTTCCATCTTTATCAAAGTAGAAAGAACCTTGTTGATTTAACATCATACGATATAGACCGTCATCCCCATTCATGTCTAAACCGATAAAATCAACGCCCACTTTTTCTTTAATTACTTTACCTGCTTCAACAAAATCATCCCACGTTTGGATATCTTCTGCTTTAATGCCTGCTTGTTCAAAGTAATCAGTGCGATAGAATACACCTGTTGGACCACCATCAAACGGGAAACCATACATGTTACCATCTTTTGATAACAGTTCCTTTTTATATGTAGGGAACTTATCTGCATGTTCATCGAATCCTTTTTCAGATACGTTCATAAATGCTTTTGGAAAGGCATTCATATAACCTTGCACGCGATCATCTTCAACAAGTACGATGTCAGGTAAACCTTTACCACCTGCTTGTAGTCCCGTTGTTAACTTCGAGTACACATCTCCTGTACCTGTTTCAACGACGTTTAATTTAAACCCTGGATTTTCTTTTTCAAAATCTTCTGCGGCTTGCTCTAGAACAGGAACGTTAATGTTCCACGCCCATGCTGTAAGTTCTTTTGGATCTCCTGATGCTTTTTCAGAGGAACCTCCTCCACAAGCTGTTAAACCTAATGTTAGAGCAGCTGTTATACTAAGCGTACTAAATAGCTTTTTCATATTTATCCCCCTTATATCGTAACCGCTTTCAGTAACATCATAAAACATAAACGTAAAAAGTTCAATAAAAATTTAACTAAAATTTTAGTAAAACTCTTTTTCGTTCTTTTTACCTGTTTATATAGGTGTTCAAAATGATTGATTTAGTAGGGTTCTACACAATAAAAAGACTAAATGAAGCAAGATGAAAAACACCTCACTTCATTTAGCCTTTTATGTTTTGTACCGTATTCATAGCGTTAAATCACATAGCTCGACTTATGTTGCCACTTGTTCTTTTGATTCACGCACACGTTTTTTATGTTCGTTTAGTTGTTGTGGAGACAACGTTGTCACCACAATGCCAAAGGATGCAATCACAATGGAAATGATCGGCACCATATAGTTTAAAATGGCATAAGGTCCATATTCAAACGGATGAACATTTAACGTTGTAAAGATAAATACCGCACATGTATTCCACGGAACGAATACACTGGTCACTGTTCCACCATCTTCAAGCGCACGCGACAAGTTTTTCGGATGCAGCTTCTTCTCTTCATACGCACTTGCATACATACGTCCCGGTAGAACGACAGCCATGTATTGTTCCGCTGCGGGAATGTTTGTGAAAATAGCTGATAAGACCGTTGTTCGGACAAGTTTTCGTGACGTCGTTGCTAATTTTAAAATTTGACGCACAATTGCATTCAACATGCCTGTATGCTCCATCACGCCACCGAATGTCATTGCGACAATGACAAGTGAGACAGTAAACATCATGTCATCAATTCCACCACAGTTAAACAGTTCATCTACCATCTCGTTCCCCGTTGACACACACTTTTTTACCTCTTATCTACCAACTTCCCATACACCACCGCGTCTCGGATCACCCGCTCCTTCAATTCGATTAGAATTTAAATCTTTTGATAGTACTTGAACACCGCCATAAAAAACATCACTGCGTCTAACCGAAATGTTATAATCAGCGTTTGAAATAACCTCTCCAATCGCACTCTCTAATTCAGGCTCAACAAACATATCACCTTTATCAAAAATAAACCGACTTTGTTCCACCGCATCTTGTATTGATTGATTTCCTTCAAAATGATGGCTCATTACTTGAGATAAAATTTGCGGAATACGCGTACCACCCGGTGATCCAATTCCCATCACCCACTCTCCTTTATCACGAATAATCGTCGGAGCTGTAAACGTTCGCGCACGCTTTCCACCTTCCATCGTATTGACACCGCTACTTCCGAACGTATCTGCATTGTTATTTAAGAAAAAGCCATTTACTTGCCTTCCTGTTCCAAAAAAATTACTTAATGTATTCGTTGTCGATACGGTCGTTCCTTCTTTATCAATTACGACAAAATGCGTCGTGCTTTCGTGTTCTTCATCATCTTTTTGGCCACTATTTAAATTTTCATCATGCAGGTTGTTTGTTAACTCTTCAATGTATTCATCACTTACCCATTCACTTGGTGTTTGCTCTTCAAAATTCGGATCGCTAATCGTTGAAATGCGGTCTTGATAGGCAATTTTTTTTATTTGACCCATGAAATAATAGTACTCTTCTTCGTTATCTTTTTGTAGTTGCTCTATTTGTTCTCGTTCTATCATCTTCAACATTTGAATTAATGTCGTTCCAGAAAACGGCGGTGGTGCTGAAATGATTTCGTATCCTGCATAAGTAGAGATAACCGGCTCACGTTCTTCTACTTCGTAGTTCGCTAAGTCATCAAGCGAAAGATCTGTTTCATTCGTCAACTTCTCTGCTAGTTCATCTTTATAGAAGGCTTCTGGTCCTTCTTGTTGAATCGCTCGAAGTACATCCGCTAGCTCTGGTTGTTTTAACGTTTCACCCACAGCGACAGCTTGTTCATTCGGATAAAAGTTTTCTAAGCCACTCGGTAACATCCGCCCTCGCGAAGCTTGCAAGCGCGAATAAAGAACACTTCCTACTTCAAAACCATTTTCTGCATAATCAATTGCTGGTTGAATCAATTCGTTCAGCGGCTTTTCTCCGTATTGTTCATGAATGTATGCCATTCCAGCAACAAAGCCCGGAACACCTACAATTCCTCGCTCAGAAGAAGGGGCCACTTCACGATAATCAATAAATGTTGGGGCTTTGTCTTTCTTTGCGACTAACATGCCACCACCACCACCAATCCCAGATCCGTATGGCTCCACAACACCTAATGTGTAAGAGATGGCAATAGCTGCATCGACGGCACTGCCTCCATTTTCTAACACATCCATCCCCACTTTTGCGGCTATCGGATCCGATACACTCACTCCATACCCCACTTTTTCTCTAAATGGAAGTGGTACATCATTTATGACATCTGGTTGATTTTGATAAATAATAGCTGTTACAGATACAACCAAAAAAAGCGCCGAAACCGTAACGAGCAAAACTTTCTTCACACACATCTCTCCTTATGTTCCTCTCGTTTGTCTCTAACGGAATACCATGTGTTTCTAGTATTATGTATTGTTGCATTTCTTATCAGAAATTAACAATTAATCCTCTCAAATTCGAGAAGTTTTTTCTTATTATACACATCAAAGCGCTGTCATTCTTGAGAAGAAAGTTATAGCCATTCTAATAAAACGAACGATTTAAGTCTTTCGTACTAGATGTTATGACTTACAAAAAAAGACACAAATGCTTTCTCTGCCGCATTCGTGTCTTTTTCTACGTGTTATTGCTTTTTCTCCCAGACACCTTTACGTCTTGGATCACCTGCGCCCCCTACAATTTCGTTGTTTCGATTTTTCACGAGCGCTTGCACACCACCGTAATAAATGTCATCTTCTTTCACCGTTACTTCTTGGTCATCTTCTTTTAATTCTTCTTGCGTGTCTTCATCAAGCTCTTCTTCTACATACATCGAGCCCTTATCAAATACAAAGCGGGATTCTGCTACTGCTTCGCCCACAGATACTTCACCTTCAAAGTGCTCAGCCATTACTTGTGCTAAAATTTGCGTCACACGTGTTCCACCAGCTGAGCCAATCCCCGTTACCCATTCACCTTCATCTCGAATAATCGTTGGCGCTGTAAAGGTACGTGACTTCTTTCCTTCTTCTTTCTTGTTCTTTCCATCGTGAAATGTATCAAGATTGTTATTTAAAAAGAAGCCATTCACTTGTTCACCTGTACCAAAGAAGTTACTCAACGTATTTGTAGACGAAACTGTCATTCCGTCACGATCAATGACAACAAAGTGCGTTGTACTCTCATGTTCTTCTTCATCTACTTTGTCGTCATTTTGCTCAACATCATCCATCTTTTCAATTAAATCGTCTACATATTCATCACTTACCCATTTTTCTGAATCTTGATCATGGAACTTCGGGTCTCCCATGTTCACAAAACGATCTTCATACACGACGTTTTTGACTTGCTCCATTTTTTCATAAAACGTCGCAGGGTCTTCTTTCTTTAACGCCCAGATGTTTTCTTTTTCAATCATTTTTAACATTTGAATCAGCGCGACCCCTGAAAAAGGGGATGGAGCTGATAACATTTCTTTTCCTTGATATTTACCGACAACTGGGTCTTTTGTTGAAACTTCATAGTTTTGTAAATCTTCTTTTGAAATGTTCGTTTCATTCTCCATTTCATCAGCAATGCTTCCTTCATAAAAAGCATCGGCACCGTCTTCTTTAATTTTTGTTAACGTTTCAGCAAGTTTTGGCTGTTTTAACGTTTCACCCGCTTCAATGGCCTCACCATCAGGGTAAAAGTTAGATAACTCATCAATCGGCATTCGGTTTTTTGATACTTTCAGTCGCCAATGTAAAATCTCATTCACTTCAAATCCTTCTTCTGCATACTCAATTGAAGGTTCGATTAGTTCTTCCATCGGCTTTGTGCCATATTTGTCATGTGCTACTTCCATTCCTTTTACAAATCCAGGAACACTTACACTTCCTTTTTCTGAACTCGGTGCTACCTCTCGATAATCAATATAAGAAGCATCTGTTCCTTCTTCAGCTGGGGCGATAAGCATTCCGCCTCCACCGCCAATACCTGAGCCATACGGTTCCACAACGCCTAATGCATATGAGACGGCAATGGCTGCATCAACGGCATTTCCTCCGTTATCAAGCACTTCCATCCCTACTTTTGCCGCCAATGGATCAGATGCACTTACCCCATAATTTTTTTCTGTTGTTTCCGCATGTACTGGTTGTGCAGTAGCCACTCCTCCTGCAAGTAACGCAAATGATAAAAGAGGGGCGACCACTTTGTTTACTTTTTTCATTGTGATGTGTTCCTCCTTGCTGTGTCGTACATTTAGTAGAAATCATCTTTACATACGTTTTTTTCCAGTAAAAACCCCTGCATGTGATCCACAAAATGAACGGGATGTTTTATGCAGGGGTTTTTAGTTCAAGTATAAATGGGCTATTTTTAAGCCATTTACATGAAATTACTTACTGTCTGGTTGAGTTTGTACAGGTTGTTGATTTTGAACAGTTTGTTTTGCTTCTTGCACTTTTTGTTGAGCCGCTTGTTCAGCAACTTGTAAGTTTCGCTCAATCTTCTGTTCTTCAATCGGTGATAATGTGTCTGAATGTTTTAATGCTCCTAATGTTACAACTAATCCTGCTACAATGACTACTGGTACAATTGCTCCTACTGCACGTTTTAACGCAACCACTTTTCATTCCTCCAATTTGTATTGTTCCTATTTTTCTTTATTCCAAACGCCTTCACGGCGGGAATCAGCAGCACCTTTAATGTCGCCTTCTTCTAAATCTTTCACTAACGCTTGGACACCACCATAAAACATCGGATTGTCATTTTCAGGTAATTCGTATCCGTATGTTTTTAAGGCATCCGTTGTTTGTTCATTCGGCTCTTTTTCCATATAGAGCTTACTAGAATCATAAATAACTCGATCGGACTCAACGGCTTGTTTAATTGATTGGCCATCTTCAAAATAGTTGCCAATTACTTGCGTTAGCACTTGTGGAATTCGGTTCCCACCTGGAGTTCCAATTCCTAATACCCATTCATTCTCTGCATCACGAATAATCGTTGGTGCAGTGAATGTGCGCGGACGTTTCCCTTCTTCTTTCTTATTAATACCATCACCAAATGTATCCATCGTATTATTTAAGAAAAATCCATCCACATTTTTTCCACTTCCAAAGAAGTTACTTAACGTATTGGTCGTTGATACGACTGTTCCATCACGGTCAATAACAACAAAATGAGTCGTACTTTCGTGCTCTTCTACATCACTTACTTTTGTTTTATCTGCTTGTGTTGAGTTAATTTGCTTACGTAGAAGATCCACATACTTATCATTTGTCCAATCATCTGTCGCTTGTTTAATAAACGCAGGATCTGCTATTTTACCTAGACGGTCTTTGTACGCCTTCTTTGAAATCTCACCCATATAGTGATAATATAGGCTCGGGTTTTTTTCTTTTAATTTCCACACTTCTTCTTTATCTACCATTTTCAACATTTGAATGAGTGTTGTACCTGAAAACGGTGGTGGTGCGGTCACAATTTCATTACCTTTATATGATTCAACGAGCGGTTCACGCTCGACAACCTCGTAATCTTCTAAATCACCGGAAGAAATCTTTGTTTCATCTTTTATGCTGTCAGCAATTCGTCCTTCGTAAAACGCTTTTGTACCATCTTCTTGAATACGCTCAAGCGTTTTTGCTAGATCTGGTTGTTTAAGTGTTTTACCTGTTTCAATTGCTTCTTCATCAGGATAAAAGTTATCCAATTCTTCTTCATCAATGTTATCTTTATACGAATTTAAACGGTCATGTAACGATTGATCAACTTCAAATCCTTCTTTTGCTACTTCAATGGAAGGATCAATTAAATCACTCATCGGAAGTGTTCCATAGTTATCATGAATGTATTCCATCCCTGCAACAAAGCCCGGAACACCTTCCTTTCCTTTGTTATCACTTGGTGCTGTTTCACGATAATCAATGAACGTTGGGTCAGCGTCTGCTGGATCAATCAACATTCCGCCTCCTCCACCAATTCCTGATCCGTATGGTTCTACAACACCAAGCGCATACGAAATCGCGATAGCAGCGTCTACCGCTGTTCCGCCGTTTTCTAGTACATCTAACCCAATTTGTGTTGCCACAGGGTCAGATGTACTAACAGCATAAGGCTCTTTTTTAAAAACCGTTTGATACGAAACAATTCCAATGATCAGTGAAATGATGAGAACCGAAATGATGATAAGCTTCCACTTTCTCATCAACCTTCACCTCCTTGGGTTATGCCTTACTGAGCATTCTCAGGATAGGCTTCTTCTGTGTTGTTCACTGGTGCTTCATTTGTATTCGTTTGTTCTTGTTGCGCATTATCATTTGATTGTTCTTCTTTTTGTTTACGCTCTTTAGCACGTTCTGTGACATGTTGGTGATCAAGTTTCAATTGGAACTTGTTCCCTTCTTTTTCAAGTCGTGCTTCATTTGAAGAATACTTGGTTAAATCACGATAAATGCGATTTTGTCTCCACTTGCTTTCTGTTGGTTGTGGACTTCCTTCTTTAATTTGCATTGGGATAACATCGACTGTCGCTTCCCCTTGTTTATTTAAATGGTATTGAACCATTGCACTGTTCTTCGTATTTGACCAACCTTGATCGAATACAAAGTTACCTAAACTATAGAAAATAACCGCTCCATTATAGACATCAAATGATTGCACAACGTGTGGATGGTGACCGACAATAATATCTGCACCGGCATCAACCATCGCTTTTGCTAAACCTTCTTGACGAGGACTTGGTTCTACATCATATTCTTGTCCCCAGTGAGCATTAACAACAACTAAATCTGCGTTATCTTTCGCGTTTTGAATCACTTCAAAAATAACATCTGGATCTGCATCTAACACACCCGGACGGTTTTGATCGGCTTTCATACCTGCTACAAGCACATCATTAAAACCAACCGTTGCAATGCGAACACCATCTACTTCTTTATAAGAGATTGCTTGTTTTGCTTCATCCATGTTGTTCCCTGCTCCAACATAGTCCACTTGGTTTTTCTTAAATGCTTGCATCGTATCTTCCAAGCCTTTTACACCAAAATCCATCGTATGGTTATTTGCAAGTGATAATACATCAAACCCTGCATCTTTTACTGTTTGTAAATCTTTTTCATTACTTGATAAATGAATGCTTTTATCTAATTTGTCATACGTGTTTTCTTCACCCTTAATAACAGGGTGCTCATAGTTACCACTTACATAGTCTGATTCTTCAAAGAATCCTTTTACGTTACGAAAAATGAAATCCTCTCCGTAGCGTTCTGTAATTTCTTTAATATGACGACCCATCATAATATCGCCAACCATCGTCAATGTAATTTCATCATCGCTATTTTGTGCGAGTTTCGGATTTTCAATCGCTTGCGAACGTTCCATCCAACCCGCTACCGCTAAAACAGCAATAATGATAGGCGTAAGAATAAGTGCTTGACGGGCGCTTGATGGCTTCGTCTTTTTAATAAACATTAATATTTTCTCTTGGAAATTCAGCTTTTTTTTCTTCATACGTCCCACCTTATATGCTTAAGATTGGTCTTATTAAAACAAATAGTAAACTTGCATAACTCCGAACGTGATTCCACTTAGTAGTAACGTGCTTCCTACTGTTAATGGTAATCCTTGTTTTTGCATGGCATTTGCAATTAAGCCAGGTACGATAATTCCGATTCCGCGAAGTTCAAACATTTCAAACGGTACAATTGGATACGCGTAATCAAAAATAAGTTTTAAACACATACCCGTAATTAACATCGCTGCGAACTTTCTTCTTCCATATAAGATCATAAATTTTGAAATTCCATACACAACGATTACGTACGTTAACATACTAATTAATAAAACAACAAGCATAAAGACTGGTTGATCAAACACTAACGCTAAATAACCTGGTACGATAAGACCTGCAGGTAATACACCTGTTTTTTCTGTAAAAATTAAACTTAATGCTACCCCTAATACGAGTGCGATATATAAATCTGATCCGAACATGTCTATGTTTCGCCTCCTAAATTAAACTGCTTTTTTCATCGTTTTCATGTCAATAATCGCTTCTACTAACGGTTCAGCTGCTCCGTGGATATTTCCAACTCCGTACACGATACGATCTTGTAAATATGGTTTCATGCGATTTAAGATTTCCTCTGTTGATGCATCTTCCATATCCCAGAACTCTTTTGTTGGAAGTTCTCCGCGAGCATGTGCATCCGCAATTGGTGATGTTGTTTGACCAATTGCAATCATAATGTCTGCTTCAATATGAGGCATTACATCTACTGCGAACTGCTCTGTACGATCCACACGGTCAGGACGACAGTTCATGATAACGATTGGGAGCTTTTCGCTGTAGTTCATTGAATCAACACGTTCCCAAATACGTAATGTAGATGAAGCATCGTTTGCTGCGAATCCATTTACAAGGAATGCTGGCTTTTCTGCATCACCAAATGCTGTAATACGCATCGCCCCTGGATCTGGCTGAGCATTTAACATTCCGCGTAATGCTGTTTCTTCATCAATTCCTAATGCTTCTGCCACGGCTAAACCAATTGAGGCGTTATCCGGGAAAATCATGTAATCGAACTTACGTAAATATTCTTCTGAAATTCTATTGTTATCAGCGACAATCACTTTTGTGTTTCGCTGTTCAGCGATTTCTTTGAAGTATTCTAAATACTCACTTTCGATGGTCACTAAGTATCCATCGTATGGAATCGTTGCTGTGAATGCTTGAGCAACTTCGTCTAATGTTGGCCCCATTACATCCATGTGATCTTCTAACACATTTACAATGACGCCGACTTTCGCTTGAATTAATTGATTTTGGAATGTGATTTGGTAGTCTGGTTGCACCGCCATACATTCACAAATGAGCGCTTCTGCACCCATATCTGCCACTTGATTCACAACACGTCGTTGTTCACCGATGTTTGGACCTTCTTTACGACGAATAATCGGCTCCTCTTCTGACGTGTTCCAATAAATCATACGAGCTTGTGTTCCAGTTGTTTTACCAACTGTTTTGTAACCAGCCTCTTTTACGATCCCTGTAATTAACCTTGTCACGGTTGATTTCCCGCGAATTCCATTAATGTTTACTCGGATTGGGATGGAATGCAGTTTCTTTAAATGTCTGCGGTACTCCCAGGCTCCATAACTAAGTAAAAATAAGCAACTAACAATGATGAGTATCATACCTGACTCTCCTTCCCACACAGGGTCTTTTTTTATTTACTTTACGAAAGAACAAACAGATAAAAGAATGATTTCAATTCAGCCCTTCGTAAAGCTTTTTTCTTTACTTCTCAGCGAAATAAATTATTCGCCTAAAACAAAACCAATGTCATAGTAACACATCTATTTCACTGTGAATGTTATAAAGTGTGTTATTTAAATTACAGCAATATTACACCTAAACCGTATCTAATGAGTGAAAAGTCCTGTATTAACCTATAATTTTACATAAGAGGGATAAACCTAGGAAAATCAAAACAAAAGTCTTAAATCAAAGTGATTCTATCGATTCAAACCAAAAAAAGAGCATTTGGATACAATAACCAAGTGCTCCACTATTTTTCTTTTAGTTGGAAAATGAAAGGAAACATTATTCTAAAAATACAGACTATTATCCGATACAAAAAAAAATAGAATGTAGACTTATTGTATAAGCACATTCTATTTACCTAATATTTTATTATATTAAAATATCTTTTTTACAACACAGATCGTCGTTCAAGATTAAACACATTAACTTGCGCATCGTCAAAACGACTTAATAATGAATCCACGCCATGTTCTAACGCAAATGTACGCTCTTTTTCTGAAATAGGAACGGCTTGAAGCCAGGTGACCTTCTTATCATCTAATTCAATAGTCGACAAGCTTTCCCATAGAAATGGGGGAATTAACAAAATATGTTGCATATGAAACTTGTCATCAATCATATGGATGATGTCTTTATAAATGGCTCCAGGAAAAATGGAAACGTGCGATTTCATCATATGATACACACAAGCTGCTAAAATTGTTGGAAAAATTGTAAAGCTTGATTGACAAGCTGCAACAATTTCAATACGTAACGGTGTACCACCAACTGTATAACCCGTTGGACAATGGTACCCGCCAATCGTCGCATACGAAGTAACCCCTTCTCGAGGTGAATCATCACACATTAACACATGCGCTGAGTTTCGTTGACGATCATCACTGTAGTCCTCAATACTATAATCGTTCCCAAACACGTCTGCGGCTTTATGTATAATCATTTCTTGGTCTTTTGTATATGTACTACTCATAAACTAGTTCCTCCTTGCATCCACACTTCTCACTTAAGCATATTATAAGATTCGCATGAATGAAACGTTTTATGGCATTTATCCCGAAATTGTCATCTTCTCGTAATATATTGATCTATCTCACAGACATAAGCGACAGACGCCCCCCTTGTCGAGTTGGCGTCTTTCGCTTATGTGGATTTTTGTGGGGGGGTCGGAGAGGGCTAGGTAAATGTTTGTAGAGTGTTTTCTTGTTTGAGAGATATGAATGTTTGTTTAGATGAACTCGTTACTAAAGAATTTAGAAGAGACTTCAAAGGTTTAGATGTTTAGCAGAAGTTAATAGCGAAAAAGACATGACGAGAGAGTTGTCATGTCTTTTTCGCTAGAATTGAAATCATTGTTGTTTAAATAATTTGCAGTTCTTTTGGATAGTTTGTTAATGTTTTTGCGCCGTCTTTTGTGATGACAACGTCGTCTTCAATGCGTACACCGCCGATTTCTGGGATGTAGATGCCCGGTTCGATGGTGTAGACCATCCCTTCTTTTAATACGTCATTATTTGTTTTACTCATCGATGGGAATTCATGAACATTGATACCAAGTCCATGCCCTAAACGATGAGGGAAGTAATGTCCGTATCCAGCTTCTGTAATGATGTTTCGTGCAATGATATCTAGGTCACCAATTCGCGTACCTGGTTTTGATGCATCGAGTGCCGCTTGTTGGGCACGTTTAACGGTTTCATAAATCTCACGTTGCTTGTCGGAAACGTGACCAAATGCAACGGTACGCGTAATATCTGAACAATACCCATTTAACACCACACCTAAGTCAAATAAAACAAAATCTCCTTTTTTCAACGTACGAAGTCCTGGATTCCCATGTGGTTCACCAGATTTTTCCCCGAATAATACCATCGTTGAAAACGACATCTCCCGAATGCCTTTTCGTTTTAATTCATACTCAATTTTTGCAAGAACATCCATTTCAGTTACGCCTTCTTGTAACGCTTCAACCCCAACTTGAACGCCATAATCAGCTAGTTCAGCTGCTTGTTTTAAAACATCAATTTCAAGTGGCTCTTTTACAACACGTAGTTCATTCAGTTTCTCTTCAGCATTCACAAGTGTAGCCGTTGAATAAATCTTCAATAGTTCTTCAGCACGTGCATATGAAAGGAGCTCTTTTTCAACAGCAATCGTGGAAGCTGTTGTCACGTTTCGTTTATGTAAAGATTCTTTCAGAAGCTCCCATGGATTTTCATGATCTTCATATCCTAATACTTCATATTCCCAACCTGCGCTTTTTGCTTGGTTCACTTCCATCGCTGGACAAACAAGTAATGGCTCTGCTTCTGGAAATACAAATAGTCCAAGTAAGCGCTCATGTGGATTTGTATAAAACCCTGTTAAATAAAACACATTCTCCGTTGAATGAATAAAAGAAAAGTCTTGCTTATTCTCTTTTAACCAGTCAATCACCTGTTGAAGTCGTTGTTGCATAAAAAATCTCCTTTCAAAATAAACCTGCAAGTCTATGATAACACTGTTACCTTTTCTTTTGAATTGTAATCCTCACAAGCCAACCTTGTTCACTATACTCGTTATAAACTTCATATACACCCTCGTGAAAGTAATGCTTGATCACGTAATCTTTCGCATCTCGGTCATTAATAAAACTTAAATCTGATAAGAGATAATAGCCTCCATCTAACACAAACGTATGAGAAATGGATGAATGGAAAACCTTATCTCCTTCATCATCTAAAAGAATCGATAAACCCTCTTTACCTTCAACTAACTCAAATTCACCTGTATGATCGAGTTGAATAATAGGTGCTAAAAAACCATCTACATTCACTAATAATGTATTTTGAGACACTGCCTCAGACCAGTGATCTGTGTATACAAGCTGATAATGTACACGTTCTTCACTCACACGACACGTCTTTATAAAAGATTCTAGAGAACACTTAACTTTTGCATCGTTAAACTCAATAAAAAACCGGTCGTTATGCTTTCGAATGATTTGATTGTTGATTAAACAATCATCTTGTAGCTTGTTTAAGAGTGTTTGGCAATCTTCTCCCCAAACAAATGCTCCTAAAAGCGTTCCTTGTCCGTATGCTTTCCACTGTGTTGCGGTCTGTTCTGGCATCAGCACAATCGTAGGTGATGCAACATAAATAGTCATGACGCACAACTCCTTTATTTGGTGTACACAAATCGTGACACATTGGTGGTTACTATGGACGAGTCATTAGTTGGTTATCTTCTATATAATTAGAAACTACGTATAAATTCCCCTGCTTTTATTAGCGATTATTTTTATTCCGTATCATCGCACTGCCAATCACTTCTGATCTAACAATGTGATTCTGTTCAATCACTGTTCGAGCCATCATGATACTTGGCTTGTTCATTGCCACACCTTGAATAACATGACAGACGTTTGTTTTTTCAGTCAACAGACCATGTTTGAATGCGTAAACACCTAACGCGGAAGCTGCCACTCCTGTAGCGGAGTCTTCTTTGTATCCTGAGTTGTTGGGAAACTGTCTTGCTTGAAATGTGTTTACCTTATGCTTTACAACCGCGAATGGATAAACCCCCGTTGTTTCATACTGATCACATAATGCCCATAACTTCTCAAATGCAGGCTCAATGCCATGCAGTGTTTCTTCATCTTTCATCGGAACGAGTAACTTAGAACGAGACGTTGAAATTAATTCAAGCGGTAAATCAGCAACATCGCTCTCATTAATTTGTAGTGCTTCGGATAGTTCTTTTACAGAGGGTATACGCTCTTGATAGACAGGCTCCCATTGCTTGACTGTGACAAATACATCATCGTTTTCTTTTTCCCAATGTACCTCCACTACGCCTAGCGCTGTTTCAATAAATAGTGGGGATTGCGTTACTTGTCCTTCTTTCACTAAAACGGTTACCGCTCCAATCGTTGCGTGCACACACATACTCATTTCATTATTTGGAACAAAATAGCGAAACTTCCACTCACAATCTTCATGAGACGACGCCACTACAAACACACATTCAACACCGAATTCCTTCGCTAATTGTTGCATTTGTTCATTTGTTTGCCCATCACTATTTAGTACAACCGGACATGGGTTCCCCCCACCTTCTTCTAATGCAAAAACATCTGTATGTACAATCCTCATGATGCATACTCCTTCCCTTACGACATTCATACGTTCTATTGTATCGTAGTTATAAGAAATTGGCGATGATCACACATTAGAGAAACGATATCTTTTAAAGCATCTATACAGTCTGTAGACAATAAGTTAAAAACTTATTCATCACGATTCAAAGCAACTATCTAGTGATGCGAACGACAGACCGCTTTTATTAAACTTGTTACGAATGACCATGAATGTTCGACTTTTTCGAGCATCGACGCAAGCAAGCTCAAATAACCTAACGCTAATACTAGAGCAAACAAATAGTGCACACTAATATTAAATAGACCGCCTTGCACAAAAATTAATGCGTTTAACGGAACACTCACTTAAAATATCATCCTTTTTCTTTTTATGTAAAATAAATACAAACGAAAAAGGATTCTAATAGTTAATTCTAGAATCATACGATGATATAAACCTATTTTATTCTCAAGGGAGATGACACGATGAAGCTGTTTCGCTTTGCTCAAGAAGAAGGAACATTAATTACCCAGTATGATTCGCACTTTAAGATGACAAAATTGTTAGCCAACACCGGGGATGTCCATATGAGCTGTATGTATGTCAATAGTGGGGATTGCATCGGGACTCACGAAACAACCGTTCCACAATTGTTTCTTGTTGTACAGGGAGAAGGGATTGTTCGAGGAAGTGATAAACAAGAAATGCGAGTTAAAGCTGGCGAAGCAGCCTTTTGGAAAGCTGGTGAATACCATGCTGCTCGAAGTGAAACAGGCATGATGGCCATTGTCATTGAAGGACTAGATATTAAACCTGACCAATTCATGAAAGAATTCCTACCTACCCCTACTCCTGAAACTTCTCTATACTAAATAAAACAAGCCCCTGCCATCCTTTGGATCATAAAAGGATGAAGCAAGGGCTTTCTTATGCGTGTATCTTCATTTCTAATCCAATCGAAGCAAGAGCTTTCGCTAAATTCGACTGCGTCGGGATATTTGAGAAGTCGAGGCCAAGATTGACCGCCGTTTGCGCAACTTCAGGGCGAATACCTGATAAAATCGCTTGAATACCTAATAATCGTAACGTGTCAACTACTTGAAAGATTTGATGTGCTACCATCGTGTCAACAATTGGCACACCTGATAAATCAATAAACAAATGAGATATTTTACGTTCTTCACATTGTCTCAATGTTGATTCTAAAATATATTTCGCTCGGTTCGTATCAATGTCACCGACTAAAGGTAACACACCAATCGTTGCTGTAATCGGTATAATAGGTGAACTTAATTCATTAATCATTTCTTGTTGAGCTGTTAACAACTCATGATTAAATTTGTAGTATTCTTCTACAAATTGTGTAATCACATAATCAAATGAACGATTCATCATGTCACTCCACTTTAATACATCTACTGTTGAAACTTCCGACTCATACTCGATGACATACTGTTTAATCACATCCCAAAACGCTGTTCGTAAATTGTAGAATTGTTGAATGATTTCATAGATTGGTGTTTGATTGGAAGCTCGACGCTCTGCTACTTCTTCGGTCCACTCTTTTATTCCTTGTTCAAAACCACTTTCATCATTATGAAACATTTTACATACTGCTTGAATGAGAATTCGAGTTGAATGACTTAGCTTTTCTTCTATCTCAATCGGAGCATCCGCTGAGTAAATAGAATGCGACTTTATTTCTCTCGCTTGTAACCATCCTTCTAATATCGTGTCACACTCGTTAAGTAAATGAGTATAAAATTGATTTGTTTGTGTTTCCATCTCTACACCTCTATTAATTAGTTCGCACTCTATGATTCTATTCCAAAAGAATAAGTATGTAAAAAAGCAAAACGAAAGCGATTGTGTCAAAAGAAGAACGAACCTCTCCTTTTGACACACACTTTCTTAGTTCAATAATCCTTTCGCCGTTAAATATTCTTTCGCAACGTCTGCAGCCATTCTTCCTTCTACGTTTACTTGATAATTCATCTCACGCATTTCATCATCTGTAATTTGACCAGCAAGTTTATTGAGTGCACTCTCAACTTCTGGATACTTTTCGACTGTTTCTTTTCGCAAAAGCGGCGCGCCTTGATATGGCGGGAATAACCCTTGATCATCTTCTAACACTTTCAAATTAAACTGCTTGATTTCGGCATCAGTAGAATACGCATCAATTAAGTTAATATCTCCTGTTTCAATTGCTCGATAACGTAGCTTCGGTTCCATCGTTTGCAAGTTATTAAATGTGAGGCCATATTCTTTTTGAATCCCAACATAACCATCTTCTCGATCTTTAAACTCTAGCGTAAACCCTACTTTTAGCTCATCTACAACATTCTGTAAGTCAGAGATTGTATTCAAATTCTTTACCTCAGCAAATTCAGTCGGTACCGCTAACGCGTACGTATTGTTGAACTGCATCGGCTCTAAATAAGCAAGATTAAATTGTTCGTCCATTCCTCTTTTTGCTTGTTCATACACTTCTCGTGCATCGTTACTTACGGCTTGTTCTTTCATATGTGTGACAATAACTGTTCCTGTAAATTCAGGGAATACATCAATCTCTCCACTCTGTAACGCTTGATACACAAACGTTGTTTTTCCCATTGATGGCTTTAACCCTACTTTCAAATCCGTTTCTTCTTCAATTAACAACTTATACATATTAATTAAAATGTCAGGTTCCGCACCAATTTTACCCGCGATGACTAAATCTGGCTCTGCTGCTTTCATAAACGCAAACGGTGACGCAAGAAGCAAGACAAGCACAGTCGCTAAAATAAATGATCGCTTTCCTGACCCTTTTCGTGATGATTGTTCAATGCCCCGAAGAACGACGTCAAATAAAATGGCTAATATCGCAGCAGGTATTGCTCCTAATAAAATAAGACCATTATCATTTCGGTCAATTCCAAGCAAGATGAGACTTCCTAATCCCCCTGCTCCAATTAACGCAACGATTGTAGCGGTTCCGATAATCAGTACCATCGCTGTTCGTATTCCAGCCATAATAACCGGTAACGCAAGAGGGAGCTCTACTTTCCAAAGTCGTTTAGATGACGTCATCCCCATCGCTCTCGCTGCTTCAATTAACGATGAATCGACTTCTTTAATTCCTGTATATGTATTACGCAAGATTGGTAATAACGAATATAAAAAGAGCGCAATAATTGCTGGTACTTTTCCAATTCCAAAAAGAGGAATTAGTAACCCTAGTAGCGCAAGAGACGGGACCGTTTGTAAAACAGCTGTCACTCCGATAATTAGCTCTGCTATTTTTGGTTTTCTCGTTAAATAAATACCTAACGGAACAGAGATGGCTACCGCAATAATAAGTGCTAGTACTGAAATTTGAATATGCTCTAATAACGCTTGTAAAAGTTCCGATCCACGCGCTTCTAGTAATGCTTGAACAGCATTCATCGTGCTATCACTCTCCCTTCTTTACGTTGCTCATAAAGAAAAGTGACGACACTTTGACGGGTAATCACACCGATTTGAATACTATTTTCCACAATGCTAACTCCTTCGTGATGTCGCAGTTTTTCTAACGCATCACCAATGGTTTCGTTGGCATCCATGATTTCTGAGGTTTCAATCGGTATGTGAACACTTCCTTTTTGCACAAATTCTTTTAATGAAAGATCAAGCACAGTTTGTTGGTCACCAATAAATGATTTTACAAACTCATTTTTGGGGCGTTTAATGAAATCTTCCGCTGTCCCGACTTGAACCACTTCACCGTCTTTCATTAAACAAATTCGGTCGCCAAGCTTTAACGCTTCACTCATATCATGTGTTACAAACACAATGGTTTTCTGAATCTTTTCTTTTAATCGTAAAAAATCTTCTTGCAACTGTTCGCGACTTAGTGGATCGAGTGCACTAAACGGTTCATCCATTAAAATAATAGGAGGATCTGCTGCAAGTGCACGTGCTACTCCTACTCGTTGCTGTTGACCCCCTGATAATTCAGAAGGCTTGCGATTTCGATAAATATGAGGTTCTAATCCTACTAGCTCTAACAATTCATCCACGCGTTTTTGAATATCGTCTTTTTTCCACGACTTTAATTCAGGAACAATCGCAATATTTTCTGCAATCGTCATATGTGGAAATAACGCAATCTGTTGAAGTACATAGCCAATATTCCAACGAAGCTCATGAACTTTATGATCAATCACTCGTTTGTCGTTAATATATAAATCACCATCTGTTACTTCGTGCAACCGATTAATAAGCTTGAGTGTCGTCGTCTTCCCACACCCACTCGGCCCGATAAACACAAAAAACTCACCGTCTTTAATCTCTAAATCCACATCATGAACGGCTTTTGTTCCATCTTCATACACTTTAGATACATGCTTGAATGTAATCAATCCAACCGCACTCCTCGCTCATTTATTCATAACAATAACTCATACCCCTTCGATTCATCGCCGAAACCTCTTTTTCTTATTTTTTCTAGTTCTACTGTTTTTATCCTCACGTACAAAACAAAAAAACACACTTTTTTCAGTAAAAGTGTGGGGATTACATGCTCTCATTTTATGAAGAAAACTAAAAAATAGAAGGCTTAGTACCTTCTATTTTTGGAGATTAATGTTGAGCTGGTAAGATATACGCTTTGAATGTCGGCTCTTCAGCTTGAACTGTTACCGTTCCTGTTCCTCCAAATGCAAATACCGCTGCCGCTACAGTCACTACCATACTTAACTTCATTATTGTTTTTTTCATTTTCATTTCCTCCTAAAATATTATTTATAAACCTATTGTACTACAAACTAAAAATTGTTACTTTTCTTTCTACAGAGCGTATACCGGCTATTTTCTAACCAAATATTAGTTTTACTCCTATTTTCTTAAAAAATTATAATAATAGTTATATTTCAATACTCAGTTTTTCAAGCTCTCTTTTTACAATATTAATTAACTGCTTGTTACTACTAAGGTCAAAAATTAATATAGCCTTCTTAAAATAATCGACAGCTTCTTTCTCTCTTTTTAATTGGGCCATTGAATAACCTACCATGTAATAAAGCTCCCCAAGTAAATACATACTTTCATTACTCACACATTGTTTTACACCTTTCAGTGCAAACTGAATGGCTTCTTGATAGTTTCCACTTCTTCCATACGTGCGTGATACTCCATACAAAATTCTCACTTTAATTTGCGGATCTTTTATTTGTGGGAGCTGACTTAAATGTTGCAATGCTTTTTTAAATGAAGCAATGGCGTGTTCATATTCATTTTCTTCATCATACACAATGGCCATGCTCGTCAAGATTTCAATTTCTCTTTCTTTATAATAATGCTCTCGAGTCTGGGTAATCTCTAATGCGTGTTGTAAAATTTTTAGTGCATCCTCTTTTTGCTTATATAAATAATACGTACAAATTCCCTCATGCCAAATTAAAAACTGCTTGTTCGACGGAGTTTGAAAAAGTGGGCTTGTTTTTTCTTTTTCAATCATAAACGCAACCGATTCATAATCGCGCTGTCTTACGTATCGTCGAATGAGTCCTTTTACTTCATCTACGTAGTCAAGTCGAGGCGTGTTCATATTTTCAAAGAAATAGTTCATGTCTACTCCAAGGCGCCTTGAGATTTCATATAACGTATTACTGTATGGAAATTCAGTTCCTTTTTCAAGCTTGCTTATTTGCGCTTGAGAACAAATACCTTCGGCAAGCTCTTGTTGTGATAAGCCTGCGAGTTGTCGCAGCTCACGAATAATATGGCCTAATTGTTTTTGCTGCATCTTCTTTTCCCCTTTAACGCTAAAATCATGTTGCATTCATTATACAGTAGAATTATGACTAATAGCATATAAAAAAGTGATGATTTTTCAGAAAATAAGCACAAATGACTATTTATTTCACTTTTAAAATGTATTTCTTCTACTTCTAGCGACAAATCTTGAGAGATTGAGAAATGCAAAATCCCATACAAAAAAAAAGACACCTGGTTTTAACCAAGTGCCTTTTTAGATGATGCTGATGACAGGGATCGAACCTGCGACCTCATCCTTACCATGGATGCGCTACTACCTACTGAGCTACATCAGCGTTAGACATTTATAATTGTATCATATGTAAAGAAAAATGGAAATAGTTTTAAACTGTTTTTTATATTTAACATAGCATTTTAAACAAAAAGCAGCTATTGATATAAGTAAATACTCTTACCCTCACAAAAGGCTCGGCACTGACTAATGACAAAATCATTTGACAAATTGATTCCTATAGAATAAAAAGTGACTTTGTGCTATCTTATTAACATGTTTAGTTGAGATGTTTTATAGGAGGTTCTTTGTTCGTGTTTGATTTTACATTAACCGTAGATGAATGGAAAAATATCGGAATTGCGATTGGGATTTTTGTTGTTTTTCTTGGTTTACGAAAATTGTTTACAACGTATCTATTTAAATTTATTATCGGGCTTGTCAAAAACATAAAGGTTGATATTGTAACCAACATACTTGAAGCTTTTGAAAAGCCACTTCGCTGGGTTTTCGTTATTATCGGGATTCAAGTGGCTCTCCCTTATTTACCATTTGAACTTTTATCCGCTACAGTCGAAGGGAAAATTGTTCGTTCTGCGTTTATGATTTTAATAGGTTGGGGGTTTTTCAATCTAGCAGATTCTACTTCTTTGTTCTTTTCAACGTTCTCAAAAAACTTTGACTTCCAAGTGGACCGCATTATTATTCCATTTGTTGAAAAGACCATTCGCGTCATTGTGATTGCTTTATCTGTATCTGTCATTGCGGATCAATGGGGCTTTAACGTAAATGGATTTGTTGCTGGTCTTGGTATTGGTGGACTCGCATTTGCTCTTGCAGCACGCGAAGCACTTGCGAACCTTTTTGGTGGAGTGGTTATTATTACAGAAAAACCTTTTACGATTGGGGATTGGATTAAAACACCAAGCGTTGAAGGTGTTGTAGAAGACATTTCATTCAGAAGTACAAGAGTCCGTACATTTGCTCAAGCGCTTGTGACGGTTCCAAACTCCACACTTTCCAATGAACCCATTATCAACTGGGCCAAAATGGGTAAGCGCCAAATTGCATTTCATTTAGGTGTCACATATGATACACCGAAAGCAAAGTTAGAAAAAGTAGTGAAAGAGATTAAAGAGATGTTAATTGAACATCCAGAGATTCATAACGAAGTGATCTTCGTAAACTTTGATCGCTTTAGCGATTCAAGTTTAGATTTATATTTATACTTCTTTACAAACACAACGATGTTTGGTGATTATTTAACTGTAAAAGAAGATGTAAACTTTCGCATTATGGAAATATTAGAAAAAGAACATGTTGAAATTGCTTTTCCAACACGCACACTCGTTATTCAAAAAGATGGGCAACCTGTCAAAGAACAAGAAGAATTTTTCGAACGCTCACGTGGATAATAAAAAAGCCTCCTTTATGGAGGCTTTTTCACTGTTTTTCACCGCAAATCGGACAATAAAACGTATGCCCATCTTGAGGTTGTTTGACTTGAATAACGGTTTCGTGTTTACAGTCTCGACATAACACTAATCCGTACGTGTACTTTTGATTCGTTGGTGCTTGCGACTTTAGCTGTTCTGTGTATGCCTGCATCTTCCACACCCCTATCTAATGAAATAACAATAGTTAAATAGTAACTTATTTAGAAAAAATTGTATATATATTCTCATAAAAAAGGTACACACAGTTTTTAGCTGTCTGTACCTTTTTCACTTATGATGTAGCGTTATTTAACGAAATCGTTTGCTGTTTTGCTACTGGTTGAACAACTGCTTCTTGTTGAATCACTTCTGTTTCTACTTGTTCTTTTGTTACTTCTAAATACTGAATTTGGTGCCCTTCCATCTCTGCTATCTTAAATGTATAAGGGCCATACGTTAATTGCTCGCCTAGTTTGATGTCATACTTTTCTGTCAACACCCAACCGCCCATTGTATCAACGTCTGTATCATCAATATCAATACCTAGTAACTCGTTCGCTTCACTTACAAGTACTTTTCCATCAAGAATATAGTGGTGTTCCTTTACTTCTTGAATAAGCGGACGCTCATCTGCGTCAAACTCATCTCGAATTTCACCAACAATTTCCTCTAAAATATCTTCAACCGTAACAAGTCCTGATGTTCCACCATACTCATCAATTAAAATTGCCATATGAATACGTTCCTTTTGCATTTTTAATAATAGGTCATGGATTGGAATTGATTCAATCACTTGAATAACAGGACGGATATATTGCGCTAACTTTAACTGATCTTTGTTTTCGTTAAATACCATCTCTGTTAAAATTTCTTTCATATTGACCATACCGACAATGTGATCTTTATCACCATCAACGATTGGATAACGTGTAAAACGTTCTTCTTTGACCACTTCGAGAATGTATTCAAGCGTATCTTCTTTATCAAATGACACGATTTCAGTTCTCGGAGCCATAATTTCTTTTGCTACGCGATCATCGAAGTCAAAAATCTTACTTACATATTTAAACTCAGATTGATTAATTTCACCGCTTTTATAACTTTCCGATAAAAGAATACGCAACTCTTCCTCGCTATGTGCTAACTCGTGCTCTGATGCTGGCTTTAGTCCAAATAACCCTGTTAATAAACGGGCTGATCCATTTAGCACCCAAATGAACGGGAACATAAGACGATAAAACCAAATAAGTGGCTGAGCAAATAACATCGTCACCCTTTCAGCTTTTTGAATGGCTAACGTTTTAGGCGCCAACTCTCCGACTACAACATGCAAAAATGTAACCGACGCAAAGGCAATACCAAATGATAAGATGGTCGTAACAGATTCACTAAGTCCTAGCTCTACAAAAAGCGGGTGAAGCAGCTTTTCAACAGTTGGTTCACCTAACCAACCTAAACCAAGTGCTGTAATCGTAATCCCAAGTTGACAAGCCGATAAATACTCATCTAAGTGAGTTGTAACCTTTTTGGCAGCCTTTGCCCTAGCGCTACCTCCTGCAACGAGCTGATCAATACGAGAACTACGTATTTTTACAATCGCAAATTCCGACGCTACGAAAAAAGCGGTTAACGCAATCAAGATCGCGAGTAAAAGTAAGTTAAATATGTCCAAGAAACGTTCCTTATCTCGCTACATGCGAGTAAGGAAGTCACCTCCTAAAGTTTTAAATTAGACGCTATCGCACAATGACTTTCTTTGCGCTAAACGGAGGAATTAGACTAACAACAGCCTCAGTGACTGTAAAAGTGTGTCAGACTGAAGTGAAAGCTGTTTTGTAACCTGTTGTTTCTCCTCATCGTCTAACTTATGAATAATAGGCATTATGCTCGATAGTTCTTTGTTCACTTGTTCTAATTGAGTCGTTAACAATGTAGCTTGATTCATCACGACTTCTTTTTCTACTTCTTTATTTCGCTTACACTCTAACTTTCTTTTAATCTCTTCGAGCGGAATGTGTAAGCTTTTACACGATTCAATGAATGTTAGTTCAGACAATGCTTCTTCCGTATAGTAGCGATAATTAGACGGAGAGCGCTTTGCTTCCAACAATCCTAAGTTCGTATAGTAATCAATTGTCCGCTTGGATACATTCGCTAACGCCGCTAGCTCACCAATTTTATACACTGCCCCATCGTACCACCCCAATCGTTCCTTAATATTCTTATTTTAAAGTGTTTAAACCATACAGTCAAACGTTTTAGTTTGACGAATTACACCTTTCCTCGACGTTTTGTTCTTCTAGGAAAATAAAAACTACACACAATCAGTACGAATCCCATAATAAATAAATACATCGGAAACTTTAGTGCAAGCACTTGCACGTAATAATCTGTGTTTCGCCCATGTATAGGAAGTAAATTCAGCTCAAACATAAGTGCTAGCGCTGCCGTTGTTTTTAACAAAATACCACAAATAAAAAAACATGTTCGTAAGGCAAACCCCACACTGAGCCAGTCCTTTCCATATTATAGTTCATTACATGATTACAATAAAAAATATGTTTTATTTACCTTGGTTATGATTTTTGTATGACTGTGACGCACGATGAAGATACATGACTTATGTAAATGACTTTTCAATTGATTGACAAGTTTATTTTTTTTGGTTAAAATTGTTCACATTCCTTTCATGAGAAAGAACATAAAAAGATGATATAATCATATGATAGAGCAAGAAGATGAGGGGGAAAGACAAAGCATGAACTGGCTTTTTAAAGGATTAAATCTATTAAAATATTTATTTTTAATTGGTGCACTTATTTTTGCTGGGTTTGCAATTATAAATTCGGACTCCACCACATATATTCAATATCTACCATATATTCAACTAATGTTAAGTTTATTTTTACTTGTTGAAGCTGTTACTACATTTAAAGAAAACAAATTTAACTCAGCGTTCTTTTTAGTTATTTCGTTATTTTGCCTTGGCATGTATATGGAAGTAGCATAATTGAAGTCAAAAAACGAAAAAACAAAAAACGAAGGAGACTGTTAAATAGTCATCCTTCGTTTTTTGTTGAAAGCATCAAAAAATTGTCTAATGTTAGTCATATCTTTTTCCAGCCTTACTATACTAAGGCATGGGGGTGAAGAAAATGAAACGCGATTCTTCTAAGGTTTACAACGTCAGTGATTATCGCAAAAAAGGTGGTAGTGTATCAATAGATGGTGAGCGAACAGAGCTTAATACCTTCATCTTATGTGGTGAAGATACTAATGGCAAGCGTGTTATGCTTACGTACAACACATCTATTGATGACATGACGACCCTTTTAAAAACATTGGATGTGATGATTTCAGAGCGCATTAGTGCAACAATGAAGATTGAAGAATAAATAAGCGAAAGGCCTAAGTGCAAAGAGAACTCGCTCTTTTTGCACTTAGGCTTTTTTTAATCGCAATTGTAATACCACTTCCCCAAAAACAACTCTACAGAAATAGACATTTAGATAAGAACTTCTTTCACTCACTTATATCGGAAAAGCGTGTTTTTCAAGAACCCTATTTGCGTTATTTGATACACTTTCTCTCTTTCATTATTTCACAATTAACACCGGTACTTTCACACGTTGTGCTACTTTATGACTAACACTTCCTAGAAACATTTCTTTCACAGGATTTAGACCACGACTTCCCACTACAACCACATCAAACTTATTATGATTGGCAAAATCAATAATGGTCTTCGCTGCGTCACCATGAATAAACGTCATTTCATATTCAACATCTGACTTCTCTAATACACTTTGTGTCGCTTTCATACGTTCTTCACGTAGTACGTCTCTGTCTAATGAATTGAAGTTATTGATGACATCATTCTTTATTGTTTCGACATCAACTGCATAAACTACTTGAATAAAGCTATTTTTCGTTAAACTTGCAAGTTCGACTGCTTTCTCTGTCGCTCGTGTTGCATGTTCAGATCCATCAGATGCAAGTAAAATCCGCTTAAACATATGTATCACTCCCTATAAGGAAATTTCTTCTATTTGTAGTGTATCATATTTTCTATGAAAATTTCGCACTCCTACTAACGTTTGTGTTACAATAAAAAAAGAAAGCGATTACAAAATGAGGTGTGCCTACTATGAGTGGATTTGAAATGATTTGTCCAAGCTGTAAAGGCTTAGGAAAAGTTGAAATTATTCCTGGGGTTCGCTACACAAAAACATGCAAACTTTGTTCTGGTACAGGCTTACAACTAAAAAAAGAAGAAAATCCCCCTTTATAAGAGGGATTGACTTTATTAAATTGAAAGCTCTTTTGATAATTTGTACATATCAAGGTCAATTTTATGTGGTTGGCTTAAGATTTCCATGATGTCATAATCAACAATCTTATTTTGGCGAATACCAACTGCGCGCCCACCTTTACCTTGCATTAACAGTTGCACTGCATGACCACCAAAGCGGCTTCCTAACACGCGGTCCATTGCCGTTGGAGATCCTCCACGTTGAATGTGCCCGAGTACTGTTACACGTGTATCAATATTGGCTGCTTCTTTTAATTGGCGTGCCACTTCATCGCCACTAGCCACACCTTCAGCTACCACAATTACACTATGCTTTTTCCCACGATCCAATCCGCTTTTTAAACGCTGTATCATCTCACTAAACTCTTCTTTTGCTTCTGGAATTAAAATGGTTTCTGCTCCACCTGCAAGACCTGACCAAAGTGCAATGTCACCTGCGTCACGACCCATTACTTCAATAATAAACGTACGTTCATGTGATGTCGCCGTGTCACGAATTTTATCAATCGCATCAATTACCGTGTGTAGTGCTGTATCAAAGCCCAATGTAAAGTCAGTTCCTGGAATATCATTGTCAATCGTTCCTGGAATTCCTACACAAGGAAAACCTAGCTCCGTTAACTTAACAGCTCCCATGTAAGAGCCATCTCCACCAATGACAACCAGACCTTCAATACCATGTTTCTTTAAATTCTCAATGCCTTTTTGACGCCCTTCCTCTGTCTTAAACTCAGGACAGCGTGCTGAATAAAGCATTGTACCTCCGCGATGAATAATATCACCAACGTCTCCTACTTCAAGCTTTTTAATGTTACCAGCAATCAACCCTTGATACCCTTGATATACACCATATACTTCTAAGCCATGATAAATCGCACTTCGTACAACAGAACGTACGGCTGCATTCATTCCTGGCGAATCTCCACCACTTGTTAATACCCCAATTTTCTTCATTGTTCATCACCTCATAAAATAAAAATAACCTATCTATTATAAGTTTACATTTTACACGACTTTAAACCCTTTGTGTAATAATTCACATATTTTTTATGTTTTTTCTCAAACAAACGTTTCTTTTACTCCATAGACTTATGTATTTACAAATAATTGCTAATGATTAATCATGAACTATCATGTCCTGTTTAGCTTAAAAACATGCATATCCACGTTTCCAGAAACAAAGTCAGACGTCTATTTTCACCATTTATGTTACATTAATGTTACAAAAAGATAATACAAACAAGATCACAAAGAAAATTCCGATTATTAAATATATTAGTCTACCTCTATAAAACCCGATTGTTATCAACAAATACGTTCATAATTCCCTATTATTCTTCTTTCAAACGCAACTTTTACGATTGTAAAGAAACTGTAACGTAAAATGATGTCGAATGGTGATATGATAAATGTACTTAAAGGGAATCGTTTTCAGGAGGTACATAATTGTGAAAAAATTCATAGCCGCTCTTACAGTAGCTGGTGTTTTAATAACGAGTAGTCCAATTGTCAGTGAAGCAGCTCTTGGTGACAGAGTATTAAAGCAAGGTATGCAACATAGTGATGTAACAGAATTAAAAACCGCACTAAAGGCTTCAGGCCATTTAAAACATCCTGTATCGAATTTCTTCAATTATGATACAAAAGTGGCTGTACAATCTTTCCAAAGAGCACACGGTTTAAATGCGGATGGTATTGTTGGAAAACAAACCATTGCAAAGTTACCAATTAGTAAGAAATCAAACGTAAAAGGGGTATCTTCATTTAACGTGAATTCTCTTGTTTCGGAAGCAAAAAAGCATTCAAGCGTTCCATATAAATGGGGAGGTACGACACCTAAAGGATTTGATTGCAGCGGATTTCTTGGATATGTATTTAAACAAAGTGCGGGAATTCAACTACCTCGAACAGTAGATGCTATGTATCAAAAAGGACAAAAAGTGTCGAAACCGGCCGTTGGTGATATTGTCTTTTTTGAGACATATAAAAAAGGTGCATCTCATGCTGGTATTTACTTAGGTAATAACCAGTTTATCCATAGCTCTTCTTCTAAAGGTGTATCGATTGCATCTTTAAATAACAGCTACTGGAAACCTCGTTACCTTGGCGCGAAGAAAATTACACAATAATCACGACATAAGACCTCGTCTACTTTTTGTAGCGAGGTCTTATTTCATACCGCTCTTTCCTAAAAGCTGTTCTTAGTGCCTTTTAAAAAATGATTTTCTATGACAAAGCAAACAGCCAGCAACCTTTTTCAGACTATCAGACTAGTCTTTAACAACCAACAAAGGTTGCCAAAGTCCCTTATATGATAAAAAACGGTACAACCTTCGCCTATATGTTCATTTTCACCTCACTTCCTTACACTTTGTACATACAATATAACAATTCGTTTGTTGGAAGGAGCAAAAATAGTGAATTTCTTAGGTGACTCCACACTAACTGGTCAAATTGTCGATGCACAAACAAAACTCCCCCTTGTAAACGCCAGCATTTTTATTCGACTGTTTGATCAAGAAGCAATCATTGCTCAAACAACAACTGATGCAAATGGTCAATACAATTTCTCACGTTTACCATCATCAGAACACCTTATTATTGAAGTAACAGCTCCTGATTATGTAACAGAGTCAGAAACGCTTGTACTTCTTTCAAATAAAAATCATCTTTTACATTATGATTTAGTTCCTCTATTTATTGATCCATGTCGCAATGGAGAAAAGCTAGAGATTCGATGCTTTTTAACCGATGCAAATGGCGTACAAAAAAAAACAATAACATTCACCGAAATTGGTCGTCGTTCAACCATTCAAATGACGTTACCAAATGGAGAAGTGACGGATGTTCAAAAGATTACCGCTTTATTGCGAGGTTTTGTCGTTGTAGAAGTTGTATCAGAAAAGGGAACGTGTAGAAGTAACCCTATTCCGTTTCAACAACTCGAACGATTTGTTTTATGGGCACCTGAAGGAACCGGTATCAATTTTTCCATTGATGCATATGAATGTGAGGCAACTATTATATGTGAGGAAAATGAAGATGGTATACCAACTTTCCAAGAATTAACTGTTTCCATCTCATTATGTGAAAGTCTGACATCACTTGCATCATCCGTTATTGAAATGAAAGGAAACATCATTCAGCCTCGTACACAAACATCAGAACTTCTACTTACTTCATTTCTATCTTCCTCTTCACCTCCCTCTTCACAAAACAGGCAAGCCATGTCTATTCGTATTAAAAAGATGTATGATTGGGTTGTAAGAAATCATCATCTCACTTTGACACTGAACCGAAAAAACGTATCGTTTCATTTAAAATAAAGCAAAAGACTCTATCAACTTCCTTCCGATAGAGTCTTTTAAACTATTTATCACTAATTCTATTCCATAGCAAGATATACAGATTATCGACATGTTCCATAATATTCATTAATAATATCAAGAATGGTTGGGTATTCATCAATCCACTCAAAGTTTGTCTTTTCATTCACTTCTTCTTTTTTCTCAATCACAGTCTGTTCCATCTTAACCCTCTCCTTTTAGTTTATTAACCCCCAACTGTTATATAACATATCTATGTTTAATACCCTTGTTTTATAACATATAAAATATAAAAAAAGACAATCATTTAGACCCTTTATCATTAAGAGTCTAAGTGATTGTCTTTTTTACACTTCAGGTGTTGGTGTTGGTTGTGGATATCCCTCTTCGTACTGCTTATCAACGTCACTTCGTATTTCTTGAATCGATTTTCCATCTTTATAATCAAGGATCGCTTGAGCAGCAATGTCTAAACAAACTTGACACTTTGTTCCATGATCATCCCAGACGATGGCACCGTTTTCTTTCGTTTCATGAATGAAACAGTCATAATTGCTACGATGACCGATTAGCTCATTTGAACACCCACAATAACAAGGGATGTTTTCAAGTAATTCTTTATGCTTAGCAGCTGCTAAATACAACACTTTCATATCATCATTGTGGTTCGTTAAAAAAGCAGGCATTTCCTCCACGCTCGCTGTTTCTTCTCGTATGTCACTATGCCCTTCGTGCTCAGTATGCACAGCTTCTTTTGACTGATGATTTTCATGTTGATTTGCTTCTTCATTTGAACAAGCTCCCAACACCAGACTTCCAGATGCAATCATTGTAACTAGCCATCGTTTCATTATTCGTACCCTCTTTTTCTACTGTCTTTCTACTAGTTTACGAATAATTCGAATTGGCTTCAACAGTGTTCACGAAATTGCCTTGAAATGTTTTATTTTGATGTTTGTAAAACATCCATCGCGAAATGGTTAATTGCATCGTAATCATTTTAATCGGGTACGTAAACAGCCTTTCTTCACTTACTTTTAATTGCGCAAACCCATTTGCTTTATAAAAGTTCAGCCCGACTGCATTTTCAGCCATCACATTAACAAGTAAACTTTCCACACCAACTAAACGTTTCATCCCTTCATCAATAAGCTTTGACCCATATCCTTTTCGCCAATGAGTTGGGTATAAATAAAGCGCTTCAAGTTTTACTTGTTTATTTACGTTGTCATGAACTACAAACGTTGCAAACCCTACCGCTTCTCCATTTTCTTCTACAATAAGGGTAATTGAATGCTGCATACGACGTAATAGTTGTTTTTGTTCATAATGTTTTGCTAAAAACGCCTGCTGGAGTTTTACAGGGATCATGCCACTATATGTATAATACCAACCTGCATAGGCTATATCGCGCACTACGTCAAAATCATGGATTGTCATGTCCCGAATCGTTACATTCACCTCAACAATCCCCCTCCCAGTTTTTGTGACGTTTAACTAATTGATATTCCACATGTGTGAAAAAATCCCTTGTTATTTCATAAACTTTTTGAATCTTTTCTCATCTTCATGATAAGATAAATGTGCAAAAAAACTAATTCTAAGAGAATTGAAAGAGATACATAAGGAACAATTTACACGTATGACGTCAACACGAATACAAACTATGATAAAGACGGTGAACAACTTGCACGTCTTTATGGTAGACTGCTATTGCAAATCATTTAGCAAGTGCATGGCAGTCACTCAAACAAAACGTTTAAATACAAAAAGTCGGTTCTGCATCAAATAAGAACACCCTCTCTTTATTCTTTGCTCACTTTTACATAAAACGTTCGCTCTCTTGGGCCGTCAAACTCACAAAAATAAATACCTTGCCACGTTCCGAGTAGAAGCTGTCCACCTGTTACAATGACATGTTGCGAGGCACCAACTGTACTTGCTTTCATATGTGCAGCTGTATTTCCTTCCATGTGACGATCTAGCTCATGATGCCATGGATATACTTCGTCAAAACGTCGAATCATATCTCTCTTCACATCGGGGTCTGCATTTTCATTTATAGTAATTCCAGCCGTAGTATGCGGACAATAAACGATGATCGTCCCTTCTTTTACGCCCATTTCACGCATTAACTGTTGAACGGTATCTGTTACCTCTACCATTTCGTCACGTGTAGATGTACGAATTGTATATTTTCTCAGCATGCATCTCACTCCTACTATGTATGGTATGACTATCTTATCATAGAAAAAGAACAACACTCAAAAGAGAGGAATGATTAGATGAACTATGAACGTATTAATCAAGCTGTTCGATTTGCAACCATTGCACACGAAGGCCAAAAACGAAAAGCAACAACCATTAGCTACATTTCTCATCCATATACAGCCACATTGTACGTGATGGAGGCACTAAAAGAGGTTGCATTAAATGAACAACTAAAAGAAGACATCGTGGTCGCTACATTGCTTCATGATGTAGTGGAAGATACTGATTGTGATATCAAAACGATTGAAAACACATTTGGAAAAGAAGTCGCTAGCCTTGTCGCTCAAGTGTCTGAACCTCATAAAGCAAAACCGTGGAAAGAGCGCAAACAACATACAATTGACAAGATTAAACATGCACCACTTGAAGTAAAGTGCATCATTTGTGCAGATAAAACACACAATCTCCTATCAATCCTACAAGATTATGAACAAAATGGAGAGGATGTATGGAAAAGATTTAATGCGCCTAAGCGTGAACAACAGTGGTACTACTCATCCATTGCAGATGCGCTTTTGATGAATACACCTCATCCGCCAAAACTTTTCACCATTTACAACAATCTTGTTGCTCAACTATTTCACATCTAAATGAGTGGGGAACATCAAATTCCTATTGATGCTCCTCACTTGTTTTACTTCTTCATGTAAGAAATGGTTACTTTTAGTCCTTCATTGATTAACTCACGTATTTCCTCGTTTTTTGCCAAAAACATCAATTCATAATGCTGCTGATGTGTGAGACCGAAACGAATAAAGCCCATTAATAGGTCTTTCAATTTTTCTTGTTGTGTCTTATCTTGTTTCACTACTTTGTCAATCTCTTGATCAAGCAATGTAAAATCTTTCACAACAATTGCCCAAAACAAATCCGCTTTGTTATCAAAATGATAATAAATGAGAGTGGGACATAACGAAATGATTCCTTCTCAAAAACGAACAAGAACGTTTCTGTCATCGTTATGTTACACAACAAGTTCGTTCCATTTCGCTCCAGCCACTCGCTTTTTGCAGGGAGGAACCTGAGCCTCCTCGTTCCTGTGGGGTCTCAGCCTTTCCTCTATTTCCCGCAGGAGTCGAGTGTCCTACGCTCCATTCCACTATTCTTTTAAACTTGTTTTTTAATCAAAAAATGAGGCTGACTCAAAAGGTTGAATAAATTCGATCTGAGAGTCGCCTCTTTTACTTTTCATCCATTTTATAGGTTTTGTTGTGGTGACTTAATTATAACAAAAGAGGGATTTTCTTGTATTTTTTTGCGCAAAAAAATATCGTAAGCTGAGTTGATTGGAGTGGAAGGCGCGAAGACTCCTGCGGGCGCAGCTGGTCAGGTGAGACCCCGCAAGAGCGAAGCGATGCGGAAAGCGAAGCGCCTGGAACGGAAATCAACGGACTAATTTTAGAAGCTAACCTAAAAAGAGGGTGCGCAAAAGTTTATACCTTTTGGGACACCCTCTTCTTATCGACTGAAACACTTATGTCTCAGCCTCATTTTAGTAGGTTTTCAACATTTGGCAGGACTCTATATTCGTCATGCGAATTGTTGAAAATCTATTTATTTACCAATGAACATTTGTGTCCAGTATGTTGTTCCATCGCTACCTTTTACATACCCTACACCGATGTGTGTAAAGTTGTTACTTAAAATATTCGCGCGGTGACCTGAACTATTCATCCAGCCATTCATCACTTCTTCAGGTGTACGTTGACCTTTTGCAATATTCTCACCTGCTGCTTTATATGAAATACCAAAACGCTTCATCATATCAAACGGTGAACCGTAAGTTGGTGATTGATGATCAAAGTACCCTTTATTCATCATATCTCGTGATTTCTCTCTTGCTACATCACTTAATTTTGTATCTAACTGTAAAGGAGCCAAACCTGCTTTTTGTCTCTCTTGGTTGACAAGCTGTGCGACCTTTTTTTCGTATTCACTTACACTACTAGCAGCTGCTTGAGTAGTTGTGTTTGTAGTTGTTGCCGGCTTCTCTGCTTGTGGCTGTTGTACCGGTTGTTGTGGTGCTGGCTTTTGCTCCACTTGCTGAGTTGGTTGTGCGACTGGTGTTTGTTCAACTGGCTTTACTTGAAGATTATATTTCTTTAATAAATTCTCAAGATAAGCTTGATCAAACTGACAGTTGTAGGTATACACCACTTTTTGATAAGTAGTTGGTTGTTGCTCATTTGATGCAGCGCTTGCATTCGCTCCTCCAAACATCGTTGTTGCTAAAACAGTACTTGCTGCAATGACTGATAATTTCTTCATTCTCTTTCCTCCTACTGATTAGTGTGAACCCCCTCTTTTATCATGCTTCATATCTCACAATCTCTCAATCTGAAAAAACTACCAAAAAGAAAAAGAATCGTCAATAACCCTTGAAAAAGGCTACCCTTAACGATTCTAGTAATTTATAGTATACGGTGTAATTTTTACTACTTATTATTTAACATCATGACTGTATAGTTTTCGGTAAACATATGACTAGAAAACACACGTTCTTGATCATCTTTTTTAAAAATGAACGTCTCACCAATTTGTTGATGAAATGCCCACCCATTCTTTTCTTTATGCTCAATAAATGTCATATAATCGTTCGCTGCTACTATATATTTCTCAGGCTTCTTATCAATTTGCGCTACTCCATTTCCATTCGCTAACTGAATTAAACCTATAACAACCGGCACAGGATTTCCTTCTTGAAAAACAAGCTTTCCGAATAAACTAAAAAACAACACCCCAACAACTAAAACAGCTAACAACGCTTGCTTTTTCACAATTCTCCCGCTCCCCTTTCCCTTACACTCCTACTACCTACCAATTCGCCCCTATAACCTTCCAATCCTTCCACCCAAGCCAATTGACTTTAACTAATCCATACGTAAACCTAAATAAACAATCTTACACATTCTTTCAAGCAGATATCTAAGCAACAAACAGTCACATGACTCCTCGAATCCACCCTCAAAGGTCTAGAAAATGAGAGATGACAGTTCCTCTGTCATCTCTCATTTTCTACATCAATAAATTACAAGATTGTTACCTTTCTATTAAAACATGTATCATCATTACAAATTCATCCAAGCCCGTGATAGAATAAAAACAACTTAAACGTACGTACACACCTTAATAGATAGGATGATGGTTATGGACAAAACAAACTTACGCACTTACATCCAAAGAATATTTCCAAACATTCAACTAAAAGCTCCTTTGTTCTACCACGCACCTTCTGGTATTCGTTTTGAACTTGGCAATCAAAAAAAAGTATGGGAAAAGGAGTACATGAAGAATGTCTATGAACGAGCTTATGCCATCTTTAGCTTCCTACATGATAAAAATGACGACCTTCTTGTCCTTTTTAAGCAAAGAAGTGGAGATCGAAAACGAGATGAAGAATCGAACGTTAAAAAATTCATTAAAACGAAGCTATCCAAACAAGATATTCAAGTAGTAACCGAGGCCAACCGAAATGAATGTTTTATTTACTGTAAAACCGACGATTTAAAACATAAGTTGCTCATTCAATCGATTGCCAACCGGGATTTACACATCCAACCTTCCTTAGAAGAAGAATGTTATATTATAAACATGAATAAGCATACCGTTTTCCACCTTTATGACGACCGAGGATTAGATGTTGTGTCAAACAATCCACTTCCTTTAAAAAGACTTCAAAAGAAGTTTCATCACTGGATTGTGGACATCGATGCGCAACAACTGAATGAACAAACATGGCTTTGCCCGTAAATAGTAGAAAAGGTCAACCCCAAATGAGCAATGTTTGCTTTTTTGAGATTGACCTTTTTCAATGACGATTTAACCATTTTACCGTTTCACTCACTAGTTGATCTTGTTGTTTTTTTGCTGAAATGGTAGCAGCTTTGTCTCCTTTTTGCTCTCCATATAAACCAAATTGTGCATGATTGCCGCCTTTTATTTCAATAAAGGTTGCTGATTTAGGCAGGAGTATTTTCGTCTCTTTGATTTTACCTGGTGTGGTTAAGCCATCTTTCTCGCCGTAAATTGATAGAACAGGCATATCAGTCGTTGAAAAATCGTTTTTATTCATCGGATAGGAAGCTAAAAATACGACACCATCTATATTCGCTTGATTGTCATACGCATAGTTCGCAGCCATCACACCCCCTAATGAATGTCCGCCGATAAACCATTTCTCTACGTTAGGGATATCATTGATTACCTGATGAGCTCGATTACCACTAAAAAACGCCATATTAAATGGAAAGCTTACAACAGCTGTTACATAACCGTTTTTTGCTAGTTGCTGTGCATAATAAGCGTAAGCGAGCGGCTGTACTTTTGCACCTGGATATAAGATGAATCCTCCTTTTACAGGTTGATCGGGAGGCTCAATAACGTAATAATGTTTCGTTGGCATTAGTTGGTCTTCTTGCACTAACTCGTTTAATTCATTTGTTGGACCATAATCAAAACGTGACCATACGAAAAAAGTTAACGCTGCCATTATTACTATCACAACGAAAGCAACGAACCCAAGCTTTAATAGTTTCTTCAAACGACACCCTCTTTTCTTTCATCTATAAAAGTGGAACTAAACAATCTACTATCACTTTTCAAACAACCACCTAGACCCTTTTGTTCCCTTCACCCGACCTTCATCTAAGTACGCTTACATCTCTATGTATGAATAGTTTATCTCTGTTTCTCGCACAAAAGCAACAATGATGGTGTTCCGAGGTATACCCAGTAATTAACACGATACACATGCAGAAATGTGACTTATCCTAACAAAAAAGGAGTGATGATGTATGCCATTTTTTGATTCCACTTTTCACTTATGGATTGGCTTTCCATTTCTATCTGTTCTATCAGGTATTATTTATGAGCTTTTATTTAGAAAAATATATCTCGGGATGATTGTTGCATTTTTCTTACCTTTCATTTTAATTTGGGGAAATATTCATTTCATAAACAAACTTCCAACTCTTTTTCTTTTTGGCCTTTTTTATGCAACGATTGCTTATGTAACAAGTAAGCTAACACGTAAAAAGACGAATGAATACGACGCAGTTCGTACACACTATAAAAAACAACCTTGAAGGATGCTGTCATGAACAATTTCACATCAACAAATAAGTATAGACGCTTTAAAGCTCACATTAGCATCTTTGGAACGACCCAAGTTCATGTGCGTAATCCTTACATTGTCGCTTGGTGGTCAGCAGCTTTTCCTGGATTTGGTCATCTTTTATTATCAAAATATTTAAGAGGGTTCGTTTTATTTATTTGGGAAGTGTATATTAACATTCACGCTAATCTTAATTTAGCGATGGTCTATTCGTTTTGCGGAGAGATTGACCGTGCAAAAGACATTCTTGATACGAGATGGATTTTACTTTACATCCCTGTCTATATTTTTGGTATTTGGGACAGCTATCGAACAACCCTTGATTTAAATAAAGTAGCGGTATTAGCTGAACGTGAAAATGCACCTTTTAATACGTTTAGTATCGGTGCATTAGAAGTAAACTATTTAGATCAACGAAATCCAATACTTGCTATTATTTGGTCTATCTTCATGCCTGGTACAGGGCAATTGTATATTCACAGAATATTAACTGGCTTTTTTGCACTTATTTGGGTTGTTGTTTTCTACTACCAAGCTAACTTTCTGCCAGCCATTCATTATTTATTCTCAGGGAATATTTCACAATCCACTGCGGTTTTAAACCCTGAATGGCTCTTGTTTTTACCTTCAATCTATGGTTTTTCAATTTATGATGCGTATAGTAACACCGTCGAAAACAACAAACTGTTTGACAACAATCAGCGAAACTACTTGATTAACGATTATCAGCATTACCGATTTCGCTTGCCGCTAAGAAAATAAGGAGTTGGCCATGCAAATCTTTTCTACTTTTAATCACTCTACCTATTTAGAGCTCACCATCACATCACTTGAACGAAAAGGAATTAGCCCGTATCAAATACTAGCCATTCCTCTTGAAGCACAGAAAGAAAATCTTTCGCTATTTGATACCTTACATTCTTCAGATGGAATTAGTTTATTTGATACTGGCGCTGCTTTAGGAACAGCGTTTGCCGTAATAGGTGCAAGCGTTGGGTTTAATTTAGACTGGGGGCCTATTTATTGGGGACTAATTGGTGCTGCGACAGGGTTTATCATCGGGTTTTTATGTAATTACATTTACTATAAATACATAAAGAAATACAAAAAGCACCCTCAAAGCGCTGAAGTCATTTTAATTGTTGAGTGCTTGCCGCATCAAGTTGAGGAAGTAAAACTTGTCCTAAAAGAGCATTTGGCACTTGCAACCGCTGTGTTGCCATAACACTAACAATTAAGCATCCACGTTCGATGTTTAATTGTTAGTGAATATCACGTTTCTTAAATCGCCCACCTTTCACTTCGGAAATACTCGCAACTGCTAAGAAAGCCGCTGGGTCCATTTCTTCTACAATGGCTTTTAACTTCGCTTCTTCTAACCTCGTAATGACGCAAAAAATCACTTTTTTATCATCACCGGTATATCCACCTTCTCCGTTTAAATAGGTCACTCCTCTTCCTAAGCGGGCTAAAATGGCTTCACCAATCTTTTCATATTCTTCACTAATAATCCAGGCAGATTTTGACTCGTCTAATCCTTGTATTACCACATCGATCGTTTTAAAAGCAATAAAATAAGCCATTAATGAATACATCGCTCGGTCCCATCCAAACACAAACCCTGCACTTCCTAAAATAAACAAATTAAAAAACATAATCGTTTCACCAACAGAAAAAGGGGTGCGTTTGTTAAATAAGATGGCCAATATCTCTGTTCCATCTAACGAACCTCCATAACGAATAACAAGTCCAACTCCTACCCCTAACACCATTCCACCAAATACAGCAGCTAACAATGTGTCTGTGGTAAACGCAGGAATTGAATGAAACAGTAACGTGGCCATCGATAAAACAGAAACGGCAAACAACGTAGAAATCGCAAACGTTTTTCCAATTTGTTTATATCCTATAAAAAAGAAAGGGAGGTTAAACACAAAAATATAAATCCCTAGCTTTACGTCTGTTAAGTGCGCCAAAATAATTGAAATCCCAACAATTCCGCCATCAATGACTTGATTTGGAACGAGAAATACTTCTAAACCAACCGCCATGAATATAGCTCCAATAAATATAAAGCATGCACGCTTAATAATTTGACGAGTTGACAACGCTTGATGTTCATGTTTGGGCTTTTCAATCATTTGAACACTCATTGCTCACACCCTTTCTTTTCGTACACTAGCTGTTTCATTCATCTTTATATATGTATGATATTTCCTTCTAATGATAACTACTAAAAGATAAAAAGAATGTATAGATTGGTAAAAATTACACATCCTAATAGTGCGTAACATCACCCATTTTTTGCCTTGAATAAATTGTCACAATTAACAACACATTCAACTGTTTTCAATTTTACATAATGGGTATAAGATAGGTGTACAACATTTGCGCAAATGTTAAACAAATATTATACAAATTAAAGGAGTTGGAAGGTTTGAAAAAAATCAAAGGTTTATTTACTTCTTTGCTAGCTGTAATGGTTTTAACATTTTCAGGAAGCTTAGCATCTGCACAAACTGCTGAGGAAGCAATGGTGCGTATTGTTCACGCTTCCCCTGATGCTCCAGCAGTAGATGTATACGTGAACGATGAAGCAGTAGTAGAGGGTGCTGCCTTTAAAGCAGCAACGGATTACTTAAGTGTTCCAGCAGGTACGCATAAAGTAGAAATTTATGCAGCAGGTACAAAAGGTCAAGAAGATCCTGTTATTGCAACGGATTTAACTGTAGATGGCGGAAAAGCATACACAGTTGCAGCGATTAACCAAGTTGCTAATCTAGACTTAAAAGTATTAGAAGATGAAATGAACACAACAGAAGGAAAAGCAAAAGTTCGTGTTGGTCACTTTTCTCCTGATGCGCCAGCTGTAAATGTAGGTGTAACAGACGGTCCAACATTATTTGAAAACTTATCATTCCCTAATGTATCAGACTACGCAGAAGTAGATGCTGGTACATATGATTTAGCTGTGACAACGGCTGAAGGTAACCAGCAAGTTCTTGATTTAGCAGGTACAAACTTAGAAGCAAACACAGTTTATACAGTATTAGCGGTTAACACAGCTGACAGCATTGAACCATTAGTATTAAAAGATGCAACAGCAATGCCTTCTGAAATGCCAAAAACAGGTATGGGTGGCGCTTCTGAACAATCTGGTTCAATTCTTCCTGTCTTAGCGTTCGCAGGTATGGGAATTGTTGCATTAGTCGTATTACGTCGCCAAAAAGGCTACCAAAAGTAATGAAACAATTGAGATGGATCGCTATTTTCAGTGCTTTTGCTCTCTTTGGATTAGTCGGGTGCATGCATCAAGAAACAAGCATTGTACAGTCCGAGCCGACCATTCAAAAAGCTAAAATGGTAGAAACTCAGGCCGCCGCTCATAACAGCTCTTTTGAAGCAAATGAGAAAGCGGAGGTTTCTACCCCATCTCAACTATCCATACCTACACTAAACATTCAAGCTCCCATTGAAGAAACGGGATTAACAAAAGACGGACAAATGGGTGTACCTGATGACGGTGAAACTGTCGCTTGGTTTGAACCTGGTACCGTTCCTGGCCGAGAAGGAAATGCTGTACTTGCTGGTCACGTTGATGACAAAACAGGCCCTGCCATTTTTTATCATTTGGAAAAGCTTGAAGTTGGTGATGAAGTTCTGGTGTCAGATGAGAACGGTCAAGTGCTCACATTTGTTGTTAAAGAAAAAGAAGCGTACCCACGCGATGAAGCACCCATCCGCGATATTTTTGGCCCAACATACAATCGCCAGCTCAACTTAATTACATGCACCGGACTTTTTGATCGTAAAAAAGGAACACACGAAGAACGACTCGTTGTGTACACTGAACTAAAAAGCACAGGTACAACAGCAAGTAATTAAAGTCGATGAAAAGTTAGCAAAACATCCCTTTTGTTTATCCATCTATGTGATGAGGTGGATAACAAGGGATGTTTTTTTATCTTTACTCATAACTATGGTCACTTCAACAAAAACTAATAATCACGCATAAATTCTTTACATAACCTTCACATTGATTTGCTATTCTAAAGGAGATCACATCATGAAAGGAGTAGTCGTATGAAAAGTAAAGTTTTATTGCTTTGTATCACAACACTGTTAACCTGTATTGTTTGTGCTTTTGCGTACGATCAATCTCCTAGCAAAAACACAGCCAAGTCAGTATCTATTATCGCTCATCGAGGAGCTTCAACCTATGCACCAGAGCACACCATCGCTGCTTACGAACTAGCAAAAAAAATGGGCAGTGACTATATTGAAATCGACTTACAATCAACTAAAGATGGTCACCTTGTTGCGATGCATGATTTAACAGTCAACCGTACAACAAATGGGTTTGGCTTTGTTAAAAACTTAACGCTAGAAGACATTAAAAAGCTAAATGCAGGAAGTACGTTTAACAAACGATATCCACACTTAGCCAAGCCACTGTACACCAAACAAAAAGTGCCAACCATTGATGAAATCTTCCAACATTTTGGCAACGATGTACAATACTATATTGAAACAAAATCGCCACAATACGGTGTGAAAATGGAACAAAAGCTCTTAAGTAAGTTAAAGCAATATGACATCGATCAAGACAGAGTAATGATTCAATCATTTAGTAAAAAGAGCTTACAAACCCTTCATAAACTCGATCCAAAACTAAAACTCGTTCAACTCATTAAATATGCAAGACATGCCAAAATCTCTGATAAACAAATTCAAGAATTACAAACATATGCAGTTGGCATCGGACCTAATGCCTCTTCATTAAATCCAACGTATATTCAACGCTTACGCGAACATCACTTTGATATCCATCCTTATACGGTAAATGAGGAGAAAGACATGGAAAAACTCATTCGTTGGGGTGTCACTGGTATGTTTACCAATACGCCGGATGTGCTATATCGTGTGTTGTATCATGGTTCAGATTGACGAGAACCCAGAGGGTTTCTCGTCAATCTGAAAAAGTCGGCCGATGATGAACATCGGCCGACTTTTTTGTCGTAGGAGTTTCTAGCTACGTGTTTCCACACATACTTCTTTTTGCTTCTCACAATTTTATTATAGTCTAAGCAAAATTAAACTCAAGAGATGTTACACAATTGTTATAAACCTGAAACATCGTTGTTTTACAAAATAAGCATCATATGTTGTTCATCAATAAATGTACCATTGATTTTTAATGCATTTTTTTCATAGCCATAACCCTCAAATCCCAACTTTTCATATAACCCTCGAGCACTTTTATTTTCTGCAGCTACGACAAGGTAAATTTGTGTTAGCTCTTCAATTTTCTTTGCATGATTAACTGCGTATTGAAGTAGCTTCTTCCCTGTTCCACTCCCTCTTGCAACAGGTGCCACATACATCCCCCATATATCACCTTTATGTTTCACTTTTAGAGGTTTGCGTTGTTCAAAGCCGACAATCCCTACTAACTGATTCTCTAAAAAAGCACCAACGAGAAAGCGACTAGCTTCTTGGGGAAATTGCTTTCGAATCTCTGTTAATTCTTTTTCTTGTGCTTCTTCATAACTGTTTACGAAACTTTCTGGATGATCTTTCAAAGCTTGTAAACGTAAAGCCCAGTAACTTTCGACATCATTTTTTGTTAATAACCGAATCATCTTGTCACCTTTGCATCATAAGATTTTATCATAACAGTAAAATGGATTATCTTTGCCATGGAAAGACATCGTGCCGACTTGTTTGTATCCGCTCTTTTTAAATACGTTTTGTGCTTTTTTGTTTAACGAGTACGTATCAACTTTCATATAAAGTACGCCGCTATTTTTAGCCACACTCTCAGCATGTGCAATTAGCTTTGTAGCAATTCCGCCTTTACGAACTGCTGGATCTACAACAAGGCGATGAAACGTATAAGCCTCTCCTTGTTTTCTCCAATCAATCGGCTTGTATTCGTCTGGCTCATTTTGATCAACAGTAATAGAACCAATAACCTGATCATCTTCCTCCATCACATATAGCCCACCTTGTTGAATATCACGCTCAAAAATAGAACGAACAGGATATGTTTCATCCCACTGATCCACACCCTCTTCTTTCATGATTTCTACCGTATCGTTTACCATACTCATAATGGTTAAAAGATCTTCTGACGTTCCTTTTCGAATTCTCATTCCTTGCCCCTCACTTCCTTGTACTAGTTTATCCTTTTTTCTCTCTAGCCAAAATAAAGAAGCTTCCTTTTAGAAGCTCCCCCTTACTTTATCTACAAATCATCTCATTTTATCACGATGTCACGCCTTGCTCTCACACAAGTTACGCCATCTTATCCAATATTTCCTAAAATCAGTGTACGATATGCAACGGCTTTCAAGTCAAGGTATTTTTTACAAGTCCTTCTACAAATTATCATAAAAACACCTCAGTTCTCAGAGCTTATGAAGACCTAATTAAAAAAAGATAGAACTTTTCAATTTTTCTAAAGCACCCGTTAGCTGAAAAAGAGGTCGTTTTAGAGGTGAGCATTAGTTTTTTTATCCGGATAAAAAAGAGGATATATGCTCATATATTGAACATAATATCCTCTTATTCGTTTAGCCCATTTAATATCAGAAGCTAATTTTTTAATTTATTTAGATACGATAGGTTGAGAAGCATCTTTACTTTTTAATAACTCCATGCGCTTTTTCAAGTAGTAACCTTGAATAATACCGAATACGTTACCGATAACCCAGTATAGCGCTAATGCTGATGGAAGTGTAAAACCAGCAATTAAAACGAATACTGGCATAATATTCATCATCATTTTCATTGGTGGCTGAATTTCATCCGTCATACTTACACGAATTTGTAAAAATGTAGTGATTGCAGCCACAACCGGTAAGATATGATATGGGTCTGCTTGCCCTAGGCTGAACCATAAGAAGGAATGTTCAGCAATTGCGGTTGTACGTCCAATCGCATAGTAGAATGCCATAATGATTGGAAATTGAAATAAAATTGGCAAACATCCACCAAGCGGATTAATTTGATGTTTTTGATAAAGTCCCATCATCTCTTTTTGCATTTTTTGCTGTGATTCAGGATCTTTCTTCCCTGCGTATTTCTTTTGAATGCTTTCCATCTCAGGACGTAACGCTTGCATAGCCATTGTGCTTTTTTGCTGTTTCATAATAAGTGGTAACAACACAAGACGAATAATAATCGTTACTGCGATAATAGAAAGTCCAAAATTACCACCAAGCCATTCAGCCATTGTTGTAAGGGCAACAGACATTGGATACACAAAGTAGTGATCCCAAATCCCTGTACTTTCTGATGTAATTGGCTCACTCATACTACAACCTGTTAATAGTAGCATCAATGACGCTACCAATAAAATCCATTTTCGTTTCATCAATTCTGTTCCTCCTAAAAAGTGAAATAGTTTACGTTATAAAGTGATTAGAAGGAAAGAATCTTCGTCATCATTATTCTTTTCTTTCATCGGTTTCTTCTTATATATATACGTAAATAAATTAAGGCGCTTCCACAATAGGAAAACCGAGCGATCTATGGTTATATCTGTTTCATATACAAAGCGTTGAGAATGAAACAATAAATGTCTAGATTCTCGTACAATGTAATAACAAATAACATAGAACAAAATAGTAGACACATACGGTACATATATAAATAGGTCTTGATAAAAAAATTCCATGTGTCGACCTCTTTCATAAACGACATTTATACTATATGAGTGTAGCATGTACACACGTATTTCACAACTTTGTTCATCATAATTAAAGGTAATCTGATTAAAAAGCTCCAAAAAAAATAACTCGGCATTCACCGAGTCACTTTTTTACTTTGTTAAAATGTCTTTCACTTCTTCAATTGTCGGAAGAGCTGTCATTGCTCCTTTTGTTGACGCTGCTAATGCGCCTGACACGCTCGCAAAGCGACCAAATTGACGTAGATCGTCTTCCGTTAAGTCAGAAAGCTTTCCTTTGTACTCATTCACACAGTAAAGCATTCCTGATACAAAAGCATCACCAGCTCCTGTTGTATCCACTGCGTTTACTTTCATTGCCTCTACCTTTACGCGTGCGTTTTTTGCAATTGCGTAACTGCCCTCTGCTCCTAATGTCACAATGAGTAGCGGAATTTCATAGTGAGCTAACGCTTCAATACCTTGTTCAATGTCTTCAATTCCTGTAATGAAAGCAAGCTCTTCTTCAGAAATTTTGAGTACATCTGCATACGGAATCATTTCAAGGATTGTTTCTTTTAGCTTCTCTTCATCTTTCCAAAGTGTAAGACGGATGTTCGGATCAAACGAAACGACCACATCTTGTTCTTTTGCAAACTTTACCGCTTTGATTGTTGCTGAACGCGAAGGTTCGCTAATCATTGAAATGGTTCCAAAATGAAGAATTCGATGTTGGTTAAATACATCTTCATTCACTTCATCTTCACGTAAAAACCGATCTGCACTTGGATCGATGTAAAAATCGAAACTGCGCTCACCATTTTCTGCAAGTGTCACAAACACAGCGCCCGTTCTGGCTTCTTCTGTTAATGTGAGCTCTGATGTATTTACACCGTAACTTTTTAATGTATCTTGTAGAAAACGACCTAATACATCATTTCCTACTTTCCCTAAAAATGTAGAAGGTAATCCAAGGCGTGCTACCCCCACCGCTACATTGGCAGGAGCTCCACCTGGACTTTTTTGATACGTCAGATTTGTTTCATCAAGCGGAATGAAGTCGATTAGCGCTTCACCTAATGAAATAACACCACTTTTCATGCTCTCTCTCTCCTTCATGGAAACATTAATCTTCTTTTAACTTCATAAAGAATGTAATCGTAAATGCAACACCGATTGAAATGACCATTCCAATAATATAATGAATTAAGTTTGACATCCCTAGTGGTGCAGCAATAGCCATCATCGGAATACCTGTTAAGCCGTATGCATTCGCTGCTACATTCATCAATACAACATATCCACCACCAGCAGCTCCACCGATGGCTGCTGCAATAAATGGTTTACGCAACTTTAAGTTGACACCGAAAATAATCGGTTCTGTAATTCCTAAAAACGAAGAAACAGCACCAGGAATCGCAATTTCTTTTGTTTTCTTATTTTTCGTTTTAAAATAAACCGCTAGACCAGCTCCACCTTGTGCAACGTTCGCACACGCCCAAATTGGTAGTAAGAAGTTGACACCAATTTTCGGATTCGCAATTAACCCCGCTTCAATGGCATGGAAGCTGTGTTGTAAGCCTGTTAATACAATGGTTGAATACAGTCCACCAAATACAATTCCGGCAACAAATCCAGCTGTATTGTAAAGCGATTGTAAGCCAACTGAAATTAAATCACCAATGTATTTTCCAAATGGTCCAATGATAATTAATGAAATAAAGCCTGTCATAATCACAGTTACAAATGGTGTCACTAATAAATCAATTGCATTTGGTACAACTTTACGCAGTCCTTTTTCAATTTTACTCATCACATAAATCGCAAGTAAAATCGGAACAACCGTACCTTGATAACCTAAGAGTGGGAACTCATACCCTAAAAACGTCATGTACTCTGGTTGTGCATCTGCTAACGTCCAAGGATTTAGTAAGTTTGGATGTGTTAAAATTCCACCAATAACCGCACCTAAATAAGGATTGGCTCCAAATTCTTTTGCTGCTGAGTATCCAATTAAAATCGGTAAAATAATAAACGCTGCACTTGAGAACATATCGAGTAGTACAAATAACGCACTATCTTCTGATACCCACTTAAATGCACGCATCATTCCAAGTAATCCCATTAACAAACCACTTGCGACAATCGCTGGGATGATTGGAACAAAGATATTTGATAATACACGGGCAAAGCGAGCAAACGGGTTCATTTTTTTCTTCATTTCATCTTGATGATTAGCCGCTTCTTCACTCTTTTCTTCTTGAAGACCAATTTCATTTGCAAACGATGCATAGACTTTGTTCACTAGCCCTGTTCCAAAGATAATTTGAAATTGACCAGAGTTTGAAAAAGCACCTTTTATGTCATCGAGCTCATCAAGTCCTTTTTGGTCAACTTTGCTTTCATCCCGAAGAACAAGACGAAGTCGCGTCGCGCAGTGTTGTGCGCTGACAACGTTTTCTTTCCCACCCAAAAGGGGGACGAGTTTCTTTCCTGTTTCTTTTGGATCCATTATTCATCCTCCTCTAATTTTTATTAGGATTCGTTACTTTTGCTCATCTCATAAGTCTAAAAAAACAAAAAAGACCTAAAACATAGGCAAAAAAGGATACAAAAAGGGTGTCCTTTTCTCTACATGTTTTAGGTCTTGCCTGCCTTACCAGTCACAATCCCAATCGATATGATTAATACGGTTTCATTTTATCTCTTTCGGCATTATTCGTCAATTATTTTAAATCAAAAACCCTCATATTCAATCAAATTCGTTCTTTAATTCGATGAATGTGAAGAGTAATGTAACCAATTTCAGACTCTGGAAACGTAATGTCATACTCTTTCTTTAAAAATTCTCCAATCTTTTCGGCACATTGAAACGATTGCTCATACTTCGTTTTTAAAATAAGTAACATGTCATCATCCATTGAGTGAAACGGCTCTCTTTGTTCAACACGATTGAGTGCAAAACGTAAATGCGTCAGTAGTCGCTGATAGGACATGCTGTTTTCATCCATTGTGACATCTAACTCTTGTTCAATGATTCCTATCATCTCATTAATCATCGTTGCATGCATCATCGCCTGTTGCATACTGGATGTTTCTAACTTCGCTGTGTGAATATGAAGTGCAATATAACCCGCTTCATCAATTGGCATATCTACTTCTAACCGAGCACGAACATGTTCGACTGCCCACAGCCCAATTTCATACTCTGGGCGATACAGTGCTTTAATTTCATTTAACAGCTTGTTTTGAATGGCAATGCCTCGTCGCAACCGTTCAACCGCAAACGATAAATGATCCGTTAACGCAATATGAATATGCTCACTTAATGTTACGTTTAGCGTCACTTCTGCATATGAAATAATTTCTTCCGCTACTTCAATATGCTCTTCAGGTACGTTTCGTAAAATTTCTTGAAACTTTTCATTTTCTTCTTTCATCACAAATAGTTTTTCAACTTTTGCCATGTTGATGATATCATTTTTCTTTTTTTGAAAAGCAATACCAGGGCCCATCGCAATTTTTTCGATGGCCCCCTCTTTGATGACAGCTGCATTATTGTTTAGTACTTTTAAAATTCTCACCTTACTGTTCCTCCTTTACAGGAAGAAGATGCTTTCATTACTTCATCGTCACTTTCGCAGATTCTGTTTGCCCTTTTTGAACAGAGCCTTGTGCTACTACTTCAAATGAAGCCATTTGATCACTGTTTGTAATGACAACCGGTGTAATTGTGCTTTTCGCTTTTTGTTTCACTAATTCTAAATCAAATGTCACAAGTGGTGAACCCACTTTTACTTTATCACCTTGTTGAATGTGAGCTTCAAATCCTTCGCCTTCCATTGCCACTGTTTCAAGGCCGATATGTATTAGTACTTCAGTACCTGCTTCTGTTTTTAAACCGATTGCATGTTTTGTATGGAATAATTGAACAACTTCTCCTTCAACTGGAGACACAACTTGTCCTTCAGTTGGCTCAATTGCGAATCCATCGCCCATCATCTTTTGAGAGAATACTGGATCTGGCACTTCGCTTAAAGGTAAAATTGTTCCTGTTAGTGGTGCAACTAATGTCGTATCTTTTGAAACTTCTTTTGATTTACCGCCAAATAGTTTTTTAAACATGTTAATCACCTTTCTCTTTACAATTGTGTTATTGTTTTTAGCTTACCCCATCACACAAGTGTCAAAACAAAAAAGCATGAAGAAAGACCATACTCTCTTGCACGCTTCACATGAAAGTCAATACGTTCACTATTTAAACATGGTTTTTACTGACTTGTAAATAAAAATGTTTTAAAAATAGCAATTTTTACTATTAACTCATTCCTAACGTGATGGTGGCTTACCTTTTAAAAAGGAGAGAGACATTAGCGACAAATAAATTTGTCCTCCTGCCTCTCTCCTTTTTAAAAGTGTCACGCATAAGCGTGACAAGGCAAGCTCCTGCTTGCCTGTAATCCACCATCACCATTAATGCGTATCAACTTAGAAGTTACGTGCTACGTTTTTCGCCTCTTCTTCTGCTTTTGCATAGATTGCTTCTGCTTCTGAAGGTGCTGCTGCCATGCCTTCTGATACGACTAGTTGGAAGTCAGTGATGCCAACAAAGCCCATTACAGCGCGAAGATAGCTTTGTGTGTGTTCAAGTTCTGCAGCTGGACCTTCAGAATACACACCGCCGCGCGCTTCTAATAATACAACTTTCTTATCGCCCGCTAATCCAACTGGTCCGTTTTCAGTGTATTTGAACGTTTTACCTGCCATTGCGATGTTATCGATATACGCTTTCATTAATGGTGGGAATCCAAAGTTCCACATTGGGGCTGAAAAGACAATTTTGTCTGCTGCTAAAAATTGATCAACTAATTCTGTCATACGTGTTACTTTTGCTGTTTCTTCCGCTGTTAATTCTTGACCACTCGCTGCTTTCCCCCATGCACTTAACACGTCTCCATCAATGAATGGAATGTTTTCATTGTATACATCTAATGTTGTCACTGTGTCTGCTGGATTTGCTGTTTGATATGCATCTAAAAATGCATTTGCTAATCGAGCTGAAAATGATGCCTCATCTGTTTTTGGATTTACCTTTACATACAATACGTTTGCCATATTTTTCATCTCCCTAAAATTGTTAATTAATATATTTTTAATTAAGAATAACTGTGTATAAAAAGAGATAAATCATTTATACTCAAATCATTTATCTTCAATTCGAGATTTATTATATAACGACTTTTTTTGTTCGTCAACTCATTTGGTTAAAAAAATTCAACTCGCATCTCGTACACGTTCTCGCAAGCTTTTTCTATCTTAATCACCTTACCTGTCTATGTAAGTCCTTCGTCAACTCACCCACTGTATCTCTTAAAAATAATTGGTATGAATCAAAAAGGAGGCTTTCCGCCCCTCTTTGATTCCTATTTTAGAAGCATTGAAACTCACGAATCGTTTGTAAATCAATTCCTGAATATACCCAGAAAAATCCCGTCCATCTGAAACCTGCAACAGAGTTACGCCCTACAAATGTCGGATAAAACCAAAATTGACGTCCATTATTTTGCCAAATATACGTAAAGCGAAATAAACAACGTCGAATAGCACCAGGGTCAACTGCAAATACCGATGGACCACTCGCACTTAATTGTGGTGTAAAAGAAGGTGGTGGCGATGTTGGAGGTTGTGTACTTCCCTGGCCTCCTTGACCGGGCGGTGGCGATGGTGGAAATCCCCCTCCTCCACCTGGAAAACCTGGTGGAAACGGCTGACCTCCTCCTGGGAAACCTGGTGGAAATGATTGACCACCTCCACCGATTGGAATACCAATAAACCTCGGATCATATGGATAGTACATGCTTTTTACCCCTTTCAGTGGCTTTAACATACTAACATACACTATGCACCACAAAAGAAATGGGTGAATGTCTATTCTGTTTTCGGTGGTGCAGGAGTTGTTGTATCTTCTGCTTGCGGTAAAAATCGTTCAATCTTACCATATATAGAAAAGATGACAATTAAAGCGAGACCTAATATAAGAGGATGCTGGATAAATTTTTTCACAAACACGTCTTCATGTGGAGGAATTCTTTTTAAAATCATAAACAAGATAACCATGAACCAAAATAGAGTCAAGAACGAAAAGAAAAGCCATACACCATGAGCTTGTTCAACGGATACTACCTGAATGACCCACACTCCTATCACTCCACTTATCACACCTGAAAACGAGCCTAGAATAATGGCAAATGTAGAAACAGGAATGGCCACAAACCACCCAATTCCTAGCCCGATGCAAGAGCCAAGTAAGGTTGCCATTGATGGAGGTTGTCCTAAAAATAAATAACTCCCCATTCCTACTAAAAAGCCCACATTTGCTCCTACAATGACCGACACAAATGTCCCTACTTTCGCTTGAACGTGAATGTGATAGCGCGTCATATAGAAACATGTCCAAAGCAGAAATAAAAGTAAGATCTGTACTACGATAAGTTCTCCCTTCGTCATCTCATTCTCTCCTATTCTCTCTTAATCTATGTTCTACTATATGCTTACTTCTCTCTCAATATGATTTGAATTTCTACTATGACACATGATGTACGACGTAATTGAAAGATTTATGAAATACTATATAAGTCTGTTTCATTTAATAGAGAAAAGTTGAATTTTTTTAGTGTTAGTAGAAAAGAGTATGTATGAAATTAAGTAAGGAAGAACTCTTATCTTCCATATTCAACCAAGTGTCTACTCATGCAAAAATCCTATTTATGTTGTATGATAGTTCATGTATAATTAAAAGCTGTATTGTGTTTAGAATTACGATTGACAGGTGACTATAATGGGTGAAAATCAAACAAACGTTAGTAGATTCGATTGGAATCTAGCCTTTATTTTGTTCCTCTTTTTTTGTGTCAGTAGCATTGCGATTTATAGTGCTCAAGCCATCGGTCAATATGGAGAGAACTTCTTAGTCAAACAAGTTGTTTTTTACATCATTGGCTCGATTATCATTGCATTTGTGATGCGCTTTGACTCAGACCAGTTTCAAAAATTATCATGGGTATTATATGGACTAGGTAACTTACTATTAATTCTTTTAATTATTGCTCCGCCTAGCATTGCTCCTGTTATTAATGGAGCGAAAAGCTGGTTTCGACTTCCTGGCTTTTCATTACAGCCTTCCGAGTTTATGAAAGTCTTTTTAATCATTGCGTTAAGTACGGTTATTACAAAACATAATGAAAAATATCGCATTCGTCATATTCGAGAAGATTTCATTCTTCTTTTTAAAATGGGATTAACGCTATCACTACCTTTACTCCTAATTATGCAACAACCTGACTTAGGTACAGCGTTAGTATTTCTTGCTATTTTTTCAGGTCTTGTTTTTGTATCGGGGGTAACCTGGAAGATTATTGTTCCTGTTTTTGTAGGAGCTGTTACCATTGGGGGATCGATTCTTGCACTTGTTATTTATGCACCAGAGTTTTTGGAAAAATATTTAAAAGTAAAAGCTTATCAATTCGGTCGTATTTACTCATGGCTTGATCCATATACATATAGCGGTGCTGAAGGGTATCACCTAAAAAAATCGCTAGAAGCAATAGGATCAGGAATGGTAAATGGTAAAGGCTTTTCAAATGGCGTTGTTTACCTACCAGAAAGTCATACCGACTTTATCTTTGCCGTCATTGGAGAAGAGTTTGGATTTATCGGTGGTAGTATCGTCATTAGTTTATTTTTCGTATTAATTTATTACTTAATTAAGCTTGGGCTTGAAACTCGTAACGAATTTAATTCTTATTTATGTGTCGGTGTCATCGCGATGCTCACATTCCACGTCTTCCAAAACATTGGGATGACGATTCAAGTTCTCCCGATTACGGGAATTCCTCTTCCATTTATCTCGTATGGAGGAAGTTCTTTAATGGGGAACATGCTCGCAATGGGGTTAATGTTTAGCGTATCTTATCATTACAAACGCTACATGTTCGGCTCTGAATAATGTAAAAAAAAGCCTTGCCTACTAAATCCAGCACAAGAAATGGATAGTTAGGCAAGGTATTTTTATTTTTCTACTGTTTTAAACTCGCTGCTCTTTTTTTATGTTTACTTTCTTTTTTATAGGGGTACATTTTCTGTAATCATAACCACTTATTAGAAAGGAAGATGAGAAATGGAAAATCGCGATTATAAAGTAGAACATAGAGAAACGAAACGAGATAGCGGAAAAGTGATGTCTACTTTTATTAAATATGCCGCATACTTAATTATCTTTTTCGGTGTTATTTGGTTTTTAATCAACTATATTCTACCGATGTTTCAAAGGTAGGCAACTTGAAAACATCATTTCCTTTATGATATAGTACAATAAAGAAAACGCTTACATATATTGTTCATAAAAGGAGATGATTGCGATGATGGATTATCAATATCGACGCAAAGCATACGGAATTTTAGCTGAACAAAAAGAAGAAATCATTGAAGAATGTAAGCAAGTCTATACCCGTACAAAAGCTACTCCATTCAATGATGTACTAAAAACGATTACTTTAAGTATTTCAATTTTTCTTACATGGATAAATGACAAATCGTAAAAAGCAGTATGGAGATCCACACTGCTTTTTTATCAATGTCCTGAAACAGAATGTAAACCAATACGGTCAACAATTTGTTGACTTTCTGAATTTAACCCTGTCACAACAACCTGTTTATTTAACTTTTTATACTTCTGCATCACTTTCGCAATTCCTGTAACGGCTGAATGATCCCATACGTGAGAGTGCGTAAAATCAATATGAATCACTTCTGGATCTTTTTGATAGTCAAACTCTTCAATAAAATAGCTCATCGTTCCAAAGAATAGTTGACCAGATACAGAATAAACTTTTACACCATTTTCAAGCTTTGATGTTGTACGGATTTTCGCCATTTTCCAGCCAAACACAATTGCACTTAGCACAATTCCTAACATAACACCTAATGCTAAGTTATGTGTATATACTACAACAGCAACTGTGACAACCATGACAACTGCATCAGATACTGGATAACGTTTTAAGTCTTTTAATGACTGCCAATCAAACGTTCCAATTGCGACCATAAACATGACTCCGACAAGAGCTGCCATTGGGATTTGAGTTACAATATCACCCAATACAATGATTAAGAACAACAAAAACACACCCGCCACAAGTGAAGACAAGCGACCACGACCGCCTGATTTTACATTAATAACAGACTGTCCAATCATCGCACAACCAGCCATCCCACCAAAGAAACCAGTCACAATGTTTGCAATACCTTGTCCACGTGCTTCTTTATTTTTATCAGACTTTGTCTCCGTTGCTTCATCGACAATCGTTGCTGTTAAAAGCGACTCTAATAAACCAACAATCGCAAGTGGCAATGAATACGGTAGTATAATCATTAATGTTTCAAATGATAATTCAACCATCGGGATGTGAAAGATTGGTAATGAACGAGTAATGGCACCCATGTCTCCTACTGTTTTTAGATCAAGCCCTCCCAAAATAGCCACCGCTGTCATAAAAACAATCGCAATTAACGGTGACGGAATGGCTTTCGTTACAAGCGGCAATAAGTAGATAATTGCAAGCGTACCTGCTACCATTGCATACATCATCCAGTTTGCACCAACAAAGTGCGGCAACTGTGCCGTAAAGATTAAAATGGCAAGTGAATTTACAAACCCAATCATCACCGTTTGTGGAAGGAAAGACATAAATCTGCCCACTTTTAATACACCTAAAATAATTTGAATAATTCCCGTTAATACAGTCGCCGCAAATAAATACTCAATCCCATGATCTTTCACAAGATTGATCATTAATAGTGCCATTGCACCAGTTGCGGCTGAAATCATACCAGGGCGTCCTCCTGTAAACGCAATGACTACTGCAATACAAAACGAAGCGTACAACCCAACCATCGGATCGACACCTGCAATGATTGCAAAGGCAATTGCTTCAGGAATTAACGCAAGCGCAACCGTCATCCCTGATAATACGTCACCTCTGACGTTTGAGAACCATTCTTGTTTTACTGTTGCTAGGTTCATTTCATCACCTCATATTCAATTTTTAATAGTACTGACTTTCGACTCTCACGGAAGTCGGGGCCGATAACAACGACAAGTATCATAACATAAAATAAAATGATTGCAAATACCGATGAAAACGATTAAAAGTTGGGATTTTCTTATGTTTTCTTTCAAATCCTCTTATTTTCTCACTTCTTTATTCTTTTGACACATTTCTGTAACACAAAAAGAGAGTGTGACATAACGAAATGATTCCTTCTCAAAAACGAACAATAACGTTTCTGTCATCGTTATGTTACTTGCTTGGAGGTGTTTCGATATAATTCATCATTTGAATGGCTGTTCCACTCACTTGTTGAATACGAGGTGGATTTTTAATCTCTAATGTGACAACTGCTAACATAAACAGTTGCATTTATAATCAAAACATAAGAACAACGAATGCATTTCTTCGTATGTCTATGTCCAACTAAAATCGTTTCTCCTTTGTTTTGTAAATTAGAACGAATGAGAAAAACGATGATCTTTTACAACACAAATCTTCCCTTCTAAAAAAAGAATATAAAAAGACCCTTACCTAAATAGGCAAAGGTCTGGCTAGACATTTATCCAATGTCAACAAAGCCGATGGAACTTCCCCCACGTATTGACGGCTTTGTTTCAGGTATTCCCTGACGCTACTCCCCTAAACGAGTCTGTTTACTTACTTGTTATTATAATAGGTATTCATCTATTCAATAAGTACTTTTTACTATTAATTCCTACTCTAGTCAATTTTCGTCCAAAGCTCTTCTGGATTCACTTCATACACATTGTGATCACGATACATCATATTGGCCATAATGAATTCGCGGCGAATTGTTGCATAGTCTTCATGATAGTTTTCAATGTATGCATTCACTTCTTTCTCTTCATATTTTTTACCTCGTTCAAATCCTTTTATTAAATGACGAAGTAACATTAATTTCTTTTTACGTTGTGCCGGAATTTGTTTCACCGTTCCGTCTTGGTTTAAAAAGTGTTTTTTGTAAATTTTTTCTTTTCACCATTCTTGTGTCATTTATGATAAAAAAGGAAGGGGAGGATTAATGTGGTTCATAAAATAAACTCCCTTGCTTATTGAATTCTGAGTGAATTGCAAAGCAAGGGAGTTTATTTATAACGTGATGGTTGCAGGGTTACTCTTTAATTGCTGCTTCTAACGCTACAACAATCATATCGTTGAATGTTGTTTGACGCTCTTCTGCTGTTGTTTCTTCACCTGTAAAGATGTGGTCACTTACTGTTAAAACAGATAACGCTTTGCGGCCATACTTCGCTGCTAATGTGTAAAGAGCTGTCGTTTCCATCTCAACAGCTAATACACCATGCGCTGCTAATTTTTCAAGTTGAGAGTCATCGTTATAAAATTGATCCGCTGTGAACACATTCCCTACTTTTAATTGAAGACCTTTTTCAACACCGGCATCGTATGCACGCTTCAATAAGTTAAAGTCTGCAGTTGGTGCATAGTCAATCGCTCCAAATTTCACACGATTCATGTTTGAATCCGTTGATGAAGACATCGCTAAAATAACGTCACGCACTTTTACGTCTTTTTGAATAGCTCCACACGTTCCAACACGAATTAAGTTTTGAACACCGTATTCGTTCATTAATTCATTTACATAAATCGCAATTGACGGTACACCCATTCCTGTTCCTTGAACAGATACTCGTTTTCCTTTGTATGTACCTGTAAATCCAAGCATACCACGCACTTCGTTATAGCACGTTACATCCTCTAAGAACGTTTCTGCAATATATTTTGCACGAAGTGGGTCTCCTGGAAGAAGAATCGTTTCTGCAATGTCACCTTTTTTTGCTCCAATATGTACGCTCATTTTGTACCTCCTATAAAAGTGAAACTTTCATTAGTATGATAAATTTTATCATTTTTTAGTAGTAGTATGATGTCTGACTTCTTATGAAAGCGCATCAGTCCCTACCTTTACACTATACCATAATTTATTCGAACAGTTATACCTTTCGTGTTTTCTTTTTTACTGCACAATCTATACATCCTTTGCAAAAACTGGTGTGATGAAAGCAGAAAGAACGGGTGATTCTAATGGAGAAAGAGGTGAAAAATCATGGCAAATGAACAAATGAGCAAAAAACTTCAACAAGCCGTTCAACACGCAAATGAAACCAATCCATCTTCAAAAAGAAGCCTTAAACCTGTGACATCAAAATCAGATAAAAAATTATAAAAAACGAGGTGATCATGATGGGCAAGAAACATCGAAACCGCACGAACTCACCAAAGAAGAATAATCACATTCCTGCAGAAGCCATTGTTGCTGAACACGAAGCTCATGCCGATGAGTATTCAGCAGCTAAGCGAAAAAATGGCCCTGGTCATAATCAAAAAGACTATACGAGTTAATCATTTTGTCCCAAAAGGCACTGTCCATTTTGGGACGCTTTTCTATTTAACGAATTTGAATTCGTGGAACAGGTTTCCACCCACCTGACCATAATTTATAATAAAATTTCCCTCTCCTTCCTTCATCAATTAAAATAACATCCCCTGTGCCTATGTATCTTGCTTGAAAATCTTTTGGAAGTGTATCGGCTACATTAAACATTTGAAATACTTTTTGTGTGGCTTCATCATGACTGCCCGCTTTTAACGTAAGGCGATATACTTGCTTATACCCCTTTTCATCCCCTTTTACTTTCGTTTGCATAATCGTTACATCATACTCTTTTTTCCACTTCAACAATCGTTTCACAAGCTTCCATATGTTAAACACCTAAACGTCGCCTCCTATTCAACACAAGGATTTTTTATTTATATTAGCTTTTTTTCATGCAATATCCTTTATCAAAAAAGCACTTATTTTGTCGATAAGACCTGCCAAGAAATAAAGTTCATTCTATGTAACACTATTTTCTACCAAGCATTCACTCCAAAAGTCTTATTTATCTGAATTTTCTAATAAGATGAAAGGTACAAAGCTAGTCAAAAAGCTACAAAAATCAAATAAAAAAACACAACTATATAATTATACAAAATTTTCTTTACTTTCTGTATATTTAAATCTACTGATATTTTTTACATAAAATCCAAAAATAGGGAGAGATAGAATTGAAGAAAAAGTTTCTTATGACTGCTGCTCTAGCTGGAACGTTAGCGCTATCTACTTTAGGTCCATTTAATGTATTAGCACATGATGAGTTAGGTGATGTAAATGTGGACAAAGGTGATCGCGTTGAATACAACGATTTAGCAGCTGAAGTATTAAGAGGTAGCAAAAACCTAAAGTATTGGCACGAAAAAGCGGCACCCCAACCAAATGTCGTACGAGCTGATGGAAAACAAAATTCATTTGCGGATGTGTATGCTCATAAAGGATTTGCTTATTTAGGTACTCACACAAAAAATGGGGCAAATGGTGGCGTTCGTGTATATGATTTGAAAGATCCTGCTACCCCTAAAGAAGTGGCTGTATTTGCAAACAATGATATCCCGGGTACGTGGCAAGAGAAAGTCATCGTAAAGTCAATTAACACTCCAAATTTTAAAGGTGATTTAGCTGTTGTAAGTGTTCAACAATTAGATAGTAAGAACCCTAACTCGAAAGGCGGCTTTCTCCTTTATGACGTTACTGACCCGTATAACCCTAAAAAATTAGGGTTTTCAGAAGTAACAAAAAAGACACGAGGAACACATGAGCTTTATCTAACAACGCAAGGAAATCGCGCTATTGTGTTAACAGCTAATCCTTATGCTGATTATTATAGTCATGGAGAAGAAAAAGACTTCCAAATTGTTGACGTCTCAAACCCAAGTCAACCTAAAAAACTATGGGAATTTGATCCACGTACCCTTCCAGAAGTAGCTGATGATTTTGACGGTTACTATTGGAAATCACCAGATGGAAAAACTCGCCCCGTATTCAACCATAGTACAAGAGTAGATGGTGATTATGCGTACATCTCTATGTGGGATTTAGGAACGATTATTTTTGACATTAGTAATCCAGAAAATCCAACGTACTTAGGACGTACAGACTTTGCTTCTCATCAACAAGGATCAGCTCACTCATCAGCAGTCGCCAAGGGTGGGAATATTTTAATTGAAACACGTGAAGTGTATCAACCACTAAAACCTGGCTATGAAGCGGCATTTGGGTACACACGCATCTTTGATATTAAAGACAAAAAGAACCCTAAGTTATTAAGTGAATTTAAAACAGACTTAACAACGGATATTCCTGAAAACGCTGGTCCATCATATAGTACGTTCTCAAGAACCGTTCATGACCCAAAAGTACACGGCAATACTCTTTATCTCTCTCACTATGCTGGTGGGGTCATCGCAGTTGATATTACAGACCCTGCAAATCCAAGTGAAATTGGGCGCTATACACCTGAAAAGTCAGACGTATGGGGAGTATTTGTAGATCGCAATTATGTACTCGCATCTGACATCGGTTCAGGGTTAAAAGTGTTACTAAAAAATAATAGCGGTGGTAGCGAAACAGGCGTTCAACGTTAAGCAAACAAAAAGAGGCTGGGACATAAGTGTTTCAGTTGATAATATGAGGGTGTCCCAAAAGGTATAAACTTTTGGGACACCCTCTTTTCTTATCTTATCCGACTCGTCCTTTTACGAGCTGTCGTTTTAATTGATTGACAATGTTTTCACACACAAAATGCAAACTGGAATCACAAATAAGATCATATTTTGTACATTTTACAGATACAAATAATACGTTCGTTTTCGTACACGTTACTGACAAATCAACCGTAAGCTCTAGTTCACCATGATGATTTAACTCATAAACACGTGGACCACAAAATAACGAAGGTGTGTCAATAAATGTACATTGCTCTTCGTTTAAAATCGTTTTAACAAATGCTTCTACTACCGCTCCTAGTGCTTCTGTCATCATCTCTAGTAACGTCATATGAGTATGACCATAAAACAAAGGAAGGTCATGAAACATCGTACGGATTTGTTCGTACGGATGTTTCGTTTCAATCGATTGTTTATAATGTTGAATCTCTATTACTTCGCTTTGTGACATATATGTATGTAAATGATCTAGATACGCATTTCGAAACTGCGTAACATTGTTTATAACACTCACTTTTTACTCCTCCTTAACGACACAATCTATATATATCCGCTTTCACCCTCTTTCAACCTTCTTTTTTTCACTTGCTGTACGTTGATAGAAAAGAAATACTACAAATAACCAAGCAGTGCCCATCGCAAATCCTGCTAGTATATCTGTAAGATAATGAACCCCTAAATACATGCGGCTAAATCCAATTAAGCTAATCAACCACACAAGTAAAGTGATGACTACACCTTTTACATAATTTTGCTCGTTGATATACATACGAATCAACAGTATGAGAGCACCATAAAATGCCATTGAATTCATTGCATGTCCACTTGGAAAACTATAGTGGCCCGCTTCAATTAATTGACTTAGTTGGGGACGTGGACGCTCAAACACTTCTTTTAATAGCCAATTTAATGAACGAGACCCAAAATAAACGAGTGTGATAAAGAGAGCAGCACCCGCTTCTCGCTTATACAACAAAAAGATAAGTAGGCCAAACCACATTGGAGCCGTTACGTACCAAGACCCAACCTCTGTAAAGAAAATCATAATCGGTGTGAGCCAAGGTTGTCTGAGTTCAAATACCGCTCGCAATACTTCGATATCAAACGCTTCGATTGAGGAAGTTTTATGAATAAACACAATAAGTAAAAAGACGAGTAAAGAGCTTAAAATAACCATGATTTGTTTTTTCATACTATGCACAACTTTCTATCTAAAATTAAAAATCGTCCCTCTTTTCCTCATCATTTTATCGAACGGAAAGGGACGACTCAGCTATTAGCTGTTTTTCTTTGGTTGTTTATAATGTTCTTTTTGAGGTGCCTGATTCGTTACAAACTCGTTAGAGAATTCAGGTTCCATACGTTTTGATTTTGTTATCGCTTTTTGCTCTGTTTGATTGCTATGTTTATGTGACATGGTTACGCCCCCTTTCTCACATTTGTTACTATGTGAAGAAAGCAAGCATTTTATCCATGATTACTTAACTATACTTTGCAATAAGCTGATTTAAAATCGACTTAATATTGACGGTGTCTCGTTCATGAACCGTTGTTTTCACAATGGTTTCATCCATTTCAAGTGCTTCTGCTAAAAAGCCTCCTAGCCCTCTAGCACGTCGGTCTACTTCAATTAATAATTCATATTGATCCGGACCATCTGGTTGAACGATGACTTCTACTTCATCTAACTTTCCATAATACGAGCCGCTAGTCGGTACAAATTCAAATTCTTGTACAAATGGGAGTCGTTTGCGCATTTTTCTTGGCGCTTCTTCACATTCAACTTGACGTAAACGAAAGCCTAACTGCTCCATCGCTGGAATGACAGCTGACACCATTTTATTCGGCAATACATTGACATAATCGACATCTTGCGGATCGACTGCATTTTTAATATCAAGCCCTGTCGCTACCCATACTCGTGTTTTCCCCATTGTAATCGGTGTATCTTTTGGCAGTTCAAAAGAAAACGGTAGCTGCTTTGTTTCTCCAGGTGTAATAACAAACGGATTGCTAATTTTAAAATTGTTTAACATGACGTCTTGCTTTACTTTTTTATCGTCGACTTCTCGCACGTAGCTTGTAAACAGTTTTAAGTAAATACTATCAATTTCTTGTTCTACATTTCCACCGTACACTTCTACTACACCTTCAATTGTTGAACCTGCCGTTAATTTATCGTTATACAACTTCGTGTCTACTTTCGCTGCACCGACTCCAATGCGCGCTAATACTTTATTAAATAAAGCCATCGTTCTCCCTCCAACTACTTATCTATTTTTTAAATAATGCTGCACGTCTTCCTTTAACTCGTGCAACTCTTCATATGGTTGATCATGCTGCAACATTTTTCGAATGATGTGTGTTAATGGTGATGACAACAAAAGCTCTTTTTCCCAACTTTTTTCTTTTTGTGAAATCGGCTCATAGGAAGAATACAATAAAAACAACAAAAAATGACCAAGTGTGTATATATCACTTTTAAACGCAATTTCTCGCATTCTTTGTTGTTCATCCACAAGTGTTGAAACATCTTCTTTCTGATCAGTAAAGCGAGCCAATCCAAAATCAATAATTACAATTTCTTCTTTTACAAGTAAGATGTTTGGAATGCGTAAATCTCGATGCACAATCCCTTGTTGATGAATGTAGTCAACCACGTCAATAACTTGTAACAAGACATGTAATGCTTCTCTCTCTGAGTATGTTTTTCCTTCTTCAAAAATTAAATCTTCGAATGTTTTTCCTTCTACATACTCCATGATAATGAATAAGTTCCCTTTATCTTCTAACCATTCATGTATCGTTGGAATTTGTGGATGATGCAGCGCTTGTAGAATCGTCACTTCTTGTTTAAATGATTGCTTTCCTTGCATCGTCTTTTGCTTTGTTTTGCGAAGTTGTTTCGCAACAAACTTCTGATGACTTCCTTGTATTGACACCACGTAGGTCATACCGTAACTACCCATCCCAAGTAACTCGTCTACACGATACGTATGACCAATTTTATCTCCTGGTCTTAATGGATGATCTATCAACCACCGATGAATCGACTTCCATAGTTGTTTTATCACTTGTTAACTACTATAACTCGAGAAGAAACTACTACGTTTTCGTTTCCCTTTATAATGATGATGTCCATAGGAAGAATGCTTATGAGAGTATCCATACTTTTTATAATCGCTACTACTGTATCGACGAGGCTTTCTATAACGATTGCTGCTACTATATCGTCGATGCTTTTTCTGCCCTAACAAAGATTCCAAGATTTTTCTAATCATCTTATACACCTTCTTTTCTAGATTCACATATGAATATAAACAGTGAACAAAACATCATCATGTTATGAACTAACTCGCTATATATACGTGTCATTATTTTTTTGGTTTCATCTTTTTTCCCATATCTTTATATTTTTAAACAAATTCATTAAATAAGGTGAGGTTATGCTTCAACATGTTTTCACAACCGTAAAAGATTTGTTCAAAAAAGAAGAAGTACTATTACAACCAATTATCAAAAGTGATGAGCTGTGCTTATTAAAAAGAAAAGCTTCCAATGTGCTATCATGTCCACTTCCACAAACAACAACTCTTATTGGAAAAGATGTTGCAATTGTAAAAGAGATTCGTACGCAAACTACATTGCATAATCAAGATAATATAACGAGAACGAATGCCTACTTACAATTTTACAAACGCAATCCAGAAATCCATTGGGCACTTCTTGCACATCTCGTTTCACGTAACGGTGGTTATCACATGACCGACTTAAAAGGAAACCTACTCGAATCTGTTTTATCATCCAACCGAAAGCAAGCTTACTTTGAGTTTTTAGAACGAGCCAATGCGCTTATTTTTCAAGATGCCTATCCACAATTATTACTCTATGAAGAAAGCAAACGGCAAATGAAAAACTTCTTTCATTTATTACCTGTTTTTCATGTGTCTCGTTTTATGCAAATGATGTGGAACCATTATGTAAAAACGATGAATCATTCTTTGCTCACACTTTGCTTAATTACAAATGAACAACACTATATTGACAAACGAGTCATTCACCACCCTATTTATCACAAACAAGTAGTAGATACATGGCAATTTACGCTCCAGGAATTTTTCGGTTTTACACGTGTACTGTTTCCTTTTTATAAAAATGACAAAGTACGGTTAACAGGGGTCACCGTTCAACAATTTGATTCTGTTAACAAACGTATCGAAGTAGGAAAATCCTTATACAGCTTACTTTTTTCCCATCCTGACATTCTTAAAGGAGCAACTGTATTCACAAATACTCATGTGCATACAGCCTCTCGTTCAGATTACGCTCCCTTTTTATTTTCTACTCATAAAAAAGAAAAACGAATTTACAGCCCTACGTTGCCAACTGCTTGGCCTATTGTTCGTCACACCTTCTTTGATCAAAGCGATTGGTTCAACGACATTTCTGTTATGGATCAGCTAAGTCAACTAACCATTACACCGTACATCGATTTTACGGACCAATATATTGAAAAGATGACTCCACTTCTTTTACTATCAAAAACGCCACTACTTAGGGAAGATAACACAACATCCTCTTCGTAAATGGTTCATTACGATATCTAATTTGCTCCTACTCTATACATGACAAAACGACGAGAGGACTCGTCGTTCTTTACGCTCTTTTTTATTCCATTATTTACTCAAAATCGGGATCCAAATCTAAATCTACTTCTTCATCAATAATGCACTTTTCGATTAAATAATCAAATGCGATATCTGCTAGTTCTCCTACTTCATCCTCTGACGGGGCATATCCCCGCTTTACTAGCTCATTGTAAAAGAACTCCGCTATCTCTTCTGTATCAATAACTACTTCGATTTCTTTCACAATATCACCCCTTTATACACGTTTATGTTTATACTGTCCAATCTATGTCTAAAACTTCATAGACATGTCAAGCTTGTTCGACTTTCTTTTTCTCTTTACTTTTTGCTTCTTGTTCGGAAGTTATTTTTGCAAACTTTACAGCTATCGAGAATGGCTTTTACAACGTTACTTATCCTCAAGCTCTTACTTTGCAAGAACTTCATTAAAAGGAACAAACGTTTAGAAAGATTCGTGCTACCTAGACGAATCTTCTCGTTTAGACCACAGACAGAGTCAATGAACACTTTTTACTCTTTTGGCATGCACATACGCGGTGATTGACATATCGCACCTTGTCCGATTTATTATTGAGGAATAAGCATGGAAGTCGTAAAGTCCCATGCTGTAATGACACCTTTTATTTACGTGATCAATGCTCACCTAAACAATTGTCTATCCTCACTATTTGTAACAAACGATGAAAAACAAGTAGATGAACTTACAACTTATCAGATGACTGATCAATGATTTTACGCAAATGCTTTAGCACCAAATTCATTACTTCTGCATATTCTTCATCTTCAAATAGCTCATATAGCACTTTATAATCGTTGTAGACATCTAACAATCCATCAATGATTTCATCGCGTTCTTTCATTAAACGTGTTTCTTCTCTTTCATAACCATTTTGTTTTTTCATCGCAGGTAGCAACTCCGTCTTCTGAATTTCTTTTCCTAAATACAACATGCTAATACTTTGCATATAGCGCTCAGCTTCTTCATGAGGGGCCATTAAAATGAGCTCTTCTTCACTTGCCTCTAACCATTCTCCATCCGTGACTCGAGATAGCTCATACACAATGTCTTCCCATGCATCTTCTTGATAACGCCACACTTCTGTGCGAATTCCTATCACTTTAAATAACTCTTTTCCGTAGTTAAACACTTGAACAATATCACCGAAAAAGAATTTATATTCAAGATCTACACGTTCTTGTATTAACACTTGACCGTTATAGTCTTCTAACAATTGGATTGTATCTTCTAAAAAGAGTCCATCACTATGATTAACTTCGTAGACAAATAACCCATCCATTACTTTAATATCTGTAATGGTGCCGACGGTTCCATAAATGGTAATAACGATTGTATCGCCTATTTTATACTTCGGCTTCTTGTTTTCTCCCATCGTCGCACCCCCATTGACATATGCACATGCTCTAAAGATACAATATTATATGCAAAAGATTCGAAAGCGGTATAGGAACATCCATGAAACCAAGCCCGTTATCATCGCTCTACAAAACAAATGTAGACCACAAGCAATTGCTTGTGGTCTACACGCTCTTTCTATCTATTCATTTACTTCTTGATTACTGATTGGTTTCATATAGTTCCCAAGCATCATCAAATACGGACATGCTTTCTAAGTAATGACCATTCATCTCTAAATATGAACTAATTTCATGATAGTCAGTTGATGATTTCGGAAAACTATGATCGTCATAGGCACTTCTTGCAAATTCACCAATTGGATCTCCTTTAGCATTGGAACGATACTTCATCATGTAATGATAAAATGACTTCACCTTACATCCCCCATTTATATTTGTGTTTCTTATTTTACAAATTTATTTACTTTTTAATTGTTCTATCATAGCGCAACGACACAAAATACGAAAGAGCTCTTTTCTTTTAGTTTATTTTTCATGACAAGTTTTTGATTCAGTTTTTAGTTTATTTTCAAAAAGATTACATTTTCGTTGATTCAGTTGCAAAAGAAACGCTTTCGTGTTTTAATCTCGTATTGTACGAGTATATTTCAATCACTTGAATAAGTGAAAGGTACAAGCATCACACTTTAAATAAAGGAATAGCTGCTTAAGTCAAACATGTTTGTGGACACTAAGACTAATTCCCCTTATAAGAAAAGGGTATTTGTAGATCTTTCTTCTTATTTTTGTAAAAACAGCGATGGGGAGGTTTAAACTTTATCCTCTTGAGGTAATGAATGAATACTATGAAAACACGTAACGCATATTTTGATAACGCTAAATTTATTCTAATCTTTTTAGTTGTATTTGGTCATATGATTTCACCTTACCGAACAGATAGTGATGGGATGTTATCCATCTATCACTTCATTTTCATTTTTCATATGCCGGTCTTTATTTTACTAGCTGGATACTTTTCAAAGAACTTTCATAAAAAAGGCTACTACAAAAAGATATTCACGAAAGTAGCTTTACCTTATTTAGCATTCCAAACGATTTATACGTTTTACTATGATATTTTGTATCACAATGAAACGTATACCTTGCAATACCTCGTTCCAAGATGGGCAATGTGGTTTTTGCTTAGCTTAATCTTTTGGAAGTTAATGCTACCATTTTTCGCGAAATTTCCGATGTGGATGAGCATGACAGCTTCGATCGTTTTGGGCTTAGGAATTGGCTTTGTCAACATTGACGGTTTTGAAAAGTTTTTAAGTATCAGCCGAATGTTTGTATTTTTCCCATTCTTCTTGTTAGGCTACTATTTATCACAAATGAATGAGCCGTTTAAGAAGTTAATGACACCAAAAGGACGAATGTTGTCAGCAACTATTTTACTTGTTGCGTTAGTTGGCTCTTATGTCGTACTAAACGATACTGTTTATACAAGCATGTTATATGGAACAAATACGTATGATGAAAACGGCGAGTTTATGATGCGTATGATTCATTATGCGATTGCATTCACTGTCTCATTTGCCTTTATGGCACTCATTCCAAAACGTGAATTTGCATTTACAAGTGTCGGACAACGTTCATTGTACGTGTATTTATTACATGGATTCGTATTAAAGTGGTTTTTCACAACGGAATTCGCAAAAGGATTAGACGCTTCATCATGGGGATTTGTTGTACTTGCGATCCTTTCAATTATAGTCACACTTGTATTAGGTAGTAAATTAATTGATGGCGTCATTATTGCTACAAAATTACTCATTAAATTTATCGTCCCAAAAAACAGTTTAGCCAAACTATCGATGGCTTTTAAACGAACTTTTTCCTAGCATAAAAAATCCTGATGGCTCATGTCATCAGGATTTTTTATGCACACGACTTATCCACCTGCAGCTGGTGCATTTCGTTGCCCAAGCTCTTGGTCAAGAATTAAAATAGCAGCTGGATTGTTTCTAGCAATCTTCAACCGATCAGCAATCGTTTGGGCCTGTGCTTCCTCATCAATTTGCTCTCGTAAAAATTCTTGTAGAATAACGGCTGTTTGCTGGTCACTTTTACTAGCCAATTCATAGGCTTGACGATAAGAATTTGTCACCAATTCATTCATTCCTTCTCTTTGTCGTGTTATTTTTCAGTATTTTATGTTAATTTTATTTTATAGATAAAGGAGGAGATTACATGGAGATTGCATTTTATGGGGATTCATTTATTGATATTAACGATAAAGTGGTGCCAATTGATGAACGTGGTCACCAATTTGGCGATGGTGTGTATGAGTACGTGAAAGTGTATAATGGTACACCCTTTTTATTAGACGAACATTTAGAACGCCTTGAAAAAAGTGCCACTAAAATTTTGCTACAGTTACCTTATTCACGTAATGAAATAAAAGAATTAATTCAAGAAGGACTACAACGTTCGAGCTTGAAAGATGCAGATATCTACATACAAGTCACACGTGGTATTGCACCGCGTAATCATTTGTTTCCTAAAAATACACCTTCACAATTTGCGATGACCATTCGTAGCGGAAAAGTTTTATCAAACGAGCAACGTGAACAAGGTGTTTCTGTCATGATTTTAGAAGATGAGCGATGGGCCAACTGTTATATTAAGTCTCTCAACTTATTACCGAACTTACTAGCGAAACAAAAAGCATTTGAACAAGGTCACGGAGAAGCTATTTTAGCTCGTAATGGCTATATTACGGAAGGATCTTCAAGCAACATCTTTGCTGTAAAAGATGGTGTCTTATATACAACACCTGCAACGAACCGTATTTTACATGGTATTACACGCGCTGCGGTGATAACTTGTGCACATCAATTACTTATTCCTTTTAAAGAATATGACATGAGCGAAGACTTCTTACTACATGCAGATGAAGCATTTATTACAAGTACATCGGTTGAAGTGTTACCTGTTTCAAAAATCGGAGATGTCACTCTCTCAACAGAACGTCCGGTGACTACTGCACTCGCAAACGCTTATCGCGCACTATACGAACAAGACAAAACACGCGCTTAACAAAAATAAAACAGCCCTTGCCTGATTGGGTTGTGTAGGCAAGGGCTGTTTCACAAGTTGTCTCATGAGACGCACGTAGATGAAGCATTAAAAATGAAAGTAATTTCTTTTTAACCAACGAGGAATGCTCATAAATTCATCATACGTCATCGAAGGCTGAAGTTTTTTTGTATCAATGAGTAACAGTTGCGTTTCAATTTTCTCGACAACCTCTTCTTCTTGATGTTCCATTCCACACGATGGACATTTCACACAAGGAACTGCCAATAATTCAATGCTTCGCGAACCATCTGGGAGTTCCCAATATGCGATGTTCGTTGTTTTAAACGCTCCTTCTTCATCACACCATTCACACTTCACATGTATCGCCTCCTTAAGACGATGAAGATTCATCTTTCGTTGCATCTGGCTTTTTTTGTTGAGCTTGGTATTTCTTTTCTTTTAATTCATCACGTTTTTCACGTTTATCTTTTAGCGTCGCATGAGTTGGATTACTTTCATACTGTTTTCGTCGATTGACCCGCTTCAACCCTTCTGGAACTAAGTTAAATGCTTCGTCACTCATTAAAGAAGAAATGCCAACATTTGATTTCTTCTCATCTACATTTGGGTAAATACTTTTAAAGTAATCATCCGCTCTTCCTGGAACGTACCCTTGAGGTTCTGGATACGTTGTAATGACTCCCTCAAAATTCCGTAACACGACTTTATCTGCACTTTGGCTAATGAGGTAATTGGGCTGAAGCGCAATTTTACCTCCTCCGCCCGGAGCATCTACGACGAATGTCGGCACAGCATAACCTGATGTATGACCGCGTAGCCCTTCTATAATTTCAAGACCTTTTGAAACTGGTGCTCTAAAGTGGCCAATTCCTTCTGATAAATCGCATTGATAAATGTAATAAGGTCTTACACGAATTTTCACTAAATCATGCATTAACTTCTTCATGATAGGAACGCTGTCATTGATTCCCGCTAAAATAACAGCTTGGTTACCGACTGGAACACCCGCATTGACTAACATTTCACAAGCAAGCTTTGACTCTTCTGTAATTTCAATTGAAGTATTGAAGTGAGTATTTAACCATACCGGATGATACTTCTTCAAAATGTTACATAGATTTTCTGTAATGCGTTGTGGGAATACAACAGGAGCTCTTGTGCCGATACGGATGATCTCGACATGAGGAATAGCACGTAAATTTCTTAAAATATATTCTAAGATATTGTCATTAATCAACAGTCCATCTCCACCTGAGATCAACACATCACGAACTTCAGGTGTGTCACTAATGTATTGAATAGCCGCATCGAGTTGTTTTTTCGGTACTCCCATACCAATTTGCCCTGAAAACCGCCTTCTCGTACAATAACGACAATACATGGAACATTGATTGGTGACTAAAAATAACACTCGATCTGGGTAACGATGTGTAAGTCCTGGAACGGGCGAATCTTCATCTTCATGAAGTGGATCTTCTAAATCGTACTTTGTTTTATGGAGTTCCTGCGCAATTGGAACAGACTGCATGCGAACAGGACAACGTGGGTCATCTTCATTCATTAACCATGCGTAATAAGGTGTAATATTAAGAGGAATTGTTTTCGTAGAAATTTTGACGCCTTCTTCTTCTTCTGGTGTCAGATGAATTACTTTTTTTAAATCATCTAATGTACGAATTGTGTTTGTCAGTTGCCAAATCCAATCATTCCACTGGTCTTCTGTTATATCTTTCCAAAGTTCAATCTCTTTCCAATGACGTTTCGGTTTATATAAATCATGTAGCAAGCAAATCACCCTCCTAAGTCATCACTTTCACTTTGTGCCTACCTCTTTAGTATTTGTATATGTGATAAGCACAGAAAAGGTTATTCTTTTTCAGGAAGGTAAAAAGCTGCACGCATAAAATCACTTATTTTTTCACAACTTGCGACAAATCTTTCACCCATACATTCATATCTTCTAAGTTATCAAAAATGTAGCAGTTATTCGTAAATCGACCGCAATATGAATACCCTAACTGATGAAAAGCAGCATTCATACCAAATGAAAGCGATCGTGCAATGGTATAGGCACAAAAGACATTTTTCTCCACTAAAGCTTCTTCTAGTTTCGTTAATAAATGTTTCATGACCCCACCTTGGCGATGAGCAGGAAGAGTCGCACAATCAGTAAGCTCTGCATTGTGATAAGTATGATTAATTTCCGCAGATGCTGCACTTACGATTTCTCCTTCATGTTCAATCACATAAAACAAGCCATCTGTTTCAAGGAGATTTTTAACATAGGAAACATCGTGTAATGGAGTAGGATAAATTTCAAACACAGCTCGATACAATGCAGTCAATAATGGTGCATCTTCTACTATCGCTTTTCGCAAAATATAATGAGAGGGAAGTGAGACTAATTCTTGTTGTTGGGGTAATTTTTTTACAGAATTGGCATACTCGTCTTCTTTCATCCATTGATCACTTTTACGTCTTGTTGCTTCATAATACTTAGCCATACAGTAAGCCGTACTGCCATTAAAATAATGGGGAATGGTTGCTTCTAGCTGAAATCCTTGCTTCATCCACTCATCTACATGCTCATTTCTCGCTTTGACAATCACTTTTGCATACTTTGTTTGATTCACGAATGCTTCAATCTTTTCTTGAATGTGCTCAACATTTCCTCGGTAATCTTCAATTCGAAGTCGCTGATTAAAATCATCAAATACGCCTTGTAAAAAAAAGGTGCGTTCCTCTAAACAAATCTCTTTATAAATGGTTGGATTCATCAAACTCCCCCTTTTCTCTTTCGAATCATAACAACTTCTACAAAGATGGGAGTTTCCCTCCCACCTTCATGAACTTACGTTTCACTTCGCTCACACCAATCTAAAATCATAAGTGCAATCATCTCAGCTGCTTCAAATAACGGATCAAGTTCAATATACTCATTTGGAAAATGAGCCATTTCCGTTACGCCTGGTCCGAAGACAACAGTTGGAATATCCCCGACATTCGTTAACATTCCTCCATCGGTTCCCCAAGGAGAGGCTTCAATGATTGGATTTTCATCACGCACTTCATAAAAGTTCTTTTTCAATAGTTGAACTAACTCGTGGTTGACATCTAATTCACTCGGCAACCAATGAGCACCAAACCATTTTACTTGTACAGGATGAGTGTGAAACCATGAATCTTGTTCTTGAAGTTGTGCAACCCACGTTTCTAATTCTCGCTTCGCTTCCTTCATTTGTTCACCAGGCGCCACCCCCATTCGTCCCTCAATTACCACTTCGTCAGGGACGGATGATGGCCATGTACCACCTTTTATATTTCCAATGTTAATCGGAATGGGAATCGGAACGTTTTGATACAAAGGATCTTCTATTTTTGCATTTCTATCTTTCTCTAATGCTAGTAAATGATTGATGACAATCATCGCTTTTTCGATGGCACTAACACCTTCGTATCTTGTACCGCCGTGGGCAGACCGACCATTGATTGTCAGACGAAACCACATCGATCCTTGTTGTTTCGGAAAAATTTTCATATTGGTCGGCTCAGGGATAATGGCTCCATCCGCTTTGTATCCCCTCGCAATACAAGCAAGCGTTCCCGCTCCTCCACTTTCTTCTTCAATCACACTTTGAAAGATAACATCCCCTTTTAAGGAAATGTTTGATTCTTGAATCGCTTGAATGGCTAATAAAAGTGCCACATTGCCACCTTTCATATCCGTTGCTCCTCGACCATATAGCTTTCCGTTTTTCACAACGGCACTATATGGTGAATCATCCCACTGTGTCACATCCCCTTCTGGAACAACATCGATATGACCATTTAAGATGAGAGATCGCCCACCTCCTGTACCTTTTAATACGCCCACCACATTAGGACTATCAGCGTATGAATCTCTTGTCGTAACGAATGCATCATACTTCTTTAACTCCCGCATAGACGGTTCCCAAATATCAATATTTAACCCAATTTGTCTTAATTTCTCGACAACAATAGCCTGTGCATGCTTTTCATTCCCTTGTGTACTCGCTTCTTGGACGAACCGTTTTAATAACTTAATACCCTCTTGTCGATTGTCTTGAATCCATGTACGAATAACACCTCGAATATCGTCCATTCAACCACTCCTTTCTTATCGTTAAGAGCTGATCACCTACGAAATAATCTTAATCTGATCATCAACAATAACCGTAGCTTCTGTTGAGTGTAAAATATCATCGATTGTGTAAGGAGACATGATTTCTTTTAACAACAAACCATTTGTTTGCACCTCAAAGACAGCTCGATCTGTAATAATGACATCAACACATTGCCTAGACGTTAAAGGCAACGAACACGTTTTCACAAGCTTTGGTTCGCCTGTTTTACTCGTGTGATTCATCAACACAACCACTTTTTTTACTTTTTGCGCTAATTCCATCGCGCCTCCCATTCCTGGTACGCGCTTTCCTGGTACAATCCAGTTCGCTAAATCTCCTTTTTCACTCACTTCAAGAGCACCTAGCACTGTCATATCCACTTTGCCTCTGCGAATCATCGCAAACGCCGTTGCACTATCACAGTAAGAAGAGCCCGTAACCGTTGTAACGGGATATCCAGCTGCATTACAAATGTTTTCATCTTCATCTCCGCTTAGTGGCGAAGGCCCCATACCGACAATGCCATTTTCTGCATGAAACATCACATGAATAGAAGACGATAAATAGTTAGGAATGAGTGATGGAATGCCAATACCTAAATTCACAACCATTCCATTCTCAATTTCTTGAGCCGCTCGCTTAGCAATTCGATGGCGAATATCTATTCCCAAACCCATTTCCAATTCACTCCTTTTGATGGCACAATGTAATCCACAAATACACCTGAGGTCATCACCTGTTCCGGGTCAATTTCTCCTAAAGGAACAATTTCTTCTACTTCTGCAATCGTAATCGCTCCAGCCATGGCAACGAGTGGGTTTGTATTACGTGCACTCTTGTCGTAAAGTAAATTTCCAAAAGGATCGCTCTTTTGTGCATACACAATCGATACGTCCGCTGTTAATGCTTCTTCTACTAAATAAGGAATACCGGCCACCTCGATTATTTCTTTCTCTCTGTTCACTACTTCCACATCGATTCCAACGTCAATAAGAACTCCCCCAAGCCCAACACCTCCAGCACGAATTCGCTCAGCTAGTGTTCCTTGGGGAGAAAACTCCACTTCTAATAAACCTTCTGTCATTAAAGAACCTGCAATTGGGTTTGAGCCAATATGAGAAGCAATGACTTTTTTGATACGCCGATCACTCACAAGCTTTCCTACCCCAATATGCGGAAACCCTGTATCATTACAAATTAATGTTAAGTCATGTACTTCCTTTTTCAATAATTCATCAATCATAGTAGGAGCTGTTCCTACTCCCCCAAATCCTCCAACCATTATCGTCATGTTATCTTTTACTAGTTTCGCAGCTTCTAAAGATGATACAATTTTTCCAAACTGATTGTTCATTTAATCACCCTCACTACTATATAAATCAAGTTCTATTTCTTTTATCGTTTGTGTAAATAAAGTAAGCAGCTCTTCCATTTCAAGTTGGGTTATTGTAAAAGGAGGCGCAATGATTACAGCATCTCCATCTATTCCATCAATGCCTGCTTGTGATGGATAAAGCAGTAACCCTTTTGATTGCGCTTTTTTAACAATCTGACTTGTGACATTCATAAGGGGTGAAAAAGATTCTTTGCTTACTTTGTCTTTTACTATTTCAATGCCAATTAGCAATCCTTTTCCTCTTACATCGCCAATCAGTTTACAATCATCTTGAATCACCTTTAACGCTTTCATTAAATATGCGCCCTTTTCTCGCGCTTCTTTCACTAATGTATGTTCTTCTACATACTGAATGACAGATAACGCAGTTGCCGCTGATAATGGGTTAGCACTTAATGTATGCCCGCTCATAATAAGCTTAGATCCTCTTAAGATCGGTTCAACGACTTTCGGTGTTGCCATTGTCACAGCAATCGGTGTATACCCTGCACTTAACCCTTTTCCAAGTGTAATAATGTCTGGCTTTACACTCCAATGCTCATATGCGAACATTTCTCCAGTTCGCCCAACTCCTGTCATCACTTCATCTGCAATCCATAAAATATTGTATTTATCACATATTTCTCGTATTTCTTCATAATAACCGTCAGGAGGGGTAACAGCACCACCTGCCGCTCCAATAATTGGTTCTGTCATAAATGCAGCAATGTGATCGGTACCCGTTCGTTTAATAACTCTCTCTAATTCCTTCGCGCAAGCAAGTTGACAAGAAGGATAACTTTTTTGTAGCGGACATCGATAACAGTAGGGAGCAGATACAGATGGGAACTCTTCTAAAAGCGGAACAAATCTTGATCTCCTTCCAGGATGCCCAGACATCGATAGTGCTCCAAGTGTAATTCCATGGTAGCTCATCCACCTTGATAGCACTTTTGTTTTTAACGGTTGCCCTTGCTCTTGCCAATGTTGCAGAGCAATTTTCATTGCTGTTTCTGTCGCTTCTGTTCCACTATTAACAAAAAAAGCCCACTGAAAATGATCATTACTTAGTTCACAAAGCTTCTCAGCTAATTCTTCTGCTGGTTCACTTGTAAACTGAGAACGATACACAAAAGCTACCTTTTGCGCTTGCTCTGTCATTGCTTCAATCACACCTTGAACCCCATGACCAATACTCGCCGTAACAGCTCCTGATGAAGCATCTAAGTATTTATTGCCGTCTTTATCGTATAAGTACACACCTTCGCCATGGGAAATCATTGAGTATTCTTGATCTAAAAGTGGCTTGATTAATCGAGATCGTTTCATTCCCATTCCCCCGCATAATAAATTTTAGAAAGTAGTAAATTATATGAGAAAGAATGGAAATACATGCGAAAGGAACACAACCTTCTCTGATCAGAAAGCTGTTTTTCTAAACTTTATTGCACGGTAGCACCTACTACGGAACAATCTCCCTTCCCTAAAGCCACTGCCACTACAACACTCATTTGAAAAAGAGTGTTGAATAAAAAAAGAACCTCACACTTCTTCTACGTCTTGCATGGAAAAAGCATGAAGCTCTCTAATTATTTTTTAAACAGCTACGTTCGCTGAATTTTGTTCTTTTTTCGCTTCTGATTCTGCTACAATAACTGCACATGCAGCATCTCCCGTAATGTTAACCGCTGTACGTGTCATGTCTAATAAACGATCAATACCGATAATTAGAGCAATCCCTTCCACTGGTAAGTTTACAGATGATAAAACCATCGCTAACATAATTAACCCTACGCCTGGAACACCTGCTGTTCCGATACTTGCTAATACAGCGGTTAAAACAACTGTAATAATCATTGTAAGTGTTAAGTCTACGCCATAAACTTGTGCGATAAATACCGTTGCTACACCTTGCATGATTGCTGTACCGTCCATGTTAATAGTTGCACCTAAAGGTTGTACGAAACTACTAATTTGTTCTGGTACACGCAAGCGCTTTTGCGCGACATTCATTGAAACAGGCAATGTTGCACTACTACTTGACGTACTAAACGCTACTGTCATCGCTGGACTAAACTCTTTGAAGAACTCAATTGGATTGCGTTTAGCTAAGAAGAGAATCGATCCACCATAAGTAACAATTACATGGATAAATAATGCCAATACAACAACAAACATGTAAAGTCCCATTGCCTTCATCGCATCTAGACCTTGACTACCTACTGCTGTTGCAATCAGACCAAATGTACCATATGGAGCAAACTTCATAATCAAGTTTACTAGGTACATCATCAATTCGTTTCCTTGATCAATTAAATCATATAATCCTTTTGTTTTCTTACCTAACATCGTAATTCCTAATCCAACAAAGATTGAGAACACAATGATTTGAAGCATGTTTCCTTCTGCAAAAGCTTGAATTGGATTTGCAGGAATAATGTTTAATAACGTTTCACTCACAGGCGGTGCCTCTTGTGCCTCAAAGCTTGCATTACTTGTATCAAATGTACCTACCATACCTGGCTTAATAGCAAATGATAAAATAAGTCCGATAATAATAGCAACGGTTGTTGTTGCTAAGAAAAATCCAATTGTCTTAGCTCCAATACGTCCAAGCTTCTTTGGATCACCTAGACCTGCCACTCCTAGCGTAATTGAGAAGAACACAATTGGAACAACTAACATTTTAATTAAGCTTAAAAAGATCTGTCCTAGTGGTGTAAACACAAACTTGTCAAACACCGTAAACGTGTCTGGTGAGAAAATGTTCAAGATAAGCCCCACCACTGCACCAATCACAAGTGCAATAATAATTTTTGTCGATAACTTCATAGATGCTTCCTCCTTTACGATTTAAACCATGATGCTTGCGATTTAAAAGATAAGCGTGACTATAATATTAGAAGGTTTAGAATTTTTACAACGTAGGTATAAGCCCGAAAATTCGGAACATTATACCGGGAAGAAACGACAAAATTAGAAAAAAAGGCTACAAAAAAACCACAAGAGTCTCTCGTGGCTTAAATAAGCTTGATCGTCCTCCCCACACATTGCCTACGAGGTTAGCTGTCGGATTCGGATATGTGAGTTACCCGTCCCAAAAATAGGATTCACCCCTAGTACACATTCATGTACAAAATGGTTCCCCCGCTCTCTATCTATCTAGAAATTAGGCACAATATTATTTTGGCATCATAATTTTTTCTTATATGTATAATTAAAAGTCATCACCTATACTTCTGTCAAGCTATTTTTATACTTTTATTACTTGTAGAAAAATGGTATCAGGTATTAGAGCGTGATGACTGTCTTAATTATAGACTTTATCACGATTTAACGCTCTTTCACTCTTCATGTACACATTCGCAACAATCCGTATATTTATTCGTTTTTACCCCCTTCCCCATCTTCCTTAAATTCCCAAAGCACTTGTTTTTCTGATAAACTAATAGAAGATGACCACAGGAAGAAACACACGATGTTTAAACTATTTATTGTTGAAGATGATGTAAAAAAGCCAGTAAATGCGTATCTCTTTCTACACATTTACTGGCTTTTGAATGTAAGGGATGGCAATTTCAACTTTTGTACCAACTCCTACCTTACTCGAAAATGAAATATGACCATTATGCTGTTCAATTATTTTGTAGCTAATCATTAATCCTAAACCTGTACCCGACTGCTTAGTGGAAAAGAATGGTTCTCCAATGCGAGCAAGCGTTGCTTCATCAATACCACAACCTTCATCTTCTATAACCACAACACCAGATTCTTGCCGTTTTTCAAGCTTCACTGTAATCGTTCCTTTTGTCATCGACTCGAGACCGTTTTGGATGATATTAATAAACACTTGTTTTAATGCATTTTCTTCACACAAAATTGACAAGTCATCAGGCTCTAATAAACTAACAATTTGACAATCCTTATAACTCGCATGGGTCGCTAATAACAACGTAACGTGGCGTAAAATTTGCTGTAAACTTTTCACCTCAAACAGCGTTTCTTTCTTCGGTTTTGCTAACGTTAAAAACTCTTGAATAATGGATTCAACGCGATTTAATTCTTCAAGCATAATGTCGTGATATTCTTCGTTATATTGCTTAGATGCTTTTAGTAACTGAATAAATCCTTTAATCGCCGTCATCGGGTTTCGAATTTCGTGTGCAACCCCTGCTGCTAATTTACTAACCATCGTTAATTTCTCTGATTTACTCGCCATCTCATCATATTTTTTACGATCTGTGACATCACGAATAATATACTGTATGGCATCTTGACCTTTAAACTTAATCTTTGTGGCAGAAGACTCAATCGTCACAACGCCTCGCTTTGTTAGTAACTGAACTTCTGCTCTCGGCCTAACCGAGATACCACTCATAATCTTTTGCATTCTCTCATGAACAATATCAAAATGATCCGGGTGAATAAATTGTAAAAATGAGCGGCCCATATACTCATCTTTTTGACTACCACCAAGCAACTGAATAGCTGCTGGATTCATATATTGAATCAATCCATGTTGGGTTACGATAAAAGCATCTTGGCTTTGTTTAACAAACTGCTTATATTGCTTCATCTTTCGGATTACTTCTTCTTGCTTTTCAATATTTGATGAGTATTCTTGCCATTGTACAACGAGGAGAGGTTCTTTATAGTCACTCTCATTCTGAAGTAGCTGAATATGTATATGAGCTGGATAAAATCGGGATTTTTTCTTTTTCAGAAGTAGAAACGTCTCTTCTCCATTTTGGAGCGATTCAACATCTCTTTGCTGAACGTGAAAAACGTCTGTATGAACAAACACATTTAATTGCTTAACTTCTTCTTTTGATAACCGAAGCAAATGGGCAAGTGAATCATTTACAAATAAAATTTCACCATCACATCTCATAACAAGTGTTGGTGTTAAAGACATATGAAATAATTGTTCGAACAACGTTCCTTTTCCCATATATTCACCTTCAATTATAAGTATGGTAATTATAGTATAATATGGAAATTGGTTGTTTTGCATTATTTTTTCTGATTTTTAACAATAATTCTTTCTAACCCTATTTACCCGAACCTCTCTTTCTATGTTTAATCATGAAGGTTATGTATCACTTTGACAATAAGAAACCCCCACTACAGGTGGGGGTAGCTGTTGCATTTATTAGCAATCGTATGTGTAGCTACAGCCGATAATGATTAATAAAATAAACAATACAACGATTAAAGTAAATGAATGACCAATTCCACAAGAAGGTGCAGCATATCCTCCAACTGGCATTACTGGACAACAAGCGTCATACCCTCCAACTGGCATCATTTGGTGACCACATGATTGATCGAATCCGTAATTATACATTCTAACCTCTCCTCATTCGTGATATTCGTTTAGTACATTTATACAGTATGTTGGTTTAGTTTGTACCGTATGTGCATATGCCCATCTTTTATAATTTTCTCTTTTTCCTTAAACGTACAACCTATCCAAATCATGTGCTAAGCTTTCCACTTTACATATGTTAATAGCAATAGCAAAATCGCTCCCATTAAAAACGAGGTCATGTGTATTTTCAATACTTCAACAACCGAACCAACGTAGGGAATATGATACATGTATTTATCATATTGATTTTGATGAAGACTAGGTCCACCTTCCACTTTATTAAAGTCATCTACTTTATATAGTGTCTGTTGTGAGTACGTTTGATTTTCAATAAGAATTAAATCACGATCCTCTAATTCAACGTTGGTACGTTTTGCCATAATAAGCGACCCGGATTCAATGCCGTTTACATGATGTTTCGATTCATAAATACTCACTTGATAACCAAATACCATAGGAACTAACGCAACAAATAAGACGGTAAAAAATACCGCATATAACACTAGACCGTATCGAAAGAACGTAAATGTTCGATTATGGTTCACTCGTTCCGCCCCCTGCAGTCTCAACGATTTCTTGCCACTGTTTTGTGATGGGATCGACATGTGAGGTGGTGTAAGTCGTGAAGTAAACAAAAACCAGTAGCATTAAAAAACTAACGACAATCAGACGAATCATTGTCACATAAAACTCCTTCATACCTTCACTCCATCTCCTTACTTAAAAAGATTCATTTAGTATATGAATAAAAAATCATCTTGGTAGGTTGTTAGAGCTTGCCTTTTGAAAAGAAGGGCATATTTTTGTTACAAAAGCATATGTTTGGTTACGTATACGACTGTTTTCATACCGTCTAACTTTGTAAAGGAGTTGAAAGAATGAATTATTCACATTTTGATAAATATTTAAAGAAAGCGATGAAATATGATTTTTTATCAAATTATTATAAATACAGTGATCCTAATCTGTTTATTACGTACTACCAAAAACACCTACAATACATGCAGATAGCACTCACTCCTGCACCACGCGATGAGTTGGATCTTGAAAGAACACAACCGATGATTCGTATTTTACATGCTTCTCCAGGTGCTCCTTCTGTCGATGTGTATCTAAATGGACGACGAACGATTCGAAATTTAACATTCAGACAAGAAACTGATTATATTCCCTTAAAAGAAACAGGCCAATACCGCATCGATATTTTCCCAGCAGGTAAAACTGACAAACCATTAAAATCTGAACAAGTTCAACTAGAAAAAAATCAAAAGTATACATCTGCAGTTGTCGGACGACCAAGCGAGTTAGATATTATTTTAATTGCAGATAACAGTTCCACTCCAGCAGGCGAAACAAAAGTAAGATTTATTCACTTATCACCAAATGCTCCAGCAGTTGATATTGCCGCTAAAAATGGCGATGTGGTATTCTCGAACATTTCATTTAAAGAAGTGACCGATTATTTGGGGCTTACGCCTATGCCTTTAGACGTCGAAGTTCGTGCTGCTGGTACAGATAAAGTGGTGTTAGATGTTCCACCTGTACGTCTACGGCCTAACCGAGCCTATACCATTTATGCAGTTGGCTTACTAAACGGCAATCCAGCACTAGAAGCATTAATTTCACAAGATTGACCACAAAAAAAGAACTCGTGACTTTATACATCACGAGTTCTTTTCTCATTTATTCAGTTGAAATGAGTTTGACACGAATATCATCATTTTCTAAGTCAAACTTTTCTACTTTTACACGGAAGTCACTTTTCAACTCTAATTGCTGTAGAGCCACATATACAGATTCATTTTTCGGATCAATTTGAACATACTCAGGTAATTTAAAGTTATTATTGACATAACGTAGCACCGTACGCACTGGAAGTTGTAACTTACCAACTGATAAGCTTTGTTGTTCTAATAAAATATCACCATTTTCTTGCACAACAGGTTCAAACGCCATTTGAATGTCAAGATCATTACCAAATGCTTGAATCGTTCCATACACTTCTACAACATCTGTTAAATTCACATCGTAATTCAACGGTTGATTGTTAAACTCTTTTTTTAAATATTTATCAATTAGCGTATTTAAATCTTCTTTTTTCGCCAATACAGATAATTCTGCGTCACCGACTACTTCTGATCGTTTAGAAAAATCCACGTCATTAACTGGTTGAAAGATAAGGCCAATTAATAGCACCGCAATTAAAAAATTAATACTTAGTAAGCCAATAAATAATACTTTCCACTTCTTCATTACAAAAACTCCTTAATTTTCGTTTCCTTGTTCTCCTTCTTCAAGTGATTCATCTATTTCTAACAAAGAGTCATCCTCTTCAATTAGACTACCGTCATCTGTCATAAGAGGATCTTGTCTTTTTATATAATAATTAATGCGCTCTGCCATAAGTTTATACCCTTTTTGATTTGGATGAAACTCATCTTTTGCTAATAGGTTCTCTTCTGTTAATGCAAAGATATCGTCAACTTTTACATACGTTACATTCTCATATTGAGAAGCAACATTCTCACTTGTTTCATTCCACTCTTTCACTACCGTATTAATTTCGTCCACTGTACTTAACGAATGGAAAAATGGATTATAAAATCCGACTAAATAAATTTGTGCGTCTCCGTTCAATTGCCTCATTCTTTGAAACACTTGGTGCAAGCGATTTTCATATTTACTTTTTTCTTGTTTAAACGTTTCTAACGAAATATTATAAAAGAAATCTCGTACAACCTTCATCATATCATTACCACCAATGGTAACAAATATGATATCTGCTCTTTCTACTTTCGCAGCAACTTCACTTTCATTTAAACGAGCCAATAGCTGATCTGTGCGATTTCCTCTTTTCCCCAAATTGTTGACACTCACATGATCAACAGCTCGTTGTTCAGACATAAATTCGGCTACATGCGGAACATATCCACCCTTTTTCGTACCATCTCCAACTCCCTCAGTTAAAGAGTCACCAATGGCTACTATATTTAAATCAATTGGGAAGAACCCTTTTGGTAATCGTTGCTTACTCGTTAGCTCTACCTTCTTTTCATTCATAGATGCTGGTTCTTTCATTAAAAAGGCAGGAGCGGTACATGCAGAAAGTAAAGCTACACAGATAAGCATGACGAACCACTTTTTATATTTACCCATGCAAACACCTACTCGTTTGTTTAGTCTTCTTGTTGTATTGTATTACTTATCTTATCACACCTTGTCAAGTTGAACACGTATTTGTTCGAACTGATTGAGAAAGCAAAACATCACTAAAAAGACTCGTCTCAAACAGAGTGACTTTTACTCCATTTGAAACGAGTCTTTATTTTTGTAGAGTTTTAATATGATCAATGATTTCTTCATATGGAGTATCAGATACACCACTATAATCTTTTACAACCTGACCTTCTTGATCAACTAAGTAGAAAGACGTTTGATGAATCACTTGATCTTCGTTTTTCGGCTTTTGCACAATCGTCTTAAAATTGTCGAGTGCAAAATCTTGAATTTCATCTTGTGTATAACCCGTTAAGAAATCCCATTTTGTTAAATCAGCATCAAATTGAGAAGCAAATTCCTTCAATTTCTCTGGTGAATCTTCTTCAGGATCTACACTAAATGACACAAAACGAACATCTAACCCTTCATCTTTTGCCATTTTCTGAAGCTTTGTCATGTTGGCTGTCATAGGTGGACAGACGGTTTCACAATTTGTAAAAATGAAATCCGCTACCCAAACTTCACCTTTTAAACTCTCTTTACTAACCGTTTCTCCCTCTTGATTCACGAAAGAAAAATCATCCAACTTCCAATCTAATCGATCTGGGATGTCAGAACTACATGCGGTTAATGCTACAAGTACGAAGCTCATCATTGCTACTAAAAGTTGTTTACTATGTTTTCGAATCATGTTGTTACTCCTTGTATTGGCTAATTTACTAGAACCGTTTCTCCTCTTTTAAAAGAAAGGGTTTTCAATCTATTGACTCACTTATTTCCCTACTCTATATGTTCGAACATCTTCGAATTCTACTATTATTTTAGCAAACTATGTCATATGTGAAAAGAATAAACAACGTTTTCATAAATCGTTCACAATGTTGTCCGTACACTTTATGGAGCAATCGGATTGTAAATAGGAAGACTGATGGTAAAAGTTGTCCCTACTCCTTTTTCACTTACAACTGAAACAGCACCTTTCATACTTTCAATGATCTGATAAGAAACCATTAATCCAATTCCTGTTCCTTTTTCTTTTAATGAATAGAAAGGCGAACCAAGTCGACTGACTTCGTTTTTAGACATTCCTACACCTGTATCTGAAATGTGAATGTCCACTGTCTCTTCTCGTATTTCCATCCACACTTTTAATACACCACCGTCTTTCATTGACTCAATACCATTTTTCATGATATTTAATAACACTTGATTAAACTCATTTTTATTGCCTTTTATGTAAACCGTCCGTTTCACTTGTAAGTCAATCATAATGTTATTATTTAAAAGCGCATATGACGACAACAAGTCTACTAAACTCGTCACACACTCTTTACAATTAAGAACTTCTGGCTGTGCCATATCAGGACGAGCTAATGACAAGTAATCGTTAATGATAAGCTCTGCTCGATGCATTTCATCAATCATTAATTGAATATATCCCTTCTCTGAAGGAGTTAAATGATCTTTCCCATAGAAGAGTTGTAAAAACCCTTTGACCACTGTCATCGGGTTGCGAATCTCATGAGCAACCGATGCGGCTAACTGTCCAATTGCATTCATTTTTTCTGCTCGTTGTAGTTCTTTTTGAAGTTTCGTTTTCTCCATAATAAGCCCCATATCGTTAATTGCTTTCTCAATTCCATTACTTGATGGGGTTCTCATTGCTTTTTCACCGAGTTCTTCAGTTGTAGCAGCGACTTGTTTAAAAAGCTCTTGAAGTTGTGTGGTCATTTCATTGAATTGTTTATTAATTTCCCCAATTTCTGATTCATCTTCATGCTTCACTTTTACGCGTAGGTTCCCACTGCTCACTTGTCGAATACCAAACAATAGTTCACGTAACGGAAACATTAATTTACGTAAGCCCCAGTCTTGAAAGAAAATAATAATACTAAATAAAAATAATAAACCGATTACTAAAGACGCGACTAATTTTCGCTGATATGTATGAATGACACTAGCATCAACATCCACCCCTAATATCGCGACAACTTCATCGGCTTGATTTACTATAGGAGTAAAAGCGGTAATCCATGTACCAAATTCGTCTGTATAAACTTTTGTGTATGTATCTTCTTTCGTGGTTTTTACTTTTTGAAACCCACGATAAAACTCATTGCTCATTTCATAGTTCATTGAAGGGTGTAGTTGCGCTATTACCTCTTCATTCGCACTTGCGATGATCGTGACTGTTTGTCCTTTTCCTTCTTTTACTGAAAAAATATGCGACTGTAAATAGTGCGGCTGAGTGTCATAAATCTTAGCAAGGGATTGCGTAAGCTTTTCACGGCCTTTATTGGTTTTTCCCTCTTCAGCAGCGACTACTTGTTCAGCCGATATCGTTTGCTTCCATATGTCGGCGATACTTAATGCATGATGCGAGAGCATTTCCTCTGTCATACTCTCTTGTACTTTATAGCTAATATAAGCGGTTCCAATTCCAACAAGAATTACAATAAAGGTAGAGAATAACACTGTTTTGTTGAAAATACTTAAATTCCGAATATACTTTCTCATCATAATAAACCTCGGCTCGCAGAATGATGTTAAATCGTTTTCATTATTATATCATAGGAATCACTTAATTTTTTCGATTTTTTAGAAAATTTTCCCACAAATAAAGGACTGTGCGAGAAGAAATAGATTTTTCACTTCTCACACAGCCTTTATTAGAACCATTATTCAGCAAAATACATAAACCCAATCGCCCCCACACCTGTATGTGTAGCAATAATAGGTGTTGTATCTTCAATATTATAATTTGTGAATTCACTTACTTTGGCAATTGATTCTTTTACCTTTGTTGCTAATTCTAGCCCGTCTGCATGAACAAGTCCAATACCTTTGACCGTTTTTCCTTTTACATCTTCTGCAAACTGATTGGTCAAAAACTTCACCACTTGCGAATGACTTCGAACTTTTGCAACAGGTGTATATACTCCGTCTGCTAATGATGCAATTGGCTTAATATTTAAGATTGAACCAATTAAACCTTTTCCTCGACCGATACGTCCACCTTTAATTAAGTTCTCAAGTGTATCAACGACAACAAATAATGTCGTTCCTTTGCGAATTTCTTCAACGCGGTTTACAATTTCTTCAACACTTTTTCCTTCTTTGGCCATTTTAGCCGCTTCAACCACTTGAAACGAAAGTGCTTTTGATATGTACATAGAGTCAATAACCGTAATATGGCCTTCAACCATTTCAGCTGCACTTTCAGCAGAACGTATCGTTCCGCTCATGCCACCTGTCATATGAATCGAAATGACATCGTACCCCTCTTGAACGAGACGCTCGTACACCTCAACAAACTGACCAGCTGCTGGTTGTGAGCTCTTTGGAAGCTCTTTTGATTGCTTCATCTTTTCAATAAATTGTAGTGGCGTAATGTCCACACGGTCTAAATACGTTTCATTATCAATAAAAATAGATAATGGTACCACTTCAATGTCATATTGATCAATTTCTTCTTGTGTAAGGTCCAATGTAGAATCGGTTACAATTTTAATTTTCCTCATAAATTCACCCCTAATTAGCTCCTTGTTTTTATTATAGCACCTCTATCCTATTCATTAAAAGTAAGTCATATGTACAAGATGAAAAAAAGAAGCCAACGTGTCGTTAGCTTCTTTTTGTTATGCGTTATGTTTTAATACATCTTCATGGAAGATTTCTTCATAATCTTTCCATTTTAGTACGCGCTTTAAGTAATCTTTAAACGAGTATACATGTTTTGGCTCTGGTTCATGATAAATCTTATTGAGAAACACTTCAAAGCGAAGTGATATCATAAACCGAAATGTGCTATCCTCCTCCAATACAGGAATTTGAATAATTTTCACTTTTTCCCCATTACCATGTTTGAACTCCAGGCTTTTCAATAGCAAGCTATCAATCCTCTTTTTACCCGTTTTTTCTATTATACTCCTTTACAAGCGCGAATAGTGTCTAAAGATGTTACATTTGCATAAAAAATTCAAAAAATGCAACAAAAAAAGTAATGGCAATCAAGTGGTGACCACTAGCGAATAAACGCATTAAATTAATAAATGGAAGAGATTACTTTCTTTGTTTACTTCCGTGTAAGAAAATCCTTTTTTGTCCATACGTTGAACAAGCGGACCGTAATCTTCTTTATGTTTTAATTCAATCCCTACTAAAGCTGGGCCGTTTTCCTTGTTATTTTTCTTTGTATATTCAAAACGCGAAATATCGTCTGTCGGTCCTAGTACTTCGTCTAAAAACTCACGAAGCGCACCAGCGCGTTGTGGAAAATTAACGATAAAATAATGTTGAAGCCCTTCATAAATCATCGACTTCTCTTTAATCTCTTGCATACGTCCAATATCATTATTTCCACCGCTAATAATGCACACAACCGTTTTCCCTTTGATTTGTTCTTTATAAGAATCTAGAGCAGCAATTGAAAGTGCACCTGCTGGCTCTGCAACAATGGCGTTTTCATTGTAAAGAGATAAAATGGTCGTACACACTTTTCCTTCTGGTACAACAACAATATCATCTAACAATTCTCGACTCACATCATAAGAAATAGTTCCAACTCGTTTTACTGCAGCTCCGTCAACGAACGAATCAATTTTATCTAAACAGACGACTTCTCCTTTTTCAATGGATGTTTGCATCCCCGGAGCACCTAATGGCTCTACGCCAATTAACTTTGTTTGAGGAGATACACTTTTTACATACGTACCAACACCTGCTACTAAACCTCCTCCTCCGATGCTCGCAAACACGTAGTCAATGTCGTCTTCACAATCATTAAAAATTTCAACTGCTACCGTTCCTTGCCCAGCAATTACATCCACATCATCAAACGGATGAATAAACGTACGCTGTTCTTCTTCACTACACTTAATTGCTTGTTCATATGAATCATCAAACGTATCACCTGTTAACACAATCTGAACATTATCCTTACCAAGAAACTGAACTTGATTGACCTTTTGCCTCGGCGTCGTACTAGGCATAAAAATCTTCCCATCAATATTTAAATGGCGACACGCATAAGCAACACCTTGTGCGTGATTCCCTGCGCTCGCACATGCAATTCCATTTTCTAATTGTGATTCTGTTAGTTTTTTAATTCGATTATAAGCTCCGCGTAGTTTAAATGAGCGGACAACTTGTAAATCTTCACGCTTTACATACACGTTACATTCGTAGCGCTCAGATAAAATTTCGTTTCGCTGTAGTGGTGTATGTACAACAACATCTTTAATCATTTGATTGGCAATCATGATGTCTTCTAACTGTACGTGTTTCGTTCTGTTTTCTACTTGTTGTTTCATAACCAACTTCCTTCCTGTACTTCCTTTATTAATTTGTACATTATATCACATAATTTTTAGAAAAATCATTATTTTCAACCAATATAATTGTTATTTTTTTGATCATTTGGTCTCTATCCATTTAACTGTAAAAAGGTTATTTCTCAAGAAAACTTGAATAGATCCTTTTTGAGATACGACTTTGTGAAGAAGGATAGACAGAAATGATTGGTTACATACTATAAAAAAGCACGAAAAAGAAGGTGAGAATATGGAATTTTCATTGCAAAGTTTAGACGGAGCTTTTCCGTGTGAAATCACAGTCGATGAAGATAATGGACGCTTTATGTTACGTAAAGCAGACACAAGCGGAGAAGTATTCAATACGATGGAAGAATTAATTCAATGGATGGAACAAAACTGGCACGCAGAACAATTTACAGATCCACAGCAGTACAACGAGATGATGTTAAATTTAAAGCGCCATATGGCAAATAAGGACAACACGGTTAACTAAAAAAAGCGTGTAAAGAGAAAATCACTTACTCTTCACACGCTTTTAGCGTTATGCTTGTAATTCGTCTGAGATCACACGTTGGATATGAGCGGCAAGCGCTTTTGTATCTGCTTTTTCTTCACCTAGATGAGAAGTGATTGGCTGTAAAATACGAACACTAACATCCGCACACTTAAAGCCGAATTTACTTTGCTCCATGATTTTATATGTGCCTTCAATTGCCACTGGAACGATCGGTACGTTCGCATCTACTGCCATCCGTAACCCACCTGTCTTAAATTCTCCGACTGGTCCTCCCTTACTTCTTGTTCCTTCAGGGAAAATAACCATTGAGTGACCTTCTTTTAAAAGAGCAACACTATCCTTAATAGATTGTAAAGCTTGACGACGATTTGATCGATCTACAAACACACAGTTCATCACTTCCATCCACCTTGGAATAAATGGAATCTTTTTTACTTCAACTTTTGAAAAGAACCCAAACGGTTTTTCAACAAATCCTAACAATACTGGGACATCAAAGTTTCCTTGATGATTACTTACGAACAACACAGGACCACTTGGAATATGTTCGTTTCCTGTTACCGTAATCGTTGATCCTGTAATACCAACTAAATTTCTCGCCCATCTCTTTGGAAGATCATGTTGCACACGATCGCGCTCATCGACAGACATTGTCGGTGGTAATTGCTTTACTTTCTTTAAGGTTGGTAAACTATAAATCAAGTAAGCAAAAAAATAAAGAAAGAAATACATCTTGCGAAACATACTTATTACACTCCTATTTTACATCCATACGTAAAAAGATAGCTCCATCCAGTCCGGAAAGAACTATCTGCTTGTACTCATGATACAACTTATTCGTTCGTTTTTCGCTCATACATGGTGAAGTAATACGTATATGGATTTTTTTCATCTTTTGGCCCTTGCTCTTTTGTTACGACTTTCCATTTTGTTAAATCAATCTCTGGAAAGTATGTATCACCTTCAAACACTTCATCAATATGAGTAATATAAAGGCGTGATGCAACGTTTATCATTTGTTCGTATAAAGTTGCCCCTCCAATAACAAACAATTCATCGTTCAATTCTTGATCAAGGTTCTCTAATTCATCTAACGAATGAACAACTGTTGTGCCATCAGGCTGATACGCTTTTTGATGAGTGACAATCACATTCGTCCGATTTGGAAGTGGCTTTCTAATTGATTCAAACGTTTTTCGTCCCATGACGACCGTATGTCCAGTTGTGATTTTCTTAAAATGCTTTAAATCTTCTGGAAGCCGCCAAGGTAAATCATTCTCTTTCCCAATCAAACGCTGCTTGTCCATCGCCGCAATCAATGAAATCATACACTTACAACTCCTTTAATATGCGGGTGCGCCTGATAATTAACTAGTTCAAAGTCATCATATTTAAAATCAAAAATCGACTTCACATCTTTATTAATTTTCATTGTTGGTAATGGATGTGGTTCACGCGTTAACTGCAACTTCACTTGATCAAGGTGATTCGTATAAATATGTGCATCTCCAAACGTATGAACAAACTCACCTGGTTCTAAGTCACATACTTGTGCTACCATCATCGTAAGCAACGCATAAGATGCAATATTAAACGGAACACCTAAGAAAATATCCGCTGATCGTTGGTAGAGCTGACACGATAGCTTTCCATTGGCCACATAAAATTGAAATAAACAGTGACAAGGAGGGAGTGCCATATTATCCACATCCGCTACATTCCACGCACTCACAATTAAGCGCCTTGAATCTGGATTGTTTTTAATTTGATCAATTAAATTCGAGATTTGGTCGATTGTTTGTCCATCTGCTGTTGGCCACGATCTCCATTGATGTCCATAGACAGGGCCTAACTCTCCATGTTCATCTGCCCATTCATTCCAAATACGAACACCATTATCTTGAAGGTATTTAACATTTGTATCACCGTTTAAAAACCATAAAAGCTCATGAATAATTGATTTCAAATGAAGCTTCTTCGTTGTAACAAGTGGAAAACCTTCTTGTAAATCAAAACGCATTTGATAACCAAATGTGCTAATTGTTCCTGTTCCCGTTCGATCTTCCTTCTTTGTTCCACCTTTTAACACATGTTCACAAAGCTCAAGGTATTGCTTCAAGTCCGACACATCCTTTTACAAAATTCCTTTTCTATTGTACCACAAAAAGAGCAGACGTTGTTTCTGTCTCCTCTTCCCACTTGTAACGTAGTTAGACAACTGTTAATTGAATACAATTGTACGATTATCGTGAACAATCACTCGATCTTCTAAATGCCATTTTACAGCTCTAGCTAATACTGTACGTTCGATTAAGCGGCCGATCTTTTTCAAGTCATCTGCACTGTCTCTGTGATTCACTCGCTCAATGTCTTGCTCGATAATTGGCCCTTCATCTAAATCATCCGTTACATAGTGAGACGTTGCTCCAATTAATTTCACACCTCGCTTGTACGCTCGCTCGTAAGGTCTTGCTCCGATAAATGCTGGTAAGAATGAATGATGAATATTGATAATACGATTTGGATGTGCATTGACAAAGTCAGGTGTTAAAATTTGCATGTAACGCGCTAGCACAATTAAATCAATGTTATACTCTTTTAATAGTTGCAGTTGCTGTGCTTCTACTTCCTTACGAACTTCTTTTGATGCTGGGATATAATGAAATGGAATGCCCATCGACTCAACAATATCTCTTGCATCTTCATGATTACTAATGACTAACGCAATATCCGTGGTAAAATCTCCACTTTGCCACTCCCATAATAACTCAAGTAAGCAATGAAGTTCTTTTGATACAAAAATCGCTGTTTTCTTTACTTTGTAGGCATATGTAAATGTCCAATCCATTGAAAATCTCTCTGCGATTGACATAAATTCTTGTTCAAGCATGTTTTCTTTTTCTCTTAAATTCTCACATTCAAATTCAAAGCGAATAAAAAACGTACCGCCTTCTGGGTTTGTTGAATATTGACTTGATTCAACAATGTTTGCTCCCTTTTCATACAAAAAATTGGATACAGCTGCTACAATTCCTGGTTGATCTGGACAACTAACAAGTAATCGACCACGATTGCGATTTTTTTCTTGAAATGAACGAAGATGACCCTCAATACGTGTTTTCATGCTTTATCCCTCACATCTCTTTATTTTCAGACTATTTACTCATTATAAGCATTCTTGTTCCAATTTCAAAGCGTTGTTTTCGCTTTTTAACCTACAACCAAAAAGTAACCGCTTCCAATCCATTTAACTTTGTTACGCAGTAGCTAGTATATAAACGAGTGAACAAAGAAAAAGAGGTAGCCAACTGGGAAGCGCTTTTCCCTTTAGACCCCTCCTCTTAAAAGGGTACTACTTTATGGTACTCATCGAAAACAAGTTTTTTCCCTTTGGAACCGGATAAATTTCTAGTATTTGCTCTAAATAAGAATAGGTATTAGGTGCTAAAGCTTGCAACCGTCTTCGCGTTAATTCATTGGTATAATACATCGCAAACACTTCCGCAAAGTACTCTTCTGGATATAATAAAAAATAAGCTTTATTCGGAAACAACTGATTTCGCTCGTTTTGCCAATGAGTTAAGAAATCTTTGTTTCTACGGATTCCATTTAAGACGTGCTGATCAATCGTATGCCCTAATTCATGAAGCTCTAAATTAACTGATCCGTGACCGTTCCCCTTATCACTATGTCCAATCTTTACATAAACTGTTGTCGATCCTCCAGCTCCTGGAATATCATCCCATGTAGGACCTGACTCACTGTATCCTCTTGGTTTGACTCCTTTTAAGTGAGAAAAAGCTGGCTCATTTGTCAACTTTCCTGTAAAGAACTTCATTCGTACATGTTTTTTATACATTTGCTCAAGTAAAAAAGGGTTAATGGCCGCTATTCGTTTCACCATCAACTCTACATCTTTTTTATTATAAGATTCTTTTGGAAGATAAATAATTCTTTCCACATAGTAGGATACTTGTTTTCTCTCATACGTAATATCATTAGCTAGCGATGTATCGCCAAGAGCAATTGAATCGCGTTCGAAGGAGGAATACGTAATGATAGGGGAAATGAATAAAATTAAAAGCAAAAGAACAACAATCCGTGCATTCATATATATCTCCCCTTATATATGCTGTTCTTTTATCCTACCATACTACTAATTTATTTCGTGATGTAATATCTTCCACTATCTTCTATTTTAAAAAAGAGGGTGAGACATAACGAAATGATTCCTTGTCAAAAGCGAACAATACCGTTTCTATCATCATTATGTTATAACAACAAGTTCGTTCCATGTCGCTCCAGCCACTCGCTTTCCGCGGGGAGGAACCTGAGCCTCCTCGTTCCTGTGGGATCTCAGCCTTTCCTCTATTTCCCTCAGGAGTCGAGTGTCTTACGCTCCATTCCACTATTCTTTTAAACTTGTTTTTCAAATCAAAAAAATATCCGAACTATAAAGAGTGTATAACTCAAAAATAGTTCGGATATCTTATCAACTGAAACACTTATGTCCCAACCTCTTTTTTAACTCATCCACTTTGGCGGCATGTTACGATTCCAATAAATTTTTCCTAATTCATAGTGCTTATGGAAATTGTCATCGGCTTTATGGTAATGAAAGTTGAACCAGTACCCTTCTTTTGGAGGATTTTCTCGTCGAACGTGAAAACGAATTAGATCTTGTCCACTTTCTCGGTCGTACACGTGAAAGATTTTTTCTCCGTAACCAGCTGCAGGATGTTCACTAATCTCAAGGTTGTTAATCGTTTCCTTCCGCTCGTTCGCTAAGTTTACGAGCACCGTCTCAATTTGAGGTAAAACGATTTCTTTAAATTCATCTTCAATCACAGGTGTAATTTTCGCACCAAACTTTTCAATTGATTGCTTTTCCGCTTCTTCCATCGCAAATAACACGAATGATTCAGCATTTTCGTACTTACTTTCTTCTGTTGGAAGTTCATAATACTGCTCATACGTACTAATTGGGATGTTTTCTTTTATATAGCCAGCTTTATGATGCTTGTCCGCTTTTGCATCATCTACATATAAATATTCAGGTGGGGTAACTAAACCGAATGTGAAAACCGTAATTAACACAATTAATGTTTTACGAAACCATTTCGGCATAACAAATCATTCCTTTCTACTACCATTTCTGCATATAAAGTCACATTCATTACATGTAAAAACAGCTAACTGCTCCTGAAAAGATATACATTTTCTCTACTTTTATAACGCTCGTTTCACATCAAAACTTATTCAGTATTGTAACATACTTGGAAGCGATTTACTGCTCTTTTTTCATTTGTTCATAAAATTGAAAGACACTTTTAACGTTGTTCACATTTATATAGACGAATAGGTAAGAAAAAAGTTTCAATTTTTTAAAATTGTGGAATACTTTTAAAAAACTTGTGTACATACGTAATAAGTTATTCTACATAAAACAATAGCCGTTTTCGTTTTATGTAAACGTAAAATATAAAAATAAGTGCAGAAAGGTGTGCTTTCATGGATGCAATTTATATCGTTTCAAGCCTTGTATTAATGGTTTACTTTATTACATTAACAATTATTGATTAGTTCACAGAAAATAGACCACCACTAAGGGATTAGTGATGGTCTATTTTTCTCTACGAACATGTAGAAGGTTTATTTCTTTTGTTTCATTCGTGATGAACTTTTTTCAACACCCTTTTCAGATGTTGTCGTTCCTTGACCTTGCACATTTGGAGCGGCTAAGTCTGATTTTGAATGATCTTTTTTAATTCGACTCATTTTTGTCACACCTCCGACCCCTAGTGTGCCCTCTTTACCTTACTTTATAATGAAACCATTACGTTAGCTCAATCACCCCAAAGTGAAATTTAGCTGTTTTGCGCTTATACACATGAAAGGAAAACATGTCAAATCGCTCACTTTTCCAATGATCTTTTAACACAATTCGCTGTTTCGCTACACGCTTTGCTTCTTTTATCACTTCTTCCGTGAAAGATGAATAAAGTGCAATGCTTTTTAACCCTTTGATTCCATCAGACTCTTCAATCGAATCAGGAAACATTGGATCAAAATAGACAACATCAAAGCTGTTATCTTCACAGCAACGTAAAAACGCCTCAAAGTTTTGGTGGTGTAGTTGAATTCTTTTCATCGCTTCATCCATTTCAAATACATCGCTTTCCCAACTCTTTAACCCTCGCTGACACAGGTACGTTAAGTATCGATTTCCTTCTGTTCCAACGACTCTTCCTTCTTTGCCAACTGCCACACTCGCTACAATACTATCCGATCCTAACCCAAAGGTACAATCAAGAAAAGACATTCCTTTTTCAAGTTTTGTTGCTTCTAAAAACGGCTCTGTTTCACCACGTAGTACTCTTTTCACTCGAAACATAGCTGAGTTTGGATGAAAAAACACAGGCTCCTCGCTACCATGAGGATGAATCTCTAGCCGTTCTTTTCCAACAATCAACACATCGGCATCTTCACGAACTTGAATATCTTTAATGGACTCTTTTTTCCTCACAACAAATGGAACGTGCAAATCTGACGCAACATGCTGAGCCATCACGACCATCTCTTCATTTGTTCGACCTGCAGTCGTTACAATCACTTTCATTTACCCTCCTACTTTAATCCACCACGCTCTATTTTGAATAGTCATTCAATTTTCTCAATGAAAAAAGGACGTCCAAAGACATCCTTTTTAATTCCTCATCAAAGTATATGCGCTTTCGTTTCAAAAGTCTAGCTGACCATTGTGACAAAACAGCGAACTTTTTTTAGGCCTTACTCGCAGTGAGTGTTAAAGGCGTTTAAAATATTTTCAAAAATCGCTTCAAGCGGCTGACCTTCAATCTCATGACGTGGAATGAAGTGGACAACCTCTTTTCCTTTTAATAATGCCATTGATGGTGAAGATGGCTCAATATCGCCGAAGTATTCACGCATTTTTGCTGTTGCTTCTTTATCTTGACCTGCAAACACAGTCACAACATGATTTGGCTTTTTATCTACTTGCAAATAAGCTTGTGTTGCAGCTGGACGAGCTAATCCCGCTGCACAACCACAAACAGAGTTCACAACAACAAATGTTGTACCTTCAACACCTTCAATAAAGTTAACAACCTCTTCTTCTGTTGTTAATTCGTTAAAACCAGCACGCGTTAACTCCTCACGCATTGGCTTCACAATTTGACGCATGTATTCTTCATATGCCATTGACATCGTACATTCCTCCTACTCTTCATAGACGCTAAAAGCATACTATAAATGAAACTAGAAAATCAACGTATAGGCTTTAATCTTCTTTTTCCTTTCTCCTTATATATGCAAATAACTTCTTCTTGCTTCTAGCAGGTTTTCTAGCTCCGTGCAAAAAAATTCAACATGACACTGAAGGCCATGTTGAATTTTTTGTTCTCATTAAGATTTCACTTCTACTTTTTCCTCTTCAAATAAATCTGTTACTGCCCCTTTAGATGCACAGGATACAAGACGGGCATATTTAGATAGAACTCCTTTATTTCGAAGAGATGGAGCTGTCCATTGCTGACGACGTCTTTCTAACTCTGCTTCCGACACTTCCATTGTAATCTCTTGTGTCTTAGAATCGATTGTTACCATATCTTCATTTTGAAGAAGTCCAATTGGCCCACCTACTTGTGCTTCAGGTGAAATGTGTCCAACTACAAGACCATGTGTACCACCTGAGAAGCGTCCATCTGTTAATAAAGCCACTGATTCACCTAATCCTTTTCCAACTAAGATAGCAGAAATCGATAACATCTCAGGCATTCCAGGCCCACCTTTTGGTCCTTCATAGCGAATAACAAGTACGTCGCCTTCTTTAATTTCATTCTTTAATACAGCTTGCGTTGCTTCTTCTTCTGTATTAAAGACTTTAGCAGGACCCGTATGACGTGATACTTTTACACCTGATACTTTGGCTACCGCCCCACTCGGTGCTAAGTTTCCTTTTAAGATGACAAGAGGACCTGTTTTTCGGAACGCTTCGTCAATTGGTTTAATAATGTCTTGTCCATCAGCTAACGATGGAACGTCCACTAAGTTTTCTGCTAACGTTTTACCTGTTACCGTTAAACAGTCTCCATGTAAATATCCTTGTTCATATAAATATTTCATAACAGCTGGAACACCACCAATTTTGTGGAGATCTTCCATAACGTATTTTCCACTCGGTTTTAAATCAGCTAAGTGTGGAACATTCTTTTGAATACGATCAAAATCATCCAACGTTAACTCTACATCAACAGAATGAGCAATCGCTAATAAGTGAAGCACAGCATTTGTTGAACCGCCAAGCGCCATGACAACTGTAATGGCATTTTCGAAAGCTTTCTTTGTCATAATGTCTTTCGGATAGATTCCTTGTTCGAGTAGTTGATACGCTGCTTGACCCGCTTTATAACAATCTTCTACTTTTAGTGGTGTTTCTGCTGGGTTTGAAGAACTACCTGGTAAACTCATACCTAACGCTTCAATCGCAGATGCCATTGTGTTTGCTGTGTACATTCCTCCACATGAACCTGATCCTGGACAAGCATTACACTCGATGTGCTTCAGTTCAGCTTCAGAGACATCACCTTTGTTATATTGACCTACTCCTTCGAATACTGAGACAATGTCTAACTTTTTGCCATCATGATGACCAGCTGCAATTGTCCCTCCGTATACGAACACAGCAGGTACCTCGGAGCGACCAATTGCCATCATACAGCCTGGCATGTTTTTATCACAACCTCCAATCGCTACAAATGCATCAAGGTTTTCTGCACCTACAACTGTTTCAATTGAATCTGCAATGACATCACGACTTGGTAAAGAGTAACGCATACCTGGTGTTCCCATTGAAATTCCATCTGATACCGTAATCGTATTAAAGATAAGTGGTGCTCCACCAGCATCTCTAACTCCTTCTTTTGCTTTTACAGCTAAATCATCAATATGTATATTACACGGTGTTACCTCACTCCAAGTACTTGCAACACCAATCATCGGCTTTTGAAAATCCTCATCCTTAAACCCAACCGCTCGTAACATAGCACGGTTTGGAGCACGTCTAATATCATCACTGATTGCCTTACTGCGAATTCGTAAATCTTTTGTCACAATGACTCCTCCTGTCTAACTTTTCTATATTTTCTAACCACTATAGTACGTTTCTCTTTATTTTGCAATAATATTCTAAAAATTTAACAATCTATTTTTTTTCCTCTCTTTGGTACATGATTGTCGTTTTTTGACTATTATTCATAGATTATCTGTATTATAGTTAAAGAGAGGATAAGTGGATAATTAGCATCAGCTAGTTAAGCGGAACGGACCTTTGAAGGGAAAAGCCCCCGGGAAATTGGATGTCTACCTGGAAGTGACTTTCTATTTAAAAAGTCATTTTAGATTATTTAATTAGATTTACATATATAAAGAGAGGATTTTTAACTATGCGCATCATCAGAAAGCCCAAAAAATCTTTTTACGTTCTTATGACAGTTTTCATTATGATTATTACGTCTATTTTCACGATTACGGAAGTAAAAGGACGAGAAAGAGTGATAGCAACGGAAAAGACGTTTACACATGAAAACTTACCCACTCGTGAAACTGCATACTCTCAAGGATTAAAAAAACAAATAAACCGTTCGTTTGTCACAACAACTGTTACTCGTGATAATGAACAGTTAGAGAAACCCCTTTATTTAACATTCGATGACGGTCCAACAAAAGACACATTACATATTTTAGATGTATTAAAGCAGTATGAAGCAAAAGCAACCTTTTTTATGTTGAAAGGACAAATGGAACAGCACCCAGACATTACAAAACGAATTGTAAACGAAGGCCACGCAGTGGGATGTCACGGCGTTAGTCACAACCTAAGTCAGTTTTACGGTGCAGATGGTTCAGCATTGACCGAAATGCAAGACTGCTTAGGTACACTGAAATCAATTACAAACGTAGACAGCACACTCATTAGAGTTCCTTTTGGAAGTGCTCCTTACTTAAAAGAACCGCACCGAACAGACTTGTTATCTCATTATCAAATGTGGGATTGGAATATTGACAGTGAAGACTGGACACTTCGTTCCGCTCCAAAAATTATCTCAAATATCCTCCCACAGCTAACTAAATTAGAATCTCGTGGTGAAACACCCATCTTACTTTTTCACGACAAATCATTCACAGCTGAATCATTACCTGAAGTTTTAAGCTTTACAAACAAGGCTGGCTATCAGCCCATTACGATTAATGAAACAATTGAGCCACTTCAATTTAAAGTTCGGTAATAGAAAAAAACGAGGCTACCTATAGCCTCGTTTTTTCTATTACCATTAATTACTTACGACTTTCAGTCATTTGCTTCCAAACAGACCCTTTTGCCTCTTCCCCACCTTCAATACGCTCGATGGCTAATTTAATTTGCATTGCAACTTCAAACTCTTTGTCATCTTCCGCTGCTTTTAAGGCTGACAGTGCTGATTCGTCACCTACTTCATATAAGAACATAGCTGCACGCCAGCGAACCAGTTTATTTTTGTCCGTCAATGCTTCACACATTGCCGGAATCGCTTCTTCAAAGCCTAAATCAGATAAACAGTCACCAGCAGTACGTCTTACCGTTACCGACTTATCACGTAACGCTTTATACAAATAAGGGAGAACATCTTTGTCTTCAATCATCCCTAAATAAACCGTTGCAAGACGACGAATTGACGCTTTTTCATCTTCTAGCGCCTTATCTAACACCGTTAAGTCTTCTTTTATTGGATTCATTTGTTCAAGATGTGCATATCGTTTTGACCAATCTTCATCATCAAGCATCTCAAGTGTTACCTCATAGCTTTGACGAGGTTGAACAACCACTCCACCTTCTTTTTCCTGCTTTGCCATATTCACTAAACGATCTAGACGGTCTTGTGGATACGCAGCAGCTAGTTCTTCCGCGACTTCTTCACCAATATCAGCAAGTTCTCCATAACGTACACCATGTTCTTTCCACTTGCGTTCTAGTACAACGTTATCAGCAAATGTTTGAATATCAGCAATTGCTTTTGCAAAACGTTCAGGTAATCCAACACGCTTTTCCTCGTGATCATCAGTTAGCTTTACTTGCATCGGAACATTTTTAAACATTTGTACAAATACTTTTACTTCACCAAAATGTTCGTTTATCTTCTGCTCCTCATTGCTTTGATCAGACACCTCTTCTCCGAATGCAGCACGGACTTGAGGTAGAATTTGCTTCCAATCGTACTTCGCATTTCGCTCGACAGCTAAAAAGTCAGCAACGTGATACACGCCTTTTACGCCTTCAACCTTCATAATCTGTTGAATCACAGGCGGAGCTCCCTCTACATTGTCTTTATGGTAATTGTTGCTTTTTCCACCAGGTAATTCTTGATCTAATGTAATTTTCATCGTGTTCGGACTTGGTGTTGGTTCGATCGCTTTGATTTTCATTCCTAAACGACTCCTTCTTCACTTGTTTACTTCGAATTTTAGCATGTTAAAAAACGAGAGTCTAACGAGGTGATTATCCTTGCAATGCTTCTACTAATTCTGATAGCTCCGCCCATCGATTCATTAGCTCATCTAGCTCTTCACTAGCTTGCTCTTGTTTTTGAGATAGTTCATGGGCTTTTGAATAATCACTTCCTGCGTTTTCAACCTCAGCTGTTAATTGCTCAATTTCCGCTTCTTTTGCTGCAATTTTATCTTCTATTTCTTCCCATTCTTTTTGCTCTTTGTACGATAAACGACGCTTTTTAAGTTTATCTTGTTGTTTTGGCTTCTCTTCCTTTACTTTCGGCGTAGCCGGGACTTGCTTCTTTGTCATTTCTGCTTCTAAGTAATCAGTATAAGCTCCAAAATAGGTTGAAATATGGCCATTGCCTTCAAATACAAGCAAATAATCAGCCACTTTATCTAAAAAATAGCGATCATGAGATACCGTCACTACCACACCTGGAAACTCATCTAAATAATCTTCTAGTACCGTAAGCGTTTGTGTATCTAAGTCGTTGGTTGGCTCATCGAGTAACAGTACATTCGGAGCGGTCATTAACAATTTCAATAAATAAAGGCGTCGGCGCTCTCCACCTGAAAGTTTTCGTATCGGGGTTCCATGTGTATGTGATGGAAATAAAAAGCGTTCGAGCATTTGTGAAGCAGAAATTGTTTTTCCGTCTGTTGTATGAATCACTTCTGCAGACTCTTTAATGTACTCTAGCATGCGCTGATTCAAGTCCATATCATCGCTTTCTTGTGTATAATAGGCGACTTTTACCGTTTGTCCTTGATCGATTTCACCTGCATCGGGTTCAATGCGACCTGCAATCATATTAAGAAGTGTTGACTTTCCACTTCCATTTTGACCGACAATTCCAATGCGATCTCCTTTTTTGACGATATGTGTAAATGAAGACAGAATCACTTTATTTTCATATGATTTGCTTACTTCTTTTAATTCAAACACTTTTTTACCAAGACGACTCCCTGCTAAACTTAAATCTAGCTTTTCTTTTTCACTATGATCTAACTTACCTTCTAGTGCATCGAATCGTTGGATACGTGCTTTTTGTTTGGTTGTGCGTGCTTTTGCTCCACGACGAATCCAAGCAAGTTCATTTCGATATAAATTATGCAATTTTGACTGTGTTGCTTGCTCTTGTTCTTCACGCAATGCTTTTCCTTCTAAAAAAGACGCATAATTCCCTTGATAACTATATAAATTCCCACCATCAAGTTCAAAGATACGGTTCGTCACAGCATCTAAGAAATAACGATCATGGGTCACTAATAAAACAGCACCTGGATATTTTGCTAAATACTCTTCCAACCATTTGACTGTCTCATAATCTAGATGGTTAGTCGGTTCATCTAAAATAAGTAAATCTGGTGTTTCAATTAGTACTTGAGCAATGGCTACACGCTTTTTCTGACCACCTGACAATTCTCCAATTTTAGCGCGCATGTTTGTAATCCCAAGCTTTGTAAGAATGGCTTGTGCACTTGAATTCGCTTCCCATGCGTTCATTGCATCCATACGCTGTTGAAGGGCAAACAAATGCTGTTGATAGGTTTCATTTTCAGGCTCTTGTTCTAATTTAAACAAGCTTACCTCGTATTCTTTCAATAATTTCAAAAGAGGTGTTTCACCACTGAATACTTGTTCTAGCACTGTTAAGTCAGCTTCGAAGTCAGGCTGTTGTGCTAAATAGCTGATGCGATAATCTTTTGGATGCATCAGCTCACCGCTATCACTCACGTCAAGACCTGCAATAATTTTTAATAATGTCGATTTCCCTGTACCGTTAATCCCAATTAAACCAATACGTTCATTCTCTGAAATGGTAAAAGAAAGATCAGAGAATAACGCTTTATCTCCATATGTTTTTGTTACATGTTCAACCGTCAACATTTTCATAATCGTTTTTCCACTCTTTCATAAATTGTGTTAAAAATTGCTCCATATAGTCATGTCGCTCTTGTGCTAGCTTTTTTGCTGTTTGCGTATTCATTAATTCTGTTAACTTTAACAATTTTTCATAAAAATGTTGAATCGCTGTAGATGATCCGTTGCGGTATTCTTCTTCTGTCATTGTTTCTCTTACAGATACGTTTTCTTTATACATCGCATGCCCTACTGCCCCTGCATACATAAACGTCCGCGCGATTCCAATTGCGCCAATCGCATCTAGTCGATCAGCATCTTGAACAATTTTCCCTTCAATAGTTTGCATAAAAGAACCGCTTCCACCTTTAAAAGACATGTTTTTAATAATGTCTAAAATATGTATAATCATGGATTCAGGCAAAAGTTGAGAGTGAAGCCAATCCGTCAATTCAATATAGGCAGCATCCACGTCCTTTACTAGCTTATCATCCACGATATCATGTAAAAGAGCTGCTAATTGAATAACGGGTAATTGTCCCCCTTCTTTAGAAGCTAAATAGATTGCATGATTATAAACACGCCTAATATGCGCCCAATCATGTCCTGTCGTATCATGTTTTAGCTTCTCACGAACCCATCCTTTCGTTCTATTTATCACTTCTTCCATTTAATCATTCTCCTATCATCATGCCTTATTCTATCATGAAACAGCGCTTCACTTCCATTTAGACTCTAAAAGGGTTCTCGCTCGCATTCTTCTTCTTAGCAGTGATATAATTTTATAGGATCTTTTATTATAAGGAGGCTCTTTTTATGAGCAATACAAATCAACTTCTCCAACACTTTTTATCACACCGTTCTGTTACAAACGAGTTAATTCAAAAAATTGAAGAAACTCATTACGATTACAAACCAACGCCTACTTCTATGTCTGCACAAAAGCTTGTGACACACATGATGACATCGTTTTACAAGTTTGTAGCTGTTGTAAAAGTGGGAAATCTATCTCCTTTCCAAGAAAGAAAAGAAGAAACCGAATCGAGCTTATCCACACTCGCACATACATACACAACACAGACTGTTAAATTACTTGAGTCTTTAACTGAAGAAGAATTAGAAAAAGAGTTAGAAGTCGCTGCCATTTTCGGTTCAAATTTAACAGGAAAACAAATGCTCTCAATTGCAATCGATCATGAAATTCATCATAAAGGAAATTTATTTGTGTATGTACGTGAAATGGGTCATACTGAATTACCGCTTTACATGAACGTAAAATAACAAAAAGGCCGAGACAAACGGGGCAAAAAACACCCCTGTTTGACTCAGCCCTCTTCTCTTTATTACTTTAACAACTCTTCAATGTCTTTCTTAATGTCTTTTGGTGACGTTTGAGGAGCATACCGCTTCACAACTTTTCCGTTTTGGTCAACGAGAAACTTAGTGAAATTCCATTTAATCCCCTTCGATCCAAGCAATCCGGGTGCTTCTTCTGTCAGGTATGTAAACAATGGATGAGCATGCTCACCTTTTACATCAACTTTTGCAAACATCGGAAAGCTCACTCCGTAATTCAACTGACAAAACTGCTCGATATCTTGTTCTTTTCCTGGTTCTTGACTACCAAATTGATTACACGGGAAGCCAAGAATGGTGACATTTTGTTCATTAAACTCTTCATAAAGCGCTTGCAATTCTTTGTACTGTGGTGTAAATCCACACTTGCTTGCTGTGTTTACAATAAGCATGACGTTCCCTCTAAAACGATCTAACGAAACATCCTCACCTTTGATCGTTTTTGCTGAATATTCATATACACTCATCTTCGTTCCTCCTTTTTCTTCATTATAATCATTCATAAAGAAAGAGCAAAGAGAGAACTCTTTACTGTTCTAGTGCATCAAGTGTTTGCAACATATAATCAATCATCTCAACCAAGTCTCCCACTTGATCTTCGTAAATAAATCGATTAAATGTGACAGTAATCAAGTTTTCATATTCCTCTTTCCCTACTTCTTGAGACAGCCGCTGTGTGATCATTCTCGTTTCGCCCCAAATGTCTTCAAGCATCTGTTGAATATTTGCACATTGCTGTTTATCAAAAGGGACATTCTGTGTATATGTAAATTGAATAAAAACCGTACATCCTGGCTTTTCGTTTCTCGTTGGATTCAGTTCTGCATGAATATTATCAAGATCGGTTGACAGCTTTAACGTTGCAATGCAACATCCATGTTGCTGAAACGAAATTCGATACGTACGTGTAAAGTGAGCTAAATCAACAAAATCTTCACGATTGACAACCGACACTTCACCTGACAAATCCAATTCGTATATTTCACCTTCTACCACCACTTTTAAATTATCAAATACAATTGGATCGAACATACTAGAGCCTTCTTTCATTGTTTATACTGTGAAAGCTTTTCCTTATACGTTATATAATGGAACGGTTTACTCTTTTTATACTCTTCTTTTGTTCCTACAAAGACCGCAAACAAATCTGGATAAAGCATTGGTTCATGAATCATGTCTTTCATTATTTGGTGCTGTTCTCCTGTGGAAGATACGAAGAAGAATTTATCTGCTTGTTGTTGATAATCAATCCAAGTTAACGGAAACTTCCCTATCCCTTGATTGTTAATATAAATACTATAAGGCGTTTGCTCAGTTATTTTCAACTCTTCACCAAGTTCCACAACAGCCCACCCTCGGAACGATTGAGGTACATAAAATTGATACGTCGCTTCGCTTCGAAAGTCAGCTGTATACACTTGTTCGTTTTCTCCATAGTACTTCTTTGCTTCCGCTTTTGTACCGACAAAGAATGAGGTAATCTCACTTTCACTTTCCTGTTCATATTCAAACTCACTCGTTAACACATTATCAAAGTGAAGAAGGTTATGATGGTTCTCTACTTCTTCTCCTTCTTCGTTCACAAACGTATATGTATAAACACCCGAAGGAGTCGGTGTCGATGTGCGTAAAATACCATTTTCATTAATTGGAGCGATAAAATACTTGTCTTGTTGTTTCAATGGTTTCGCGTCTTCATCGTTGTAATAAATTTTAACAACTCCACGATAGTCTTCAGGAATTTTATAAATAACCGGTTCTCCAATGTTATCAATCGCTTGCACAAAATAGACAATGATAACCGCTGCTGTTACAAAAGCAGCAGGTGTAGCGATAGGCCATGTCACAAGATAAGTAATGGGGCTTTTCACTTCAAAAATCAAATAGACGATCCAATACAGCAGTGCACCTAAACCAACAAGTCCTATCCCCTCTCGTAACCCATCAAAATAAAGTGATGCAAGTAAAAACGGAATCGTACCAAAGCCAACGTGAATAAGAAATGATATTATTACTTTTAGCCACATTGCTGCTATCTTTTTTACAAAGAAATCAGATAGAATGGAAACCGGCATCCCATATAGTACAATAAAAGGGATCGCGTAAATAAAAACAATTGGACCATACACCAACGCTTCTACTCCTGAATCAATCACTCCTGGACTAACAAATAAAACACCAATTAGGAGCGCTACAATTAAACTAATCCATACTTTTCTTACTAAATACCTTCCCAACTCATCTCCCCCTTATACGCAGAACGAAAGAGCTAGACTATCATGCTCTAGCTCTTTTTCTATTTATCTGTTTAAAAAATCCCTAATGCTTGCCCATTTTCATCTACATCCATCTTGAGTGCAGCAGGTGTTTTTGGTAAACCTGGCATTGTCATGATTGCTCCTGTTAAGGCAACAAGAAAACCTGCTCCAAGAGATGGACGGAACTCTCGAATCGTAATTGTAAAGTTAGTTGGTCGACCAAGTTTTGTTTGATCATCACTAAGTGAATACTGTGTTTTCGCCATACAAATCGGCAAATTATCCCATCCTAATTTCTCGAACTGTTCCATTTGTTTTAATGCTTTTGGTGTAAAGTCTACGCTTGATGCTCCATACACTTTTTTCGCGATCATTTCAACTTTTACTGGAATAGAGTCAGACACTTCATAAAGTGGGGCAAAGTGATTCTCACCTTTTTCAATCACATCAAGAACTCGCTCAGCAAGCGCTTGCCCACCTTCTCCACCTTTTTCCCACACTTCTGTTAACGCAACGGGTGCATGATGTTGCTCGCACCATTCCATTAATGCCTCTACTTCTGCTTCTGTATCTGTTATAAAATGATTGATAGCAACCACATAAGGAAGTCCGAACGCTTGAACAGTTTCAATGTGCTTTTGTAAGTTTGCCATCCCTGCTTTTAATGCACTTACATTTTCCTCAGCTAAATTTGCTTTATCTACGCCACCATGCATTTTTAATGCACGAATTGTCGCAACAACGACAACCGCATCTGGCTTAATATTGGCCATACGTGCTTTAATATTTAAAAACTTCTCTGCACCTAAATCTGCTCCAAACCCCGCTTCTGTCACAACATAATCAGCAAGCTTTGCTGCCATCTTTGTCGCAATGACACTGTTACAACCGTGCGCAATGTTGGCAAATGGTCCACCATGAATGAGAGCAGGTGTATGTTCTAGCGTTTGAACAAGGTTTGGCTTTATCGCTTCTTTCAACAAAAGCGTCAATGCTCCTTCTACGCCTAAATCTTTTACAGTTACGGGCTCATTGTTGACATTGTAAGCAACAACAATGCGTGATAAACGTCGCTTTAAATCGCTCAGATCTGTAGCTAAACAGAAAATAGCCATAATTTCAGAAGCTACCGTAATATCAAATCCATCTTCACGAGGCACACCCTGAATTGGTCCACCTAATCCAATGACAACTTGACGGAGTGCTCGGTCGTTTAAATCAACCACACGTTTCCAAGTAATTTTACGTGTATCAATTTTAAGCTCATTTCCTTGATGAATATGGTTGTCAAGAAGAGCTGCCAATGCATTGTTCGTTGTCGTGATGGCATGCAAATCCCCTGTAAAATGAAGGTTAATATCTTCCATAGGTAATACTTGTGAAAAACCGCCACCAGCTGCTCCACCTTTAATGCCCATTACAGGACCTAGTGATGGTTCACGCATCGCAATCATCGATTTTTTTCCAATTTTATGTAAAGCTTGTCCTAGACCAACTGTTACAGTCGATTTCCCTTCTCCCGCAGGTGTTGGACTAATTGCTGTGACTAAAATGACTTTACCGTCTTTTTTTGCTTGTAATCGGTCCATTACACTTAAAGACAATTTTGCTTTATAGTGGCCATATGGCTCAATCTCTTCCTCTAATAAGTCCAATTGACTCGCAATCTCTTTAATCGGTTTCATCGTTGCTTCCTGTGCAATTTGCAAATCGCTTTTTACATTCGTTGTTGTTTTCATGACCATAAACCTCTTTTCTATCTTTTTCCTCATCCTTAGTTTAACATTTTTTGAACATTCTACGAAAAAAATCACCCTCAAAAATCCACCTAAGCGAAAAACACCAACCTCGCAAAAAGAGTCGCTTCCTCTTACATCTACCTAACATGACACAACCACACACCATCCTGTCATACTTTTTCACATTTATTTAAATTATTTAGCTCATTATCAAAGAAAGAACACCTATCAAACAACGCCCCTGCCCTCTCGAATCTACCCTCAAAAATCCACCTAAGCGGAAACCACAACCTCGCAAAAGGGGTCGCTTCCTCTTACATCTACCTAACATGACACAACCACACACCATCCTGTCATACTTTTTCACATTTATTTAAATTATTTAGCTCATTATCAAAGAAAGAACACCTATCAAACAACGCCCCTGCCCTCTCGGATCTACCCTCAAAGGTCCACCTAAGCGGAAACCACCAACCTCGCAAGAGGGGTGGCTTCCGCTTAGGTCTAACTAATTTGACATGACAGCCCCACCGTCATGTCAAATTAGTTAGATCGATCAATTTATATTGATAAATTTTCTTTATATTCTTATAATAAAAAGTATTGCATTTATTCACGAAATAAAAAAAGGAGGTTTTGTCGTGCCAATTAACATTCCACGGAACCTGCCGGCAAAAGAAATACTAGAGAATGAGCGCATCTTCATCATGGATGACTTGCGAGCAACTACGCAAGATATTCGACCATTAAATATTGTCATTTTAAATTTAATGCCAGAAAAAGAAAAAGCAGAAACACAATTATTAAGACTGCTTGGAAACTCACCGATTCAAGTCAATATTACGTTATTGTATCCAGCAACTCATGAAACAAAAACAACGAGTAAAAATCACCTTGATCAGTTTTACTCAACATTTGAACAAATTAAGCACAAAAAATTTGATGGAATGATCATCACAGGAGCGCCTGTGGAACAGCTCGCTTTTGAAGAAGTCGATTATTGGCATGAACTTTCGGAGATTATGGATTGGTGTCATACGAATGTAACATCTACACTTCACATTTGTTGGGGGGCACAAGCAGGGTTGTATCATCACTTTGGGATTAATAAATATCCGTTAGATCGAAAGTGCTCAGGTATTTTCACTCATACTTCGATTGAAGAACCTATTAAGTTATTACGTGGATTTGATGACTTATTCGTTTCACCACATTCACGTTATACGGATGTAGACCGTCAGCAAATTGATGAACACCCTGATTTAAAACTGCTTTCCTATTCAGAAGAAGCAGGTGTGTACTTAGTCATGTCAACAGACGAAAAATTTGTCTTCATTACCGGTCATCCTGAGTATGACGCACAAACATTGCATGAAGAATATTTACGGGATGTAGCAAAAGGCATAGATATCCATGTTCCACAACATTATTTCCCAAACAATGACCCAACAAAAAAACCTCCAAAAACATGGCGGTCACATGCAAATCTGTTGTTTATTAACTGGTTAAACTATTACGTCTACCAAGAAACACCTTATTCCTGGAAATAACTTTCTTTTTAAAAAATGAGAGCCTTGGCCATCAAATTCAAACATATGAATTCAATGGCAAGGCTCTTCGTTTATTTACGTATTAATGATCGTTGTGACATCTAAGTTGTTTGTAGATGTAGAAGTTGACGTCGTATCAGATAGATCTACCAATTCAAGCACAACAGGTGCTCCAACTAAGATCTCAGCTGAAATTGTAACATTGGCAGCTGTAATAACCGATAACTCTTGTTGTTGAAGTACAGCATTAATATAGACATTATAATAATTAGTCGCCGTTGTCACAGGCAGCGTTGTAATTGGATCACCGTTATCATCAGTAAATGACGTGGCTGGAATAACGGTTTGACCTCCTGTTACCATATCTGCTGTCACATTTGCCACAAATTTCAATGCATCAGGCCTAACTTCCGTTTCTGTTGTTGTTTGAACTTCTCCCGTCACCGTATTCTCTGCTACAATGACTAATTTAATTAACTCTGCTGGCATCATATTCTCTCCTTTACGAATAAACTCGCACAAATTGAAGAATAATGGGAACGCCTTTTAACGGAACATCTACCGACAATAACACAAGTTCTCCCTTTTTAACGACATAGAGATGTGGAGGCTGTAAAACACCATTAATAAAAAGATTCACATAGGAAACCGTGCAAGGGTCTAAAATTCGCGTAGTGGAATGCTTTTTTAGGGAGTCTTTATTCGTATAAACTTTTTTGTGACCGTCCGATTTTGTACAATATTGATCTACATCTGCTTTGTTAATCCGTTTAAACATCTTTTCTGAACTTTGAAAAGTTGGTAACGTCAACACTGGTTTAGTCTGGCCACCCCGCTCTTGTTTTGATACATGCATACGCTATCCCTCATTATACGTGCGTCTCGTTTTAAACGTATGTACAAAGAGATTTGTCTTATGACTATGATTTCTTTAATAAGAACACCCACATAAATGTAAGAGACTGTTTTAATTCTACAGAAAAAGATTTAACCTGTGACTCCGTAATTCCTTTTTTATATACACCATGACCATCTATCACAGCCCAACCGTGTTCAAGTGCTAGCTTTTCAAACTCCCAAGGCATCATTGTGTTACAAATAACATCTTCACCATACAAACGTCGATAACTATTCGCTCTCGGACCAGCTGTGGGTCCTAAAATTCCAACGCACGCATACCCACCACGCTTCACAATCCTTGTCACTTCTTTTAAAGCTTCAGCAGGAACTGCTGTCCATTCTAACGAATTGATGGCCATCACTCCGTCTACTTGTTCATCTTCAAAAGGTAATGTTAAAATATCACCTTGCTGAAAGGTTAAATTTGATTCTTGATGATGTTTCTTTGCATGTTCAATCATTTCTTTTGATAAATCTACTCCAACTACTTCATAACCTGATTGCGATAAAAGAAATGCCCCTACCCCATCTCCACAGCCAACGTCTACAAGATAACTACCTTGCTTCATATAATGACTCAAAAAAGGGATAATACTTTTTCGACTCCCATTAAGCCACATCTCTTTACTATTTTGGTTCCAAAAATCGGCTCGTTCATTCCATTGCTTTTCAGCTTCCTCATGCCACTTAAATGTGTTCATCTGTAACTCCCCTTTCCTTTTTATTCTTTTTTTCGCTACGCACACTGAAAATCCTCTTTCTGATGGAATCGGTGAATATTTTTGATTTGAGTGAGTCACGCTATGATGAAAGGAGTTGAGAAGATGGCTCAAAAGGAACGATTCGTGGCAGTTAAAAAGAACGGCGAAGGTGACCTTCAAGCATTCCAAACGGCTTCTGGTCAACAATTAAGCTATGAAGAAGCATTAAAACAAGTTCAAGCAGGGAACATTGAAAATGTCAGCACTTTCACCGGCAAAGACGGGGGAACGTATATTAGAAGCAACCCTGATAACGACAAAGCGAACAACTTAGATAACTTACCAGAGTTTTAACAACAGCAAGGAATACAATATATACTTCTATGACTATGAACAAGAAAAGAGGATGAACGATGACGAAAAAAGTTAACAAAGGTAGCGATAATCAAAGCAACCCTAAGCGACAGCACGAATTAGTTGAAATGGGACAAGAGTTAACAACAGCTGGAGATAATTCAAAAGGAAATAAACGAAACAAAGATCAACAAAGTAAAACAGAAAAATAAGAAAAGGGCTAAGTCAAAAGAAGGTACGACCTCCTATTCGACTTAGCCCACAACTTCATCATCACGACTCAATTTTGTATGCATACAAATCTTTTTTATAACGTTGCTTGTTGCTTCTTTTCTTTTTGGTGTTCAGCCCACTGTGGATAAATAATGGCTACTAGAATTAGAAGAACACCAATCCACTGCATTGCACCTACAAGTTCCCTAAGAATCAAGCTAGACATGAAAACCGCTGTCGGAAGCTCCGCCGCACCTAAAATTGTAGCCAGTCCAGACCCGATTTTAGGTACTCCAATTGAGAAAAATAAAGTAGGAATAAATAGACCAAATAAACCAAGTAAACATCCCCACACCCAAAGCCCTTCCATAAGTGTACCATTGATTAGAAAGGACGGCGGTAAAATGATACATAAAGAAACAAGTGTACCCGTTGAGATAATGGCACTTCGTGTAATCGATGGCACAGTCACCTCTACTCGACCGCTAAAATAAATAAATAACGCAAACGTAACGGCTGACAGTAACCCGTATATCACGCCTACTTCATATAAAACGTATTGCCCTTCAAATACACCACCAGCAAGAAACGTACCAATCGTTAAAATGACAAGCGATTGTCGTTTTGCTTTGCTCGGTAGCTTCTTAAGAGTGAGTGCTTCTAACAGTAGTCCAATCCATGTGAACTGAAACAAAAGAACAATCGCGATCGATGCGGGAATGGTTTGAAGTGACATATAATAGAAAATACTCGTTAAACAAGTAGTCACTCCGACTGCCATCAGTGGTGGCCACTGTTTCCACGCCACTTTTTTACGAGAAAATAAAAAAGTAAGCATCCATAAAAAGAGACAACCAAAGAAGATTTGCGCACCAATTACGTCACGAGCAATGTACCCTTTGTTATACGCAAACTTTACAATCGTCGATAAAACACCATAACTACACGCACCTAGAAAGACCACTATCATATATCGCATGTTCTCTAACCCTTCTATTTAAAACTCTCCTATGAAGGAGTGGGAAATTCAAATACGACTTTTTTATCTTTCTCATCCCACTTTAAATAGGCATCAAATGTTTTTTCGCCTTTTTTAAATCCTTTAATTAAGTTCGTTTTGCCATCTTTTAATAACTTTTTCACGTTTGCTTGTGAGACGGTTTTACTTAAGATTCTTTTAGACACTGTAAACGTACAGTTCGTTTTTGCGTAATTTGAACATCCGTAAAATTGGCCTTTCTCCATGACTTTCCCATCACATAATTTACATGTTCCAAGTGAAACGTTACGTGCTTTTTTATGCTTTGGCCCTTCAATGGATTCAACATCTAAACCTTGAAAATCCCAAGACTCTGCTGTTTGAATGGCATCTTGAATAATTTTACTTGATAATTTTTTCGTTTGTTCCATAAATGCTGCAGCTGATGCTTTTCCCTGTCCAATTTCAGCAAGGCGCTGTTCCCACTTTGCTGTCATTTCTGGGGAAGCTAATATTTTATCACCAATCGCTGTTATTAATACTTTCGCTTTATCTGTCGCAAACACTTGGTTTTTCGTCACTTCAATGTACTTACGATCCTTTAACATCGTAATAATACCTGCCCGTGTTGCTTCAGTTCCAAGTCCTTCTGATTTCATTAAGACTTTTTCTAACTCTTCATTATCAAGATGTTTACCAGCCGTTTTCATAAGTGTAATTAATTTTCCTTCGGTATAACGCTTTGGAGGTTGTGTTTTTCCTTCTTTCACTTGCACATCAACCACTTTACCTTGTTCACCTTTTTCGACGTTTGGTAACAGAACATCTTTGTCCTCTTTATCATTTTGGATGATGACTTTACGCCATCCTTCTTGGATTTGTTGTTTTCCTTTTGAAACAAATTCCGCACGACCATCTACAAGAGTCAGCAATGTTGTATAATCAAAAATTGCTTTTTCATAATGGGCAGCAATTAAACGCCGCACAACTAAATCATAAATTTTCCGCTCATCTCCTGATAACGTGGATGGATCTTTTACTTGCTCTGTCGGAATAATTGCGTAGTGGTCTGTCACTTTCTTTTCATTTACAAACCGTTTGTTATTTACAATGGATGATTGAGGTAACGGAAAATACGATGCATAGTCTTTAAAATGGCTGAGCTTTTGTAAGATATCTGGAAATGTTTCAGCCTCACCTTTCGTTACATAATTAGAATCAGAACGTGGATATGAAACAATACCTTTTTGATAAAGAGATTGCAGAACATCTAATGTTTTTTTAGGAGAAAATTTAAACATACTATTTGCCGTCGCTTGAAGAGCCGATAAATTAAACAAGAGCGGTGGTTGAAACTCTTTTCTCTCTGTATCAATCTCGTTTACTTCCGCTTCTTTCCCTTGACAAAAAGCAGCAATCTTCATTGCCATTTCTTGAGTCGTTAAACGCGACTCCTGCTCTTTTTGCCATTTTCCTTCATACCTCTTTCCGTTCATATCAAATGTGGCCAGTACTTCCCAAAAAGGCTTTGACTCAAAAGACTCAATCTCTTTTTCTCGCTTTACAATTAAAGCAAGTGTAGGTGTTTGAACACGTCCTGCTGAAAACACACCTTGAATTCCTTTACTCTTAAGTAACAGGCTGTACACACGTGAAGCATTCATTCCGACTACCCAATCTGCACACGCCCTTGTATAGGCTTCATAGTATAAGTTTCTCGTATCTTCTTCGTCTTTTAATTGCTGAAAACCTTCATAAATCGCCTTTGGAGTTAAAGAAGAAATCCACAATCGCTTCATCGGCTTTTTCACACCAGACAAGTGAATGATGTTGCGAATGATTAGCTCTCCTTCCCGACCAGCATCTCCTGCATGAATGACTTCTGTCACTGTTGGCTTTCTCAACAACTGTTTCACAATTTGAAATTGCTTTGCTTTTGACTTAGTCACTTCATATTGAAATTGATCCGGAATAATAGGCAACGTATTGATTGACCACTTCTTCCACTCTGGTTTATACGTTTGAGGATCCACTAGCTGACATAAATGCCCGACTGCCCATGTAACATATGCACCTTTTGCAAACAGCTCGTTAGGCATGATCTCTATGTAACCTTGATGTTTTTTTGTTTTAAATTGAGAAGCTAACGTTGCACCTTGATCAGGCTTCTCTGCAATAATTACTTTCATAAAAAAACTCCTAACAACTTAAACTAAATCATGTACTTTATTATACTATATAAAAAAGAGTTCAAGAGTTTTTATAACAATTTTTAACGTCTCTATCTGATGCTATTACCTGCCTTCTCAAAAAGAGAAAGCCCGCTTCTACATTTGACTTCTTCATCAATTTAGAAACGGACTTTCACTTATCCAGCTTTAGAAATGTTGTTTAGAATAGTAGGAAGCTTTTCAAAATAAGGCTTAATGACAAAGTCTGTTGCACCATACTTTAATGCTTCTAAAATCATTGATCGTTGTCCCATTGCCGAACACATAATGACTTTTGCATGCTTGTCAATTTCTTTAATCTTTTCTAACGCGATAAGCCCACTTTGTTCTGGCATTGTAATATCTAGTAACACGATGCTAGGAGTCATCACTTTATACTGTTCTACTGCTTCAATTCCGTTTGAAGCTTCACTAATAACGTTAAAACCATGTTCTTTTACAATTGTTGTTAGCCATCTTCTCATAAATAACGAGTCATCTGCAATTAAGATTGTTTTATTCACACTTTTACTCCTCTACTCATGTTTAAATTGAATACATACTCTATGTCAATGTTTTGATTTCATCTAGTGATTCGGTCTCAATCATAGTTCTTTCTACTTGTTTCTACAATATCTTACTCACGAAATGACAAAAAAGGAACTCCAAATGTCCCCTTTTATTTCTTTATAGCACCCTAAAAAAGGTGTCAAAAAAAGGGGCGTGTTCACACAGCAAAAAACCCTTTGCTTATGTGATCCACTATCATGAATGGATACATAAGCAAAGGGTTTTTAACATACTCTTTCTTCTCTATCTCTTTTTTTGTAATTCACCATATAATCGACTAATTGCATATGCGATAGGTTCTTCATACGATTGATGTCCACTAGCCATTGTAATCTCTTTTAACATGCTATAAATATGAGGCTGTAATTTGACTTGAAGCGTTACCTTTTGTTCTTGTTGGAAAGGTTCATTTCCTTTATCAGTTGAAATGGTGGTATTTTGCGCCCCTTTTTCTGCAATCCATATTGCATCCTCTGCTGTTTCCACTTTACCATATTGGCGAATCCAACCTTTTGCCATATTTAATGTATAAAGGATAAATGCTTTATTATCTGCTGTGTTTTTCGTTTCAAATTGATGATTGGTCATAAATACCGCTTGATACAAAAGTACACTAATGACTTCATCCTTTAAATGAAGCTTACGTAATTCATCAATTAAATCTGCGACATATTTAGGCAGAGGCATAAATACACCTTTTACTTCTTTCACAAGATCCATTGTAATTGACTCTGTTGAATATCGCTTAAAATCTTTTATAATATCTTTCATTGCAGTCTCATTCGACATGAACACACCACCAACATTCATAATATATCCTTTATTATATAGGAAAGTACAAAATGTTCATATAGGATGTGTGATATACTCAAAAAATCCTACAATCTGCTAAAATACTTCCTGCTCTTATTCGACGAGATATGTATACAAAAGATGTCCTATTTCTGTAATAATTTGACGGCCTTCATAATTGTCATCTAACTCGTCGATTAATACTGCCACATAAACTGTTTGATCTTTATAATGAACGATGGCACAGTCATGCTCAACACCTGGCAGTTCTCCTGTTTTATTTGCAATTGAAACAATATCTCGATTCATCTTAGCTGGCAACTTATCATAAAACTGCTGTTGCTGAAGAGTGTGTAACATCCTATCGCGATTTTCCTTTTCAAACACCTGACTTTTATCAATCATTTTCAAGCACTTCACCATATCAGATGCAGACGTCAAATTATCAAGGCCTTTCGTTATGGCTTCAAAGTCCATGAGTTTCCTTTGAAGAGAGGTGTGCTGTAAATCTAACTGACGGCATAGCTCATGAATGGATTGTTGAGTAAGTCGGTCGATTAACAAGTTTGTAGCTGTATTATCCGAAACAATAATCATGAGCGTTAATAAATCTTTTATCGTTAATGTTGCTGCGTCAGATAAAGAAGTTAAAACGCCTGCCCCTCCTACTTTATCCTTTTGGGGAACCGTTACAAGTTCTTCTAAATCAATCACACCTTGTTGAACTTGCCTATAGCCTTCTAGTAAAATAGGAACCTTTATTAAGCTAGCTGCTGAATACGTAGTATCCGCGTGAATGGTAATGCTGTGAGGACACATATCAATTGCAACACTTACACGACCACGACACTTGTCGATTACAGTTTGAATACGTTCCTCTAACGATACGATGTTCATCTACTATTCATCCTTTTATTTTGTAACAGCCACTTCATTATGATCTTGGTTACCTATCACACTTTGATCATACAAATGACATGCAACAAAATGTTTTTCTTCTACTTCTTGCCACTTCGGCTTCGTTGTCGCACATGCTTCCATTGCAAATGGACATCTTGTTCGGAATACACAGCCACTTGGTGGGTTCATCGGACTTGGAATTTCACCTTTTAAAATCATTCGCTCTCGCTTATCTTCAACATCTGGATCAGGAATTGGAATGGCAGATAGTAGAGCTTGTGTATAAGGATGAAGTGGTTTTTTATAAAGCTCTTTACTCTCTGTTAGTTCTACTAGATGTCCTAAATACATAACACCAATTCGATCACTAATATGTTTAACCATTGAAAGGTCATGCGCGATAAACAAGTAAGTTAGCCCTTTTTCTTTTTGAAGCTTTTTCATTAAATTAACAACTTGAGCTTGAACAGATACATCTAACGCTGAAATGGGTTCATCTGCAATAATAAAATCTGGATTTAAAGCAAGAGCACGCGCAATCCCAATGCGTTGCCTTTGTCCTCCACTAAACTCATGAGGATAACGGTTTGCATGATCACGGTTCAATCCAACGTCTTCTAATAACTGATATACACGTTCTAACTGTTCTTTTTTATTTGAATATAAGTTGTGTGCTTCCATTGGCTCAGCAATAATCTCACGCACAGTGGAGCGTGGATTGAGTGAGGCATACGGATCTTGGAAAATCATCTGCATATTTCGATAAAATGCTAGTTTTTCTTTTTCAGTGAGAGTATGAACATTTTTACCGTCGTACAAAACTTCTCCTTCTGTGCGGTCATACAGGCCAATAATTGTACGCCCGGTTGTCGATTTGCCACAGCCAGATTCTCCTACTAATCCAAATGTCTCCCCTTTATGAATATCAAACGATACATCATCAACTGCTTTTAATGTTTTACCTTTTTCAAGTTGAAAGTACTTTTTTACGTTCTTTACTTCTAGTAGTTTATGTTTTGTCATGTTTAAGCCTCCGCCTCTTGCCAGTAACGTCTTGCTGCACAAAGTTCTTTTTCATAAGTAGTACTTTCTAACGAAAGAATTTCAATATCCCTACCTGTTTTAGGTGAATGAATCATTTTTCCATCTCCGTAGTAAATCCCTACATGACGGATATTTCCTTTCCCTTCATCATTTGCAAAAAACAATAAATCTCCACGCTTCAACTGATCAAATGGTACATCTTCCCCTTCTGCAGCTTGATCATGTGCATCACGCGGAATCAGATAACCATTTGCTTTACACATTGTGTAGCTAAACCCTGAACAGTCATAGCCATAACTACTCATGCCACCCCACAAATAAGGCAAACCTAAAAATAATTCACCAGATTTAACAATGTCATCGCCGCTACCCTTTACTTTGCTAAGGCTTGTTGATGATAACACAATATCTTGACGGTTTAAATATCCTTTACCGTTTGGCGTCCATACTTCCACCACTTCATCATATTCTCTTAAAACAGGAAGTGTTGTCTGAAAACTCAACTCAACTTCTTTTTGATTTTGTTCGTTATATAAATCTGTAAAAGGACGCGTTACAATGGCAAATTGAGTTGATTCGACTTGTTCTTTACTCTTTACTAGCTGATGACTAGGAATCCAGCCAGGGTACCCTTCATCGTCTTTTGATGAGGCTTGTTCAGGAATGACCACATGTGACCATCCTTCTCTTTCTTCAATCACCGTCACCTCTTGCCCAAATAAAGCTTGCGATTGAACAAGATTGCGGTCGCATAACTCTAAACGTGTCTCGTACGTTAACGATTCTAGCCATGTTTGTATGTCTATTGAACGCGAAACAGCTAGCTTATCAATCTCACGAGCTGAATCAAAAGACGTCCAAACCGTTGCGACAGGTACAGAAATTACCGCTTTTCTACTCATCACTCATTCCTCCTCTACTTTTATTAAATGATGATTTGTTCAATTCCTAATCCTGATGTAGTCGGCATTGTGATTTTTCTTCCTTCGTACTTAATACCACCTATCACTACATCTTTTGCAAGCATAAGTGGTGCATCAAAGTCAAATCGTGTCACATTTTTTTTACTGGCTGCAAAGTGTGCAGCAGCGGTAATACCAAGTCGTGTTTCAATCATGCTGCCGACCATGCACTCTACGCCACATGTTTCAGCTAAGTCATTAATCTTTTGTGCGTAGTAGATGCCACCAGCTTTCATTAGCTTAATGTTAATTAAATCTGCACTACGTGTTTTTAATACGTCAAATGCTTGCTTTGGAGTAAATACACTTTCATCAGCCATGATCAACGTGTCTACTTCATCTGTGACTTGTTTTAACCCTTCAATATCCATCGCCTGTACAGGTTGTTCGACTAATTCAATATCTAAGCCGAGATCTTCCATTTTACGAATCGCTCTAACCGCTGCTTTTGGATCCCACCCTTGATTTGCATCCAAACGAATTTTAATATCGGCTCCAATTCGCTTACGAATCTCTTGAATACGCTTAATATCTGTTTCAATCTCATCTTTACCCACTTTAATCTTTAACACATTAAATCCTTGTTTGATGTAAGTAACTGCGTCTTCTCCCATCTCCTCTGGGCTATTTACACTGACAGTATAGTCGGTTTCAAGTTCGTTTTTATAGCCGCCTAAAAACTGATAAAGAGGAAGATTACAATGCTGAGCTAAACAATCATAAATCGCCATATCAACAGCTGCTTTTGCACTTGAGTTACGAACCAACAATGTATTCATTTGTTGAAACAAATATTCATAGTTTAATAAACTTTTCCCAATAAGAGCAGGCTTTAACACATGGTGAATTGCCGACTCAATACTTGCTAAACTATCTCCTGTAATGACAACCGTTGGAGGTGCCTCCCCCCATCCGACAATGTCATTCTCACATGTGAGTTTCACAACAATTGCTTCTGCCACTTCAACCGTCCGAAGAGCCGTTTTAAATGGTTTATGTAATGGAACAGCAATTCGGAACGTTTCTAGTTGTGTAATGTTCATTCTGTCTCATCCTTTTCCTCAATGCCACTTTCGACAATAAATGTTTGATCATATGTATTCATTCTTCCAATTGACCCAATTGGAATGGCAATATTCGGTGAACAATGGCCAATTTTAAACCCTTTCATCGTTGGTTTACCCACTTGTGCAATATGATCCATAAAAACTTCATCTAATGTTAGTGATTGCTCACGTTTTACGGGGGCACAGTTATGAAAGTCACCAATAATCATTCCTTCTGCATCATGAAACTTGCCTGCCATCTTTAGTTGATTGACCATGCGATCGACTTTATATGGTTCTTCATCAATATCTTCAATAAAAAACACTTTTCCTTTTGTATCCACTTCAAATGGTGTACCTAACGTATTCACTAATAATGTGAGGTTTCCACCAATGACAGGACCACTTGCTTCACCTTCTACAACGGTTTCAAGAGCTGAAATGTTTGATGTGTACTCAATTGCATCATGATTAAATAATTGTTGAAAAGACAGCTTCGTACGTTCATGAACATCGTCTAATCCAATATCGGAACTGAGCATCGGTCCATGAAATGTAACGATTCCTGTTTGTTGATAAATAGCCGTATGTAAAAACGTAATATCACTATAGCCCCAAAAGATTTTTGGATTCTTTTTGATAAGATTATAGTCTAGTTGAGACACAATACGCCCCGTCCCAAATCCACCGCACGCACAAATAATACCTTTCACATCTGGATCTGCAAACATCTGATGAATATCTGCTAAACGTTCCTCATCTGTTCCTGCTAAATAGCCATGTTGATTATACAAAGATGCTCCTAGTTTTACATTCAATCCAAGTTGTTCAAGAAATGATAATGACTTTTTTAGTTTCTCTTGATTAGGCGGACTTGCTGGAGCGATAATTGCAACCGTATCACCTTGCTTTAGTTTTGCTGGTTTTACAACCATTTTTCAACACTCCTTTATGAGAAAAAGAGAGGGAGATGACTCTAGGGAACAAAATGAAACAGTCCCTATTTCGAATCAACTCCACTCACTATACTCTCAAATCATTTGATTAGTTTTTATCTGCCCATTTTAATTCCATGTATCCAACTGGATGACGAACGATTCCAGATACCTTTTCATTTTGTAAATAAACGTGATTATAGAAATGAATTGGAATAATTGGCATTTCATCAAGTAAAATTTTCTCTGCTTCATACATTAATTCAAAGCGCTTTGCCTCATCTGCTTCATTCATTGCTTGTTTGATTAAACGATCATATTGCTCATTGCTCCAAGCAGTACGGTTCATTGAGTGTCCTGTTTGGAAGTTTTCTAAGAAGTTAATTGGATCAGCATAATCTGCTAAGAATGAACTACGAGACAATTGGAACTTAAATGCTTTTTGTTCATCTTGGAATACGTTCCACTCCATATTTGCTAATTTCACATCAACGGCTAAATTTTCTTTGTACATTTGTTGTAATGCTTCAGCAATCTTTTTATGTGTATCACTTGTGCTATACGTTAATGTTACTTCTGGAAGCTTGTCATAACCTTCTTCTTTCATTCCTTTTTCAAGTAATGCTTTTGCTTCTTCGAGATTTGTTTTCGCTAAATCTCCACTTGTTTCACGGAAGTCTTTTCCTTCTGCATCATTAAAGCCATAAGAAACGAAACCATATGCTGGCTTTTCTTCATTTTTTGTTACAAAGTCAACCATTTGTTGTTGATCGACGGCTAAAGCAAATGCTTTACGGATGTTTTTGTTTTGGAATGGTTCTTTCTCTAAGTTAAAACGATAAAAATATGTTCCTGCTTGATCTTCTACTTTTACTTTGCCTTCGCTGAATAACTTTTCACTTAAATCTGCAGGAACATCTGCTGTATCCAGTTCACCTGTTTGGAATAATTGATAATCTGTGTTTGTGTCATTAACCATTGCCCAGTGAACTTTGTCTAATTTAACTGTCTCTGCATCCCAATATTGATCATTCTTTTCCATTACAAAGTGGCTATCATGCTCCCACTCGGTTAATTTGAATGGACCATTTGCTACAAATGTATCTGCTTCAGCAAACCACTTTGGATTTTCAGTTGCTACTTTTTCGTTAATCGGGAAAAACGCTGGATTTGCAATCACACTTAGAAAGTACGCTTGTGGACTTGTTAACGTCACTTCAAATGTTTTTTCATCCGTTGCTGCTACTTTTACGTCATCAGCTGAACCTTCACCGTTATTAAATGCTTCCCCGCCTTCAATAAAATAGCCTAAAAATGCTGCCGGTGAACCTGTTGCTGGGTCTAAAAGACGTTTCCATGCAAATACAAAATCTTGTGCTGTTACATCATCACCATTTGACCATTTTGCATTGTCACGAATATGGAATGTATACACTTTTCCACCTTCTGAAACATCCCATTTTTCCGCAATCGCTGCTTGTGGCTCATGATTTTCATCTAGACGCGTTAACCCTTCCATTAAGTTATTTAACGCATTCCAAGACACAGAATCGAAACCAATTGGTGGATCAAAAGACGTTGGCTCTGAACTGTTGTTTAGACGCAGTACCTTTTCACTACTACCTTCTTTTCCATTTCCATCACTTTTTGCTGGTTCACTACCAGCGTCTTTTGTTGCTGTACAAGCTGCAAGTGCAAATACAAGTACAGCCATTACCACTAACGATAGTATCTTTTTCATCGTGCTCCCCCTCTAATTTTTATTATCTATCAAACTACAAAGTTAGCTTGTAGTTGAAAGCAACATATTTTTAGCTCGTTCATCTTGCAGCCAACAGTCTACGTAATGCTCATTTGTCAACTGCGTTTTCAATGGATACACACGATCACATACTTCCATCGCTTTATCACATCGCGCAACAAACGGACAGCCTACTGGTGGTGAAAACAAATCAGGTGGTGACCCTGCAATTGGTGTCAGCTCTTCTCCATCTAAATCTAGTCGAGGAACAGATTTTAATAGCCCTTTTGTATAAGGGTGTTGAGGGTTATAAAAGATTTCTCTTCGATTTCCTTGTTCAACAATTTTCCCTGCATACATCACCGCAATCCGGTCAGCCACTTGTGCAACGACACCTAAATCATGCGTAATTAGAATGATTGATACACCTGTTTTACTCTGCACTTCTTTAAATAACTCTAGTATTTGAGCTTGAATCGTTACATCGAGTGCTGTTGTCGGCTCGTCTGCAATCAGCACCTCCGGCTGACAGACAAGCGACATGGCGATTACGATTCGCTGCCTCATTCCTCCACTAAATTGATGAGGATATTGCTTTAACCGCTCTTCAGGACTAGGAATTCCAACAAGCGTTAACATATCAATGGCCGCTTTTTTCGCTTCTTCTTTTGATATATTTTCATGTTGTATGATACCTTCAATGATTTGCTCTCCTACTGTAATCGTTGGATTAAGGGCTGTCATTGGATCTTGGAAAATCATTGAGATATCGGCACCACGAACTTTTCGCATCTGTGGTTCCGTTAACTTCACTAAATCTTTCCCGTGAAATACAATAGAACCACCTGTAATTTTACCTGGAGAATTCGGAATAAGACGCATGATACTTTGAGATGTTACACTTTTCCCACAACCCGATTCTCCAACGATTGCAAGTGTTTCTCCCTTATGTAAGTCAAACGTGACTCCCCGAACAGCCTTTACCTCTCCCCCATATGTAGCAAATGAAACATGGAGATCATTCACTTGTAGTACTTTTCCCATGATGTTACCTCCTTAACTTCGGATCTAGCGCATCTTGTAACCCATCGCCTAGCACGTTAAACGAGAACATCGTAAGTGAAATAAAGAGGGCTGGGAAGAATAAGCGCCACCAGTAACCTGATAGAATTGTTGACAATCCATCACTTGCCATTACACCCCAACTCGCAAATGGAGCTTGAATACCGAGACCAAGAAAACTTAAAAATGCTTCCGCAAAAATGGCACTTGGGACTGTGAGTGTCATTTGAACGATAATTGGACCCATTGTATTTGGCAAAAGGTTTTTCCGAATAATTCGAGCTGTTTTTGTTCCAAAAGTTTTGGATGCTAAAATAAATTCATAGTTTTTAATTTGTAAGACTTGTCCCCGCACAATCCTCGCCATTCCAATCCATCCGGTGACAGTGAGGGCGACGATAATGGTTAAAAGGCCAGGCCCCATCACAACCATTAATAAGATGACAACTAATAAGTATGGCAAACCATATAGGATTTCAACGATACGCATCATGACGTTATCGGTTTTACCACCTTTATATCCTGCAACTCCTCCATAAATAATCCCAATGACAAAGTCAATAAGTGCAGCCATAAAACCAACAAATAAAGAGATACGCGCCCCGTACCATGTTCTAGCAAACATGTCTCTTCCCATATCATCTGTTCCAAACCAATGCGTACTTGATGGTGGCAAATTTTGATTGGCTAATGATTGCTTAACCCCATCATGTGGCGAAATGATAGGTCCAATGATGGCCATGACAATTAGGACAATTAAAAAGAAAAGTCCACCCATTGCTAACTTATTTTTCAAAAGCCGTTTCCACGCATCTTGCCAATAAGAAAGACTTGGACGAACAACCGCTTCAGCATCTGATTTGTTCTTTTGCTTCGGCACAAACCACTCGTCCGGAATGTTTGGTGAAGTATTTTGCTCATGTTGTTTTGGAAATCCCATCATTTCCCCTCCTTCTTGTGAAGCTTAATACGCGGATCTAGTATTCCATATGCCAAATCAACTAAGAAGAGCATTAAGATTAAAAATGCACTATAAAACACCGTCGTTCCCATAATAACAGGGTAATCACGCTGATTAATACTTTCTACAAAGTACTTCCCCATACCAGGAATCGCAAAAATTTGTTCGATAACAAATGTACCTGTTAAAATACCCGCAGCAAGCGTACCTAGCACCGTTACAACAGGTAACAATGCATTACGAAGAGCATGTTTAAACACAATTTTAAATGGTGTTAACCCTTTCGCTCTCGCTGTTCGTATATAATCTTGTGTTAATACTTCCAACATACTTGAACGTGTTAAACGTGCAATAATCGCCATGGGTCCCGTTGCTAAAGCAAGAGTTGGCAAAATCATGTGTCGCCAGCTTGTCCAAGTCGCAACAGGTAAAATCCCCCAGTTTACAGCCACTTGCTGAATGAGCAATGTAGCCATAACAAAGTTTGGTATAGAAATACCGAGAACAGCAAAGGTCATCGCCGCATAATCAATAATGCCGTTATGACGAAGAGCTGCTAATACACCTAATGTAATCCCTGATACAACAGCGATAACAAGTGTAATCATCCCTAACTCAAACGAAATTGGAAATCCTCTTCCTAACAAATCATTAACGGTTTGTGAAGGTTGTGTAATAGAAGGACCAAAATCTAAAGACACTAATGATTTTAAGTAAATGAAGTATTGAATCATTAAAGGTTCATCTAAATGATAATGAGCTTCTAAGTTCTTTTGAACCATTTCACTGGTATTTCGCTCTTCATTAAAGGGTGAACCAGGAATGGAGTGCATTAAAAAGAATGTTAGTGTAATAATTAGCCACAATGTGATAATCATGGCAAGAAGTCGTTTTAAAAGATATGTACCCATCGCTCTCACACTTTCTAACAGAATGTTGTTCTCATCGCAAGTTCAGTCATGACAAGCATCGCTCGATACGCTTCTAATATGTCGTTTGCTTCATAGCGTACAATGGTTGTTCCTTCCTCTAGTTCAGTTCCTGGCATTAAGCTTGCCCATTCCGCTTGTCCATAATTAGCAAACTCAATCCGCAAGGTAGGATTTTTAGGTGGAACAAGAGGTTTTACGTTGTGCTTATTTTCAAGTGCTAATTTTGTCTTTTCTCGTAGTAACTCTGCTGACTTAGTAGGTGTTAAACTTTTTGCAACCGACCGAGAAATCGTTTCTTTCACAACAGCAGTTGTGACATTTGGGATAAGTGCTTCTGCTTCCAAAGCAGCTTGGTCATCTCCTGCAACCATAAGAACAGGAACACCATAATATCCAGCTACGTATGCATTGAAACCTAACTCTCCAACCGCTACATCATTTATGTACATATGACGAACACCGAAAATCATTGAATGTGACATTACGCCTTTCATTGATGCTCGCGCATGATAGCCAACAAACATCGCTCCTTCGAAGGTTTCACCTAACCCCTGTACCATTGAATAAGGCTTTACCCCACCTGAAATAAGCTTTGTGTCAGGGTGAAGTTGCTCGATGAGTAGATTATTCATTTGTGAGTGACTGTCATTGACCAACACTTCTTGACAACCGTAATCAAACGCTGCGTTTATGACGGCGTTTGCTTCATTTGTCATAATTGCTCGCCCTCGCTCATAGTTATGCTTTCTTGAATCAACATGGGTATGATCGACCAATCCTGTAATGCCTTCCATATCCACTGACATATAAATGTTCATATTTTCTTCCCTCCTTTTCTGTAAAAATAATTTTAAATTTTCTTAAAATTATAGTTCTAAATACCAAATAATTCAACAATTTATTGAATAAAAAGTCATTTTTCCCTATTTTTATTTAATTTGTATACTTTTTCACATAGTGAAAAACGATGAAAGATAAGTTAGTAAAGCAAAGAACAAAGAGCAATACGCGTTATCCTTTACCCTTCTATCTAGCTATTCATATAGTTACACTTTATGAGCAACGTTTGTTACAGACCGTGTCACATAAGGAAGTTAGTTGTCCCATTTTACCCCAGTGTCTTCCAATTCATTTCTCTCTTTCTCACTTAACTGTGATACACTGAAACATAGGTTTATAAGAAGGAGGGCGACATGATGAAAACCACAATTTCATCTTTACAATGGTTTTTATTTATCGTGTCAAATAGCATCATCGTCCCGATTGTCATTGCATCTCAATATGGACTAAACTCGAGTGACTCTATTGAGTTCGTACAAAGAACACTTTTTGTTCTTGCTATATCGGGTTTACTTCAAGTGCTCATCGGGCATCGTTATCCAATTATGGAAGGCCCAGCAGGTGTTTGGTGGGGTGTCTTTTCCCTTTATGCAAGTCTTGGTCTTGTCTTATTTGGTTCACAAGGAGAAACATTACGAGTACTACAATTTGCTTTATTAGCGAGTGGAGTGATTGGCATTTTATTAAGCGTATTTGGGCTCGTTAATAAACTCGCTCGTTATTTCACACCACCGGTTATTGGTACATATTTAATCTTGCTTGTTGCTCAGTTAAGCGGTTCTTTTCTAAAAGGAATGTTAGGAATTGAAAGTGGAGAGAACACGATTAAACCACTTGTAGCTCTTGGCTCAATTGTCATAGTATTGCTTTCTTTTTGGTTCACTTCTCACCGAATCTTTAACAGATTAAATATTGTGCTAAGCATCGGAATTGGTTGGGGATTATTTGCTTTGATGGGATTAACAAAACCTATTAACGTTCAAGATGAACTATTTTATATACCTCATTTATTTGTATTTGGGGCACCTCGTATCGAATGGAGCATGGTCCTTACATCTTTGTTTGTGACCTTTATTTTAATTACAAATATGCTTGCTTCAATTAAAGTGGTGGAGTCTGTTTTTGCACAAAAAGGGGAAAGAATCGAACGAAACACAATCAAACGTTCAGGCATTATATCAGGGGTGAGTCAACTATTAGGAGGTAGCTTTTCTGCCGTCGGAGCTGTTCCAATTTCAGGATCTGGGGGGTTCATCTCGACAACTGGAATTGTACAGCGTAGACCCTTTATTGTAGCATCTATTCTTTTGTTATTTGTTAGCTTGTTCACTCCACTTACGAGCTTTATTTCTTCACTTCCAGCTGCTGTGGGGTATGCGGCCATTTTCCCTGTATTTGCAAGTATGATTAGTCTAGGGATGAATGAATTTAAACAAGCAAAAAACGAGGATCATGCATTAAAAAGGGCAGGGATTCCACTGCTAGCAGGAATTGGTGTGATGTTTTTACCACCTGAGGCTTTTTCGTCTCTATCACCCATTTTAACAACATTATTAAGTAATGGCTTAGTGTTTGGAACAATGATTGCACTGAGCTTAGAAATCATACACTCACTTCGAAAAGATAAGCCATATTCAAATCACAAGATGTTGAAATAGCAACTTTAAATAAAATGCCTTACCTCTCTATCCGTTCACTTTATTGGATGTAGCTGGCAAGGCATTTTATTATGATAACTTATACTTCGGCTTTTTAAGCGTTTCTTTCTTTTCTTTTGGTTTGATTGCTTTTAACACAATAATAGCGCCTAATACGCTTAAAATAAGTGAACATTGAAAAACGGCGACATGCGATACCTTCATTAAAAATGTATAAATAGGTGGTCCCGCCGCTACTCCAACAAACCTCATTGAACTATAAATGGATGTGATAGTTCCCCGCTCTTCTTTTTCGATTCCCTCAGTTATGAGCGCATCTAAACTTGGTAATGAAATACCAATTCCTATACCCGCAATGACAAGTGCTGCTAATAAGAATGGCAATGTGTCTTTAAAAAACAAGAACGAAAATGAGCTAGCTAACAAAGCAAACCCAATAAATGTACACCATTTCATAGCTACTTTGTTTTTACCGATTTTTTTACCTGCTACATAAGAGGCAATTGATAATGCTAGTAATGGAATTGCCATAACAAATCCTTTTTTTGTATTCACAATTCCATAACGATCTTCTAAAATCGTTGATAAGTAAAAGAGCACTCCAAATAAGACAAGCATAATGATTGCGCCTAGTGAAAAAATTGCTAACAGCCATCGTAAATTTTTACCTAGCGTTTCTTTTACCATTACAATAAATTCTTTAATACTTTGTTTCGGTTCTTCTTTGGCTTTTTCTTTTTTAGGTGGCTTTACAAGGAAAAGAACCAGTACAATTGCGATCGCACAAAAAATAGGAATGAACCAAAACGGTAAAAACCAAATGAACGATGCTAAAAACGCACCTAGAATTGGACTTAAGACTTTACCAAATGTATTGGCTGTTTCAATTAATCCTAACCCATTTGATACTTCTTCTTCATCTTCAAACATATCCCCTACACACGGAAGAACAACTGGCATTGCTCCAGCTGAACCGATTCCTTGAATGGCCCTGCCTACAAGGATTAACCAGAAAGGATTATCAAGTTGCCATGATGCCCATCCAGTTAATGCTCCACCTATCCCGGCTAAAATTAAGCTTGGAATAATGACGACTTTTCGTCCAAATCGGTCTGATAAATATCCGGCTACTGGAATAAGAAAGATAGCGAAAATGGAGTACACCGTAATAATCATCGACACTTGAAATGAACTTACTTGAAGCCTTTTTTCAATAACCGGAAGAACTGGAATAAGCATTGAATTTCCTAGCGTCATAATTAATGGCACAGACGCAAGGGCTAACAAATCAGCGGTTTGCTTTGTTTTCATCTTACCCTCCACATGAAGAAAAAACTTCTTTTTCACCTATTTTGCTAACCATTAAAACGAAAGTAATCTACCGTATATTGTTCTCAAATACGAAGGTGATATGTCTCCCTTTAAATGGCAACACATTTCTGTTTTATTGTTAGTCTTTTTCATTTATGAAAACGCTATTAAACGATTTTATGTGTCAGTTTTTCGAATGTGTTATCACAGTTTTTTAATTTTCTTCAATGAAAACGCATTAATTGGAAATAATAAACTTGAAAAAAGATGAAATTTTCTCTTTCATTTTTCGACAAAAACCCTTATATTATGACTAGGAGATTTAAGAGGTATGACGTAAGAAGTCTGACAACGCTGAATATCTCACATAATACTATCTATAGAAAAGGTGGAGTCTATGAACTACTTGTGGGGTTTATTAGGAATTGTATTCGTTTTCTTTCTCGCATTTTTAATTTCAAACAATCGAAAAGCCATTAATCCACGAACAATTCTTGTAGGATTAGGATTACAAATCTTATTTGGATTTATCGTATTGAAATGGGAATTCGGTCGCGCAATGCTTCAAAAAGTGACAGTTGGTGTTTCAAATGTCATCGCTTACGCTGATGAAGGGGTTTCGTTCTTATTTGGCCCTTTAGCAGACCCTGAAGCTGTAGGATTTGTATTTGCAATTAAAGTATTAACACTTATTATTTTCTTCTCTTCTTTAATTGCTGTTTTATATTACCTTGGCATTATGCAATTAATTATTCGCTTCTTAGGTGGTGGATTATCGAAATTACTTGGTACAAGTAAAACAGAGTCCCTTTCTGCTGCTGCTAACATTTTTGTTGGACAAACAGAAGCTCCGATGGTTGTACGTCCGTACATCTCAAAAATGACACAATCTGAGTTATTTGCGGTTATGACAGGTGGTCTTGCATCTGTCGCTGGTTCTGTATTATTCGGATACGCAGCATTAGGTGTACCAATTGAATATTTACTAGCAGCAAGCTTTATGGCTGCTCCAGCTGGATTGATTATGGCGAAAATGATTGTACCAGAAACAGAAACATCTTCAACAACAGACGAAATTAAAATGGAACGTGATAAAGAAACTGCTAACGTAGTTGATGCTGCTGCACGCGGTGCATCTGACGGTTTAAAATTAGCAGTAAACGTTGGTGCGATGCTTCTTGCTTTCATTGCTTTAATTTCATTATTAAACGGAATGTTAACAGGTATTGGAAATTGGTTTAACTTCGAAGGGTTAACATTAGATTTAATCTTAGGTTATTTATTTGCACCAATCGCATTTGTAATTGGTGTACCTTGGAGTGAAGCTGTTACTGCTGGTGGATTTATCGGTCAAAAACTTGTATTAAATGAGTTTGTTGCATATTCTTCATTTGCTCCACAAATTGAGCAGTTATCAGATAAGACAGTTGCTGTTATTAGCTTTGCACTTTGTGGATTTGCTAACCTATCATCATTAGCAATTCTTTTAGGTGGTCTTGGTGGAATGGCACCAAACCGTCGTCAAGATATTGCTCGTTTAGGCTTCCGTGCAATTCTAGCTGGTACACTTGCTAACCTTTTAAGTGCTGCAATTGCAGGTATGTTCCTATAATTTACAAACATCTAACGAAAAAAAGCGTTCACTTCAAGTTAGAAGTAAACGCTTTTTTCATGTTCTTATATAATGATTTGATCCTGTGTCTGATCTCCATGGTACATAAATTGTTTATCAATAATATGTTCAATGTAAATGGTCGTTAAATCACTTTTCTTAACTTGGGCGACAATGAGACCTAATGGATCACCGATTGTAAAACTTGTACCATCCTCGAACGATAATAATTCGTCTCCTAGCTGTAGAATTCGCTTATAGACACTTTCTTTTTCTTCATTTGTTCGAATATTAGGCGCTTCTTTTAATGAAAACAATAAAATGACCTCTTGCCCACTAATTTGACTGCGATACATGACCATCAACCCCTTGTATACGACTAATTATTCTTATGTTTAGTATACTCTTGATCCTAAATGATTAATAACTTATACACTTTAAATATTTCCAACTATCTATACTTTATATTCTACCTAAAAATTAATTTTCAGTAAATAAAAATAATTCTAAAATTAACCCTCTAAAAAGTAAGCGCTATCTATTGACGGAAAAATGACATTGTTGTATATTAGAACCAATCATCTAACGCAATATACAGAATATTAAGTTAGGTGATAATAAGTGTTAAAGTAGCAATCAGCTGCTACAAAGTATTAGGAGGATTCTATTTATGCAAAACGGTAAAGTAAAATGGTTTAACAATGAAAAAGGATTTGGCTTCATCGAAGTTGAAGGTGGCAACGATGTATTCGTTCATTTCACTGCTATCCAAGGCGAAGGTTATAAGTCTTTAGAAGAAGGTCAAGAAGTTTCATTCGAAATCGTTGAAGGAAGCCGTGGACCTCAAGCTGCTAACGTAACAAAACTTTAATTATAAATGAACGTCATTTATCCATATAAGAGTATATAAACAAAGAGGCTTCCTAGGAAGCCTCTTTGTTTATTGTTTTGCTTCTGTTAGTTGATGACTACACGTTTGTAACTCTTGTTCACAGCGTTGCAAGAACCGCTCATCTACACCTGTTCCATTTGCTCTTGCTTGTGCTAATTGTGCTTGTGCATCAGCTACAGCACTTGAAGCTTGTTGTAACTGATCAGGATCCATACTGATAGTCGCAGTTCCTACCATTTTCTCTGCTGCTTTTATAGACATTTGCACTTGTTGTAACTCATTGTATCCTGATGTTATTTCTTCATTCATTTGTTTATCCATTGAAAAACACCTCCATATGGATAGAATGAAGCTTCTTGACTGAAAATATACCTTGCTACTTTTTCAATAATAAGTCTCCGTATTGTTTAATTTTTTCACCAATTGTGCAATTTTTTATACAAAAAGACTGAGCATAATTTTTACCATGCTCCTTTTTAAATGTTTGTTTTACAAAACATTCTTCGCAATAATAATCCAGTAACTCGGTTACCTCTTCTAATACCTGTTTTCGATTCAATCCTTTCATCTCCCATTTAGACTTTTTTATGGCTCGAAATTGAGATGTTTTTTAGCGCTTGAGAAGCTAATTGATCAGCTTCTTGATTTTGCTTACGTGAAATGGAGTCATACACAGGATAAATACTCAATTCTTTCATTTTTTCTTCAATACGATCCAAATATTTATTAAATTCTTCTTCATAACAAGGCCATTCACCGGATAGTTGTTTTAGCACAACCTGCGAATCTCCACGAAAGACAACACGAATGTGATGAACACCTAGCTCTTCTAACTGTTTCATTAAGTATAAACAAGCTGCATATTCTGCTTCATTGTTTGACTGTATTTGTTCTAATTGAATATTTTGGCGTACTCGATACTCACTTTTACTTTTTTTATAGTAAATGACAACACCGACTCCTGCTAACTCTGTTTCACGATCATATCCACCATCAAAGTAAGCAATAATATCATACGGCTCTGTTTCTACTTCTTGTAAAAACTTTTTCGCTTCTTTTAATGTCCAACGCTGTCCTTGCTCATCAATGATGACAACATCCTTCGTTCTCCCTGTTTTCTCTAGATCTTCTACTATTTTTAACGCCTCGTTTGCTTCAATACTTGCAGATTGAAATTGCAACTCTGAACCTTTAGGTGATTGATAATGCCATTCAATTTGATAATTCATGTCATTTTACCCTTTCATTCGTAGCGTTTTTTCTTACTATATAAGTGTTTTCCCTCTTTCATTCCCTCTTTATCAATAAACTAGCCACTGTCATGCATTTCTTTTGAATTTATACTTAACTGATCAAAGACGTTGTTGTATAATATGATACATTGTGTTTACTTTTCGCTCTTAGCATTGCACAATCGTATCACTTGATGAGTGTGTAATCAAGTATTTTGGAGGTAAGAAAGATATGTTTAACGAAGTGTTATGGCTTGTCTTTGCCATTGTTAATTTTACTTTGCTACTTGTGATTTATCGTTTTTCTGGTAAAGCCGGTTTATTCGTTTGGCTCGGCTTTTCTACCGTCGTTGCAAACTTACAGGTTGTCAAAACCATTGAGATATTTGGCTTAACCGCCACACTCGGTAACATTATGTATGGAACGGCTTTCTTTGTAACAGATTTATTAAATGAAAAGTATGGAAAAGAGGAAGCAAGAAAAGCTGTTTGGCTTGGCTTTTTCACCTTAATTTCCATGACCATTATTATGCAATTTGTGCTTGCATTTGAACCTGCTTCAATCGATATTGCACAAGGTTCACTAGAAACGATTTTCGGCTTACTTCCTCGCATTGCACTAGGAAGCTTACTCGCTTATATGATTAGCCAACATCTCGATGTTTATTTATTTACACAGTTTAAAAAGAAATTTCCTCGTCCTTCTCAATTATGGATTCGAAATAATGGAAGTACGCTGATTAGTCAGCTCGTAGATACGCTCGTTTTTACATCAATTGCTTTTATCGGTGTTTATCCTTTTTCTGTTTGGATACAAATTTTTATAACGACTTATGTTATTAAGATGATTGTAGCAATAATTGATACACCTTTTATTTACTTGGCAAGGTCATTCAAAGTAAAATCAGAGTAAGAGTATGTAGACATGCCGTTAAAGGGGGATAACCATTGATTGAAGTTTATATAGATGGGGCAAGTGCTGGCAATCCAGGACCATCTGGTGCTGGTATTCATATTAAAGGAAACGGCGAATATCATCGCTTTTCCATTCCATTAGGAGAAATGACCAATCATGAGGCAGAATATCATGCACTAATTAAAGCGTTGGAAATTTGTGTAGAAAAAAACTATAAAGTTGTTTCGTTTCGCACAGATTCACAGCTAGTAGATCGAGCCATCGAAAAAGAATTTGTCAAAAATGCGGCATACGCTCCGTTACTTGAACAAGCTTTGCAACTAACAAAGCAGTTCGATCTTTTTTTTATGAAGTGGATTCCGAGCAGTCAAAATGCGGCGGCTGACGAGTTAGCTCGAAAAGCCATTATGGCTCAAAAATAGTAAACACCCCCCTCCATTTTATGAAGGGGGGCCTTTTAGGTAAGCATTCCTTTTTCTTTCAAAAAGCGAATGGTTTGTTTTTTTGTCATTATTTTATTTTGTGTCATGTTTTCTAGCAATGAAATAAAAAAGCTTCCATCAAACTCTTTTTGCACTTTTAATGTCCATTCAATTGCAGCTATCACCATTTTATCAGATGCCTCGGTGTAGTGTTGACCAAACATAATAAAACCCTTCGCATCTTCTCTTAGGTGAAACCCCTTGTCTTGCAGATAAAGAAGGTATTCCTCAACGGTTTGAACTGTCTTCATCACTATGATGTCCCACCCTTTACTTGTTGTTCCTTCTTTATCTTAGCTTACTTTGTTCTGTTTGACTATCATGAATTTTTTAAAATTTTATAACTAATGTTTTTCTAAAAAATAACCAAGCGCTCCCATTGCTACTCCTAAAATGGCTCCACCAATCACTTCTTCTGGTTGGTGACCTAGCATTTCCTTTAAGCGTTCTTCAGCTAAATCGTGAAACCCTTTATTAGGTAGACCAGCAAGCTTCTCAATTTCTTCATCTAACGTATTTACTTTAATTGTAATTTCTCCTGTTTGCCTTCTAATTCCTTGTGCATCATACATGACAATAATTCCAAAGATAGAAGCTAAAGCGAAGTCCGTTGACGAAATTCCTTTTTTTAATGCAATATACGTAGCTAACGATGATACACCTGCTGAGTGTGAACTAGGCATTCCTCCTGATGAAGCAATTAAACGCCAATCCCACACTCCGGTTTCACGCTTTTTAATCGGTACTTTTAACAATTGTGCTACGCCAATTGATGCAAGTGAAACAGCAACACCTTTGTTCATTTTTTTCACCTCACCTTTATTGTCGTAACAAATGAGGGGAAGTATGCGTTATTTCACTCGCTCAACTTCAATATTTTGATCTCTTAACATCGCTGTAATCCTGCTTTTATTACTCATTAACTTGTGATTTAACGGAAACTCCCATTCTGTTCCATCATTAAAAGAAAAAACAAGTGCTAGTTCTTTTGTTTCTTGTTCAGATGAAGCAAGGATACTTCTTGCATCTTTTACTTCGTCCCACCGATAGCATTGCTCATCAAAGCTTGTTAACGAATTAATGCAAATGCCTTCATTACTCATATGCTCATAGTAAAAACTTGATGAAATGCTGACTACTAATGAAACAAAACAAAGAAGAATTCCACCTGTAAGCACCATACGACTTCTTTTTTTTGCTTTGGTTACGTAAATCAACAGTGCACTCCAAATGATACACAAGCTAGTAATAGCTCCAATGAAAATAACTGCAGAGTACATCCGTGGTTGAAAAAACCAGTATGTATCACTAGACATAAGCCATTCTTGAATGGGGTACACGAGAACAAATGGAAAAAAGATACTTGATAAAAATAAAATACAAATAAAAACAACTTGTAACGGAATAAGCTTACTTTCTTGACTTAAAATAACCGTTCGACTCATACACCCTCACCTTTTACAGAAAATTTAGAACAAAACCAACATGATTATACCATAATTTTACTATATATATTTAGTGTATTTATTGTTTATAAATAAAAAACATCCCTCACTCATTTATCAAAATGATACATGAGTGAGAGATACGTGATTACTATCAAATCAAGCAGCATTATGCTTCATTTGACATCGGTTAAGTTGTGTTAACGCTTGTTTTTTTGAGATTGTTTTTGAGATTGATTATTCATTTTTTTTGCTTCTAATTCTGCATAAGAACCAAATTCTTGGCTGTATTGGCTGCTTGATTGTTGTTTTGCATCAAGCTTTTTGTTATGAGAATTATTTTTGTTTTGTTGTGCATTAAATTCAGATGCAAATTCTTGACCATATTGGTTTTGTTTTTGCATTTGAGCTTGGTTTGCTTTTGAAGCTTTGCTAGCATTAAACTCAGATGCAAACTCTTGACCATATTGGTTTTGAGATTTGCTTGCTTGACGTGCACGTTGTGCTTGGCTTGGTTGTTGTGCTGCACCAGCTTGAGGGTTAGCACCAAACTCAGAAGCATACTCTGCTGCGTATTGGTTGTTTTTGTTTGCATGCTTTGCGTTCTGAGCTTTTTGAGCTTGGTTAGCTTTAAACTCAGAAGAGAATTCTTGGTTGTATTGGTTTTGCTTAGCGTTATTGTTTTGTTGTGCGTTTGCATTACCTTTTTTTGTTCTTCCCATTACAATCTCCTCCTTTGTTGTACCTTGTTGGTACACTATTAGTATGGATTGAATGGGTATCTGTATGAACTGTAAAATTAGCTAAAGACGGTATAGATTAGATACTCTTCATAAATTATCCAATGACTCTTCCTTCATTTTCACTCTTATTTTTGCTCCAGACGAGCGACATATTCCTCTATCATAGACGGTGTAACGAGCTTTCGAGCTGGTACGATTCCATTCTTTGCTAGCTCATTGATTTGAGTCGTAACTGCATTAATTCGCTCCGTTGTAAAAGCATCTTTGTTTTGGCAATTTGTTATCGCTTCTTCAATGTAACGCTCACGCAGCATATCTAGCTCTGAAAATGTTTTAACAAGTTGATGTTGCTTTTGTGAATGGGCTGAAATTTCTTTATGTACGCTCATTTTAATTCCTCCATTGTTGTCAGTTCTTTTTGTAAAGTGTTGTTATAATAAATTCATTAATAGCTGAGTAATTGATACTCCCCTCTGCTAAATGTTGAATTTGTTCGTTTAAAATCTTTGACTGATCTTCCATCATCGTATGTAACTCATTTAAATCTTTATGAGATACAGAATAACCGTTTCTTTTCGCATTGACAAGCATATTTGCGTAATCATGAATGGTTTTGTTCACATAGGTTTGTTCAAGAAGCTCATTAAAAATAAGTGGTGGAAGCTGTTTTTGATGAATAATAAGTTGCAATGATAAATAAGCACGAATAATATGTACGTACCTTTTTATATCAGCTATTGTGACACTTTGACCTAATTTTTTTTGCAAATTTGTTTTGAGCAATTGTAAATAATGAAAACTAATCGCCTTATGCGAGTACTGATGTTTTATAAAGGTACGTAAAGGTTCAGTAAAAGTCAAATCTTCTTTATATACAATCGGTGAAGATAGCCATTCAAAAAGCGACGGATTTGATTTTGTAAATAAATACATCGCTTTATACAAGTCCCATCCTTGTATGTCTTGGTCACATTCATTAATCACGTCATGTGGTCGTGATAATTGTAGATAGGCATCGATTTTATGTTTATAAATAAACCGAACATCATAATCACTAGTCATCGTTTCTAATTGATAAGCTCGACTACCTGCCTCACATGCATAGAGAATAGTGACATCATACATCTTTTCAATTTGCTTTAATCGCTTCTGAATGGCTGTTTTCATTACCTTTTTCCTTTCAATTCTTAGTGAGGTGCTCTAATGTCTCAATTGTGCGTTTAAGCTTCTCTAAATTGAACGGATTCGTAAGTGCTTCTTTCAAACCGACATAGTAATTTTCACACTGCTCCGTCATTTCTTCCTTATAACCATCTACATATGCTGAAAAAGATGTTTTATAATAACTAATTAACCGTTGCTCTTGAGACGTTAAATATATTTGCAAGTGCGGCTCAAGTAGCAGTTTTAACTCATCAATCATCTTTTCCTTTTCATTTTTCTCAAAAAAGCTTTTATTGTTTTTATACAAGTTTAACACCTTTTTAAAATGTACTGTGTTCGGTACATGCATTGCATCTATCTCGTTACTACTATCATCATTGTTTATTTCTGAAACGACTGGTGAAAACGTTTCATCAATATGCTGCGCTTTTTTCATGAATACCTTGTGAATATCAAAAGCAAGTTGGTTAACAAATTTCCCTCCACGTAATGTCGTAGCTCTTACCTCTTGAGTAGCATCAAATGTCATAGATTCTAGTAATTCTTGTAAACAAGCTTGAAGCTGATCTTGCTTATTTCCTTTGTCATCACGTAAGCTCGCCGGATTAAATGATTCTTTAAAAAAGTCGTAATAACGAATCATGACTCGCTGTTGAACATAATAAAGAAGTTCCTTTAACTCACGTTCAATTTTTTCCTGTTCATTTTCAACTGTCATCACGTCAATTAAACGCATTATATTCTGCTTCATTTCGTCTAACGCGCTGATGTGTTTTTCTTTATCAGCTGCCGATTTCGTTTGCAGTCTTTCTACCTCTTGAGATACGTGAAGTGCACGTTTTATATCGCCATAAGCAGAAGAAGTTGCAATTTCGGTGAGTTCATATGAAATAAACTGATAAAATGCTTTTTCAAATGGTAAAAACTTCGAATTCGCTTTATCTTTGAGTGCCAATAAGCTAGAAACTGGATATAATCTCGGAAATCGAATTCCATATTGCCCTAGTTGATCGCGTACATATTCTTTCACTAAGTCTAGCTCTCCATCAGATGACGCTAAATCAGCTGCATTGATGATAAAAAACATTTTATCGAGTGTAAAGACATCTTTAACACGTCCTAGCTGAATTAAAAATTCACGATCTGCTTTTGAGAAGGCATGGTTATAATAAGTCACAAACAAGATGGCATCTGCATTTTTAATATAATCAAATGCTACTCCTGTATGTCGAGCATTGATTGAATCAGCTCCTGGCGTATCAACAAGCGTAATTCCTTTACGTGTTAATTCACAATCATAATATAAATCAATAAACTGAACAAAGCAGGCTTTTTCTTCTTCTACAACATATTGACGATACTGTTCCATATCTGTTGTGATTGACTTGCCTAACGATTCTTTAATGACGTCATATCCATTTAATACTGCATGTAGAAATGATAAATGCAGCTTTTCACGCACATCCGCACTTTCGACTACAGCAATCGATTGAATTAATTTTAAAGCTTCTTGCATATTGGTTGCACGTTCTTTAAAGAAGGAAAGAGAAACGTTTACATCTTCGAACAGTTCAGCTTCTGCTTTAATATGAATAGTTGCTGTTTGATGTGGGTGCTCAGTTGCTGGCGGTACAATCTTGTTAATCGTTGCCGTCGTTGGATTTGGTGACACAGGTAAAACAGATTCACCTATTAACGCATTGGCAAACGACGACTTACCTGCACTAAATGCTCCAAACAACGCTACTGTATAAGATTGTTGTTGCAATCGTTCTTTTTTATCAATTAGTTGTTTGACAAAAGGATGCAACTGTTTAAATGATTTCATACTCGAAACAGCTGTCTCTATGTCACGTACTGCTACTTCAACTGACGTTCCTTTCACTTCTTTTCGAATGTCTTGCTGCTCATTTTTCCTTTCTTCTACTTGTAAGACAACTTGTTCATCACGTTCACTAGCTAACGTATATGTATCACGTATTGACTCTACTAACTGCTCCTCTTGTTCATCAGATAATAAATTGGCTTGTTGTACAAGTTCACGTAACTCAGCTTCTTGATTATTCTGCTTCCTGTTTGCATGTTCAAGATTCTCAATAGCCGTTTCAATCGTCTTCATTTGTTGCAAAGAGTTCGTCAATACGGTGACCTGTTCCTGATTCATATGCTTCCATACAGAAATCAGATCGGCAAATAGATCGTTTAATTGTCGTTCTGCTCGCTTCTTCAGTTCAGACGCAACGTCAGTTGTATACGTTAAAACATAGTCTCCACTTACCGATGCACCCGATTTAACAATGTTAGGAAGGTCCTCTTTTGTAAATGGAATCAAAAATGAGCGAATCTTTTCAGCTAAACGTGTATCTTCAATCGATTCATCCGTTAAAAACTTTTGCACGTACTGCTTTAAGTGCCATTGTAGTTGAGAATCCATACGCTCATTTACATCATCATACAGTGCTTGTAACCGCTGCGCTCTTTCTTCTTCTGTTTTCTTTTTAGAAAATAAAAGTCCCATCTTAAAATTTGGTTGTAAACTTTCTAGAAATAAACGAGCTTTTTCTCTCATTTCATAAGGCGTTAGATTTGCGTGTTGAATAATAGCACGCGTTTCTGCTACATACGTTTGCTCTAATTCAATTCCTTTTTGAGTTAATTGATGTAACTGATTTTGAAGGTCTGTCACTTTACCGCTAACTTCTAAAAGCTCTGACTCTGATAACGGTTCTACCAATTCTCTGTAAGGTGTTAATATTTCTTCTTGTTGTTCACGTAAAAACGAAAGATGCTGTGAAATAAGTTTGTTCATCGAGGCCTGAATGTTTAGAGGCCGATCTTTTTGCTCACTCATTAACGTTTGTAACCACATTTTCAATTGTGGCAACTCATTATAGATGCACGTATCGTCTTTTAATGACGTATAAAAAATACGCTCAGGCTTAATGTTCCATTTAGCAAATGAATCGGAAACAGATTGTTGAAATGCTTCAAACGACAGCTCTTCATCACGATGTTTATCTACTTGGTTGACAATGAGAAACAAACGTTTATTTTCATTTTGTAATTCTTTCGTAAACTGTAAATTTAATTCTGCTTGAACGTGGTTGTAATCCATGACATAAAAAATAACATCTGCTAAATGCAAAGCCGATTCAGTCGAAACACGATGAGCGTCATCAGTTGAATCAATCCCCGGTGTATCCATTACAACAACGCTTGAAGGAAGTTTTGTTGTATCGACGGATAAATGAATTGCTTCTACTTCATCTCCATCTAGACAAAAGCGTTTAATTTTCTCGAAATCATAAGGCGCATTATAACGTACACGATCCCCTTTTCGGTACTGAACCGTTGCGTGTTCATCTCCCGACTTTACAGCAACTAAATTTGCACTTGTTGGAATAGGACTTGCAGGCAATAATGGATAACCTACTAGTTCATTAATCATACTTGATTTCCCGGCTGAAAAGTGACCACAAAATGCAATCACATACTCATTATTCATCCACTTTTTTTGTAGTTGAATGGTTTTGTATGCTTGTTCCTGATCTCCTTGTTCATTGAATGCTGTATACAAATGAAAAAGCGACGAAGCAATCTTTTGCTTTGTCGGTTTGATTAAAGGCTCCTTTGTCTGTCTCATCTGTTTATACCCCTTTGCCTCATTTTTCTTTTATTTTACTTGAATTCTCTCTCATTTCCTATAAGAAAACTGAATTTTTTAACAGAATCCATGTAGCTTTCCCTTTAAATACTTTACATTAAGTTAGAACAGAAACTTTTAGTATCGTAAAAACAGAGGTATTTTCATTTACATCTCAGTCTTCCCTAATGAAATACTCATCAAATAGTATAGCTATTAGCATCTGCCTTCTTCATTTAAAGAGTGCTTTAAGTAAACAAGAACAACGCATTTAATAACAAAAAAGCTTGGGGCATCCCAAGCTTTTTCATGTGTTAATCATTCATTAACTACTTTTGTTATGAAAACGTATGTTTTTTTCGGCTGCGATTTTAAGTTTTCTCCACGTTATCAGAACTACTTACTATGAATCGTCAGCTTTTTGTTATTATGCTTTTTGAACGTTTTCAATGTTTTTCATCACATATGTTGTTAGTGCTGTATATGTAACAATTGTTCCGATCACAAAAAGACTTACCATATGGTCCACCACCCGTTTCTATTTGATGAAATTGATAATCTTTATCAGCTGTTTTTATCTTATCACGAAAGATAATCATTTTCAATTAGTTTTTTCACGGTTTTTTAATCGGAATAAACCTACGATGTTGTTGTGTAGATGTCTCATAGTTTGTAAATAACTTTAACGCTTTTTCTTCAGACGGTATGCGTACCGACAAAATGGCTACGTTTAACACGCTAAATAAGATCATTGTAATATGAGCATGAAAAAGCAAAGGAATCACAATAAATTCAATGGCTACAATCACATAATTAGGATGTTTAATAAATTTATACGGCCCTTTTAAAACGACATCCGCTTCTGGTAAAATAATAATTTTTGTGTTCCAATATTTACCTAAAGATGAAATTGCCCATACTCTTGCCGCTTGAACGATTACAAATAATAATGTTAACCACACCCACCAATTAGATACTACTTTCTGAAACCATTGCACCTCAATAAACAAAGATAGAAAAAAACACATATGAACGATCACAATCCATTTATAATGAGTTTGCCCGACTTCAATCGCTCCCTGTTTTTTCATCCACTTTTCATTTCGCTTCGCAATAAATAGCTCCATCATACGCTGAATGGCTAAAATGACTAATAATGTATAGAAAATCATTTGCTCACTCCCACTTTACTAGTAACAACTCTGAGCTAAAGCCTGGACCAAGTGCTGTTACAACTCCATACTCCCCTGCTTGAACATTGTCTCTCATAAACCGATCTAATACGTATAACACTGTTGTTGATGACATATTTCCAAATTGCTTTAAAACATCAAGTGAATGTTGAATCATGCTGTGATCTAAAGTCAAACTACTGATATATGCTTCTAATACTTTTTTGCCACCAGGATGAGCAACAAAATGAGTAATATCTGATATCGTTAAGTAATGTTTTTGAAGAAAGGGATGAACTTGTTTTCCGAGCCACGTTTCCACGATGGTTGGAATATCTTTTGAAAAGATGACATATAAGCCATTGTTTTTAATATCCCACCCCATCACATCTTCTGAATGAGGCATGAGCGTTGATTGAACATCTATAATCGAAGGATACGCAGACAAATTGGTAATGGAGCTTACATCCACTTTATCTCCTGTTACGAGGGCTGCAGCCACACCATCAGCAAATAACGACGTACCAATTAAATTACTTTTCGACCGATCATTTCGTTGAAACGTTAAACTACAAAGCTCAATCGATAAAACAAGTACTTTTGCATTTGGAAACGCTAAACAATACTCATACGCTCTTGATAAACCAGCTGCTCCGCCTGCACATCCTAATCCCCAAATCGGAATACGCTTTGTGTGAGCAGAAAAGGGGAGCTTGTTCATAATTTTCGCTTCAATACTTGGTGTAGCGAGCCCACTCGTTGAAATATAAAAGATAGCATCAATGTCTTCATAAGGGACAGGGCTTTTTAAGTACTCTTCATTATGCAAACAAGACGTGATGGCTTTTTCTCCAAACTCGACTGCACACTTGATAAATTCATTGTTTTTTTCTTCAAACGTATGATCTTCTCTAAACCATGACATTCCCTTTGCAAAGTGTCTTTTTTCTATCTGACCATTTGCAAAGACTGTTAATAGTCGATTAATATCTTTGAATGATTGAGCAAAAAGCTCTTTTGCAAACAAAACCGTATCTTCTTGTTTTAATTCATGTGGAGGAACACACAATCCAACTGAAACAACCTTTGGCAACATTCTCACCTCTTCTATGACAGGTAACTATATTTTTTGTCATATTACGGAATTTATTCAAAGCAAACCTAGTTTTACTAAAAACGAATGAGAACAAAAAAAGACTTCCCCTGTCTAGGAAAGTCTACGTTTTGAAGGATTGTGTATGTTTGTTGTGCATTTCTATTATATCGCAAACAAAGCGACTGTAAATCGACAATATTTGGATATTCAAAGAACTGAGCCAATAGGGATAAAACCACTCCTATTGGCTCAATTCACAACACTTTTTTCTTTAGAAAAACCAGTAGTATCAATGGATAAAGAGGCAAGGGATGCTGCATGTAAATGGTCTTTTTATTAATACTAACTTCTGGCTCACGCTCTACTATCTGAAAGAAATACATTCACCCTTTTGAAAATGTTATCTTTCGTAAAAGAAAAGAGACATAAAGATTTCGTCAACATATTCACCATTAATATATGCTTGTTCTTTATAGGTACCTTCTTCTTCAAAGCCCATTTTTTTATATAATTCAAATGCCACAGGATTTGAAGCAAATACTGTTAGGCATAATTTTCGAAGTTCATTTTTCTTACACCAATTCAGTGTATATTCCATAAATTGCTTTCCGATTCCCATTCCTTGCGCTTTTGAAATAAGCCATGTACGGAATAAACCGGTGTGACGTTTCATTTGAATCTCACCTCGTAACACACGAGCAATTCCTACGACTGTTCCTTCAACTTCTGCTACGACGTACATATGACCGTTTTCTTTTACCTGATTAATGAATTCAATTTCCTCTTCTAGTGAACGCGGATGATCTTTTTGAATAAATTCTCCTGCTTCAATAATTTCTTTTACCGCTGTTGTAATTTGTACAGCATCTTTTGCTTCCGCTGGTCGAATAGTAACCGTACGTCCATCTTTTGCTTCAAATGTCACTACTTCATTATTCTCAATCGTTAACATGTATATCAACTCCCTAACATCAATCTTCATGTGTTCATAGTTTGCTGTTTTAGCCTGCATATTATCGGTGGTAAAGATTATGGTAATATAACATACTTATTACTTACTACCCATTACTTACACCGTATAAACAGCCTTTAAGGAGTTTTTATTCTTACATATGTCTATTTAGGTTTCAACAAATTATACTTATAAAATTAAAGTTCTAATTTTCCGAATACAAAAAAGAGGTTGAGACATAATGAAATGATTCTTTCTCAAAGACGAACACTGACGTTTCTATAGTAGTTAGATTATAAGAGCTAGTTCGTTCCATTTCGCTTTAGCCACTCGCTTTCCTCTATTTTCCGCAGGAGTCGAGTGTCCTACGCTCCATTCCACTATTCTTTTAAACTTTTTTTACGAATCGACAAAAAGATCCGAACTATCAAAAGTGTATAACTCATGATAATTCGGATCTATTACCAACTGAAAGACTTATGTCTCAGTCTCTTTTTTTCATTATGAAATTGCTTCATGTTTCATTGCTGGTGAAACAGCTGACGAATGAGTTTTTTTTCTTAAAGGCATCATGTTAAATACAATGTTTAAGAAAATAGCGGTCATGCTTCCCGCGACAATTCCATTACTTGTAATAATTTGTACACTTTGAGGCAATTTTACGAACAAGTCTGGCACAACTGTTACTCCTAATCCCATCCCTACAGAACAGGCAACAATTAGAAGATTCTCTTGTTTTGCTAAGTCAACTTGACTTAACATTTTAATGCCATATGAGATAACCATCCCAAACATGACAACCATTGCACCACCAAGAACAGGGTTTGGAATAATGGTCGTAATTGCAGCTACTTTAGGCAAGAAACCGAGTACAATTAAAATACCACCTGCTGCAAAAATGACTTTTTTTGATTTGACACCGGATAACTGAATAAGTCCTACGTTTTGTGAATAAGCCGTGTAAGGAAACGCATTGAATAGTCCACCAAATAAAATAGCTAACCCTTCTGCTCGATACCCACCAGCAAGATCTTTTTCATCAAGTTTTCGATTACAAATATCACTCACCGCAAAATACACACCCGTTGATTCTACAATCCCAACCATTAACACCAACAACATCGTTAAGATGGCTGTCACGTTAAACGTTGGTGCACCGAAGTAGAATAATTCTGGAATATGAACCCACGATTCATTCTTCACTGCGGATACATCTACTTTTCCCATAAAAGAAGCTACAATCGTTCCACCAACTAGCCCTACTAACACCGAAATGGAACGAACAAAGCCTGTAAAAAAACGATATAAGACGACGATAAAGAGTAGAACACCAAATGATAAGGCAATATTGCTTAAACTTCCATAATCTGCGCTTCCTTCGCCACCTGCCATGTTTTTCATCGCTACTGGAATAAGTGTAATTCCAATAATGGTCACAACGGAACCTGTCACGATAGGTGGAAAAAAGCGAACAAGTTTCCCTAAATATTTAGCAAATAAAACGACGAATAACCCAGCTACAATAATAGCTCCGTACACAGATGTAATTCCGTATGAACCACCAATTGCAATCATTGGACCAACAGCTGTGAAAGTACATCCTAATACAACTGGTAACCCTATACCGAAAAAGCGATTTTTCCATACTTGTAATAACGTTGCGACCCCGCACATTAATAAATCAATTGCAACTAAATACGTTAGCTGTTCTGCTGTAAGTCCTAATGCTCCTCCAACGATGAGTGGCACAATGATGGCTCCTCCATACATCGCTAATACGTGTTGAAACCCAAGTGACAATACTTTTCCGTTCATTCCTTAAACCCCCATTGTGCTTGCTTCTTTTACAAATTGCACACTCCCATTTTTTAATGATGCAATTCGCGCTAACGATTCTACTTGTATTCCTTTTTCTTGAAGCTTTTTTCTGCCATCTTGAAATGCTTTTTCAATCACAATCCCTATTCCAGTCGTTCTTGCCCCTGCTTGCTCAACAATATGTAACAATCCTAACGCAGCTTGCCCATTTGCTAAAAAATCATCAATAATTAAAATATGATCGTCTGCTTTTAAAAACTTTTCAGCAACTGAAATTTCTGTTTCTTCTTGCTTTGTAAATGAGTACACTTTCGATGTTAACAATCCATCTTGTAGAGTTAACGATTTACGCTTACGTGCAAATACCATCGGCACACCTAACTGTAAAGAAGCCATAATGGCAGGTGCAATTCCTGAAGATTCAATCGTTAATACTTTTGTTATGTTTTTATGTTGAAATCTCGCTGCAAACTCTTCACCAATCTGTTTCATTAACAACGGATCCATTTGATGGTTTAAAAATGAATCTACTTTTAAAATGCTTTCAGAGAGCACAATGCCATCTGTTAAAATCTTTTGTTCTAATACGTTCATATCCGCTTCCTCCAATGTTGTAAAAAATAAAAAAACTCAAAGACATCGCCACACTCACTTATGAGTGGAGCCATGTCTTTGAGTTTTTGAAAACACAAAGAAACAGATAAAAAGGATACTCCTTTTTTCTTCATCGCTCACCCATAGTCAAATTGTTTACGGCAATTCGGTAGAAACTTGCGAGCCATATCCTCGCGATTATATGAGTGCTGTATTAAGTTACTTGAATTATAGCAAGAAAAAACATATTTGCAAAGACTTTTTTCGTTTTTATCGAACTTTACCTAAAAATAATCATTGTAATATTCGTTTTTAAGACACATCTCTTTTAGGGACATTATCATCGAGTCTGTTACTTGGGGGATTCCTCATTTAACAGGACGCGTCTTAACGAAAACGATGAATGAACTAGCTATTACTCAAGCGCTTGTGTGGGCATTTGGCATGGTTATCATGTCTGGTGCTATACATAGTGTTCGATTACTAAGGTCAGATGAAGCGTGGAACGTGACGTTTCATCTGACCTTCTTATGTTATACTAGTTTATACACGCGTCGATATTTCTCTTCTAAGTAATCAATTAAGAACTGAGCGTTCAGCCCTTCACCTGTTACATCGTTTAAAATCTCAAGTGGTTTTTTCATCTTTCCGTATTGATGAATATGCTCTGTTAACCATTCACGAATGATATGACCTTCTCCATTTTCAAGCAACTCATCATAATTAGGAAGGTCTTGAAGCATTGTATTTTTAAGTTGGGCTGCATACATATATCCTAAAGCATAAGATGGGAAATAACCAAAGCTACCACCTGACCAGTGAACGTCTTGAAGTACACCTTCACCATCATGACTTGGACGAACACCTAAATACTCTTCATACTTATCGTTCCAAATTTGTGGTAAATCTTTTACAGCCATTTCTCCATTTATTAAGCCTTTTTCAATTTCATAACGGATCATAATATGAAGTGGGTACGTTAATTCATCAGCTTCAATTCGAATGAGTGATGGCTGAGATTGATTGACTGCACGATAAAAATCATCAAGAGCCACGTCATCAAATTGACCTGGAGCGTACTTCTTTAATACATCATAATTACGTTTCCAGAATGAATAGTTCTTGCCTACAAACTTTTCAAAGAATAATGATTGTGACTCATGAATCCCCATTGACGTACCATCACATAACACCGTTCCAATTAAATCTGACGAAATATTTTGCTCATACAATGCATGGCCACACTCATGAATGGTACCAAAGATAGCCGTACGGAAATCATGTTCATCATATTTTGTTGTAATCCGAACATCTCCTGGGTTTAAACCAGTCGCAAATGGGTGAACCGTTTCATCAAGGCGACCTGCATTAAAGTCGTAGCCTAGCTCTTCTAAAATAGCCAAGCTGAACTCGCGTTGCTGCTCTTTTGGAAACTTTGAAAATAAAAACGATGTTTCTGGCTTGTTTGAGGACGCCGCAATTTGCTTCACAAGTGGAACAATGCGCTCACGTAATTGACCAAATACATTGTCGAGTACCTCTACCGTTACACCAGGCTCATACATATCTAATAAACGATTGTATTTATTTCCTTCATAACCCCAGTATTCAACGAAGCGTTTATTAAATTCAACAATTTTCTCTAAGTAAGGCTGAAACATGGCAAAATCAGCTTTATTTTTCGCTTCTTCCCATAAAGATTCTGCTTTCGATGTTAAAATAACAAATTCTTTATATTCATCTGCTGGAATCTTTTTATTTAGTTCATACTTTCTTCGACATTCTTCTATCGACTTCTTTGTTACCTGTGATATATAAGGTTGAGCCTCTTTACTACTTAGTTTCGCAATAAAAGCAGCCATTTCTTCTGATGTATATAATCTAAAAACCTCTGAAGAAAGCATTCCAACTACTTCTGAGCGCTGTTGCACACCTTGTTTAGGTGCTCCTGTTCGTAAATCCCAATTTATTAAACTAATGGCCTCTTCATATCCAGTTATTTTTTGCATATAATCATAAAATTGTTTCTCAATTTTTGTTATTTCATGTTTCACAATTACTCCCCCTCTACTCTGCAAAACTTTCTGAATTATTTTAACATAATTCATTCTTTCTGTCATTTCAAAAAGGAGGGTGGGACATAACGAAATGATCCCTTCTCCAAAACGAACAATACTGTTTCTATCATCTTTAGGTTACAACAACAAGTTCGTTCTATTGCGCTCCATTCCACTATTCTTTTAAACTTGTTTTTCCAACCAACAAAAATATCCGAACTACTAAGAGTATATAACTCAAAACAGTTCGGATATCTTATCTACTGCAACACTTATGTCCTAGCCTCTTTACACTTACGCATGAATTGGTCTTGTTGGTAAATTACTTTCAACCGTGTTCATTACTTCTGGTTGAAGCGTATCTTCTACAAAAATGGTAATAAGTCCTTTATCACCATGGGAACGAATTAGTCGTCCTACACCTTGTTTCAAACGTAACATCATATATGGCATATCAGCGTCCCAAAATGGATCTGCTACTTGGTTACGTTTTGCTTCAAAAACTGGATCGTTTGGTGGAAATGGAAGTGACCATACAATGACGTTTGATAATGATGGACCTGGAACATCAAGTCCTTCCCATAAATGAACCGCACATAAAATTGTTTCTTCTTCTCGTTGAAACTGAGACACAACTTTACTTATTTCTTGATCACCTTCAAATAAGAACGTATAGTGTGTCAATTCAGTCGATACTTTTTTAAACTGCGCAAGCTCTTCTTTACTATTGAATAAAAGAAGTGCTCGTCCATTTGTTTTCTCTAACTGTTGTAATGTAAAAGTAAATTTATCAGCAAATGACGCATCACCAGCTTTCACTTGCTTAATCGTTACGTTCATTTGCTCTTCATAATCAAATGGTGATTCTACCGAAAACGATAAAGGATTGGATACACCTAAACTATAAGCTAAATAATCAAATGATTGGTTATCTGAAAGTGTCGCTGATGTAAAGATATATGGAATATTTTTCGAGAATACACGATCTTTTAATACATCTTTTACTGCTTGTGGCATAATGACAAGTGTCAATTGAGCTTCATGCTCTTCTGCCCAGTAAATAGCATTTTCATTATCCATAAATAAACGTAAAGAGTAATCAATTTGGTCAAGATACTCGTCTACAATACGAAGTGTATATTCATCAACTGTATATGTTTCACTTTCAAACACGAGTTCATTCCCAATATGCTCTAGCAACGCTAACATTTCTTTAACTTTCGCTTGTAACCCTTCTGTTCGTGTTACTTCTTTTCGATTCGAACCAAGGACATCTGTACTTGCAAAGCTTACTTCGTCAAAGAATTCAGCATACGTTTTAATAGCACGCTCAATTTGATAAGCAAAGCCTTCACGGACATCATTTTCCAACAAGCGCGTTAATAAGTTCTCAAGTGTATCTTCTTGAATTCGATACGTTAACGCTTTTTGAGCAGCAAACTCTAATAGATGACCTTCATCAAACACAACGCAGCTGCTTTCAGGTAAAAATGGCATTTGCCCTTCGCGTTTTCGTGCTTCATATGTCCAGATGTGCTCCATATAAAAATCATGTGAACAGATGATTAAGTCTGATGCTTTACGATAATGATCTCTTGATAATGTCAATCCACATCGGTGACGTTGATCACAAGAAGAACAATCTTGGAACGAATCCCAGTTCACAAAACGCCATTCTTCATCTGTTAAATGAGGGTACTCTTTTCGATCCCCGTAATGGTAGAATGATTGCATTCCGCTTCGATCATGCACAAAAGGTGGCAGTGTATCGTATATACGCTCAATATTTTCGTTATCTGTTCGCATTGTAATGCCGTCTAATTTTTGTAGACAAAGGTAGTTATCTTGTGATTTAGCTAAACGAACATCAATGTTCAAATTTAAAATACGAGATAGCTTAGCAATATCTCCCTCTTCTTTTACAAGCTGTTCAATCAGTGTTTCATCTGCACAAGCAATAATGGCTGGCTTTCCTGTATAACGAGCATAGCAAAGTGCATATAGTAAATACACAATTGTTTTACCTGTTCCTACACCTGCTTCAGCAAACATGACTTTCTTTTCTTTAAAAGCGCGTTCCACTTGAAATGCCATAAAAATTTGCTCATCACGTTCTTCTAATCCAGCTTCAGGAAGATGATCATAAAACACATCTCCAATCCACTCATTCAATTTATCATAGAAATTTTCATCGCGTTCAATTGTAAAAGGTAACCGTTCTCTAATCATGATTTAGACTCCTTTGACTTATATAAATCAATTCATAAACGTAGTAAGGTTCATGTTTTAATTTGACAAATAAACATATTTTCCTGCTTATTAACAATATTTAAGCGATTGAAAAAAGGGTTCTCATCTTTTCCCAATCGCTTATGTATCATTTATTTTCTTTATTTTAATTCTAAAATCAGGGACACTTCATATTAAGTATACGTTTCGAACAAACATTAATTATCAATTATTCGACTTATTTTGTCAATATTGTTTCACTCAGCAAGTGAAAGAAAACACTATGTATACATTTTATGGTTGTTCAGCCTGTAGTCACTACAGATTACGTTTCGAGTATTCCGCGTCAAAAAGATATGATTTAAAAAGTCACCATAAAAAGAGTGAGTCCAATGGAGTAAAAGCTACTCCATTGGACTCACTCTTCCTTCACATCTACATCAAAGACTTAAATGCTCTAGCTCTCCTCATCCATTGAAGTTGCATATAGCATATAGCGCTCATCAACAGATGTCGCAAATGATAGAGCTGATTTATATTCTTGTTTTGCTTTTTCAAACTCTGACAGCGTTTGAGGTGCCACTTCAGTTTGTTGCTGAAGTAATTGATAGCTATGTTCTAATGCATGCTGAATTTTTTCAAAATCGAGTTGATTGTATGTCATAAAAACGCCCTCCTACTCAGGCAAATAAATGAAATACTATTACTATATACAAATACGTATCTGTTTATACGCTAAAAAGCGTGATGTTCATAAACATCACGCCTTTTTATTAGTCTTACTTATTGGTTATTTCTCGGAGGACGTTTCCCCCAGTATTGATAGTAATCTGTTTCAATGAATCCATTAAAGAGCTTACGTTTTTTGGTTGCTTGCTTTCCGTAAAATTGCTCAAAACCTTTATGAGATGTGAGCATGTAAATAGACCACGTATCTAAATTAGCAAAAGCTTGCCCCATCTCACTATACATTTTTTCAACAGAAGGACGATCGCTTAAACGTTCACCATATGGCGGATTTCCAATTATCACTCCATATTCTTTTCTCGTTGTAAAGTCACGCACCTGCATCTGTTTAAATGTTACTAAATCACCAAGACCTGCTTCAAATGCATTTTCCTGTGCAATTTTCACCATGCGATGATCAATATCAAACCCTGTAATGTCAAGTTCTTGATCATAGTTTGCTACATCTTCTGCTTCTTCTCTTGCTTTATCCCACACATCAGCAGACATCCACGGCCATTCTTCCGAGATAAAGTCTCGATTGAATCCAGGAGCAATGTTTTGACCAATTAATGCCGCTTCAATCGGGATTGTACCAGAACCACAGAACGGATCAACAAACGGTTTAGCAGGTGTCCATGACGTTAACATAACAAGCGCTGCCGCTAACGTTTCTTTAAGAGGAGCTTCCCCTTGGTCCACACGATAGCCTCGTTTATGCAGTCCAACTCCACTTGTATCAATCGTTAATGTCGCTACATCTTTTAATAATGCCACTTCAATTTTAAACATAGGTCCTGTTTCATCTAACCAACCTTCTGTTTTATGATAGTGTCTTTTCACACTATCTACAATTGCTTTTTTCACAATGCTTTGACAATCTGATACACTGAATAATTTCGATTTCACGGACTTACCACTTACCGGAAATTGCGCATCGACTGGTAAATAGTCTCCCCAATTAAGAGCTTTCGTTTTTTCAAACAGCTCATCAAACGTTGTTGCTTTAAACTGTCCCACTTGTATTTTAATACGGTCAGCTGTACGAAGCCATAAATTACAGCGAGCGATAGCAAGCTCGTCTCCTTCAAATACAACCTTCCCGTTCTCTACTTCACATTCATACCCTAGTGCACGTACTTCTTTTGCGACAAGTGCTTCAATCCCCATCGCGGCAGTTGCAATAATTTTATACTTACCCATATTTTAACCTCGTTTATTTCAATTTAGATGTATCTGTAAAGTACCACATCTGTATGTACATTTCAAACAATCTCGTAAAATTAATAAAGGTTTGAGAACTTAATTCCCAAACCTTTACTGTTTATGTTCGGCATGCACTCAATGATTGTTCAATATGTGCAACCGTTTGCTCATTATTCAGTCGTTAATAAGTAAACACGCGTTTCATACGGTTTTAACATAAATGAATGAGCAGACTCAATGCTATCTAATGGATAGTTGTTCGCTAATACTTTTTGAGTTGTAAATGTGATATCTTCTGGAAGTTCAAATGTTTCTTCTTGACGAGACATGTTACATACAACTACTACTTTCTCGTTCCCAAGTGTACGTGTATAAGCATAAACTTTCTCGTGATCTGGTAAGATCAAATCGTATGCTCCATAAACTAATACTTCGTGTTCTTTACGAAGACGAACAAGATTTTTATAGAAGCTTAAAATAGAAAACTTATTGTTCAACTGTGCTTCTACGTTAATTTCTTTATAATTTGGATTTACGCCCATCCAAGGTGTTCCAGTTGAGAACCCTGCATTTTCTTTTGTATTCCACTGCATTGGCGTACGAGAGTTATCACGACCTGTTTCCCAAATTACAGGCATAATTTCTTCGTGTGAACGACCTTTTTCACGTTGGATGCGATAATAGTTAATCATCCCTACATCATTATAATCCTCAATGGAATCAAATTTTACGTTTGTCATCCCAATTTCTTGACCTTGATAAATGAATGGTGTTCCTTGCATTAAGAAGTATAATGCTGCTAAACATTTTGCGCTTTCTTCACGATATTCTGGATCACCAAACTTATTAATTGAACGAATATGATCGTGATTTTCTAAGTATAACGCATTCCAGCCGTTTACTTTTTCTAATCCTTTTTGCCAATTCGTTAAAATCGTTTTCATTTCTTTTAAGTCAAGTGGACTTGATTGACCTTTGTCCCATAAACTCATGTGCTCAAATTGAAAAATCATATTGAACTTTCCGTTGTCAGCTCCAACCCACTCATCAGCGCCATCCCATTTTACACCGTTCGCTTCACCGACTGTCATAATGTCGTATTTTTCAAATGTATTCTCTTTTAATTCTTGTAAATGCTCTTGAATTCCTGGACGATTCATATGCCCTTCAAAAGATGGTACATAATCTAAGCCTTCTGGATTTGGCAAATCAGGGAACCCTGGAACTTTTTTAATATGAGAAATGGCATCCACACGGAATCCATCAATTCCTTTGTCTAACCACCAGTTTACCATCTCATATAACTCTGTACGCACCTTTGGATTTTCCCAGTTTAAATCAGGTTGTTTACGCGAGAATACGTGCATGTAATACTCTTTTGTTTTCTCATCAAACTCCCATGCTGAACCACTGAAAATTGATTCCCAGTTATTTGGTTCTTGTCCGTCTTTACCTTCATGCCAAATGTAATAATCACGATATGGGTTCTCTTTTGATGAACGAGATTCAATAAACCAAGGGTGCTCATCTGATGTGTGGTTGATAACTAAATCCATGATTAATTTCATACCACGTGCATGAACTTCTTCTAGTAATTGATCGAAATCTTTCATTGTTCCGAAATCATCCATAATATCTTGATAGTCACTAATATCGTAACCGTTATCATCATTCGGTGATTTATAGATCGGACAAATCCAAATAACATCAATTCCAAGGTCTTTTAAATAATCTAATTTTGAGATTACACCTTGAATGTCACCAATACCGTCTCCGTTTGAATCCATAAAACTACGTGGGTATATTTGATAAGCGACTGCTTCTTTCCACCATTTCTTTTCCAATATGTTCAACCCCTCACAAAACTACGTTGAAGTAAGCGCTAGCAAAAAACTAACACTATCCCATATTGTATAATGAAAACGTGTAAAAAAACAGAGGATTTTAATAAAAAATGACGAAATAACTAAAAAACTCTCCATTCGATATGGAGAGTTTACATTTCATTATTATTTTCAAAATACGTTTCATTTTTCATAAAGTTGTCGAGTGCTTATCAATAGCGTTCTGTAAGCCATGTTTTGTCCCTTTGTACTTCAATCGGCTAGCAGCCTCGTACTCCGGTGGCAACCATCTATCTACAAGTTGATAGTCAACTCGTCCTTCCGTCCGTTCAATTCCTTCTGGAAGATGCCCCTACCATTATTTGGGTTTCTCGCTCGAGGGGTTTACCTCGTTCCACTCTCACCATTTCTAATGAGACTCCGTCACTGTGGCACTTTCAGGGTATTAAAACCATATCGAAAGACTTAGGTTTGTTCCCCGCCGTTAGCCTAGTTGTCTAGACTACCCTAGCTTATGACTTCGCTAGGCACGAACACTACAGGCATCGCAGCCTGTGCGAGCATGGACTTTCCTCTACATCCTCAAGGGATGCAGCGGTCACCCAAACGCTATTGATGACGACAAGTACTAGTATAATAAAAATAAGAGCGAAATGCAACTCCTATTTTTGCCATACTTTATTCGTACAATTTACTACCAAATACATGCTTTTCCAAGTTAGATAAACGTTTTAGAATATCAAAGTTTGTCGTTCCACTTGCTTGATTTTGATTATACGTTTGCTGTTGACGTTTTGATGAATCTTCTAATTGTTTTTTCAAACGCATATTCTCTGCCTGAAGATTTCCAATTTCCTCGTGGAATGCTTCATAATCTTTAATAATTGAATCTAAAAACTTATCTACTTCTTCTTGGTTGTAACCTCTCATGCTTGACTTAAAGTCTTTTTCTAAAATTTCTTTTGCTGTTAAGCGAATTTTATCAGATAACATGTCCCTCACCTCAATACGCTTGCCCTATTCATTATTACTTTATATTTTTTCAAAAATAGGATGAATTGTCAATTTTTCTTTTACACGTTCGTTCGACAAAATGAAATTAATCCAATGAGTGTTGCTCATCTTCTACAAGATTTTGCAAATCATGCGATGTGATTGTCATGATTTCGTAATCAGCTTGCTCTCTTTTTTTCTTCGCAGTCTCTAACATATATTGCGGACTTCCTTCGTGCTCTTCATCATATATGATAAGCAATCCATCACTTTTTGCAACTATAAATTGATTTTTTAATCGAAATTGCATTGGACTTTCATACTTCTTTTTTGTAATACTATCCACAAAGTCAGCTTGGCTCACAATAAATTCATACCACTCTTGATTTGTTTCATTCCATTTTTCTTCTTGATCTAAAAAAGGTGTTAACACGGCCAACTTTAATTCTGGATACTCACATTGTAAATCAAATATGACTTCTGCGGCCCATAGTTCTACACCTAATTGTCCACTTATTATTACCCATTCTACCCCTTCTTCAATCAATGGAATTAACCTTTTATGTAAAGCTTTTTTAATGTATGTAATCCCTTCATACTTTTGGTTAAAAATTCCAAGTTCATAAGGTTTATATCCTGTAATTGCCAACACTTTTATCACATTACTAGCTCCTTATTAAAAAGATAATAGGAACTGATCAACGTCAGTTCCTATTAAAACTCTTATCTGCAATATCCTTTGCCTGGCATTTGTTGCATACCTGCTACTTGACCTGGAAATGGAGCATTTACACCTGGCATCATTCCTGGCATCTGCTGTGCACCTGCCACTTGACCTGGCATACCTCCTGGCATCATACCCGGCATCATTCCTGGCATTTGCTGTGCACCTGCTACTTGACCTGGCATACCTCCTGGCATCATACCCGGCATCATTCCTGGCATTTGCTGTGCACCTGCTACTTGACCTGGCATACCTCCTGGCATCATACCCGGCATCATTCCTGGCATTTGCTGTGCACCTGCTACTTGACCTGGCATACCTCCTGGCATCATACCCGGCATCATTCCTGGCATTTGCTGTGCACCTGCTACTTGACCTGGCATACCTCCTGGCATCATACCCGGCATCATTCCTGGCATTTGCTGTGCACCTGCTACTTGACCTGGCATACCTCCTGGCATCATACCCGGCATCATTCCTGGCATTTGCTGTGCACCTGCTACTTGACCTGGCATACCTCCTGGCATCATACCCGGCATCATTCCTGGCATTTGCTGTGCACCTGCTACTTGACCTGGCATACCTCCTGGCATCATACCCGGCATCATTCCTGGCATTTGCTGTGCACCTGCTACTTGACCTGGCATACCTCCTGGCATCATACCCGGCATCATTCCTGGCATTTGCTGTGCACCTGCTACTTGACCTGGGCCACCAATAAATTGTTGGTTGGTTGCTTCATTAACCGTTGATTGTGTTTGCGGGAAATAGTGTACATGTTTAAAGTTTGTTTGGTTAACAAAAGTTGTGTGTGTTGGATGAATATGTGGTACCACCACGTCTTGAGCACTAAATTGTGTACAGCACTTAGTTGGGTGAACGATTGGTGGACAACATTTTGTTGGTCTACAGTACATATGCATTCTCCTTTTTTTCGTGAAGTTAGTTATTACACTAATACAATATGTAAGGAGATGTGTACATGTACTGATTCAAATACCTATTTTTACGAGTTAATCACTCACATAAATGTGTAGTATGTGTTTTTAATGCTACTTAATACAATCACCGTTAAACAAATAACTGCGAAAAATGAAAATAAGATTACATTTTTCATAAGGCTCTCTCTCCACTTCACCATTTTTACAATACGCTCATCCGATGTCACGCATTTCCATAACACTCGCCGAATATCGAGTTGAAAAATACGCTTTCATTCTTCATTGAGTTTAGTCATTACAGTGAATTATTTTATCAATGACAGAAAAAGAGAACAATAAAAAAGTGAAGAAATGACCAAAATTTAATAATTGGAAATATTGCGTCATATTTGTCACATATAAACATGATTAGGTGTCTCTCTCTATCTTTACTTCCAAGCGTTTCATTCGCTTTTCAAACGCTAATTTTTCCTTTTCATTGTACATTTTTATTTGTTGATTCTTTTCTTTCCACCATTGATAAGCTTGCTTTGTACATGCAAGTGCTTCGTCAAAGTTTTTATAGCGATGTTCATATACCTTTGCTAGCTCGATTGCTGCTTCTCGTTTCGTTTTACCACATCCAGTTTGATAAACAACTCTCCATAAATCCATACACTTATCCCATTGTTTTTCTCTTTTGTACTGAAGAGCAATCGCCATTTTTGCTTTATCGTGTTCTTCTTGTTCGTGTGCTGACACATTCTCATACAAAGGTCTTGCTATCTTCTTTTCACCAAGTTGATCGTACCACCTTGCGACTTCAAATGTCTCCTTTATACTAAGAGATGCTCCTTGCAGAAGTTGATTGGAAAGATGGATATAAAGGGTAACAAGCGATAAAATATCATGCTCATTATGTTTCATCACCTCAAAGACACCTTGAGGGTTTTTTCGATCAACATAATCAAAATAAATCATCGGCGCTAAATATCCAGGTATATCACCTTGTCGCTTGATGTTTAAAACCTCTTCTTCTACTTTTGTGAGCTTCACCGAGTCTAGCTTATGCTTCCATAATCGCCTTGCTGGGTGAAGAAGGTCAAAGTGCTCGAGTTTCGGTAACGGTGGCAACTCATTTCGTAAGAGCGTATGTCTTGTTTTTACTTGAGGCCAATCAAAAGATTTTCCGTTATATACAATAGACGTTGTGAACTCACTGATATCTTTCAAAAAGAAGTAGTAAAGAGCGGTTTCTGCACTTGGTGAAGGAAGGAAATACTGTTTGACCTTTATCACATTCCCTTCTAATTGAGCATACCCAAGTAGAAAAATCGTTGTTCCCGCTCCGCCACTTAACCCGGTTGTTTCTGTATCAAAAAAGAATACTTCTGATACTTGCTTATTTTTTAATGACAACGGGTGTTGAATATCAACTTGCCACCAAACATCTGCTACAACATGCAAATCTGAAAATGGGTACAGACCATGCTGTTGCGAGAGAGGGTACGTTACTTCTCGGATAAAAATATATTCACCTTCGTAAAAGACTGGTTTTGCTCCAAATTCAATCCACTGCTGAAGAAACGGAATCGAAGAGGGTGATTCAGACACCTTCTCCTCTTTTCCACCTTTTTTCTCCACTTCTTCACGTACAATATGTTTTCGTAACTTCTTCAGCTTATTTTTCATCGCCATCATACTTCACCTTACGTAATGAATGGAGTAACTGAATCGAATCAGCTTTTGATGTGTCACCACTTGCTTCTGTACCAGTGCAAGATGGACACCCACTTTCACACATACAATGTGTAATGAGCTTGTACACTTCGTCTAACACACTGCCCATTTGTTCATACACTTTATCACTTAAGCCGATGCCTCCAGGATAACGATCATATAAAAAGATGGTCGGCTCTTCATTGTGAACCGCTTTTACTTGTGGAACAACATGTAAATCCGATGGGTCACACATCACTCGTAAAGGTGCAATGGATTGAAGAGCGTTCGCTACTCCAACCAAAGCTTGCTCTAAACGGTCCTCTGTCATGCTTCCCATTTGGCCACGAGCAAAACTTAGCCACACAGCATTGGTATGAAGCTCTTCCTCTGGTAAATGAATCGGCCCCGAACCAATGTTTTCATGCGTTTCAAATTTTATCTTTTTAAAAATCGTTGCCATTGCCGTGACCATCACATCGCCATACCCAATGTTATATCCATGCTCTTTTTTCTCCCTATCTGCTTCTAACACCTTTAACTGAACAGCCAAATTTGCATCGGTAAAATAGTCCACGTCTACTTCACGTACATATGCTTTTTTCTCATCCCAATCCAAATACTCCACTTGGTACTGAGTACCTTGGTGAAGATAAATTGCTTCATCATGAAGTAATGTCATCGCACTAAAGCGGTCCATTTCTCCAATCACTGTTACATTTGCAACATTCGTTTGATCAATGATGATTACATTTTCTTGAGACGCAGATCGCAAGCTAATATTATGAGCTGGAAACGACTCACTCATCCAGTACCATTTATCACCACTCATGTGAAGCACACGCTCTTCTGTTAAAAATTCAAGTACATCTTCAATGTCCACCCCATCAAACGTTTCTCCTTTTTTAAAAGGCAGTTCATATGATGCACACTTCAAATGATCGACTAAGATGACTAAGTTATCGGGATTAATACGAGCGGTTTCTGGGTTTCGGCTGAAAAAATAATTAGGATGCTGAATCATGTATTGATCTAATGGACTAGAGCTTGCGACCATTACAATAATCGCTTCACCGTGTCTTCGGCCAGCACGGCCAGCTTGCTGCCACGCACTTGCGACCGTTCCAGGATAGCCTGTCATGATACACACTTGAAGTTGGCCAATGTCTACTCCTAGTTCAAGTGCATTTGTACTTACAACACCATAAATTTCACCCGTTCTTAACCCTCTTTCAATGTCACGACGCTGCTTTGGTAAATAGCCACCTCGATAGCCTCGAATTGATTTCGCTTGTAGCTCGTTTTTCACAAGCTCTTGTAGATACGTTAAAATGATTTCGACACGAACTCGACTTCGTGCAAACACAATGGTTTGAATTTTATTCTTTAAAAACTCACTCGCTAAATTACGTACTTCTAATGTGGCACTTCGTCTAATGTTAAGTGGTTTATTAACAATCGGAGGATTATAAAACACAAAGTGCTTTTTACCAGCAGGTGCTCCATTATTATCAACTAATACAACATCTTCACCGGTTAATTCCTCAGCCAACTCTTTTGGATTCGCAATTGTCGCTGATGTACAAATAAAGATCGGGCTGCTTCCATAGTAACGACAAATTCTTTTTAGACGCCGAATGACATTTGCGACATGACTACCAAATACGCCTCGATACGTGTGAAGCTCATCAATGATGATGTACTTCAAATTTTCAAATAGTGATACCCATTTTGTATGATGAGGTAAAATAGCAGAATGAAGCATATCTGGATTTGTAATGACTACGTGTCCCGCTTTCCTTACCTTTTGGCGAATATTTGCAGGTGTGTCACCGTCATACGTATAACTGTTAATGGCGACCCCCATCTCATCAATGATTTCATTCAATTCACTTTTTTGATCTTGCGCTAATGCTTTAGTTGGGAATAAATATAACGCACGTGATTGTTCATTCTCAACAATGCTTTGTAAAACTGGCAAGTTATAGCAAAGTGTTTTTCCTGATGCAGTTGGCGTAACCGCTACAAAGTTTTGTTTATTATAAGCACATTCAAACGCTGTCTGTTGATGAGTATAAAGAGACGAAATCCCCCTTGTTTCAAGTGCATACTTTAATTTTTCATGAATAAACGAAGGAAAAGGCGCTGTTTTCGCTTCTTTTTCATCTATTGTATGCCAATGAACAATATTATCGCGGTACTGCTCATTCTCATTTAGTACATTGATTACTTCTTGTAAATTTTTCCTTACTTTCATGTTCATCACCTACCTACTATTTTAACGAAGAACGTATCATTTCACTAGATTCTATTCGTAAGCTTTTGTACAAGCATGTTTTCTAAACAATTGGATATTGTAACAACTAGGAGGTGTAGCAAATGGCAAACCCTTATTTATGTCCAAGCTGTAAAACAAATCGTACACGTTTTAATGTGATTGAACAAAAAGCCACATCCGTCAAAATTGATCCAAAAACAGGTGATGTGACAAATACTTACACAAATGATAACCTTGATCCTTTTCATACACCATATCGCGGCCCTGAACGTCGCATTCAATGCGCTGCGTGTGGACTAATTGAAGATGAGCAAATGTTTGTAAAACATGCCGAACATCATCGTTTGTCTTAGTTTATAGCACATAACCAATAACGCTGTCTCACTTTATTTAAAAAAGAGCAAAGAGGCTCATTCAAATGAAAAAGCCTTGCCTATTGATCAACCCATTTGATAAAGGCAATAGGTAAGGTATGATTTCTGTTAAAAAGACCTATCATCTATTCTCTTTGAAAAGAGAGTATACGACAGGCCCTTGTTCATTCTTCTACTTTTTCGCGAAACATTTTATCTAATAAATCAAAGAATTCACTTAAATGAATTGGCTTTGTTAAATAGGCAGTAAAGCCACTATTTAACGCTCTTTCAATATCTTTTTTCATTCCGTTAGCACTTAGTGCAACAACCGGCAACTCTTTTAGCTGACGACTATTTTGTAATTGTTCTATGACTTTATAGCCATTCATATCTGGCAGATTCATATCTAATAAAATTAAATCCATTCGTTCGTTACGAGCTAATTCAATGCCTTGTTCACCTGTAGAAGCCGTCACCAATTGATAAAGTGGATGAGAGTGAAGCACTTGTTCAATCAACTGAACATTTGCTTTGTTATCTTCAATATAAAGGATTCGAAAATGTAATACGTTCTCTTCCTCTTCAACTATTTGCTCTTCTTGATGAGCAGCCACTTCATTCATAGCTGATAAATGAATAGGAAGACTAAACCAAAAATCACTACCTTCTCCTACTTTACTTGTGACACCGAGCTGGCCATCCATTAATTCGACAAATTGTTTTACCAACGATAAGCCGATCCCTGTCCCGTCCTCTTTCGTACCTTGAACTCGGTAGAAAGAATCGAATATTTGATTATACTCCTCGGGAGGAAAACCAATCCCTGTATCACAAATATGAACAACAAGTTCATCATTCACCTTTTTACATGTGACGATTACTTCTCCACCTTCTCGGTTGTATTTAATCGCATTTTCTAAAAGATTTAATAGTATTTGCTTTAAACGAACAGGGTCTACAGGTACAGCATGTTGTTGACAATCCTCTAATTCTTGATCAATACGTATCTTCTTTGTATTTGCCAACGGTTGTACCATTTGAACAGCTTCATGGATGATTTCTTCTATATACATCACATCAAATTCCAAATGTAATTTTCCCGTTTCAATTCTTGATAAATCGAGAATTTCATTCATCAAATGTAATAAGTGGCGACCTCCACTCAAAATTTGTTGAACAAATTGCTGCTGTTTTTTATCCAATGTCGGTTCTAGCTCCAGTAATTGCGCAAAACCTAACACACCATTTAAGGGAGTACGTAATTCATGACTCATCTTGGATAAAAACTCAGACTTAGCCATATTTGCTTGTTCCGCTTCTTCTTTTGCACGTATAATTGCTTGTTCCATTTTTCTACGCTCTGTTACTTCTTCATAAACCCATAGGTTTCCATGGTTTTGATCATTGATTGGGAATGGGATATACGTTCGAATATAAGAATGACCGTCTACAGTTTCCATCTGCTCCGTTACAATTTTACGATTACGAACAATTTTGGTGATCGATTGTTCTTCAAAACCAGAAAATTTATTTACGTAACGTTCATATAAGCTGCGACCACTTTGTCCGATATAAGAATCATAGTTTCCTTTAATACCTAGCATTTCACAAAACGTATCATTCAATAAAATGATTTTGCGATTCTCATCTGTTACCGCAATTCCAATCTTTAGGTTGTCAATCAACGCTTTTTGTAGCGCATATGATTCTCGTAATCTTAACTCTTGCTCTTTCTGAAGGGTAATATCATCAATCGTTAGTAGTGCTCGGTTTTGTTTGTCTTCTGAGATGGTAAACGGATTCGAATTCACACTAATCCACTTCACTATTTTGTCATTCACTTTCACACCTAGCACTTCGTCTTGAATAGAGACACCTAGCTTTTTCGTTTTCATTCCTGGAATGTGCTCAAATGGAATCGATACGCCATTTTCATCAACGAACTCCATATTTAACGGTGATAATGACTCTTCCGTAAACATCCCTTCTTTAATCCCAAGAATTTTTTCTACATTTTCATTCAGCGTAATGAGATGGTTATCTTCTTCAAAAATCATCACACCTTCAGACATCGTATTTAACGCCGTTCGATATAAAGCTTCTTTGTCCCGTAGCGCCTCTTCCATCTGCTTACGATCGGTAATGTCCACACACGAACCAATGACTTCTATCACTTCATCCTGATAAAAAACCGGCTTCAAAATTGCTAGATAGTGAATACCATTAATTTCTCCTTCGTAGTTCGTATCATATCCATCCCACGCTTTTTGATAATATCGGGTTTTATATAACGCTTCTTCTTCAGAAAGAAATTCTGCTAACGACTTCCCAACAATGTCTTCTGGTGTAAACCCAACCTTATAAAGCAATTCTCCATCGCACAACGTATGTACAAAACTGTTTTCTTGTTTAACAATCGTGAAGATCATTCCTTGCTGTTGTCGCATTGTATTTTGTAAATCTGATTGCGCTTTTCGCAGTTCTTCTTCGTATGTAACAACGTCTGTTACATCTTTTGCTAGCAAAAAAGCTCCGATAGGTCGTTCATTAGCTACTTTAATCGGAATAAGCGTACAACTCATATGAAAAGCGCCTTCTCCATCGATTACCATCACGCTTTCAAACGATTGAGGAATTCCTTTCTTCACCTTTTCAAACTTTGAACGAATTGATTGTTGATCTTGAAGTTGAAAGAAGTGATCAACCTTGTTTAATCGCATCTTAAATTGACTATTATTTAACATTCGTAGTCCACATGGATTGATGTTTGTAATGTCTCCATCGAGGTTAATTGAAAAAACAAGAAATGGACTATGAATAAAGAGTGACTGAAAATGTTGCTCAGAAAGCTCCTGCATTTTTAAAGCTTTATTTCTTACTAAATAAGCGTTTAATATAAAAGCAGAAAACAAGACAAACATCATAAGCACGATTAGAGAAGATAATGCACTAATGGAAATATCTCCCCTAAAAATGATTTTGGGCGCAATTGCTTGCTGAACACTGTTAGTCGTTTCAAATGTAGTTGCAACCATAGCAGTGTAGTGCATCAACGCAATCCCTGTTCCCATTACAATGGAGACAAGTACTTTTTTTAGTAACGCGAATTGATTGTTATGACTTTCCCAATAGATTAAAAGAGCTAATGCTAAAAAAGAAGTCAGGACAGCAATCATAATGGAGACAAGCACCCACAGAGGGTCATATGAGAGAACAAGCTCCATCTCCATCGCAGCCATGCCGACATAATGCATGGAAACAATTGCTGCACCCATCAAAAATCCACCTAATGCAAATAAATAAATTGTTACACGATCTCGTCCTACGACGAAAAAAGCTGCTGCTGCCCCCACAACAGCCAAACACATTGAAAGAATAGTCAAAAACACGTTATAGGTAACATCAATATGAAATGGGTGTGCTAACATGGCAATAAAATGCATCGACCAAATACCAAACCCTAAGATCATTCCAGCAATAACTTGATGACCTATTTGTCTCATTTTTATGTAACTTTTCTCCTTATCAATTAAATCTAACGAAATAAACGCAGAAATAACCGCAATGAGAAAAGAAAGAATCACAAGCTGAACATTATATTGTGCAAAATGAATCATTGTTTATCTCCTTCTTCTTAACACTTCTTTTATCATACAAAATTCACTTATTAAAGACAATTTAATTTAGTAACCGTGAAATTTTAACCTCTAAAACTATATCTTTCTACCTGATTTGTCCTAAAAACAAAAGGCTATCTTAGGATAATGTAATGATTTTAAAGTGATTTATCGATAAGAGAAAGTTTCATAATGGGATTAACAGACAAGTTTGTACTCTCTTTTATAAAGGTTGCATTTCTAGTTATGTCAAGTTTTTACACATTTTTAATGGCTAAATACTTTCACAAATACTTTTTTATTAAAACAAATCGTCACTTCGTTACACTTTCTAACGAAAAAAGAAAAAAGAAGTTTGTGAAGGGGGTGTAATACATGAATCATTTACTTCCCAGCGGATCCATTGTTCTGTTACACGGTGGAAATAAAAAGCTTATGATTCACAGAAGAAAACAATTACTCGTTACGGGCGAAGGAGCCAATCAGCAGATGTATGATTAGGTGGGGGGGGCCTTATCCTGAAGGGTACATTTCTCCTGAATACACGTATGTATTTAATCATAAAGACATTGACAACGTTATCTTTACAGGGTTTGTCGATGAAGACGAGAAGGAATTTAAATCATTTCTAGCAACAAACGAAACCAGCTAAGGTACGTACCCTAGCTGGTTTCGTTTTAGTTTAGCTCTCATTATTGATACATAATCTTCCCCAGTACATCTTTCCCACCTGTGACTGGAATGACATTGCCCGTCATGAAGTCCGATTTATCGTCACATAGAAATGCGATCACACGGGATAAGTCTTCCCCTGTTCCGACACGTCCTACAGGTGTGTATGGTTCGGTGGTGTGTTGAGCAGATTCAATGTCTGCTTCTTTCCATTCTCCTGTAATATCGCCTGGAGATACCATGTTGACTGTAATTCCATGCTTGCCTTCTTCTAGTGCCATAGTTTTGGTTAATGATACAAGTCCAACCTTTGCAGCTGCAAAAGCAGAGCGATATACCCATCCTGGTGCTGTTTCGGCTCGGTCGAATCCAAAGTTGACAATTCGTCCCCACTTTTGTTCTCTCATGATTGGAACGATAAGCTTACATAAATAAAATACGGCATTTAAATTTCCATTTATTAAGTAGTTCCATTCGTCTACGTCATAATCAACCATGGCTTTTCGCTCAAATACATATGGACCTGCATTATTAATTAATACATCAATTCGACCAAAGTGTTCTTTTACGACTTCTACCATTCGCTCACAATCTGAAAATGACGAAATATCTCCTTGTAATGCTAAGGTACGAACATGATACTGAGTCTCTAAATGACTGGCTAACGTAAACGCGTCTTCTTCACTACGCATATAATTAATCACAATATGAATACCTTGCTTGGCAAGTTCAATCGCTGTTCGTTTTCCAATGCCTGTCGCACTACCAGTAATGAATGCTACTTTTTCATTTGCAATCATAGTCACATACTTCCTTATCCGATTTAGTTCGACTTTTCTTTTCCTATTATACTATCTTTTTGAAAAGATAATAAAGTAAAAGGCGGTTACAAATGTGTTCGTCATTCATTCTGCTGTTTCCTTTGAATTCATGAAAAAATGTGTATAATAAGGAATGAAATCTTTGTTTACAATGAAAGGTGTTGCGTATGCTAACAATTACAGAATATACAGTTGAAAAGTTGGAAGATCCATTTAACATTCTAACAGGAGATCGTTATGAGTTCTTCTTATACTTAGATGTACCTGAAGACGATGAACTACATACAGATAAAGGATTAGCACTAAAAGTTCTTTATACAGTCGATGAAGACAAGCAATCCATCACGAATTATCATTTCTTAGAAATGGAAACAAACGAGTATTTAGATTTTGAGTTAGAAGACGATGAGAAAGAAATGATTGAAGCTTTTTGTCGTGATAACTTACATACAGATGAACAATAATTTAAGCGTACTAAAAAGGTGAAGCAACTTACTGACTTCACCTTTTGCTTACTTTTTACGTAAAACAGCTCGAACCGGACTTCCATCTCCTTCAACAAGCGGAAGTGGTAGTGCTGCTAACTCATACAACCCTTCTTCAATGTCATCAAGTACAAGCCCTTCTAAAATATGAATATGACGAGCACGTAGCGCATGATGAGCACGTAACTCTTTGCTGTCTAATGCGTCTACAGACGGTAAATCAAGGCCCAATAGCTGAACACCTTTTTTCGCTAAATAAGGAGCGACGTCTGGCTCAACAGGTGGGATACTTCCAGGAAAAGCGGAGCGATTCGTCCATGCATCCGTTCGAATAAGCAACCTTGTCACACCATCTAAGTCTAGATGACTGAGTTCGTTTAACCCAATCACTTGAGGCTCTTTTATGTGAACAACGAGTGCTTCTCCTATATATAAATTCACATCTAAGTCAATGACACGTTTTCCGTTATCATCAAAGTGAAACGGTGCGTCAATATGCGTACCAGTGTGTGTACTCATCTTTACTTCTCCGACATTGACAGATCCACTTTCCTCTTTACTCCAACTTATTCGGTATGAAAATGGTGTATCTCCAGGCCACACTGCTATGTCATTATATAGCTTTTGTGATACATCAATCCATCTACTCATTTTGCTCATCTCCTTTTATAACTTCGTACGTAAGCTCCATAACTCTGGAAAGAATTGATGGTCAACTATCTTTTTTAAATACGTCACACCAGAAGAACCACCCGTACCCATTTTATGACCAATAATTCGTTCAACTGTCATCATGTGATTATATCGCCATAGCTGTTGTTGACTGCCAATATCGACTAGTTTTTCTGCTAACTCATATAAATCCCAATACTTCTCAACGTCTCTGTACACCGTTAACCAAGCAGATTCTATACTGCCGTTTGGCTCATATACTTGAGAAAAGTCTCTCGTTAAACAAGCTTCATCCGTTAGTAATCCTCTTCCATGAAGCGCTTGAATAGATGCATCATAAATACTCGGTGCTTGCAATGCTTCATTCAATTTGTCATAAAGAGTAGGTTCATGTTCGTAAACAGCAAGCGTATGCTTATTTTTATGTCCTAGTGCAAACTCAATAAGACGATTTTGATACGATTGAAAACCGGAAGAGTGACCTAACTGATCTCGAAACTCCATATATTCAGAAGGCGTCAATGTTGATAACACACTCCATGATTGAATAAGCTGTTGTTGAATGCGTGAAACACGAGATAGCATTTTAAATGCTTCTTCTAATTCATTTTGACGAATAGATGCCGTCGCAGCAGTTAGTTCATGCAAAATAAGCTTCATCCATAATTCACTTGTTTGGTGAATTACGATGAAAAGCATTTCATCATGATGATTTGATAATCGTTGCTGACTAGATAAAATACGATCAAGCTGTAAATAGTCCCCATACGACATCGACTTTTTAAAATCTGTTTGGATTCCCTTTTCTAACGATCGACCGTCTTTCTCGCTCATTCTCTTGCCCCCCTTATGCCACTACTTCACGTTCGTTTTTATAGTGCTCATACTTCTTCTCAATCATTATACTTCTCAATTGCTGAACAACTTCCCACACTTCTTCAAATGATGAATATAAAGCGACTGGTGCTAAACGGATAATACGAGGAGCACGAAAATCCGGAATCACACCATGATCTTTTAACGCTTTACAAATACGTGCCGCTTCTTGATGCTCGATACTGACATGACCACCACGTCGCTTATCTTCCCGGGGATTCCCAATTGTAAAGCCCATTCCATCAAGTTCTGTTTCAATTAACCACATGAGATAATCTGTTAGTTTAAGCGACTTTGCTCGCACTTTTTCAATTCCTACTTCTAAAAATAAATCAAGAGAACCAATAAGTGGTGCAACACTCATCACATGTGGTGTGCCAATTTGATAAGCTCCTGCTCCTTCTGCTTGTGTAAACGTGTGATTCATATCGAATTGCGTTTCTTTTTGAGATCCAAACCAACCAGAAAGACCTACCTTTTCCCCAAAGTGCTTTTTATTTACGTATAAACCACCTACACTTCCTGGTCCACCATTTAAGTGTTTATAATTACACCAATAAGCAAAATCAACGTCCCATTCATGAAATTGATGTGGAATAGCTCCTACTGAGTGACAGCCATCAAATCCAATCGCTATCCCACGTTGGTGAGCTTCTATTGTTAATCGTTTCATATCAAGGATCTGACCACTTCTATATAAAACAGTCGGCAATACAATAAGTGCGATTTCATCCGTCATTGCTGCAATAATATCGGCTTCATCAATAAATCGCCCATCTCGACTTTTCACACGAATAAGGTGTGTTTCTGGGTCATATCCTCTTAACTGCAGTTGACTCTTAAGCGCATAAATATCAGAGGGGAAATTTAATTCATCGGCTAAAATCTTTGTCCGGTTATTAGTCGGTTTGTAAAACGTAGCTACAAGCTGATGTAAGTTAACTGTCGTCGATCCCGTAACAATAACCTCTTCTGGTAACGCCCCTACTAAAGGTGCGCTTTTCTCACCTAACTCCTCCGACAAATGAAACCATGGATGTTTTCCTTTCATCCAACCATCAATTCCAAGATTTTTCCAATCGTTCAAAACATCTAGTAATGACGCCTCTGCTCGTTTACTTAACAATCCAAGTGAATTCCCATCCATATAAATCGACGTTGTTGATAAATAAAACTCATCACGATAAGACGCAAGTTCATCTTGCTGATCTAACGCTTTTGCAAAGTCACGTGTACTTTTATATGTACTTCCACCCATGCTACCACCCTTTTTCATAATCTACTAAAATTTCACCAAGTTAATTAAAGCGCTTTCATTTATTCTTTCTTTGCTCTTTCTCAATTAACTGTTGAACGTGCTTTTTCGGTTCCCAACAATTAAATTGATACGTTGGCTTTGTTTCATATCGTAATCGTTCACAATAATACATCATACGTTGTTCTAGCTTTACTGCTTTAAAATGTTTACAAGTAGCACAACAATGAAAACGACTCACCTTATCCCCCTTCTCATCAACTAATATTATTCTTTCTAGTATCCTTACTTATTAATCTATCATATTTAACAATTCAAAATGACACAAAATCATTTACATATTGCTTATTATTTCGTTTATTCTCTATAATAAGGCTAACTAACTATTTTGTGTTTTGAAGTACCTCACTTGTCTTAACACCTTACAATTCGATAAGGTTATATGGGCGTTGTTTTGCGAAAGGAGTTAAACTATGGACTTTCTACAAGTATTACTGCCAATTTTCGGTATTTTCACTCTCGGCTTTATCGGTCAAAAAACCATTGGCTTTGATACAAAAAACATCTCAAAGATGTCGCTATACTTAATGTCACCCGTTCTTACATTTCAAACATTTTATACAAATGCATTAAGCATGACTTATGTGTATTTAGGCATTTTTCTTCTTGTACTTTGCTTTACCATCATTGGCATTGTTTATCTCATTGGCTTTATAAAAAAATATCCGACAAATGAACTCTGTGGCATGATTCTAGCTTCTGCGTTTATGAATAATGGAAATTATGGAACACCTGTCGTCTTACTTGTATTTGGAGCGATGGGTCTTGATATTGCGATTGTATTAATGGTGTTACAGCAATTAATTATGTGTACAGTAGGTGTTTACTATGCAGCAAAAGGAAGTCCAGAAGCTGATGGAGTTCGTTCAGCTATTCGCGCAGTTCAGCGGATGCCTATTATGTATGGAGCAGCTCTAGGCGTCATTTTTCAATACATGAGCATTCCTCTTTCAAAGCCAATTCAAGAGGCGGTTAGTTTAGTTGCCAGTGCAACAATTCCTACGATTATGATCGTATTAGGTATGCAACTCGCCAATATTAAAATTAAAAACTTAGCCATTTATAAGCTATCATTTTCACTATCTTTAAAACTTTTATTATCACCTGTTATTGCTTTTATCATTACGTTATTTCTACCTGTTGATGACATGACAAAACAAATTATGATTATTATGGCTGCTATGCCAAGTGCGGCTAATACCACTATGTATGCATTACAATTTGATACTGATACAGACTTTGTTTCTAGTGCAACGTTAATCAGTACGTGTCTTAGTTTGATTACCTTGCCAATTGTATTGAGCATCGTCTTATAAAAAAAGAAGGTGGGACATAACGAAATGATTCCTTCTCAAAAACGAACAAGAACGTTTCTGTCATCGTGATGTTACAACAACAAGTTCGTTCCATTTCGCTCCAGCCACTCGCTTTCCGCAGGGATCAACCTGAGCCTCCTCGTTCCTGCGGAGTCTCAGCCTTTCCTCTATTTCCCGCAGGAGTCGAGTGTCCTACGCTCCATTCCACTATTCTTTTAAACTTGTTTTTTAACCAAAAAATGAGGGTGTCCCAAAAGGTATAAACTTTTGGACACCCTCTTTTTAGGTTAGCTTCTAAAATTAGTCCGTTGATTTCCGTTCCAAACAACCTGTGCCAAAGACAAAGATACAAAAATCGTACAGGTCTCAGTGAGAAACCACCAACAACGAAAAGAAGTTCGTGAACGCTTGGCCACGGAAGAAGGAAGCAAAAGATACAGGCAGCGAAAAATAGATGTAGAGCCTGTGTTTGGACAGATTAAGCACAATCGAGCGTTTAAGAGATTTGGGTTAAGAGGCCTATCCAAAATACCACGGATTGGAGTCTTATTTGCGCTGCACACAATTTACTGAAGTGGGCAGCCAACAAAAAAATTAGGGTAATGAAGGGAAGGAATATCTCTCTTTCCCTTATAAATCCATCAAACCAAAACCCAGAAACTGGATGAAAAGTAAAAGAGGCGACTCTCAGATCGAATTTATTCAACCTTTTGAGTCAGCCTCATATTATCGACTGAAACACTTATGTCCCAGCCTCTTTTCTATTACTTCTTAAAAATACCAAACGGTTTACCGATTGGTAAAAACACACGTCCAAAGTGCGTATTTAATACAGCTGCGGCTGAACCATAAAATGATAATAAAGCAATACACAGTTCAGATACAGCAGCTAACATATGTGTCGCATGCGGCATAATACCAAACGAACTTAATGACAAGCCAATGAATAAGAAGTCAATTAAAACGAAAATAAAGAATAAGACCTTATGCGTCTCCATTGCGCCAATTGTCATGTAAATACTAAAAATTAAATATCCTACAAATGCAAAGCCAAGCTGTTTTGGATCCACATTTGCAGCTAAATTTTCACCGAAGAACCCTAATTGAATTAACCATGACGTTCCAACTCCAAGCCAGAACAATCCGAATGCTCCAAATGCCGTTGTACCGAATGTATTATTATGTTTCGCATCGTGAATACATGCAAATAATTGAGCGAAACCTCCTAAAAAGAGCGCCCATGGTAAGACGAAAGAAAGACCTTCTGTTAATCCTAATTTTTGTGATGAAGCAACAAGTGTCACCATTGCTAATCCAAATAATCCGATTGCGGATGGGTCAGCCGTTGTCATTTTAACGTGTTGTGTTGATTGATTTTCCATGTTTACCTCCTCAAAAGCACATACTTAAACAAGATACTAGAGAGGTAAACATGTGTCAATAATTTTCGGCCTTATTCACTCTTTTAAAAAGAAGTTGTTATTTTTAGAGAATTCATTACCACCCTGCACGTTAAAGCATACGATCAATGTCTTCATTAATAACTTCTTTACGCTTATTTTGTAACGTTTCAAATAAAAGTTGCGCCTCTTCTGCTGTTAATTCAATGGACGTTTCTTCATTAAACTTATTTTTATGTGTATGCAGATTTAACTGACTTTTATCAAACCGATTTCTTTTCATGACTAATCACCTCTTGTTGTATAAATGAAACATTGGTGCCGTTCACCTTGTATTATTATTTACAACAGAGAAGGGTTCATGTACGAGACAAGCTATTTTTTTCTTGCAATACAATCTCTTTAAAATAAGTAAGTGGTAATAAATCATCATCAATTAGCGAATGTCCCCATGTCAAACGCATAAAAAGCTTTGCTATTGCCTTTTCTCGCTCCCCTCCACTATCTGCATTGCATAAAGCAATTGTACATAGATACACATCACACATTTGATTGGCAACTTTTTTTGCATAATATGTTTGAATTTCATTATTTTGTTTTGATACATGCGCCACTAATGCAGCTACTTTTGTCATCTCATTCATTATTTGCTGTATTTCGCTTCCCCACTTGGAAGACAATGAATTGAGCAAACTTTGAATGTGCTTAGTAAATAAAGCATGCACATTGAACTTATGAAGTAAACGAAGTACTTCTAAGCCAAGCGTATTTGCTGTACCTTCCCATACTGTTAAGACTTGAGCATCTCTTAACAGCCGAGGTGTGACGAAGTCTTCAATATATCCATTGCCTCCATGCATTTCAATGGCTTCATGTGAAAAATGAATCGCATCTTCCGCTGTACGCATCTTTAAGAGTGCAATTAATAAGCGATTTAACGCTTTGTCTTCTTTTGATGACTCATCTGGTCTCGTCATCACTCTGTCAAATAATGAAATTAACTCAAAGCACGCACTTACTTGAACTTCCTGTTTCACTGCTAGTTCTACTAATGTCTCTTGAATCATTGGATAGTCTGTTAACTTCTTTCCAAATGCGTTACGTTTGTTAGCGTATGACCTTGCTTCATCGTATGCTCGCTTCATAATCCCTACAGACGCAATTGCATTACATACCCTTGATAAATTCAAGGCTTCCATCATATAATAAAATCCTTTTGATGCATCTCCTATTAAATAAGCAGTTGCTCCTTCTAACACGACTTCCGCTGATGGTACAGCTCGTACACCTAATTTGTCTTTTAAGCGGCGAATGGATAGATGATTTAATGTGCCGTCTTCTTTTTTCCACGGTACAAGAAATAAACTTAACCCTTTCGTCCCTCGTTCTGCCCCTTCAATGCGAGCAAGAACCGTCGCAACTCCACACGCTCCGGCATTACTAGCGAAATACTTTTCTCCATATAATTTATACCTATCTCCTTCTTTGATAGCTTTTGTTTCGTTCGCTCCTACATCAGAACCTCCTTGTCGTTCTGTCAGAAAGGTGGCTCCTTCGTAAAGTTCCACTTCGCCCGTTGATAGCACATGTGGTAAATATTTTTCTTTTAACGCCTCATCTGCATAGTGTTCAAGTAAGTAAGCTGTAGCCATAGTTAGTGTAACCGGACAATAAAATCCTGGTTCTACTTGCGACAACAAATACCCTTGTGCATATGAATAAATATAATTTCCACGACAATCTAACTCAGGAATTCGCTTATGTACGTATCCGACAATTCCTGCACCGTATGTTTGTTGAATTGTTTGTTTGTAGCCTTCATTTAACCAAACATAAGAGCAATCATTGCCATATGCATCGTATTTAATGAGCTTTGGTTGTCCTTCTCGATCGGTATGTATGGCTCGTTCGTCAAACTCATTTTGACAAAGGTGCCAAAAATCTTGCAGTTGTTTCTCTGCATATTGAAACATGTCGTTGTCTAAATGCTTTTTCAATATTCGTCTTAAATTTGGATCACTTACAAATAATTGACTTCTGTCCATTTTTCTTCGTCCTCCTTATTGAAACATTTTCCAAAATTTTCAACATCTTCCTTGTTTTCTCTCGCAACTCTATCTTATGTCAAACTCCATAGTGAGTTAAAAAGGACTAGTAATCAAAGTACTTTTAATATATCTGAATTTTCTTATATTTTAATCAATGTACACGTTAAGGTCAATCAAAAGATTTCACAAAAATTGGAAATAGAGAAGAGAATAAATGACTTTCTCTTACACCACCCTAAAACATGAACAACTTTAAAGGAGGAATAACAAATGATAAGAGTAATCCCAACCATTTTCGTTGGCTCATTGGCTGTTTTATCACTTGTTGGCTGCGCTTCAAATCAACAAGGTAAAAATGAACTTATGGGGCAAGACGATGCTCGTAACGTCGTATATGAAAATGTAAACAATACAAACGACACAACTCAAAATAACCAAGAAACACGTATTCGCGTAGCAAATGAAGCTGGAGATCGCGTTGTAAAATTAGAAGAAGTTCGCCAAGCAAATATTATTGTTACGGATAATAATGCATATGTAGGAGCTGTGTTAGAGAATAATACTGAAGGTGAATTAACAAAAGAAATTGAACGTAAAATTTCAGATGAAGTGAAAGCTGCTGATCCTGATATTAATAACGTGTATGTATCTACAAATCCTGATTTTGTAGATCGTATGGGTAACTATGTAAATAAGATTGAATCTGGGCGACCACTCACTGGTTTACTTGATGAATTTAACGAGGTTGTTCGTCGCGTGTTTCCTAACGCTCGCTAAATAATAGGCAACACCTACTTAAACAGGCTATTGATAGAACTCTCAATAGCCTGTTTCTAGTTTTCAACATTTTTTTAAAAGTAATGATAGACACACAAGCCTTTTCTTTGCTTGTACATACGATAAACTAGTATCCAATATAGAAAGGAATAGTGATTAAATGGAAATAAATGGACATCACATGGTTGTCGATGCTTTTGCTTGTAATTCTGCTCTCTTAAATGATGTTAAAGCATTAGAAGAATTACTTTTGCACATCACAAAAACGCTTCATATGGAAGTACTTCATACACACTTTCATCAATTTCACCCAGTAGGTATTACAGGGGTCATCGTACTAGGAACTTCCCATTTCTCGATTCATACATGGCCTGAAGAAGGATATGCTGCACTCGACTTATACACATGCGGAGACGGCAATCCTATGACAGAGATTCACACACTGTTAAAAGGTCTTGAATGTCAGTATGCAAATGTCTACTATCTTCCTCGTGGAGAAAAGCATAAACAAGCAATCTCTTCCACAATTCTAGGTACGCCCCTCAATGACGGAGGACAAAAAGATGCTGAATAAAAAATCTTCTAACTTATGGCTTTCCGCTTACTATAAAAAGAAACAAGCAAACTCTCCTCTCAAAAATGACGCTAACCTCAATAAGAAAACAAAGAGTAGTCAACAAAAGCTTACTAATCCGAATAAAACCGTAGATGAGTGGGATCAACTCAGCTTACAAGCCATTCAACAACAAGACCATACCATGATTATCCAAGAAAATAGTCCTTATCAACAAGTTCACCTTGTAGAAGCAGCTGACCTTCGCTTATATTTAGATGAACAGTTGCAATTTAGTTCCCTAGATGAAAAGATTTATCATGAAGCACTCGTGCATCCAGCTTTCATGTTTGCTCCTCATGCTACTAGAGTCCTTATTGTTGGCGGTGGTGATGGACTTGCATTAAGAGAAGTCTTGAGGCATGAGCAAGTATCACAAGCTGACCTTGTTGACTTAGATCCCATTGTTTTAAATGCCGCTGCATCAAATCCAAACTTATCTGCGTTAAATAATCAATCATTCTTTGATAGCCGTGTAACCATTTACTGCCAAGATGCCAATCAATATTTAAAAGGGATGCTTCAGCCATACGATATTATTATCGTGGATTTCCCGGACCCTACTAATGAGATCACAAGCAAGTTGTACACCGTTGAATTTTATAACAACCTTCAACGTTACCTTTCAGATGATGGAATTATCGTTTGTCAATCTAACTCTCCTGAAGATACTCCTGTTGTTTACTGGAGCATTGCCAAAACGATGGAGGCAGCAGGTTTATCTACAGTTGGTTACCATACGATTGTTCCTTCCTTCGGGGACTGGGGCTTTCACTTAGCTTCAAAAACGAAACTAAAAGTACAAACGACTAACCTTCCTGTTCAAACTCGTTCCCTCCCTACTATAGAAAAACTTTTCTCATTTCCTACTTCTATTTATAACCAGAGACAAAATGCCATTGTAAATAGTGAACAAGCTTTATTGCTGCACAAGATCTTTTTAAAAGAAATTAAAGGTTAATGAGTAACTAAGTTTATAATGGCCTCAATCCTTTGTCCGTTAACTGTCATAAATCTATTTGACAACAGGATGAAGGTTTTTGTTTTATTCACACAATCGTTATGTAGTATGTTTTGAAAACCTGTTGCACAAACTACCTTTACATTACCTTACTTTTATCTTTTATAAAGGGCAAATAACACATCTGAATATTATGAATAGTTTTATTTTATAAGAATATTGGAATCGTTTTCATTGTTATCGCATGAAGGGATGAAGTAAACTTTTCTAACAATTTCCTTATGTTTAATCACTTGATACTTGGGTAATTGTTTGTTAGGTTAAGAAACCATAAGCAACAAAACCTTGATGTTATGCAATTTTCTAAATGTACATACTAAAAAAACAAAGGAGAGATATTGTGGAAACAGAAGTTTTTATAGCACTGGCCATTTATTTTGCCGGTATGCTTGGAATTGGATTTTACGCATATAAAAAATCAACAGATGATATTTCAGGATACATGTTAGGAGGACGTGGTCTAGGACCTGCCGTAACTGCTTTATCAGCAGGTGCATCTGATATGAGTGGTTGGATGCTAATGGGTTTACCAGGTGCGATGTACACGACCGGTGTTTCAAGTTTATGGATTGCTGTTGGTCTATCGATTGGTGCTTATATAAACTACTTAATCCTCGCCCCACGTCTTCGTACTTACACTGAAGTCGCGAATGACTCTATTACAATCCCTGACTTTTTTGAAAATCGTTTTAGAGATAGTTCAAAAATTCTTCGTACAGTATCAGCGGTCGTTATTTTTATTTTCTTCACACTGTACACTTCAGCCGGTATGGTATCTGGTGGAACGCTATTCGAATCAGCATTCGGATTAGATTATAAAATTGGTTTATTCGTAACAGCAGGTGTTGTTATTGCCTACACATTATTTGGTGGATTTTTAGCCGTTAGTTTAACCGACTTTGTACAAGGTATTATTATGTTTATTGCTCTTATTCTTGTACCGATTGTTGCACTTACAGATTTAGGTGGCGTTGGGCCAACATTTGATACGATTCGTGATATTGATCCAACTTACTTAGATTTCTTTAAAGGAACATCTTTTATTGGACTACTTTCATTCTTAGCATGGGGACTTGGTTACTTTGGACAGCCTCATATTATTGTTCGTTTTATGGCTATTTCATCCGTAAAAGAACTAAAGCCAGCACGCCGTATTGCGATGGGATGGATGGTTATCGCAATTATTGGTGCAATGTTCACTGGACTTGTAGGAATTGCCTATGTTGAAAATACAGCAACAACATTAGCAGACCCTGAAACAATCTTTATCGTCTTTGCACAAGTACTGTTTCATCCGTTAATTACTGGTTTCTTATTAGCAGCAATTTTAGCGGCGATTATGAGCACCATTTCTTCTCAGCTTCTTGTTACATCTAGTGCAGTAACAGAAGATTTCTATAAAGCATTCTTCCGTCGTAGTGCATCTGATAAAGAGTTAGTAACAGTTGGACGTATCGCTGTATTCGGAGTGGCATTAATTGGGATTGCCTTATCTTATAACCCAAGTGATACAATTTTAGGTCTCGTTGGTTATGCTTGGGCAGGATTTGGTTCTGCATTTGGACCAGCGATCTTATTAAGTCTATATTGGAAGCAAATGACACGTTGGGGTGCACTAGCTGGTATGATTGTTGGTGCTGTCACGGTTTTAATCTGGGTAAACGTCCCAACTTTAAAAGACTTTATGTATGAAATGATTCCGGGATTCTTCTTAAGTTTACTAGCCGTTATTGTGGTAAGTTACTTAACGAAAGATCCTTCTAAGAAAGTACAAAACACATTTGATGAAATGGAAGAAACATTAGAGGAAGAAACAAAATAAGATATTATGAAAGTGAGCGAGTAAATTTTTCATTTACTCGCTCACTTTTTTATGATGAACTTTTGTTTGGAACATATAATGGTATATCATACGAACGTTACGAAGGAGAGGATTTAATAATGCAACCGTCTTTTTATCCAAACTACACCCCTCCCCCTTATCATAATCAACAGAGAACACAAGATCGATCCGTTACAGTGATTGGTAGGGGTGAAGTAGAAGCGATCCCTGATACCATTTCGTTAGTCATTGGTGTACGCACGGAAGATGAAAATGTAAAAGATGCTTTACAGATTAACTCATTGACCTCTACACAAATGATTGAGGCGCTAAATAATAATGGTATTTCAGGTGATCAAATTCAAACGAAGTCTTTTACGGTAAATCCTAAATATGATTATTCAGACGGAAAAACAACATTAATTGGATATGAAGTACAACATCTCTTTACTATCAAAGTAAAGGATGTAAAGCAAGCTGGTGAAGTATACGATGTTGCCATCACAAATGGTGCAAACATCGCTCAAGATATTCAATTTAGTGTAAGCAATCCTGAACCATTCTACAATGAAGCATTAAGAGAAGCGATTTTAAATGCACAAGAAAAAGCTCAAACGATTGCTAAAACAATCCAAGTAACGTTGAATCCATTTCCTACTGAAATCGTTGAATCTAGTCAATTAAGAGAAAGTAGCCCAAAAGTTTTTGGACTTGGGTCAGTTAGCGCCGCACCACCGATTCAAGCTCAAGAGCTGACCATTTCAGCTATTGTCAAAGTAGTTTATCATTATTAACAATTTGTACTATAATAAGTGAAGCAATTATTTACAAGGAGGGTACAAATGACATCAAGTCAGTTGCTTCACACTTATAAACAACTTTGGTCAAATCGTTCATTTGCAAATGAACATGACAGTAATAGTGGGGATGTATTATATCAAGCAATCGAAAAAGATTTACTCGATGAAATGACTCACCCTCGTGTTAGAAAACCACCTCATATTAAATATCAATGGGCAATCAAACGGATTCTTGATAGTACTTTAACATCCGATGAAAAACTTGCGCTCATTGAGGAATATACAAATATTTATGAGACATTTATTATAAAAAAAAGTTGATGAGGAAATCCATTCACTCATCAACCTTTTTTATGTTTTGTTAAACAGAAAAACTACTTGCAAACGTTTGTAATGCTTGCTCAAAGTCATGTTGTAAATCAACACCTTCTTCTAGCCCTACTGAAATTCTAAGCAATGTTTCAGTAATCCCCTTTTCTTCTCTGACCTCTTTTGGAATACTCGCATGAGACATAGTTGCTGGATGAGTCAAAATAGATTCTACCCCTCCTAAACTAACCCCAACTGATGCTAATTTGACCGTTTTTAAAAAGTGACTCGTCAATGCTTCATCTTTTAATGTAAAAGAGATAATGGCACCATATCCGCTTGCTTGTTCAGAAGCTAGTGGATAATGCGGATGATCAATTAATCCAGGATAATACACCTTCTCAACAAACGAATGATTTTCCAACCAGTTAGCTAACTCTAAAGCGGTCTTCTGCTGTTGATCTAGTCTTACTTTTAATGTTTTCATCCCTCTTAGTACTAATGAGCTGTCTTGTGGACCTAATATGGCACCAAACGCATTTTGAACAAACTTCACTTCGTTCGCAAGTTGTTCATCGCTAACCACAACTAACCCTGCTACAACGTCACTATGCCCCCCGAGATACTTTGTTGCACTATGGATGACAATATGAGCACCAAGGTCGATTGGCCGTTGTAAGTACGGCGTCATAAACGTATTATCAACGATTGTAAGTAATTGGTGGTCTTCCGCTAACGTAGCAACCTTTTTGATATCCGTGATGTGTAAAAATGGGTTAGACGGACTTTCAAGATAAATACCTTTTGTATGAGCTGTAATGGCACCCTTTACTTCTTCAATATTAGTAGTATCAACAAATATCACTTTAATACCAAACCTTGAAAAAAGTTGAGTCAGCACACGGTATGTGCCGCCGTAAATATCATGAGAAACGATAATCTCGTCCCCTGATTCAAATAAACAAAGCACAGACGAGATTGCCGCCATCCCCGATGAAAAAGCGAATCCAGCTGCCCCGTTTTCGAGTTGTGCAATCGTATTTTCCAGCGCTTCTCGTGTTGGGTTGCCTGAGCGGGAATAATCATACTTTCCGTTATTACCTTCTGCCTCTTGATTAAATGTAGATACTTGATAAATTGGGACGTTTACTGCACCATAATGTCCTTCAATACCCGTTTTCGCATGAATTAACTTCGTTCCGAATTGACAGTTTTCTTCATTTTCGATAAGCATCAAATACCTCCTCTAAATCTTTAATTAAATCAGTTGCATGCTCAATCCCTACTGAGAATCGCAATAAACAGTTTGTCACACCAATTCGATCACGTATTTTTTCTGGAATATCAGCGTGAGTTTGTCTAGCCGGGAATGTGATTAAGCTCTCCACTCCACCAAGACTTTCTGCAAATGTAATAATGTTTACGTGTTCAAGAATAAATGGCACAAGGTCCGGGTCTTTCACTGCAAACGAAATCATTCCTCCAAAACCACTTGCTTGCTTCTTCATTACTTCATACCCTGGGTGCGTTTCAAGTCCTGGGTAATAAACTTTTTCAACCTCACTTCGACTTGTTAACCAGTGAGCAATTTGTAATGCATTTTCATTATGCTTTTCCATTCTTATTCCTAATGTTTTGATTCCTCTTAACAATAACCAACTATCTTGTGGGCCTAATATAGCCCCAACTGCATTTTGATAAAATCGTATTTTTTCCCCGAGCTCACAACATCGAGTCACAACCAATCCAGCTACTACATCATTATGTCCACCTATATACTTACTCGCACTATGGATGACAATATCTGCTCCTAACTCAATTGGACGCTGATAGTATGGAGACATAAAGGTGTTATCGACAATGGTCCATAAAGCGTACTCGTTAGCTAACTCGATTGATGCTTCTAAATCTGTTACATGCATCATCGGATTTGTTGGTGTTTCAATAAATAACGCCTTCGTATTTGATTGAATCGCAAGTCGAACCTCTTCTATGTTCGCTGTATTCACATATGTGACCGTCACACCATGTTCAGATAAAATGTCGCTTAACACACGGTACGTACCTCCATATAAATCTTCTGATACAACAAGGTGATCACCACTTTTAAACAGTAATAATACAGAGGTAATCGCAGCCATCCCTGAAGCAAATGCTAAACCAACTTTTCCTTTCTCCAAGTTAGCGATTGCTTCTTCTAATGCCGATCTTGTTGGATTTGCTGTTCTTGCGTAGTCATATCCAGTACTTTCTCCAAGTCTCGGGTGTTCAAATGTTGATGCCTGATAAATAGGTGTAGTAATGGAACCTGTTGCTACATCTCTTTTCATCCCTGATCGTACAAGTAACGTCTCAATATGCATATTTTTCTCTCCTCTTCCTAAATAAAAAACACCCTTCACAGATGGAAGAGTGTTTGTATGTAACACTTTCTCTCATCTGTTAGAACAAAGAATTGTTCTACAGGAATTAGCACCGTTCAAATTAGATTAATTTGATGGTTGCCGGGCATCATAGGGCCAGTCCCTCCGCCTCTCTGGATAAGAGTTGCTTATTTTCGTTTCATGTATAAAACTATTTGATATCCACTTTAATAAAATCAATGATAATTGTCAATACAATTTTCTAAAAAATCCAACAATAATATCTATTAAGCGTTTTGATTGTATGATGATATGTATTGTTGATAGTCTAACTGCTCATAAAAGTGAACCAATGAGTATCACCTCATTGGCTTCGTTTTCCTTATGGGAGATGCATCGTTTTAATATGCATAAGTTTCCAAAACATCTCGTCTCCATTTGCTGTTATGAGTTCAACAATGTTATTTGCGATACTTTTTACGACGCCAATTTTGTAAGGGTTATCACCTAAGTCAAATACAACAAGCTCTCCTTCTACCTTCTTTAATTGTTCTTCAAATGTTCGAGATAACGGAATAGAAGATGGTTTTACAGGGAGTTCTTCGTTATTAAGCATATAAGGGGTTAATTCATGATTGTATGGTGTTAGCCATTTTAAGTGATGTAAGGAAATACACATTGTTTTATAAACAGGTGAATAAAAAACAAAGTAATCATTAAGTACACTTGTAATGTATCCATGAATTGACTTGTTCCCTGTCACATAGATTTCCACGAACCTGCCTTTTGCATGTTGCAGCATTTTCCGATAAGAAATCACTTCTGATTCATTAAAAATAGAATCTTCTATATCTGCGCTTTTAATTTTTTCTTCTGTATATTGTTTTATACTATGCAAATGAAGCATCGGAACATATAAATATTGTTTTCCATCGAAGAGAACGAGTATATCAAGACCTACATCAATTAATATGCCTAAAAAGATTGTATTACCTGTTATTTCAAGCTGAACTTGTTTGCCAATATATGATTTTAGTGCAGTAGACATCTTTTTACCTCCTTCCTCATAGATGAAGAAGGGTGCTCAATCGCACCCAACTGTTTAGTTACCCTTTCCAACGATAATCTCTAGTTGTAATAACAGTTTCTTGAGCAATTGTTGCTTGATTCGTTTCGTTGTTTCCTTCTTTTGCACTTTTTTCTTCTTTAGCATCACTAGTGTCTGTTGCATTATTTTCTTCTGTAGAACCACTATTCTCTACTGTATTTTCTTCTTTTGAGCTATTATTTTCTGTTGTACTATTTTCTGTTTCGTTCGTGCGCGCTGCCTCTTCCTGTTCTGAAGCTGCTTCTTGCATTTTAAATGAGCCTCTTTCTCCTTCACTTACACTACGAATATGAGCTAATTGAATTCGAAGCACTTCTTTGTTTTTTATTAACATGATGTTGTGAGGCGAAGTTTGAACAACGATTCCTTCTACAGCTTCTGGACCACCTACGTTGAGAGAAACCCATTTCGTCATTAATGCTTTAAATAAGTTTGCAAATCCGTTTGTACGAACGTAGTCCATTTCGGAATTCAACTTCGGTAACTTGTCATTAACCAACGTCACACTTTTCACTTGATCAATATTGAAGTATGAAATTCCATCTTTCAAACTAAGTACGATCATATAAGCATCTGTTACATCAATTAAAAATGCCTTTGTTGCTTCTGGACCGCCTTGATTAATCTGAATCATGTTACTTTTTAACTGTTTCAACAAAGAGACAAATGATTTTTCTTTCAGACAAACAGATCCTTCTGCTCCTGAATTACCTTGACCAGAGTTTACTTTAGAATCCTCTGTTACACTTTTTACATGCTTTAACTGATAATAAGAAACATGAGATGCTCCGTTAACGGCTAATGCTAAATAGTCTTGCTTCAAATCTAATAACATACCAGACTTGGATTCTGGACCACCACGGTTGACCTTTACTGCTTTTCCGACTAAAGGCCGTAATGATGTGTGGAAATGGCCCGACATTTTATTGCTGTTGTGCAATTGATAAGTCATTATACTTCCTCCTTGATATCTATCCATATTGGTCATTCATACTGTATATATACGTGTCACAATAGGGGTTTGACTCTAGTAATTCGCCTATTTCTACATAAATCAACGCTTGCCTAATAGAACGTAACACCTTGTTATTTAAGTTCATCTAACTGCTTATATAAAAACGCCCGACGCTTATCTATAAAATTCAAAATAAATGCTGGTTCTTTCTTAAACTGCTCACTATATTTTGAGATATATGGGTCACTTTCCACATACGAATAAAGCATGTTATAAAGGCTCATTATCTTCGGTCCCATGTATTCAACTGTAAATTGCTTCTCTAACACTTCAGCTAGAATGTCTCGATATTGCGCTTTAAAAATCGGTAAATGTAACAACCTCGCAGATAGGGTATTAAATCCCTGTATACGCAAATAATCTGCCTGCATTTCATTTCCATTCAAATTTCGCCCCCATGTTCCATCACAATCCCAAGGAATTAATTCAAATAATCCTGTTTGACTATTACGGTACAGAGCATAATTTTGTACAAATCCGTCATAGTTTTGGGTACATACCACTCCCGTTAACCAACGTAGGTAGTTTTCAACATGAATCACCTCAGGAATCTTTTTGGCAAACTCATCATGCGATAGAGTATTAACATTATAAATAAGTTCGACTAACGCCTGCTGATCGTTTCCATACAAATACTTTGACTCGTATCCTTTTTCTAAGCTTTCTTTTAACGATTGAGTTAACTCACTCATTAGTGAAAAGTTAGCATCCGCGTCTATTGCATAAAATAGAGAACCTGTTGGTACATTTCGTTTCTTCAAAAAATCTTCATTAACAGATTCAATCTTTAAATAAACCCCTTCTCTCTTTCCATTCATTTTCATTTCGACATAGTGTGCTTGTGGCGCCAAGATGCCAATATCGTGAAAAAAATCAAGTGAGAGCTTGTTTCTCATGAAAGAAGGATCTAAATACTCTGCATTCAAATGAAATTCCTTCTCACCCCCCAATTTCTTTGGATTGTAGAAGCGAACAAAGTAAGACTTCTTTTTGAGAGTACGGGTAGTCGCTCCTCGATAAACAATATCTATTTCTATCTTTTGATTCTGTACTAATAATTGAGCTGGAATAGGTTCATCACACCAAATATCTTTCTTTAGTTCCTTTATATCGTTTGGACGGATAAAAAATTGATAGCAATCCATCATTGTTCACACCCTTTCACTTGTACCTATTAAATGGTATGACGAGAAAGAAATGAGTGATACAAAGGCGATTGTTCTATTTTGTGAAAAATAAACGATTACACTAGAGCATGTTTTCTCTTTTTACGTACATTAAAAGTAGAGACAAACTTTATTGTTTTGTTTATGAGGATTGATAGATATGTATTATTTTAAGGGGGAAAAATCGTGTTTTTTAAAAACCGTGACTTATATGGAGCTGCTCAAGAAGCAGTAGCAACTGGACTTGGTGGATTTATGTTTCAAGAGCCTAAAGAAGATCAATCAAATGAAGTAGAAACAATGGAAGAAATTGAGGCTGAAATTGAAGCAGCTCTTGCTGATTTACAGGAAGACACACAAGAAGATAATAGTGACATGAATACAATGACTCAAACAACGGGCCTTCAACAGATTCAACAATTCACTAACGGCTCTCGTTCTAACGGCAATCGCTCTCGTTCTAACGGCAAGCATTCTCGCTCTAATGGCAAAGATTCTCGTTCTAACGGCAATCGCTCTCGTTCTAACGGCAATCGCTCTCGTTCTAACGGCAAAGATTCTCGTTCTAACGGCAAGGGTTCTCGTTCTAATGGCAAAGATTCTCGTTCTAACAGTAAGGGTTCTCGTTCTAACAGCAAGGGTTCTCGTTCTAACAGCAAGGGTTCTCGTTCTAACAGCAAGGGTTCTCGATCTAACGGCAATCGCTCTCGTTCTAACAGTAATCGTGAAGAACGTTCTATGCCTGAACGACAAAGTTCAAGCAACAGCACACGTATCTTCCGAGATGGAAACCAAGAAGAACTTCGCTTTTAAGTTCGTTATGTCAGTCACTATATTCACATAACCGTAGTGATTAGGCGGTGTCTCATAAAAACTAAGAAAGCTGACTTTTGTCAGCTTTCTTAGTTTTTATGAGATTTTTGACCATATTTTGCGTTATGTTCTGGTGTAGCGTCTTTTTGAATAGACACTTCGCTTGAAAACTCTTCATTCATTTTGTTATTTGGGTATTTATTTTGACGTTCACGATTGTTATTTTTATTTGTCATACAGTTCACCTCTTCACATTATTTTTCTTTACACTCAATAGTTTGAATCATCATCACTTTTTTATTTCATTAAAAATCCTGCTATTGAAAGAAAGATTTGGACTCCTTTTGTTTACATATTCTTTTCATTAAACATCACACTAAATGTAGAAGGAGAGGATAACTAGATGTCTACAAATAAAAAAATGTACGTAACACCGTCTAACACACCAACTCTTGTCATTAAAACGCACTTAGACCCTGATACAAACGAAGAGAAAAATCCTTATTTTACACATAAGCGAGATGAGAAGTTTGAACAATACTTCAAGCGTTCTTAATTCCAGCAACTCTTTAACCAAATTAAGCCGTTCTACAAATGTAGAAGAAGTAAAAAGATTAAATAAACAATCCGGGTTAACATATAACGAAGTATTTGCATTATTAGGAAAAAACTATTTAGATTCTCAACAACAAAAACGATAAAATAAAATCCTTCTCCTCTCTCCAGTTTAAAGAAACTCTGGAGAAGAAGAGAAGGATTATGATAAATGCGCTTTTACTATGCTCTATGAAAAGAACCGACTACTTCAGTCGTTTCTGTTATATTCACAAATGCATTAGGATCTGTATCATTAATCATTTTTTTGACATCTGCTAATTGATAGCGAGTAATAACAACCATTAACATTTTTTGTCTTTCGCCTGAATACGCACCTTCTGCATCTATTAACGTTACACCACGATATAAACTCGAAAGAAACTTCTGCTTAATTTCCTCTCCTTTTCTAGTTACAATCATCAGTGTTAATTTAATGTGCTTTGTATGAATGGTATCGACCACTTTTCCTGTTGCATATATGGCTACCATTGTATTTAGTGCAGCGTCCCAGTTAAACACAAAACCAGAAGCAATGACAACCACTGCATTCATTGCAGAAATTAAAGCTCCTAACGGGAAGTCCTTTTTCTTTGTCAATAGCATGGCAATAATATCAAAACCGCCAGATGAGCCTGATGAACGGAAAATGAGTCCAATTCCAATACCCGTTAACACACCACCAAATAACGAAGATAAAATAGGTTCTGTAGAGACTTGAACGATAGGAATAACATACAGACTTACTGATAATACAACGACTGATAAAATGGTATAAAAGATAAACCGCTTACCAAGTTTTAAAATACCTAAAATAAGCAAAGGTAAGTTTAATAAAAAGTTTAATACGCCGGTATTAAAGGGGGTAATAATCCCAAGCATAATGGCAACTCCGCTTAATCCACTACTTAAAATTTCGTGCGGAATAAGAAATAGATTATACGCAATCCCTACAAGTATCGATCCGATGATGATAATAAGTATCCTGGTCATTTCTGTTCTCCTCAATCATAAACTAAAAATAATTGAATTTATTATAGTAGAGGATTAAATAAAACAGAAAAAGATAGTTTTTTCTGAAATATCACTCATTCATATCAAAGAACTTCTTCACACGTTAAATTTTAAAGATACCACCAAATCCTTTCACAAGTGATGTTAACTGATTAACTGCCCCCATCATTTGTCCAGCTGTATTCATCATTTTATTCATGTCATAAGTTCCGTTTGATGTTTTAAATTGAGACATAAACGATTGCATTTGTGATGGTTGCTGTTTAATTCCTTGATTCATTTTCGGATAAGGTGTGACGTAAGGATTGTTCATATTCATCATATACGGTTGTTGAAATGGTTGCTGTGCATATGGTCCTCCATTCATTTGTGGAACTGGCATTTGAACGAATGGAGATTGCTGTGGCATGTAAGCTCCTTGCCAGTAAGCTGGCATTGGCCTCATCGGTTGAGTATATTGAGGAAACGGATAATATTGACTTAAATCAACATGATGTTGTTCAGTTGGATGATAATGATTTGCATGCATGCAATAACCTCCCTTTTATCAATAGTACATCATATGCCTATACAAGCTTATAGGTGATTTCCATAACGACTAAAACATTTTCATTAACGCATTATTTGTTGATATTTGTCGAAAGTTTCAATTTTTCAAATAAAAGAATTAACTCATATCTATGGTAAGATGAAACAAATGGGGATTAGGAGGGAATTTACATGTGTGTGAACGAACTTCGTAAAAGTTTTGTTGAATGTAAAAAGTACGAACCAGAACATCACAATGAACTTCTGGACTTTGCACAACAAAAATATTTAAAAGGGAACATTTCAATTTCACAATATAAGTCGATCGTGAAAGAGCTTGAATTAATTGGGGCTCAAAAACCAGACTTTGTGACTGTTGAAGAACATCATTAATGGATAAGACCATCAGCTTAAGGGTTGGTGGCTTTTTTGTTAGTTGTCGTTTGTTTTCCCTTCTTATTCCATACATAAGCGATTTCATTCACTCTCATATTAGTAATGTACTCTTAAAATAAAGGAGGCGTTTTAATATGAGTAGAGGAAAGCATTTTAATCATAAACGTCAAGGTCATGAACAACAGCCGTCTAAAGCTGCACAACAAGTATCTCCAAAAACAGAAGAAATAGTCGAATATTCAATTGAACCTTTTGCTCACGATGGAGAAAAGCCAGTTTCAACACGTACTGGAAAAGCGTAAACACAAAAAATCCCGCCTTGTTATGCAAAGACGGGATTTTCATTCGTTTGCTAAAATTGATTCTAATACATACTTATTTGCTTGATACATTTGTTTAAATCGCTTTTCACGTGTATCTTTATAAAACGATTGCAAAACCACATTATGCAAGTTTTCAATTGTTGACGTAATCTGATTAAGATGAATGTATTTCGGCTTTTCGTCCTGAATCCACTTTTTCGTTACCATTTCCCATTCATCAAGCTCTATAAAGAACGCGTCCACATAAGGCTTTACTTCCATATAAAAATCAGCTTCTGCTTCTGTTTGATGAACATGCAAAAGACGACTTAGAGCTTTCTCATTGTATACAAATAGTTTTTCAGTAAGCTCAATCACTGTTGATTTTGTTATCATTTTATTTTCACCTCTAAGTTGATATTGTATCATACATGTCTATAAATTTTTAGCTATACTGTTCGAAGGATGACTTCTCTTTTAGACTCTCTCCACCCTAACTGAGAATGACAATATTGCGTATCTTTCGTTGCTTTCTCTAAATCGCCTAAAGATTGATTAATTTGTTTAGCATGATCAAAGAATGACTTTTCTTGCTTAGTAACTGACTCATTTATCTTAACAGACATTTCTTTTTCCGTTATCTCTAATTGGGATAAAACATCATCTAACAAACTTAACACATCTTGTGTTGCTACTAAGTTTTGTTTCATCATCATCCCTCCAGACTGTTTTACTTATATATTCTCCCTCTTATCAGGTTCTCCTAGTGACATGACAAAACTAGTAACCATTCGTCAAAGAAAGTGATTTTACACCCGCTGAGTTAAAAATTCGACAACACATCCTGTTTGTCATAAGAATGAAATGAACGAAGTGGTAAACACTATTTCTAGTAGGAGGTGGTTAACAATGAGTCAAAACCAAAAGCAACAAAAAAAACAATCAAACAACGCTCCAAAACAAACAGAATCAAAAACATATGCTGATCCTAAGAAATTAAACGGCCCAAATCAGCCCTCTACTTAATGTGTAAAAAAGAGCGATTGAAAAGCATAACAACTTTTTCAATCGCTCTTTTTCACTTATTACTCTACTTTTCACCCGTAAATGAAATTCCTTTTACAAAATAGGCATTAAAAAAGGCATAAATAAATAGTAAAGTGTTTCATTTTATTGCAATGGATGATGAACATATGATTGTAACTTAATGAGTAAATGGAGTTCTACTTGTTTCTTTCGATACCACTTTGTCACGTTTATTTTAGGTGGAAGTGAAACATCTTTTTGCCATACTCTAATTTTTCTCCGACTCTCTTGCCAATGATTATCTTTAGATTGATGATGTGAAACTAGTGGAAAAGTTGTTCGTAAAATAGGTGTATGACGTTCTACGTCTTCTTTAAGATATTGCTCATAATCATATCTTGAACCTGTATGAATGGTTTGATTGGAAAACTGTAAAAATTCTTCATGATGAGCTGGATGAAATAAAAGTTTAGCTAATTTTTTACCCAATTCTATCCGCTTCGATTTTTTCCAAAAATCATGAACAGAGCAGCCATATAATTGCCCTTCTAACGTTGGAAATAAGACGCAAGAAAAATGGAGAAAGTCTTGAAAAGTAAAAATAAACGAACGAAACACCTTTTCCTGGTAAAATGGATGTTCAATGACTGGTTGTTGAATAATGTTTTGCTCATTAATAATTAACGATGTGCGTAAACGCTCTTGATCACCTTTTTCCCAAAAACGTTGCCATTCTTCTCTAATAAAAGAAGACACACCGAAATAAGGTAATAAATAAAAGTACGACTTTTGCTTTGCTTTTGAAACCGCGTAAATAAGTAATTGCGGATATACATCGTGAAAAATGAGCCAATTTGCTCGCTCATAAGTAAGAAAAAGGATATCTCTTGTTTGTTTCCTTAGCAAACGAGGCATCCACTTCCCTTCTAAGTCGCACATATTCCATCCAGCATTACGAGACACCATGCTCGCTAGAAATGACCATTGAATCTCTGGATAGTAACGATAATAGTCAGCATACGCAATTGTTCTTGAAACATTATCAATGTTCATTTTCTCTCTTTTGTATTTAATATAATGTAAGAGTCGTTTTTCAAATGACAATTCATTCATTGTACCACTTTCTTTCATAAAAAATAGTCGATTTACTAGGACTGTTTGATTATTTTTTCTGTTAGTTCTGTTTTTTCTGAAAAAACTTAATCAGTCCATCTCCTTATGATTTTTGGTATGATATATTATATATTTTTGACGTATTTACTTTTAAAGGGGGTAATGATAGAATGATTCGCTATCCAAATGGAAAACTGTATAGTCCTGTTCACCAAGGAAATACCCCTGCAAACAAGAAGCTACCAATAAACTATAGTAATCGAGGTATGACGCTTGAAGAAGATTTAAATGCAACAAATGACTATTATTTAACGCACGGTATTGCAGTGATTCATAAGAAACCAACACCCGTACAAATTGTAAAAGTTGATTATCCAAAAAGAAGTGCTGCCGTCATTAAAGAAGCCTACTTTAAACAAGCTTCGACGACTGATTATAATGGTGTTTATAAAGGGAAGTACATTGACTTTGAAGCAAAAGAAACAAAAAACAAAACCTCTTTTCCGCTTCAAAACTTTCATGAACATCAAATTCAACATATGGAACAAATTTTGAAACAAAATGGGATTTGTTTCGTCATATTAATGTTTACTACTTTTCAAGAAATATACTTACTCGATGCATCGCACTTACTTCCTTTATGGGATAATGTGCAGAAGGAAGGTAGGAAATCCATTCCGAAAAAAGAGATAGAAGAAAAAGGTCATTTAATAGAAGTGGGGTATCATCCGCGTATTGATTACATGAAAACTGTAGATAAATTGTATTTTTAAGAGTATGATATAAATGTTTACCGAAATCATTCTCTTACAATTAGTTGAAAGGTAGGAGCTTTTATGTCTGAGAATTATACTTCTCGCGAAGAACGTCGACGATCTCAAGGCGACAATAAACAAAAAAATAAATCATCTAGTTCAACACCAAAAAAGAAACGCGGAGGAATTTTCCGCAAAATCGTTGTAGTCGTTCTATTATTAGGATTTGTTTCAATGATTGCTGGAGCTGGCACATTTTTTGCACTCGTAAGCGATGCTCCTAAAATTGATGACTCTATGTTAAAAGATTCATTATCATCAAAGATTTATGATGTAAACGAAGAAAAGTTTGCCGAGCTTGGCGGTCAAAAACGTACATATGTACAATATGATGATATTCCACCTTTTGTAAAAGAGGCATTTCTTGCAACTGAAGATGTTCGTTTCTTTAAACATCATGGAATTGACTTTTATCGTATTGGTGGCGCTGTGGTTGCTAACTTCAAGGAAGGCTTTGGATCTGAAGGAGCTAGTACCATTACCCAACAAGTTGTTAAAAACTCATTTTTAACACCTGAAAAAACAATTAAACGTAAAGTACAAGAAATGTGGCTTTCTTTTCAGCTAGAAAGAAAGTATTCAAAGCAACAAATTCTAGAGATGTATTTAAACAAAATCTACTTTGCTAAAGGTGAAGTATATGGGATTGCAAAAGCTGCTGAGACATTTTATGGCGTCACAGACTTAAATGACCTTGAATTACATCAAGCAGCAATGCTTGCAGGTCTTCCTAAAGCACCAAACACGTATAACCCATACAACAACCCTGAATCAGCAACAAAACGTCGAAACATCGTATTAACTCTCATGGAGAGACATGGTTTTATTACAAAGGCAGAAGCTGACGCAGCGAAAAAAGTAGACGTGCAAGAAACATTAGTCGAACGAACAGAAGAACAAGAACAATATGCAGCATTCATTGACGAAGTCATTGAGGAAGTAAAAACAAAAACAGAAGCTGACGTGTTTTCTGCTGGTCTTGAAATCTACACAACTCTTGATCCAGAAGCACAAAGTTATGTAGAGAAAACGTTAAATACAAATGAAGTTGTTCAATTTCCAAACGAAAATTTCCAAGCTGCCGTTGTTCTGCTTGATACAGAAACAGGTGCTGTACGAGCAATTGGCGGTGGACGTAATCGTGTATCTCGTGGCTTCAGTTTAGCCACTGATAATTATCCACAACCTGGTTCAACCATTAAACCAATCTTAGATTTTGGTCCAGCAATTGAGCATTTAAATTGGTCTACTGCTCAACCAATCAATGATGAACCATACACGTACTCAAATGGTACAGCTATTAACAACTTTGATCGTAGTCATAAAGGATGGCTTTCTGCTCGTGAAGCACTTGGTCGTTCTCGAAACATCCCTGCTTTAAAAGCATTTCAAGCCGTTGGAGCTGAAAAAGCGAGAGAGTTTGGTGCTGGATTAGGTATTCCACTAGAAAAAGCAATTCCAGAAGCTTATTCCATTGGAGGATTTAATAAAGGAGTATCTCCCCTTCAACTTGCTGGAGCGTACAGTGCTTTTGGGAATAATGGGATTTATAATAAGCCACATACGGTAACAAAGGTAAAGTTTCCTGATGGAACTGAAATGGATTTAACACCTAAACCAAAAGTGGCTATGAAAGACTCTACAGCCTTCATGGTTACACATATGTTAAAGTCCGTAGTCGAAGAACCATATGGTACAGCTAGGGCTGTCAGAACGTCTGGATTAGAGATTGCAGGTAAGACAGGAACAACAAACTTTGATGCTGACGATAAAGCTAGATATAATATCCGCAGCGGTGGCGTAAAAGACGTCTGGTTTGCAGGATATACACCTAAATATACAGCAGCTGTGTGGACAGGTTACGAAAAATATTCAAGTGAAAACTATATTTATAGTCAATCTGAAAAAGACATGGCAAAGAGTATCTTTAAAAAGGTTGTATCTCATGTATCACAAGGAAAAGATCGAGGAAGCTTTAAACAACCTAATAGCGTTGTAAAAGTACCAATCGAAAAAGTTTCCGGTGAAGAGTTGAGAAAACCAAGTGCTGGTACCCCTAGTAATATGGTTGAAGAAGAATACTTTATTCGTGGTACAGAGCCAACAAAAGTTTCAAAGAAATTTATGGAAGCTGATCGTCCAAAAGGTGTGAAAGCACAATTCGACCCATCAGCAAATCAAATTAACGTAAGTTGGTCATATCCAGAAGATAAAATGAATGACGTTACATTCCAAGTAAATACGTCTGTAGACGGAAGCTCATCTCAGCAGTCTACAAAAAACACATCTATTGTCGTACCATCACCAACACCAGGTGCAACGTACACATTTACAATCACTGCAACATTTGGTGGTTCCACAAGTAAAGGAGCTTCTGCTTCCGTTAGAATTCCTGGCGGTGAAGAAGAGGAACCATCTGAAGACGAGAATGATTCGGAAGAACAACGTAAAGAAGACGATGATGAAGAGAAAGATAAGGATGACTCTTCAGATCAAAAAGAGAACAAAGATGATAAAGGTAAAGATAAGGACAAAGAGAAAGAGAAGGATAAAGAGAAGGATAAAGATAAAGAACAACAGCCACCACCTAATGAGGGCAACCAACCTTCTCCACCTCCATCCAATGATCAAGGTGGCCAAATCCCACCACAGAGTCCTGGAGATTCAAATGGTACAAATCCCCCTACAAGTGAAGGATAAAAGGATGCCATAGTCTAAGGTCTTTCAAACAAAAAGCCTATCTCAAATTGGAGAATCATGTTCCCCAATTGAGATAGGCTTTATTTTTTATGTATAATGACCAATTTAGCATATAATTTTTGAAGTTCTTGATAAAGTTCCGACAGTTGAATAAATGAATGATATAGATGGGGCTTTGTCATAATAAACGCTATCCGTTCACCTATGTTTATCGGTTTATAAGTAAGTTCCTTAACATCCTCATCTAAATGTGTTAATCGAGAAACTTTTACACCATTCATCCAAAATAGCGCACTAATAAAATTGGCTACTCCATATTTCATTGACATTTGTGTAGCATGTGCTTGTCGCTTTTTATGTAATAAAGCAATCTTTGTCTCTAGTTCGTTCCATAGTTCAAAAACATATGGCACAAAGTCTTGTGGTTGCTTCCAAGGCTCTTCAGGTTGTAAACGTAAGTCGTATGGAAAAAACGAAGATAACATCACTTCCTTAAACACTTTTTTTTCACAACGTTCCATGACAGATGCTTTCGAAAAGAATAAAGGATGATAAAACTGTGGTGGAACTTTCGTTTGCTTAGTCATTCTTTTCCTTCTCTCTCATTCGCTTTTTCCCTTCTCGACATACATCTAAAAGAGGACAAATATGACACTGCGGAGACTGAGCTTTACAATGGTATCGACCAAAGAAAATCATTCGATGATGAGTAACCGACCACTCTTCTTTCGGCACTTTTCGCATCAATGTTTTTTCAACTTCTAATACGGAGTCTTTCCAACGACAAATAGCTAAACGTTTACTTACTCTTTCAACATGTGTATCCACTGCAATTGCAGGGATACCAAATGCTACTGATACAACGACGTTAGCTGTTTTTCTTCCTACACCAGGTAATTTGGTTAATTCATCACGGTCTTGTGGTACTTCTCCACCATACTCATTAATAAGTAGTTGACATAATTTACGAATATTCTTTGCCTTATTACGATATAAACCAATTGAACGAATATCTTGCTGTAACTCTTCATCTGAAACAGCTAAATAATCTTCAGGCGTTTTATATTTTTGAAATAAATTCTTGGTTACCTTATTTACAAGTGCATCAGTACATTGTGCAGACAGAGCTACTGCAATGACTAACTCAAATGGATTTTGATGGTTCAGTTCACAATGAGCATCTGGGAACATTTCTGCCATCTGATCAAGACAATATCTAATTTGTTTTAACGTTAACATTTTACATCTCACCTTGCTATGTATTTTTAAATGTAACTAGAACAAAAAGCGAGAGACTAAAAATCTCTCGCTTTTTATTCTTGCCGGTTCGTGATAAAACCATGTTTTTGTATTTGAACAAAAGCAATCTTTTTTATGTCTTATATGTTAAGCACTTAATTAATTACTGCTCGAGCCAATTAAAGAACGGAACTGATGTATTAGAGGTTTCTTTTTCAATCGTTGGAGCCTTTTTAGACTGTTGTTGATGTTGACGAAACTTTCTTCCGTAACTTCGAGCTTGTTCAATTGTTTTAATTCCATTCTTTTTCCACTCAAATAAAATGCGATCAATATATCGAAAGTTAAGCTTTCCTGACATCACAGCTTCTCGTAAAGCAGCTTTAATAATGACAATATCATGATGGTCTTGGTCTACCCACATCGTTAATGTTTCACATTCAAATGGAGACAGAGGACGTCCAAATTCTTTTTCAAAGATTGAATATAAATCTAATTCATTTTGTTGTTGAACTTCAACTGATTGATGTTGTGTTTCTTTCACCATAAAATAAACAAGTTTTTCCCATAGCGGTTTTAAGGAATAGGTTTCAGAAATCATTGAGGCTTGATCATGATGCTGTTCAATTGTTAAAAAACCTCGTTGAATTAAACTACGTAACGTCTCCATGCAACCCGTACTTGAGATGCTCATTTTACTCGAAAGTTCAGCTGGAGTTGGAAATGCATTTCCTCCTTCAACTGCTACGTAAATATGCATGAGCGTCATAAATTCAACCTCATTCAATCCTAATTCCGCGTAATGATTCATTAATAATTTCGGAATGGACACACTTCCTTGTTCAAACCATCTTACTATATTTTCTTTATCCATATATGAACACCTCAACTTTTAGTATATCATGAAGTGGAAATCTTACGAACTGAATTACACCATTACCGAAAAATAAAAGCTCCCCTGATAGACACAGGGGGGCTTTATCTTATTGTATAGATGTTTAATTTATTTTAAGGATATAAACGGTTTAGTAAACGTGGGAACGGAATCGTTTCACGTACGTGTTCTACCCCACTAATCCATGCTACTGTTCGCTCTAGACCAAGTCCAAATCCTGAGTGTGGAACAGATCCGTACTTACGAAGTTCGAAGTACCATTTGTACGTTTCAGCATCTAAATCGTGCTCTTTTAAACGTTGTTCTAATAAATCCATATCGTGGATACGTTGTGAACCACCAATGATTTCTCCATAACCTTCTGGCGCAATTAAGTCTGCACATAATACAACCTCTTCATTATTTGCATCTGGTTGCATGTAAAAAGGCTTTAATGATGTTGGATAATGTGTAATAAATACCGGCTTATCATAGCTTTCTGCAATTGCCGTTTCATGTGGAGCACCAAAGTCATCACCCCACTGAATATCATCAAATCCTTTTTCATGTAAGAATTTAACAGCATCATCGTAAGAGATACGTGGAAACGGTGCTTTAATGTTTTCTAGTTTTGATGTGTCACGACCTAATGTTTTTAGCTCTAAAGCACAATTTTTTAATACAGATTGAACAACATGTGATACGTACTCTTCTTGTACTTTCAAGTTATCTTCAAACTCATAAAAAGCCATCTCAGGCTCAATCATCCAAAACTCAATTAGATGACGACGTGTTTTTGATTTTTCGGCACGGAATGTTGGGCCAAATGAGAATACTTTTCCTAACGCCATAGCAGCAGCTTCCATATAAAGTTGTCCACTTTGAGAAAGATACGCATCTTCATCAAAATACTTTGTGTGGAAAAGTTCCGTTGTTCCCTCTGGAGCACTTCCTGTTAAAATAGGTGGATCTACCTTTGTGAATCCATTCTCATTAAAGAACTCATACGTTGCACGAATAATTTCATTACGCACTTTCATCACAGCATGCTGACGCTTTGAACGTAACCATAGATGACGGTTGTCCATTAAGAATTCTGTTCCATGCTCTTTTGGCGTGATTGGGTAATCAACTGCTGCATGAATGACTTCTAGGTTTGTAACAGTTAGTTCATATCCAAATGGAGAACGCTCATCTGCTCGAACAACCCCTGTTACATATAAAGAAGATTCTTGTGTGATTGATTTTGCTAATTGAAATACTTCTTCGCCCACTTCTGCCTTTACAACAACACCTTGCATAAAGCCAGAGCCATCACGAAGCTGTAAAAATGCAATTTTACCACTTGAACGTTTATTTGCAAGCCAAGCACCAATCGTTACTTCTTGATCAACATACTTGCCTGCTTCAGAAATCGTAATTTTCACGATGAATATCCCTCCAAAACACTTACATAAAATGAAATGTCAGCAAATTTGTACTGACTTAAATTAGTTGATTCTGTTCTTGCAGTCAACTCGATTGTAAAAACAGAATCAACTAAGTATGTACGACCATTTTATTATACAATTCACTACTCACAATAACAAGAGAGAATCAAGTTCACAAAAAGTTGTAAAAACTCGATTCTCTCTACTTATTAGTTCATACGACGATTCATAAAGTTGGTAATGCGATCAATAGCTTTTTCGAGTAAGTCTAGTGATGTTGCATATGATAGACGAACATTCTCAGGAGCACCGAATCCCGAACCTGGGACTAACGCTACTTTTTCTTCCTCTAGCAGAGCTTCTACCCATTGATCAACCGTTTCAAATCCGGTCAATTTTGCTGCTTCAATAGCATTTGGAAATAAGTAAAACGCACCTTGTGGTTTAATGCACGTAAACCCTGGTACTGCTACTAGCTTATCGTAAATGATATTCAAGCGTTCTTCAAAAGCTTGTCTCATCGTTTCAACAGGCTCTTGTGTCCCATTGTATGCAGCAATCGATGCATATTGAGCAACAGACGTTGGATTTGATGTACTATGACTCGCAAGGTTTGTCATCGCTTTAATAATTTCTACGTTACCAGCTGCATACCCAATGCGCCAACCTGTCATAGAATGTGATTTAGATACCCCATTAATGATAATCGTTTGTTCTTTTAACTGCTGGGAAATCTCTGCAATTGATACGTGCTTTTCACTACCATATACAAGTTTTTCATATATTTCATCGGAAATAATGAAAAGGTTATGCTTCAAGCAAACTTCCCCAATGGCTTCTAATTCCTCACGACTGTAAATCATACCTGTTGGATTACTTGGTGAGTTAATAATCACTGCTTTTGTTTTATCTGTAACAGTTGCTTCTAACTGTTCAGGCGTAATTTTAAACTGATTACTCTCAAATCCTTCAACATAGACTGGTACACCTTGTGCTAATTTCACTTGCTCTGGATAACTTACCCAATAAGGAGTTGGGATAATCACTTCGTCACCTTCGTCTAAGAGCACTTGAAACAGCGTATAAAGCGCATGCTTCGCTCCTGAACATACAATGATCTCACTTGGCTTATATTCGATACCTTGATCGTCTTTGAACTTTTGAGAAATTGCTGTTTTTAATGATGCTAATCCCCCAGAAGGTGTATATTTTGTATGACCTTCATTCATTGCTTGTTGTGCTGCTTCTAAAATGTGTGCTGGTGTATTAAAGTCAGGTTCCCCTGCTCCTAATCCAATAACATCATGTCCTGCAGCTTTTAATTCCTTAGCTTTAGCTGTAATGGCTAATGTTGATGATGGCGTTAAAGCTGATACACGTTTAGCTAACTTCACTAAAATCTCCCCCTAAAAGCATCAAAATTTATATCACATATGTTTGTCACTAAATGTAATGTTGAACATATGGTATATTCACTCACAATTATTGAGATAAGCTATAGCGTTTTAAAAACTTACCACTTTCAAAATCAATATAGTAATATGTAAAGCGATCTTCCTCATCAATATACGTGATTTCCCATAGTGGTAGTTGACGTTCCATCCCTAAGCGAACAGACTTAATTTCTTTTGGATTTCGTTCCTTTTCAACGAGTGAACGAGCTTGACTTTGTGTAATTCCACTCGCTTCTTTTTTCATAATCATATCATTTTTTTTAACATCTTTAGGTATCCAAACAATTATCTTTTCACCTTTATCGTTTGTTGCTTTTACAATATAAAATGTATCTTTTCCAAAATACGTTTGTACGTTTGTCACATCTTTTAATTCATACTCTTTCTGAGCTAGTGCAACCGCTTTTTCTTCATCTCCCTGCTTACCTTTTACAGACTGATGATAAATAGAAGCGAATTGCCAACTAATCACAACGATAACTAAAATACCAATTAAAATACTCCACTTTTTCATAATAACCCTACTTTATGTACGATAAATTGTAAAAACTGCTTTATCTTTATCTTCTTCATCTAAAGCTAGTCCAAACATTAAGTCTTTCTTTTTTAATGTTCGGTTTAAACTATCTACGATTTTGTACAAATCAGAAGAATAGTCAATGCGAATTGTTGATAATACTTCAATTTTACTTTCCATCTGTCATACCTCCTTAAGACGTGTACACAAAAATTGCTATTCATAAGTTTCGTTACTTCGGTCACACTATACTTACAAAGTAATTCACACATTATTATAACAGCTTAAAATAAAATTACGAAAACTTTCTCAATAAAATTCTTTCCTACCCACATCATACAAAAGCAGCTTTTTATAAAAAGCTGCTCTTTTTTTAGGACATTTCCACGAAATTCGTGTCAGTAAACAACTAATAAGGAACTCTTCATACCTGAGGACTTTGAATGAGCACTTTTTAAGAATGAGAAGGTATGGAAATCATTTCATACTGATACTTCGTCATCTTCATTGCCACCGTTCCAGTTTGTTTGACATAGTGAATATCGATCCACATCTCATACAATCGCTCTAACAAATCTGTCTCAATTCGTCCTGTACTGCTTTCAAATATAATAGCTGCTTGTGGATCTACTTTTTCTAAAAATGGTTGAGATGTTGTCGAACCGATTCCATAATTGGCCACTTTTAATACATCAGTATCAGATAAGGGCAACTGACTTAGTTTTTTTTCAGTTATTAAATCGCCATTCGTCATGTAGAGAATTCGATTTTCACCATAAGTTACTAAGATGTCCATTGAAGGTGTCGTTCCCTCATGATGTAACACACGAACACTAATCTCTTTTGAGTACCGATGATTTGTTCCTTCTTTCCAGCTTTTATATAATACATCACTTCGCTTCTTATACTCTGCAGGTACATAGACGCGATTGGGTGAATAACGGGTTACAACTTCATTTAAATTATCGTCAAAACCGGGACCTGGCTTTGTAACAATGATGTCATCTACCTTTTTAACACCAAACGTATTCATAAGGTGAAACAATTCATGTTTAGAACGTTCGCTACCTGTATTAATTAAAAGATGATGATTGTGCCCGTCTTTTACTAAAGTGGCTTCTCCGTCCGACAGATTAAAAAAGACAATAACTGCTTCATCTTCGGATAAATCAAAGTCTACACTTTCTACTTTCATCGTATATCCTCGTTCTGGTGAACCAATAAGGCTTATGAAGCAAGCCATTATTAATGCAATAAAAGGCCGATTCATCTTCTCAGCTCCAACTTGATTTCTACTGTAAAGTGTCTTACAAATTAAGAATTGAACTACCCCCACTTACTCATTTGGCTTCGCCCTTCACATTTCTTGAAGATGGGGGGTTCTCGCCTATTTTAGATAAACCGTATAAATAATGACAAGGTTTTACTTAAAGGTTATTTCGTTTGATCCCACCAATTCTGAAGGTCCTCTACTGTTTCATGAAATGATTTTTTATTAACTTCAACTCTTGGTAAAGACATTAAAAAATACTTTCCATATGCAGAATGCGTAATGCGATTATCAAAGACAAAAACAGCCCCTCTATCCTCTTTTGATCGAATAAGGCGTCCAAATCCTTGCTTAAATTTAATAATAGCTTGTGGAAGAGAATAGTCCATGAAAGCATTTTTACCAGTACTCTTATATTTTTCTACTTTAGCCGCTACAAAAGGCTGTTCTGGTGGTAAAAATGGAAGTCGAACGATAATTAGACATGATAGTTTTTCACCTGGAATGTCAATGCCTTCCCAGAAGCTATTTGTTCCTAAAAGAATCGCTTTTTCAAATTGAGTAAAATCTTTTATCAATCGGTTTTTATTCCGAGTCGTTACTCCCTGTCCTAATAAAACAAATTCATCTTTATCATTTAGTTCTTTCATGTAACTATAGGTATGTTTCAACATGTCATATGAAGTAAACAATACAAGCATTTTACCATTAGTAACAGACGCAACATCTAATATGCTTTCCGCTAACAACATACTATATTCTTCTACTGATACAGAATTAACAGTTGGAAAATCTGTTGGGATAAACACTTTGGCTTGCCTTTCATATGGAAAAGGAGACGACACAGATAGCTGCAATGGTTGAAAATCATACAAACCTAATTCATTCATAATATAGTCAAACGAATTGTGAACGGTTAACGTCGCTGATGTTAAGATGACCGTTTGCTTGTTTGTGAAAAAATCATCTGCTAATTGATCTGCTACAGATACGGGCTGACTATATAAGAATGTAGCATTAGCTGCTCCTTTTGGCTCAATTTCAAACCATTTAACTGTCTCTTTTTCTTCTTGAAACAATAAGTGATAGAGACAATCATCGATTTCTGTAAACATGTTACAAACTGTAAAAAATTCGTGTAAAACGGTTTGCTCTTCCTTTTTAAATTGATTTAATGTTACTTCGACACTTGCTTGTTCACTGTGAACAATTCGTAGGAAATCACGCAACAAAAAGCGTACTCGGGAAGCTAATTCATGAATGGCTAACCAGTGATCACCTGTTTCTTGTTCTATATGATACCGATAACTAATCCGTCCAATATCAGCTGTTTTATTGTTTGCTTTTTTCATTACATATGAATGAATAAGCCTAAATAAGTCGTTACATTCAGCATGAAGCTTTCCAATCATCTCATTGACTGTATTTAATGAATTTTTATGGTGATGCTTTGACATCATCTTATACACATCTGCCAATAAGCCTTTCGTTTGTAGTGAACCAATGCGTGTTAGCAAAGTATGAATGGAAAAGTAGTCTAACTGTACGCCTAATTCTTCACTTGCAATTTCCTCTAAGTGATGCGCCTCATCAATGATGACACAATCATACGCAGGCAATAACGATTGCTTATTCATCACATCCATTAGTAATAATCGATGATTGGTAATAATCACTTGTGCATATTGAGCTCTTATTCGTGCGCGCTCGTAGTAAGAATAGGTATTCCAAGGAGGACGTACATCAAGGTGTGATGGGTTTGCTTCATTAATACGATCCCAAAATAATTTACCTCCAGATGGCAAATTAATTTCATCGATGTCTCCCGTTAACGTTTCAGTTAGCCACACAAGAATCTTTGCTTTTGTTAAGATAGCGTCGTAATTATTTTCCCGCTCTTTTAATAAATGAAGAAACTTACGAATGCTAATATAATGCTCTCTACCTTTTAATATAACAGCAGATAATGGAAAAGATAAAACTTGACTTGCTAACTTTATATCCTTCTCAATGAGCTGCTGTTGCAATGCAATAGTATGAGTAGACACTACCACTTGCTTTCTTTCGTTAACCGCGTGAATGACAGCGGGAATTAAATACGCTAACGTTTTTCCTGTTCCAGTTCCTGCCTCGATTAACGCATGCTCCCGAGAAGAAAATGCTTCATGAACAAAGTCCATCATTTCCCACTGTTCTTTTCGATCTTCAAAGTTTGTTATTACTCTCCCGAAGTATTGATTTCTCTCTTTAGAAAATGCTTCATAAGAAAACGGAATGACTGTATCTTTCACTTCTTCCTTTTCTATCTTTCGAATAGCCAAACCATGAAGAAATACATAGTGATTTTCCTCTTCTATTACATCTTGTTTCTGTTCAATCACATCTTCAATTAGTTCCCCAATCTCACTTTTTAGATGTAAGGATAAAGAATAAAGCTGCTTTAACGTGGTAAGAGGCAACCGTTTCATTTTTTCAATTAGCATTAATAAAATGTTTGCCGTCACTTCTGCGTCACTATCAGCTTGATGTGGATTATCATGTGTAATAGCTAAACATTCTGCTAATTGGTTTAATTTGTATCCATCGATGGTTGGGAGTAATATACGTGCTAATTCGACCGTATCAATCGTGGAATTATACAAAGTATCATAGCCATGATTATGTAATTCATCTTGAAGAAATGAGAGGTCAAAAGCCACATTATGTGCAACAAAATAAGAATCTTTTACTAACTCCAACACTCTCGGAGCAATGTCTTCAAATAATGGAGCACCTTCTACCATTTCATCATTAATGTGCGTTAATTGCTCAATAAATGGTGGAATTGGTATTTCTGGATTTAAAAAACTTGAGAACCGATCAACAATCTTTCCATTTTCAATGACAACAGCTGCAAACTGAATGATTTTATCTCCTTGCTTAGGAGAATGGCCGGTCGTCTCAAGATCAATCACAACAAAGCGCTTGTTCATAGATAACACCTCACAAAATTCTTCCTTTTTAGTATTCATGTAGCGTGAGTTGTGTATGTGAAAATTCATCATGGTTTTTTCGCTTTAAACGAACTTACCTTTAAGCTCTCATTATAACTCAAATTACTTTACCAAGCATAATAAATCATTTCTTCAAAAAAATAGCCTCCTGTTACTCAAAAATGAGTACAGAAGGCAATAAATAAACATCTTATAAAATTGTAGAAGCTGGTTCTTGTTGTAGTAACTGCTTAATTTGATTATGCTCATCCATAATTGCTACCGTTGGCTGATGGTTAGCTACTTCTTCATTAGGAACCATCGCATATGAAATAATAATCACAACATCTCCAGGCTGTACAAGACGCGCAGCAGCACCATTTAAGCAAACCACACCACTACCTCGTTCACCAGGAATCGCATACGTTTCAAGTCTTGCTCCATTATTATTGTTCACAATTTGCACTTTCTCATTAACCGCAATGCCTACTGCATCTAATAAGTCTTCATCAATTGTAACGCTGCCTACATAATTTAAGTTTGCTTCTGTGACACGCGCACGATGGATTTTAGCATTCATCATTGTTCGAAACATTGTTTATTCCTCCGTTATACGTCAAATGTTAAGTTATCAATTAGTCGAGCTTTTGAAAAAACAACCGCTACTGCGATAATGAGTTTACCTGATAGATGATCTACCTTCGTCAAATACGGGTATGAATAGATGTCAATATAATCAATACGACCACTTGTATGATGATGAAGATAGTCCTCTATTGCTTGCTTTACTCTCTCTGGATCAGTTTCTCCTTCGCTAATTAGCTGCTTCGCTTTTTGTAAACTTCTATAAATACTTGAGGCCTCGCTTCGTTCCTGTGTTGTTAAATATACATTCCGTGAACTTTTTGCTAGACCATCCTCTTCTCTAATTGTCTCAACGGGAACAAGTGTAATAGGAAAATGAAAATCGGAAATGAGCGCATCTACTACCGCCACTTGCTGTGCATCTTTCATTCCAAAATATGCTCGGTCGGGTGTCACGATATGAAATAGCTTTGTTAATACCGTTGCCACACCGTCAAAGTGACCTGGTCGTTTCGCTCCGCATAAAACATCCACTCGCTTTGTTACCGTGATCTCAATCGTTGGTTCATTTGGATAGATCTCATCTACTGTTGGGTAAAAAAGAAAGTCTACTCCCGCCTCTTTTGCCAATCGTTCATCACGTACAAAGTCTCTTGGATAGGAATCAAAATCTTCATTCGGTCCAAACTGTGTTGGATTCACAAAAATGCTCAGTACAACCGTATCATTCTCATTTTTTGCTTCACGAAGGAGCGTAAGGTGACCTTCATGTAAGTATCCCATTGTAGGAACAAATCCAATTTCGTTCCCTTCTGTTCGTTTTTGTTTGATACATCGCTGCATCTCACTAATTGTTCGAATGACTTGCATTTTACTTTCCTCCATATAAAGCGGCTAACTGCTCTTCTTTCATCGTAAATGTGTGTTGATCTTCTGGAAATGACTTCTCTTTCACTTCTGACACGTACTGCTTTAAACTTGGTACAATAACTTCATTCACACAACCGTACTGCTTAACGAATTTAGGTACTCTTTCCACCCCGTATGTTAAAATATCGTGATAAACAAGAACTTGACCATCTGTTTCTTTCCCTGCTCCAATCCCAATTGTCGGAATTGATAATCGACTTGAAATCTCTTTAGCAAGCTGCTTTGGTACACATTCTAATACAAGTGCAATCGCGCCTGCTTGCTCACATTTTACAGCATCGTCAATGAGTTTTTTTGCCGCTTCGGCATCTTTTCCTTGTACTTTATAACCACCGAGTACACCAACAGATTGTGGCGTAAGACCTAAATGAGCAACAACAGGAATACCTGCATTTGTCAAATCAGCAATCGTGTAAATAACATCGCCTGCTCCCTCGACTTTTAATGCATGTGCACCGCTTTTTTGAACAATGTCAGCTGCGTTTCGCATCGTTTCTGCTCTTGAAATATGATAAGACATAAACGGCATGTCCGTCACAACAAATGTATTGGGCGCACCACGTTTTACTGCTTTTGTATGATGAATCATGTCGTCTACGGTAACAGGAAGTGTGGAGTCATAACCAAGTACAACCATTCCTAAAGAGTCACCAACTAAAATCATATCGACACCTGCTTGCTCAGCATACGTAGCAGATGGGTAATCATACGCTGTTAACATCACAATCGGTTCACACTCTTTTTTCATTTTCATAAACTCTGTTTTCGTCTTCATGATCTTTCTCCTCCTTTTTTCAGAGGAGATGACTACCGAACGTTCATCAAGCAGTAAAAAATCCTTCTTCCAATCATTAAGGAAGAAGGATTTTGAACATTCAAACAATATCAGTAAATAGACGTTTGTCTAGTAAAGATTCGGTGTTTGTCATCCCTCTGTCCTAGTCCATCTCGGATCAAGGCAGATTAAATTAAGGTAAAAAAATACGAGTATCAGGTGAAGTTCTTTCGATACTACCCTGATACTCGTATTATAATGAATTTACAGATCATTTTCTAGTAGATAATTCAATGTCTGCTGAATGGATATGATGAAGAACACCTAAATCGTCTTCAATGAGTAACACACCATCTTCTGTAATCCCTTTTGCCCAGCCTTCGATAGAACCTCTTAACGTTCTAGCAATAATTCTTTTACCAATACTAATGGCATACGTCTCCCAAAGCAATTTAATTAAGCCAAAACCGTTTGTTAAGTATTCTTCATACAGCGTCTCAATTTTCAGGAAAATAGCTTGCATTAAAGCTGCGCGATTAATAGTTTCTCCTTTTTCAACCGCTAATGATGTTGCAATCTCCTTAATAGAATCAGAGAAGTCTTCTTTTTGCTGATTTACGTTAATGCCAATTCCAATAATAACAGAATGAATACGATCAGCATCTGCTTGCATCTCCGTTAAAATTCCAACCGCCTTTTTCCCCTCAATTAAAATATCATTCGGCCACTTAATTTGAGGAGAAATACCTGTTACCTCTTGAATGGATTGAACAACTGCTACCGCTGTTAAAAGTGTTAATTGTGGTGCATGTTGTGGTGGAACAGTTGGGCGCAAAATAACACTCATCCATACACCTGTCCCTTTTGGAGAGTGCCATACACGGTCTAGACGACCTCGCCCGGCTGTTTGCTGTTCAGCAACAACAACTGTTCCTTCTTCTGCTCCCTCTTGAGCTAATCGATGCGCAATTTTTTGAGTTGATTCAACTACTTCTTCATAATGAACGTGCTGTCCAATTCTCTTTGTTTGCAAACCTAAAATGAGCTCATTTTCACTCACTTTATTTGGTTTGTTAACAATTCGGTACCCTTTCTTTCTTACAGCTTCTAATTCATAGCCTTCTTTTCTTAAATCTTCGATGTGCTTCCACACAGCGGTTCTTGAGCAACCTAACAAATCACTGATTTTCTGTCCGGACACATATTCTTCTTCAGAATTTGTAAACATTTCTAACAATGTTCTTCTTATATCTGATTGCATGATTTCACCCACTCTTTTATCGCATCTTTATCATTTATTAATTGACCGTTCACGATGTTCATTTCAATCATTCTCAATACTTCTGAAAGCCAAGGTCCGCCTTTTTTATCGACCCACTTCATAACATCTGCACCATTGACCACCACATCTTGGAAAGAATGAATAGGCAGATCACTATGTACATTGATAATCCAAGACTCTTCTATTTGTCCGTTTCCAAGGACTTCACAAATCCGATTAACCGAAAGACTTGTCTCCAATCCATAGGTATAGACGAGCTCTGATGACCAACCTTTTTTACACACTTGTCGATAAGCGACTATGTTTTGCTTAATTTCTTTGATGGCTTTATTAGAAAGCTTCCAACTCTTTAAGAAGCGCTCTTCTTGTTCTTCCTGTAAAACAAGCAGTACTACCGCCCAGTACTCAGACAGGTTTTGAAGAAGACACCATCGATAAGACAATAGTTGTCGAAATACTTCATCACTTACAGCGAAATTGGGTAAATAAGTATATAATTTTGTATCAGCCAATAAAGCAAAGGCTTCAATTGGATTTGCGCCTTGCAAAAGCTTTTCAAACTCTACTTTAATTCTTTCAACAGACACATGTTGCAGAAGCTTTGCATGTTTCTTAATCGCTTGCTTTGTCTCGTCATCAAGTTTAAAAGAAAGTTGACTAACGAAACGAATGGCTCTCATCATCCGAAGAGCATCTTCATGAAACCTCTCTGAAGCGTCTCCGACCGTTGAAATGCCTTTGTTCATAATTGCTTCTTTTCCCTTAAAAGGATCTATGATATTACCATGCCGATTCATGGCAATCGCATTAATTGTAAAGTCACGTCGCTGTAAATCTTCTTTCAATGATGAAATAAATTGTACAGAAGAAGGACGACGAAAATCATCATACTCTCCTTCTGAACGGAATGTTGTAACTTCATATGGCTCACCTTCATGCAGTACAACAACCGTTCCATGCTCAATTCCAACATCAATCGTCTTCGGAAATAGGCTCATTACTTCTTCTGGCTTTGCAGAAGTGGCAATATCAACATCTCCAATTTCTCGACCAATGATTGAATCACGAACAGCACCTCCGACAAAATACGCTTCATGACCGTTTTGTTCAAGTTTTTTTAAAATAGTAAGTGGCTGAATAAATGGCTTTTTCATCCCAATCTCCATTACGATTCCTTCATCATGCGGTAATAAAGTCGTTCGTATTCATTAACAATTGTTGTTGAATGAAATCTATCATTTACGGAAGCTAGTGCTTTTTTCGCCATCGTATTATAACTTTGTTCATTCGTTAATAAATGAACAGCTTTAGAAGCAATACTCTCGACATCACCTAGTTCACATATAAATCCTGTTTCTCCATCTTCAATCACTTCTGGAATGCCACCAACATTTGTTCCGATACAAGGTACCCCACACGCCATTGCTTCTAGTAAAACAAGACCAAAGCTCTCTTTTTCTGATAAAAGTAATTTTAAGTCACTAATGGAGTACAATTCTTCTATGTTCTCCTGTTTTCCTAAGAATAAAACTTTCTCTTTTAAGCCAAGCGTTTTTACTAGTTGACAAATAACTGTCATTTCAGGTCCGTCTCCAACTAATAATAATTTCGCAGGTACTTGTTGTTGAATGAGGTCAAACGATTTTACCACATCTTGAACGCGTTTCACTTGTCTAAAGTTTGATACATGAATGACGACTTTCTCATCTGATTGAATACCATATTCTTTTTTCAAATGAGAAGCATCTATTTTCTTATACACGCGTTCATCAATAAAGTTATAGACCGTTTCAATTTTCTTTTCAGGTTTGACTAAATCATACGTTTGCTCAACTAACGCTTTTGATACAGCTGTAACTACATCAGACTTTTCAATTCCAAATTTGATTAAATCCTTTAATGATGAATCATACCCTAAAACCGTGATGTCTGTTCCATGTAACGTTGTGACAATCTTTAATTGCTCTCCTACCATTTGTTTTGCTAAATATGCACATACTGCATGTGGAATGGCATAATGAGCATGAATAATATCTAGCTTTTCACGCTTTGCCACTTCTGCAATTTTTGTAGATAGTGCCAAATCATAGGGAGGATATTTAAAGACAGAATATTGATTCACTTCGACTTCATGAAAATAAATATTTGGATAAACTTTTTTTAAGCGAAAAGGCATACTAGATGAAATAAAATGAATTTCATGTCCTTTCTCTGCTAATAGTTTTCCTAGTTCTGTGGCAACAACCCCTGAGCCTCCTACTGATGGATAGCACGTGATTCCAATCTTTAATGTCATTGTGTGCCTCCTATTAAATCTCGTTCAATCAGTAATGGTTTTTTCGTTAGAAATCCTTCAGCATATAAAACGCCTACTTCTTTACCCATTAAGCGGTCTCTACTTTCTACTGTTTCAATATAACCGTTTACAAGCGGTGTATCATAAGCATCGTCTGTTTTCGTAAATTGACTCTCATAAGCACGCAAGCTCTCTAATTTTTTTGAATAGGTGTGAGAGACGTCAATGACAAAATGCGGCTTGTGAAACCCATTAATCATATAAAAATAAAAAGACGCGACACGATGGGCATTCTGATTTTGAGGATCACAATATTTCTTTACTCCAGCTGAAAAAATTGCTTCCTCTACTAATCGTGCACAATTCCCGTGGTCAGGATGTCTGTCTTCAATGTAAGGCGCAAACACAACTTTTGGTTTATATGTACGAATGACAGAAACAAGTTCTTTTATGTACTCCTCTTTCATGTATAGGCCTCGATCAGGCATATTCAACTGTATTCGCTCATGAACACCTAAAAGAGAAGAAGCCTTTTGTGCCTCGTCTTGACGAATCGTTACGTTTCCATTTGAAGAGAGTTCTGCATGAGTTAAATCACAAATCCCTACTTTTAACCCTTGCTCTACAAACTTTGCAATGGATCCGCTCATACCGATTTCTACATCGTCCGCATGAGCGCCAAATGCTAATACATCTAATTGATTATTACTCATGTCACTCACCTTGCTGTTTTAGAATAGAACGCCACTTTAAGTCTCCTCGTTCAAGTCCGTGAATAAATAGTTCTGCAGCTCCCATATTCGTGGCAAGTGGGATTGCATACACATCGCATAAGCGCATTAAAGCAGAAACATCTGGTTCGTGAGGTTGTGCTGTTAATGGATCTCGAAAGAAAATAACCATATCCATTTTATTTTGGGCAATCATTGCTCCAATTTCTTGATCTCCTCCGAGAGGTCCCGATTGAAAGCGTTGCACATCTAACCCTGTCGCTTCCATAATCTTTGTTCCTGTCGTACCTGTAGCAAACAACGTATGCTTTTGAAGTACGTACTTATATGCTACAGCAAATTGAACCATGTCATTCTTTTTCTTATCATGTGCGATTAATGCTACATTCATTTTCCTATCCCCTTTTTCACTCATTCTTTACTCAATAATATTTTCTAAACCATAAACGAGCATATCCATGTTCATAACAGTCTCTACTGAAAGTTTAACCCCTGACATGAAAGAAGCTCGGTTATATGAATCGTGGCGAATTTTTAATGACTCACCAAAACCACCAAATAATACTTCTTGATGTGCAATTAACCCAGGAAGACGAACACTATGCAGGTGAATACCATCGTATGTAGCACCTCTTGCCCCTGGTAAAATTTCTTTTTCTTCAGGATGTCCTTGCTTTTTCGTTTCACGCACTTCACTAATAAGCTCTGCTGTCTTTAATCCTGTACCAGATGGCGCATCCAGTTTATTATCATGATGCAACTCGATAATTTCTACATCATTAAAATACTTTGCAGCCATTTGTGAAAATTTCATCATTAGAATGGCTCCAATCGCAAAGTTTGGTGCGATAATACACCCTAGTCCTTTTTCTTCAGATAGCTGCTTTAATTGCTGAAGGTCTTCTTCCGAAAATCCTGTTGTTCCCACGACTGGTCGAACGCCATATTCTAACGCTTTCTTCGTATGTACTCGTCCAATCTCTGGTGTTGTTAAGTCAACGAGCACATCTGCTTTTACTTCTTGTAAACACTTTTCAATGTCTGTATAAATACGAGCTTGTAATTTAGGTAATCCGTCTACTTCACTTATGTATTTCCCTTCGTTGACACGATCAACAGCTGCTACAAGTTCAAAATGTTCTGTATCTTGAATTAAACGTAAAGCCTCGATTCCCATTCTTCCTCTTGGTCCTGCTAAAATAATACGAATCGTTTTCATGTTGTTCTCTCCTTATTCTTCATTATCAATTCTTGTCCAACGATCTTTGTCACGTGTATTAAATTTTTCCATAACACGATTGTGAGCTTCTTGTAAATCAATATTCAATGAATTTGCAAAGCATATTAAAACAAACAACATATCTCCCATCTCTTCTTCAATCGTTTGTTCTTTTTCGCTACTCTTTTTTGGTTTTTCACCATAATAATGGTTAACTTCTCTTGATAATTCACCTAATTCTTCTGTCATACGAGCTAACATTGCAAGCGGACTAAAGTATCCCTCTTTAAATTGACCTATATAAGCATCTACTTCGTTTTGCATTTCTTTCATTGTTTTCTCTGTCACATTCTTCACCTCAACTCTTATTTAAATAGACCTATCCTTAAGTCTTATCATTTCACAAGTCACGGAAAACAGTTAGCTTTTCTTCTAATCCACACCAAATCGTTATCTCTGAGAAATAAATGTTAAAAAACCTCAAAAAAAAAAACAATGATGGTTGTGTACTATCTATTAATCGTCTCTTTACATGTTAGCTAAACAAGTGGCTTTTGACAAACAATTCGTTTAATAAATGTGTCAAACAATGATAAGTGGTTTAGAAGCTACCTTAATCGTAAAAAATGTAATGACATCACCCATCCTTTTGGTTACTTCAATTAACCTCAAACGGCAAGCTTTCAAGAAATGAACTTAAAGATTATTACCTTTTGGGAAAGAACATTGCTTACTAAGGATTTAGTATTTACGACTGTTCATCGTTTCTACTATTATTAGGTAAGAACAGTTTAAAAAAATCACGCGGAGGTACATATGTTTAATGGATTAAGATTACCGAATATTTTATTTATTTTATTAGGTTCCGCTATCTTTGGATTTGGTTTAGTTAATTTTAACATGCAAAATAATTTAGCTGAAGGTGGATTTACCGGAATTACTCTGCTTTTATATTTCTTATATGAAATTGATCCCTCTTATACAAACTTACTTTTAAATATCCCGTTGTTTTTTATTGGGTGGAAGTTGCTTGGAAGAACTTCTTTTTACTATACCATGATTGGCGTTGTGAGTTTATCTGCCTTTCTTTGGATTTTCCAACGTTATCCGGTTGATATGCCCTTAAAAGACGATATGACTTTAGCAGCTTTATTTGCTGGCGTATTCATTGGAGTGGGTTTAGGTATTATTTTCCGATACGGAGGTACAACAGGTGGCGTAGACATAATTGCGAGACTTGTTCAAAAATATGTCGGATGGAATATGGGGAAAACCATGTTTTTATTTGATTTTGTTGTCATTACTGTATCGCTCATCTTCTATTTAACCTATACAGAAGCCATGTATACACTTGTTGCTGTGTTTGTTGCAGCAAAGGTGATTGATTTTATGCAAGAAGGGGCGTATGCAGCGAAAGGGGCGACTATTATTTCATCAAAAAATGAAGAGATTTCTCAGAAAATTATTGAACAAATGGACCGAGGCGTAACCGTCTTGAAAGGACAAGGCTCTTATTCAAAACAAGAATTAAACGTTTTATACTGCGTCGTTAGTAAAAATGAGATATTTCGTTTAAAGCAAGTCATTACTTCAATTGATCCACATGCATTTGTTGCGGTTAGCGATGTGCATGATGTACTTGGAGAAGGTTTTACATTAGACGAAAATAAAAACCCCCTTCAGCGTTAAAAAAAGAGGAGATCACTCCTCTTTTTTCTCATTTCTAGGTATAGGAGTAGGAGTAGGCTTTGCAAAACGCTTATATTTTTGATCAATATAATGCCTAATATCTTTCACTGTTTGACCTTCATTTAACATCTTCATTGATTCGTCAGCGATATCTAGACATAACCCACATTTTGTTGCATGATTGTCCCAAACAACCGCTCCATTGTCTTTTATTTCATAAACGAAACAATCATAATTATCTTTGTGATTAGCCGTTTCTCCACAGCCACAATAACAAGGGATGTATGTAAGCAAATGCTGATAGTGCACAGCTTGTTTATATAGTTCTTTTATTCTTGGCTTCTGTTCATCCAAAAACGTCGGTAGCTCATCCTTACTAGATGTTTCCTCATGAATATCGGGTGTAACACGACATTCGTGATGGTCTTGTTGTTCAGCCGACACCATACTCACACTACTAAATAGCAGCACTAGTCCTAACAAAAGTTGAATCATATGTGACCTTCCTTTCATTCATCTCTTTGTTAGTTTGTCTTAACTATAAAAAAATAGCCGCTCTCTAGTTATAGAGAGCGGCTATTTTTTTAAAGACGCTTAAATGAAAGAAAGCACTTTTCTCTTTTACTTCATTTCACCTTAATCGTCGTTGTTCATACCTGTATAAATTAAAATTAAACGAGCTAGCTCTAATACAGCTACAGCCGCTGCTGCAACATATGTTAACGCTGCTGCATTTAAGACCTTACGTGTTTCACGTTCTTCGTCATTACGAATGACACCTACTGATACAAGCTGACTCATTGCTCGACTTGACGCATTAAACTCAACTGGTAACGTAACAACTTGGAATAGGACAGCTGCTGCCATAAATACAATCCCAAGTAAAAGTAGGTTACTCATAGAAGCAAGAATACCAACTAAAATTAACACCCATGAAATATTTGATCCAAAACTTGCTACAGGAACTAATGCATGTCTGAAACGTAAGAATGCATACCCTTCTGCGTCTTGGATTGCATGCCCTACTTCGTGAGCTGCAACTGCAGCACCTGCTACTGACGTTCCATAATAGTTTTCTTCAGATAGACGAATCACTTTTGAACGTGGATCGTAATGATCGGTTAACACTCCTCTAATCGGTTCAACTTGTACATTGTGTAGCCCGTTATCATTCAAAATTTGTCTTGCTACCTCTGCACCTGTCATCCCAGAAGAACTTGCTACTTTCGAGTACTTTTTGTATGCACCTTTTACTTTAAACTGTGCCCACAAAGGTACTAGAATGATGATGAGAAAGTAAACCAAAAAGCCCATTCACATAGCCTCCAATAATAATGTAATTACTCATATTTTAGACAATAGAAGCTTGTCATGTCAATCATTATGCTCTCGTTGAGAAGTTGGTTTTTGTTTATCAGCATAATATTTTCGCCACCCAACATAAGACAACGTTAAAATAATAATACTTCCAGTCGTAATCATAACCCATATTAACGAAGGGTCCGCTTCATCTTCTTTCATCTTTGTAAATAAGTCGCGCAAATCTAACTCCATTTGATTCATTTGTTGAATTTGAGAGGTTTCGGTTCCCATTATTTGCTCATATTCATTTAGCACTTGTAAATGCGAATCAACCCGTTGTATATATTCTGGGTTAATATCCACTTTGGCACTCGGTAAAATCATGTCGTATTTCGTGGAGAAATCATGAAGTTGCTCTTGAAAGTACTCAGTTTCTCCTTTTTCAAGCGTTTCTTTCATATGACCAAATACAGACATAATACTATCTTCCATTTCTGTCCACATTGGCTGGCGTTCACTTTGAAGCGCATCAACAAGCAAACGGAATTGCATCGCTTTTTGTATTCGAACTTCTATGGCAGTAGATGATGAATCAATGGACCGAGACACTTGTTCATGACAAATAGTTAAGATGCGCAAGTCTTCCACAGACATGTTCAATGAGTTTATATCCAAACGGGCAAATTCGTCCGAAAATTGTTTGAGCATTTTCTGTGCTTCTTCATTTCGCTCTTGCTGTACAAGTAATAAGATTTCATCTGATAGACGGTTCAAGTCACTCCATTCCTTATTAGTCGCAAACGAAACGTGCTGAAGTGCAAAGAAAAAGATTATAACCATCCCGATAATCCTAGCTTTCATCCTTGTCCCTCCTCTAGGTAATAGTAAAACCTATGAAAAGATGGACAAGAGTAGACCAGTTATTTTAAGGATAAGAAAGGAAGGTGAACGTTCTGCTCTGACTGTTTATAAAACGAAAAACATCGTCGTATCAAGCAGGAAACAAGCCAAGGATGTTGACTTTAACCTTCTTAATCCATTTTTCCGACTTGCATTTTAGCAGTATTCTTCATTACTACATATCCGTTTGAATAAAGTTTTGTGTATAAAACTTTTGATATACACCTACACCTAAGCTTGTAAATTCTTTATTAAGCAGTGCTTTTCGATGACCTTCACTATTTAGCCAACCTTCAACAGCAGCTATTCCATCTTGATATTGCGAAGCAATATTTTCACCAGCAGAAACAAAGTCAACCTCTCCTTTTTGCAAACGATCGCCCAAATCTCCTTTTGTTGGTGAAACATGAGAAAAGTATGCATCATCACTCATATCTTTACTATGTCCATAAGCTACTTTTGCTACTTCATCGTTCCATTTCAATGAGTGTAAATGGTGCCGTTTTCGAATAACATTTGTAATATCAAGAATTTGTTGAGCAGTTCCCGCTTCTATTTCGCTCCATTCCTCGTCTGATAGAGGAGCACTATCATACAACGTTCCACGATAAGAGAGCGCATAGGGCCTTTGTTTAATAAGTGTTTCTTCATTCATGACTCTGATACTTGAAACTGTTCCTAGAAAATCATCTACATACAGTTGCACAAATACATCATCATATTTTAAAAGAGGTCGCGTCTTTCTATCTTCATCTGAAAGTTCAAACTTGTAAAAGTCTCCCTCATGAGAAAACTCAACTTCTTTATCTACGTCTATTTTGTTCAACAACTCTTTGTAGTCCTCTCCAATAACAAAAGGAGATGTATTAGTATTTTGTCCAATTGCATAGACAGTTACAATTTCATTATCTAATACCCCAATTTGAAAATAAGTTTCAGGGGTTTCATTGTATACCCACCAATCATAACCATATGCGGATGCATCAATACGAGTTGGCTCTCCAAAGAGACCGATTACTTCCTCTGGACTTTTTCCTACTAGTGAGACAATGTTTTCATTTTCACCATGTAGAGACAAAGCCTCTTCACTTTGCAATTCGTTTGAAGGTGGTTGCACCTCATTTTGTTCTTTATGATATAAATCAGGCAAGTAATCCCCAATATAGATAAACATTAAGATAAAAACAACTAAAAATACTAGTTTTTTCAGTGGTGACTCAACTCCTTTTTGTACTTACTACCTTTTTAACACCATTATGCCTTCATTATACACGTTATGTTATGAAAATTTCTAATAATCTTATGTTTAGAAAACACATTCTAACAAAATGCAAAAAAACTACTAGTGTCAAAACTGGATGCACTCAGTAGTTCTTTTACGGTCTAAATACCATTTATATGTTATTGTATCGTTATCATTTTAATGGAGATGCTCAGAAATTTCTGTTAATGCAACACCAGCACTTTGATCTGATAAGTGATTCGTTGATAAATCTCCTAGTGAAACAATTCCGACAAGCTTCCCATTTTCGACAACAGGCAAACGACGCACCTGATTGTGAGCCATCATTTGTACTGCTTCTTCTACAGATGTTGTCGCTGATACTGTCACTAGCTCACTACTCATCACATCAGTTACTCGACTTGAGTTTGCCTTTTTTTCAGCAACTCCTCGTACAACAATATCTCGATCTGTAATCATTCCTATTAGATGTCCCTCTTCAACGATTGGAATAGACCCGACATTTAACTTTTTCATTTTATCTGCCACTTCAAATACATTATCTTTTGTTGTACACACGTCAATATTAGTCGTCATGACATCACGGACGGTTTGCATGTAACTTCATCCTCTCTATAGCAATGTTTGTTCATTAAAAGAGTATTTTCTCTTTAGAATATAGTGTTACCTGTCCTCTATCTTTTCTTTCCTGGTCATTCACATCAATTTGTCCAAACAACTACACATTTTTATCCAATTATTCATGAATCGTACACATGATTTCATTGCATCATTTATCCATTCGTAATATTATTAAACAAGGGAGTATATGTTTAGGAGGTTTTTACATAATGAGATTTGAAAACATTGGTATTGAAGAATTAAAGGTAGATTTAGTTCGATTAGATTCCATCATGGAAAACTTAGGACTAGTTCGTGCGGGGCAATGGGATTATGAGCGTGTAACGTATGACCGCAAATTTGAGATTCAAAAAGACGTTTTTTATCTTCGTGTACAAGGATATGCAGTAGAAGGTGATGTGGGTAGCCGTCATGCCGTTATAAAATTAATGACTCCTTTACTTGGTAAACACTACTATCCACATGGTGTAGAGTACGGTGAAGGTGAAAGTTTCCCTTCTACACTTGTTGATCAATCAAAGAAATTGCTTTCTCAATTAAAGCAAGAAGTGGAAGCGGTTAATTCTTGATTCAGAGCCGAAAAAGCTAACTTTCAAAGGTTACTTTTTCGGCTTTTTACATCCCCTTTTAAACAAAATAGAATACAGCAACTACTTGCTCTATCCTCTTTCTTCCATTTGGAAATCGAACTCCTTTCGGTCAAACGATTCGTTTAAAAATAAAATGATTTTATTCAAACGAAATTCTGTTATCCCACGTCAGAACATGCTAAAATTAAACTAATGATGTACGTTTGTTCGGAGAAAGGAGCACCAAATTGGCCACATTTTTTTCAAAACGCTTTATTATCATTGCATTAATGATACTAGTATTAACAATACTCGCTGTTTACATCTTGCCTTTATCAGTTCCCTTAATTGTTGCTTTGATTACAGCGCTTTTTTTAGAGCCTGCTGTTCGACTGCTACAAGCAAAGGCTTCATTGAAACGACATTTATCCGTTTTAATTACGTTTTTGCTCTTTTTATTCATCCTTGGACTTAGCGCTTATTTTATTTCAACAAAGGTTATTACAGAAATCGTACAAATTGCGCAAAACACACCTATGTATATTAATGAAATTAACAACCTTTGGTTACAGATGAAAATCAATTTAACGCATGCAGCTCAAAACCTTCCTCCGGGATTTGTAGATGAAGCAAGCAGACAAGTGGATGACTTTTTAAATAAATTGCGTGTAGATTTAGCATCGTATTTAAACATTGAAAATGTGAAATCGCTCATTACGAATATTCCGAATTTTCTAGTGAGCTTCATTGTTTACTTAATAGCTCTTTTCTTATTTATGCTAGACTTACCAAAACTAAAAGATAACTTTTACAGCCACTTAACCGATAAGACAGCAGATAAAGTTCAATTCATGAGCTCAAGGCTGTCTCATGTTGTATTCGGTTTTTGTAAGGCACAGTTTTTAGTCAGTGTGCTTATTTTTATTGTCACATTAATTGGGTTGTTTATCATTGCACCAGAAATTGCATTGGTTATGTCTTTTGTTATTTGGATTATTGATTTAATCCCAATTATTGGTTCAATTGTTATTTTAGCTCCGTGGGCGTTGTTTCATTTAGCAGCAGGGAATGTTGCGCTAGGAACAAAATTGGCTATTTTAGCTGCCGTTTTGCTTATTATTCGCCGTACAGTGGAACCTAAAATTATGGGTAGTCATATTGGTTTATCTCCCCTTTCAACGCTAATCACAATGTTTTTAGGTTTACAACTATTTGGCATTCTAGGCTTCATTATTGGGCCACTTGCCTTGATTGCATTCAATTCTGCTCGAGAAGCAGGAATTATCAAAACAAACTTCAAACTATAAAAGAGGTTAAGTAGGAGGGAAATCCCACCCACTTAACCTCTCAACATCCCTTGTCTGATCCTGCCTATTATGAAGTGATCCTAAATATTAGATTAGGTTTTTAACTTTCATGTGTCACCTCATTAACAGATAATCAGGCAAGGAATGTTACCTATCATTTTTCCTTACTAAGCGTTATACCCTTGCTTACTTTATCGATACTAAAAGAAGTCCATAAAGGTTGTATCTTTCTTCGTAATCATTTCTTCAAGTTGCGTTAATTCCTCTTTAGATCCATGAATCTGTCCAAGTTTTGCTAGTTCACTCACTTTTTTATACCCCATTAATGCACACGTTAACGATTGAATAGTAAGGTGTACTCCTCGTTTAGGAGGAGTAGTACAACGACTGCCTTGACTTTGCGGCTGATAGAATGTGATGTTCCCATCTTTAATTAAATACGTACCATTGTTCCATTCTGCTTGAGCATCGTATAAATGAATGAATAATGACTTTTCCACTTTCTTTAAAGGATACTTTGATAAAAACCGTTCGACGTCCACAATTCTTCCCATAAAGTAAGGGTGCACGATTTGTTCAATTCGAGGATTGTGTAGCAAGTACGCTAATAAGTCATTAGCTGGTACAACCATTTCCATTTCTTCAATCATAGAATCATGTTGACATATAAAGTTCCAAAGCGCTTTTGTACCTTCAATCTCAATCGAAATAAACTCTTCCACATTCATCTTTCCATCTTTTACGCTATACATTAGATAACCTGTTGGATCATTTTTAGAATTAAACCAGACCACATAGTGAGTACTTTTGTCTTCTGCAAATGACAGCCACCAGTTCTGTGACCGCTTTAACATACCATTATATTGCTTCGTGTATAATTCATAAATATGATTGATTAACTCTATATCTTTTGGAATATACACACGCTTTACAAAGCCTGTTGCTTGATTAAATGGGATAAGATCTTCCTTTTTCACTTTATATTTCTTTTGATCAGCAATAAGTTCCCAGCCATATTTTCGATAAAAGCTAACTTTAAAAGGATGAAGATAAGACACGAGTTGACCGCACTTTCTCATTTCTTTTAAACTATGTAACAGTAACTCATTTACATGCCCACTTCGTCGATACTCAGGCCATGTTGCTACTCCTGCAATACCACCCATTTGTATCTCTTCTTCTTCAATAAAGACACTATGTGACAATATGTGTAGCTTTGATGCTAACTGCTCCCCATCAAAAATCCCCCACACTTGATGGTCGTTTAACTTGTTAATGCGTTGAATTTTTTCCTCTTTTGATAACGTATATTGAAACGCATACTGAGATAGTTCTAATGACTTCTCATACTCATTCTCTTGTAATAATCTCATAAATTGACTACCCCCTTTCACTCACTTTTCTTATTTATACATGTACGCTACGAATTCCTCTATTTAACAACAAAAAAACAGCTACAGGCTAAGCCTATAACTGTTTAAAATCCTAATATTGCTTTAATGACGGATGTTGTTTCTCCTCCGCGGTAAAATACATACAACAGTAAATAAACAGCTACACCTGTAGTAGCAGTAAAGAACCAAATAATGCTTGTAATAGGCCCAATCTTTTTATGTTTAATCAACTGATTTTTATATCCTGTTAACAAAGTGACAATCCCAAATACAGCCCCTACGGTTGCTAAAAAGATGTGAAATACTAAAAACAACGTATAGTAAATCTTAATATCATCTGGACCACCAAACGCTGTATTTCCAACAAAAATAGTACGAGAAGCATAAATGACAAAGAAAATAATTGCAAATATCGCCGCTACAAACATTGCTTTTTTATGTGCTTCAATCTTCCCTTTGCTTACAAGATACCAGCCAACCGCAACTGTTATGGCACTCAATACGATAAACGTCGTACTAATAGTCGGTAAAATAGGTAACGAATTCATAGCTGCATCCTTTCTCTTTTCCCCAACAATTACGCTATGCCCTTGTCTATCTAAAAGGGGATGTTGGTGTAATTGTTTCTGTTAATTCCAATTCATCTTTTTGACGCTCACTCTTTGCCCACTGGAAGAAAATATATCCTAAGACTGTTCCATACACAATTTCTTGAATTACCTTCATTATGACCCCTCCAAGTTGCTGGTCTTCAACTGGTGGTAACATATTAAACATTTCTGGACCGATTGTCCCCATCGCTGCTAACATACTAGGTGGTACACATAAAGCTAGAGCATTTACCCAAGCTTCAGGATCTGTATACGTTGCATATAAAGACGTGTCAGCAAAAATAATTAACGCACAAGCTGGAGTTAACAATACACCGTCTGCAAAGATATACCCAATTCTCTTTACTCCTGACAATGATTGATGCTCAGGTAATTGATTCATTAACGGCCACCACATAAAGAATGCAGTAACAAATAAAATAAATGAAACAACTCCATGAAGTGTTGCATCCGTTTTCACAACATCAAAAACCAAAGGGATATGGTATAACGAAAATGTACCATTAAATACGAGAAGTGCAATTAACGGCTTTGAGAAGAATGAAAAAAACGGTTTTACAAACTTATAATTAATAATAGCTCGCGCTAACCAACTCGGAATGCCTAGAATTAGCAATGGCGGAATAGCAAGATACACAATTGCCATTTGTGTCATATGAGCACTAAACATTAAATGCCCAAGTAAATCAACAGGCCCCCCTTTAAAGAAATACAGCAAAACCATGCTAACCACAAAATATACTTGTGTTTTTGTATGTACCGGTTCGCTATCAGTAAAGCGAGAACGCAGCGGATTGATTACTACAAAATAAGAAATCGTAATGGCTGCTATTATTAAAAAGAAATAAGGACTCCAAAGTGCTTGAAAACCAAAAACTTGTAAGTTATTAAACAACGAAACATCACCTCTAATTTTAGGAGTGACCAGTTACTGTTATTATACACGAAAAACTTTATACCTAGCAATGTCACTATGTATGAACATTTTGTTAACTCTACTCGCAAACTTACCATGACGGAGAAATTGTCATGGTAGGTTTGCGAGCTTTAATAAAAATGATAAAAATCAATTACATTCTATTTATCTATCTAGAAAAAATAAATATTCATCTAGAGAATCTGTCAAGATAAAAAGAGCTAGCAAACATGCTAGCTCTTTCTGTTTATTACCACCAAACAATTGTTATGAATGCTAGTACTGTTAGTAGACCAACAGCTAAGCCAGAATATAAGAACATTGCTGGTACATCATGACCTTTATGACTCATATGCATGAAATAATAAAGTTGAAACACAACCTGCACGACTGCAAGCAAGATAATGAATGGTACTGTAAACCACCCTGTAAAATCTTGATTGTATACTGCAAAGAATGCAACAAGCGTTAAAAAGATCATGAGCGCAAATGAGATAACTTGATATCTCATTTCTTCAGCATTTTTCTTTTTACGATAAGCTAAGTCTACTTTTGGGTTACGTGAACTTGAATGATTTGTCTCCATCAGATTATCCCACCATTCCCATTAAGTATACTACTGTAAAGATAAACACCCACACTACGTCGATAAAGTGCCAGTAAAGGCTAGCAACATAGAACTTTGGTGCGTTGTATAAGTTTAGTCCACGTCTAAAGTTACGAATAATTAGTGTACCAATCCATAATAAACCAAACGCTACGTGAGCTCCATGCGTTCCAACTAATGTATAAAACGCAGATCCAAAAGCACTACTTGTGAATGTATGCTTTAGGTGAATGTAATGATTGAACTCATAAATCTCTAACAGTAAGAATGCAAACCCTAGTAGCCATGTAATAATCATCCAAAGTTGCATCTTTTTAAAGTTAAAATTCTTCATGTGGTACATTGCATATACACTTGTTAATGAACTCGTTAAAAGTAACATCGTTGCAACAAAAACAAGTGTAATATCAAATAGCTCTTGTGTAGTTGGACCACCAGCTGTTGAATCTTTTAGTGCTAAATATGTTGCAAAAAGTGATGCGAATAAAACTGTTTCTCCACCGAGGAAAAGCCAAAAACCTAGAAACTTATTCTTACCTTCAAGGGTTGCTTTTTCAGGCGATGCGGGAAACGTTTCAGGCGTTAATTTCTGTTCAGCTGCCATTATGCATTCGCCCCCTTATCATCATCATTTAAAATATCTTCTTTATGAATATGGTAACCATGATCATCAATCCATGAACGGAAGAACATCGAAATAAATGTAATTGCTAATCCTGCAATACCTACAATGTCACCCCAACCATGATCATTACGATACATGAATCCGAATGCAGCTACGAATAGACCAACAGAAATCATAAATGGAATAAACGAACCATTTGGCATATGGATGTCACCAACTGGCTCAGCTGGAGTCATCTCTTTTTTACCTTCCATTTTTTCTACCCATAACGCATCTAAACCACGAACAAGTGGAGTCTGCTTGAAGTTATACTCAAGTGGAGGTGACGCAACTGCCCACTCAAGTGTACGTCCATCTTCCCATGCATCTCCAGCAGCTTTCTTACCGTTAATGCTTGTTTTAATTACATTGATTAATAACACAATTGTCGCTACAGCCATAAACGCAGCTCCAACTGAACTAATTAAGTTTCCAGTTTCTAAACCTTGACCAGGTAAGAACTTCCAAATACGACGTGGCATTCCCATTAAACCTAAGAAATGCTGAATGAAGAACGTTAAATGGAATCCAATAAAGAATAACCAGAATGTAATCTTACCAAGTGTTTCATCTAACATACGACCAAACATTTTTGGCCACCAATATGTTACACCCGCAAGTAGTGCAAATACTACCCCACCTACAATTACGTAGTGGAAGTGAGCAACTACGAAATACGAATCATGGAACTGATAATCCGCAGGAGCTGCAGCGTTCATAATACCTGTTACCCCACCCATTACGAAAGAAGGGATAAAGGCTACTGCATACAACATTGGAACTGTAAACTTGATACTACCGCCCCAAAGGGTTAGTAGCCAGTTAAAGATTTTAATACCTGTAGGAACAGCAATTGCCATTGTTGCTACCGCAAAGATTGCATTTGCAATTGGGCCTAATCCTGTTGTAAACATGTGGTGAGCCCACACCATGAATCCTAAGAACCCGATTAATACAGTTGCAAATACCATTGAAGAGTATCCGAACAGTCGTTTTCTTGAGAATGTAGATAAAATTTCCGAGAAAATACCGAACGCTGGAAGTACTAATATGTATACTTCAGGATGTCCGAAAATCCAGAATAAATGCTCCCAAATGATTGTGTTACCACCCATTGTCGGATCAAAGAAATTTGCACCGAATAAACGGTCAAAGATTAATAAGAATAATCCTACTGTTAATGGTGGGAATGCAAATAAGATAAGAGCAGACGCTACAAATGTCGACCAAGTAAACAATGGCATACGCATGTAAGTCATACCTGGAGCGCGCATGTTAATAATTGTTACAAGGAAGTTGATACCACCAATTAAGGTTCCAGCACCAGAAATCTGTAAACCTAATGCGTAAAAGTCAATACCATGACCTGGAGAAGCTAATGATAAAGATGCGTAAGATGTCCACCCAGCATCAGGTGCTCCCCCTAAGAACCAACTTAGATTTAAGAAAACTCCACCTGCAAAGAATAACCAAAAACCTAGTGAGTTTAAGAATGGAAATGCAACATCACGTGCCCCTATTTGAAGAGGTACAACCGCATTCATTAATGCAAATAAAAGCGGCATCGCTGCAAGGAAGATCATGGTTGTTCCGTGCATTGTTAAAATTTCATTGTAAAGACCAGCACTAACAAAATCGTTATCTGGTACCGCAAGTTGAATACGAATAAATAAAGCCTCTATACCACCTACAAGGAAGAAAAACCCACCTGATATTAAATAAAGGATGGCAATTTTCTTATGGTCTACAGTTGTAAGGTAATCCCACACTGTAGCTCCAAAGCCTTGTTTCTTAGATTGCGTACTCACGGCTTAACCTCCCTTTCTATAAATCTCTATGACTTATTCGAGAATTACTTTTCTTTTAGACCTTTTAAATATTCTGTTAATTGATCTAACTCTTCATCACTTAATTCAGGATATGTACCTGTCATTTTGTTACCTGGTTTTAATGTTTCAGGATCTTTTAACCACTGTTTTAGATTTTCATCATTATGATCTAAAATACCAGCGATTTTCTCACGATCTGCAAAACCAGCTAAGTTTGGTGCCTGACGAGCTTGTTCTGGACGACCATCTTGTGCTTCAACTGCGTGACAGCCAATACAGCTTTGATTAAAGATTTCTTCACCTGCTTGTGCAACTTCTGTTGTCACTTCAGGTTTAGCATCTTTCAAGTTTGCTACCCAAGCATCGTATTCTTCTTGAGGAAGCGCTCGCACTTTAAAGTCCATTAAAGCATGTGAAGGACCACATAGCTCTGCACATTTTCCGTAGAATACACCACCAGCTTTTTCAGCTCTCTCAGAATCGAATACTAACCAGAATTTATTCTCGTTATCAGTGTTTGTGTCTAACTTTCCACCCACTGAAGGAATCCAAAATGAGTGCTTTACATCAGATGCTTTTACATTGAAGTAGACTTTTTTATCTGTTGGGACAACTAAATCTTGTGACGTGATAATTCCTTCATTTGGATATTCAAACTCCCACCAGTAAAGGTTGGCACGCACATTGACAACCATTGCATCTTTCTTTTCCATTCCCTTTACATCAGCCAATTTAAATGTATCCATGACTGTTGGTACTGTTAATACAATTAGTAATAGAATCGGAATAACAGTCCAGATGATTTCTAGTTTGTGACTTCCTTCCACTTGCTTTGGAATGACATTCTCTTCGCCTTTACGACGACGGAAGCGCACAACTACATAAACGAAGATAATGGAAACTATAATGATAACCAGAACCATTATCGCAGTACTTAAAAGCATTAATGAGTACTGCATGTCTGCTACTTCACCAGCTGGTCGTAACGTTGATAAGAACGGTTTACCACATCCAGCCAATAAAAGCGCTATCATGCTAAACAAAGACAATATGCGCCACTTTGGTAGCCTTTTTTTCATAGCTTATTCAAACCCCTCTTTCATTGATGTAATTTTACCGTTTGTAAGGACAATCCTACACACAGCAAAACATGAAATTCCTTCTATAAAATAAATTCTAAGTAGAAGAAATACCCAACCAATAATATGTAAGTTTCCACCAATTGCAGACCTACTAATTAGCGGAGGTACTGCACATGATACACTACCTACTACAGTGTTCATTTTATATTGACGCTTTGATCACATTACCTAAATACAGGTGTTTAATAGCTACTTGTTTAATTCAAGTTGCTGTTACATTTATGATCGTAAGCATTAATACACTCGTTAGAGTAAAACCTATCCCTAGTCGCATAAGACTGTTCATTAAGAACTTCATATTCTGTTTTTCAATATAGAAAATTGAAGGCGTTTCCACATAACGTATACATAAAAATACAATTCCAAAAAATAACTTATATTGTATATTAGAACATGTTTCTCCTGTCTATTAAAACACATTTTTCGGTAATTTTGTGAAAAAAATATGAAAAATATATGGATTTTTTTTGTCACATGACTGAATTTACACTCTGTTACTTGATTCTTTTATATAATTAACAATAGAATGAATGAGTGTGTGTTGTAAACAATATTTGTATAGTGTTAACTTAATCTAGCAACAATTTGTGTACTTTTCTATTTAACTACTTTTCACTATAATAACATATGAAATTCCTTTTCATTGTTAAAATAACAAAAATTTTCCTATCAAAACATTTTCTTCGCCGATTTCACTGTTTTGTACTTTTACTGATATAATATTACAGGGCGATTTATTTAACGTATGATTTATTTATTATAAGACTTAGGACGGTGAGTGGTTTGCGACGTGGATTAAAATGGCTCTCTGTAGCCTCAACTATAGTTATGCTACTTGTTTTATTAGGTGGTGCACTCGTTACAAAAACAGAATCAGGAGCTGGATGTGGGGATTCATGGCCGCTATGTCATGGAGAACTTATCCCTAGTAACATTACTCCTGAGCTTGTTATTGAATTAAGTCACCGTGTTATTTCTGGTGGTGCAGGGCTATTAATTTTAGCTCTTTCAGTCTGGTCATGGATCGCACTTGGACATGTAAGAGAAGTAAAACCTTTAGCTTTTATCTCATTCTTTTTCCTTGTTTTACAGGGCTTAATTGGTGCTGCTGCTGTTATGTGGGGACAATCTGATGCAGTATTAGCACTTCACTTTGGTATATCACTTGTATCATTTGCATCTATCTTACTATTGACACTTATTATCTTTGAAGTGGACAAAAAATTTGATGCTAACTCTGTGAAGGTTGCGCCTAGAATGAAGTTTCACATTTATGGCATCATTTTATATAGTTACCTTGTTGTTTACACAGGTGCTCTTGTTCGACATATGAATGCTAGTCTTGCTTGCCCATCGTGGCCGTTATGCTCAAAAGCTGGTATGCCCACACAAATGCATGAGTGGATTCAGATGGGACATCGCTTTGCAGCCGGCTTAATCTTTGTTTGGATTTTAATTGCATTTGTTCATGCTTTTAAGCATTATCGTAATCAAAAGACTATTTACTACGGCTGGATGATTGCACTTATTTTAGTCTCATTACAAGTTGTATCTGGTGCCCTTGTTGTATTTACAAAACTAAATTTATTTATCGCACTTGGACATGCTTTATTTATCTCTTGTCTCTTTGGAGTATTGAGTTACTTAGCATTGATGGCAACACGTAGTAAATATAATGAAGGAACACTTAATCAAGATCATACTATATCAAAATAAAAAAACGAGAAAGGCATCGCCTTTCTCGTTTTTTTATTTCATTAAGACTTTGTTACTTCAATTAGTAAGTCACCTGGTTGAATCGCCTCACCGTTTGATACGTGAATATCTTTTACAATACCTTCAAACGGTGCTTGAACCGTTGTTTCCATCTTCATCGCTTCTGTAATCATAAGATGATCACCTTTTGATACTTTTTCCCCTTTTTCGACCAGGACTTTAATAACTGTACCTGGCATTGAAGCTCCAATGTGGTTCTCGTTTCCTTTGTCAGCTTTCGCTTTTGTCGTCACAGTTGTTTTGATACTTTCATCTTTAATGACCACTTCACGAGGTTGTCCATTTAATTCAAAGTACACAGTACGCGTTCCGTCCGCTTGTGGTTGACCAATTGATAAAAGTTTAACAATTAATGTTTTTCCTTTTTCAATCTCAATCTCCACTTCTTCTCCTAAGCGCATACCATATAAGAATGTCGGTGTATCTAGAACTGAAATATTTCCATACATCTCTACCGCTTTGTTGTAATCCATAAATACTTTTGGATACAACGCATAGGCAAGTGCATCAAAGCTCGTGACCTGACGATTTAATGAGTGGAATAGTGTTTCTTTTACTTCATTAAAATCAACAGATTCAAGAAGTTCTCCTGGTCTTACAGTAAGAGGCTCTCTCCCCTTTAAAATGATACGTTGTAACTCTTTAGGAAAGCCACCATGTGGTTGTCCTAAGTATCCTTCAAAAAGTTCAATAACAGAATCTGGGAAGTCTAGTGTTTCACCACGATCGTAAATATCATCTTCTGTTAAGTTGTTTTGTACCATAAATAAAGCCATATCACCTACTACTTTTGAAGAAGGTGTTACTTTTACGATATCACCAAACAACTCGTTAACACGCGAATACATGTCTTTTACTTCATCCCAACGCTCGCCAAGTCCAACTGCTTTTGCTTGCTGTTGAAGGTTACTATATTGCCCTCCTGGCATCTCATGTACATACACTTCTGTGTGAGGGGCATTCATTCCACTTTCAAAGTCTTGATAATACTTTCGAACATCTTCCCAATAGTGAGAAAGCTGCTCTAACCCGTTAATGTCGATATTTGGTTTGCGATCTGTGCCTTCTAGTGCATAATACAGCGAATTTGCACTTGGCTGAGAAGTTAAACCAGCCATTGAGCTAACTGCTACATCAACAATATCGACTCCTGCCTCAATCGCTTTTGCATACATAAAAATTCCGTTTCCACTTGTATCATGCGTATGGAGGTGAATTGGGATATCAATTGTTTCTTTTAAAGCTGAGACTAAGTCATAAGCTGCTTGTGGCTTCAATAACCCAGCCATGTCTTTAATGCCTAATACATGTGCACCGGATTGTTCTAGTTCTTTTGCTAACTGTGTATAGTACGTTAAGTCGTATTTACGACGAGTCGGATCTAAAATATCTCCTGTATAACACATCGTTGCTTCCGCAATTTTATTATGCTGACGTACAGAATCAATAGCAAGTGTCATTCCTTGTACCCAGTTTAAGCTGTCAAAAATTCGGAATACATCAATTCCTGCTAAAGCTGACTTTTCAACAAACTGTTTAATGACATTGTCAGGGTAGTTTTTATACCCAACGGCATTTGATGCACGAAGTAACATTTGAAATAACACATTTGGTGATTGCTCACGTAAAGATAACAATCGATCCCATGGGTCTTCTTTTAAAAAGCGATACGAAACGTCAAATGTTGCTCCTCCCCACATTTCCATCGAAAATAAGTTTGGAAGTAAACGTGATGTTGGATTTGCAATCTTCTCTAAATCATGTGTACGAACTCGTGTCGCCAACAATGATTGATGTGCGTCACGGAACGTTGTATCCGTTAATAACACTTCTTTTTGTTCTTTAATCCATTTCACTAAACCATCTGGACCTTGTTCATCTAAAATTTGCTTTGTACCAGCTGGCACCTTTTCATTTACATTAACCAATGGAATTCGTGGCTTTGCAAAAACAGGCTTTTTCTTTTTCGTTACACCAGGGAAACCATTAATCGTTACATCCCCAATGTACGTTAACATCTTTGTTCCACGATCTTTACGTTTTGGAAACACAAATAATTCTGGTGACGTATCAATAAATGATGTATCATACGTACCGGTTAAAAACTTCTCATGCTTCACAACATTCTCAAGAAATGGAATATTTGTTTTAATCCCACGAATACGAAACTCTTTTAAGTTACGCACCATCTTTGATGCTGCTTGATCAAACGTTAAAGCCCATGTTGTTACTTTTACAAGTAATGAATCGTAATATGGAGTAATTACAGCACCTTGAAAACTATTACCTGTATCTAAACGAACTCCAAAACCTCCACCTGAACGATAAGCCATAATTTTACCTGTGTCTGGCATAAAGTTGTTTAATGGATCCTCTGTCGTTACACGCGACTGAATCGCATAACCATGTAAGTGAATATCCTCTTGCTTTGGAATCGATAATTCTTTACTATACAGTTCAAATCCATCTGCAATTAAAATTTGCGACTGTACGATGTCGATACCCGTAATCATTTCAGTAATTGTATGCTCTACTTGTACACGAGGGTTCACTTCGATAAAGTAGAAATTTTCTCCTGCTACTAAGAACTCCACTGTCCCTGCATTTATGTATTGAACATTCTCCATTAATGCAACGGCTGCTTCGCAAATGCGGTCACGAAGATCTGAACTTAACGAGATACTAGGTGCTACTTCTACTACTTTTTGGTGACGACGCTGTACAGAACAATCACGCTCATATAAGTGAACAATATTCCCTTGTTGATCTCCTAAAATTTGAACCTCAATATGTTTAGGGTTTTCAACAAATTTCTCTACATATACTTCATCACTACCAAATGCGGCTTTAGCTTCTGAGCGAGCACGTTCATAAGCTTCTTTAAGACCCGCTTTGTTTCGAACGATACGCATTCCACGACCACCACCACCAAGAGCAGCTTTGATCATCAATGGATAGCCATGTTCTTCACCAAATTGGTCAGCTTCTTCTAATCCACGAATTGGTCCATCTGTTCCGGGAATAACAGGAATGTCAGCTAAAATGGCTTGATGACGAGCTTTCACTTTATCACCAAACATATCTAAGTGCTTTGATTTTGGACCAATAAAAATAATTCCCTCTTCTTCACAACGTTTTGCAAATTGGATATTTTCTGATAAAAAACCGTAACCTGGGTGAACGGCATCAATTCCATGTGCTTTTGCAATTGCAATAATTCCTTCAATATCTAAGTAAGCATCAATTGGTTTTTTACCTTCACCAACTAAATACGCTTCATCCGCTTTGTAACGATGATACGAACCTGCATCTTCTTTTGAATAAATCGCAACTGTACGAATGTTTAATTCTGTACAAGCTCGAAATACACGAATCGCAATTTCTCCTCTATTGGCAACTAACACTTTTTTTATCTTTTTAGTCACTAGACTCATGTTGTATCTCTCCTCTCGAATTTCGTATTTACTTTTGGTTTGTTTATCCCTTCACAGAATATATGATTGGTAAAAGAGAAGGGAAAGGATATAGAAAACTAGAGGTAACAAAAAGAATTTACTATCTTTTCTTACCTCTAACGTCCTTCGTGTAAGTTAATGAATTGGAATGGTCTTAGAAGTCTTTTGGATCTCCTGCTTCTTTTGTTGACGAGCTTCTTGATAATTTACAAAAAAGGAAATATTAATCACAATTCCTATCGAAATCATTAAAAGCAACAAAGAAGAACCACCGTAGCTAATGAATGGCAACGGAACACCTGTAATCGGGAGAATTCCTGTTAACCCACCGAGGTTAACAAAAGACTGTATCCCTATCATGCTTGCAATTCCAATACATATAAGGCTGCCAAATGGATCTTGACATCTCTTTGCTAAAGATAGAATTCTGAGAATTAAAAATATAAGTAAGGATAACACAATTATGACGCCAAGAAAACCTAATTCTTCTGCAATCACTGCCATAATGAAGTCTGTATGAGCTTCTGGTAGGTATCCATACTTTTGAATACTTTCTCCTAAACCTAGTCCTTTTAGCCCTCCAACTCCAATTGCTATGTACGAGTTGACAAGCTGATACCCTTGATCATCCGCATATTGAAATGGGTTAGAAGCACCTGTAAATCGAGACATTCTTTCTTCAGACATATAGCCTGTCCAATAAGCAAAAGGGAGCATGATTATCACAAAAATCAATGCTAATAAACCTAATCGAATAATCGTTTTACGATTAATTCCTGAACAAAGCATAACAACACCAGCAATCGTTGCAATAATCGCTCCTGTACCAAAATCTGGTTGGATTGCTACGATGAAAAAAATAAAGAAAGTTAATCCAATCGGTCCAATAAATGTTTCTTTTATGTTATTAATTTTATTTTGTCTTTTTGACAATACAGAAGCTAAGTAGATGATGACTGTCAGTTTGGCAAATTCAGCAGGTTGAAGTCCCAAATTACCAAACTTTAACCAACTTTGAGCATTTCCGGCTGTATGTCCAACAATGAACACAAGTCCCAACATCAACACATTTCCTATTACAATTAATTTAATTAATTTCGGATACAACTTATACGGAAATAACATCGCTAGTAAACATATAATTCCTGAAAATATAAGTGATTTTTTTTGTTTATTGTAAAAAAAATCACTTTCTACATCAAATTGTGCTACTGTCGTAATCATGCTTGCACTATAAATCATTACAAGACCCACTGCACAAAGAGCTGCCACAGCTAAAATAATTGAATAATCATAATAGCGAAAGATTTTCTTTAACATTTCTTTTTCATCTTCCTTCAAATAATCTCGACAACGGGTTATTACAATCATATTTCTGCTTTTATTTTACTACACCTTTGTATTTTTGGGTGACCTTTTTATATTTATTAAGAAAGTTGTATATAGTGTATTAATTGTACAACATATACAAAAAACTCAAACTATGCAGTCGTATAGTTTGAGTTTTTCTGTGTATCTTATTTTTTTGTAAAAGCTTCATGCAATGCGGATAATTCTTGTTCAAGACGATCTAATAGTTGCTTTCCAACTGGCTCTTCAATTAAACCTAGTCGAACTGCAAAATCAATTTCTCTTGATAATCCAAACATTTGTGTATCTAAAACCTCTTCATACAGAGGACATTGAGGCATAGTCAAATTATCCATTTGCACCTTAATCAGCTTCAAAATTTTATCTGCATCAGCTTTTAACAATGCGTATGCTTTTTCACGATGATCGACCATTGTATCGGGTGTCACAATCAATCCCTCCGTTCACGAGCGATTACCTATTCTATCTATTAATATTAACGGTAAGGAGAAGAAAAAGCAAGGATAAGAACACTTAGAAAATGCTAAAATGATATTTTTCAGCTAGAAGTTCTAGTAACTTTATTCCACCTATACTATTCCCCTTCTCATCAAGAGACGGCCCAAAAATCCCGATTCCAAATTGATTAGGCACTACTCCCATAATCCCACCAGACACTCCACTCTTAGCAGGAATGCCGATTTTAATCGCGAACTCACCTGAAGCATTATACATTCCACATGTCACCATAAACGTTTTACAAATTCGCGCAATTTCTCTTGGGATTAACACATCTTGAGTCATTGGACTTAGCCCATCCGCCGCAAAGACAGCGCCTATCTTGGCAAGATCTAAACTATGCATCTCAATGGAACATTGTTTTGTATATAGCTCCATTAGTTCTTCAATGTCGTTTTCAATGACATGATACTGCTTCATATAGTAACACATCGAACGATTCAACCATGCTGTTTCAAACTCCGATTCCGCAATGCTCTGACAATAGGATATTTCTTCGTTGTCAGCCAACTTACGAACAAAAGCTAATAACCTGTTCCATCTTTCCTTATGTGTTCTTCCCTTTATCATATCCGTAACAGCTAATGCTCCTGCATTAATCATGGGATTAAGTGGCTTAGAAGGCTTATGGGTTTCTAATTTAATAATACTGTTATAAGGGTCTCCTGTAGGCTCCATTCCAACTTTTTCAAAAACAACTTCAGGTCCATGATCCATTAAAACAAGCGCTAACGCCAATACCTTCGAGATGCTCTGAAGTGTGAACTTTTTTTCTACGTTTCCCGCTGACAGACATGTTTGATCTAACTTAAAAATCGCAACAGATAGATCATTTACGCTAGCTTTTCCTAAAGCTGGAATGTATGAAGCGACTTCCCCATACTGCGTCACTTTCTTTGCTTCCTTTACAAGACTCATTAATTCTTTCTCTGTTTTACACGCCATTTGTTCACCTCAACTATTTGCGTCTTGTGCTATTACTGTTATCATACCAATGTGATGAACTTTCCATTCTAGGTGACAAAACAAAAGAAAGCGCTTATACTTTTTTTAGGAGGGGAATTAGATGGAATCCATTATTTTATTAAAAGGCAATGTCAAACATCCTTTAACGCTTGATCCGGGAGTTTGGATTTTTGATGATCGAAAAGTAGATTTACATACATATTTTCAAGAAAGTAAAAAAGAAGAAGACGCGAATGAAAAATACACAAAAGAAGTGTCGAAGCATTGGGACCGCGAAATCCGTGAAGGAGCTGTATTTCCTCCAACGTTAAAAACGGAAAAAAAGTTTCAGAAAGAACGTATTCTGACAGGAACATTTGGTATTCCGTTTCAACCATTTTTAGAAAATGCCATTCCACATGAAAGCGCTTGGGCTGTTTCTTTTGTCGGAGATGACCAAACTGTCACAATGTCTTTAGAAGAAGCTAAAGAAGTGATTTTTGGGTTTAGTAAGGACGGTAAACCATTAAAAGCAGATGGACCCATTCATGTCTATAAAGGAGATGGGTCAACACTCCACAACCCTTTTAAAAATGTGAAAGAAATTATCATAAAATAATAATGAACCAAAAAAACCCCCTGCCATAGAAAAACTGCACCTCCAATTGTTAGGTTTTGTGTCTAACAATTGGGGTGCAGTTCAAACAGGGATTTTCTTTCATCTAGCTATAAAATATCAGCAGCGAGCTGAGCAAGTCCTGAGCGTTCTCCTTTTACTAATCGGACATGCCCAGAAATCTTTTGTTCTTTAAATCGCTCTACAACATACGTTAAACCATTATTGTACTCATCTAAATAAGGATGATCAATTTGAGCTGGGTCCCCCATTAATACAATTTTGCTTCGTTCACCTACACGCGTTAAAATCGTTTTCACTTCATGTTTTGTAAGGTTTTGTGCTTCGTCAATAATGATAAATTGATCTGGAATACTACGTCCTCTTATATACGTCAATGCTTCAACTTCAATTGAACTCATCCCAGCTAAAATGGCATCCAACTCTCCAGGCTTCTTTGTGTTAAATAAGTATTCTAAATTATCATAGACTGGTTGCATCCAAGGTCTTAATTTCTCTTGTTTTTCACCAGGTAAAAAGCCAATATCTTTCCCTACAGGAACAATAGGTCTGGCTACTAACAATTTCTTAAAACAGCCTAAATCCTCCGTTTGCATGAGTCCAGCAGCTAATGCTAATAACGTTTTCCCTGTACCAGCTTTTCCTATTAATGTTACAAGTTGCGTATCATCTCTTAGCAAAAGCTCTAATGCCATAATTTGTTGTACGTTACGAGGTTTTATTCCCCAAATATGATCGTACTCAAATAATAGTTTTTTTACACGTTTTCCGCTTTGATCAACAATTCCAACTGCAGAGCCGGAGCCGCCTAAAGCATCTTTCATAATTAAGAATTGATTCGGGAAAAAGGGGTGATTTGCAATTTGAGAAGTTAAAATCTCTCCTTTTTCATAAAATTGATTCAATGTTTCTCTTGCCACATAAGCCTCTATAAACCCAGTATAAATACTATTGAATTCAACAACTCGATCGCTTAAAAAATCTTCTGCCCTTAACCCTATTGCATCTGCTTTTACTCGTACTAATACATCTTTACTTACTAAGATAACTTCCTTTCCATCTTCTTTTGTCTCTTCTTCTAATGACAAGTTCTTCGCAACCGCCAAAATTCGATTATCGTTCGTTTTTTCAACAAATATTTCTTGGAGTTGATGAAACGAGCGATGATTTAATTCTATTCGCAAAGAGCCTCCATTTTCTAACGGAATTTTTTCATGAAGTTTACCCGATTGTCTTAAGCCGTCAATTAACTTTGAGACTTGTCGAGCATTTCTCCCTACTTCGTCCATGTTTCTTTTTTTAGAGTCCACTTCTTCTAGTACAACAGCAGGTATTACAACTTCATTATCGTCAAAAGAAAAAATTGAATGCGGGTCTTGTAATAAGACATTTGTATCTAAAACATAGATTTTTCCCAACATTCCGCCTCCTACTTTGATTGTTTTTCCGTTCAGAAGTAAAGATAAGGCTCCATCCATTTACCATATTATGTAGTGTATATACGTAACGAATACGTATATGGACGGACCGTTTGCTTTAATATATGAACTTGTGCATAAAGATAGAAGAACTATTGAACAATAAATACAAATTGCAACAAAAAATGAGCTATTTAAAAAAGGAGAGTTTCTAACATGAAAAATTGGATCATCTTAACAAGCTTATGTTGCTGTTTAACGTTATTAGGTTGTAACAATCAAACGAACACAGCTGACGAAGATTTAAACGAAAAACAGCTTATTACGGTAAAGAATACAGCACCACAACCAGTTAAAAATCAAACGTCTACTCAAGTGTCTCAACACCTTGTAGAGATTGCTACACGGGTACCTAATGTAAAAGATGCAACAGCCATTGTCGTTGGTAAATATGCCATTGTAGGAATTGATGTTAACAATAAGATGGACCGTTCTGAAGTAAGCTCGATTAAGTACACGGTTGCTGAAAGTTTAAAAAACGATCCGTACGGTGCAAACTCAGTTGTCATTGCAGATCCTGACACATTTGCTCGTCTTCGACAAATTGGACATGAAATTCAACAAGGTCGCCCTGTTACAGGATTCTTGGACGAGCTTGCGGCCATTGTGAATCGTGTTATGCCTGAAATCTCAGAAGATATTCGCAAAAATCCAACTCCAACTGAAACGAACGATGAAAAGTTAAACAAAGAAGAACAAAAACAATTAAAAAACACCCAGAAAGAGCAATCGAATCAACAGTTAGAAAAAAATAAATATAATCAGTAATCAAAATATATGTAACGCTTAAACACTTTTAAAATAAACAATCCGACCATATGACTTTAAGCTGTAGGAAAAGGAACAGATCCCCTCTTCCTACAGCTTCTTTTTCATTGCTTGAATGACTTGATTATCTAATTTAGCTGCAGCGACTGCGTCGTATGTTTTTTCATAAGAAGGTTCAACGGAGATTTTTGATCCATAAAACATTACATCACGCACTTCTTGTATCTTCACTTCAATTAATGCTAATTTCAACGGTACACCTTCAAGCTTTTCAGTCTTAACTGCTGCTTTCCCACTAATTGAATAGCAGGATTCGTTTGCAATAATATTAATAACAACTAAATTGTTTTGCTCAATATTCTTCACAATCCGAGATCGATTGTCAACAGCAAGGCGTACATGTTCTAAATCAGGTGCAATGACCCAAGAGATTGCACTAACATTCGGCCCTTTCGTTTCAAAATCAACAGTTGAAATTGTTGTAAATCTCTCTTTTTGTAGCGCTTGAAACAATGGTTCAATCAGTAATGGTTCAACTTGATTAGCCACCTAACCACCTCCGTAACTGTTTCTCCTCAACAACGACATACATGCATGAGAATTCAGTTAATTGACGATGCTGAGTTTTATACAATACTTTCTCTAATAACATTCGATGAAAGATGAAGTTTCCCTTTATTTCAGAGCCTTCTTCTTATAAAATGTTCTGTAGAGAAGTTGAGGTGATAGGATGAGAGTAAAGTGTGTACTATGCGACAAAATTGAGTCTATTGAAGATGAATCTTCATTAGCAAAAAGGTTACGCAATCGACCGATTCATACATACATGTGCGAACCTTGTCGTAACCGCATTGAACAACGAACGAAAGAAAGAGCTGCGACTGGAAATTTTAAGCTATACCGATCAAAGAAAGTAGAGGAGGATTGGTAATTTGATTAAAAGCGGCATCACAATAGGATTCATTAGTGGTAGCGTGTTAGGTCTCGTGTTGAAATTGATTGAAATGATTACGAACAAAAAAGTGTATACGTTACTGTTAAACATCGACTTTATCCCGATTATCGGTGAAGTTCACTGGCCAGAAAGCATTGAGTTTTTCTTCCATCTTCTCATTGCGTTTATAATTGGCATTCTATTTGTGTATGTCGTCAAAAGGCTCACAATCCAATCGTGGAGACGATTACTTGTGACATCAATTTTTTTGACACTACCAACCATCCCATTGTACTTTCCTTTAACAATATTAGCGATCAAAGAAACACCGGCTATTGATGATTTCGTATCTATTTCCTATTGGACGATTAGTCATTTATTGTTTGCTCTAACATTGGCGGCTTCATATCGCTTCATACAAAAAAAGAGGGTGTCCCAAAAGGTATAAACTTTTGGGCACCCTCTTTTTAGGTTAGCTTCTAAAATTAGTCCGTTGATTTCCGTTCCAAACAACCTGTGCCAAAGACAAAGATACAAAAATCGTACAGGTCTCAGTGAGAAACCACCAACAACGAAAAGAAGTTCGTGAACGCTTGGCCACGGAAGAAGGAAGCAAAAGATACAGGCAGCGAAAAATAGATGTAGAGCCTGTGTTTGGACAGATTAAGCACAATCGAGCGTTTAAGAGATTTGGGTTAAGAGGCCTATCCAAAAATACCACGGATTGGGGTCTTATTTGCGCTGCACACAATTTACTGAAGTGGGCAGCCAACAAAGAAAGCGAACAAAAATTAGGGTAATGAAGGGAAGGAATATCCCTCTTTCCCTTATAAATCCATCAAACCAAAACCTAGAAACTGGATGAAAAGTAAAAGAGGCGACTCTCAGATCGAATTTATTCAACCTTTTGAGTCAGCCTCTTTTTTATAGGTTAGAATAGTTTTGAAACTTTTCCGGTTCTTGCTTAATTTGTTCATACATACATTCAACAAGTTCAACAGGAAAACGCTTTGTTTCTTCTTTACCATCCATTTTATATGAAACCACATAGGCTACTTCATCTTTTTTCACTCTGACATCTTTAAGTGCAAAATCCTGATCAAGCATTTGTTGAAAGAACGTAAAGGTTTCTTGAGCAGAAAAATCATCAGGACGAGCATCTGCTACAATTTTGATGGATAACCAATTATATAAAGCGTCTTGAACCGACTTCATGCAAACAACTCCCTTATTGTGGTAAGTTCGCATTTGTCTCCTGTTTTTTCGATTGATGTAAGCGAACTTTATAAACAATTAATACGAGAGCAGCTACAACTAATCCTTCTGTAACCGGCAGAAAAATGCCTAAGAATGTTAAAATCGTACAGCCTAATGCAAGAAATGTATAAATAACAACCGACTTTAACACCGGTAATTTCCTTGCAAATCCTAGCTTGTACACAACCACAGAGAGTGCAAAGATCGTGAAATATAGAAACCACATATTCACTTCAGGATTTTCGTCCACTTTAAACAAAGCGGCGAAAAACGAAAGGTGTTCTTTCACATCGATCTCCATTGTTTCTCCCCCTCACCCTTGTTGATCTTATTTTTCCATTTCAGCGTACTTCTTTTTCTTCGCAACTTTTTCACGTTCGTTTTTATCTAAAATCTTTTTACGTAAACGAATCGATTCAGGTGTGATTTCACAGTACTCATCTTCATTTAAGTACTCAAGAGATTGCTCTAATGACATAAGACGAGGCTTTTTCATACTTGTTGTTTGATCTTTGTTAGCTGAACGCATGTTTGTCATTTGCTTCATTTTACATACGTTTACAACTAAATCATTTTCACGTGTATGCTCTCCAACAATCATACCTTCATAAACTTCTGTACCTGGTTCAATGAAAATCGTACCACGATCTTCAACTCCCATAATACCGTAAGCAGATGATTTACCAGTTTCCATTGATACAAGAACCCCTTGGCGACGTCCTCCAACTTGACCTGGTTGCATTGGTTGATAGCTGTCGAATGAATGGTTAATGATTCCGAATCCTCGTGTTAACGATAAGAATTCTGTTGTGTAACCGATTAAACCACGGGCTGGTACCATAAAGATAAGACGAACTTGTCCGCTACCATTGTTGATCATGTCAATCATTTCACCTTTACGCGCACCCATGGACTCCATAATTGAACCTGTATGCTCTTCAGGAATATCAATTTGTACACGTTCTACTGGTTCACAACGAACACCATCGATTTCTCTTACGATAACTTCTGGCTTTGATACTTGAATCTCGTAGCCTTCTCGACGCATATTTTCAATTAAAATTGATAAATGAAGCTCTCCACGTCCTGATACGACCCAAACGTCTGGAGAATCTGTATTTTCAACGCGTAAACTTACATCTGTTTGAAGTTCGGACATTAAGCGCTCTTCAATTTTACGTGATGTGACATATTTACCCTCGCGTCCTGCAAATGGGCTGTTGTTCACAAGGAATGTCATCTGTAATGTTGGTTCATCAATACGTAAGATTGGTAATGCATCTTGATGTTCAACTGGACATACTGTCTCACCTACGTTAATGTCTTCCATTCCTGAAACGGCAATTAAGTCTCCTGCTTTGGCTTCTTCAATTTCTACACGTTTTAATCCTAAGAAACCGAACATTTTTGTTACACGGAATTGTTTGACACTGCCATCAAGCTTCATTAATGCTACTTGTTGACCAACTTTCATTGTCCCACGGAATACACGACCTACTCCAATACGACCTACATAGTCATTGTAATCAAGCATCGCTACTTGAAACTGAAGAGGCTCTTCGCTATTGTCCACTGGTGCTGGAATATGTTCAACAATTGCATCGAACAATGCTTCCATGTTTTCATCTTGTTTAGATGGGTCTGTACTTGCTGTACCGTTAATAGCTGAAGCATATACAACTGGGAATTCGATTTGTTCTTCACTTGCGCCAAGCTCAATGAATAAATCAATTACTTCATCTACTACTTCTTCTGGACGAGCAAAGTCACGATCAATTTTATTTACAACGACAATCGGTGTTAAGTTTTGCTCTAATGCTTTTTTCAACACAAAGCGTGTTTGTGGCATACAACCTTCGTATGCATCAACGACTAATAATACACCGTCTACCATTTTCATGATACGCTCTACTTCTCCACCGAAGTCAGCATGTCCTGGTGTATCCATGATGTTAATACGTGTATCTTTATAATTAATAGCTGTATTTTTCGCTAAAATTGTAATTCCACGCTCACGCTCAAGGTCGTTTGAATCCATCGCACGCTCATCAACTTGTTCGTTTGTGCGGAATGTACCTGACTGATGTAACATTTTATCTACTAATGTTGTTTTCCCATGGTCTACATGGGCAATAATCGCAATATTACGTAAATCTTTACGAATGTTCACGCATTTCACTCCTATGCTTGTAATAACTAAGCTATTATATCACACTCACCATAGAATACTATAGAATAGTGTAGAATTACAAAATGATTTTGTTGTACACTATAAGTTAAGAAGAATGGTTTCTTCATTTATAGAAAACCTTTATCTCTAAATGAGCTTTTATTTAGTCTTTTCTAAGAAGACAGTTTTTATCTTGAACATGTAATCATTTAGACAACAAGATATAAGATGGGAGGATTATAAGGTGAAAAACATTAAATGGATTTTTGTGTTTTACGCTATAGTAGCAACTGTTTCAATTATGGCAATAGGGATTTTCGTTGGCGAAGGTAGCGTTTTAGGCGTACTAGGAGCCATTGTAGCTCTTGTTGCTGTAATGGGGTTTGGATTTGTTACAAAAAAGAAAATGCGTGAGCGAGGAGAACTATAAGCGTTTTTTACATAAAAAACTGCGCCTCATCAAGAATATTCTTGATGAGGCGCAGTTTTTAGCATCATGGTTATTTTACGTACTAGCTCATAACTTATCTTTAATATACTCATTTTGTACTTGTTCATGAAGCGTGGCGTTCCCAATAAACACACTACTATTTTCTAAAATAGAAAGTGGCTTTCCATCCAAGCTCGTCACAGTACCACCTACTTCATCTACAAGAATCATTCCTGCTGCAAAGTCCCATGGTGCTAAGCGCATTGTAATATAGGCATCTAGTCGACCTGCAGCAACGTATGCAAGTTCCACAGCCGCTGAACCGTATGAGCGTGTTCCTCTAACTCGACGAACAAGCGGAGCTAACACAGTTGGATTAATTCGTTTATTTGCTGTCACCCATGTTGCATTAAGTCCAACGACAGCTTCTTCAATTGGAACTGGCTCTAACTTTGGCAAACGTGTATCATTCATATACGCACCTTGTCCTTTGCGTGCATGATACATTTCATCGTGCACAACATCATAGATTAGGCCAACTTGACCCACTCCATCTTCAAAAATACCGACTGAAATGGCAAAGTTACGTTGCTGATGAACAAAATTCATGGTCCCATCAATTGGATCAATTACCCAGATGATACCTTCTGTTGATTCTATGTTTTCTCCGTATCCTTCTTCCCCTAAAATACGATGATCAGGAAATACTTCATTAATTTTTCCGATTAAAAATTGCTCTACTTCTTTATCCATATTTGTCACAAGATCGTTTGGATTTGATTTAGACTGAATTAGTAGCTCTTTGCTAAAAGATTCTTTGATTTTCTTTCCAGCTTCTTTTACCCAATCTTTTGCATACGTATCAATTTTCTCCCAACTATATTCCATCATTAAAGCCCCCTCGTGCATATGTATGTAGTTTAAGCTTAAAAAAATCCGTACAATAAATCAAGTAACCACCCTTATCACAGAAAAAACGAACCTGTAAAAAAAGGTTCGTATAGCACACTATACATTTTGTAGTCTTATCATTTCCTGGCGTAAAGTTTCAAGTTTTTGTTTACAAACTGTTTTCTTCTCTTCGTTTTTTTCAACCATCGCATCATAGAGAGTTGCTAATTCATAGTCCACTTCCAAGCGTAATACAGCAAGCCTTTTGTGACCGTCAGCCTTTTTATACATGTTTACCACTTGCTTCATAATTAAAACACCCCTCTTTCACTTTTTCACCCAAATGAGAACTTACATTTTAAAAAGACTAAATTTTCAGATATTTTTATTGATATATTCTATGTAGAAAACCAAATTCATGCAACTAAATTGTGTGATTACCTAGAAAAAATATATTTGATGATGTAAGTAGCACTTATTACATTCTCGCCTTATTTCAAGAGTTGAATACGTGCAATGCGATGAACCACTATGGTACACTTTGTCCATGAATACATTCTTATCGGAGGTTCAACATGACGTTTTCTGGATTTCAAGAAGAAGATTTTAATGTATTTCAAATCGAGGGTCTAGATGCACGAATGGAAGCAATTAAGGCTCAAATTCGCCCAAAGTTTGAAACATTAGGCTATCACTTTGCCCCTACTTTATCTGCTTTATGCGGAGATGAAATGCATGTACATATCGCAAAGCACGCAAGACGCACTGTGAATCCACCAAAAGACACATGGGTTGCGTTTGCTAACAGTAAAAGAGGATATAAAAAACTCCCACATTTTCAAATTGGCTTGTGGGAATCTCATGTATTTATTTGGTTTGCAGTCATTTATGAGTCACCTATTAAAGAAGGATTTGGACAAGTATTGCAAAAAGAAATAAAGAAGGTCCAGGAACTTATTCCTTCTCACTTTGTTTGGTCAACAGATCACACAAAACCGGATACATTAACAACGGAAAATCTTCAAACAGATGGCTTATTTCAATTATTTAATCGACTCCAAACGATTAAAAAAGCAGAAATACTTTGTGGCATAACGATTCCACAAGCCCAAGCCGTATCCATGACCAGCGAGGATTGGCTTAAAACCATTGATAAAACGTTTCGTACTTTACAACCATTATATGAAATGGCGAAACAACAATAAAAAAGAGGAGATTGTCAAAAGCTTGACAATCTCCTCTTTACTCTTTCATCGCATCTTTATTATTTCACCAGAAGCCGACTCTTTTGCTTTTTTAATTGTCCGGTATGAAGAATAGCCACTTTGATCCTCAAAGTCATTGCACATCGTCTTTTCTTCCGCTTTACTAGGGACAATTTCTTTAAACCGACGATACACTTCCATTAGTTGATCTCGTTCAATTCCCTTTTCGTAAGCTTTTTCAATCGATTCAAAAAATTTTACTACATCAATAATCTCATCTGTACTCCAGTCAATTGAGATTGGATATTGATATTCCATATTACTCACTCCAATACTTCATAACTTCTACGCACGTGTTGCAAGCGATGTCCAGCGCCCTGCAATCCGTTCTGATTCTTGAATCATTCGTTTGAATAATTCATCGACTGTTGGTACATCTTTAATCATCCCCATTACTTGTCCAGCCCATGCAAATCCTTCTTCTTGATTTCCGTCATAGATATAATTACGATTCGCTTGTCCACTTATGTATTGTTTTAAGTCTTCATATGTCGCATGATTGGACTCTAGCGCTAAAATTTGGTCTGTAAATGAATTGGCAATGGCTCTCGCTGGCGCTCCTAACGTGCGTTTAATTACTACTGTATCATACTCACTTCCATTGACAAGTGCTTGTTTATAAGACTCATGAGCGTGAACACATTCTTTTGTTGCAATAAACCTTGTCCCCATCTCAATCCCTTCTGCTCCTAAACTTAAGGCGGCCATTAATCCTCTTCCATCTCCAATACCCCCTGATGCAATTACAGGGATAGATACAGCATCAACGACTTGAGGAATTAACACAAATGTACCTGTATCATTTTTCCCAAGATGCCCACCACCTTCTTGTCCGACAACCATGACAGCATCAGCACCTAGTTCTTCTGCTTTTTCAGCTTGTCTTCTCGCAGCAACGAGAACAAGTTTTTTTACATCTACACCTTTTAATTGTTCAAAAATGGGAGCTGGATTTCCACCAGTCATTGTTACAACAGGTACGTTCTCTTCAATCGCCACTTCAAGCATATGTTCGAATGGTCTTCCATGCTGTCCAATTGCAAAATTAACACCAAATGGCTTAAAGGTGTTTTGGCGTACCTTTTGGATTTCCTGCCTTAAAGCTTCTGGAGAAGGTAAAGACATCGCAGTAATTTGGCCTAATCCTCCAGCATTTGAAACCGCAGCAGCTAAATCGGCATAAGCTAAATAAGCGAGTCCGCCTTGGATGATTGGATAATCGATCTTCAATAAGTTTGTAATACGTGTATTCCACTTCATATTCATTCCTCCTTTTTCTGTTTCTCTTCTTGATACATAAGAAATTATCCTTTCTTTTCAACGAAAAATTTCTATGCAAAACATATGAGAAGTGCTATAATTCACTTGTTTTATGTTTTCATGAAACGTGGAAGTTACCTATTAAAAACAAAAAGACTTTTTATCACGAACTAAGTCGTGATAAAAATGACATAATGACCATTAATTTAGTAAAGAGGTGTATAACAAAATTGTCAGATCAATTTGCTAACCCATTATTCACAAAACTAGTCGAACATGCTAAAAATAATCCAACTCAGTTCCATATTCCTGGCCATAAAAAAGGAACAGGTATGGACCCTAAATTTCGTGAGTTCATCGGTGAAAATGCCCTTTCCATCGATTTAATTAATATCGGTCCATTAGATGACCTCCATCAGCCAAAAGGTATTATTAAAGAAGCGCAAGATTTAGCTGCAAATGCTTTTGGAGCAGATCACACATTTTTCTCCGTTCAAGGTACAAGTGGGGCTATTATGACAATGGTAATGTCTGTTTGTGGACCTGGAGACAAAATTATTGTTCCGCGTAATGTTCATAAATCTGTTATGAGTGCCATTGTATTTTCAGGTGCAACACCTATTTTTATTCATCCGGAAATTGATCCAAAACTAGGTATTTCACATGGAATCACAACAGACTCTGTTCAAAAAGCATTAGAACAACACCCTGATGCGAAAGGATTACTTGTGATTAACCCAACTTACTTTGGGATTGCCGGTGATTTACGAAGAATTGTTGAAATTGCTCATTCTTATGATGTGCCTGTTTTAGTAGACGAAGCGCATGGTGTTCATATTCACTTTCATGACTCTTTGCCGTTATCTGCTATGCAAGCTGGTGCAGATATGGCTGCAACAAGCGTTCATAAATTGGGTGGATCAATGACTCAAAGCTCCATTCTAAACGTACGAGAAGGACTTGTTTCACCAAAACGTGTTCAGTCTATTTTAAGCATGTTAACAACAACTTCAACTTCTTATTTATTATTAGCTTCATTAGATGTGGCACGAAAACGTCTAGCAACAGAAGGGAAGCAGTTAATTGATGAAGCCATTCATTTAGCGGAATATGCTCGCACAGAAATCAATAACATTGCTCACTTGCAATGTATAGGGCGTGAAATTCTTGGAACAAAAGCTACCTATGACTTTGATCCAACAAAGCTAATTATCTCTGTGTCCGATTTAGGCATTACAGGATACGATGTGGAAAAGTGGCTACGTGAAAAATACAACATTGAAGTTGAAATGTCAGATTTATATAACATCCTTTGTATTATTACACCTGGAGATCGAGCTAAAGATATTGAGAAGTTACTGACAGCGTTAAAAGAACTGTCTACTGAATTTTACCACCTGTCTCAACAAGAAGATTCGATTGAAGTTCCTGTATTACTTCCAAATATTCCAGTTCTTGCGGTTACACCTCGCGATGCTTTTTATGCAGAAACAGAGATTGTACCGTTTGATGAATCTGCAGGCCGCATTATTGCTGAATTTATTATGGTGTATCCACCTGGTATTCCAATCTTTATTCCTGGTGAAATTATTACCGACGAAAATTTAAATTACATCAAAACAAACTTAGAAGCTGGTTTACCTGTTCAAGGGCCAGAAGACTTCGAGTTAAAAACACTTCGGGTTATAAAAGAACACAAAGCGATCAAATAAAAAATGACTGCATGTTACTACAAGCAAGTAGATAATATGCAGTCATTTTTTTACGCATCGTTAATTAAAAGAGCGCCTCCAAAAATGATTGCCTCTCACTTCCTCACAAAAAAGCATGTAGCCCCTCAGCTACATGCCTCCCATCCCTTTTACCGATTAATCTAAATCTTCATCCATTACTTTACAATCTTCACAGTCACATTTCCCATATAGTCTTGACACCTTTTCATCTTCGAAATGACCAATCGTACTGTTACATGCTTGACAAATAATTGTTCCCATATTTAAACTCCCCTTTGCTTATGTTTATGAAACTATATGACGCTTTTGACTGAAAAAGAAGTATTTTGTAAGCGTTTTAATCTTCTTGATATTATAATATTATGTCACATTTGTTTTGTCAACAACTAATTAGTATGTCACATTAACTTTTCTAAAATTCATTTTCAGAAAAAGCAAAACAAAAAATAGAAGTGATTATTCATCACTCCACTTCTAAAAAAGACTGTGTTTTTAAAACTTAAAGCTCGTTAACAATCGGTGCAATCTGACTGACAACTCTACCTTTGAAGAAATAATGAAAAACAACGTCTTATACAATTAAACAGATAAAATTCTCTTGCTTTAAACTTTGGAGCTAGAATGTTTCTTTAATAATCTGTTTAACTTCTTGTGATTCTAATCCTTCCCAGAATAATGTCCCTCTTATTAGTAGATCAACATGTAAATGTAATTCAGATTGATCTTTTTGTACTTCTCCACTTGTTCCAGAATTACCTACAAATCCAACAAACGTATGTTCATCCACCAAGTCACCTACATGTAAGTTAGGCGATACGTTACTTAAATGTGCAAATCTCGCTTGAACTCCATTGTCATACTCAATCCATACTTGTCGACCTCTTAACTTATCAAGGATATACGCTGGTGTTTTGTTTACTGTTTGACATAGCTGTAGATCTTCTTCTCTCTCATCAATTGAAGAATAGCCTTTATAATCGTGATCAATTCGAACCACTTTACCTTCTCCCATGGCATACACAGGGGTTTGCTGATTAATGATCATGCCTGCTGAATACGTGTACCAATCTAACCCTTCATGATATCCATAACGATACGTTCGGGGAGCACCAGGTATGTGAGAAGCAAATGTATCAGCATGTGCGCCTTTTAAAGGAGATGTTAATGATTGAAAATATTCTCTTACTTCTTCAAAACTATATTGATTAGTTGTGGTGACTTCCACTGTATGAGGTGGCAATTGTGTAACTTCTTGCTTCATTCGTACAGCGTGAGCTTCAACTCGAATAATACTAGAGAGTTCATTTTTCAAAAAAGGAGTAGACAAAAAAGGAATATTGTCTTTTATAACAAAATCGTCTTTTTCTATCGCAATATACGAACCATTTTTTTGTACAACTGGGACTTGTTCAATAAATAGATACGTAGCTTCTTCAATTTGGATTTGTAGTTGTTTATCAAGCTTATCAAATCGATAATCACTTCCTAGTAAAGAAAGTTGCTGTGCATCAACATATGGCTTATCGTTTATATACTCGATACGAACGATACCATCTTCGTTGGATTGATTATTTCTTATAGACATACTAACAGTAGCGATACAAAGACAGAGCATAACTGCTGCAAGATAACGATTCAATGACCTTTTCCTTTCTGTTACAGGCTATACTTTCACCCTTTAAAAGTAGTAAAAACTAGAGTGATGCCAAGTATTTAATTTGGTATCAGTATAGCCTTCTCACTCTCAACTTAATCGAACAAATATGGTACAATGAAAGAAGAAATTGAGGAGGAAAAGATGAAAATTAGAAGCTATCTATTCATTTTTATCATTAGTTTTGCTTGCACATTGTTTACTCCCTTCATCTTTGATACATATGTAGATGAAGTGATTACAGGAGAAAAGGTAGCCTTTGGCGTGCCATTCCCATTTGTTTTTCAACAAACCGAAACACCTTTTGCTTCTTCTTCGACACCAATAGCTGTTACATTTAATCACTATTTTAATGAGGATACTACTTTTTCAGTGGTCCCTTTTCTTCTATCACTAGCAAGTTGCTTTATTCTCTTTTTAGCAATTGGCTACTTAATTATGAAATTATTTTCATTTAAAATAGAGCGCAATGAATGAACATTTTATAAAACAGAAAGTCGGTAGCAATCCAACGATTGCTACCGACTTTCTGTTCACAGCATTTTCTCATTAAATCCTGCTACTTATTTCAATTAACAGCCATGCGAGACGTTGGCAGATGAAAAATGTTGTAAATGTCATTAAAGTAGTAGAAAAAGCACTCTTTTTCTTTTTTAAAGTCGTCTCTGCCACTAAGTACGCTAAATACGCAAAAACAAAAAACAAAATAACTTTAGCTAAAAGCTGATCGCGATTTGAAATCATTTCGATAACGGTGTATCCACTCCAAATGATAAGTTGTATACACCAAACCGTTATTTTAATCATTACTCGTCTTTCCCTTCTATCACTCTTATTTTTACGCTTTGCTCATGATGAAGGGTTACAGAAAGTGGTCATTATTCATATGTACGATTCATGTACTTTTCTTATACCACAAAAAGTTGAAACAGAAGTAGCTAAAGCTAAAAAACATACACATGCAAAACACCCTTGCCTGTCTATCCATTATATAAATGGATTTTGTTGGCAAGGGTGTTTATAGGTTGAGCTAAATAAGGGTGTTCTTTCCCTTCTTGGCTCAGTCCCTGTTTCTATTATTAATTACTTCACGATATGAATTGGGCTACCAATTGCAACTTCAGCAGCTTCCATTGTAATTTCACCTAATGTTGGGTGAGCGTGAATAGTTAATGCGATGTCTTCAGCTGTCATACCAGCTTCAATTGCAAGACCAAGTTCAGCAATCATATCAGATGCGCTTGGACCTGCGATTTGAGCACCAACAACTACTCCGTCTTCTTTACGAGTTACAAGCTTTAAGAATCCTTCCGCAGCGTTAAGTGCAAGAGCACGTCCGTTTGCAGCAAATGGGAACTTAGCAGCGTTCACTTCTAAGCCTTCTTCTTTTGCTTGTGCTTCAGTATAACCTACAGATGCAAGCTCAGGCTCAGAGAATACAACTGCTGGAATACCTAAGTAGTCGATTTCAGCAGGTTCGCCAGCGATTGCTTCAGCTGCGATTTTACCTTCGTAAGAAGCTTTATGTGCAAGTGGTGGTCCAGAAACGATGTCACCAATTGCATAGATGTTGCTTACTGATGTACGGCATTGCTTGTCGATTTCGATGATACCACGATCAGTCATCTTCACACCAACTTGCTCTAAACCAAGCTCATCTGTGTTTGGACGACGACCTACAGTAACTAGTACGTAATCAGCTTCAACTGTTTGAGTTTCGCCTTTTACTTCGAATGTTACTTTTACGCCATCTTCAGTCTCTTCCACACCTTTAGCCATTGCTTTTGTGTGAATTTCAACGTTACCTTTTTTCTTCAGGTTACGCTTTACAAGAGAACTCATTTGTTTTTCAAAACCAGCTAAAATCTCGTCAGCAGCTTCTACAAATGTTACTTCTGTACCAAAGTTTGCGTAAGCTGTACCAAGTTCAGTACCGATATAACCGCCACCGATAACAACTAACTTCTTAGGTACTTCTTGTAATGCAAGTGCACCCGTTGAATCAAGAACTCGTTTAGAGAACTTGAATCCTGGAATCTCGATTGGGCGAGAACCAGTTGCAATGATTGCATTTTTAAATTTATATGTTTGTGCAGAATTTTCATCCATTACACGTACAGTTTCATTGTCAACGAAGTAAGCTTCACCTTGAATGATATCTACTTTGTTACCTTTAAGTAACCCTTCAACACCACCAGTAAGCTTTTTCACTACGCCGTTTTTGAACTCTTGAACTTTTGTAAAGTCAACTGTTACATTCTCAGCTTTAATCCCCATGTCTTCAGAATGCTTCGCATTCTCAAAACGGTGACCAGCAGCGATTAATGCTTTTGAAGGAATACAACCAACGTTTAAGCAAACCCCACCAAGGGTACCTTTTTCAACGATTGTTACTTTTTGACCTAATTGTGCTGCACGGATTGCTGCAACATATCCGCCAGGACCAGCACCGATGACTAGCGTATCAGTTTCGATTGCGAAATCTCCTACTACCATTTATTACGCCTCCATTAATAATAATTCTGGATCATTCAGTAAACGCTTGATTTGGTTTAGAGCGTTTTGAGCTGTTGCACCATCAATAATACGGTGGTCAAAGCTTAGAGAAAGTGCTAATACTGGAGCAATTACAATTTCACCGTCACGTACAACAGGTTTTTCTGCGATGCGACCGATACCTAGAATTGCAACTTCTGGGTGGTTGATTACTGGAGTGAACCATTGTCCACCAGCAGAACCGATATTTGTAATTGTGCAAGATGCACCTTTCATTTCAGCTGGAGCTAAACGACCTTCACGTGCTTTTGTAGCAAGATCATTAATTTGATCAGAAATAGCAAATACAGATTTGCGATCAGCATGCTTAACAACTGGCACAAGTAAACCTTTGTCTGTGTCAGCAGCGATACCGATGTTATAGTAATGCTTTTGAATTACTTCATCAGTTGCATCGTCGATAGATGTATTAAGTGCTGGATATTTCTTAAGCGCAGATGTTAAAGCTTTTACTACATAAGGTAAGAACGTTAACTTGATTCCTTGCTCAGCTGCAACCTCTTTGAACTTCTTACGATGTGCAACAAGTTTTGTTACATCCACTTCGTCCATTAACGTAACGTGTGGAGCTGTATGCTTAGAGTTTACCATAGCTTTTGCAATTGCGCGACGAATTCCACTCATTTTCTCACGAGTTTCTGGGAAGTCACCTTCTGGAACTACTGTTTGAGCAGCAGCTTTTGTTTCTTCAGCTTTTGCTTCTTCTTGAGCAGGAGCAGCAGCGTCTGTTGTTTCAGCAACTTTCGAACCACCAGCTAAGAAGCTTTCGATGTCTTCTTTTGTGATACGACCGTTTTTACCTGAACCAGGAACAGCTTTAATATCTACGCCTTTTTCGCGTGCATATTTACGCACTGATGGCATTGCTACTACTTTACGGTTAGGGTCAACTTCTACTTGTGCTTGAGCACCAGCGCCTGTCTCTTCAGCTTTTACTTCAGGAGCTTCTTCTTTTTTCACATCTTGACCAGCTTCAGCCGTTGCTTGTACTTGAGCTTCTGTCTTTTCTTCTTTTGCTGGTGCATCGTCATGATCGTCACCTTTGAACTTTAAGTTTTCATAGCCAGGTGCATCGAACGTTACGATAACTTGTCCAACTGTTGCAACTGTACCTTCGTCAACTTTAAGCTCTAATACTTTACCTTTAACAGGAGAAGGAATTTCTACTACAGCTTTATCGTTTTGTACTTCTGCAAGTACGTCGTCTTCATTAATTTCATCTCCAGGTTTTACGAACCACTTTACGATTTCACCTTCATGGATACCTTCACCGATATCTGGAAGTTTAAATTCAAATGACATGTGTGTTCACCCTCCTATGTTAAGTACATTCTGACATTTACCATCTATTTAACAAGTAAATGTGTAAAAGAAACCAGCACTAAGGCTGACTTCTTCTACACTTGTTTTCACATTAATTAAAATTCAAGAACTTTTTTAGCTGTTTGAACGATATCGTTATGGTTTGGTAACCAAACACCTTCAGCTTGTGAGAACGGATATACAGTATCTGGTGCTGCTACACGTAATACTGGTGCCTCTAGACTTAAGATTGCACGATCGTTAATTTCAGCCACAACGTTTGCTGCAATACCAGCTTGTTTTTGAGCTTCTTGAACAACAATTACGCGACCAGTTTTTTCAACTGAAGCAATGATTGTTTCAATATCTAAAGGTTGAACCGTACGTAAGTCAACAACCTCTACAGAGTGACCTTCTTTTTCAAGCTCTTCAGCAGCTTTTAATGATGCATGAACCATTGCACCGTAAGAGATGATTGTAAGATCTGTACCTTCACGTTTTACATCTGCTTTACCAATTTCAATTGTGTACTCCTCTTCAGGTACTTCTTGACGGAATGAACGGTAAAGTTTCATATGCTCTAAGAAAATAACCGGGTCATTGTCACGAATTGATGAAATTAATAAACCTTTTGCATCATAAGGTGTTGAAGGAATAACTACTTTTAAACCAGGTTGAGAAGTCATTAAACCTTCTAAGCTGTCTGCGTGAAGCTCTGGTGTATGTACACCACCACCGAATGGAGAGCGGAACGTAATTGGAGCTGTCCAACGTCCACCAGAACGGTAACGCATACGAGCTGCTTGGCCAGAAATTGAATCGATTACTTCATAAACGAAACCGAAGAATTGGATTTCAGGAACTGGACGGAAACCTTGAGTAGAAAGACCTACTGCAAGACCACCAATACCAGACTCAGCTAGAGGTGTATCAAATACGCGATCTTCACCAAATTCTTGTTGAAGGCCTTCAGTCGCACGGAATACCCCGCCGTTTACGCCAACGTCTTCACCAAAAACTAATACGTTTTCGTCGTTTTTTAATTCTGTGCGTAACGCATCAGTAATCGCTTGAATCATTGTCATTTGCGCCATGGCTTACTTCGACTCCTTCTCTTTGTAGATTTCATATTGCTCTTTTAAGTTGAAAGGCATGTCTTCTTCGTACATGATATCCATTAAATCTGTTACTTTTTGTTTTGGATAGTCGTCTGCCTTTTTGATTGCTTCTTTAATATCTTCTTTAGCTTGCTCGATTACTTTGTTTTCTTCTTCTTCGTTCCATAGACCTTTTGCTTCTAAGAACTTACGGAAGCGAACGATTGGATCTTTCTTTTCCCACTCGTTATCAAGCTCTGTAGAACGGTAGCGAGTTGGATCGTCACCAGCCATTGTATGTGGACCATAACGGTATGTTAATGTTTCAACTAATGTTGGACCTTCACCGTTTACAGCACGGTCACGAGCTTCACGAACCGCTACGTATACAGCTAATGGATCCATTCCATCTACTTGTACACCTGGGATACCAGCAGCTGCTGCTTTTTGAGCGATTGTTTTCGCTGCAGATTGCTTTTCAACTGGTGTAGAGATTGCGAAACGGTTGTTTTGAACAACAAAGATTGCTGGAGCTTTGAATGCACCTGCGAAGTTAATACCTTCGTAAAAGTCACCTTGAGATGCTCCACCGTCACCAGTATACGTAATCGCAACAGCTTTTTTACCACGCTTTTTAAGACCTAGTGCTACACCCGCAGCTTGGATGTATTGTGCACCGATAATAATTTGTGGAGATAAAGCATTTAAGTCTTCAGGCATTTGGTTACCGTGGAAATGTCCACGAGAGAACAAGAATGCTTGGTATAATGGAAGACCGTGCCAAATTAACTGAGGCACATCGCGGTATGCTGGTAAAATAAAGTCTTCTTTTTCTAATGCGAATTGAGAAGCAATTTGAGATGCTTCTTGTCCAGCAGTTGGTGCATAGAATCCTAAACGACCTTGACGGTTTAAAGAAATTGAACGTTGGTCCAGAATACGAGTGTAAACCATACGTGTCATTAAATCTTTTAATTGATCATCAGTTAGGTCAGGCATAAATGATTTGTCTACAAGTTCGCCCTCTTCGTTAAGAACTTGGAACGTTGTGTAATGCGCTGCAACTTTATCTAGTTGCTTTGATACATCGATAATAGCTTTTTTTGTTTTAGCAGCCATCTAAGTCACCTCTTCCTTTCGTTTAACCATTATTATTCATTTTGTTAGTCACACAAAAACATACAATGTTAGAATGTCCAAAACGAACACGGAAAAGTCATTTTTTGTCGACTAACATCAAGTGAATTCGTTATTTTTCTACACCTATATGTATTCCCTGACGAATCCCAAGAAAACATTTAAGTAAAAGGAAAGTTCATGTGGATACATTCATCCACTAAACTGTATTAATTATTTCAGAAAAATTATTAATACAATATCTATCACATCGACTAGTTTACAATATAACAAAATGGTTCGTCAATCCATTTACATCAATAAAATTAACCGTTTTTCACCAACTTTCAAATATTGGGAAAATGACATTCTGTACTATTACACAACAACAATCTGTACTATATGTTTTATAATAAATGAAAATGAAGGTTTTAATCGTGCATGACAGAGACAGTTTTGACACGTTAACAGACTGCTTCATTGTACGTTTTAAAAGAAAGCGCTATTTTCTTACACATAACTTTCCTAGACCTAGTTGAGAACTCACCAGTCGTTAAGCTTTTAAAAATAAAAAAAAGAAACCGACACATACACCTTATCCCGAAGATGGTTATGTATCGCCTTCTAAAAAAGTCATACTTTTAATTTGTATTACGGTTATTCACCTTTTTATAAAATTGTTGCTTTTTCTCATTGTACTCTTGTGTTTTACGATTAAACTCTTCGTTCGCATTTATAATCTTTTCATACGTATTGTTTATTTCCGTGATTTGTCCTTCTAGTTCATCTAATGTTACGCCTTCATTTTGAAACAACGCATAAAGTTCTTTGTCTAACTCAATTCCTTCTTTATAAAACATATACAAGTTTTCATATGCTACATAACGTTCATTCATCAAAATGATAAGCTTTCTTGCTTCTTTTTTTACTTGTTGATCTTCGATTTTCTTAATTTCGGCTTCTAACTCAAGAGACTTATAATAAGATTTATCAATACTCTTTTTCTCTTTTTCAATTCGTTTTTCGCGTTCACTTACCACTTTTGATGCTCGACTAGCCACTTTTTTCACTTGTTCCTGCTCCTTCATTCCAAGTGAAATCATTTCATCGTACAGCTCTTTTTCTTTTTTCTCCAACTCCGTTAAAGGTTCTTGTTGACTTGAAAACGCCTTTTCTTCAGCAACTATTTCTTCAAATGACTCGTATACATCTAACTCTGGCAATGAGCTTTCAGAGCATGCAGTAAGCATACATGTTACAAGTGCACCAGTAAGGATATATTTCTTCATAAGACAAAACTCCCATATAAATATGTCGATTATTATACTATAAAATAGACCATTAATGTCGGATTTCCACATTACAATCTGTTAATAATTATTTGTCAAAAATCACTAGCGTTGCATAAATATAGTTTGAATTTTCAGTTTAATACTTTTTCGGATTTA
>NZ_KZ821206.1 GCF_003184905.1 Bacillus sp. CGMCC 1.16541
ACTATATTATATCAAACTTTTAGTGAAAGTTAAATAATTGAAATAGAGAAAGGAGGGACAAGGTGGAAGTTTCAGATACTTGATATGGTACAAAATCTTACGATTTCAAGTGTACCATACCGTATCTGACGGCAATTCCTCCCCCACTTATCGTTGGGCTACGCCCTTCACACGATTGAAGTAGGGGTATCCTTGCCGATTTAAGATGAATATTTCATGAAAGGCCCCGTCCATTTCATTCACTTCTTTACTGAATAACCATGGCAGGGGCCTCTTCTATCATGTGAACAACACGATAGGTGTTAACCTTAACGCATTCACATTTTTAACAAATCATTATTCTTCCCAAACTTTAACTTCTTTCATTACATCGCCATTTTTCATCTTTAAGACCGTATCCATACCTTCTGTTACTTGACCAAACACAGTGTGAACACCATTTAAGTGTGGCTGAGGCTCATGAACGATAAAGAACTGACTACCTCCTGTATCTTTTCCAGCATGTGCCATTGATAAAGAACCTGCAACATGCTTATGAGGATTACCTTCTGTTTCACATTTAATTGAGTAACCTGGTCCACCTGTACCTGTACCTGTTGGACAACCACCTTGAGATACAAATCCAGGAATCACACGATGGAATGTTAAACCATTATAGAAACCTTCGTTTGCTAATTTTTCGAAGTTTTCAACTGTTCCAGGTGCTTCGTTTTGATATAATTCAATTGAAATCTTTTCGCCATTTTCCATTAAAATGCTTGCTTTTTTCATTTTATTAACCCTCCAGTGTATGTACTTAAATACAAAATACTTCATTTATTCTACTATAAATGACACAGTAAATTCAATGTGACAATTTTTTATGAAACTTTTCCTTTACTTATTCGTCTAATAAAGTATGGACAACATTCACCTATGCTAAAAAGAAATTTTGTACTATAATACGTGTGATGTCCATGTAAAAGGAGGTTACATCAATGAAGTTGAAATTTAAATCTATTATTCTCGCAATAAGTATGACCGCTCTTCTTATCTCTCCAATGAAGAGTTTAGCAGATGCTGCTGAGGGAGATGTCATCATTACACTAGGAGAAAATTTAACAGCTGAGCAAAAAGAAACTGTATTAAATAATTTGAATGCTCCTGAGGAAGCACAGATTATCACCGTTTCAAATAAAGAAGAACATGATTATTTAGGGGATTATATTCCAAAGGCTCAAATTGGTTCAAAAGCAATCTCATCATCTAGCATCACACTAGGTGCAAAAGATTCTGGTATCAGTGTATCAACGAACAACATTCAATGGGTTACAGATGATATGTACATTAATGCATTGATGACTGCTGGTGTGAAAGACGCAGAGATTGAAATTACCTCTCCTGTCCCGGTATCCGGAACAGCAGCTTTAACTGGTATTATTAAAGCGTACGAAATTCAAACGGATCAAGTGATTCCAGAAGATGTAAAAAAAGTAGCAAACGAAGAAATGGTTCAAACGGCTAAACTTAGTGATAAAGTCGGAGCTGAAAAAGCAACTGAACTAATGACTCGTGTAAAAGAAGAAATCGCGAAAAACGAGCCACAAACAGAAGAAGATTTACGTGCATTAATTGAGCGAATTGCATCAGAACTTGGAATTACATTAACAGATGCAGAATTAGATGCTCTTGTTGATTTCTTTAATAAATTAAAATCAATGAATATTGATTGGAATCAAGTAAAAGATCAATTAGCCGTCACAAAAGAGAAAGTGACAACCTATCTGCAATCTGAAGAAGGTCAATCATTCCTTCAAAAATTAAAAGATTTCCTTCAAAGTTTACTCGATGCAATTCGAGCTATCTTTGGAGCTTAATAAAAAAAGCTGACCGAGGTCAGCTTTTTTATTTCTTGATTGAGATTTGATAACGTAAATCATTTTTTATAATATCTTCATATGTCTCACGCTTTACGACTAACTGAGCTTCTCCATCTTCTACAAATACAACGGCTGGTTTTGTTAAACGATTATAATGACTGGCCATTGAATATCCGTAAGCGCCTGTACAGAAAACAGCTAATAAGTCACCAGGTTGTGCAGTTGGTAATGATAAGTCCCAAATCAACATGTCTCCTGATTCACAGCATTTCCCAGCGATTGACACAACTTCATCAGCAGCTTCGTTTAGACGATTAGCTAGAGCTGCTTCATATTTCGCTTGATATAAAGCTGGACGAATATTATCATTCATTCCTCCATCAATCGCTACATATTCACGTATGTTTGGAACATGCTTTCGAGAACCGATTGAATAAAGAGTCGTACCAGCATCTCCAACTAGTGAACGACCTGGCTCGATCCAGATTTCTGGCATCGGTACGTCTAGTTCTACCACTTGCTTTTTCACTTCATCAATAATGACTTCTACATATTGTCCCACTGGAATTGGTGTGTCTTCACTCGTATAGCGAATTCCAAACCCTCCACCTAGGTTTAATACCTCTGGCGTATAATTTAATTGTTGCTTCCACTCACTCATTTTCGTAAATAATTTTTGAGTAGCCATGACAAAACCCGTCGTCTCAAAAATTTGAGAACCAATATGACAGTGAATTCCTAGTAAATGAAGCCCTTCAAATGCTAATGCTTGTTGAACCGCTTTGTCTGCCTGCCCATTTTGTAAATCAAACCCAAATTTTGAGTCTTCTTGACCTGTTAAAATATAATTATGAGTGTGCGCTTCAATTCCTGGTGTTAATCGTAGTAAAATTGGCGTTGTTTTTTGATAACGTTGACTAATTTCATTCAATAAGTCTAATTCATAAAAGTTATCAACAACAATACAGCCAATATTCGCTTCAATTGCCATCTCAAGTTCCTGACGACTTTTATTATTTCCATGAAAATGAATACGTTCTACTGGAAAATCTGCTGCTAACGCTGTATATAGTTCCCCACCTGATACAACATCTAATGACAATCCTTCATCCTGAACAAGTTGAACCATTGCAATTGTAGAAAAAGCTTTACTTGCATAAGCCACTTGTGCTTTCACGTTTTGCTTATCAAATACTTCTTTAAATTCACGTGCTCGTTGACGAATTAATTCTACGTCATAGACATACAAAGGTGTACCAAATTCATTCGCTAGATCGACTGTATCCACTCCACCGATTTCGAGATGTCCTTTGTCATTTACTTTACTGGTTCCATGCAAAAACATTGTCCTACCTCGTTCCCTTTATTTAATCTTGTAAAAAAGACAGCTAGCAGCTCATCGCTGATAACTGTCTATAATTTATCACTTTACTTAATTAAAACAAATCTATCATAACTCTTAGCCTGTTGCAACCACATTCTTACATTATTGTTTAGCAGGCTGACGATCTTTATTTTGCGGATGTATAATGCTTGGACGAGCTGTTGCTCCAGGAACAGATGTGCGAATAAAGATCTGCCACATCGCTTTCGGATTGAATGGAATAAACGGCCATAAATAAGGTGTGTTTAATGATTTTGTTTTCGCTAAAAATAAAATATATAGCGTAACAACAATCACAAAACCTGGCGTATGGAATAAAGCGACACCAATAAGTAACGCCAATCGTACCATTTTATGTGCAATAGCCAATTCATAGCTTGGTGTTGCAAACGATCCAATTGCAGCAATTGCTACATATAAGATCACTTCAGGAACAAAAAGTCCTACATCAATGGCGATTTGACCAATTAAGGCTGCGGCGATAAGACCCATTGCGGTTGCCAACGGTGTTGGAGTATGAATGGCGGCCATCCTCAGAAATTCAATCCCTATATCCGCTAAAAAGATTTGAACAACTGTTGGAATATTCGTTTGTTCATTGGGTCCAATAAATTGTAGATTCGGTGGTAATAATTGTGGTTCTAATACAAACAACAACCATAGTGGTAACAAAAACACCGATGCCATAATCCCCAGAAAACGTACCCATCTAATAAAGGTCCCTACAGCTGGTGCTTGACGATATTCTTCAGCATGCTGAACATGATGAAAAAAAGTTGTAGGTGTAATGATGACACTTGGTGAAGTATCCGTAATGACAATTACGTGTCCTTCTAACAAATGAGTTGCCGCCGTATCCGGGCGTTCTGTGTATCGGACTAACGGAAAAGGGTTAAACCCTTGCTTAAGCATAAACTCTTCGACTGATTTATCTGCCATGGGTAAACCATCGATTTTAATAGAGGTAATTTCATTTGTCACGAGTTCAACGAGACCTGGATCTGCGATACCATCAATGTAGCCAATCGCAACATCCATTTTTGATCGTTCACCTACTTTATGAATTTCAAAGCGTAGTCGACCATCACGAATGCGTCGACGTGTTAAAGCTGTATTAATAATGATATTTTCCGTGTATCCATCACGCGCTCCACGAATTACTTTTTCTGTGTCTGCTTCCTGCGGCTGTCTTCCTGGATACATACGAACATCGACTTCAAATCCTTCTTCTTCTCCATCGATAATCACAAAAATGAGACCAGATAAGACTGTATCCATTCCCTCTTCAAGTGTTTTAAGTGGTTTGACTTGTTGGTGAATCAATCGATTTTCGACAATGCTTTTTAACTTCGCTTTTTCTACTTCATTATCATTAATTTGAACAAGTACTTTTGCGATCTCAATAATATATGCACTATCACAAAGGCCCGTTACGTAGTACATATGTACTTCACGATCTAAAATCATTAATTTTCTTGCACCAACATCAAAGCTTGTAATCATACTTGCATTTTTTTTAAACCACTCATCATTTTGTCTAATCTTTGGATAAATCTTTGTCTTTTGCTCCGTCTCTTGTGCCATAAAACCCACTCCTTTCTAAAATAATCTGTGTTGCTTTTTCTGTAATGGGGCAACCATATTTCGGGTGATCCATTCTTGCCATTTTTCCAATATCTCCTACACCTACAATGATAGGAACATCTAATTCATCTAAACAGTAAACGGTATCACCATTTATTCTTCCAATTTCCAACTCTTGAATACCACTTTTATCTACACCGTGCTCTGTTAATTCTCCAAATCGATCCACACTCACATCTACTCTTGTCCACTCATTTTGATGAGTTTTGGAAGCAACAGCAATGACACCTAACACAGATATGTGCTTATGATTTGCCACATGCATTAACGCCTGCTCTCCAGGTCCTTCACCCAAAAAACCACTATCATCAAACATTACAAATACTGGATCATGTGGGGTTTGGAAAATAAACTTCACAATTTGCTCTCCTGTTAATCTTGTTGGATTACCTTGTGATTTTGAGATACAGCGTCCCCCCACTTTTTTAGCAACATATTCAACTGCTTTTCTTGCATATTCATCACCATCTGTTACTAAAATGACCCGCTTTTTTTCCATTTTCATTCACTTATCCCTTCGGCTTAAAAATAAGTGCAATAATGAATGCAAATAAAATAGCTGATGAAATCCCAGCAGATGTTAATTCAAAAATCCCCATTGCAATTCCAATAAATCCGTGCTCTTCCGATTGCGCCATCGCTCCGTGTAATAAAGAATGACCAAAACTTGTAATCGGAACAGTAGCACCTGCTCCTGCAAATTCAATAAATTTGTCATAAATTCCAAATCCATCAAGAACGGCTCCTGTCACCACAAATGAACTCATTACATGTGCCGGTGTTAACTTTGCGAAATCTAATAGAAGCTGACCAATAATACAGATTGCTCCTCCCACAACAAAAGCAATGACGTAATCCACTTACATTCCTCCTCCTACGTGCTCCATAACAACTCCGTGAGCGATTGTTGGAATGGATTCTTTTTGTTGAACCATTGTGGGATTTAAAAGCGCCCCTGTCGCTACAACAAAAATCTTTTTTAATTTCCCTTTTATTAATTCATTTATAATGTGTCCATACGTAACAACTGCTGAACACCCACATCCACTTCCCCCTGCAAACACATGTTGATCTGGACGATACACCATTAGTCCACAATCATTATGATTGTTTGATACATCATATCCTTCATCTTTTAACAATTGCTTTAAGATAGGACTACCCACTCCCGATAAGTCTCCTGTTAAAATCAAATCATAATCTGATGGTTGTCTATTTAAGTCAATGAAATGTTGTTGAATGGTATCAGCTGCTGCTGGTGCCATCGCTGACCCCATATCAAATGGATCTTTAATTCCATAATCAGCAACCTTCCCAATGGTTGCAGCTGTCAACTTTACTAATCCTTTATTTTTAGAAATTAAAGCTGTTCCCGCTCCAGTAATGGTAGAAGTAGCTGTATCGGGTTTTTGTCCTCCATACTCTGTTGGATAACGAAATTGTCGTTCAGCGGTAGCATTATGACTACTAGCAGATGCTAAGACGTGATTAGCAAATCCAGCATCGACAAGAGCAGCACCTGTTGCTAATGTTTCCATCGATGTCGAGCACGCACCAAACATACCTAAAAAGGGAATTTGATGATGCCGTGCAACAAAATTAGCTGTGACATTTTGATTTAACAAATCACCAGCTAAAAATAAATCAACGTCTTCATACGTCAAGTTGACCTTGTTTATACAAGTATCAATGGATTCCTTCATTAATTTTCTTTCTGCAAGCTCCCAATTATCCGCATCACAATGAAGATCCTTATGAGTAATATCATATGTATGACCAAGTGGACCGTCCGCTTCTTTTGGTCCTACAGCTGTACCTGTTGACGCAATGAAAATGTCATGTTCATATACCCATGTTTGCTTTCCAACTTTTCGCATTTATACCCTTCCTTTCATCACCAAAGTAAATGCAATGTATAGCGAACAATTCCTACAACGTATGCTGCAACTACTCCAAACACGATAACGTTACCAGCTAGTTTAAACATATTAGTTGCTACCCCAAGTACAATTCCTTCACTTTTGTGTTCTAACGCAGCACTTGTCATCGAGTTAGCAAACCCTGTAACAGGAACAGCAGAACCAGCACCTGCAAATTGACCAATCTTATCGTATACTCCTATTCCCGTTAAAATAGCTGAGATTAAAATAAGCGTAGCGACGGTTGGGTTACCGGCATTTTTTTCACTAAAATCAAAGAATGCAATATAAAAATTTTGAATTGCCTCGCCAATGGTACAAATGATTCCTCCTACTATAAATGCCTTTATACAGTTTGATACATAAGGTGGCTTTGGTTGAAAGGGTTTAATATTTTCCTTGTAATTATCTTTTAATTTTTGCTGCTTTGCCATGGATGTTTACCTCCTTCTCATTGATCAACAAAATAGATCCAGTGAAACAAAGACCCAAATACTTTTCCTAATACAATAGCCATCAACAAGATGACAATCTTATCGGCAATACCAATTCTCTTTGCCAAAATAGGCAAAACATTTAACACTTCTGTTAAAGCCGCTGCTAGCATTCCAATAAATGTTCCACTTGCTAATCCAACAAACATAATAATAATGACAGGCAATCCCCATTTATAATCATGAAGAGCAGCCCATCCACCTAATACTGCACCACTAATCACCGCCCACTCATACGCTTGGATATATTTCATTGTTTTCGTCAGCTGCATGAGTCTTGGAATGATACCTAATACTGTTAAAAAAGCGACGAAACCACCACCTACTGCAAGACCTCCTGCAAATCCTATTAAAATGGTTAGCAGTATGTTAGCGATCATCGATATGCATCATACTTTCTTTATTTTCATTCATGATGACATATTGATCTAAGTCTTGTTGGTAATTAAACATTTCTACTTCAAGAGGGCTTGGTTCTTCATTAATTCTTTTTCGAAACAAATGGTTAAAGAATAAAACCATCCCCAACCCTAACCCTATAGAATACGGTATTTGCAATAGTAGTGGCTTTTCATCTCTTATTCCTGTGAGCATATAAAAGATTTTTTGATGAACTTCTCGCATGCTAACATCTTCATGAAAATTCATAATAGCTAGTGAAGCACCTATGAATAATAGAAGCCAAACGGCCACAAAAAGAGGAAAAGAATAACTTGTCTTTTTATAGACGACTTCTACAATTGTTTGAGACGGGCCCACTGTTTGAATTGTAAGATTGTCAATTTGATGATTTAAACGTTGTATCACCTTCATTATGTCGATAATGACAATGTTTTTGTCACTCATATTTATGCGATGAATGACTGTGTTTTCAATTTCTTGCTTAATCTTTTCGTCAGCGATAATCATTGCAATTTGACCTACTAAAACAGTTTCATTCGGATGAACTTGCACACGATGCCTCATGCGCAAATAAACGGTTTGTTCCACAATCATCACACCTCAAAAATCGTTATCACCCTTGTATGTGTAGTATGTATTTCCTTCCAGTATCTAATGCAACAGTTGATCATCCATTAATTACCATAAAAACCTAAAAAAAAAGTGTCACAAAAAACAAAATTGTTTTTTGTGACACTTTTTACCCTTCCATGCGGGCTTTCATTTGTTTAAGAATTTTCTTTTCGAGCCTTGATACTTGTACTTGTGAGATGCCTAACCGGGATGCGACTTCTGATTGAGTTTGATCTTTATAGTATCGTAAGTAGACAATTAAACGTTCACGATCATCTAATCCTTCTATTGCTTCTTTCAACGCAATTTTATCAAACCACCTTGTTTCTTGATGATCCGCAATTTGGTCTAATAAAGTAATAGGGTCTCCATCATTTTCATAAACCGTTTCATGAATTGAAGATGGTGCACGATTCGCCTCTTGTGCTAATACCACTTCTTCAGGTGATAAATCTAAGTATTCTGCGACTTCAGCAACAGTAGGTACTCTTCCTAAACTTTTCGAAAGTTCATCTTTCGCCTTTCGAATTTTATTACTCATTTCCTTTAATGAACGACTAACTTTCACTGTGCCATCGTCGCGGATAAAGCGTTGAATTTCACCAATGATCATCGGTACCGCATAAGTTGAAAATTTAACATCATAGGAAAGGTCAAATTTATCAACAGACTTCAACAAACCAATTGACCCGATTTGAAACAGATCATCTGGCTCATACCCTCGGTTAATAAATCGCTGAACCACTGACCAGACTAATCGCATATTTTTTTGAACAATCGTATCTCTTGCCTGTTGATCACCTTGTTGACTACGCTTAATTAACTCTTTTACTTCACTATCTTTTAAATAACTTTCGCTCTTATCATGTTTGACCTCCACATCCATAGGCAAGTCTCCCTTAATTACAAAGCGCTTTGCTTTTTGTTAGATGCTTTTTTAAATAAACCGTTGTTCCATTTAACAAACTAGATTCCACGTTAATTTCATCCATAAAATTCTCCATGATGGTAAAGCCCATTCCAGACCTTTCCAAGTCCGGTTTTGTTGTAAATAATGGTTGCGTTGCTTCATCGACATCATCAATGCCAATACCTTCATCTTTAATAGTAATTTCGACCATACCTTCATCATGTAATAACACTGAAATATACACAATCCCAGCTGGATTACTTTCATAACCATGAATGATGGCATTTGTTACTGCTTCTGATACAACAGTTTTAATTTCTGTAATCTCGTCCATTGTCGGATCAAGTTGTGTAACAAAAGCTGCTACTGTGACACGCGCAAACGATTCATTTTGACTTAACGCAGAAAACTGAAGGTGCATTTCGTTTTTCATCATGCCACCCCCAATTTCTGCAATGCATGTTGTTCATCTAGCTCTAATTTAATTATTTTAAATAAACCAGACATATCAAACAAACGCTCAACAGATGGAGAGATTGAGCATACAACCATTTCTCCTCCGTTATTTCTAATTTGTTTATAACGTCCTAAAATTACACCTAAGCCTGAGCTATCCATGAATGTAAGGTTTTCTAAATTCAATAAAATATGATGAACGTTTCCTTGCTCTAAAACATTTGTGATTTTTTGTCTTAAGTGATCCGCTGTATGATGGTCTAACTCTCCACCTAAACGAACAAGTAATACGTCTTGCTTTAGTTCTAACTCAACAGAAAGACTCACTGTACAAACCCTCCTCGAAATCGTATAGTCAGTCTTTCGCTATTTAAAAGTTAGATTCCTTCTAGATGACAAAACTAGTATAATTTCGTCAATTTTAGCCGTTCTATTAAGAAGATTGTGTAAACATAGAGAATGTTCGTTTAAACAATTGCCACCATGATGCTTCTTTAACTTCTTCACCTGCTACAAGTGGAGACGTACTTAGTACTTCGTTTTTCTTTTTAATCATAATTGTGCCAAGCTCATCGCCTTTTTCTACTGGAGCATTAATGTTTTTATTTAACTTCACTTCCGTTTTCACGTCTTTTGCTGAAGCTCCCTTTTTCAATAAGATAGAAATAGGTTCAGAAGTAACAACATTGACATCTTTTTTGTGGCCTTTATTTACTTCTGCTTTTGTAATAACCGCATCTCGTTCATAAACAGGTGATGTCTCATATTGACTAAATGCGTAATCAAGCATTTTTGTAACTTGATTGTTTCTGTCTTTTGGTGTGTCAGCTCCAAATACAACCGCAATCACACGCATATTTCCTTTTTTAGCAGTAGCCGTTAAACAATATTTCGCTTCTGACGTATACCCTGTTTTCACGCCGTCTACTCCATCATAAAATTTCACAAGACGATTTGTGTTAACAAGCCAAAATTTCTTATCTGTATTTTCTCGCAAATAATCTTCATATTTACCCGTATAGTTTGTAATATCTTCATACTTTAATAACTCTTTTGCCATCATTGCCATATCGTAAGCTGTACTGTAATGATTACTCGTTGGTAATCCTGTTGGGTTTTGAAACTTTGTATTCTTCAATCCTAGCTCATTTACTTTATCGTTCATCATTTTTACAAACTGTTCTTCTGAACCAGCAATATGCTCGGCCATTGCAACAGACGCATCGTTTCCTGATCCAATTGCAATTCCTTTAAGCATTTCATTGACAGTCATTTCTTCACCTGGTTCTAGGAAGATTTGTGATCCACCCATAGACGCTGCATACTCACTCGTTCGAACTTTATCAGTTAATGTGATTTTTCCAGTATCAAGCGCTTCCATGATTAAGATCATCGTCATAATTTTGGTCATGCTAGCAGGAGGAAGTTGTTGCTTACTATTTTTATCGTATAGTATCTCTCCTGTATCTCTCTCAACTAAAACTGCTGATTTCGCTTTATCAACTAACTCTGAAGTAGATTGTTCATTTGCTAAAACAGGTTGTGATATAAGTGGAAACAAAAAAGTTGTCAGTACTGTTACTATTAAAAATTGCCTCATCTCCACAAACCTCCATTCTTTATACCTCCTATTTTTTCCAATCTACTAATCGTTTATACACTTCGAACCTTACAAAATCTTTATTTTCTATTAAATATTTATATAGAGTGTTCCATCAGACTGAGCCTCAGCATAAATAACCTGTTTAGACTCAACATCATACTGACTCTTCAGTTGATCCAACAGCCATTCCTTTGACTTTCCAACTTGCTGAAGCCCTTCTTCGAGAATTTGTCCTTGTATGATGACTGCATACATTAATTCATCTTCATCAACTGTGAGTTTTAAGTCTTCGGTTGTCACTGGCCGTACAGCCACCATCGGTAAAACAGATAAACTACCTCCAGGCTCTAAAATCGCATAGTTAACATCTGATAGCTTAAAGAACCCTTGTGCGCGAAGCATAGATAACAAGCTGTAAACTGTCATACCATTTAGTTTCAACTGTTTCATATCAATATGTCCGTGTTGAACAAGAATAGATGGCCGTGCATTTAGTCCATAAAATGTACTCCACATTGATAGTTTGGTAACAAAAACAAGGATAAGACCTAAAACAATCACGCCAAAAGCAGTTTTAAAGGTATCAGCTGAAACGAGAGGTTGAGCTGCAACATTCGAGATAATAAATAAAATAGCGACTTCGTAGGGAGATAATTGAGCGATGCTCTTTTTACCAATAAAGTTTGTAACCAACCACGTACCTAACACGACGATAATAGCTCTAAAAAAATAAATGAGTAAATCAGCTAACATAAAATTACCTCCTAGAATCGCGGAGATAAAGACGCAATGTTTTTAAACAAAACAATTACCTCTCTCCCTTCTTTTATAACATCTTTCTCATCTTTCACTTCAACTGCAGCTTCTAGCCTCTTTAATGCTGTAACAAATAAAGCATGATTTGTTCCTGAATTTTTTATCGCGATAACGGTTCGCCCACGTTCCCACATGTTATTCACTTGATTAAGTTCAAAAGTCGCTTCGCCCCACTCCTCGCTTTGAGCTGCCTTCATCACTCGATTTACGTGATTATAAAATGTATGTTCTCCTTTAAAGAAAACCGTGTATTGATAAATATATAAGCTGCCGTATAGTAAACATAAGGCCACACTCAACCAAATGGTGACAGATTTTTGACTCATACTAACACCTTCTTTTTCAATAGCAGTTATGATTAAAAGTATAGACATACATTGACGTGTTCAACCTTTGTTGTCAAAACAAAAAAGGCATACAAAGTGATCAATACTTTGTACGCCTAAAAATACATATTTATTTTTCAACTGTACCATAAACAAGAGGTGGTGCTTCTACCTTGTCCTTAGTTACTTTAATGCTGTTATAAATCTTCTCTTTTACTTCATCGATGTTTTCTTGATTGCTGTAGATTGTCACAAGCGATTCGCCTACTTTGACTTCATCCCCGATTTTTTTACGAAGCATAAGACCTACTGCTAAATCAATTTCTGATTCTTTTGTTGCACGTCCAGCACCTAACAACATCGCTGCTGTTCCAATTGAGTCGGCAATAATTTCAGATACGTAACCGTCTTCTTTTGCTTCTAATTCAACAATGTGTTTTGCTTGTGGTAATTGAGAAGGATCATCTACGACTGAACCATCTCCACCTTGAGCACTTAAGAATACTTTTAATGCTTCTAGTGCTTTACCATTTTGAATCACTTCTTCTAGCATTTGGCGAGCTTGCTCTAAACTGTTTGCTTTTTTCGCAAGGTATACCATATAACTTCCTAATACTAAACAAAGTTCTTCTAAATCTTTCGGCCCTTCCCCTTTTAACGTATCAATGGCTTCCTGAATTTCTAGTGCATTTCCAATCGCAAAGCCTAATGGTTGACTCATATCTGAAATAACAGCCATCGTTTGACGACCAACGTTGTTCCCAATGTTCACCATAGCTTGTGCAAGTTCTTTTGCATCATCTAAATCTTTCATGAATGCACCTGCACCTGTTTTTACGTCTAAGACAATTGCATCTGCACCTGCTGCAATTTTCTTACTCATAATCGAACTCGCAATTAAAGGAATGCTGTTAACGGTTGCCGTTACATCACGCAGTGCATACAGTTTTTTGTCTGCTGGTGTTAAGTTACCTGTTTGACCGATTACTGCCACTTTGTTTTTATTTACTAAATCAATAAACTGCTGCTTATCAATTTCTACATGAAACCCAGGTACAGCTTCTAATTTATCGATTGTACCACCTGTATGACCTAGACCACGACCTGACATTTTCGCTACCGGAACCCCTACCGCTGCTACTAAAGGAGCTAGCACTAATGTTGTTGTATCTCCAACACCACCTGTACTATGTTTATCTACTTTTATTCCTTCAATTTCAGACAAATCAATTACATCTCCTGATTCTACCATTGCCATTGTTAGATCAGCACGTTCTTGCTCTGACATTCCTTTAAAATAAGTAGCCATTGCAAATGCACTCATTTGATAGTCAGGAATCGAGCCATCTGTAAAACCTTGAATAATCATTTGAATTTCTTCTGTAGACAACTCTTGTCCATCACGCTTTTTCTGAATTAAATCTACCATTCTCATGATTCATAACCTCTTCTCTTTAAATTAATGATTTGGAATTTCTCTTACTAACTCTTTTACAAGTAATAAGAATTGTTGTTTTACTTTTTCTGTTGTCTCAATAACCTCATCATGATGTAACGGCTGATCAAGAATTCCTGCTGCCATATTTGAAATACAAGAGATACCTAATACTTTCATTCCTGCATGACGAGCAACAATAACCTCAGGTACTGTTGACATCCCAACTGCATCTCCACCTAAAGTACGTAACATACGCACTTCAGCAGGTGTTTCGTATGTTGGACCTGTGTTTCCTACGTATACACCTTCTTGTACGTCAATGGTTAATTTATTGGCTACATCTTTCGCTAAGGCGCGTAGATTTTTGCAATACGCTTCAGACATATCTGGGAAACGAACGCCTAAATCTGAGTCATTTGGTCCAATGAGTGGGTTTGTACCAAAGTTGTTAATATGATCAGTAATAATCATTAAATCTCCTGGTTGGAATGACTCGTTAACTCCACCTGCTGCATTTGTTACAATTAACGTTTCAACACCTAATTCTTTCATTACTCGCACAGGAAACGTTACTTTATCTAATCCGTATCCTTCGTAGAAGTGAAAGCGCCCTTGCATCGCCACAACAGGAACGTCATGAATCGTTCCTAATACAAGTTGACCAGCATGTCCTTCTACAGTCGAAACCGGGAATTCTGGAATTTCATTGTAAGGAATTTTTACAGCATCTTGGATTTCATCTGCTAGTACCCCTAACCCTGATCCTAAAATAAGCCCCACTTTAGGTGTTGTTTCATATTTTTCTTGGATAAATTGAGTTGATTTTTTCATTACTTCACGATTCATTTCTTATCTCTCCCTCAATCATTAATTTAATTCTTTTAAGAAGCTTTTTCCGTGCTTTGGTAAGGACACATTAAAGTTTTCTGCTATTGTAGCCCCTACATCCGCAAACGTTTCACGAATAGGTAATTCTTTTCCTACTTTCATACTTGGGCTATAAACGACTAATGGCACGTACTCTCTCGTATGATCTGTTCCATGGTGAACCGGGTCATTTCCATGATCCGCTGTAATCAGTAATAAATCATCATCTTTTAGTAACTCTAATACTTCTGTCAGCCTTGCATCGTATTCTTCTAATGCATCCCCATACCCTTTTGGATCACGACGATGCCCAAATAGTGCATCAAAATCGACTAAGTTGACAAAGCTTAACCCTGTAAAGTCCATGTTTAACGTATCTATTAACTTATCCATTCCATCCATGTTTGATTTTGTTCGTAACGACTGCGTCACACCTTCACCATCGTAAATATCTGCAATTTTACCAATTGAAATTACATCAATGTGATTATCTTTTAATTCATTCATGACTGTGCGACCGAATGGCTTCAGTGCATAATCATGACGGTTAGATGTACGTGTGAAGTTACCTGGCTCACCTAAGAATGGTCGTGCAATCACTCGTCCGATCATATAAGGGTCATCCAACGTCATTTCACGTGCGATTTCGCAAATTTTATACAGTTCATCAATGGGTACAATCTCTTCATGAGCAGCAATTTGAAGCACAGAGTCTGCAGACGTATAAACAATTAAGTCTCCTGTTTTCATGTGCTGTTCGCCTAACTCATCTAAGATTTCAGTTCCCGAAGCTGGCTTATTCCCAATAATTTTACGCCCTGTTTTTTCTTCTAGTTGTGTAATAAGTTCTTGAGGAAAGCCATCTGGAAACACATTAAAAGGCGTATCAATACGCAACCCCATAATTTCCCAATGACCTGTCATTGTATCTTTTCCAGCAGATACTTCTTGCATTTTTGTGTAGTACCCTAAAGGTTGATCAGCTTTTTCAATTCCTTTAATTTCACGGATATTGCTTAAACCTAACTTTGCCATATTTGGCATGTGTAAACCGCCTTTGTGTTCCGCAATATGACCGAGTGTGTCAGCACCTTTATCATTAAATTGTGCCGCATCAGGTGCTTCTCCAATTCCAACAGAATCCATTACAATTAGAAAAACACGTTTATATGTATGAGTAGACATATGAATCCCTCCATTATTTAAAGCTTTTACTTGTAACTTTCCCACAACAAATTCATTTAACCAAAACTCCAACACGTCAGAAGTCTGACAACCTAAGTATAAATGTTTTCAATCTGTTTGTACATCATTTTAAAAGCGGTTACAAAAAATAAATAAAGCCCACTTTTCATTCCATCGTTATCCACCACTTATGTTGGTTTGTTTCCTTGGCGGAATGAAATGAAAGTAGGCTCACCGTTAATTAAGCTCTTGGGTGGAATTGATTATATACATCTTTTAAACGTGCTTTTGTTACATGCGTATAAATTTGCGTTGTCGAAATATCAGCATGTCCCAACATCTCTTGTACAGCTCTTAAGTCAGCGCCATTTTCTAATAAATGTGTAGCAAAAGAATGGCGCAACGTATGAGGCGTTAACTCTTTTTCAATCCTCGCTTCTCTTGCAAGCTTTTTTAAAATTTTCCAAAAACCTTGTCTTGTTAAACGCTTGCCATGATGATTTAAAAATAACGATTCATCCGTATTCTTCTGTTTCGCTAACGTTGGCCGAGCTTGATTTAAGTATGTCGTAATCATCTCTGTCGCCATCCGTCCAATTGGCACGATTCTCTCTTTGTTCCCTTTTCCTAAGCATCGAATAAAGCCCATTGTAAGGTGAATATCAGATAGATTAAGGTTTACTAACTCAGATACTCGAATCCCTGTTGCATATAACACTTCAAGCATGGCTTTATCTCTTATCCCTAATGGAGTACGAGTATCAGAAGCTAACAGCAACGCGTCTACTTCTTCTGTTGTTAATACCTTGGGCAATTTCCGCTCTGATTGAGGCGTTTCAATATGAACTGTAGGGTCTTGCTCTGCCACTTTCTCTCTCAATAAAAATTGATGAAACGAACGAATGGAAGCAATATGTCTAGCAATCGTTTTAGACGATTTTTGCTCCTCTTTTAAATAACGTAAAAAAGCAATGATGTGTGTACGTGATATCTCATTAACAGATTGCAATTGCTCCACGCTCTTAAGAAATTGCACGTACTTTTTTAAATCTCGTTCATACGAATCAATTGTATTTTTCGCTAATCCTCTCTCTACTACTAAGTAATGAATAAAATCTTGAATTTGATCGTTCAATACACTCTACTCCCCAGTTTGATAAAACATTAATAATCGTTGCAACCATGTTTGCTCCTCATCCACATGCATACTCATTACTTTGATCGCAGCTCCTTTAGGCTCATCATATCTTTGATAACTCTCATATTCTTTATGAACCCAAATCATTCCATAGTAAAACAACACAGTGAACCCTGTAAACAAAACAAAGACTTTACAAGTATTATATAATAATTCCATCCATGATTTCATTCATATATCCTCCATTGTTATTAGTTATTAGAAGATATGCCAAGATGGACATGTTTTATACATACTATTAAATTGGTCGAATTGGTTTGAGTGGGTCAGAGTGAATCCACATTCCTTTTCATTATTTTTCATTAGAAACACAAATAAAACCTTCTCCAAGATGGAAAAGGTTTTATGTTAATTGGCTTCATCACTATTCTCACTATCTTTCTCTTGACAACGATAGCAAATACCGTGGAACGTTAAGCGATGATCTTTAATTTTAAACTTCCATTGATTTTCAACAATTTCTTCTACATCTTCAAGTAAATCGTCTTGAATTTCATCAACCGAACCACACTCAATGCAAACTAAGTGATGATGAAAATGAGCCGCTCCTTCTTTACGAAGATCATAGCGTGACACTCCATCACCAAAGTTTATTTTATCTACAACTTTTAATTCTGTAAGTAATTCCAGCGTTCGATATACAGTTGCAAGCCCAATCTCTGGGGATTTTTCCTTGACGAGGAGATAAACATCTTCAGCACTCAAATGGTCCTCTTCATGTTCAAGGAGTACTCTCACAGTCGCCTCACGTTGAGGTGTTAATTTATAACTGGCTGAGTGCAACTGTTGTTTTATTCTTTCAACTCTACTTTCCATCAACATTCCCTCCCTCGCCACTACTTGTCTATTATATCAAATGTAAGGGAAGTGTCAAAATAAAATCATTATAAATAAATAAAAATAAACACTATTATTTAATAATAATTATTATCTTTGGATCGCTGACATAACTGTTTTCATTAATAGTGGTGACACATATCCTTCCACTGTTGCAGCACCTGTAATGAAAATGACTGCCACTACCATTGTGATGCTATAGCGTAAAAAAGCAGCAGAAACCGGCTCATTCATTCCTTTGAAGAACTGCTGACGAATTAACTTTAAAGAAAAAGCGACAGAAGCGGTTGATAAAATAATAAAAGCGGGTATTAAGAACATATTTTGAGGCATGATGGATACAAATGAAACAGCAAAACCTTGCAACTCCATTTGATTCACTAAAAAGCCTACGGTAAAGCCAATCACCATTCCTTTTAAAAACAATAAGACCAGTACAATTGGTAAACCAATAATAGAGATACCTAATATCCAAATGAAGCCTAAATATTTTAAGTTGTGAAAGAAACTTTGTTGAAACATTTCAGAACTACTTGCTACTTCACCTTCTAACACTTGTCCAAAGAAGCGATTTAAATAAAAATATAAGTCCTGCTTCTGCTCTAGACTCAAACTATTTACGACAATTGCCCCGAATATGACACCCATCAGAAATAAGATAATGACAAATAAATAAATGGAACTATTTTCACGAAAGTGGGAAATAGATGCTTTTTGAAATGGTCTTCTCTTCATCGGTATCCTCCTATCAATCTCTTAGTAGAGTATATGATAGAGGGAATAATATATGATTCTATCTCAAAATTTCACCCTAAAAATCGATATGACGCTTACTCTCCTAGTACGCTTCTTAACTGTAAGTACTGCACTGCATAAGCTGTTTTGGCATCGTAAATTTGTTGGTTTTGAACATATGTTAAAGCTTCTTCTAACGTAAGATGCAACACTTCAACGAATTCATCCTCATCTAGCTCTGCTTTGTTCTCCATCTCTTTAAGGTCTTCTGTAATATACAAATGAACAAGCTCATCTGCGAATCCTGGCGATGTATAGAAAGAAATGATGTGACGTAACGATTCACACGTGTAACCTGTTTCTTCTTCTAGTTCTCGCTTGGCAGTTACGATAGGTTCTTCCCCTTTTTCTAACTTTCCAGCAGGGATTTCAACAAGAATACGATCCATTGCTTTTCGATATTGTTTGACCATGACCATTTTATGATCAGGAGTAAGACCAATTACCGCCACTGCCCCAGGATGCTTCACAATTTCACGTTTGCTTGTTTTACCATTAGGGAGCTCTACTTCTTCATGATACAAATCAATGACACGACCTTCGAAAAGCTTTTCTGACGACACTGTTTTTTCGATTAAATGTTTCATTTTATACACCTCGTTCTATTTTTTTCTTTCCTACATATATTCTATCATACGATGCTTAGGGGGTAGGAAAATGAAAGTTTATGTACAAGAAAAGCAAATTATTTTAGTAGGAAAAGCATGGGAGATTCGTCAAAAACTAAAAGAATATAGTAATCACTTTGAATATATGAACGACTGGATTGAACATATCCATCAAAATGAAAAGAGCTGACAATTTATTGTTAGCTCTTTTCATTTGTTTAACCACTACATTTGAGTTCTCACTGTCACACAAGCTACAATGAGAGAGAGTAACTTAAATCATTCATGAGGAGTGAATCTAGTGGAGAAACGCCAACTAGGTACATCAGATTTATTTGTAAGTACATTAGGGTTAGGATGTATGTCTTTAGGTAAAGAGGAAAAGCAAGCAATTAACATCATTGACTATGCTATCGATTGTGGTATTAATTATTTAGATACAGCGGATTTATACGATTTTGGATTGAATGAAGAGTTTGTTGGAAAAGCCATAAAAGAAAGGCGTCATGACCTCATTTTAGCAACAAAAGTCGGAAACAAGTGGACAAAAGGGCAAGAGGGCTGGAGTTGGGATCCATCAAAAGCGTACATAAAAAAAGCTGTAAAAGATAGTTTAAGAAGACTTCAAACAGACTACATCGATTTGTACCAGCTTCATGGTGGCACCATTGAAGATAACATTGATGAAACCATTGAAGCATTCGAAGACTTAAAGCAAGAAGGAGTTATTCGTCAATATGGGATTTCCTCTATCCGGCCAAACGTCATTCGTGAATATGTGAAGAAATCTTCTATCGTCAGTGTGATGATGCAATATAGCATCTTAGACCGTCGTCCTGAAGAAACCATTCTACATCTACTTGCGGACCGCCACATTAGTGTGGTTGCACGTGGTCCTGTTGCTAAAGGACTATTAACAAACAAAGCAATGGAGAAACTAACGGAAAAAGGTTACTTAGATTATACGAGTGAAGAGCTAGAACAACTCCTTCCAAAGCTTCGAGAAATCCGAGGAGATGAGTCATTCAATGCAACAGCTTTACAATATTGCTTACATTCTTCAACTGTCGCTTCTGTGATTGCAGGTGCAAGTAGCATTCAACAAGTACAAGAAAACATTGAAGCAATAGGTTACAAGAAACTAACAATGGAAGAATATCAACTCATTCAGTCTCTTTCTAAATCGGTTGTGTACGATAGTCACCGTTAAAAACAAAAAAGGTTGTGTCAACAAGCGGACATATATCGCCTTTTGACACAACCTATCACATGGCTCTTTTATCAAATCAACAAACAGATGAGACAACAGATGTTATTATTTAAACTGCTTCCAGTTCAAGTCACTTTCACCTAAAAGTTGCTCAAACGTTTTGTTTTTCTCCGCTTGCTTACGTGCTTCTTCACGCTTTTTACGCTCTTCTTCTTGCTTCACTACTTCCTTTGCTTCAAGTGCTTTCTTTTTTTGCTTAAGCTGCTCTAGCAAACTTGTATCTAATTGATCCTTTAAGCTTAGTTGATCTTCTGATTTCTTCTTTTGTTTTGCCATTGTAACCCCTCACTCACATCGTTGATGTTGAACATAGTATACCATATGGCGTCACAAATCAGAAATAGTTCAACAATTAATAAGCGTCTACTTTTACCGTTTCATCAACAATTAGGCTTGGTTCAGTTGATGCTACTACTTCTTCAACTGTATAGCCTTTTGCAACTTCTACTAACTTTAGTCCTTGTGGTGTCACATCCATCACAGCGCGGTCTGTAATAATACGATGAACCACACCTTGACCTGTTAATGGGAGTGAACATTCTTTTAAAATTTTGGACTCACCCTTTTTGTTCACATGTTCCATGATAACAATGATACGCTTTGCACCATGAACAAGGTCCATTGCCCCGCCCATTCCTTTAATCATTTTACCTGGAATCATCCAGTTAGCTAAGTCGCCATTTTCAGCTACTTCCATTCCTCCAAGAATCGCAATGTCGATATGACCACCGCGAATCATTCCAAATGACTCTGCACTGTCAAAGTAAGCAGCACCTGGAATGGCCGTAACGGTTTCTTTTCCTGCATTAATTAAATCTGGATCAACATGTTCTTGTTTTGGATATGGCCCAATCCCTAATAATCCATTCTCAGATTGTAAAACAACCGTTTTATTCTCAGAAATGTAGTTTGCCACAAGAGTTGGGATACCAATACCTAAGTTAACATAAAAACCATTTTCAATTTCTTTTTCAGCACGTCTTGCAATCTTCTCTCTTACTTTTACACCATCTTTAATCATTGTTACACCTTCCCCTTTCTGTTACTGTTGTACAGTTAGACGCTCAATCCGTTTTTCTTGCTTTCCAATAATGAGTGATTGTACATATACACTTGGTGTGTGAATCATATTTGGATCTAGTGCACCTGTTTCATATAATTCCTCTACTTCTGCAATTGTGACTTTTCCAGCCGCAGCAATCATTGGACTGAAATTTCTAGCGGTTTTGTTATAAATTAAATTCCCCATGTGATCTGCTTTCCAAGCTCTTACTAAACTAAAGTCTGCAACTAATGCTTCTTCAAGAAGGTACTCTTTCCCATTAAATACGCGGGTTTCTTTCCCCATTTCCACAGGAGTTCCTACTCCTGCTGGTGTATAAAAAGCAGGTATCCCTGCTCCACCTGCACGAATTTTCTCGGCTAACGTTCCTTGTGGTAGTAATTCCACTTCAATTTCACCTGAGAGAACTTGTCGCTCAAACTCTTTGTTCTCACCCACGTAGGAGCCAATCATTTTTTTAATTTGTTTATTCTTTAATAATAATCCCAATCCCCAATCATCTACTCCACAGTTATTTGATATAACAGTCAAGTCTTTTACTCCAGTTTCAACAAGAGCTAAAATTAAATGTTCAGGAATTCCACATAAGCCGAAGCCTCCAACCATAATTGTTGAACCATCGTGTATATCCTTTACCGCTTCAATAAATGATGTATGTACTTGTTTCATATTTCCCACTCCTTTTGTAAACGCTTTCTAAAAACTGATAAAAACAATCTTAACTCTTTTAGACTATTAATCATCTTTAAATTTATTCGTAAATGAATGGTAATCCTCTCTACTCGGAGGATTACCATTCATTTTATAACTATGCTTTTTCTACAATTGTAGCAACACCTTGTCCGCCACCGATACATAACGTTGCTAATCCTAATTTTACATCACGCTTTTGCATTTCATGGATAAGAGTGACTAATACGCGTGTACCACTTGCTCCAATTGGATGTCCTAAAGCAATTGCTCCACCATTTACATTTAACGTTTCTTTATCAAACTGTAGCTCGCGATCTACAGCAATTGATTGAGCAGCAAATGCTTCATTGGCTTCTACTAAATCAACATCTGTTAATTGAACAGCTGCTTTTTCTAATGCTTTTTTCACCGCACTTACAGGTCCAATTCCCATAATGCTCGGATCTACTCCTGCACTTGCATTTGCTTTAATCGTTACAAGTGGTTGTAATCCTAGTTCATCTGCTTTTTTACGACTCATAACCACAACAGCAGCAGCGCCATCATTAATACCAGAAGCGTTACCCGCTGTAACAGAGCCATCTTTTTTAAATGCAGGACGAAGCTTTGCTAATCCTTCAGCAGTTGTACCATAACGAGGAAACTCGTCTTTTTCAAAAAGTGTAACCTGCCCCTTACGACCAGGTACTTCTACTGGTACGATTTCATCTGCAAAGCGGTTTGATTCAATTGCCGCTTCCGCCTTTTGTTGGCTCGATGCAGAAAACGCATCTTGCTCTTCTCTTGATATACGATATTTTTCACATAAATTTTCAGCTGTAACACCCATATGATAATCGTTAAATGCACACCATAAACCATCTTTAATCATGCTATCAACGACTTTTTGATCTCCCATTTTATAGCCATTTCGTGCCCCTTGTAATAAATAAGGTGCTTGACTCATGTTTTCCATTCCGCCTGCTACAATAACGTCAGCATCTCCAGCAAGGATTGCTTGTGTTGCTAAGTGAACGGCTTTTAAGCCTGATCCACATACTTTATTAATCGTTAATGAGGAAACGGTTTCAGGTACACCCGCAGCAAGTGCAGCTTGACGAGCAGGATTTTGTCCTAAGCCTGCTTGTAAGACATTTCCCATGATAACTTCGTCCACATCAGTTCCTTTTAACCCAACTTTGTCTAAAGCACCTTTAATAACAGTGCCTCCTAAAGTTGTTGCCGCCACATTTTGTAAACTTCCCCCAAAACTACCGATTGCAGTTCTTACTGCACTTACAATAACTACCTCTGTTTGACTCATGTCGTAAAACAACTCCTTACTGTTTGATAACTGTCAATCTAGCAATTCGACGTATTATTAAAAATTCCTCTTATTTTGTCAAAATTTATATTTTTTATTGAATTCTCAGAATTATAAATTAAACTAATTAATAAGTAAGCGCTATCATTATCTTGAGGAGGAGATTCTTTTATGACTTTACCGAAAGCTGTAACCATTATTGAAGTAGGACCACGTGACGGGTTACAAAATGAAAATCAATTCGTACCAACTGAAGCGAAAATTACGTTTATTAACTTGTTAAAGCAAGCAGGTTTTACCGAAATGGAACTAACTTCTTTTGTATCGCCGAAGTGGGTGCCTCAAATGAAAGATGCTAAAGACATTGTATCTGCTTGTTCAGACTCTTTTCGAAACATCGTGTTAACTCCCAATCAAAAAGGTGTGGAATTAGCGAGAGAGTTACAGTGTGATGCAGTTGCCGTATTCGTTGGTGTAAGTAATACATTTAATAAAAAAAATATTAATAAAACAACGGACGAAAGTATGCAAGAACTAACTCCTATTATCAAGCAGCTAAAAAACGAAAACCGATTTGTGCGCGCATGTATTTCGACTTCTTTTTATTGTCCATATGAAGGGAAAATGAAAGAAGAAGATACCATTGCGCTTTGTAAGCAGTTTGTAGAAGCTGGTGTGGATGAGCTCAGTGTAGCTGATACAATCGGTATGGCTAATCCAAAAGATGTTTACTCTCTTTTCTCTAAATTAAATCAGTTGTTCCCTGACGTGTTATTAACTGCTCATTTCCATGATACAAGAGGTATGGCTATTGCTAATATCTACGCAGCTTTACAAGCGGGTGTATCACGATTTGATTCATCTGCAGGTGGACTTGGCGGCTGCCCTTTTGCAAAAGGAGCAACAGGTAATGTTGCAACTGAAGATGTCGTATTTATGCTACATGAGATGGGTATTGAAACAAACATTGATTCTTCAAAACTATTAGAAGCAGTCGCATTTATTGCACCATATGTATCTCGTAAGATTGACAGTAAATACTTTACGCTGAAACAGCCTACACCTCTATAAATTTTCCGAGAAATATTTGATCATATGCGTAAGTGATTTAATTAAACACCCTTTATCGATTCATTGTTTTTATTAGGATTCAACACTCTATTCAGTTCCTTCTTTCATGTGAAAATGCTACACTATACATATGCATCATGTCACAATTTTCACAAGGAGTTAAAATAATGAAAAAATGGTTAATTGTAATAGGTGTAATCATTGGTTATGTCGTAACAGTTGGAATTTTTTTTACCAACCGACTTATGTACATTAAAAAGAAAACAGATGAAGAGTTGATTGAGCGCGAAACATCAGAGGGCTTTTATCAAGAACAGCTTTATCATAGCTTGCCTAAGCAGTTGTTTAAACTTTCTTCTCCATTTGGTTATCAACTATCTGGTACCGTTATTAAACAAAATGAGAATAAACGATTCATCATTTTTTGTCATGGAGTAACGGTACACTCAATAAATTCCATAAAGTATATGAACTTATTTTTAAAGCGTGGGTGGAATGTTATTTTATATGACCATCGTCGTCATGGTCTTTCGGAAGGAAAAACAACAAGTTATGGTCATTATGAAAAGTTTGACTTACAAACAGTAGTAAATTGGACAAAAGAGCAGTTTGGCAATGATATTATACTTGGAATACATGGTGAGTCAATGGGAGCTGTGACAACTTTACTCTACGCAGGGATGGTAGAGGACGGGGCAACATTCTACATTGCAGATTGCCCTTTTTCTGATTTTGAAGAGCAATTATCATACCGTTTAAAAGAAGATTTCCATCTGCCGAAACAACTAATAATGCCTGTTGCCAATGTGTTTTTAAAACTAAGAGATGGGTATTCATTTAAAGATGTTTCACCGGTTCAAGTTGTGGAAAATATACACAAGCCTGTCCTGTTTATTCATAGTGAAGAAGATTCATACATTTTACCGAACATGACAAAGGAACTGTATGATAAAAAAAGCGAACCAAAACAACTCTATTTAGCTCCCCTTGGCACTCATGCCCGTTCTTACGCAGAAAATCAAGAAGAGTACGAAAGAGTCATTGATTCCTTTTTAGAACAAATAAGCTGAACCCCCTAGGAGTTCAGCTTATTTGTTTAATGAGCGCCATGCGCGGATTTAATATTTGACTAGGACATTTAAGCATAAATGCATTTACGGATTCTACATAATCTACAGTCATATTTTCATCTAAAAAGACTTGCTTGTTTTTTTCAACCAATACGGGTCGAAAGTTGGTTTCAATTGTAACGTCACCTTCATCGGCTTCATTAACAACCCACAATGCAGTAATTCCACTCACTACACAGCCGCATCCATCTGTGTCATATTTAAGTTTTAATAATTCATCTTTCTTTTCAGGAAATCTTTCATTGATCTTTTTAATCGCTTGTTCTGTAAACGTAATGTTCATTCTTTCCCTTCCTTTCTTCTTATATTTAGTATAATATACTTCGTTTTCGATGACGAATATTTAAAACAAGTTGAAAAGTGACGTCGCTATGCGTAATATAAATGGTACATTCAATTATTTTCCATAAAAGGAGGAGTATTTATGTCTAAAGTACAAATTAAAGTAAATGATAACGGATCTCTTCGTGTAACAGGTGATGTAGAGTTAATTGACGCAGATGGTAATGTATTTGAAACCAAACAAACCTTTTCACTCTGTCGATGTGGCCTTTCTAAAAAGATGCCTTTTTGCGATGGAAATCATAAAGGGAAATTCGATTCCTGTGTACGTGCGAAACAAGTTTTAGATGAGTAACCACACATCACAGATAACGGGAACTCTTGGTAAGTAAATTAACGTACATTGAAACTGTCTCATAGATGGTGAAAGCCGTGTCAAAACAGAGTATCTTTCCCCTGTTGACACGGCCTTTTTCATTTTCGATGGAATGCATTTCCCGCAAGCTTTTCAACTAATTTTGGTGCAAGCTGATACAGTGTAGAACCCACACCCATCCATCCAGGCAAATTAATTTCTCTCTTTTTTGTCATCATGGCATTTACTATTTTTTTCGCTACCATATTCGGATCTAACATGAACTTTTCAACACTTTTTTCATATTTTCCAGAGCTGTCGGCAATAGTAAAGAAATTGGTTTGAATAGGTCCTGGATTAACCGCTGTGACATAGACGTTTGTTTTTGAAAGCTCCATTCTCAAGCTATTCGTAAAACCTAATACAGCATGCTTTGTAGCTGCATAACCACTTGATTTAGGAGTGGCTAACTTTCCTGCTTGAGACGCAATGTTTATAATATGCCCTTCATTTCGTTTAATCATATGTGGCAACACCATTTTCGTACATGCAATTAAACCTAATACATTTACTTGAAACATAGCTTCGATGTCTTCTAGCTTGGCTTCTTCAACAGATTCAAAAATGCCAAATCCAGCATTGTTAACTAGTATATCAATTGAACCCACTTCTTGAGTAATTTGGGTGAACGTGTGCTGAACACGCTCAACTTGACTAACATCTAACTCATATGTATAACACTCTACTTTGTATTGATCTTTAATTTGTTGTGCGATTACGTTTAGCTTTTCTACTGTACGAGCAATCAGGGTAACTGTTCCACCACGTTTTGCTACTTCATATGCTATTTTTTCACCGAGTCCACCAGATGCGCCTGTAATGACAACATGTTTCCTTTTTAAAGATTGCATACTTATAACTCACACCTTTCATGACTACACGTAGTAAACCCATTGCTGTCGACTTGTATCTACCTTTATTTCACCTATCGATTCTAAATAATCTAATTGACCAACTGTTTCTGACATTGTTAAACCAATTTGTTTCTGATATACCTTTGGAAACAACTGTACACACACTTCGAAAGCTGTTCTTGGTTGCTCTTTTATCATTTTTAACACTTTATATGCGCGTTCATGTTGTTTATTCAAGCGCTCATGAATAAGGTTATGCACATCTTCTACTTCTTCTCCATGACCGGCATAAACTCTTTTAATTGGAAATGTAAGCAATCGCTTTAATGTATCGTTATATTGAATTTGTGACTTTGCTCGCTCTTCGTCTTGCAATTGTGGCGGTTCAATAAGTGGATTAGATGAAATATGCCCAATTAAAACATCCCCTCCAATTAATAACTGTTGTTCGTCATGATACAAAGCAATATGACTTTGTGCATGACCAGGTGTCTCTATTACTTGCCATCCTTCTAATCCGGAGATGAAATCTCCTTCTTTTACGATATCCGTTAATGACCGATGGCAAGAATACTTTAATGTGCTTTTCAACTTGGTTAATAACGGTAAAAATTTAGTATCGATTCCTGATTGTGTAAAAAACTCAAGGAAAAATGCTTCATACTGATGTAAAAATTGTCGATCTTGAGCAATCCATACTTCATTGTTTCGATGACCAATCACTTTAATATCTTTATCTAAGTAATCGAGTAACCCTACATGATCTGGATGGTGGTGTGTTAAAATAACTTGATTGATTTGTGATACAGAAAAACCAAGTCGTTCTACCTCTTGGTTAAACTTTATCCATGCTTCTTCTGTTTTAACACCAGCGTCTACTAGTGTAAGGCTATCTCCTTCCAAAAGATATACATTTACATCTCCAACATCAAATGGAGTTGGAAGCACTATTTTATGAATTTGAGTGGTCATTCATTCATTCTCCTTTAGTTAACATAGTCACTTTCTTTTAGTGTACACGATTTGCCTTGTCATTCAAGCTATTCAAATTAATTTCATGTAAATATTGACAGGGCAAGTTATTTCATTGCATAATGACAAGAAATAAAATTAGCGTTGATTGGGACTAGTAAATGAATAATGATGTGTAGAGAGCAAAGTTCATTGGCTGAAAAACTTTGTCATCCTCTTATTGATTGAACCTACCCATGAGCTTTTAGGGAAACCTAAACGTCTGCCCACGTTATGGGATAAGAGTTGAGTATGATTGATCATACTAACGAAGGTGGTACCGCGGATTCGAAGACCTTTCCGTCCTTTGCGACGAAAGGTCTTTTTGTTGTTTTATTTCACTGAAAACAGGAGGGTATCCTACTATGAACGATATATTAAACATTGGCTTTATTGGTGCTGGCTCGATGGCTGAAGCGATGATTGCAGGTCTTTTAGAGAGACAACAACTCTCTAATCAAAATATTTATCTAACTAATCATTCTAACGATGAGCGGTTAAACTATTTTAAAGAAACATATGGTGTCACTGTTACGCGTAATAAACAGGCAATCGTAGCAAATTGCGATTTGATCGTATTAGCAATGAAGCCAAAAGACGTGGTAGAAGGTGTACAATCTATTCAGCCATTTATAAACGATAAACAATTTATTGTTTCATTGTTAGCTGGCGTGTCTACAAAGAGTATTCAAACCTTAATTGGAAAGGAAGTAGCAATTGTGCGTGCCATGCCTAACACATCTGCTTCCATTGGACGATCAGCAACAGCAATTGCAAAAGGCAAATTTGCAACTGATAATCATCTGAAACAAAGCGAAACGCTATTTCGTTCTATTGGCACGGTTACAACGGTAGAAGAAGATGATTTGCATGCCGTAACAGGGTTATCAGGCAGTGGCCCTGCTTATGTATACTATTTAGTTGAAGCGATGGAAGCTGCTGCACGTGAAATTGGCTTAGAAAAAGAAACAGCAAAAGACTTGATTCTTCAAACATTAATTGGCTCTGCTGAGATGCTAAAACATTCATCAAAATCACCCTCTACCCTTCGTAAAGAAGTAACAAGTCCTGGAGGTACAACAGAAGCTGGATTAAAAACACTATCTACTTATCGCTATCAAGAAGCCATGATTGAATGCATTAAAGAAGCTACTGCACGATCAAAAGAACTTGGAGAATCAATTAATCAAGCAACAATGATCCATAAGCTTTAAAGATGAAATGCAGAAGAGGAAAATGCTATAATTCATATGTTTAGAAAATCGAAATAATTGGAGGCTGTATAAACATTGTCTACTCAATTGTTTTCACCGTATACAATTAAAAACGTAACTGTTAAAAATCGAATTGTCATGTCACCTATGTGTATGTATTCTTCTCATAACGAAGATGGCTATGTACAAAACTGGCACTTTACTCACTATGTAAGCAGAGCTGTTGGTCAAGTAGGAATGATTATGCTTGAAGCAACAGCTGTTCAGCCTCAAGGACGTATTTCATCTCGAGATTTGGGAATTTGGGATGATCGTCACATTGAAGGGTTACAAAGTTTGGTTTCTCAACTAAAAGAACACGGTGCTACAACGGCTATTCAGTTAGCCCACGCTGGTCGAAAAGCAACGGTTGATGGTGATATTTTTGCTCCATCAGCACTTGCCTTTGATGAAAAGATGAAGCGTCCAAAAGAAATGTCAGTCGATGATATAACAGCAACCATCGGTGCCTTTAAAGAAGGTGCAATTCGTGCTAAAAAAGCTGGTTTTGATATCATTGAGCTTCACGGTGCTCACGGCTATTTAATTAATGAATTTCTCTCTCCTGTAAGTAACAAACGTACAGATGAATATGGCGGCTCAGCCGAAAATCGCTATCGTTTCTTACACAAGATTATCACAGCAGTGAAACAAGTATGGGACGGTCCTTTACTCGTTCGTGTATCAGCTTCTGATTATTTACCAGAAGGATTAGATGTAGAAGACTATGTCACATTTGCTCGTTGGATGAAACAAGATGGCGTAGATTTAATTGATGTTAGCTCAGGGGCAGTTGCTCCCTCTAAAATCCCTGTATATCCTGGCTATCAAGTAAAGTTTGCTGAAACAATTAAACAACAAGCACACATTCCAACAGGAGCTGTCGGACTTATTACAAGTGGGTTGCAAGCAGAAGAAATTTTACGTAACGAGCGCGCCGATTTAATTTTTATTGGACGTGAATTATTACGTGACCCTTATTGGGCTCGAACAGCCGCAAAAGAATTACGAACAGACATACAAGCGCCTGTTCAATACGAACGCGGTTGGTCGTAATACAAAAAGCAGAAAGGCCGGGCCAACAGGGGAGATTCCCCTGTTGGCCCGGCCTTTCTGCTTTTTAATTTTTTATCGAGATAACCTTTAAGTCGTCTGCTACGTCTGTCTGTTCAAATACTTCCTTCGCTTCTGTTAAAAGTGATTCAATACCATCTGCTTGGTAACGAGAACTAATATGCGTAAGCACCAGTTGCTTCACGTTTGCTAACTTTGCCACTTTAGCTGCTTGTTTTGCTGTTGAATGAAAATAATCATAAGCCAATTGTTCGTCATTTCCAGCAAATGTTGCCTCATGAACGAGGACATTAGCGTTAGACGCTAGCTCAATACTCCTTTTACATATTCGCGTGTCTCCTAAGATCACAACTACTTTTCCTTTTTTCTCAGGACCTACAAAATCAGCTCCATTTATATGTACGCCGCCTTTCAATTCAATGTGTTCACCTTGTTTAATTTTTTGATAGATCGGCCCCGGTTCAATCCCCATTTCTTTTAGCTTCTCAACTAACAAAACACCCGGCAAACTTTTTTCGGTTATTCGATATCCATACGAAGGAATGCCATGCTCTAATAATTGACACTCTACTTTAAACGTATCATCCTCAAAAACAATACCTTCCTCAACTTCCACTACTTTTAAAGGGTAGCGTAAATGCGTTTGACTAACAGATAATGTAACAGAAATAAACTCTTTAATACCACGTGGGCCATAAACCGTTAACGTTGATTGACCATCTTGAAAAGAGCGACTTCCAAGTAAACCTGGCAAGCCAAAGATATGATCACCATGTAGATGAGTAATAAAAATTTTTTCAATTCGTCTCGGTTTAATAGATGTATGTAGAATTTGATGTTGCGTTGCTTCTCCACAATCAATTAACCACGTTGTTCCTCGTTCTTGAAGTAACTGCAACGCAACCGATGACACATTGCGATGCTTAGCGGGAACACCAGCACCCGTTCCTAAAAATAATAACTCCAAACAAACACCTCCGCACACAAAAAAGCCTGTATATGTCATTATACAGGCTTTTTACTCATTCACAAAACAATTACTTTACATGCGTTAACGCATTTGTCACGATTTTAATCATAAAGTCAATGTCCTCTTGTTCAATGGACAATGGAGGAGAGAGCGTCAATACATTGTTGTACCCTGCTACGGTCGCTCCGTTCTTACCAATGATTAATCCTTCCTTCTTACATTCAGCAATCACTTGATTAACATATTGAACATCGATTGGCTCTTTTGTCTGTTTGTCTTGCACAAGCTCAATTCCAACGAGTAACCCCTTACCTCGAACATCCCCTACATAAGGATGATCTCTTAAAAGGCTCTGCAACTCACCTAGTAAGTATGCTCCCAATTCTTTAGAGCGGTTGAACAATTGTTCCTTCTCCATAATTTCAATGTTCTTCAAAGCTAATGCACATGCAGCTGGACTACCTCCAAACGTATTGACATGACGTAAATAATCATATTGATCGCTTCCTTTAAACGCTTCATAAATCTCCCTTTTGACAGCTGTTGCAGAAAGCGGTAAATACGCACTTGTAATCCCTTTTGCCATTGTAATAATATCGGGTTTCACACCATAATTCATAAATCCGAATGGCTCACCTGTACGCCCAAATCCACAAATAACTTCATCCACCATTAATAACGCACCATGCTTTTTACATACTTCTTGCACAGCTTTCATATAACCATCTGGAGGAATTAAGATTCCCCCACCCGTAATAATTGGCTCCATGATTACTCCTGCTATTGTTTCACTCAATTCCCATGTCATTGTACGATCAATCTCCTGAACAGCTTGTAGCTGCAAAGGAGGACAATCTGGTGCGTCTGTTCCTCGATAAGAATCAGGAGGTGATACATGAATAAATCCTGGCGCTAACGGTTCATACTTATACTTTCGTTGCGCTTGACCAGTAGCTGCAAGTGCTCCCATCGAGTTTCCATGGTATCCACGATAGCGTGAAATAAATTTATAACGATGAGTATCTCCTTTTTGTTGATGATACTGTCTAGCGATTTTAAATGCTGTTTCATTGGCTTCTGATCCGCTATTTGAAAAGAAGATTACATAATCATCACCTAATAATTCATTTATCTTCTCTGCTAAGTCGATAGCAGGTGTATGGCTTTGAGTTAATGGAAAATATGCAAGTTTTTTCAATTGTTCGTACGCCGCTTCTGCTAATTCTTCACGCCCATATCCTACGTTGACACACCAAAGGCCTGCCATTCCATCTAAAAAACGATTTCCTTCTTGATCTGTTACCCAAGCACCTTTCGCTTCTTGAACAACCATTGTGGCATGGGGTGTATATGGTTTCATAGAGTGCCAAACATATTTTTCATCTTTTTTGAGCAAATCCTCTTGACTTTTTCCTACTTGTACCATTTATCCATTCTCCTTCCCATTACTTCTTTCTCGTCTCATTGTTTTGAAGAAGCTTAACCATATGAGTCACTCTCGTATTTCAAAGAAAGGAACGAGCATGGATGATCACCTCTCCATTTCTCGTTCCTACACACAGCTACATTTATTGAAATGAACCTACACTATGATACATATGTTAAAAGTCGAAGCGAGATGTAATCATTTTTTTACGCGTATAAAAATTCAGCCCATCTTTACCATTCACATGCAAGTCTCCGTAAAACGAATCTTTCCAACCAGAGAAAGGGAAGAAGGCCATTGTTGCTGGAACTCCGACGTTTACCCCTAACATTCCTGCATCAGCCTCTTCACGGAATTGACGAATTGCTTTAGCATCTTTTGTATAAATAGTCGCCCCATTTCCGAATCTTGATTTTCGAATATACTCTAGGGCCTCATCTAAATCCTCTGCACGAAGTAAACTTAAAACAGGAGCAAAAATTTCTTCTTTTGCAATTGTCATGGTCGGTGTAACATGATCAAAGATCGTTGGGCCTAAAAAGTTTCCTTCTGGCATTTCATCCATTTCTTTACGTCCATCGCGAACAAGATCGGCTCCTTCTTCTAATCCTTTTTCAATGTAATTCAACACTGTATCACGATGTTGTTGACGAATAACTGGCGTTAACAGCACTTCATCATCTAATCCATTTCCGATAATAAGCTCATCTGCTTTTTCACGTAACTTCGCTGAGAAAGCGTCTGCTTGATCCCCTACTAACACAACAGCACTACATGCCATACAACGTTGTCCTGCACTTCCGTAAGCAGAACTAATAATATGCTGTACGGCTTTCTCGATATCACAATCAGGCATCACAATATGATGGTTTTTAGCTCCAGATAGCGCTTGAACTCTCTTTCCTTGTGCCGCAGCACGCTCATATACATATTTTGCTACCGGCTGAGATCCTACAAACGAAATCGCACGAACATCCTCATGTTCAATTAATCCATTCACAACATCATGTGCACCATGCACAACATTTAACACTCCTTTAGGAGCACCAGCTTGTGTAAATAATTCTACTAATCGATTAGCAAGTAACGGTGTTCTCTCTGAAGGCTTTAAAACGAATGTATTGCCACATACAACTGCAAGTGGGAACATCCAGAGTGGAACCATCATTGGGAAGTTAAATGGAGTAATACCTCCCACAACGCCAAGTGGATAACGATACATTTCAGAATCGATTTCTTCTGCAATGTTTCCAAGCGTTTCACCCATTAATAATGTAGGGCCTCCTGCAGCAAATTCTACGCACTCAATTCCTCTTTGTACTTCACCGTAAGCTTCTTTATATGCTTTGCCATTTTCTTGCACAACAAGTTTTGCTAATTCTTCATGCTGATCGACCAATAGAGAATGATATTTAAATAAGATTCTTGCTCGCTTCGGAACAGGAACGTCTTTCCATGCTTTAAACGCTTTCTTTGCTGCTTGAACAGCTTTATCTACATCTCCCTTTGTTGAAACGGGTACAAATGCCAATGATTCTCTTGTAGCTGGGTTGATGACTTCTAACTTCTCAGTAGATTGTGATTCAATCCATTCTCCATTAATATAGTTCTTCAATACGACAGTATCTTTATTCACAACTGACATATCGGATACCCCCTTAGAATAATTGGATTCTTTGTATCTCATTATCTATCATCTTTGGGATTGTTTCATTAGACATAATGTAAAAGAAGCATTGTCATTTATTCCACATAATGCATAAGGGGATAAATGAATGTCCCGAAGAACTCTTCATTTATCCCCTTATTTTTTATAATTGATATGATTTTTTAGTTGATGAGCTTACGTTAAATAAATATTCATATGTCTTTAACGTAAATTCAATTGCCATACGCTTTTCAGGTTGCATAAAGTCTGAACCTAGTAATTTTTCCAATTTTTCAATACGGTGATAGAGCGTTTGACGAACAATATATAATTTCTTTGCTGTTTCTTGTTTCGAACCTTGACAGGCTAGATATGTCTTTAACGTCTCCATCAACTTTGCGTTATATTTCTTATCATAATCGATGACTGGTTCTAAATATTCCATGACCACTTCTCGAAGATCTTGATGTTGTTGAACAAGAGAAACAATTCGAAACATGTGAAGGTCATCATAAAAGTGAGTGGTTGTATTAGGATTTAATTTTTCTTGTATTTTGATTGTTTCAATTCCCTTTTCATAACTTTTATACATATCACTTAAGTTCCGATAGTAAGGTCCTATTCCTATTAATTGAATAGGGAAGTTTTTCTTTTTTTGATAGTCGGTATTCATTAACCTTAAAATACCTTCTGAAGCTCTTTTTTTCCAAGTTTTATAGGATCTCTTATTTAAAAGTATTAACACCATATAGTTATTTTTCTCAATGATAAAAAGGTGAAACCCTTCTTGTTCAAACAAGTTGCGTATAAACAGCTTAAAATATGTTAAATCGAACGAACCGTGGGTACGGGTGGAACTCCATCGACATACAGCAACAACACCACCATCAATTTTCACATCAGAAAGTCCTTCTTCTAAGTGGCGCATAAGTGCTTCATATGATAGTTCACCCGCTAACCACTTGGTCATCCACTCTGTTTCTTCTATTCTTCGCTTCTCTTCTACATATAGATCTCTTAGAAAGTGTTGAGCTAAAGCAGTCGCTGTTCGATCTAGCGCTAGTAACTCCAATTCAGTTAAATTGCGTTCATGGCAAAGAAGATAGAGTTCTCCATAATCTTGGTTTAATACTTGAATGGTCTGAATACCAATATGAGAGCGCTCTTTGTTAATTTGCGCCTCGTTTATAACGTTTATGATTGTCTTTTCTTTTATTGGCGAAACTTGTGGCATGAATGTAACTAATTCATTTAAACGAAGTACAACTTGTAAGTTTGTATATTTCTGAAAGAAAGTTAAAATTTCATGAGGATGATTAATGACTAGTAATAACTTGTTTAGCTGTTGAGAGTAGTTCTCTAAGTCTGATATCATTTGATAATGTTGATTAATGAGTAAAGAATGAATATCTTGTGTAATCTCAACGAATGGCACTTCTTCGTGGAAAAGAATAATCGGAAAATCAAATTCATTTGCAAAGTCGATGACTTGTTGAGGAATCTCAGAGGTGTATATCCCAATTTCGATACATAACCCAGACGCACCACATTCAATAAGTTGATGAAGAAAGGAAAGAAAAACATCTTTATTTTCTTGCCATCCTACCCCTGTAGATAAAATAAGTTCATTTCCTTTTAATAGCTTCTTGATATTGGTTACTTCCATAATATGTACCCATTTCACCATATTATTGAGTCCTTTTTCTCCTGCGACTACTTCACTACAAGTAAAATGTTTTCTATTCAATATTTCTTCAACTGTTAAATATGACTTCAATCAGGCACCACCTTTTTAAGATGTTATACGTCTATGTACTATATATTATCGTAAATTTTCAGAAAATAAAGTGATTTCCATAAAAAAAAGTTGTAATCACCTTCAAAAATGATTACAACTGTTGTGCTCTGGTCGTTAATTTATTTAAAAACATATGTCTCTTTGCTGCTTGCTCTTTAATTTTTATTATTTCTTTCTTATAGAACTGCAAATCTTGTAAAGAGACGGCATTTAGCATCTCCATTTTCAATTTATCAATTAATCTCATTTCTTCTTGTGTCATCATTTCACTTCTATTTACCACAAATGGCACATCCCTTCCTAACTATTATTTACTACAAAATACGAAGATGCGAAACCTTTTTTGGGGCTTGTAACCTAATTGTAACGTCTATGTTACAAAAGAAATTAAAAACGGCCCCTATAAAGGCAAACGCCTTTTATAGAGCCCGTTTCAAGAACAGACATGATATAAAAACAGCTACTGATTATAGTTAATTCGATGCGGTGATATTTTCACCGTACTTAATAATATCAATAACTTCCATTCACTGTTGATGAATCATAACTGATGAAAAATACTTACGCGCATCAGCTGTTAGAATTTGTAAGGTACACTCCTCAGTATGATCTGGATCTTGCTTTTCAAACTGAACAAAAGCACCACTTAAATTTTCTGTTACTCCTGTAATTTTATAACCTTTTTGGATAAGGTAATCTATTTTTTCTCGCTCAGCTAGAAATTCTTGATAGGATGACATCCTTTCACCTCATTCCATTGTAATCGTTGGTTTATTTTGCACTTCTAACGTTTCATCTACGTCGATAAGCCAATCTCTTCCCACTGTAATACCTAGATACAGTTCGTCGTCTGGATTGTCAATCTCTGCTTGTGCATATTTTTTAAACCACCAGTACTTTGCTAATACATAATAGCAAGCAGTTCCTACAACAAATCCGACGATGAATGAGTAGTTTGCTAAGAAATAAGCTGCTACCCCACCTGTAATCCAAGCAATAAATCCAGCCACATTAACTCCATTAAAATACTTATACTGTCCTTCACTTTCATATAAATCTTGCACATTTACTCGACGTTTGCGTAGTAAATAATAATCAGCAAATAAAATCCCAACAATCGCTGATAATATACCCCCTATGACAAGTAATGCAGGAATGATAATTCCAAAAAGACTCCATGGCTGAACGATTGTACCAATAATTCCTGCCATTAAGACCCCCACCCAGAAAGGCACTTTCGGGCCACCTACATTCGAAAAGATGGTTGCTGCAGGAATTAGGTTAGCAGATATATTCGTTGACCATTGTGCAAAAACAATCATAAGTAACAAAACGCCTAAAATGAGTCCACTTGCCGCTTGTTGTAACGCAACGACTGGATCATAATTCTTCACCGCAATATACGAAACCCCACCAATTATTACCATAAACGTTTGTGTAAGTGGTAATGCAATGACACTTCCTACTAACGATGATTTATTACGCTTAAACCAGTTCCGCTCATACTTTGGTGCTTTAATAAAACGAGATATAGATGGCATATCCGCTGCTAATGTTGCCCAAAAGCCCATGTTACTCATGATAACAATGACAAATGCTGTTACAGCTGCACCGCCTGTAACGGGACTCTCAATCCAAGACCATACCTCTCTACCTTCTTCTAATGCTTTATTTGATAGTGTTGTATACATCCACGCTGAGATAATGATGATAATAGGAGCGGCTAAGTCAGCAAAGCGCTCTACCGCTTTAATGCCTAGTGCTGTATTAATAAGTTGAAAGATAGCGAAAAGAAAGAAACAAAGAAGCCAGTTATCGAATCCTGTCAAAACATTTAAAATTCCATTCATCGCTGTTGATCCAAAATACGTGTTAATCCCAAACCAACAAGAAGCTGCTATTCCACGTACTAGTGAAGGAATGTGTGTACCAATCGTCCCGAAAGGAGCTCTCATATAAACAGGAAACGAAAGACCATGTTCAATGCCTATATCTCCAATAATAGTCATAAATAACCCGATGGCAACTGAACCAATAACTGTAGCAACGACGACCCATCCAAGCGATATACTCCCAACACCAGCTCCCCCAATTGCAAAAGCTGCTAATACAACGGCCATACTTACCCACATGAGCGCAAAACCAAATGTACCAATTTTTTTATCACTGTGAGCAATTGGCAATAAATCTGGTGACTTTAAATAACTTGTTTGTTTTTTCATTGTACACACCCCTTATCATTCTAAATAAACATTCTTCATTGAACTCTTTCTTCCATCAACAGATAAGCCAACATCTAAATCTTAGAAATTGATATAAAGTTGGTAAAACCAATGATGTATGAACGTATACATAACAGTTCTCTATTTATTTATGCATGAAAAAGGGGTGAATACTTTGAATATAACTTCATCCATTAGATGGTTACTTGCTCGTTACGCTCATTTTCTTGAGTAGAATTATATTTTGCTCGTTTTAAATACTGACCATAGCCTTGTTTACCTACATATTTTTTATCCTTTACAACAAACTCACCACGACATAAAACAGAAATTGGCTCCCCTGTTACATTCATTCCTTCGAATGCGTTATAATCAACAGCCATATGATGCGTTTTAGCTGAAATGGTTCGCTCTACATTCGGGTCAAAAATAACAATATCTGCATCGGCCCCAACAGAAATGGTTCCTTTTTTAGGATGAAGGCCGAACAGCTTTGCAATTCGTGTAGACGTAATATCAACAAATTGATTTAAGGTAATTCTTCCTTTTTTTACTCCTTCTGAAAAAAGAATGGTTAAGCGATCTTCGATAATGGGGCCACCATTTGGAATTTTTGTGAAGTCCCCTCGCCCAAGTTCTTTTTGTCCTGCAAAATCAAACGAACATTGATCTGAACCAAGTGTTTGCAAATCACCATTTCGCAATGCACCCCATAACTCATCTTGATGCCACTTTTCTCTAAGCGGTGGCGACCATACATACTTCGCTCCTTCAAAATTCGGTTTCTCTAAATAAGTTTGATCTAAAACTAGATATTGCGGACATGTTTCGCCCCACACTTGAATCCCTTGTTTTCTCGCTTTAGCAATCTGTTCAACTGCCTGAGCACATGACACATGAACAACGTATAATTGAGAGTTTGCTAGACCTGTAAATTGCGATGCTCTTCCTGTTGCTTCTCCTTCTATCTCAGGAGGACGAGTTAGCGCGTGATAAATGGGATCTGTGTTTCCTTGTTCTAATGCTTGCTTCGTTAAATAATCAATAACATCGCCATTTTCAGCATGGACCATGACAAGGGCACCTAAATCTTTAGCAGCTACAAGTGTACGGAACAAGGTTTCATCATCTGCTTGAAGAACATTTTTATAAGCCATAAACACTTTAAAAGAGGTAATTCCTTCTTCATTAATTACACTTGGTAACTGCTGCAAAACAGACTCTGTCATCTCTCCAACCATCAGGTGGAAACTATAGTCAATGGACGCTTTCCCTTTTGCTTTTTCATGCCATGTTTGAATAGCCTTTTTTAAAGGTTCTCCTTTATTCGTTAAACAAAAATCAATAACAGTTGTTGTACCACCAAATGCAGCCGCAATGGTACCCGTTTCAAAATCATCCTTTGTGATTGTCCCACCAAATGGCATATCTAAATGCGTGTGAGGATCAATTCCTCCTGGGAAAATATAATTACCTTTTGCATCAATGACTTCGCAATTAGTTTCATCAAATTGCTGACCGATTGAACTAATGACTCCATTTTCAATTAATAAATCACCACGGTACGTGTCAGAAGCCGTTACAATCACACCATTTTTAATTATTTTTCTCATATGAAAGCCTCCTATTTTAGTACATCGATTTCACACTGTGAAGTTTTTGCTAACACAGCTTGACGTTGATTCCACGTCATTGGTGGATGTTCACTTGCTACTTCAACCATTGAAATTGCGTCATCGACAGGACAAACGATTGAACATAGATTGCACCCTACGCAGTCTTCCTCTCTGACTTTTAGGTAGCTATTTCCACTCGAATCTTTTAGCATATCAATACATTGATGAGATGTATCTTCACAAGCAATATGACACTTGTTGCAGTTAATACAGGTTTCTGTATTAATTTGTGCCACTACTTTATAATTAAGATCTAAATCTCCCCAATCAGAGTATTTCGGAACAGCCCCTCCCACAATTTCGCTTACACTTTGAATGCCTCGGTCATCAAGGTACGTGTTTAATCCATCAATCATATCCTCTACAATACGGAAACCATGGTGCATGGCTGCGGTACAGACTTGAACACCTGTAGCTCCCATTAACATGAACTCAACAGCATCTTTCCAATTTGACACTCCACCCATACCGGAAATCGGAACGTTAATTTTTGAATTGCGTGCACATTCTCCTACCATGTTTAAAGCAATTGGTTTAACGGCTGGACCACAATAACCACCATGTGCACCTTTACCGCCAACATGAGGAATCGTATTCCACGAGTCAATATCTACTCCCGCTAAACTGTTAATAGTATTAATCATGCTCACTGCATCGGCTCCACCTTGTACAGCAGCTTCAGCTGTTACAGTAATATCTGTAATGTTTGGTGTTAACTTAACAATCACAGGTGTTTGAGCGACTTCTTTTGCCCAATAAGTTTGGCGTTCAACCAAATCAGGTACTTGGCCAGAGGCAGCCCCCATCCCCCGCTCAGCCATACCATGTGGACAGCCAAAATTTAATTCTAGGCCATCTACGCCTACATCTTCTACTCTCTTTACAATTTCATGCCACTTCTCTTGTCTCGGTTCTACCATAAGTGATGCAATGATTGCATGGTCAGGAAAACGTTTCTTTGTTTCATAAATTTCCTTCAAATTCACTTCAAGCGGTCGATCTGTAATCAGTTCAATGTTATTAAAACCTGCTACACGCTGACCATTAAAGCTAACCGCTGCAAATCGAGAAGACACATTTAAGATTGGATCACCAAGAGTTTTCCAGACAGCCCCTCCCCAGCCAGCTTCAAATGCTCGTTGCACTTGATAACCAGAGTTGGTTGGAGGTGCAGATGCTAACCAAAATGGATTAGGTGATTGAATTCCTGCAAGATTGATACGTAAATCAGCCATGATACAATTCCCCCTTTGTATAATTACACCGTCTTGACAGTTTCTTGTGTGAGTTGTTGATGAATTGCACGAGCCGTGTCTTTACCTTGCTGTGCAGCTGTTACAACCATCGCTTCTCCTTGACCTTTTCCGAAAATTGCATCTCCACATGAAAATACTTTTGGATGAGACGTTTGATAGGTTTCTTTATTAATTTTTATGACGCCACCATCATGAGTTAATTTAAAATCATTGATTAATGGCAAATGACGCTCTTGACCGATCGCCTTAATGACTGCATCAACTTCAAGTACAAATTCAGACCCTTTCACTTCCACAGGACGACGGCGTCCATCTGCATCTGGTTCACCTAATTGCATTTTGACACACTCAATTTGAACCACTTTCCCATTCTCATTACCAATAATTCGCTTAGGTGCTGTTAACCATCTAAATTCCACTCCGTCTTGTTTAGCAAATTCATACTCAAAGTCATAAGCCGTCATTTCTTCAACTGTTCGACGATAAAGGATTTTAACGTTTTCTGCGCCTAAACGAACCGAACAAGTTGCCCCATCGATGGCTGTATTACCTGCACCGATTACCACAACGCGTTTTCCAACAAATTCAGTCGTTAACTCGTCTGTTTTTGTCGATTTTACAAACTCAATTGCATCATAAACACCTTCAAGATTTTCTCCTTCAATACCAATGTTCGGTACGTTTGCCATTCCGATTGCTAACACGACTGCATCATAGGCCTCTAGCAGCTCTTGCGGTGAAACATCTCTTCCTACTCTTGTATTCGTTTTAATTTCAACATCAAGGCTGCGAACTTGTTCGACTTCCCAATAAGAGATTTCTTTTGGCAAGCGGAACGAAACAATGCCATAAGTATTAAGGCCACCAGCTTCTTTTTCAGCTTCAAAAATTGTCACACTGTAGCCAAGAAGCGCTAATTCTCTAGCAGTTGACAAACCAGCGGGTCCTCCGCCGACAATGGCTACTTTTTTACCATTTGGTTTTCCTTTTTCAAATAAAACTTGTTGATTTTTAATAGCCCAATCTGTTGCATATCGTTGTAAATTACCAATCATAATTGGTTTTGTAGAATGATTTAATACACATGCTCCTTCACATAACTCTTCAGTTGGACAAACTCGCGCACAACTTGCTCCAACAGGATTTGAAGTCATAATGGTTTTAGCAGAGCCTTTTAGATTGCCAGAAGCAATTTTTTTAATAAAGCTTGGAATATCGATACTCGTTGGACAGGCAGTTATACAAGGAGCGTCATAACAGTACAAACATCGATTTGCTTCTTCAAGTGCATCTCGATTAGAAAGCCCTTTATGAACTTCATCGAAATTTTTCACTACATCCTGCAATGTGGCTTGATTTTTTACAGATGAACTCATTAAACCATCCCCCTAAATATGTTGAGTAGCACCCCAACTTTTATAAAATTGTATGTTCTAACCCTTATACATAAATAAAACTGTTTTGATATAAAAGTTGGATATGTGAAATAATTGTGCATAGAAACGGTTAAGAAACCAGAAGAGAGGTGATAACCTCTAACGCATTGGAGACACTTTTCATTGTGTATATGACATGCTGTCATGAATTTGAAGTAATAGACTAAACCTCTACATTCAGTCTTACGGAGTTATTGTAAACGCTTACATATTTTTTGTATCAACATCAACCTTTTCCCTATTTGAAAATATCTCTCCTCCTTTAAAAATAATGATACATTACACTCATTTTACTTAAACAAGCTTTAAGAAACATTATACATATTGTAAAAAGATTCAGACTATTGATTGTTCATTGTGTAAAACAAAAAGAGAAGTGTACATCTATACACTTCTCCTCCTTTTATTCGTTTCCTGCTACCTGTTGAATAATTGAAACGACTAATTCTGTTGTTTTTACAAGCTCTTCAATTGGCATCTTTTCATTCGTGGTATGAATGTCTTCATATCCTACAGCTAAATTGACAGTTGGGATGTCAAAGCCAGCAATGACGTTTGCATCACTTCCACCGCCACTTGTTAGTAATTGAGGTGAACGACCAATTTTCTCTACTGCTTGCTTGGCAACTTCAACAACATGGTCTCCTTCACCAAACTTGAATCCTGGGTACATCACATGTATCTCTACTTCTGCACGCCCACCAAATTCAGCAGCTGCTCCTTCAAAGGCTTCTTTCATCTTTTGCACTTGTGCTTCCATTTTCTCAGGAACTAATGAGCGAGCTTCTGCTAAAATGTCGACACGATCACAGACGATGTTCGTTTGTGTACCACCTTCAAAACGGCCAATATTTGCTGTCGTTTCACTATCGATACGACCTAAAGGCATTTTAGAGATTGCTTTTGCTGCTAACGTAATAGCGGACACTCCTTTTTCAGGCGCTACACCAGCATGAGCTGTCTTTCCAAAAATTGTAACTTTCACTTTTGCTTGTGTCGGTGCTGCTACAATGATGTTTCCAACTTTACCATCACTATCAAGGGCGTAACCAAATTTAGCTGTTACAAGAGCAGGATCTAACGCTTTTGCTCCTACTAAACCTGATTCTTCACCGACTGTAATAATAAATTGAATCGTTCCATGCGCAATGCTATTCTCTTTTAACACTTGAATAGCTTCGAGCATTGCTGCTAGCCCTGTTTTATCATCTGCACCTAAAATGGTTGTCCCATCTGTTAAAATGTAGCCGTCTTGAATGGAAGGTTTAACTCCTTTACCTGGTACGACTGTATCCATATGAGATGTAAAGTAAATAGAATCTACATCTTCTTTTGTACCTTTAAGTGTACAAATTAAGTTACCTGCTCCGTGACCTGTAACACTTGTTGTATCATCTTCTACGACCTCAACACCAAGAGCTGTAAACTTTTCTGTTAATAATTTTGCAATTTCCGTTTCATATTTTGTTTCTGAGTCTACTTGTACTAACTCTAAAAATAAGTCAACTAGACGCTGTTCGTTTACCATATGTATCCCTCCAAAAACTAACATTACAATGGTATGTTACCATGTTTTTTACGTGGACGCTCTTCCTTTTTATTTTGTAACATATCAAGCGCTTGAATGATTTTAATTCTCGTATCACGAGGATCAATAACATCGTCTACCATTCCTAGCTTAGCCGCTACATATGGATTGGCAAACTTTTCTCGATACTCTTCAATTTTTTCCGCTCTTGTTGCTTCTGGATTTTCACTATTATTAATTTCTTGAGCAAAAATAATATTAGCTGCCCCTTGAGGGCCCATTACCGCAATTTCTGCATTTGGCCACGAATAAACAAGATCTGCTCCAATTGATTTACTATTTAATGCCACGTAAGCTCCACCATAAGCTTTACGTAAGATAACTGTAATCTTTGGAACAGTCGCTTCTGAATACGCATACAAAATTTTCGCTCCGTGTCGAATAATCCCTCCATGTTCCTGTTTAACACCTGGGAAAAATCCAGTAACATCTTCAAATGTAATAAGCGGGATGTTGAATGAATCACAGAAACGAATAAAACGAGCTGCTTTATCAGATGAATTAATATCTAGTCCACCAGCCATCACTTTTGGTTGATTGCATACTAACCCAACTACATGACCATTGATTCGCGCTAATCCTACAACAATGTTTTTAGCAAAATCTTTTTGTACTTCTAAAAATGAATGCTCATCTACTACTTGTTCAATTACTTTTCTTACATCGTAAGGACGAATGGCATCAAAAGGTACAACATCAATTAAATCAGGACGATAGTTTGAGTCCATATCACAAGGTTGTACAGGTGGCTTTTCTTCGTTATTTTGTGGCAAATAACTTAATAATAAACGTACACCAGCTAATACTTCTTCTTCTGTTTCAGCAGAAAAGTGTGCATTGCCACTAATTTCATTATGAACTTTGGCTCCGCCTAGATCTTCTGCTGTAATTTTTTCTCCAGTTACTGTTTCAATAACTTTCGGTCCTGTAATAAACATCTGACTCGTTTTTTCAACCATAAAGACAAAATCAGTAATCGCTGGTGAATAAACCGCCCCACCTGCACAAGGCCCCATGATGACGGAGATTTGTGGGATGACACCTGAATAGATGGAATTGCGATAAAAGATTTGACCGTATCCATCTAAAGACATGACTCCTTCTTGAATACGTGCTCCACCTGAATCGTTTAATCCGATGAATGGCACGCCAGTCTTTGCTGCTAAATCCATGACATACGCAATTTTTTTTGCATGCATCTCTCCAAGCGCTCCACCAAACACAGTAAAGTCTTGTGAAAATAAGTAGATTGGACGGCCATGAACTTTTCCATACCCAGTCACAACTCCATCTCCTGGACCCTTTTTATCACTTAGGCCAAAGTCATTACAACGATGCTCGATAAATGGATTTAGCTCTACAAAGCTATCATAGTCTACCAATAAATCAATCCGCTCTCGAGCTGTTAACTTTCCTTTATCATGTTGCTTATTGATTTTATCATCTCCACCACCTAATTCGACTTGGCGACGATAATCATATAATTCATTTAACTTTTCATAAATATCAATCACGTGCTAGTCCCCCCTTTGTTTGCTTTTCACACAACTCATATAAAACCCCTTTTGTAGAAGCAGGGTGCATGAACGCAATATTCGCTCCTGCTGCCCCTTTGCGAGGTTGTTCATCAATCATACGAATTCCTTCCGTTTTAAGTTGAGCAATTCGCTCTTTGATACTCGTAACACCAAAAGCTACGTGATGGATACCTTCTCCTTTTTTATCCAAAAACTTTTGAATAGGGCTGTCTGATGATAACGGCTCTAACAATTCAATTTTTGTTTCTCCTGCCTGTAAAAAAGCTACTTTCACTTGCTGCGTTTCAACAACTTCCTCCCCAATAAACGAAAGGCCTAATGTTTTTTCATAAAAAGGCAGTGCTTCACGAATAGATTGAACAGCCACTCCTATGTGATCAACTTTATTTACCATCTTTTCTCCCCCTTGTTGCCTTCTCAACAGAACTACTATATATCTTCTTGACAAATCGACAATATCCTTCAAAATCATGATGTATCCCTTAAAAATTCTCCTTAATGCTCGACTTGTCCGAATCACTAAATATGTGTAAAATATGTAATAAACAAAGGCTGAAGGAGGCTTTTATGTCAAATAAAAAAGTGCAAAAAATCATTGTTTTTATGATGCTTGGTACCATGGTGCTAACAACCCTTTTAGCAGGACTAACAATGTGGATGTAATATAATCAATAAATAAGTTGTTGCTTCACACAACAACTTATTTTCAATATGTGTACAAAAAAGGTGAAGGAATAATCACAATGTGACTTCCTTCACCTTTTCTCTTACCCATTATAGTCCTCTCTCTTTGACAATTTCTTGGAATGATAAATGAGAATTTACAATTAAAACTCTTGTTCCAATTGGGACTTTTTCATAAAGAACTTCCACGTGCTCTTTTTGCATTCGAATACATCCATTTGAGATAAACTTACCAATTGAATCTGGTTGATTGGTGCCGTGAATTCCATAGATTCGACCATCCGTCTCTCTGGCATCAAAGCCAATCCACCTTGTTCCCAAAGGATTCTCTGGTGATCCACCTTCTATTTTCCCTCGTCGGTAGTAAGGATTTTTAGCTTTGACTACAATCGTAAATTCTCCTTCTGGTGTTAAATCATCCGTTTTTCCTGTTGCCACTTTCAAAACAGACTGAACTTCTCCATCTTGGATATACGCCAATTCGTTTGTTTGTTTATTTACAACTACAAAAGGGTCTCCTGAGAGGGGATTGTCTCCTAAAGGCCAGATTGGTGACATCATTGTAAGAAAGACAATCATAAAGATTTGCATGCGTCCACCCGCCTTATGAATGAGATACTAGTCATAAAAATAGAGAACATTTGTTTATGCTCTCTATTTTTATCTCTTATTTCTATCATTCGTAAAAAGGCAATTGACCATGCACCACAACTTAATCTAATTTTAAAGAGGTTTTTATCACTAAATATTGCTCAATTTCTTTTACAAAATGCAATAAGTCGGCTCGTGCTTCAAACTCTTCTCTTGTGTGCGGCAGAGGCATTTCTCTAAACTCTTCTCGTAAATGTCGTAATTTAATTAAAAATAACTTCGCTGTATTCCCTGGATGCACCGATAAACTCAACTCTTCAAGAAAATCCGCAATCATATAGCGCTGATCGAATAGGGGATCAATTGAAGTAACGAGTGGTAATGCTCGCTCAATAATTTCAAATTGTTTTTCTCGAATCTTAAAGTAGTGATAGTAATAATTATCCGAGCGCATAAAATGATTTTCAACATCTCGAAAGGCTAAACTCTTGGCTTCCTCTAATAATTTTGCTGTTTCTGTAATTTCTTTTCCAGTCCAATTCGTTTCATTTGTACGCAAGTAAGCAGCAATTTCTTTTAAAATGCTTCGGAAATTATTCTCTAATTTCTTTTGATATTGCTTTAATTCATCATCGAGACTAGGCATATAAAGGTTCACAATTAACGCGACACCAATCCCAATAATAATTAAGCCAAACTCATTGAATACAACATTCCATGTCATGTTTTCTTCAGAGTAAATATGAAGAATAATAACGGAACTTGTTACAATTCCTTCTTTCGCTTTGGTAATAACCGTGGTTGGAATAAAAAACAAAAGCATTAAACCAATCACAATTGGGTGATACGTAATTCCTTCAAAAAACACAAAAGAAAACAAAATAGCTAGTGAACAAGCAATAAAACGCTGAGAGGCACTTTGAAGTGATTTCTTTTTGGAGTTTTGTATGCAAAGGATGGTAATAATACCTGCTGAAGAGAAATAACTAAACTCAAAAAATTGAGCAATGATAATAGCAACGGACGTACCAATTGCCGTCTTTAATGTTCGATAACCAATCTTAAACTTCATCATTTACAAAACCCCTACATTCATAATCAAATACATGTTTATTATAAATAGACATAATAATATTTATTATCTCATGTGTAAAGGCTGTACACTATTCAAGATGTAAACAAAACCATAAAAAAAAGCAAGCAAACCAATGAAACCGGCTTACTCACTCTCTTATTTTTCATTATAAAACTTTTTGTAAAAATGCTTTTGCACGCTCACTTTTTGGAGAAGTAAAGAATGCTTCTGGACTTGTGTCCTCGACTAAACAGCCGTCGTCAAGAAACAACACTCGGTCGGCTACTTCTCTCGCAAAGCCCATTTCATGTGTCACAATCGCCATTGTCATCCCTGTATGCGCAAGTGACTTCATAACATCTAATACTTCCTTAACCATCTCTGGATCTAAAGCTGATGTTGGCTCATCAAACAACATTACCTCTGGTGACATCGCCAGTGCACGCGCAATGGCTACACGTTGTTTTTGTCCACCCGATAGTCGATTTGGATATTGATCCACTTTCTCTGCAAGGCCCACTTTTTTTAATAATTCATGTGCTTTTGTTTCTGCCTCTGCTTTTGAAACCTTTTTAACAGTAATAGGTGCATACATTAAATTCTCAAGTACCGTCATATGAGGAAAAAGATGAAAGTGTTGAAACACCATTCCAACATCTTCTCGAACTTTCATGATGTTCGTTTTAGGATTTGTTATCTCTTGGTTTTTTACAACGATTTGCCCACTAGTGGGTTCTTCAAGCATATTAATGCATCGTAAGAATGTAGACTTTCCGGATCCTGAAGGACCAACAATCGCCACAACCTCTCCCTCTTTAATTGTGGTCGAGATTCCTTTTAACACTTCAACTTTTCCAAATGATTTATGCAATTTCTCAATTTTAATCACTTTTTCTCATTCTCCTCTCGACCGCTTTTCCAAGGAGCGTTAAGCCCATCACCATAATGTAATAAATAAACCCTGCAAATATAAGTGGCTCAAAGTATTTGTATGTTTGTCCACCAACAATATACGAACGACGCATAATATCTGCCACACCGATAACCGTAACAACAGCTGACTCTTTCGTTAGTGTGATAAACTCATTCATTAGTGCAGGTAAGATATTCTTTAACCCTTGAGGTAAAATAATGTGTCTCATCATTTTCTTATAAGGAACTCCTAAAGCCATAGCAGCTTCTCTCTGCCCTTTATCTACTGCCAAAATCCCTGCACGAATAATTTCAGAGATGTATGCAGCAGAGTTTAACCCAAACGCTAATACAGCCGCTGGATAGGCATCAATGTCAAACCCAACAATTTGAGGCGCTCCATAATAAATAATTAACAATTGCAAAATGAGTGGCGTACCTCGAAATACAGAGGTATACGCATCAGCAAACCATCTTAATACTTTTACTCTTCCAATCTTAAATAAAGCTAAAACAATCCCTAATGTAAAACCAACAGCGGCCGCTGCTAGCACAATTTGTAATGTTACCCATATCCCTTTTAATATATAAGGGATTGAGGGCACAATTTGCGTGAAGTCCAAATTCATGCCCGTTGCCCGTCCTCTCTCAATCTAGTTTTTTTAACTGTTCAGTGAACGCAATTGACTCAATCAGATGTTTTGCCACCTAATTGAGTCTTTTCAACTTTATTATTCCTCTCCACCAAACCACTTAACGATTAGCTCTTCTAATTCACCGTTTTCTTTCATTTCGTTTAATTCACGATTAAAGTCTTCTGTTAGTTCGCTATCTTTTGGAAACGCAATTGCCGATCCTGCATCTGCATCTTCACCTTCTTCTAAAACAAAGCCTTCAATCTCATTATTTTTCAAATATCCTTTTGCTACGGTATCTTCAATGATAATGGCATCAAAGCGATTTGAGTTAATTTCTTGAACTAACTCTGGAATACGGTTACGGTTCTCTACTTTAAAACCTAACTCTTCTGATAATTCTTCTGCTTTACCTTCTTGAATTGACGCAACTTGTACACCTACTGTTTTATCTTTTAAATCTTCAACTGATTTAATGTCGCTACCTTTTTTCGTTACAATCATATGTTTAGCTGTGTAATACACATCTGAAAAGTCTACATTTTTCTTACGCTCTTCTGTTGGAGTCATACCTGCTAAGACAAAGTCTACTTTCTTTGATTCTAATGCTGGGATGAGACCATTAAAGTCCATGTCCTCAATTTTCACTTCATATCCAAGCTCATCAGCGATTGCTTTTGCTAAATCAACATCAAACCCAATAATCTCGTCACTCACCGCTGTATCAATATACTCAAACGGCGCATAATCAGCTGATGTACCCATTTTTATTACTTTCTTTCCATCTCCACCCGCTTCTTCGCTACCGCCCGCTCCACATGCTGCTAGTAAACTTGTGGATAAAACAGCCACCATTCCGATCGAAAATAACTTTTTCATACAATCTCCCCCTATATATCTATTATTTTCTAAAAATTAATAATATTATGAAATAAGTTTCGTGTTATTTCAAGTAGTTACGAAAAATAAATTTTTATACGTCTAAATGTATTTTAGCATGTTTTTATATTTATGCAATATTTTTTTTAAATATAAAAATTATGTTTGTAGAATAACATTTGAAAAAGGAGTGTAACAACTTATGCACTCACGTCCTTCCTGCTAAATTGTTATAAAAATTCGTTTCTCTTTTACTATTATTTTTATTCATATACAGAATGATTGCATAAAAAAAAAAAAAAAAAAAAAAAAAGGGGGTCCAAAAAAGGAAAAAANCTCTTTTTAGGTTAGCTTCTAAAATTAGTCCGTTGATTTCCGTTCCAAACAACCTGTGCCAAAGACAAAGATACAAAAATCGTACAGGTCTCAGTGAGAAACCACCAACAACGAAAAGAAGTTCGTGAACGCTTGGCCACGGAAGAAGAAAGCAAAAGATACAGGCAGCGAAAAATAGATGTAGAGCCTGTGTTTGGACAGATTAAGCACAATCGAGCGTTTAAGAGATTTGGGTTAAGAGGCCTATCCAAAATACCACGGATTGGGGTCTTATTTGCGCTGCACACAATTTACTGAAGCGGGCAGCCAACAAAGAAAGCGAACAAAAATTAGGGTAATGAAGGGAAGGAATATCCCTCTTTCCCTTATCAATCCATCAAATCAAAACCCAGAAACTGGATGAAAAGTAAAAGAGGCGACTCTCAGATCGAATTTATTCAACCTTTTGAGTCAGCCTCTTTTAAATTTCTTCACAATGCTTTTCAAAGTTTTCTTGTAGCTTTGCTACAACAGACATTGGATCATGTCCCTCGATTTCATGGCGTTCTACCATTGTAATGATTTTCCCATCTTTCAATAATGCAAACGACGGTGAAGATGGTGGATACCCTTCAAAATAGTCACGCGCTCTTGCAGTTGCTTCTTTATCTTGACCTGCAAATACAGTTACTAATTGTGTAGGACGCTTATCATAGTGTACAGAGTGAGCTGCTGCTGGTCTTGCAATTCCTCCTGCACATCCACAAACTGAATTCACCATCACAAGAGTAGTGCCTGGCTTTTTAAATGCTTCGTCTACTTCTTCTGGTGTCGTTAATTCTGTATATCCAGCGGCAACAATTTCTTGACGCGCTTGTCGTACTACATCATTCATAAATAAGTTAAAATCGATATTCATGTAAAAACCTCCTTGTTGGTTACTCTTTCTTATCATAGCAATTGTAAACGATTTATTTCAACTAAAAAAGACCGATTCATCACGTTTAACAAAAATAATATCGGTAATACTATAGATACATCTAGATCTATACCCCTAAACTCCCTAGCTAAGATGGCTGACTCAATGAATGAGTCAGCCATTTTTAATAAAACTCTTTTCATAACTGCTAATTAAACGCTCCACCGCTTCTGAAACGGTTTGATTACCTTCAATTATTTCGAGTTCTATCGTATTCATTAACTCTTTTATCTGTTCATTTCCGTAAAAGGATGCGTGTAAATAATCTGCAATCATCGCTTCTAACCATTTTGTCATTTGTTTTTGGCGGTTTGTACCAAATACCCCATTGCTTTTAAAGAATAATTCGTATTGCTTAACACATTGCCACAACTCATCAATCTTTTCATTGTAGAGAGCTGAACAAGTTATGACTCGAGGATTCCATCCTATTGTATTCGGCTGTAAAAAATGAAGAAATCCTTCATATTCTACTTTCGTCATTTCGGCTTTTTTTCGATTTTCGCCATCCGCTTTATTGATACAAATAATATCAGCTAATTCAATAATTCCTTTTTTTATACCTTGCAAGTCATCTCCAGCACCTGTTAAAGCAAGAAGTAAAAAGACATCGACCATATCTTTTACAATTGTTTCACCTTGTCCTACACCAACTGTTTCAACAATAATAATATCAAAACCAGCAGCTTCGCAAAGAAAGATGGTTTCTCGCGTTTTACGATGAACACCTCCGAGCTTCCCTTGAGATGGTGATGGACGAATAAAGGCATTCTTTTCTTTTGATAATTCATCCATTCTTGTTTTGTCACCTAATATACTTCCACCTGATAGTGTGCTGCTAGGATCAATAGCCAAAACGGCCACCTTATGACCCTTTCGACATAAATACATACCTAACGATTCAATAAATGTACTTTTCCCTGCTCCAGGCACACCCGTAATACCAATACGAATTGATTTCCCCGAATAAGGATAAATCGCTTTTACCAGTTGTTGCGCTTGCATAAAGTGTTTTTTTGCGTTGCTTTCAATGAGTGTAATTCCTTGCGCTAAAGCGGCACGATCTTGTCGTAAAATGGCTTCCACAAATTGTTCAGTTGTTTTCGATTTCCGCATCCGCAGACTCCACTTCTTCATTATTTAAGCGCTGTCGAATTTCTTGAATAACCTGAGTAGCAGCTTGTGGTATGACGGTTCCTGGACCAAAGATAGCAGAGGCACCGTTAGCTAATAAAAATTCATAATCTTGCTGTGGAATAACGCCACCTACCACAACAACAATATCCTCACGCCCGTGCTTTTTGAGTTCTGCTATTAATTGTGGTAATAACGTTTTATGTCCTGCTGCTAACGAGCTCATCCCAATCGCATGTACATCATTCTCTACTGCTTGTAAAGCTGTTTCCTCAGGTGTTTGAAACAGTGGTCCGATGTCAACGTCAAACCCTAAGTCAGCAAAAGCCGTCGAAATCACTTTCGCTCCTCGATCATGGCCATCCTGCCCCATCTTCGCAATTAAGATACGTGGACGTCTTCCTTCTTCTTCAAGAAATTCATCTGTTAGTACTCTTACTTTGTCAATTTGCTCACGATTAGCAAATTCAGCACTATAAACACCGCTTATGGAACGAATAACCGCTTTATGACGACTTGCCACCTTCTCTATAGCTTCTGAGATTTCTCCTAATGTCGCTCGTACACGCGCTGCATCGACAGCTAATGCAAGTAAGTTACCCCTTCCTGTTTGAGCACATTCTGTAAGTGCCTCTAGCGCTCTTTGCACTTTATGATTATCTCGTGTTTTTCTTAGTTGCTCTAGTCTCTCTACTTGTTTAAAACGAACAGCCGTATTGTCGATCGCTAATATCTCTAAGGGATCTTCTTCATGTACATGATATTGATTTACACCAATAATTACTTCGGACCCTGAATCAATTTTTGCTTGCCTTCTTGCAGCTGCTTCTTCAATTCTCATTTTAGGAATACCGGTTTCAATTGCTTTTGCCATACCACCTAGTTCTTCAATTTCTTCAAGATGTTCCCACGCTCGATTGACAAGGTCGTTTGTCAGCGATTCTACATAATAAGACCCACCCCACGGATCGATGACCGAACAAATTTCAGTTTCATCTTGCAAATATAACTGTGTATTACGAGCAATACGAGCTGAGAAGTCGGTAGGTAACGCAATTGCTTCGTCCAATGCATTTGTATGGAGCGATTGGGTATGTCCAAGAGTGGCAGCTAAGGCCTCTACACATGTGCGAACAACATTGTTGTAAGGATCTTGTTCTGTTAAGCTCCATCCAGATGTTTGAGAGTGAGTACGTAATGCCAATGATTTAGGATTTTTAGGGTAAAACGACTTCATTAGTTTTGCCCACAAAAGACGGGCTGCTCTCATCTTTGCGACTTCCATAAAATAATTCATCCCAATTGCCCAAAAGAAAGATAAACGTGGAGCAAATGAATCAATGTCGATTCCTGCTTGCAAGCCTGTTCGAACATACTCAAGGCCATCTGCTAACGTATATGCGAGTTCTAAGTCTGCTGGAGCACCAGCTTCTTGCATATGATAGCCTGAAATACTAATACTATTAAACTTTGGCATGTGTTTTGACGTGTATTCAAAGATGTCAGCAATAATTTTCATTGACATTTCAGGTGGATAAATGTAAGTATTACGAACCATGTATTCTTTTAAAATATCATTTTGAATTGTTCCTGAAAGTTGTTCTTGCTTTACCCCTTGTTCTTCCGCACTAACAATGTAAAACGCCATAATAGGCAATACTGCACCATTCATTGTCATCGAAACAGACATTTGATCAAGAGGAATACCATCAAATAAGATATTGGTATCGACTACTGAGTCGATTGCTACTCCCGCTTTCCCTACATCCCCAACAACTCGAGGATGATCAGAGTCATACCCGCGATGTGTCGCTAAATCAAATGCAACAGACAATCCTTTTTGCCCAGCAGCAAGGTTACGACGATAAAACGCATTACTTTCTTCAGCAGTTGAATAGCCTGCATATTGTCGTATCGTCCACGGCCGGTTTACATACATTGTTGAGTACGGGCCTCTTAAAAATGGTGGCAGTCCTGGAAAGAAGTTAAGAAAATCAAAATCTTTTATGTCTTCACTTGTATACATCGGTTTTACAGCAATTTGTTCGTTCGTGTGAAAGAAGTGAGATTCAATAGAACGGTTTGTTTCAACTTGTACTTGTTTCGTCCATTCATCTTTTTTTGATTCTTTCTGTGAAGCAAAAGAAAGTGAAGTGAATACTGGTTTTTGGTACATTTATTGCACCCCCAACTGATTTAATAAAGTATGCATAAACAGCACTGCGTCATCTTGTTCAGTCATTGTATCCTTTAGACCTGCTTGAACATAGAGTTGCTTTTCACCTTCTGTTACATTTCCACTTATATACACCAGCTCTTCTTTGTGATTTAAAAAGTGTAAAGCATCTAATACAACTTCTTCATAGTTCTCAGCGGTTCCACATAATACATAAGCATCGTATTTACACTGCTTTATCCAATTGACAATTTCGTGTGCCGAATATAAGAGTGGACTGACTTGTGTCTGAATGCTACCAGATTGAAAGAAAGACTGAACAAACTCTACTCTTTGTTTGGCTAACCGTTCAGTTGATAACAGAACCACGCCCACTGTTAATGGAGTATCAACGTGATTGTTTGCTTGTTCAACTCGATGTCTTAACTGTTCAAATGATTCCGACTTACGCCACGGCACAATTGAAGTAATTTCTTCTCGTTCTGAATGAAGCTTAATATGACTCATAACATCCCCTAATGTCGCACCCTTGAGGAAGAGCTCTTTATAAGCCGTTAACGTAGCCGTATCCGTTTCATTTATGTGAACAACATGATCTTGGTGGTATTGTCTTAATGTTGCAGCTCGTTGACTAGAAAAGCCTTGTTCATAGTCCATTTGCTTTTCTTGAAGATTTGCGTAATGAGTCACACCTACTACTCGGTCGGTTCTCGTTGAAACTTTTTTCTTTCGCTTTTCTACTGTTTGTTGAATACTTGATTGAATAAATCCTTCTTTCAAGCTAGCATACATACCACCTTGTTTTTCAATATCCAAAAATAACTCCCATGCCTTTTCTGCTAGTTCTTGCGTTAAAGACTCTACATACCAAGAACCTCCAACCGGATCGATTACCTTTGTTAAATGTACTTCCTTTTGTAAAATGAGTTGTGTGTTTCGAGCAATTCGATTTGAAAATTCTGAACAAGGTTGTAATAATGTATCATAAGGTGAGACATGTAAAGCATCTACTCCACCTACTACAGCTGCAAAAGCTTCAACGGTTCCACGTAGAATATTTGTGTGTGCATCATATTTTGTTTTTGTTGTCAGTGCTGTCTTTGCATGAATAAACGGAGGTATGACACACTCATCTTTTTGAAACGCACGCACTGCATTGGTCCAAAGTACTTTAAACGCACGTAACTTTGCGACTTCCATAAAGAGATTGGAAGAAATCGAAAATGAAATTGTCATATGATTTAATACAGTTTGTAAAGGTAGTCCTCTCTTTAAACACTCATCCGTATATTCCACCACGGTAGCTAGTACATAAGCTAACTCTTGTACAGCATTAGCTCCACCATTATGGTATGGATGACTATTGACTAAAATCGTTCTTAATTTATTCTCTTCAGAGGATGCCCATTTCGTCATATCTGTCATGTGGTCATACATCTTCTCACGTTTAATAGGTGATGTTCCAACTTGAATCATAGAGCCTAATGGATCCATACCGATTGTTCCAGTTAGGGAGCTTACCTGAATGTCATGCTTTTCACAGTAACTTGTTAAGAGAGAAAGAAAAGGAAGAGAAGTAAAATGTGTATTGATAAATAGCGGATACTCCTCTAGTGATATCCCTTGAAATAATTCTTCGATATCTTGCAAGTGACTAATCGAAACACCATCCCCAATATCTTGATGATCCGCAACGTCTGCATCTATATAGTTAGCAGTTGCTGTGTCTAGCTGCAGAGCAACCATCGTTTGTCCTCTATCTAAAGAAGAGCGTAACAATTCATTACAGCGCTTTGTGTCTGGAAGATTCATCTCTTGAGCTATTTCCCATCCCTTTTGTAAATAGCCTGAAGCTTTTGTTCCTCGCACATAAGATGGGGCTCCTGGCAATTCTTCAACATGTACCAAAGATTGAATATCTTCTAGCGAGTAAAGCGGTTTCAAAAAAATGCCCTCATATGTTTCTTTTTCAAGAGATTGAATAGACTTACCTTTCAGCGTTCTTTCTACTTCTTGAACCCAATGCTCCAGATGGACATTCGAAAACTCATGAAATGATTGATCTTTTATTTTCATTCCACTACCCCTTTGCTTGTATGAAATTGTATTAACTATTAAAAATATTCCCTCTTTTTATCTTAATATAAAAGGCTATCACCTATCAATAAAAGAAAAAGAGGATGAATCAAATAGAGAGACTTTTTCCTCTTTGATTCACCCTTTCTTTTTTAATCGTTGTTTTCATAGACGGTGTTGCTTGTTAACAAGTATAAAGCTCTATTTTAAACCACTCTCAACAATCACCTAGAATAAATATTCTTAATAAATGGATGTATGCTCTTTTGATGTGGTTTCAATAATTTCTTTGACTCTTGCTAAGAATTTCCCGCAAACTAAACCATCTAGTACACGATGATCTAATGACAAACATAAATTCACCATGTCTCGCACCGCAATCATTCCATGATCCATCACCACAGGACGTTTTACAATCGATTCTACTTGTAGAATGGCTGCTTGCGGATAATTAATAATCCCCATAGATTGAACAGATCCAAATGAGCCTGTATTGTTGACAGTGAACGTACCACCTTGCATATCTTCAGCTCTCAACTTACCTTGTTTTACTTTCGCTGCTAACTCTGAAATTTCACGGGCAATGCCTTTGATAGTCTTTTCATCTGCTTGCTTGATAACTGGAACAAACAATGCATCGTCTGTTGCTACAGCAATGGAAATATTAATCTCTTTCTTTTGAATGATTTTATCTCCCGCCCACATCGAATTAATTTGCGGAAATTCTTTTAGCGCCTGCGCAACTGCTTTTACAAAAAAAGCAAAGTACGTTAAATTGAATCCTTCTTTTTGTTTGAAACTTTCTTTTAACGAGTCACGATAGGCAACTAAATTTGTAGCATCAACTTCCACCATTGTCCAAGCATGGGGAGCTTCGTGCTTGCTACGCTTCATGTTTGCCGCGATCGCTTTACGTACACCTGAAATTGGGATTTCAATATCTCCCAATGCAGTTTCAATCGCTGGTGGAGCTGGTTGACTTGTGATAGTAGAGACCGTTTCAATCGTTCTTTCCTCTACCACTTTTGTTTCTTGAGTCGATGCTTCACATTTTGATTGTGAAGTGTTACCACTTTCCACGAATGCTAAAATATCTTTTCGCGTAATTCTACCACCTGCACCCGTTCCGTTCACTTGCTCTAAATTAATATCATTTTCTTGAGCTAAACGCAGAACTGCTGGAGAATAACGACGTTTATTGGATTGATCAACATTCATTGTTTGTTCAACTTTTCGTTCTACTTTTTTTGAATCCCCAGACGAATTAGCTTGACTGCTTTGACCTTCAACTTCAATCAAACAAATAACCTCTCCAACTGGTAATGTATCATCTTCGTTTACAATTAATTCTTTTATGATCCCACTGAAAGACGAAGGAATTTCAGCGTTTACTTTATCAGTCATCACTTCAGCTAACGGGTCATATTTATTTACTTTATCTCCTACAGATACAAGCCATTTACTAATCGTTCCTTCTGTCACACTTTCACCTAGCTGTGGCATCGTAATTTTTTCAATCGCCAATGTGATAACCTCCTTTAAAATTCAGCTAATTCTCGCATCGCTTTTTCAACTTTATCAGGGTTGACCATAAAATACTTCTCCATTGTTGGTGCATAAGGCATTGCTGGAATGTCAGGGCCTGCTAAGCGCTTAATGGGAGCATCTAAATCGAATAAACAATTCTCTGCAATAATCGCTGCTACTTCTCCAATAATGCTACCTTCTTTATTATCTTCCGTAACCAATAACACTTTACCTGTTTTAGAAGCTGCTTCAATAATGGCTTCTTTATCTAACGGATAAATGGTTCGCAAGTCTAAGATATGAGCAGAAATCCCATCTGCGGCCAGTTTTTCTGCCGCTTGAAGAGCAAAATGCACGCAAAGTCCGTATGTAATGACGGTAATATCATCTCCTTCACGCTTTACGTCCGCTTTACCAATAGGCAGTACATAATCGTCTTCTGGAACTTCTCCTTTAATTAAGCGATAAGCACGCTTATGTTCAAAGAATAAAACAGGGTCTTCATCACGAACCGCTGATTTTAATAACCCTTTTACGTCATACGGAGTAGAAGGCATGACAATCTTTAATCCAGGTTGATTAGCAAAAACAGCTTCAACCGACTGAGAATGATACAACGCCCCATGTACACCCCCGCCGTACGGAGCACGAATTGTAATTGGACAATTCCAATCATTATTCGATCGATAACGGATTCTAGAAGCTTCAGAAATAATTTGGTTAACAGCAGGCATAATAAAATCTGCAAACTGCATCTCAGCAATGGGTCTCATTCCGTACATCGCTGCACCAATACCAACACCTGCAATTGCTGATTCAGCTAATGGCGTATCAATCACTCTTTCTTCCCCAAACTGCTCATATAAACCATTTGTTGCTTTAAATACGCCGCCTTTTCGACCTACATCTTCTCCTAATACAAACACACGAGAATCACGTTCCATTTCTTCACGAATAGCCATTGTCACAGCGTCAATGTATGAAATTACTGGCATAGAGTGTTCCTCCTTACTCTCCGTAAACGTATTTTAATGCATCTTCAGCATTTGCATATGGTGCATTTTCAGCGTATTCTGTTGCTTCGTTAACAGCTTCCATGATTTCTGCATTAATCTGCTCTGCCATCTCATCACTTAGCACGCCAATTTCTTCTAAATACGTAGCAAATTTAATAATTGGATCATTTTGACGAGCTTCTGTTAATTCATCTTGACCACGGTAAATACGATCGTCGTCATCGCTCGAATGCGCTGTAAGACGATAAGAAACAGTTTCAACAAGCGTTGGTCCTTCTCCTTTTCGAGCTCGATCAGCTGCTTCTTTTACGACTTTATATACTTCTAGCGGGTCATTTCCGTCTACTGTATATCCTGGCATGCCATAGCCAATTGCACGATCTGATACATTTTCACACGCAAGCTGTTTTTCAACTGGAACCGAAATGGCATATTTATTATTTTCACACATGAAAATAACAGGTAGTTTGTGTACACCAGCAAAATTTGCTCCCTCATGAAAATCACCTTGGTTAGAGGAACCTTCACCAAACGTCACAAATGTGACTAAATCTTTCCCTTCCATACGTCCCGCTAATGCAACACCGACCGCATGAGGTACTTGAGTTGTTACTGGAGAAGAACCAGTTACAATACGTCGAGCTTTGCTCCCGAAGTGACCAGGCATTTGACGTCCACCTGAGTTAGGATCTTCTGCTTTAGCAAATCCGGATAACATTAAGTCTCGAGCTGTCATCCCAAATGTTAACACGACTCCCATATCACGGTAGTATGGTAATACATAATCCTTTTCACGATCTAAAGCAAATGCTGCTCCTACTTGTGCAGCTTCTTGACCTTGACAAGAGATGACAAACGGAACTTTTCCAGCACGATTTAACAGCCACATACGCTCATCTAACTTACGAGCTAACAGCATTGTTTTATACATTTCGACTACTTGTTCATCGCTTAACCCTAAAGACGCGTGACGGTTTTCTGTCATTTTCATTTTGACGGGCCTCCTTTTATTTTCCTCTTTAACTGTGTAATGCCTTTCCATCCACTGCTAATGCCGCTTCACCAATCGCTTCTGAAAGACTAGGATGAGGGTGAATTGTATGAGCAATTTCCCAAGGTGTTGCATCTAATACCTTTGCCAATCCAGCTTCTGAAATCATATCTGTTACATGTGGTCCAATCATATGTACACCTAGTACATCATCTGTTTGACAATCAGCAATGATTTTTACAAAGCCTTCTGATTTACCATATACAAGTGCTTTCCCAACTGCTTTAAAAGGAAATTTACCAATCTTTACATCATGTCCTTGTTCTTTTGCTTCTTTTTCAGTTAGTCCCACACTTGCAACTTCGGGACTACTGTACACACATTTTGAAATAGTTTGATAATTTATAGGGTCAGGATTCTGCCCTGCTAGATGTTCTACAGCAATGATTCCTTCATGAGAAGCAACATGCGCAAGCTGCAGTCCACCAATCACATCACCAATTGCATAAATATGTGATTCTTTCGTTTGATAGTATTCATTTGTTTCAATGACACCTTTATCAAACCTAATATCTGTATTCTCTAGTCCAATACCTTCTACATTCCCCTGTCTTCCTACAGATAATAAAAGCTTCTCAGCCATAAATACTTTCGTGCCATTGTCAATTTCCGCTGAAATTTCAATTCCTTGATTAATGGTTAATGAGTCTGGTAACACTTGTGCTGATGTGACAACGGTAATACCTTTTTTCGCTAGTAAACGTGTCATTTCTTTTGAAATTTCTACATCTTCTGTCGGTAAAATGCGGTCGCTATATTCTAATACGGTTACTTCTACATCAAAGTCAGCTAACATTGATGCCCATTCAATACCAATAACTCCCCCACCAACAATCACCATCGACTTCGGTAAATCTTTCATCTGTAACGCCTCATCAGATGTCACAACAAACTCCCCATCTACTTTCATACCTGGCAGTGTTCTCGGTCTTGAACCAGTTGCGATAATCACATTTTTCGGAAGTAACATTGCGTTCTCTTCGCCACTGTTTAATTCCACCGAAATGGTTCCAGGCATTGGCGAAAAAATCGATGGACCTAAAATGCGCCCAATCCCTTCGTATACATCAATTTTCCCCTTCTTCATTAACCCTTGAACACCATTATATAATTGAGACACAATTTTATTTTTGCGTTCTTGTACTCGTTGAAAGTTTAAGGTAACGTCACTTGTCACAACGCCATATTCACTACTTTCTTTTGTTGATGCGTATACTTCGGCACTTCTTAATAGCGCTTTACTTGGAATACAACCTGCATGCAAGCATGTACCCCCTAGCTTTTTCTTCTCCACGACCGCAACTTTTAACCCCAGTTGTGAGGCACGAATCGCCGCTACATATCCCCCTGTGCCGCCTCCTAGTATTACTAAATCGTATTCTGTAGCCATACTCTCCCACCTTTCTTCTTAAAAAGCTGTCGTCTTTATTTGTTTTCCAGGGTACTCTTTAGCTTGCTCTTCTCCCGATAAGACACGCAAAGCTCCTTCAGCTAACGCTTGTAGTTCATCTTCTCCGGGTGAGACGATTACATCAGCAATCCAATTAACTCGCTTCACAATGTTTTCTACAAATGTTTTAGAGTAAGCTAATCCTCCTGTTAAAATAATGGCATCTACTTTACCTGCTAATACGGCACTAGCTGCACCAATTTCTTTCGCTACTTGATAAGCCATAGCCTCATAAACGAGCTTCGCTTTTTCATCCCCTTTATTAGCGAGTGTTTCTACTTTTTGAGCATCAGAAGTATTAAGGTATCCGACAAGCCCACCTTTTCCAACAACCATTTTCATGATTTCTTCACGGTAATAACGCCCAGAAAAGCAAAGTTTGATGAGATCTCCGACCGGAACCGTTCCTGCTCTTTCAGGACTGAAAGGCCCGTCACCGTGTAAACCGTTGTTTACATCAATAACTTTTCCCTTGTCATGAACACCGACTGTAATGCCTCCACCCATATGCGTTACAATTAATGAAAGCTCTTCATATTTACCATCTAGCTGCTTTGCTACTTTACGCGCAACTGCTTTTTGATTCAACGCGTGAAAAATACTTTTTCTCTCAATTAAAGCGAAACCGGAAATACGAGCAATATCATCTAATTCATCTACTACGACAGGGTCTACAATGTAAGAAGGAATGTTAAGTCCTGAAGCAATTTCGTATGCAAGAATGCCACCTAAATTTGAAGCATGATGACCTGCATACCCATCTTTCAAATCTTGAAGCATTAAGTCATTAACAGCGTATGTACCTCCCTCAATCGGACGTAGTAAACCTCCTCTTCCACATACTGCACTCACTTTTGATAAATTAATTCCTTCTTCATCAAGTGCTTGTAAAATGGATTGTTTTCGAAACTCGTATTGATCATAAATTGTTTTATATTGATTTAAAACATCCGCATCATAACGAATGGTACGATCAAAAATAGGTTTTTCATTATGAAACACACCAATTTTTGTAGAGGTAGATCCAGGGTTAATGACAACAATCCGGTAGTCTTGCATTTCCAACGTAAAATCCTCCTACATGTAAAGAATGAAAGAAAAGGGAAGCTCTGTATCAAAGCAAGGCAAACGACACCCCGCTTGACACAAATGAATGCCAACACCCTTTTCTATATAAACAATAATCAATCATTCCTTTATTAACGAGATTGACGGCGACTTAAAATGTTCTGTCCGTTTTGTAGAAACTGACTACGTGAACGGCGAAGTGTTTCAATACGTTCCTCTGCTAAACGATCCGCCGCTAAATAAGTTGGAATACCGTCACGCTTTGAGATGTCAAATACACTTGCAATATTATCGTAGATTCCTTCTACTTTTTTCAATGCACGCTCACGATTGTAGCCAATTAATTCATCTGCTACGTTAATAACACCACCGGCATTGATGACGTAATCGGGAGCATACACAATGCCTAACTCGTGAATAAGATCGCCATGTCTCGTTTCTTTTAATTGATTATTCGCTGCTCCTGCAATAACTTTTGCTTTTAAATGGGGAATGGTTTCATCATTAATTGTGGCGCCTAATGCACAAGGAGCGTAAATGTCACAATCCACACTATAAATATCACTTGGATCTACAGCTTGTGCACCAAACTGCTCCACAACACGTTGCACCGCTTCTTTATTAATGTCTGTGACAATTAACTTTGCACCTTCTTCATGAAGATGACGACATAAGTTATATGCGACGTTTCCAACACCTTGTACAGCAATGACTTTCCCTTCAAGTGAATCTGTACCAAATGCTTCTTTCGCTGCCGCTTTCATCCCGCGATATACACCATATGCTGTTACAGGTGAAGGGTTACCTGATGAACCAAAGGCAGGAGAAACACCTGTTACGTAATCCGTTTCTTGATAGATAATATCCATGTCTTCAACTGTTGTTCCTACATCCTCTGCTGTAATGTAACGACCATTTAACCCTTGGATGAAACGACCAAATGCACGGAACATTGCTTCATTTTTATCTTTACGAGGATCTCCAATAATAACCGTTTTTCCTCCACCTAAATTCAGTCCTGCAGCTGCATTTTTATAGGTCATTCCTTTAGCAAGGCGCAATGCATCTTCAATTGCAGATGCTTCTGTATCATAAGTCCACATTCTTGTTCCACCTAAAGCAGGACCAATTGTTGTATCATGGATAGCAATAATTGCTTTTAAACCTGACTCTTTATCTTGACAGAATAATAATTGCTCATAATCGTACGTTTCCATGTATTTAAAGATTTCCATTTTTTATTCCTCCTAGTATGACTGGTAATTTGCAACACATATCGCTAAAGCAAGAGAATACAACTTACTTTCTGACGAATCTGCACGAGATGTTAGCACAATAGGGGCCTTCGCACCTGCAATAACAGCTCCTACTTTCGCTTTTGCAAAATACACAAGAGATTTATATAAAACATTGCCAACTTCAATCGCTGGAACGAGTAGGATATCAGCTTGACCAGCCACTTCCCCTGTAATCCCTTTATGATGAGCGGCTTGACTACTAATTGCATTATCTAATGCAAGAGGACCATCAATGATGCAATTTATAATTTGACCTCTTTTATTCATTTGTGTTAGCAATGCAGCTTCCGTTGTTGCTTGCATCTTTTCATTTACTACTTCTACAGCAGCAATCGGAGCCACTTTCGGTGTGTTGACTCCTAATGCTCTTGCAACTTGAACTGCGTTCTGCGTAATTTGCACTTTTTCTTGTAACGTAGGCTGAATATTCATCGCTGCATCCGTTACAAAAACAAGTTTCTTGTAATCTGGCACTTCAAAAACTGCTACGTGAGAAAGAATATTTCCTGTACGCAATCCATACTCTTTATTTAAAACTGCTTTTAATATAACGGATGTCGAAAGATGACCTTTCATTAACAACTGTGCTTCCTGATTATAAACAGCTTTCACTGCAAGAGAAGCAGCTTCTTGCACACTTTGTGCATCAACAATCTGCACAGAAGAATTCTCTAATAGAGAAGGGCAATACTGGAGAATCATGTTGTTTATCTTTTGTTCATTCCCAAACAAAATAAATTGTGCCAGCTTTCTCGAAATGGCTTCATATACAGCTTCAATTGTTTCACGATCATCCGCTGCTGCAACAGCTACTGTTAACAGATTCACACTCGTTGCTTGTTCTACTAATGCTGCTAGCTTCATGTTCGACTCTACCTTTCATCTATATTCATCATCCACTATTATTACTTGCAAGTATCGTGCCAACTTTAACGATATGTAAAATCACACTTTTACAAAAATGAATATGCAATAAATTGCACACTACGCAAATTATTGCATGCCATCTTTTGCAATTTTAAATTTTTCCACTTTATAATATAACGATCTAAGTGATATCCCTAATTGCTTGGCTGTTTTTGTTTTGTTATATTTGTTTACCATTAGTGCTTGTTTTAATACTTTCGCTTCATACTCCTCTAATAAATTCGACAAGTCCTTATTATTAAGGAATCCATTTTCTTCTTGTTGAATTGTGTTTTTCACTTGATCCCCTTCTAGCGTCGGTAAATGGTGAAGATCAATCAACACTTCGCTATAGTTCATATAAATAATAGCTCGCCCTAAAATGTTTTCTAACTCTCGCACATTTCCCGGCCAATGATATGATCGTAAGGCAGCAAGCGCATCTGCTGTTAAACCTTCCACATTCCGACCGTAATCTTGATTAATTTTTGTGATCAAGTGTTGCGCTAGTGAATTAATATCTTCTTTTCGATAACGAAGCGGAGGAATTTGAATGGGGATTTTATTTAATCGATAATATAAGTCTTCCCTTACTTTCCCGCTCACAATTCCTTTCTCTAGATTTACATTTGTCGCAGCAATCACTCGCACGTTAATCGGAATTGGCGTCGTTCCGCCGACTCGAACAATTTCTTTTTCTTGTAAAACGCGTAATAATTTTGCTTGCATACTAGCTGATAACTCACCAATTTCATCTAAAAAGATACTGCCATTATTCGCTTCCTCAAATAACCCTCGTTTCCCGCCACGCTTTGCCCCGGAAAAAGCTCCTTCCTCATAACCAAATAATTCACTTTCTAATAAAGATTCTGATAAAGCAGCGCAATTAACACGAACAAATTTGTTATATTTCCGATTACTTGCATTGTGAATAGCATGAGCAAATAACTCTTTTCCTGTCCCAGATTCTCCCCTTAACAACACAGTTGCTGGTGTTTTTGCTCCAAGTTTCGCTTGTTCAATAGCTAACTGAAACTCTTCTGATTTGCCGATAATATCATCAAACGAGTATTTCGCTTCTAAGGTACGAATAATTTGCCTTGCTCGATTTAATTCAACTGTTAATTGTTGAATTTCAGACATGTCATGAATGACCCCTACACTTCCATTTAACTTTCCATCAACAATAACTGGTGCTACATTAACAATTACGGCTTTCTTATTTGGTCCTACTTTCATACTGACTCCACGAACAGGCCTTCTTGTTTGTAACACTTTCATATGCATACTTTCGCCTTCCGAGATATCAGCTGTCGCAGGTTTCCCAATGACATCTTCTTCTTTCAACCCCGTTAGCTTCGTGTACGCTGGGTTAATTAATAGCCCTCTTCCTTTTTCATCTACCACTGAAATTGCTTCTTCTGATGACTGAATAATTGCTTCTAACATCGTTTGGATTTCTTTTAAATTTGTTACCTCTTCTGCTAAGTCCACCACTTCTGTAATATCTTTAAAGATGGAAAAGGCACCAAATAATTCTCCAGCTTCATTTAACATTGGAATTCGAGATGTTATGATTTTTCGACCATTTTGCAACAAGAACTTTTGGTTGCGATCTGTCTTTCTTGTTTGTAACGTGAGCGGCAACTGACTGGTTGGAATGACATCGTGAATATGTTTACCAATCACAACTCCCTTTTGTAAACCCGTTACTCTTTCCGCACTACGATTAAATAAAGTAATAATCCCTTTTTCATCAATGACAATCATGCCGTCATGAGTAGAATTAAAAATTAAGTCGTACTTATACGATTCATTTTTAAAGCGATTTACCAATTCTTCTTTTTCATCCATCAACTCAGATGTCATATGAGCTACAGCTCCAGGAACTAACACAGCTCCCTCCGGCTTTTCTTGATATAATTCATAAAACATTGATTGATTACCTGTAGCATCAATGATGATATCAATGTTTTGCTGCATAAAATCACGCCAGTTTGTACTCGTCTGGATACCATTTTTTTTCGCAAAAATCATACCAGGTGCATGTTCGTTTTTATCAGCAATGGCATAGATATTTAATATGTCTGCTTCCATCACCATCTTTAAAACCGTTAGTCCACCTTTTCCAGCTCCAACAATTAACACATTTTGCATCATGTTCCCCCTCTTTAAAAACGTTTACTTCTTCAAAAGCATGTTTGCAACTTTTTGCATAGTATTATCATAATGAATAACAAAGTGTCTTGACAATTTTTTTCATTGTTTTATCATTTTAATTATAGAAATGAATCTAGAAAGGGCGTTCAAATGATACGTATAATTGCTTTACTAATTTTACTTATTCCTGGAGCATTAGCAGGTTACGGCATTAAACTTATGCGTGACATGGTTTTTGGTGTATTACAACCGCCTTTCACATCCCTTTTTGTTCAATTCTCAGCAGGATTACTCTTGTTTTTAGCTGGGTTAGGGTTTGTCGCTGGCTTTATCTTGCACCGTGATCGTAAGCGAAATAAAGTACAAGCTCGTTTTCAACAAAAAAAACAAGCAACACCTATTCAAAAATAACAAAAGCTACCTCATGCACATATGAGATAGCTTTTTTATTTGGCTTTATTTTAAATTGATTAAAAAGACACTTTAAATGTTTGTACCATTTTTTCTGGATAGTCAGTAATAACGGCCTCGCATCCATATTTATACATTTGTTTCGCTATATTCACATCATTGATTGTATACGGCCTTACTTTTAATGAGAAATCACGAGATACATCGACATTCACTTCATTAACGGTGCGATAGTTAGGGTGCAGCGCTTTGGCTCCTAGGTGCTGCGCATATATCCATGGCTCAAATAACGGGTATGAATACAAGACAGCCGTTTCAAGGTTTGAGTCTAACGATATTACTCTTGCTAAACTATTATGATTAAATGATGAGATAATGACTCGATTCTGCATATTATATTTGTAGATAAGATCAATAACCTTCATTTCCATATATGCATACTCAAAAATATTATTTTTCAACTCAATGTTTACTTCTGTTAATTGTTCACTGGCCCATTGTAGTACTTCTTCTAAAGTTGGAATCGGACACACTCCATATCGCTTTTTAAATTTATAGCTAGCATCTAACTTCTTTATTTCTGCATACGTTAAGTCTTTTACATACCCTTTTCCATTTGTGGTTCGGTCTACTTTTTCATCATGAATGACAACAAGCTCATTATCTTTTGTCATATGTACATCTAACTCAATGCCATCTGCTCCTACTCGAATCGCTTCTTTAAAAGAAATCATCGTGTTTTCAGGGTGCGTGCCAGCCGCACCTCTATGTCCAAATATACGCAATGCCCACAACTCCTTTTTCTCGTTTTTCTTACCATAACATTATTTAAGAAAAAAGCCTGTCTTTTTACATTATTTTTGCTATACTTACACATACATTTTACATTTGAAAGGAAGTTGTTATGTATGAAACCTTTACAAATTTCACCCGAAACAGCGGTTAAGTTAGCAGAAAAGTTAAATGTTCCTCTTGAACAACTCATGCACATGCCTCAGCATATTTTATTACAAAAATTAGCACAATTAAATGAAGACAAAAACGACTAAAATCGCAAAATGCCTTGCCTGCAACATCTAGGAGTGACTAGATAGCGAGGCAAGGCATTTTACTATATAACGTTATTCATCAGCCCTTCAAGAGGCTTTATGCTCTAAACGTAATTTATCAGCAACCATGGCGATGAATTCAGAGTTTGTTGGTTTTGCTTTTGTCATGCTAACTGTGTATCCAAAAAGGGAAGAGATCGAATCAATGTTACCACGGCTCCACGCCACTTCAATAGCATGTCGAATTGCACGCTCTACACGACTTGCAGTTGTGTTATATTTTTTTGCAATGTCTGGATATAACACTTTTGTAATAGAGCCTAACAACTCAATATCTTTATATACCATCGAAATCGCTTCACGTAAATACAAATAACCTTTAATGTGTGCCGGCACACCAATTTCGTGAATAATGCTGGTAATGTTGGCATCTAAGTTATTAGATTTCGTTTCACGCTGCGTTCTCATAGAAGATGAATGATGCTTAATAACAGAAGATGATTTTCCACTTACTTGACGAATATGATCGACTAAGTTTTCCATATCAAATGGCTTTAAGATGAAGTACGCTGCTCCTAAATCTACAGCTTTCTTCGTTACATCTTCTTGTCCAAACGCCGTAAGCATAATGACATTTGGGTAGTTATCTTTCTTCATGTCTTTAAGCTGACTTAATACGGCTAGTCCATCAAGGTGAGGCATAATAATATCTAAAACAAGAACATCAGGATCTTTTTCTTTCAACATTGACAAACATTCTTGTCCATTATAAGCTACGCCAATTACTTCCATGTCATCTTGATCTGAAATATAATCCTCTAGTAAGCCTATTAACTCTCTGTTGTCGTCAACTAAACAAACTTTGATCTTCTTCACAACAGATTCCTCCTCAATCCCTTAAAGTTATATATCGATTCATAAACGATTCCTATCCTTTATTCTAATGAATGATTTCGACAATGCAACAAGTTTTCCTTTATTTTTTTGAAAAAAACTCAAATTACTGGAAAATCTATTATTTTCTTCTTTATTCTTCTTTTTTCGACTCGGATTACAAGTTGACAATTGTATTTTTTTTATGTTCAAGTTAACCAATTTACATAAACTGAGTTATTTCCTAAAATGATGAACGAGTTAAGAACTGACACCATTCTACTCTAAGGGGTTTAAAACCTGGTTTTTCAACTTATTAACTTATATTACTACAAAAGAAAAGACGAACTAGTATAGTTAGCTCGCCTTCTTTTGACTACTTTCATAAATATTAATTCCTGCTTCACTTAGCATCCATTCAATGTGCACACCATATCCTGATGTTGGATCATTTACGAATACGTGTGTAACAGCTCCTACTACTTTTCCATCTTGAATAATTGGACTTCCACTCATCCCTTGCACAATTCCTCCTGTTTTATCTAACAGTTCAGAATCCGTAATCTTAATAACCATTCCTTTTGTTGCTGGGAATTTTTGCGGGATTGTACTGACAATCTCGACATCAAATTCTTCAACTTCATCGTCATCGACAACAGTGAGAATTTTTGCGGGCCCTTCTTTTACTTGATGAGATAAGGCAATAGGTAACGGCTTATCCATGACGCCGTTTTCAATTTTTGAAGAAAGTCTTCCAAAGATACCAAACGGGCTATTTCGAGTAATATTGCCAATGATTTCTTTATCTTCTGAAAATCGAGCTAACTTTTCTCCTGGTACACCATTTGTTCCTTTTTCAATGGATGTAACAGTTGACCTTACAATTTGACCATTCTCTACAACAATTGGCTTTTTCGTGTCCATATCAGAAATAACATGACCTAGAGCACCGTATTTTTGAGACTTTGGATCATAAAAAGTCATAGTCCCAATTCCTGCAGCTGAATCACGAATATAAAGTCCAATTCGATAAGCATAGTCTTGTTTATCTTTTAGAGGAATTAACTTCGTTTGAAATTTGTTTTTCTCACGGATGAGTTCTAAATGCAAAGGGTCACCTGTTTTACCTGATTGTTGAATAAACGGTGTAATATCACTCATCTTTTCGATTGTTGTACCATTGATTTTTGTAATCATATCTCCAACTTGAATACCTGCAATTTCTCCTGGAGATTGTTTACCTTCTTTTGTATCAACTTGATGATATCCTACGACTAGCACACCACGCGAATTCAGTTTTACACCTATTGATTGTCCACCGGGAATAACTTTAAAATCAGAGAGAACTTGCACATCCACTTGTTTAACAGGAACACCTGCAAAATGAAGCATAAGTTCTTCTTTTCCAATTTCTTTTCCTGCGATTGTTAGCTTTGAATCAGCTTGATGAATATCATAAATACTTGATTCTTCGTCCATAGACGACACAGGTAAAGCCGTATCCATTTCAACGGTTTGATTTTCAAACACAACGATTTTCTTTGGGATATTTACATACTGTTGTAACTTCGGGAAAAAACCTACCATAATGAGTGAAACAAGGAGAATTACGCCTGTTATATATCTATATCTGTTTAGCATATCATTTTCCACTCTCCTCGCTTCCTATCCACACCATAACTTTATGGCTACATCTTTACTTTTACCTTCTTGCACTTCATTTATAACTGCATCGAGAAAAAACTCTTGAATTTCATTTAGAATTTAATTCATTTCCTTTACATACTAAACAAAGGCTAAAAAATCCGACAGCAAACCGACACCAAAATATTCTTGCACAAAAACCCTTGCCTGTTTATCCATCGATATTTCACTGGACTTTATAGGCAAGGGCTTTTATGACCTAAATGGAATGAGTTATTTTTTCCCTCTTTAACACACTCCTTATTCTTATTTACTTGTCATCATTATACTTGTTTTATTTTTTCAGCTAGTAATAGCAATTCTTTTGCATGTTCCTTTGTCAAATCCGTTATTTCAACACCAGCAATCATGCGACCAATCTCTTTGATTTTCTGTTCATTAGTTAACGGATCTACACTGGTCGTCGTTCGGTTTTCTTTGACTGTTTTAGATATAAATAAATGAGTATCTGCCATGGCAGCCACTTGTGGTAAATGAGAAATACATAATACTTGTGAGTTCACCGCAATATGATAAATCTTTTCTCCAATCGATTGAGCCACTCGTCCACTTACGCCTGTGTCTACTTCATCAAAAATAATGGACGTCACGCCTTGGTGTTGAGAGAAAATACTTTTTAACGCCAACATAATACGCGATAACTCTCCACCTGATGCGACTTTAGCTAGTGGTTTTAACGGTTCTCCTGGATTGGTTGAAATATAAAATTCTATGTGATCAATCCCATCTTTCGTAAACTTAACTGGTTTATTATCAATGATTAAGTCGGTTGCAGATGCATTGATTTGATTTATTTTGATTTCAAATACCGTCTTCGCCATGTACAATTCTTTTAATTCGTAATGGATTTGTTCGGTTAGTTGGTGCGCTAATTTCTTTCGAGCAGCAGAAACATTCATAGCTTCTACTAACAAGTCATGCGCAATGCTATCTAATTGCTCTTTCATTTTGCTAACATGTGTATCGCGATTTTTAATTTTATCAATTTCATCTTCAATTGCCGCACCATACGCTAGAATTTCTTCAACGGACTGCCCATATTTACGCTTTAGATAATTAATTTCATTCAATCTGGTTTCAATAAAATCTAACCTTTTAGGATCATATTCTAACAAGTCTAATTGCTGCCTGATTTTATATGACACATCTTCTAATTGATAGAAACAATTAGATACGGTTTCAGATATCTCTTCATATTCTCTTTCGATGTTGGCAATATCTTCTGTGTTGTTCATTGCTAAGCTGACCCAATCTAATCCTTTGTGCTCACCATGTAGCGCATTGTATGCATCATTTAAGGAAGAGTATATCTTTTCAAAATTAGCAATTTTCATTCGTTCTTCTGTTAGCCGCTCGTCTTCTTGTGGTTGCAAATCAGCTGTTTGAATTTCATCTAGTTGAAACTGAATTAAATCAAGACGATGGGCCATCTTTTGTTCATTATCTGTTAACTGTTCTAGTTGCTTTTTTAAATTCGTATATTTCTGGAATAATTGACGATACTCACTTAATGCACGTTCAATGTTTTCCCCACCATATTGATCTAACAGCATTAAATGACGATCTTGGTTCATTAAATCTTGATGCTCGTGTTGTCCGTGAATATCAACAAGTGTTTGTCCAATTTCGCGCAAAACAGCTAGCGTTACTAATTTACCATTTACACGACAAATACTTTTTCCGTTTGTTGTAATTTCACGTCTTAGCACCATCATACCATCATCAACTTCCACACCTACTTGTGCAGCTTTCTCATAACATGGATGGTTGTCCTCAATTAAAATAAGTCCTTCAATTTCTGCTCGGTTCGTTCCGTGACGAACAAACTCTGAAGAACCTCTACCTCCAACAAGCAAATGAATAGCATCAATAATAATGGATTTTCCTGCCCCTGTTTCACCAGTCAAAACAGTCAAACCTTTTTCAAACGAAATAGACAAGGATTCAATAATTGCAAAATTCTTAATTGATAACTCTGCTAACAACAAGATTCACGCACCTTTATTGCACTCAAAAAAGATGTTTGTCACTCAACATCTGTTTGAGGTATTTTAGTTCAAGTTATGTTTGAGTTGTTTATCGTTACCAAGAAAATCGAAAAACCCCCTATTAAGGGAGCTTACGTTAAAGCATCTCTAAGAAACGATTTGAAATGACTTCTGTATCTTCAGGAGTGCGACAAATAATTAAACACGTGTCATCTCCACAGATTGTCCCTAAAATTTCTTCCCAATCTAAGTGATCAATTAACGCACCAATCGCATTAGCATTACCTGGGAGTGTTTTCATTACAAGCATGTGACCAGCCGCATCAATTTTAACAAACGCATCCATTAAAGATCGTTTTAGTTTTTGAAGCGGGTTAAAGCGTTGATCAGCAGGTAGACTATATTTATACCTTCCATCCATTAAAGGCACTTTCACTAGGTGTAATTCTTTAATGTCACGAGATACAGTTGCTTGTGTAACATTAAACCCTTGATTTTTTAAAATATCAACTAATTCATCTTGAGTTTCAATGTCGTTGTTTGTAATAATGTCACGAATTTTTATATGTCTCTGTCCTTTATTCATCTTGGCACCTCACGCTTTTATCAAAATTTCAATTTTATTTAATAAAATAATTGTCCCTTACAACTATGAATGAATGTGTAGAAGAATCAACTCATATTTCAGCTGAACCATCGTTCTTTACAGTTATAATCGTTACGAAAAAATGAAAGCAATCGTATCAACTTGATCATATCTCCTTCACCTCTAAAAAGAAAGATGATCAAATTGCCAATGTCAGCACACGTCATGCCTACTGACATTGGTGATTTCATTATTGTTCCTGTTTTTTTGCTTTTAACGTCTCATGTGCCTCTTTTACGGTCTGTTCTACACTTTTATGAGATACATTCTCTCCGACTTCTCTTTCACCTAACCATCGTAAGTGAAGCAAAAATTCGATATTTCCATCTCCACCCGTAATTGGTGAAAATGACATATCTTGTACATTGTATCCTTGTTTCAGTGAAAAATCGACCATTTGTTGCAATACTTCTTCATGGACTTTTTCATCTCGAACAATCCCTTTTTTACCAACTTGTTCTCTTCCTGCTTCAAATTGTGGCTTAACAAGCGCTACCACATCACTAGTTGAGACTAACAATGTTTTTAAGACCGGTAAAATCAAGCGGAGCGAGATGAACGATACATCAATTGATGCAAATTCAGGCATACCTCTTTCAAGATCGGCTGGGGTTACGTAACGAAAGTTCGTTCTCTCCATAACCACCACTCGCTCATCTTGCCTTAATTTCCAGGCTAACTGGTTATATCCTACATCAAGCGCATACGACATGACTGCTCCATTTTGTAAGGCACAATCTGTAAATCCACCTGTTGACGCTCCAATATCAATCATGATTTTCCCTGTTACATCAACATCAAATTCATTTAATGCTTTTTCAAGCTTAAACCCTCCACGACTGACATAAGGCATAACAGCTCCTTTAATAGATAAGGGGATATCTCTCTGTACCTTTTCTCCTGGTTTGTCTAAGCGATTCCCATCTGAATACACAAGACCAGCCATTACTGTACGCTTGGCCTTTTCTCTTGTATCTACTAAACCTCTTTCAACTAATAAAACATCTACTCGTTCTTTTTTTGTCAACGTACCTCAAGCCCTTTATGTTTTAATTGCATTAATTTTATTATACGTTTTACCGCTTCTTCAGTTGTAAAATCGATTTCTTGTAGTAATTCATTGACACTCCCATGCTCGATAAAATAGTCTGGGATTCCCATTCGCTCAATTTTAGCAGTATAGTAACCATGCTCAGCGGCGAACTCAAGTACACCACTACCAAAACCACCTTGTAAAACTGCTTCTTCCATAGTAAGGATTGGTTTTTGTGATTTAAAAATAGAGTGAAGCATGTTTTCGTCCATCGGCTTAATAAAGCGAGCGTTAACTACTTCCACCGAAATACCTTGTTCTTTTAATAGTGTAGCTGCTTCAAAGGCCATCTGCAAAGTAGGACCAAATGTCAAAATCGTTGCATCTGTTCCTTCTTCAAGTACTTCCCACGTTCCAATAGGAATTGCCTTAAGCTCTTTATCTAACGGAACGCCTAGACCATTTCCTCTTGGATATCGAAGGGCGATTGGTCCATCATAGGTTAGAGCGGTTTTCACCATATGTTGACCTTCATTTTCATCTTTGGGCATCATGAGCACCATGTTCGGTAAATGGCGCAAGAATGCAATGTCAAAGACACCCTGATGCGTTTCACCATCTGCCCCAACAAGGCCTGCACGATCGATTCCAATAAATACATTTAGATTTTGACGGCAAATATCGTGAACAACTTGATCATACGCTCTTTGTAAGAATGTAGAGTAAATAGCTAAAAATGGTTTCATCTCCTGCGTGGCAAGTCCTGCTGCCATCGTAGTAGCATGCTGTTCAGCAATTCCTACATCATACATACGTTCTGGAAACTCTTTTTGAAAACTTTCTAATTTTGAACCAACCGGCATTGCTGGGGTAATTGCTACAACACGTGAATCTTCACGAGCAATTGTTCGTACAGTTTCGCTCACTAGCTTACTCCAAGCAATTGGAGGTGTCGTTTTCGGCTTAATAAAGTCCCCAGATTCAATTTTATAAGGGCCTGTTCCATGCCAGGTGCCAACTTTATCAGACTCTGCCGGTAAATACCCTTTTCCTTTTTTCGTAATTACGTGAACGATGACCGGACCCTTTGTTTTTTTCGCATAATGAAGATTTTCAAACAATTCTTCATAATTATGACCATCTACCGGCCCTAAATAGGTGAAGCCTAAATCTTCAAAAAACATCCCAGAAATGAACATATATTTTAAACCATCTTTTACACGTTCAGCCGTTGAAGCCAACTTCCCACCAACAGCTGGCACTTTTTTGAGTAATACTTCTAATTCATCTTTTACCCAATTGTATTTTCCAGCTGTACGGAGACGACCTAACACACTGTGAAGCGCGCCTACATTCGGTGCAATTGACATTTCATTATCGTTTAAAATCACAATCATATCTTTTTGTTCATGCCCAATATGATTCAATGCTTCAAGTGCCATTCCACCTGTAAGAGCCCCATCACCAATAATCGGGATAATGTATTCGTCAGTTTTCTTTAAATCTCTCGCAACAGCCATTCCCATTGCCGCTGAAAGAGAGGTAGAGCTATGTCCTGTTTCCCATACATCGTGTTCACTTTCATTTCGCTTAGGAAACCCACACAGTCCTTTATATTGACGTATCGTTTCAAAATCACAAGCACGACCTGTTAAAATTTTGTGAACATAAGATTGGTGTCCTACATCAAAAATAAATTTATCTTTTGGACTATCAAATATTGTATGTAAAGCAACGGTTAATTCTACGACACCTAAGTTTGGCCCAATATGCCCACCCGTTACAGCTAACTTTGTAATTAGAAATTGGCGAATTTCTTCACTTAATGCCTCGAGTTGTTCTCTAGACATCGTTTTCAAAAACGCAGGATTCTTTATCGTTGTAAGATCCAACATGGATCACTCACTTTCGCACATATTATAAATATACCTTAATACATTGTGTAATGTTTTATGCATAGACGTCAACCTTTAGTATTTCTTCTATCTCATAATACTTTTGATATTTTACCAATAAACAGTCAACAAATCTATGTTAGACGTCTATAAAGTCTTCTCTAACGTAGACATTTTTCATAACAAGCTTAATTCCTCGCCTTTAGTACTACTCTACCCAAAGAAAAAGACATTACACTTAATGAAGGTACCTTCTTATATGAAAAAAGAGCCGCTAACACAGATGTGATAACGGCGACCAAAAAAACTATAATCGTGTAAAAACCTATGCACTACCTTTTTTAAATAGTAGTGTTTAGATTATATCATATGCATTTTGCTGACTCAATTAAAATTTGATTTAAACAACGTTACTTTCACTATTCGCCTGTTAATTCTCTCGATTTGCTATATACAAACAAATTTGTTCTAACAGATCATGATCAATATTCGCTTCATACAACGCTTGTAATGCTTGATCAATGTGATAAACGAGCTTTTCTTTTGCTTCATTCATGCCCAAAAGAGCTGGATAAGTCGTTTTCTCATTTGTTGCATCACTTCCAATTGGTTTACCTAACTTTTCTTCTATCCCTTCAATGTCTAAAATGTCATCTTGGATTTGAAACGCTAGACCAATATGCTTACTAAATGCTTCTAAATTAGCCATTTGTTGATCAGAAGCTTGCGATAAAATAGCTCCCGCTTTTACACAAAACCGCAACAACGCACCTGTTTTATGTATATGAATATATTCTAATTCATCAAGAGATAATCGCTTATTTTCACCTTCTAAATCTGCCACTTGGCCACCAACCATCCCTTCTGTCCCTGCTGCTATTGCTAATTCCGACACTAGCTTTAGCTTCATGTCAGACGTTATATCTGGATGGTTGTTACTAATTAATACTTGAAAGCTATTTGTTAAAAGCGCATCTCCTGCTAAAATTGCAATGGCTTCTCCAAATACCTTATGATTGGTCAGCTTTCCTCTTCGTAAATCATCATTATCCATACTAGGAAGATCATCGTGGATTAGTGAGTATGTATGAATCATCTCAACCGCACAAGCTGCCGCCATTCCCATTTCTTCATCTTTTTGAAAAGCCTTTAACGTGGCAAAAATAAGAAGAGGGCGCAACCTTTTCCCACCCGCTGTTAATGAATATAACATCGACTCCTTTAGTTTAGTAGGTGCCGATAGCTCATTCACAACTCGAGGAAGTTGCGCTTCAACCTTTTCTTTCATTGTACTAAGATACTGTTGAAATTGAGTATTATTCACAATTACTCTTCCTCCTGTACAACAAAAGGCTCTAATTGACCATCTTCACGTAAAATTTGTTCCATTTGATTTTCGATTTGCTTTAAGCGATCATGACAAAACTTAGAAAGTTCCATTCCTTTTTGAAACTGCTCGATAGCTTGTTCTAAAGGAACATCTCCTTCTTCTAGCTTGTCTACAATTTCTTCTAATTGATTCATTGCTTCTTCAAATGAATGCTGTTGCTTGTCGCTCATTTTTCTCGCTCCTCTACTTGTAATACCTCACATTGTATTTGTCCATCTGTTAACTGTACAGTGAGAGAATCACCTTTTGATACTTGATTGGTTGTTTTAATCAATGTTTGTTGCTCATTATAAACAAGGCTATAACCTCGCTCCATTGTTTTTAAAGGGCTAAGCGCATGGAGTTTGGAAGTGGCAGAAGAAAATAGAAGTTGCTTTTGTTTTAACACTCTAAGCATTTCTCGTTGCAAATCTTTTGTTAACACTTGTTGCTTTTCACGCGCTTGCTCTACCTTCTTCTTTGGATGATTACGCAATAATAACGCACTCTGTTGCTTATATTGCGTACGCTTTACTTCGATATACCTTCTACTCTCACGATAAAGACGTTCCATTAATTGGTCAAGTTGTTGCTCTTTTTGCTCCACAAGCTTCTTGGGATAACGAAAAGCATATGACTGTTTGAGACGTTCTAAGCGCTTATTTTGAAGCGTCATCATTTCCTTTATCGCTCGTGACATACGTATGTTTCGCTGGTTCAGGCGCTCTTTTACTTCTAGAATATGAGGAACGGCTAACTCTGCGGCACCCGTTGGTGTAGGCGCTCTTAAATCTGCAACAAAATCTGCAATGGTAAAGTCTGTTTCGTGCCCTACAGCTGAAATAATAGGTGTAGTTGATTTAAAGATAGCTCGAGCTACACTTTCTTCATTAAATGCCCACAACTCTTCAATTGAGCCACCACCGCGACCTACAATTAATACATCTAAGTAGCCAAGATTGTTTGCTTTTTCAATTGCTTGCACAATAGATGGCGCTGCATGAACACCTTGAACAAGCGCTGGGATGACAATGATTTGTGCAACCGGATATCTACGTTTCAATGTTGTGATAATATCTCGTATCGCTGCACCTGTTTGAGATGTAACAACCCCTATATAGTTGGGGTAAGCCGGAATTGTTTTTTTATGTATAGAGGAAAAAAGACCTTCTTGTTCAAGTTTTGCTTTTAACTGTTCATATGCTAAGTATAAACTACCTACACCATCTGGTTGCATCTCTTTTACATACATTTGATAGTTACCATTCGGTTCATAAACAGAAATTTCTCCTCGAATTAACACCTTCATCCCTTCTTCAGGGCGAAAAGTAAGCTGACGATTCTGTCCAGCAAACATCACAGATTGAATACGGGCGTTTGCATCTTTAAGTGTAAAATACATGTGACCGCGACTATGAAACTTGAAATTAGAAATCTCACCCTTTATCCATATATCTTGAAGGTGGGGATCCACATCGAATTTTCGTTTAATATACCTTGTTAAAGCTGTGACTGTTAAATATCGGACTTCACTCATACCCATCGTCTCCTTTTAAAAAGGCCCAATTAGTTACCATCATTAACCCGTGAGAACTTTACCATACTCTACATTTGGCTGATTGGAAGAAAAGGAAAAGAAACAGAAGATGAATGGTTCTTTCTCTCCTATTTCTTTTCCTTTTCTTCCTTTTACCAAAATCGAGAAGTTCTCAAGCTGCTATTTATGATAGCTCCATTACTACTTTTGAAAGTACACCATTAATAAAGCGACTAGATTGTTCATCACTGAACTTTTTAGCCAATTCAATCGCTTCATTTAATGTTACATTTGTTGGGATGTCGTTTTCATATTTCATTTCATAGACGGCTAATCGTAAAATGGAGCGATCAACTGTTGCCACACGCTCTAACGTCCATTTCTCTAAATGAGTACGAATCATCTGATCGATTTCCTCTTTGTGCTCAACTGTCCCTAATACTAGTTGTTTTAAAAAACCATCCATTTCTTGTTGAGGAGCTACATTTTGAATAGCTTCTACTGGATCAATTTGTCCTAAGTCATATTGAAATAATGCTTGTAACGCTTTTTCGCGTGCTGTACGTCTTTTCATCTTACACGTTCTCCTTTATCTATCCTTATCGTTCTATTATAACAAAATCATAACATAGTTTCTAAGCATGAAAAAAGACTGTCTATCATAGACAGTCTTTTTCACTTTACCACAGCTTGCTTGGAAAAGAAACAAACTTTCGTGGTTATTATTCAGGTTGTTCTACTTCTTGTTTTGGTGCATCAAATTGTACGCCTACAATATGAATGTTCACTTCTTCTAGTTCAATTGCTGTCATGTTTTTTAATGCTTGACGAATATTATCTTGAACTTTTTGAGCGATTACAGGGATCGATACACCAAACTTCATCATGCAATACACATCCACTTTAATGCCACTTTCGCTCAATTCTACTTTTACACCTTTTCCATGATTCTTCTTACCTAACTTTTCCACAACACCTGTTGCAAAGTTACCTCGCATCGCTGTTACACCTTCAACCTCTGATGCTGCAATGCCAGCAATCACTTCAATGACTTCTGGTGCAATTTCAACTCTTCCAAGAGAACTTTGATGTTCTTCCATTTCTAATACATGATTCTCATTCATGTACAGCACCTCCTATACTTATACTATACTACGAATTCATGACATCATGTAGTTCAAGGAACTTTGTATTAAAATCACCGTCTATGAACTTTTCATGATTTAATAATTTTAAATGAAACGGTATAGTTGTGGCTACCCCTTCAATTACGAATTCATCTAGTGCTCGTCTCATACGAGCAATGGCTTCTTCACGCGTTGGAGCATGAACAATTAATTTCGCAACCATTGAATCATAGTATGGAGGAATAGCATATCCTGGATACACTGCTGAGTCAACACGAACCCCATATCCACCTGGAGCTAAATACATACTGATTGTCCCTGGAGAAGGCATAAAGTTCTTCTCTGGATTCTCTGCATTGATTCGACACTCAATTGCCCAACCGTTGAATGTAATTTCTTCTTGTTTAAAGGATAGTTTGTCTCCATTTGCTACTTTAATTTGTTCTTGAATTAAATCTACCCCTGTTACCATTTCTGTAACAGGATGTTCTACCTGAATACGCGTATTCATTTCCATAAAGTAAAATTTATTTTCAATATGATCATAAATAAACTCGACCGTTCCAGCACCTGTATAGTTAACTGCTTCAGCAGCTCTCACTGCAGCGTCTCCCATCTTTTGACGTGTTTCACCGTCTAGTGCAGGAGATGGTGTTTCTTCTACTAACTTCTGAAGTCGACGTTGAATGGAACAATCACGTTCACCTAAATGGACCGTGTTACCATGTGTATCAGCTAACACCTGAATTTCAACGTGTCGAAAATCTTCAATGTACTTTTCTAAATAAACCCCTGGATTTCCAAAGGCTGTCGCTGCTTCTTGTTGCGTAATTTTAATTCCCTTTTCAAGGTCCTTTTCATTACGAGCAATACGAATTCCTTTACCGCCACCACCTGCAGTTGCTTTAATAATCACTGGGTAACCAATGTCATTTGCAATATCAAGTGCTTGTTCAATAGAATCAACAATTCCTGTTGAACCAGGTACAATCGGCACTCCTGCCGCTTTCATCGTTTCACGAGCAACATCTTTTGTTCCCATTTTTGAAATAGCTTCAGGACTTGGACCTACAAATGTAATGTTACACTCTCGACATAGCTCAGCAAAGTCAGAATTCTCAGCTAAAAATCCATATCCTGGATGGATCGCATCGCACCCTGTTAATGTCGCTACACTGATAATGTTCGTAAAATTTAAATAACTATCTTTTGAAGCGGTTGGACCAATACAATAAGCTTCATCTGCTAATTGAACATGCAAAGAGTTACGGTCTGCTTCAGAATGAACAGCGACAGCTTCAATTCCCAGTTCCTTACAAGCGCGGATAATACGGACAGCAATTTCTCCACGATTGGCAACTAGTAACTTTTTAATCATCTAAATACTCCCCTTATTGAGCTTTCACTAAGAAAAGTGGTTGTCCGTATTCTACAAGCTGTCCGTTTTCAACTAATACTTCAACGATTTCACCGTTTACTTCTGCTTCAATTTCATTAAATAGTTTCATTGCTTCTACAATACATACCACACTATCTTTGTTTACCTTATCCCCAACTCTTGCGTATGGATCTGCATCTGGAGAAGAAGATGCATAGAATGTCCCTACCATAGGAGACGTAATTTTATGTAATGACTCATCTTGACTTGTAGCCTCTTCTTTTTCAACACCTTGATTTTCAACTGCTTTTGGTGCTTGTTGAACTGCTGCCACTGGTTGAGCTGCTTCAACAGCTGGCTGGCGTAATTCTTCTACCACGACTTGAGGAGTCGCTACTTGCTTTCCTGTAATCGCACCTTTTTTCTTTAGTTTAATTTTTGAATCTGAGTGTTCATAAACAAATTCTTCAATTGTTGATTGATCTACTAATTTGATGATTTCGCGAATTTCTTGAATTTTTAACAAACAAAACACTCCTGTCTAATAAATTATACTTTTTAAACTTATCATAATGATACGACACGTAGTGGCTTTAATTCAATAATTCAGAAAAAATATTGAAATCACTTTCATTATTTTTTGTTACTTATGTCATATCATCACACTTATTACTTTTCTTATATAATTTTTTGTACTTTCTACTCACAGCATTTAAGTTGTCAAACTTTTTATAGTCAGTCACTTTATTCTTTTTAAGAACCATCTTCAGTTCTTATATGTATTAAAAGGGCAGTAATAATAAAAAGAGCATTATTACTTAGTGCTAAAAGTAGAATATATAACCTATTATAACTTATCTCTATCTAGAGCGCTATGTTAATTTTTCACTTGATGCTGCTCAATAAATACTATCGTACGAAAAATCACTTCTTTAGAACTATTTTGACGTAAGTGACTACAGCTTAAGCACGCAACAAACAGGGGATGGGACACTTTTTTGTCCCATCCCCTTACTATAGATCGATTATTTTTCTGGCTGGAATTCTACTGCTACATTATTCGTCCCTAACTCTCCTCTGACTAACTGAATGATATCATTTGCACGAGTAGGCGAATGCTCTTTTGCTTTAACTGTAATTTTTACTTTTCCTCCATCTGCTCGTACAAGTGCATCTCCGTATCCTTTTGATTTAATTAATGTTTCAAGTACGAGTTCTTTCTCTTCGATTTGCGATAGTTCTTGGATTTTATCCATTGCTTCACTCACTTGTTCAGCTGTTGCTCCTTTTGCTGCAGTTGCATCTGTTAATTCTTGACGTAATTTGCTACGCTCATCTGTAATATCCAGACGAAGTGCTGTGAATAGCTCGTCACTATCTACACTAGATACAACAGTTGTTTCTTTTGCATCACTTTGTTCTTTTGGATCATTGCTTTCTTTTTCATCTTTTGCACCATCTCCACTCGGCTTTTCTTCTTCACCTTCAGCAGGTTGCTCTTCTTTGCCTTCATTTGGTTTTTCATCTTTTGTTGATTCTTTATCCTCTTCTGGTGCTACCGCCATATTGCTTGGTGGTGTTTCCGGTGATGTAATATAATAGACTGATAAGACAGCGACTAAACTTAACATTGTTAATAACCAAACCGTTTGTTTTTTAAGTAACATTTTTAGTCCCCCTTAGACTTTTTAGGTAAAACAGCAACTCGGTGACTTGGCACATCTAGTACTCTCGTTACCGCTTCAACAATCCACTTTTTCACTTCAATGTTATTAGCACCTTGTGCAACAACAAGTACCCCGCGAATCTCAGGCTTTTTCGTTTTTACAACAACAGGTTTTTCTTGATTATCGGTGCGCACAATTACTAACTGCTCATCCGTTGAACTATCTTGTACTTTTCGTGTGCCCCCTTCTCTGTCTGTTTCCTCTGTTGTTTGTGATTGAGTCACACTATTTTTCTCATATACTTTTGATTCAGTCGCATCAAGATTTACAATGACCTCAACATCGTCTACTCCAACAATGGCTTGTAATACATCTTTTAATTGAGATTCATAGTGCGCTTCATAATTGGCCATTGATCCGGATTGAGCTGACTTCTTCTGACTGAAAGCAGGTGTATCTTCCTCTGTACTATTCACTTGAATAGTACCACCACTTGGTGCTTGCGGTTCATTTAATATCTTTAAATTACTGACTAACATAATGACAATACCAGCAGCTAACAATACACCCATATATGCTAATTTAGGTGGTTTTTTATCTGACTTTTGATCGTCTTTATCTTCTTCCTTCTTTCTGTTTGAAAAGAACCGCCGCAAAAAGGACGGGCTATCATGATTTTTACTCATTTTGTTCTAATCCCCCCTCCACGTTCACAGTAACTTTGTTAAAATCAATGCCCCATTTATTTGCGAGATACGCCGAGATGTGTGACGTTTCTTTTTGTTGTTTTTCAGTTTGTATCGGTTTGGAGGTATCGATGGACACGACTTTCACAGCCGAAACAACTTCTGACTCTGACTTTTGCGTTTCCTCACTTACAATCACTTGAACAGAATGAATACTTTCATTAACATTTTCAGGTGTTTGCTGATCAGTTGTCTCTTTTGTTTCGATGTGAATATGATTAATTGCTACACCATATTGTTCCATCAACTCCTCTTTGACGCCTGTCTCCATTTGGACAGCCATTTGTTCTAATGTATATGCACGATTAGAGGCTTGTATTTCTTTTTTCTTTAATTCAATTAAATTTTTCATTTCTTGTTCTTCTTCTTTACTTGTCAAATTCATTGAAACTAAAAGCTTGTCTACATCCACTTTAAAAACTTGAAAAATTGGTGTAATAATAATTAGCATCAGCAATAAACCAATCACAAGTTTTGCGTATTTTTGCAAATTTGAATTTGGCAGTAATAAATCAATAATTGTGGCAAGTAAAATGAACAACACAATATTCGTAATCCAACCTGTTAAGGCAGCCATCCCTTCACTCCCTACCTTTAACGAACCATCATGGTGACATTACTCGCTGTAATAATCACGGTTAAACATAAAAAGAACATCAGTGATACAATCGCTAATGCAGCAAAGATATAAATAACACTTTTACTAATAATACTTAAACATGTAATAACTGGCCCACCACCAATTGGTTGAAGCAATGCCGCGGCTAACTTATAAATAATGGCTAGCGATAAAACTTTTAAAGCTGGAAAAGCGACGATTAATAAGAGAACTGCTACTCCTGCAATGCCAACTGTATTCTTAAGTAGCAATGACGCCCCAATCACTGCATCAGTTGCGTCGGTAAACATTCTCCCTACGACTGGAATAAAATTCCCTGTAATAAACTTTGCCGTACGAATTGTAACACCGTCTGCCACAGCAGATGCCGCACCTTGAACAGAAATCACACCTAGAAATACAGTTAGAAAAATCCCTAATAAACCAATGGCTACATTTCGAAGTAATTGGGCAAGTTGCGTGACTTTATACTGATCTGAAAGTGTACTTACGATACTTAATAAAGCAGATAAAAACAAAAGCGGCATGACAACATATTGAATCAATAACCCGCTTGTATTCATTAAGAAGATAATCATTGGATGAAAGAAAGCAGCAGAGATGATACCTCCAGATGTGGCCATTAACGCTAGCAGTAAAGGGACTAGTGCTAAAATAAACTGTGTCATCGTTTGAATGGCATGTTGCGTATAGGAAATTGCCACTTGAAAGCTGTTAAGGGCTATAATGATTAACACCATGTAGACAAGGGCATACGCCACTTTACTAACTGCTTTTTGATCAAAAGCATTTTGCAACGTTTGTAAAAACACACTAAAAATGGTGAGCATAATTAACGTTCCCAAAAGCTTTCCATTCGCAATAATTTCGTGTAAAAAGAACTTCATAAATCCAACAAACCACTCTTTTATTGAAAACTCTTTTTCCCCATTCAAAAAATCAACTAAACTACCTTTTTGACTTTCCGGGAGAAAACCTCCGTATTGCGTCAAAATATCATCCCAAAATGCTTTTATCTCATCTACTCCCATTGTTTCAAGTTGATTGTTTACAAGTTGTTGGGGGGGAGAAGCTTGTACTTGTTCCGGCAAGAAAAAAAAGAGCAAAAAGAAAAGAATGAGACGATAAAACCTTAGATTTACCCACTTCATTTTGTCACCCCATGGTTATAACGTGTTTTTTAGGTTGGCAGCATTGAGATGATCGTTTCAATAATAACTGTCAAAATTGGAATTGCCATGGCTAAGATAAGAATCTTTCCTCCAAGCTCAATTTTTGAGGCAATGGCACCTTGACCTGCATCTTTTGTAATTTGTGCACCGAATTCTGCAATATAGGCAATTCCGATAATTTTAAGTATGGTTTCAACATAAATCATATTCACATGTGCATTTACGGATAACTTTTCAATCATGCGAATAATTTCATAGACTTGATCAATTAAAAATAAAAAGATGACACAACCAACAAATACAACAAGTAAAAACGCAAAAGAAGGTTTTTGTTCTTTTAAAATTAACGCTAAAAATGTCGCGACTAATCCTAAACCAACAATTTGGATAATCTCAATCGCTAACCCCTCCTTTAGCCTTGAAACAGAAAGACTGCTTTAATTTTTTTAAATAAATCTTCAACAATTGAAGCAACCATAAACAAAATATAAATAAATCCCATCAACGTAACCCAATTTGCGTAGTCTTTCTTTCCAATTTGTTCTAATATCGTGACAAGAAAAGCTACAACAATTCCAATACCCGCTATTTGAAAGATTGTGTTCATGTCTACATTCACTCTTTACTCCTCCAATCACTACATCAATAAGATGACAAGTAGTAATCCCGAAAGAAATCCTAAACTCTTTACCATCTTTTCATATCGATGTTGTTTTTCGATCGCATCACTTTCTTCTCGTTCAAGATGATTGAGTGCGAGCACAATATGTTTTTGTTGAGAATACCGATCGTGCTGACCTAATGTTTCACCAAACTGTTTCAGCACTTCCAACTCACCTTGTTTAAATGCTGTCATCTTCCATATTTCATCAATGCTGTCATCCCAACATTGCTTTACATTTTGATTTCCTTTTTGAAGCTTAGCTGCGAATCGTTTAAATAACCACGATAATGGCTTTGGTATTTGTGATGAAAGAATCAATGATACCTCCTGCAAAGGTCGATGACTATACATAATTTCAGCTTCTAATGATCGTAATGCTGCTTTTAGTTGTCTTAATTGTCTTGGACGTTCACTTAATTGCTTAGCCATTTCAAAGCCCGTCCATGTTGATGCAAGCAAAATAAAAATGGCTCCAAATACTTTCATATGACACCACCTTCGATAGCGCGCTGACTATGCATTCGTTTATGCGTTTCGTTGTAAATGCTTTTAATTGTTCCTGGTCCATTCTCATTTGATAAAACAATAAACCGCTTAAATACGCCCAATTGTAATAAACCGCTTAACGTTGGTCGCCTTTTTAAATCTTCGATGTCATATCCATGAACGGTCATAACAACACGAACACCTGCATTTACCGCTTCTACAACAGCATCGCAATCTTCTTGCCTTCCTATTTCATCTACAATGATGACATCCGGGCTCATCGACCGAATCATCATCATCATTCCTTCTGCTTTAGGACAACTGTCTAACACATCCAGCCTTGTGCCAAATGTATGTTGAGGAACCCCTTTAACTGATCCTGCAATTTCAGAGCGTTCATCTACAATCCCAACTTTAATTGGTGAAATATTCTTGTCCCGAACACCAAAGCTCATCATTCGAGCCAAATCACGAATCATCGTTGTTTTGCCAGTTTGCGGAGGACCAATTAAAATCGTATTCATCCATTCTTGCTCGTATAGAAATGGTAGTAATCGGTCTGCAATCCCAATTTTCTCCTTTGCAACTCGAATATTAAATGATGTGACATCACGTATAACTTTTACTTGACCATTTTCCGTAATGACTTTTCCCGCTAACCCTACCCGATGCCCACCCTCAATCGTCACATATCCCTTCCTTAACTCTTCTTCAATCATATAGATTGAAAATTGACTGAGTTTATTTAAAATAAAGAGGGCATCTTCTTTTGTGGCAGTATACGAGTCAAAATAAGGATGGCTGTTTATAATAAATTCAATGGGGCGGTTAATCCGAATGCGAATCTCTTCTAAATGATTAACTGAAGACGCAATATATCGAGAAGCTACTTCTCTTATTGAATTTGGTAACACTTGAACCACTTCGTTTAACATACGAATCCCCTCGCGTTTTTTCATTACTTCAAATGTATGCGAGCTTGTTTACTTTATGACAGCTACTCTCTGCTTCCTATTTAAAAATACCAATTAAAATAAAGAGTACTCCTAAGACAATAAAAGCAAGCTTTGCAAAAGATAATTGATCCGCCACGGAGACGAGTCCAATGGTAAAAGATGCAATCATAATAAACGGACCCACAAGTGCTAGTAACCCATTAAACATTAATGCTTTTTTTACATCGTTGTTCAGTAGAATTAAGATGGCCACTGTTAATTCAATGAATGAAGAAACAAACCTTAAACACGCCATCGTTAAAACTGAACCGTTAATCGTTTCCAACCATTGCTTCATATCGTCCTCTCCTATAAGTAATCTGTCTGTTATACGCTCTTTTGTTGTCCACTATAAAAAGTATAAGTCTAGTACAAACCTATGCTGTGATGTGTATCGTTAGCACTAATAGTTAGTAGATTCTCTCTTCTTCACACTTTTAAAGAAAACTATTTCGGCCAATTTGGTTGTTATATCCAAAACAAGATAAACAATTGATGTTTTCGTACGCTGCCTTTAACTAACTTCCACTTGTTAACGTTTAATACGATGCATAAAAAAGCCTTAAACAAAAAAGCCTCCTGCTAGGAAAATTCCTAGCAGGAGGCTTTCGAATTACTGATTATGCGCGTGATACGTAGCTTGAATCTGTTGTATTAATAACAAGTACATCACCTTCATTAATAAAGAATGGTACTTGTACACTTAAGCCCGTTTCAAGAATCGCTGGCTTTGTACCACCTGAAGCTGTATCACCTTTAATACCTGGCTCTGTTTCTGTTACAGTTAATTCTACCGTGTTCGGAAGCTCTACGCCAATTGTTTCAGCATGATACATCATAATTGAAACTTCCATGTTTTCTTTTAAGAATTTTAGTTCATACTCAATTTGAGCCTCTGGTAGTTCAATTTGCTCGTATGACTCCGTATCCATGAATACGTGTTGGTCACCGTTTGCATATAAATATTGCATTTTACGGTTATCGATTTGAGCTTTCCCTACTTTTTCTCCAGCACGGAACGTTTTCTCTTGAATTGCCCCTGTACGTAAGTTACGTAATTTAGAGCGAACAAACGCAGCACCTTTACCTGGCTTTACATGTTGGAAATCAACAACACGCCAAATACCTCCATCTACTTCTACTGTTAAACCTGTACGAAAATCATTTACTGAAATCATGAAGAAAATCCTCCTACACTTTTATAAAATAATTAACTCTTTTGTTGAGTATGTTAACGACTCATTCCCGTCTTTTGTTATGACTGTGTCATCTTCAATACGAACACCGCCAAGACCTGCTATGTAGATACCTGGTTCTACTGTAACGACCATTCCTGGCTCTAGCTTCATATCAGACTTCATAGATAAAGAAGGACTTTCGTGAACTTCCATTCCAAGTCCATGACCGGTAGAGTGACCAAAATACTCACCATAGCCATGCGCGGCAATGTGATCACGGGTTAATGCATCCGCTTCTTTTCCTGTCATGCCTGGCTTTATTCCATCCATGCCCTTTAACTGAGCTTGTAAGACGATGTTATAAATCTTTTTTAGCTCATCGTTCACTTCTCCTACAGCCAATGTACGAGTAATATCAGAGCAATACCCTTTATAATATGCCCCAAAATCAAGCGTAACAAATTCACCTTTTTCAATGGTTTTGTCTGTAGCTACACCGTGTGGCAATGCAGAACGATAACCAGATGCAACAATAGTATCAAAAGAAGAAGACGCTGCACCTTGCTTTCTCATGAAGAACTCTAATTCGTTAGAAACCTCTAATTCTGTTACACCAGGACGAATGAACGTCAAAATATGTTCAAATGCTGCATCCGCAATTTTTGCAGCTTCCTTTAATATCTTAATCTCTGACTCGCTCTTAATCAAGCGTAACTTTTCAATTGTATTAGAGACTGGCAAGAGCTCTCCTTCGACTTTTTGGTCATAAGCTTGATACTGAGAATACATCATGTGATCTTGCTCAAACCCTAGTCGAGTAATTCCTAAATCAGCTGCAACTTTTGCTACCTCATCAATCAATGAAGCCTTATGCTGAACAATCTCGAAGCCTTGAATTTGTTTTGCTGCTTGTTCAACATAACGAAAATCTGTAATAAAAACGGCGCGGTCTTCTGAAATGACCGCTACACCTGCACTGCCTGTAAAACTAGTTAAATAACGGCGGTTATACGAACTTGTAATTAACATTCCATCAATATTTAATGAAGAAAATTGTTCACGAAGCTTTGTTACTTTCATTACGATTCCCCCTCGTTTAATCTTAAAAGTGCTACTATCCCGAGCTCGTATCCGTGTAGCCCAAGTCCTACAATTTGTCCTTTTGTTACAGGCGCCGTCACTGAATGATGGCGAAACTGTTCACGAGCATGGACATTTGAGATATGTACTTCAATAACAGGAATAGAAATACTTGCAATGGCATCTCTAATTGCATAGCTGTAATGAGTAAATGCTCCTGGATTAATCACAATTCCATCAAATGTTGCATCTGCTTCATGGATAGAGTCAATCAATACACCTTCATGGTTGGATTGAACGCATTCAATATCTACACACTGTTCCTTACCAAATACTTGTAACTTTTTCTCTAATGTTTGTAATGTTTCCTTCCCATAAACCCCTGGTTCGCGTATACCTAAACGATTTAAGTTTGGGCCATTGATGATTAAAATCTTTTTCATATTTCCTCTCCCTCAACCAGCTCACTTTTTTCTGAAAAGTAGAAAAAGAATGTTCATTACTTAGAACATTCTACCATAAAATAAAAGAAAACTTCTATTAACACTTCCTTCATGTAAATCATTATATTACTATTCCATTTTGATCTATTTTATTATCCACTTTGCGAATCTAGCTCTGCTGCTTCAAACGAAATCGAATATCCTACAAATACACCGTATAAAAGATAAACGCATACAGTTGTGATAATTGTATTACTCTTCAACTCCCATAACCCTTTTACATTTGGAAAAATTGGATTTAACACAAAGAAAACGAGAGCCCATAATAATAACCCATATCCAATACCAATCCACATCGATTTAAATCTTTTCAAAACTGCATAATAAAGAAGGGCAACAACAATAGATAAAACGCCAAGAACGATAATGCTTACCATTGTCCCTATCCATTTTTCTTTCCAATCACCTAAAGCCCATGGTTGGAGAATCATATTAGGACTCACTTCACTAAAGTTAAATAGATAGGTTATATAACCAATTATACTCCAGAAAATACCTCCTACTAATCCAATAACAACCGTCTTCGCCAAAAATGATGTTTCTCGATCACGATTCGTTTGTTGGGGTGTTTTTTCCTTGCTCTCTTGCTTCTCATTTGCCATTTTATCTCACCTCTATCGCTTAGTATGAACTCATTTTTTGTTTTTATTTCATTTTTCACCACGTCTATATGTCTCTTCTTCAAATAAAGATATTTTCTATCATCGTTTTAACTTCACTTGTCAAAGTCATAATTTAATGGCCATTGATTACGTAAGAAACCTAGAGCTAAACCCCAATCGAAGACAGTGACCTAGCACATGTAGATAGTAAAAAGCAGATGAATGATTAAAACAATTGAACATAAACATTGCTAATGTATAGCACATGGAAAATAATGAAAATCCGTGTGTGATACTGAAAAATATTGGCTACAATAGATAACATACATCGACCTAGAGGTTTATTTGAAATTACTGTAGAATATAGAATAATAAGGGTAACTAGTATGAGTTAGGTTGGTGTTTGACATGTCTGAATTGAAAAAGCCTGCATACGGTGGGCAAGCAGTTATGGAAGGTGTTATGTTTGGTGGAAAAACGCAAGCTGTTACCGCCATTCGAAGAAAAGATGATTCAATTGAATTCTTTCATTCACCTCGAAAGTCTAATAAATTTTTAACAGCTTTGAAAAAGATTCCATTCTTGCGTGGAATTGCAGCAATTACGGAAGCAAGTATGAACGGAACCAAACATTTAAATTTTTCATCTGAGCGATATGATTTACATCCAGATGAAGATAGTCAAATTGAAGAAGAAAAGAAAGAATCAAAACTTACACTCATTTTAGGTGTAGCGACAATCGGCGTTTTATCATTCCTATTTGGAAAAGTACTGTTTACACTCATTCCGGTGTTTTTAGCTGAGTTAACAAGACCTGTTTTTTCTTCCAATCTTGCTCAGGTCTTAATTGAAGGCATATTTAAGCTTTTGTTATTGCTTATTTACATCTATGTCATTTCCCAAACACCACTTATTAAACGAGTGTTCCAATATCATGGTGCTGAACATAAAGTAATTAACGCTTATGAAAATAATGCAGAACTAACTGTTCATTCTGTTCAATCTCATTCTCGTTTACATTATCGTTGTGGAAGTAGCTTTATTATCTTTACGGTCCTTGTCGGTGTATTTGTTTACTTGTTAGTACCGACAGATCCTCTTTGGGTCAGAGTTGTAAATCGTCTAGCACTCATCCCAGTTGTAATCGGTATTTCTTTTGAAGTATTACAACTAACAAATAAAGTACGCGATATCCCTGTTCTACGTTTCTTAGGATACCCTGGGCTATGGTTACAATTACTGACTACAAAAGAACCTGATGACAAGCAAGTAGAAGTAGCGATCGCTTCATTTAAAGAATTGTTAAAAGTTGAAGAAGCGAGTTCTCCAACGACTGAAGATAAAGTTGTGTAAGTATAAGGATTGTTAACAATTTAGGAGGTGAACAAAATGAGACGTTCGTTCATCAAACCACTTTTATATGTGTTGTTTGGGCTAGGTGCTTTTGGTTTTATTTATACTCTTTTTACCAATCCATCTAGTTTATTGCGTCAAGCTGGTTATGTATTTCTATTCTTCATTTTGTTTTACTTGTTATACCGTTTTGTCTTACGTCCTTCACAAACAAAGGGTCAAGACAAAGAATACCTTCGAGCTGTTAAACAGTCTAAGCGTCGTCTTAAAGAGCGCGGACAACCAAGAGCTGAAGCGAAGCCATATAGCACAGTGAATAAAAGAACCAAACAACCAACGACAAAATTGTCATCAAAATCTACTGCACCTAAAAAGAAAAAAAGCAACTCTCATTTAACTGTGATTGAAGGAAAAAAAGGAAAGAAGAAAAATAGAGCCTTCTTCTAAAAAAAGCTCCATCACCCAATCCTCATACTCAGAACAGGATGGCTTGATGGAGCTTTTTCTTGCTATTTTACTCATTCTGCTTTTTAATAGCTCCACTTCATTAGAAACTCTCTTCCTCTGTTTTTGCCTAATTCTAAAAGTTCCTTTTTCCTTTCATCCGTTAACGTAAACTCTGTTGCTAATACGTGATCAGTAGGGATGAAGATAATGTTTCGTTCGTGTCTTCTTGAAATATAACGAGCATCATGAGCATCTTTCATCGTATCAAACAACGCACCAAACAGCTCAATTGCATTTTTTATATGATTAATTTCCCTTTCTTCATCTTTTGAACTTAACTTTACACCAAGAACTGGCCGGACTTTAGGACGTTTATCATCATCAAACAACCAAATAGGAAAGTTACTCAACACGCCCCCATCTACAATTAGGTTCGTTTTATCTTTCGACTTTAACTTTACCGGTTCAAAAAAGTATGGAATACTACAACTCATTCTTACTGCTTTAGCGACTGAAAATGTTTCTGGAGAAATGCCATATCGAAGCAGATCATCAGGTATAACCACCATTCTTCCATTCGTTAAATCCGAAGCAACAATTCGTAACGAATGAGGTGGCAAATCGCCAAATGTCCGAACTCCTCGTGCTTCTAATTTCTCTTTCACCCACTTCTCTAACCTTTCACCTCTGTATAGTCCTAACTTCCAATAAAGGAAGAGCCATTTTGTTAACGCAGAAGGTAAAAATTTTGTTCGGGTATCAAGAAACATCTTCAAATCCATTTCATTCATCATATCCACTATATCGTTACTCGTATATCCAGCTGTAATAAAAGACGAAATAATAGCACCTGCACTTGTTCCAGCAAGCCTTCGAAAAACAAGGCCTCTCTCCTCAATTGCTTGAAGTGCACCAATTAATGCAAATCCTTTTATCCCACCACCAGAAAACACACCGTCTATATACACATGTGTTCCCTCCTAATTCTCCCATCCCCTTTTACATCTTTAGTCTGTCATGTATTAATTTATGATAGAACAAAACAAAAAACAGGCGGTAATCGCCTGCTCTGTTATGTCGTCTGCTCTTCTTCATTACGTTTTTGAACTGCACGTAACGCTTCAATGCGCTTTTCATCTTCTTCAAAAAATTGAACCAAGTCACCGACTCGATCAATTGCGTTCCAACTTAAATGATGCTCAATACCTTCCACATCTTCGTAGATGTTACTTTCATCCACACCAATTATACGCAAAAGTTGTTCTAACAATTCATGTCGATATACAAGGCGCTTACCTACTTTTTTCCCTTTCGCTGTTAAAACAAGACCCCTATATTTTTCATAAATTAAATATTCATCTTTGTCTAGTTTCTGCACCATCTTCGTTACGGACGAGGGATGAACTGCCAATGCTTCAGCGATATCGGATACACGTGCATATCCTTTATCTTCTATGAGCATGTATATTTGTTCAATGTAATCTTCCATACTTGGCGTAGGCATGACATCTCCCCCAATAATTTATGTATTTCTTTTACAAAAGACAATCATTAAAATTCTACTATACATCCTAACAATTGACAAGCAAGCTGTTAAGTGCGCTTACTTAGTATAAGCAAAAAAGAACATGAATACAACTATTCATGCTCTTTCTTATATGATTAAAGGCCGCATTTTAACTGTGCGCCACAGTTTGTACACGTATTACAACCACCAATTTCTTTTACTTTCCCTTGACGACAAACTGGACACGTGTTTCCAACTTCTGATCCAATTGTAACGTCTGTGGAACGCACATCGCTAATCGTGTCAACAAGGACCACATGTGCTTTTCTTGACTCTATTTTTGGTTTTACTTCCTCAGCTTCTTCGTCAAATGTGTTTTCTTCGGCTTTTAACGTTAAAACTTGCGCATCACGGCTTCCGTCTACGTAAACCGTTCCACCTTTAGCACCGCCGTTATAAAGACGCTCGTATACTTTTTGAACTTGCTCAACTGTATAGCCACGCGGAGCATTTACTGTTTTACTAATCGAGCTATCAATCCAACGTTGAATCACACACTGTGCGTCAGCATGTGCTTCTGGTGCTAAGTCCATAGCAGAGATAAACCAATTTGGTAAATGATCTGGATCTGCATCTGGATTTTCCTCTAAATATTCACGTACAATATCAGCTTTTACTTCGATGAACTTTCCAAGACGACCACTTCTGAAATAAGAGAACGAGAAGTATGGTTCTAGTCCAGTTGATACCCCAACCATTGTACCTGTCGAACCTGTTGGCGCAACTGTTAATAAGTGAGAGTTACGAATACCATGCGCTTTAATATCTTCACGAATATCTTCTGGCATCTTTTTCATATAGCCTGTATTTGTAAAGGCTTCACGTAAACGTGCTGTTTCTTCCTCTGTGTCTCCAATTAAGAACGGGAAGCTACCTTTTTCTTTTCCAAGTTTCACAGATGCGCGGTAAGCTGTAGTCGCAATGACTTCGAATACTTGATCAATCAACGTATTTCCTTCTTCAGAACCGTACTCGGTTTCACAATAAATAAGCAGGTCATGTAAGCCCATTACACCTAATCCAACACGGCGTTCACCTAATGCTTGCTTCTTATTTTCTTCTAAGAAATATGGTGTCGCATCAATTACGTTATCTTGCATACGTACACCTGTTTCAACTGTTGCTTTTAATTTCTCAAAGTTAACTGTTTTCGTTTCTTTATCTGCCATCTTCGCTAAATTAACCGCAGCTAAATTACAGACAGAAAATGGCGCAAGTGGTTGCTCACCACACGGATTCGTTGCAACAACACGCTGACCGTAAGCTTGCGCGTTTGTCATGTCATTTGCGTTATCAAAGAAGAAAATACCTGGCTCTGCTGAATATGTTGCACAAATGTTAATTAAGTTCCAAAGTTCTTTTGCACGAATTTTACGGTACATACGTACTTTGTAACCAAGGTTTTCCCATTCACGTACATCACCAATTTCATGCCATTTTTCGTTGTATTTTGCCATTTCTTCTGCAGAGTAACTTTCTACGTCTGGGAATCTCAGTGCATATTCTTCATCTTTCTCAACAGCATCCATAAATTCTTTTGTTAAACAAACCGAGATATTCGCTCCTGTTAAGAATTCGGAGTTATGAACACTATATGTTCCGCCTATACGTAGCTTTTCTTCCGCATCTTTGATAATTTTTTCGTTAAATCCGCCTAATCCAGGAATTTGTTTGTAATTGACAATCCCTTGATACATCGCTTCTTCTTGCTCAGTTAGCGGCGTGAATTTTAATTTATCGTTTGCATACCGTTTGATTGTTTCATCATTCGTGTTTTCGATTAGGAAACGTAAAATTCTTGGGTTTTGCATTTTTGAAATAATGAATTCAATGATGTCAGGATGCCAATCGCTTAGCATAATCATTTGTGCACCACGACGTGAACCACCTTGCTCCACTAAGTGCGTTAATTTTGCAATATCGTCTAACCATGAAACGGAACCAGACGATTTTCCGTTCACACCCCGTGCTAATGTGTTACGTGGACGAAGGGTTGAGCCGTTTGTTCCAACTCCACCACCGCGGCTCATAATCTCCATTACTTGTTTACGGTGCTCAGAAATACCTTCTCTTGAATCTTTTACATAAGGCATCACATAACAGTTAAAGTATGTTACATCCGTATTTGCTCCAGCTCCATACAGTACACGACCAGCTGGTACAAAATTCATTTCCACAAGCTCTTTATAAAACTTTTCAAACCACTCTTGACGCTTTTCCTCTGTTGTTTCTACAGATGCAAGCCCTGTCGCATTACGCTTAGCAATCTGTTCATAGTAAACCTCAAGAGGTTTTTCAATCACATCTAAAGAACGAGTGATGATTCCTGTTTCCGCTTCTTTTTCTGTTAATACTCCACGAAACTCTTCCTCTACTTTTACCGATGCCACTTTCTTTTCTAAATCTATATGTTGAATGTAACCTAGACCTCTAGCAGGGAATTTCGGATCTTCTTTTACGGTCAAGACGACAAAGTCACCTTCAGACAATGTCAGCTTCTCGGTATCCTTAAACGAATAACGATCTAGCATAACAAGTTTCGAAACACCTTTATGAGTTGTTTTCATATCCGGTGTAATTGGATGAACTTGAGGGAAAAGGCGAATATCTTCATTCAACTTTTCGACGTTGATATTTACTTTTTCATTTAGCGCAACAGTCATTCTTACAACTCCCTTATCACATAAGCTTTTCTTGACAAAACAGCTATCATTTTTCCACATTTTAGAAAATATCTTGTTAGTCAGATAAACATAACTTATCACACGTCACAATCTAAATCAACATGTAGTGTCCAAACATTTAAAAATACCTATATATAGGTATTGTCAAGAGAAAAATTTAAATTTAAAAAAATAAATGCATTGACTTTTATTTAATTCTGCCTCTTCCTTTCGAATCAACTTTTTTGTATCACTTCCGCCAAAATTCAGTCTCAAAAGAAAACAGCTAGTCTCTTATTATTTCAAGATTTAGGCTAAACTTGTAAAAAGTAGACACTATATCTTGATATGTAAAAAGACCAACTGCTCAAAAAGATTTGTTTTAAAAAAATTCTACTGTTCATGTCACATAACGCTTTTCTTACCTTCTAAAGTTCCAATCATCAGAAGCATATTTTTCATCTGCTAATTGCTGTACATACGCTTCTTCTTCCTCAGATAATTCATATGGCTGTAAATCAATATCTAGTGCTTTAGCAAATCCTTCTCTAAATGCTTCTTTTGCTTCATCTAGACCAATTGTTCGATTAGCAATTGCGTTAATCGCCACCGCTTTTTCACGAAACGCTCGTTGCATACGTTCTTTTAAGCGATCACTTGAGTATTTAAATACACTAAACAACTTATCTTCATCAAGATCAAGTAAAATTGAACCATGCTGTAAAATAACACCTTTTTGTCTCGTTTGAGCACTTCCTGCTACTTTTCTTCCTTCAACAACGAGCTCATACCATGAAGGTGCATCAAAACAAACAGATGAACGAGGATTTTTCAAACTACTTTTTTCTTCCTCTGTGCGAGGAATTGCAAAATATGCTTCTAGTCCTAGTTTGCGAAAACCTTCTAATAAACCTTCTGAAATCACACGGTAAGCTTCTGTTACCGTATGAGGCATGTCTGGATGGGACTCAGACACAATGACACTGTATGTTAGTTCATGTTCATGAAGTACTCCACGTCCTCCTGTAGGACGGCGTACGAACCCTAAACCAAGTTCTTTTACTTTGTCTAAATCAATTTCTTTTTCTGCTTTTTGAAAATAACCAATTGATAAAGTTGGCGGATTCCATCCATAAAAACGAATAGTTGGTGGAATTTCTCCTTGACTATGCCAATCTAGAAGAGCTTCGTCTAATGCCATGTTATAGTACGGGGAACGATTTTGTGAATCAATAAATCTCCAAGTGTCTTTCATTTCTCTCATCCTCAACTATGTAATAAGCACGTTCTACATGTGCCAATCAACCTAAAATAAAATCTGCTTTTTAGTCTATCAAAATATTGAGCCAAGGAAAAGCAAAGAGGTATGACTTAGAAAATTTACCAACCTGAAAGAACACTCCCTCAAATGATTTACGACAAGCAGTATATCTTATATAATAGTCGTATGTATTTAGTCGAAGAAAGGAACGATTCAGCATGACATTTATCCTTATTGCTGTAGGAGCGATTGTCGTATACTCGGTAATCATGTTCTTCTACCAACGTAGCATCATGAAAACATTAACCGAAGAGGAGTTTCGCGCAGGCTACCGCAAAGCACAACTAGTAGACATTCGTGAACCGAATGAATATGAAGGCGGCCATATTTTAGGAGCTCGTAACATTCCTGTTTCTCAAATGCGCATGCGTATTAAAGAGTTCCGCAAAGACCAACCAGTTTATTTGTACTGTCAAAATGGTATTCGCGCAGGCCGTGCGGCTCAAATGCTAAAACGTCAAGGCATAAAAGAGATCTATCAATTAAAAGGTGGATTTAAAAACTGGAATGGCAAGATTAAAACAAAACAAAAAGCTTATTAAAAGACAAAAGGGAGAGTGACAGTCACTCTCCCTTTCTTTATGCTTGCTGATAACGAAGAACTGGCTTACGTGCAGCCAATGTTTCATCAAGGCGCTTGACCACTGTTGTATGAGGTGCTTCTTGGACAACCTCTGGATTTTCTTCTACTTCTTTTGCGATTTGAATCATTGCATCAATGAACGCATCTAATGTTTCTTTAGACTCCGTTTCAGTTGGTTCAATCATCATACATTCTTCCACAATAAGTGGGAAGTAAATCGTTGGTGGATGATAACCAAAGTCTAACAAGCGTTTTGCAATATCTAACGTACGTACACCTAGTTTCTTTTGACGCTTTCCTGATAACACGAATTCATGTTTACAATGACGATCAAATGGTAAATCGTAATATTCTGCTAATCGACGCATCATATAATTAGCGTTTAACACGGCATGTTCGGTTACGGCCTTCAATCCATCTGGCCCCATGGAACGGATATACGTATAAGCACGAACATTAATCCCAAAGTTACCATAAAAAGGTTTGACTCGACCAATCGATTTAGGACGATTATAGTCAAAATGATAACCATCTTCTGTTTTCACTAATATAGGTTTAGGTAAGTATGGAATTAGGTCCTCTTTCACCCCAACTGGACCTGAACCAGGGCCTCCTCCACCGTGAGGACCTGTAAATGTTTTATGAAGATTTAAATGAACCACATCAAACCCCATATCACCTGGTCGTGCTTTACTTAATACTGCATTTAAGTTTGCTCCATCATAATAAAGCTTTCCACCTGCTTCATGGACGATTTGAGCCATCTCTAAAATATTTTCTTCAAATAATCCAAGTGTATTTGGATTTGTTAGCATAAGTGCCGCTGTGTCTTCACCTACAACACGACGTAAATCATCTAAGTCAACCAATCCATCTTCATTTGACTTAACCGTTACCGTTTCAAAGCCTGCTACTGTTGCAGAAGCTGGATTTGTTCCATGTGCTGAATCAGGCACAATTACTTTTGTACGTGCCACATCACCGTTTGCTTCATGGTATGCACGAATCATCATTAATCCAGTCCACTCACCATGAGCTCCTGCAGCAGGTTGTAGCGTCACTTCATCCATGCCTGTAACTTCTTTTAAATGCTCTTGTAAATCATACATTAGTTCCATTGAACCTTGGACTGTAGTTTCCTCTTGTAATGGATGAACATGTGCAAAACCTGGAATGCGCGCTGTATATTCATTAATTTTCGGATTATATTTCATCGTACAAGAGCCTAGCGGATAAAAACCTGAATCCACACCGTGATTACGTTTAGACAATGCAGTGTAATGACGCATAATATCAAGCTCTGACACTTCTGGTAGATTTGGTTCTTCTTGACGAATATAATCAGCTGGCAAAATCTCGTCTACTACCACTTCAGGTACATCTAAATCCGGCAACGAATAACCAACACGACCTTCTTTACTTAGCTCAAAAATAAGTGATTGATTGTGATTATTCATGAAGATCCCCCAATTCCTTTACAAGTTGATCAATTTCTTCTTTTGTACGAAGTTCTGTTATCGCAAGTAACATATGATGTTGAAGTCCTAGATAATCACGACCAAGGTCATAACCACCAATGATTCCTCTATCTAAAAGGCGTTCATTTACTTCTTTCACCGATAACGGAAGCTCAACCACTAACTCATTAAAGAAAGGCCCCTCAAACGTTACTTTGCATCCAGCATCTTTTAAAGCGTTAAATGCGTAGTGAGCTTTTGTAATATTTTGTACCGCGATCTCTTTTACACCTTTTTTCCCAAGTGCAGTCATCGCTACAGAGGCAGCTAGCGCATTAAGCGCCTGGTTCGAACAAATATTAGATGTTGCTTTATCACGACGAATATGTTGCTCACGTGCTTGTAATGTTAAAACAAATCCTCTCTTACCTTCTTCATCTACGGTTTGCCCAACAAGACGCCCTGGAATTTTGCGCATTAACTTGGATGTCGTTGCAAAATATCCACAATGTGGACCACCGAACTGTGCGGGAATACCAAATGGTTGTGCGTCTCCTACAACAATGTCTGCTCCTAATTGACCTGGGGGCGTAAGCAAACCTAAAGCTAATGGGTTACTTGAAACAACAAACATTCCTTTTTCTTGATGAGCAATTTGCTCAATGTCTTTGAGTGGTTCAATTTGTCCAAAGAAGTTTGGATATTGAACAATGACCGCTGCAACGTCTCCACTCATCTCACCTTTTAAAGCTTCAAGATCTGTTACACCGTTTACAGATGGAATTTCAACCACTTCAATGTATTGACCATTTGCGTACGTTTTAAGTACGTCTCTTGACTCAGGATGCACAGTTTGAGAAACTAAAACTTTCTTCTTTTTGGTTTGACCAGCACTTAACATAGCTGCTTCTGCTAACGCTGTTCCACCATCGTACATGGAAGAGTTCGCGACATCCATTCCTGTTAATTCACAAATCATCGTTTGAAATTCAAAAATCGCTTGCAATTCCCCTTGTGAAATTTCAGGCTGATACGGTGTATACGCGGTGTAAAATTCAGAACGAGAAATAACATGATCAACAATGATTGGCATGTAATGATCGTACACACCAGCACCTAAAAAAGAAGCATACTCTTTTACGTTTGCATTTTTAGCAGCTAACGTCGTCAATTCTTTTATAAGCTGTGATTCAGATGCTGCTTTTCTAATCTTATATTCTCCTTTAAAACGAACACGTTCTGGAATATCATGGAACAGCTCATCAACTGATGAGACACCAATCGTTTCTAACATTTCTTTTTTATCTTGTTCTGTCATTGGCAAATAACGATGCATCATGTTACATTGCTCCTCTCTCAAGTGAACATCTCTATTTTTTATCATTCTTATTGGATAGGCTAACTCTTTATTTAGAACGCTTATAAAATGGCGTTGATACCACTTTTGCTTTTAATCGTTTTTGACGAACTTGAACTTCAACTTCCATTTCCATACTTGCGTAATTTGCATCCACTAGTGCTAAACCAATGTTTTTCTGTAATGTAGGCGATTGTGTTCCCGTTGTCACAAAGCCAATTCGCTCGTCCCCGCTATAAACGTCGTATCCATGACGAGGAATGCCTTTCTCAATCATTTCAATCCCAACAAGCTTTCGACTAGGTCCTTCCTCTTTTTGTTTCTTTAATATCGATTGACCAATAAAATCATCTTTATTGACCTTCACAGCAAAGCCGATTCCAGCTTCGATTGGCGTAATGTCTTTTGATAACTCTTGACCGTACAGAGCTAAGGTTGCCTCAAAGCGTAACGTATCACGAGCACCCAGTCCACAAGGAATAATCCCTTCACTTTCTCCAGCTTCTAAGATTTTCTTCCATAGCATCGCAGCATCGTTTGCATCACAATAAAGTTCAAATCCATCTTCCCCTGTATAGCCAGTACGTGAGACCAATACCTCTACACCAGCTAGTTCGACGCGATCTTTAAAATTAAAAAATTTAATATTCGATAAATCTTCTGATGTTAATGTTTGTAACACTTTTTCAGCAATAGGTCCTTGCAATGCTAATTGACCCATCTCTTCCGATACATTTTTAAGTGTCACATCGCCAAACTCATGCTGTACTAACCAATCAAAATCCTTTTCAATGTTTGCTGCATTGACCACGAGTAGATAGTGTTGCTCGCTCTTTTGATAAATGAGTAGATCATCTACGGTTCCACCATTTTCATAACACATCGCCGTATATTGTGCTTTATTGTCTTTTAACACAGATACGTCATTAGTCATCATCTTTTGTAAAAACGCCCGACTATCTGAACCTGTCACTTCAATTTCTCCCATATGAGAAACATCAAACAACCCAGCTTTTGTACGAACGGCTTCATGTTCTTTTTTAATGGAAGAAAATTGAACAGGCAAAGCCCACCCACCAAAGTCAATAATCTTTGCTCCGTATTCTTTGTATGTATCGTAAAGCGGTGTTTGTTTTAAGTCAGTCATGAAAATAAATCCCCCTTATATTCGGTTTAAATGATTTTACCCCACTTACTAATCAAAAAAAGGACAGAGTTCTCCCTAATACATTTAGGAAGTCTCTGTCCTTTCACCTGAAAGTTTCCCCATACGTTTGTTTTGACTGTGTTAGGTTTGCCTCGTGGGTGGTCATGATGACACTCTCCAGAGATGCGTCCAACAAGAGTCTTTTTGCCTGAGAGATTCACATATTCGCTTGCTCCTTCGGCGCTACACTAAAGTAGTCTCTCCTCTTATCATCATCCGCTTCTATAAAGTTTTTATTTTTGGGCATACTACATAAAAATAATGATTTTACGATTATTAACAAATAGTTTCGCAAAGTGGCAATATGCTCTTTATTTAAAATTTTCTAAATTACATTTTCATCCTACATGAATCTTTACATTAGTTCAATAAAAAACTTTCTGAAAGGGGTGCGTTTATCATGAAAGTAACCATGAACTTCGATTATGAGTGGACAAATCAATTTTTATCTCGCGTTGAAGAAGAGGGGCCTTGGTCTAACTGGGATCTTTATAAATTAGCTTTCAACATTGAAAAACAAACGGTCATCGATGAGTTTGAAGGTCTTAAATGCCCTAATTATTTACCAAATCTGACTCCTCTTCCTCATCAGTTAGAAGTGGCAAAACAAGTCGTGGAAAACATGAACGGAAAAGCCATTTTAGCTGATGAAGTAGGTCTTGGAAAAACAATTGAAGCAGGCCTCGTTCTAAAAGAATACATGATTCGCGGTCTAGTGAAAAAAGTATTAATTCTAGTCCCTGCTTCTCTTGTTTCACAATGGACGATAGAGTTAAATCAAAAGTTTTATATTCCTGCCGTTGCTCAAAAGAAATCGTATGTGTGGGAGCAATGCGATGTGGTTGTGTCATCAATTGATACAGCAAAACGGCCTCCACACCGGGATATTGTTCTGGAACAAGATTACGACCTTATTATTATTGACGAAGCTCACAAACTGAAAAACAATAAAACCAAAAACTATGAATTCGTTCAAAACCTAAAGAAGAAATTTTGTTTACTTCTTACGGCGACACCTGTTCAAAATCGAATTGAAGAAATTTTCAATTTGGTTTCCTTATTAAAGCCTGGACACTTAGGGAATAAAGCCATTTTTGAAGAGATTTTTTCTGCGAAAAAGAGAACATTACAAAACGATGAGAAGTTACGTGAACTTATTAGTAAAGTGATGATTCGTAACCGACGAGGCGATACGGGGATTGAGTGGACAAAACGGGTTGTACAAACTGTTCCAATTGAATTCTCAACAGCAGAAAGAGAGTTATATGAATCCATCACATCTTTTAAAAAGCACGGAATGGGTTCAGCTAGTGCGTTTTCAATTTTAACCCTACAACGTGAAGCGTGTAGCAGTCGAGAAGCGGTATACATGACACTAAAAAATATGATGGAGCGTCAAGAAGAAGGTAGTTCGATACCAAATACAATGATTAATCCATTAATGAATAAAATTGAGCAAGTGAAGCAAAATGCAAAAGCAGAGAAAGTATTAGAACTCATTCAAAACATCAATGATAAAGTAATCATTTTCACAGAATATCGAGCTACCCAGCTCTATCTACAATGGTTTCTCAAGCAACATGGTATCACATCGGTTCCTTTCAGAGGTGGGTTTAAGCGAGGAAAAAAAGATTGGATGAAGCAATTATTTGAACATCACGCACAAGTTTTTATTGCAACAGAAGCAGGTGGAGAAGGAATTAACCTTCAATTTTGCCACCATATTATTAATTATGATTTACCGTGGAATCCAATGAGACTAGAACAACGAATTGGACGCGTTCATCGACTCGGCCAACAAAGTGATGTACACATTTATAACCTTGCCGTAAAAGACACGGTCGAAGAACATATCCTAAAATTGCTTTACGAGAAAATTAATCTATTCGAGCGAGTGATTGGCGAATTAGATGAAATCTTAACAAAGCTTGATTTCGGCAATATCGAAGAGCATATCCAAGACATCTTATTTCACTCCAACAGTGAAGGAGAGATACGAATTAAAATGGATAACTTAACTTCCATTATTGAATATGCAGAGCAAATGAACGAAGGTGAGGATCAACATGCAGCAAACTGATATTCATCACTTTTTAAAACAATACTTTAAAACAAATGACTGTGAGGTTGTTCAAGAACACCCCTCTTATTTAACGTTTCAGCTCACAATTGAAATGGATAAAGAACTGATGAACCGCCCATTTTATTGGCATTATGTTGAAAAGACAGGTGGCACTCCTAGCCCAGCTTGTTTAACCTTTATTACAGACCCTAGCTTTGAAGACAAAGATGTAAAAGGCGAACGCATTCATTTTGGTTCACCACGACTACATCAAATTTTCGCTTCTACTCAGAAGTTTGGTAGTTTTACTCATTTGTATGAAAGCCTGCCGTCAGTTCCTTCTACTAGTAAAGCGTTACACCCTTGGCTTGGCCTAAACGTAAAGATATCGTACAAATGTGATCGAAAACGTGATTACATAGTGTCATTAGGGTTACATCTTATTTCAGGAAAAATTGTAGAAAACTTTCAAGGCGTGCTTGAACAACAAGCAATGTCTCCTAAAATATCGGATTATTGCTTTACACTTTCACCATTAATTAAACCCAAAAGTGGTATCAGTCGCTTACAAGATTACCTTGCAAGTGCCATTAAACAAGATGATCACCAATGGGCTGAGGAAGCTAGAAAACGCTGGTATGATGATCTTGCATTACTTGATCATTTTTATGAAACGGCAGAAGAAGTACCTGAAAGTTACGAAACAGAAAAACAAGCATTACAAGAGCAATATGAACCCACCATCATCATTAAGATTGTGAATGGCGGACTCTTTTACTTATCTGAACAAACCGCTTCACAAAAATTTGCTTAATATAAAAAAAGCATGTTCGACGAGTGCTAAAAACTCCTTATCGAACATGCCTTTTTTTAAGAACGTTTTTTTCGATACCAAAGCATAAAAGCTAGAGGTAACATCCCAAACCACCGACTCGGGAAAGGTGTACGTTCTTCTTTTCGTTGAATTCGTTTCATTTTTCGTTCCGTTTTTGGTTGATCCATATATCGCACAAACTGTTGTGTGACAAATTTAACGTAGTCGTTTGTTTTTATTGTCATCAACTCCTCAGTCTTATTATGACCGGGGTATTGATTACTTAATCACTCCGATAATTTCTAAACAAATGTCACTAATGGATTTATCCGTTGTATCAATGCAATAAGTTGCTTGTTCATACATAGAGCGACGCTGTTCAAATAAAGCTTTTAATTGTTCAAGCTCATTTTTTTGAACAAGAGGACGAGAAGTGTCACCGGCAATCCTTTGTGATAAATCTTCCCATCTACATTTCAAATAAATGGATACTCCTTTATCATTCATCCAAGTTCGATTTACTTCTTGAATGAACATTCCTCCTCCTGTAGCGATAATAACATCATTTGTCGGTAACTCTTTTAAACACTCTTTTTCAAGTTGACGAAATGATAATTCTCCACTTTCTTGAAAAATATCTGAGATCGATTTGCCGGTCTTCTGTTGAATATAATGATCGGTATCAATAACTGGAATGTTGAGTTTCGTTGATAATTCTTCGCTAATCGTTGTCTTACCGGCTCCCATAAAACCTACAAGATATAATGCTTTCACGCTTATCACTCCTTATCTATATTCGATCCATTGAATAACCTTCCCATCCTCATATTGAAAGTAAGCTTGTCCTTTATAATAACGATTTGATGACGTTTGGCACTCAATGACAACGGAGCCAATCTCATCACTCATTTTTGCAAAGGTATAAATGATTTGACCGTTTGGATAAGTAGATTGAATGTTCGTTAAAAGATGGGGTTCCTCTGCCGTTCTTATCAAAGACATCGCTTCTACTACTCCACTTTCTAACAAGTGGTTTACCTCATAAAACGATTCCACTTCTTTGTAGAGCTTCGCTTCTGACACATATAAAGAAAGCTGGTGTACAGTGAGGAAGATTAATAGTAAGCTAATGACTAACACAAGTGGCAAAGCTGTGCCTCTTTGGTTATTAATCATAACATACAACTTACTCATCAAACTTACTTATTTTACTTCTATATTTATTTTGTTTTTGATCGATGACTTCAACATGTAACAGATTATCTGTTTGTTTGTACTTTATTTGATCAATCTTTTGCAACAATACTTCGTGCCCTAACTTATTTACACGCCTTCTTACTTTATCTTGATACCTCTCATAAGTCACTTGTTTATGATCAAATGTTATAAACGTCAGTGTCGAAGGGTCCACACGTACATCTTGTGCTTCTCGGTACTCAAACGTTAGTTGAGAAACAAAGATTTCCCATTCGATGTTCGTTAAAGCTAGCGTTTCATTGTGCGTTTCTTTTATAATCGTCATAATGATAGGAATGAACGAAACGATGAGTAGGAGATAAGCAAAACTGATTAACATTTCCACTAAAGTAAAGCCATTTTTCTTAATCATTTTCGAATAAAATCACACCTCGTTTTCTCACGATCTGATAAGTCTACCCACTGAACGCAAACCTTCTTTAATCCCTGTACATGATTTTCCCAATGGAAACGATAGCTTATCTTATTTACAACATACTCTTCTCCTTCTTCATACGATTTACTATACTTATACTTCATCAACTCTTCATGTAAAAGAGTGTTTGCTTGATTAAGAATTTTTTGGTTCTTCCTTTCTTGTACAATTGATACATACAAAGGAAGCGTACTATAAACAACAAACAATAGAATACCAAAAGCAACAACCACTTCTAGCATGGTATAGCCTTTACAATTTCTCCACATAAAATCGTCCTCTTCCTATTTGGAACACTAACCGATAAGATGTATCACCTGAACGAACAAAAAATGTCTTTCCCTGCGAAATATTTCCCCGGGAGTTATATCGTACACGATTGGGTCCACTCACACTCGAAATGATAATACTTGAATCATATGACTTTTCAAAAAGAATTTCGTTGCGTTGAACGGCATAATAAGTAGACGTAGTAGAATCAAATGTAAAAGTCGCTCGATCTGTTTGAGTCATTGCAACTTGTTGCATGTAAAACAAATCTGTTTGTAGTTGCTTTAAAAAAAATTGAATACGATACTGTTCAATTAATGGTTGAACAACTAATAAACTAATACTCGTCATAACTTGAATAACTCCTAATACAATGAGCATTTCTACTAACGTAAAGCCACGTTGGTTCCTTTTATACGACTTCAAACTACTTTGCAACCGTAACCTCCCCATCTGTGCTAATGACAATCTTTTTACCTCCAGCACAAGATGGCTCATCTTTTAAATATTTATCTGAGGTTAATTGTTCAATTGTTGGTGTCACATCATTGTTTTCAATCTTGTACACTTGTACTTGTGCTTGAACAGTCTGTATAAGAGCATCACACCCTTTAGAATTAATAGCGTTGTTATGCTTCAGTACATTTGGAATTGTAATGAGTAGTAAAACCGTAATGACGAGCATCACGACTAACATTTCTATTAAAGTAAAACCATTTTTCTTCACATAAACATCTCCTTTTCATATGGCATCTGCTTATAAACTAGACATCACATTAAACATAGGGACCATCACCCCTAAGTACATAAGTAAAATAACAAGCCCAATCAATGAAAACATAACAGGTTGAACAATCTGTAAACTTTTATGAATGATTTGTTCAATTTTTTCAATCATGAAAGCAGCGTAATCGTATAGCTCTTGTGGAAGGTTACCATTTAATTCTCCATGCTTAATGACACTTGCAAATTCACGATCAAAATAGGGTCTTTCTTTTATCATGTCTCCTAGTTGAAACCCTGCTGATAGCTGTTTCATTAAATACGAGGCTTCTTCACAAAAAAACGGGTAATGTTGTTGTTTTTCAAATAGTTTCAAACAACTATAGATAGAAAGCCCTCCTTTTAAGAGGTTACTGAGATGAATCGCAAAAAAATAAGCATTGAACAACGGCACAATACGCCTTACGATTGGAATTCTCAATAAAAGCTTTACTTGTTTTGTGGGTGAAAGTTTCTTACGAAGTTGCCAATAACTGAAGTAAATGAGTAGAAGAAGTACACAAGCAAAAGGAGGAACATAAGGGAATAAGGAGATTACACTCATGAAGAGCATGAAACCTGTGGACTGACTGTGGCCAATTGATTCGTACAAACTTTGAAACTGTGGCAGCAAAACGGTACTTAACAAAAATAAAATCACCATCATAAAGAACAATAACATGGCTGGGTACTGAGCAAGCTTTTGAAACTTTTTCATATGCACAACTTTTTGATGAAGCATGTTTCCACTTTCTCTCAAAGCAAAATACACATCCCCATGTTGTTCAGCAAAATAGAGATAACTTAAAACATCTTTGTGAAAGCCCAATGCACGAAAAGCAGTATGAAGAGAATCGCCAGACTTTAATTGGAGAGATACATAATCAATTTGTTCACGAAGGTATGGAGGAAGTTGAAACTGTAAAAATTCTAATGCTTGAGAGAGTGTATAACCTTTTTCTAGTAGCTTTGAAAGTTGAATTAAAAATTTCGATTGCTGCTTTAGTGTCCATTTTTTCTTTGGTCTCTTACTCGTCATACGCCCAATTTTCGAGGGAAGACGAATATAAATACCCTAATGCTACGCCCTTTTTGATAACATCCCGAAGCAATTTATAATCATAAAATCCTTCTTCACCCTTCGCTTCTTTTATTACTCCATTTAATGCTCTACCATATAACAATTCATATACACTTGCCTGTCGATATTCACGCATTTTTCGGCATAACGGATGACACTTCTCTTCGCAATAAGGGCACTTGATTTCCACTAACCGTTGAGCCGCAACAGCAATTAATGTTTGTTCAATTTCCTGTAAACTAATCCCAAACTCTAACAGGCGATAAATCGCTCCTTTCGTATCTTTTGTATGCATGGTCGTCAAAACTAAATGTCCTGTTAAAGCAGCACGAATGGCAATTTTCGCCGTTTCATCATCACGTATTTCACCAACCATAATAATATCAGGGTCATGTCGTAAAATTGCCTTTAAGCCTGTGGAGTAGGTAATACCTGCTCGTTCGTTTACTTGTACTTGCATGACATTTTCTGTTTTTCTTTCAATGGGATCTTCAAGCGTGATAATATTACGATTTAATAATTTCTTTGTTTCGTTTAACAATGTATAGAGTGTGGTCGTTTTTCCTGACCCTGTTTGTCTAGTATTTAGGGATAATTTTTTCGACATAAAAAAAGACTTTAAGCAGAAGTGCCTAAAGTCCTTAATATCTTCGCTGTATTTAGAATTGCTTCCTGAGATGGTTGATTGACTACTATTACATTTATTTTAACTGTTTTGTTCTTTTTAGTTTTGTTTTTCATTTTTAGTACCCCCTGAAATTTTTCTTTCAAAGAGGTACATGCAATTTATATATATTTTAAGGACAACGAAAAATTATTTTATTCGTCCGACCTTTGGTTATGTACCTCTCAATTAGGTACTGATTATTTGGCAACGATTCAGGACAATATTTTTTTAAAAATTTTTTTTAAATAACTACCTGTACCGCCCTATAGTTTCTTGACCCAGTATATATAAGGAAATGGTGTGGCTTATGCCATGCCTATTTTATTTACTTTTGATTCCTAAAAAGAGAAGGTGAACAGATTGAACAATAACCGTCTTCCATATAATCAGGAAGTTGATTACCGATTTATTAAGCATGTGCGTTTGATCCGTAATAAAACCCAAAAAGAGTTTGAACATTTCATGGAAGTTGACGCTAGTACAATCGGAAAGCTTGAACGTGGAGAACTAGCCTTCACACCTACCTATCAGGAAAGGTTCAAGAAGGCAATGAAGCGTCTAAGGGTTTCAAATGTTGAAATAGCTAACATTCGCAACATTTTAGAAATGAAAACAAGAAAGGGGTATAAGTGACATGACTTCCACTGCCATGCTGTTATCGTTTATATCTAAACTTATTGTCATTAAATTGATTCAGATTATAGACGAGAAAGGTAAAAAGAAAGAATCATTTACTTACTACACTTGTAACGGAATTAAGGTATTGCAATAACGCTGTTTCTTGTGAAAGACAGCGACAAAAACAAATTAAAAAGGTGGTTATATCTATGGAATTTAATAAGGAATTAGTAAGGGCTTTAGCTAACGGTGATAAAGGGGCATTTCAACAGATACAGAACCTTCCTACACCAGTAAGAATGGCACTAGGTATTGAAGTCGATAAGCTTCGTAGAGATGAAAACATTATACCTATGTCGAATGACTTTTCTGTATTTGAACAAAAGAAAAGTTCTTATGTAGATGATGATGCTGTTAGAGAGGCCATGCGAAAGAGAATGGAAATTGATCGTCAAAATCGAGAACGCCAAGAAAAAGCACGAGAAGAATTTATTAAAGAACAAACTAGACTTGCTGTGGAACGTGCAAGGGCTGGTCTGCCACGTAATGACAGATTACCACGTTAACAATTAAATAAGGACGTGATTAAATGCAATTCTCTAAAGAAATAATAAAGGCTGTTTCAAAAGGTGAAAAGTTAGAACTAATTAAACAGCTTAAACCTGACCAAGCTTTAAAGTTAGGTCTTTTAGTAAGGAAGTACAAACAAGAAAGCAAATAATTTCCCTCTTAAATATATTCCCACTGGCTTTGCTGGTGGGATTTTTTATTTGAATAAAAAGGAGATTTAAAAATGAGATCAGGTATTAAACAACTAGTCATTTCATCATGTGCAAACTTCGTAGACGGTAACTGCATATTGCTAGATAAACCCTGTCCGTTAATTAGTGGCGGTGAGTATAGAGGTAAAAAGATACCAGCTAGTGATTGTTCCTGTACTTACTTTGAAAATTCTGTACTACCAACAAATAAAGCATTAGAGGCTGTTTATTATGGCAAGGAAACATTATTAAACAAGGTATGTAAAGGCTGTGGAAAAGGTTTTAACTCAGTGTCTAACAGGGCTGTTTATTGTTCTGATACTTGCAGACATTCAGCTAGGAAAAAGACATTTATAAAGGCTAATCAAAAACGGGCTAAATAACAACAGTTAGAATTAAATAAAGTCTTATATATCAAGGGGTTTAGCGGTCAAAAATCAAAGGGTAAGGGGTTAATACCTAGCCAGTTTCTAACTGTTGTTCTACTAAATCTAATATAGGCGGTAAGAATATGAATAAAGGCATGAATAGAAAACAGTTTGAGGCTAAATTAAATGATAATTATAGCGGTGCTGTGACACCTTTAACAAATTATATAAATGAACGTGCTGTAATGGTATTCCAATGTAAAGAGTGCCAATTAAAGTTCTTTGGTAAGCCTAGTCATATGGTAGGAAAGGAACACCAAAGACATTTATGTCACCACCCATACGGTGATAGAAATGGAACGAGAGTACAGCATATTATTGGAAAACATAAGGTTAAAAAGAAACAGCAACCAGTAAACTTGGAACAGTTAAATGAAATGATATGGAATGACTATTCATATAAGCAAATAGCGGAAAAATTAACAGTTAACCCTAAGCTTATTAAAGATTACTTTAAATCTGAGGGGTTAATTTAACACAATTCACTTAGCCACTAACTTTTAAAAGAAAAACCCAGGTGCAATAATACACTTGGGTTGTGTAGTGGTTGGTTATAGACAAGCCTGATTTTGTTCCCTAAACCATTTACTAAATTCACTTCTAGTCATTTGGGTATCTTCTGTCTCTACCCCGTCTGCATCCCAGTCAAGCACTTCCATAAGAAGAATCTTATCCTCGTGCGTTGTACCTTTTTTTGCATAGTTAACTAAATAAAGTGTGGCATCAAGATCATCAGCAACTTGACATAGACTAATAAACTTTCTTTTATTTTTGTGCCAATATCTTCTCGGATGACTAGTGTGAGGATTAACAGTTTGACCCTCTTCACATAACAGATACTCAAAGATAACATACTCATCATCCGAGTTCTTTTGAATCCTGTCAAAGTTGATAGCAGCTGTCACATCGCCAGCTAACATTTCTTTTGCGAATTCAAATCCACTTGAATCATCAATACCTAACTTTTTACTTACTGGCATATTCATCCCCCTTTGTCTATATTTTCCACACTATTCCATAATAACACAACTAGAGTCATAGAAAACAAAAAGCCCCCAAAAAAATGGAGGCTATTGACCTATTCAAGCAGACTTAATAAACTCTTTTTCCATTCTTCTTGTGACACTAGTTGGAAAACAAATTCCTTATCCTCAAATTCTAATCCTAAGGCATTCCAGGAAGTTTTTTTGCCCAATTCGTTACATAAGTTGAAAATATTTTCTTTATAGGTTGTATCATCGTTCCCCATTAAGTGCTTACCTTTAGTTTCCATGACATAAACAGTTGAAAAATCATTGTCTTCCTTAGGCTTAATGTCAGAGAAAATAAAGTCAGGATAAATCTTTTGTTTCCTCCAGCCCTGAATAGAATAATCAACACGTTCAATATTCCTGTACCACCACAATAACTTTTCATGAGTATCAAGACAGATAGCGAATGCTTTTTCTAACGGATTGTAATCACTTTCCACAACAGGTTCGACTAAGCTTTTCTCTATCGGATCATAATTAGACCGCAGAAGTCTTTTTTCATTTTTTCCAACCTTATATTCTAGGTTTGGTATTGAAGCCTTTCTTTCTTCTAAGATGAATTGAATTCTGTTGCTATCAATCAGCTTATAAAAGATTATTTGGGCTAGACGGTTCTTTTCCTGTTCCAGTAGTTTTTTTAGTTCCTCAATCACATAAGACAAGTTCGCATTAACTATATGCCTTTCATATGAGGAAGTTAATAATTCAACTACCTTGTTACAAATATCGTAGGCAATCCACATATTAGGTACTATATCCGTAATCTGCCTAGTCATTAACGAAATATCAATGTCGGTTTCAATGTTTTCTTCCTCATGGTAATCGTATCTATTTATCAGATCATTTCCATCAGCGATTCCGACACGAAAAACTTCATCTTTAGACCGTTCCGTAGCGGATAATGTAAGGTCTTTGATACTACCGAGGTTTATTTCATTCCAATCAATTCGGCTTAAAATATCTATTTCATAACTAATAGGACGCCAACCTTGATTTTCTTGTTCATACAAGAATCTTGGAAGAAATATTTTCCCTTTTAAGTGTTTATATTTATCCCTAATTTTAACCTTTTGCTTAACCTCATCCGAGTTATCATCTTCATTTTCAGATAACCCTGTTACACGATTTGTTAAGTCTCCCATACCTTCTAACTTTAGACCGCCACGAATACTCTCCAAGATTTTGCTTGATTCTTGTTGGTAACAGTACACATAGCTTTCATCTAATTCCTGTATTCCAGTTTTCTTAGCATATGGCTGCCTTAAAATTCGACCTACTAATTGGGTAAGGCCAGTTTCTGAACTTGATTTAGATAAGATTGTCAGTGTATATGCAAATGGACAATCCCACCCCTCTTGTAGTGCTTGTTTAGTGATAATAAATCGGATTGTAGAATCCCCAGACAATAAGTCAATACCTTCAATATCATCTTTATCACTTGATTTAATGGCAATTTCATCCGGTGAAATATTACATTGTTTTATTAAAAACTCCTTAACATCTTCGGAATGAATGTGATTACCGTCTTGTTGATTCTTTCCTGTCCGTTCTACTTGAATCAAGGAAATAGGTCTTATATATTTTCCTGTTGCCTTTCGATAGTCATTAGCCAGGTTTTCCAGTTGCTTTCTCTTTTCTACCGTAGCAAGAACAGTATCCTTCCAATCACCGCTGGATTTGTTGATAATGTTTAAATCAAGCTTAATCATTTCTTCACGATCTAAATCCAGCCCACTAACGTTAACCAAGATATTACTTTCTTTTTTAGGGGTAGCGGATAACTCAACAATCACTCTTGGATTAAAGTCTAATATCGTTTTTTGGGCACTAGCTGTATATGCTTTGTGTCCTTCATCAATTATAACGATTGGCTTTAATACTCTGAGAACGTTCCCTAAAGAAGTTTTTACTTGCCTAGTAGGGAATAAAGAGTGGATTTCCTCAAAAACATCAACATTAGGATATGCATCGATAAGTTGCTGATGTTCAATCATGTTGTCTTCTGGTGGGAAAAATTCTACATACCCCCCAGAATCCTGGAACATTTTTAATGTTTCTTTAGTTTTACGGTTTGATGATTGTAACATCAGTACCATTACAACCAGATTTTCATTAACATCTTGTGGGGTGAACCGATCATTTTTTTCAATGATTAAGGTTCTTCCTCCACTTGAAATATCTAGCTTTTGTCTATATGGATGATTTCTATCCTTTAGTGCTTCAAGCGTTTGATTATAAATCTGACTTGAAGGTACTATCCATAGCACAAAACCAGTTTGCTTGCGTAGGTAGTGAGTATTTATTAAATCTATGGAATAGGTTGCAAGCAATGTTTTTCCTCCACCAGTTGGAACCTTGAGGCAGATATTTGGAACATCTTCACCTAAACCATTTTTCTTATTGTTATATTTATTTATCTCAAGCTTGTCCCAAGCTTCGCTAGTAAAGTTAATTTTACTAGCGATTTTTGGCTTCACTTCTTTTAGTTCTTGAAGATCATCATATTCTGCTTTGAGTATGTTTAAATAATTTTCTACCGTTTTTATTGCATTTAATTGATAATCCTTTAACTCCATAGCGATCAACCCTTAATACTGTAAATTTCATAAGGTAGTTTGGCAAATCTGATATTATATTTGTCTAAATACTCCTCATCAAGGAATTTCATTGGTGCAAAAACAATTCGACTCTTGTTCGGCTTATAAGAAACGATTTTTTCTGCTTTATCTAAACTAAGGGAAGTGGTTTTTAGATAATCTAAATCAGGCTTATAGAACAAGAACAAGTCATGTTTGTCCGTAGAACCTATATAATGGTTTTCTTCATCTACAAGTTCTGGCTTGAATTCTTCTCCAGTTGCAATATAGAACAGGTATCTTGCAAGGCTTTCAAATGATGGCAAGCTTTCCCCACTTAATATCTTGTCGAACTCAATAGCCTCACCAAGTTCAAAATATGAGAAGCTTCCGCCTAGACCTTCCCTTAGTTCCTTACTTTTTGCTTTTGGAACCCCTTTAATAACCCGTCTCATTCTTTCAGCTGTTAATTCATTAGCATACTCTTCCATTTCAACGAGGATGAACTTATGATTTGTTCCTTCTTCCCTGTTGTACTCTAGAACAGCATGTCCTGTTGTTCCTGACCCAGCAAAGGAATCGAGTATAATAGCTTCATCCTTCATTACAGCAAATTTAATTAACCGTTTTATTAGATCAGTAGATTTCGGTGTATCAAATACCTTTTTACCGAAAATCGTTTTTAATTGGTTTTGACCATTTGGCTTTAAGTCATACCACATGTTACTCAATAACTTTTTATCTGTTGGCGGTATATAGTGTTCAGGTTTACCGTTTACAGATAACCTTAATAAATCTATTTCATCACCAGTTTCTTCAACATATTTCAAATACCATGAATCAATGTTCTCCGGGGTCAGTTCAATACCGTTCTCTTCAAATTCTTTAACGAGGTTTTCGTAATTTTCCACTGCTTCGATACTTCTCGTTTCGCCCCAACGCCACTGACCTGATTCTGGCTTGATTCCAAACAATTCATACCTCATTGTTGGCCGGTCAGTACCTCTCCAGTGATTATTCCATCCACCATCCTGAACATCTTCTAATTCAGCATATACTTTGTTAAATCTGCGTTCTGGATTTTTGGTATAAACTAAAACAGTTTCATAACCACTTGATAATGAATCAATAGTTTCAAATTGGGCTTGTACGTTTTTTACCCCTCTTCTGATACTAATTGAATCACGATAATTCTCTTCTCCAAACATTTCATTCATTAAGCTTTTTAAATGATGTTCTTCGTTATAATCAATACTGATGAAGATTACACCATCTTCATGAAGTAAATCCTTCAACATCTTTAAACGAGGCATCATCATACACAGCCACTTATCGTGTCGACAAAGGTCATCTTTATCCACGACTTTCCCTAGCCAATCCTGAATCATAGGTGAATTAACATTATCGTTGTACACCCAATGTTCATTTCCAGTATTATATGGTGGGTCTATGTAAATACAATCGACTTTCCCAGCGTATGTAGGCAGCAATGCTTTTAATGCTTTTAAGTTATCGCCTTGAATAATTAAATTATCGTTGTTTAAAACAACATTTTCGGTAATACTTAACTCTTTATTCGGAATCAGATCATGATAATTTACTGTTATATGATGATTTTTAACTTGACTTTTACCTTTAAATTGTAAAATTGGCAATTTGGTTCCCCTCCGATTGAAAAAAAGTACCTTATATTATAATAACATTTTAGTCCGATATTTGGGGCAACTAAATAAAAAAAGCAAGACACTAAGCCTTGCTGTGAAAGGATTTGTTTTGTCACTGGCAATGTATCTATATCAAATAAATTGTAACTTTCCTTAATAAACTGCTTTTCGTTTTAGTTTGAATAAAAGTACGATGATTTCCTATGACTTTTCCTACTAGGCTTAGTTCTTTTCATATAGCCGGTTCTAATTATCCTGTGAAGTTCATCAGACGGCTTTCCGCTTATAACAGAAGAAACATATTGATGATCTACTGAATAACCCTCATCAGTCATTACCTTTACAACCTTCGCCAGACTATTGGAACAGGCATAATTTTTAATTATTTGCTTTTCAACGGTATCAGCTTTATATGATTCCACTAAAGTTATGTATCTTTGAAGTCGTTCAACTTCTTCCTTTACTTTTTTAACTGTGATTAAAGTTTTCAAAATAACCACCCTCCTATTTAAGAAGGATTCGACCATTAAAGGATATTTCCTTTTGGCAATTCAGTGAACAAATTCACCTACCCATTAGATAATTAGTTTTCATTTGTTCTATTTGTTGTTCTACTAGTTCCCAACGATCATCCAATATATCAATATCCTTTATTTCCAGTTTACCGAAAGCCTCAATGTACGCTTTATCTCGGGTTTCTTTGTATAATAAATCTAACTTTTCTAGTTCATGATTGACAATAGTGGTTATCCACCAGTCTTCAAATCCTTGACTATTTAACTCCACATATGTATTTTTACAATCTATTCTTAGTTCATCCCTTTTTATTACCCAATCTCTTGGCAAATCATTATTCCCACTAAGAGGGCTTATAGCCTTATTTAACCTCTGCAAATTCCTTGTAGCATGGGATAATTCCCTAATTTTCCGTTTGAGGGCTTCGTCATGCTTTAATCTTTCAAAACTTCTGTGCATTTTATCTTCTGTTACCTTCATGACCTGGTGTTCAAATACTTCCGCCATATTCACTATTTCTTCCTCCTTAAGCCCAGTAAAAAGTTTTCAAAAAATACCGCAAAAATTTTTAGAGGAATATTGATTTTCAGGAATAACAAAATCCTTAACCACCCCTCACCTATGATTTATTCTTGTCAATCATTATATCCAACCGATCATTGAGTGCCTTAAATTCTGACTTTGTTTCAAAAGATGTACTTCTAAAAGTCTCTCTTAAGTCGCCTATAGTTGTTTCTATTTTCTCCAGCATTTCAATAATGGAATTTAGTAATTCATAAGTTTGTTTAGTTTGATTAGTTTGGTCTGTTTGCTTAGTCATAAAAAAACACCTCACTGTATTTATAAAGCGATTATACAACGCTTGATTTTTTGGGTAAACGGAATATAGAAAAGCTAATAACAAAGGACTTCTAATTACAAACCAATTTTTACCACAAAAGATTCTGAACCATTATGTATATGTTCCAGACCCCAGACCGACCATTTAGAGATACCCGCCCCACCCTTACTACCCTTCCTGTGATTTTACCTTTTCTGCTATTGATCGCTGTTAAGTCGTTAGTGCTACATTGGTGTTGTCAATCCTTTTCTTTGTCTTTCTCTATTCTCATTCTTTCCTTTGTTGTTCTTTCTGTTCTGTGCTGTATTCACTGCTGTTCAGTTCCTTCCTGTTTTCCTTCCCTGTCTTGTACTGTCCTGTGCTGTCTCTTGTGTCTTCTACCCTGTCACAGTGGACTGGTGCTATGCTGTGGGGTACTGTAAGTAGTGGGTACTATACTAGGGAATTATTTTAGAGGGTATTTTAGAGGCTAGAATTTAACTGAATACTACCCCATATATCCTAATTTTCATCCCCATCTATACCCTTTATTTTCTCCTAGAGTTTTATATTTTCTTTAGTACCTCTTTTGGCTTCACTTTTGGCTACAAACTTTTGATAGTTACTTTTGATTGGCGGTAAACCCTAGAAAAATCAGCACTAAAAAACGTCAATCATATGTCTTGAGTTTTGATAGGTTTTGGGTAATTACTCTTGCAGAATTTGAATGCCATTTTTAATCTTATTATCCATTCTAAGAATTTCATGTTGCTGTTCATGAACAAGATTTTTTAATCGTTTATTCTCTAATTGCAATTGATCTATCTTATCTAAATTTTCCCATGTGAATCTAATACACAGTCTTATAAGATCAGCATTTCTAAATTTACCTATTGTTTCTTTCGTAAGTTTTTTCATCAGTTCATTAAACTTCTTTTCATCTTCCGCTTCCAGATTGCAACTGATACTGTATTTTTCTATCATGAAAGCCACCTCCTACCCTTCCTTTATTTGTACCAAATCCGTTCATATTTGTAAATATTTTTATTTACATACAATATAACATATGATAAAATTAAATATTTTACCTTAATTTAAGTTAACTTACTCTAACTTAAAGAATTATAATTCTAAAAAGGTACACCTTTATAGACAGCGGAAAATATAATAAAAACACTGTTTATTTATATCTAATATAAACCTTTATAGACTTCTATAAAATCATTGACCTTTATAGACAACTATTGTATATTTTGCTTATTAAAAACAGTACAAAACAATAGTAAAGGGGATATTCGCTGTGACAGGAATTTCTTTTGGTTATACTCGTGTTAGTACGTTAGAACAGAACTTAGATAGACAGTTTGAGGCACTAAAACCTTATGTAACTGATGAAAAATATATATACAGTGATAAGGCTAGTGGCAAGGATATGGAACGTGATGGGTTTCAGAATATGTTAAAGGCAATGAGGGCTGGAGATACTCTTTACATAAAATCTGTTGACCGTCTTGGAAGAAATAAAACTTTAATAAAAAAGTACCTGGAGTATTTTAAGAATGAGGGTATTAGAGTAAAGATTATTGATCTGCCTACTACTATGCAAGATGTTCCAGAGGGGCAAGAATGGGTTTTAGACATGATCAACAACATTATCATTGAGGTTTACACTACAATAGCACAACAAGAGAGAGAAACAATAAAACAGCGACAAGCTGAAGGAATAGCGGTTGCTAAAGCTAAAGGTAAGCATGTAGGCAGACCACCTAAGGAACTACCTAAGGGTTGGAAAAGTCTATATAATGATTGGAAGTCAGGTAAGATAAAGAAAGCCGATTTTATGAATGAAATTGGAATGAAACCAGCCACCTTCTATAAAAAGCTTAAAGAATACGAGGCTACACTCTAAAAGGGTTAGCCTTTTTTGATTTCTTTTTTAAAGAATCATCTAAAATACTGATAATAAAACTATGATTGTGCAACAGATTTTTAATGTCCAAATGTTAGTTGTTACGACATATCGTAAAAAAGCTAGCAACTATATGTATTATGCATTAGAAAGTTTTTGAAAGTGAAGTGCATAAAGGGCAAACAAGCATTCTGAATGCACAAGTTTGACCAAATTAGTCTACCCCTATATTTGAATATATTTTTTCCATTTTTAACAATCTGCTTAAACTTATTTAAATGACGGTGTATTATAAAATATCATGATTCGATAATTTTTTATTTTTCCTGCTTTTTAATAATCACAAGATGGTGGTACTAACAAATCCAAAAAAGCTTAGTTTTATTAGGATTTATATAGTATTTAGTCACAATTCTAACCTTGTGATTAACAAACTAAGAAAACCCAGTAATATAAAGGGTTTAGTTATTTTTATAATCACAATTAAAGTCACAAGACGGTGTGATTAACAAAATTTACACCAAAACTTATACAGGTTCAAGATAAATATTCAGACAATTTAAAAAGATGGTGAAAACCCAGTCGTATCAAGGGTTTCAGCGTTTTGTAAAAAATTCCTAAAAAAAATTTCTGAATTGAACCTGTAATCACTGCTATTTTATGCACTATATACTGTAGAAAACTGATAATAAAGATTCTATAACTATAAAATATAATTTATATAATTGTTTAAGAAATTGGCGAAAGCCCGTAAGGCTTAAGGATAAGTATGTTTATTTAGCAATAAACCAATAAATAATATAACCTCACCCCGTTCGGTGTTCGGGCTTAAGCCCTCACTACTATTAGTATCAAAAACAATTCTATAATTATTATTCTATAGATAGTGACACTATATAGTTAAATATAGTATTAAGTTTTATATATAGTTATATAGTGTTTTTAGTCTCCTTTCTTTATTTTAACAGCATGGCAGCTGATCTCTTCCCATTCCCTTCACTGGTCACTAGCTGATCGGTGGAGGGTTTTTTTCATATATAAAATAAAAAGGAATATTCATAACGATTATCCCTACTTGTAAACTATCCTCATTGTCGGAGATTCTGCACCTTTTTTATATGACCACAAAATACCGCTAATTAACCCATGTAACAGACGATTCACCTGTTCATTAGACAATCCCTCCCCGTCTAGAAATTCCCACTTTCCAACAAGGTTGTCTATAGCTTTTATCTGTTCTTTTAAGGTGTCAATTTTAGCTGTTTTATCTTCCTTCTCCAGTGCCAATATTTCTTCTTCTATTTGCTTTATTTCTTCCTGTCTTTCAGCTTTCCTTTCTCTATAAGTAACAATATCATAATCCCCTTCTTCAAAAGCATAGTTAATCCTTTGCAAAGCCCTCTTAGCCTTGTTTAAACGGCTTATAAGCTTTTCTTTTTTATACTCAGTGTTATTAACTTCTTTACCCTCTTCCAACGTTTCTAGGGTCTGTAGAAGCGTTTCCCTATGCTTTAAAACCTCTTCTTTAATTACCTCCAATGCAGAGTTGTAGTAAAAACTTCTGTTACCACACTGGCAGTGCTTAATATAATACTTATCAATATGCGGGTGATAGTTGTTACCTTGCACCTTACCGCAGTTTGCACAATAGATAAGACTACTTGTTGGATAAATCTTATTCTTACTTCTTGGGGCTTTAAAAGAGTACTCATTTACAATCTTATTAGCAGTTTCCCAAGTCTTCTCGTCAATGATTGCTGGGTGTGCATTATGGACAATAATCCATTCTTCTTTGGGTCGAATGTTGCTTGAATATTTTCCAATGGTTCGGTTACTTATTATAGTGCCTTTATACGCCTCATTGTTAATTATTCTTAAAATGCTGTTATAGTGAAACAAGTTGCCTTCTCGTGTTTTTAGTCCCATAGTATTTAAACTTCTGACTAAATCAGGTACTGTAGTGCCTTTAATAATCTCCGAATAGATAAATTTAATATCCTCAGCACGATCATTAGGAACAAGCTTTTTTGTTTTAGGGTCTTTGGAATAACCTAACGGTGCAATACCATTTGTCCAATGTCCTTGCTTCTGTGCGTATTCTTTTCCCCTTCTCATACGCTTTAGAATTTGCTTGTATTCACCACTCGCAATAAGGCTGGTTATTCCTAATAGTAAGCTGTCATCATCTCTTGATAAATCATACAGTCTGTATGGTGTAACGATATATGTCTGGGTTTCAAAAAGAATTCTTTTAATTATACTAGCGTCATATTCGTTTCTTGACAGTCTGTCTATGTCCATTACAACAACAGCATCAAAATGATCTTGCTGAATTCTGTCTAGTAGCTTAACCATTTGTTCACGATTTATAATCGTACTACTGGACGCAACTTCTTCAAATAACTCATATGACCATTTGTTTTGACTACATAATTCAATTAGTGTTTGTCTGTGATTAGCCAAAACTTGTTCAATTCCTAAATTTTCTTCGTCACGACTTAGACGCAAATATACCGCTACATGTTTTATGTTCTCGTTGTTAAATAGCAATATAATCACCTTCCTGACGGTAATTATATTACGTTATCCCTAAGGACTCAACAAGTAGGACCTGTGAAAATAATCATTCCATGAGAGTGTTTGAGCAAGGAGATTAATTTTTGGGTATCTTTTTTAAAAAGTGCAAGGTGAGACATTGAAGTGATTTTATCTTGAGGGAGAACGCGAATGACAAGACTTTCATCGTAAGAGGTAGGCAGAGTGGATAAACGCAAATTCACTTCATTTCCTTCAAGTCCGATAGTCAGTGCACCGTTTTGAGGCTTACGTCGCTCACCGATATCCATTCCACCTAAAAACTTGAAGTGAGAAATGAGTCGTTCACACACGGAGCGAGGAATGATCTCTTTCTGCACAAGCTCTTGGTCCATTCTCAATTGAATGAGAGCATCTTGCTTTCTCGGGACAATGTGAATATCTGATACATGATACTTGTTTGCATATTTAACTAGTTGATCAGCAAACGTTTCAATTTCTTTCAATTTTAATCCCTCCTTATTAGTATGAACTACGTAGTTTTACTAAACCACCCTACATAATTTCTACATGGTTCTACAAATACCTTCTAAATTCCCACAAAAAATAGTTCTTTTTACATATTCCGAAAAAAGTGAAAGAATTGAGACATAACTTCTTTTTAAAAAAGGATATGCTGAGACGACTAGCAACTCTTTCCGGTTTTTGTCTCAGCATCAGACTCTCTTTATTTGTGTATCTTCTTCATAAGAAACGAATTATTAACCAACCAAAGAAGAAGCTCGCTTTTTACGTTTGACTAAGTTTTTCAATGCAGACTCATTGTATCCAACAACTAACTTTTTCCCATCCGTTAAAATAGGACGTCTTAATAAACGAGGTTGTTCCATTAGAAGATTTACTACTTCTGAAAGAGACATATTATCAACATCTAAGTTTAGATTTTTATATTCTTGGCTTCGTTTCGCTAACAATTCATCTATTCCTTCAGTTGTCATCGTTAACAATTGAAGCATTTCCTCATACGTTGGTGTATCTCGAAATAAGTGACGCTCTGTAAAATGAACATCTTGTGCTTTCAACCATTTTTTTGTTTTACGACAAGAAGTACAGCTCGGATATGTAAAGAATGTAATATTCTCCATCTCGATTCCTCCTAATGTCTAATTTGTTGTTCAACTTATTTGTATACATTGTACATGTTTTGTATAACTTCTGTACAGTATTTTCTTTAATGATTTGTGAATTTTTTATAACAACGAACCTTTCATTATAGAATTTAGATTTTTTGTATTATAATGGAAACGATAATTATTCAATAGGAGGGAGAATAGATGACCGATACACTTAAAATTACTGGTGTGTTATCCGATCCAACTCGATTTCATATTTATGAGTACATGACTCATAAAGGTACAGATGTGACAGTACAAGAAGTTGCAGAAACCTTTCACATTCACCCAAACGTAGCAAGATTACACCTCTCAAAGCTTCATGAAATAAACTTTGTGGCTTCTCATACAAAAAAAACGGGTAAAGGAGGTCGACCTAGCCGTGTCTATCGTCTATCTAGCAACGCTGTACAACTGTCCTTTCCCTATCGAGACTACCAGCTTCTATCAACAACCTTGCTAAAGACTCTTTCACACTTTGGTGAAGAAGGGTTGAATATCTTATATCAAAGTGCTTATGATCATGGAATGACGTATTTTAAACAAAAATATGCGTACGCCTTGAACGAAGAACACTTATTATCCATGGATGAAAAATTAAAGATACTTCAGCAAGCAGCCAAGGAAGCTGGCTTACTTCCTATCATTGAATCTTATCCTGAAAGTAACACCATTCACTTTACCATTAACAACTGTCCATTTAGAGAACTAGCAATCTACGAACAATCAGTCTGCGTTGCACATAACGCTTTCTTAAAAGGGATGTTTGACTTGTTATTCAAAGAAATTAACTTCGTAGCTGAAACCAATATCGCGACAGGTTGTGAAACTTGTACATATCGAGTAGCCGTCACAAACTAGAAACAAAGTAATATTTACAATTGTATAAAATATCCTTTATAATAAATAATTGATATGTGGATTAAAAGGAGGGGGATGCACATGGAACGCATGTACCGCGTGTTAGGTTTTTGGACTGGTATTTTTGCAGTTATGTTTTATTTAGGTCATATGCCAACAACGGCGTTAATTTTCTTAGCGCAAACTGGATTTTTTGTCTTTTTAAGTTACTTAAAACTTTCTGAACGCATGTATATTTATGTGTTTGGAGCCTATTTAACTGTTTTCTTTGTTGCCTTTACATATTGGACAACTTTTATGATGGTTCCTGGTCAAGGCGGACACTAAAAGCGATGATTTTTCATCGCTTTTTTGTTTCCGCTTTCTTCTATGACTCTATCGCTTTTTAATAACATCCACTAAAAAAGATTCGCTCATCTCAATGTGTTTGTGCTGGACGATAACATGAAAATAATCGCTAATACTTCCCTCTATCATTAAACTGCTAATGGAACGATTTGATTTTGCCTGAGAAGAAAAAGGATTTGTTGAAGAATGTTCTTCTAAAAGATTGAGTAGTCCCATCATCATTAAAAATTCACGCTGGCGTTTAAACGTTGTCACGTGTAATCCGTATTGCTGACCTTCTGCAATTAAACTATCAAAATGGATATGTGTCGTTAAGTCCATTTCTCCTACATGTAAGAGTGGATTCTTAATTAACTGATGTTGAAAGTACCCTCTAAGACTTCCTCTACTACGCGCAGGGTGTTGCCATTCTTCAAACGTATATCCATAATCCACTGTCACCACCATACCGCTGTTTAGCATCTCACTTATATCTTTAATGGCTTTTAGCATCTGCAACGGAACCTCAAAGCGCTGACCTTCTTTTATCGATAAACGATGTTGTGATAGATAATCAATGATTTGTTGATTATCTATCGGAATATACGTTTCGACCAACTCATCATTTTCTAACGCAACCCATACTTCATACAATACACCATCTCTTTTTTCAATCACTTCTACCGGTAAAGCATCCAACCATTCATTAGAAAACACAACTCCATCAAACTTTCCTACTTGCAAAGCAAATGCTTCTAGACTTTCAAAACATAACACATCATTTGAGGAAGAGAGATGATGTCTTTGTAGCTGTTGATGATATAAACTCTTTTCAATCATATAATACGTTAACTGATTAGCTGTTTTTGGAGAAATTTTACGCCATTCATTTATAACAGCCTCAGCAAACTTCCCGTTACCTCCCCCTATCTCACAAATGACTGGAGGTATTAGACGATGTTCAACCGCTTTTACAAAAAGGTGAGCCATCGCCCTTCCAAAAGAGGACGATAACTCACTTGTTGTTACAAAATCTCCATGCTTTCCTATTTTCCGATTGTTTTTCATATAGTAGCCGTTTTCACCGTATAAAGCGATATTCATATATTCACTATAAGAAATACGCTTATGCAATGACTCTTTTATTTGCTTTTTCAATACTTGTTTCATTGTTTAAAATCCATTTAAGAACGGGTTTTGATCCATCTCCTGCCCAACTGTTGTTTCACTACCATGACCAGATAATACAACCGTTGCTTCTGGAAGTTGCATTAACTTTTTATCAATACTAGCTAAAAGTTTCCTGTGATTGCCTCCCGGTAAATCTGTTCTCCCTATACTTCCTGCAAATAAAGCATCTCCAGAAAACACTATTCCCTCTTTTACAGCATAATAAGATACGCTCCCTGGTGAATGTCCAGGAGTTTCAAACACATGTAAGTCAAATGACCCTATACTTAGCGGTCCTTCCTCGGAAATAATATCCGTTGCTTCTCCAGCAGAAATAGCACCAACTCCAAAGAACTGCGATCCGTTTAAAGCTGGATCGGTTAGCCAATCTTGTTCTTCTTTATGTATGTAGACAGGAATGTCATATCGTGCCTTCACATCATCTACTGCACCAATATGATCAAAATGAGCATGTGTCAGTAAAATAGCTAACGGCTTGTAACCCTTCTTTTCAATAAACTCGATAAGTTTCCCTCCTTGAGCACCAGGGTCAAAAATTAAACATTCGTTTTGTTCATTCGAAAATACATAACAGTTCGTTTGTAACGGACCTAAAGGAATTTGATAGTATGTCATCTTCATTTACCTCCACTTTCAGCTAAAATAAGTGTTGCTTGTAGTTTTATTCTACAATACAAACCTCTATTTTAAAAATAATCACATAATTTCATATATCCATTAAAGTGTCACTTTTTCATCTCGACAAACGATAAGAAAACCTTTACAATAAAATTAGCTATTTTATTGCCAAAACCTTACTATAAAAGGTTTTATAAATTTTAACGTAAGGGGGGTTTTGCAGATGGGTCTTATGATTATTTTTGCATTAACAACATTACTAGGAATTTTCGGTGCTGTGTCAGCAATGCGAAATAAAAACTTCCTTGGATTAGGATTTGCAGTATTAACGTTTGGAATCTTTGGTTGGTTTACGGTAATGACGATCTTAAATCACGGTTATCCAACTGCTCACTAATGTCATTCGTACATAGTGTATACAAAAAAAGCCACCTTCGCAGATGGCTTTTTTTACTTGAAATTTACTAAATCTATTACGTCTCCCTCTTCAATATCAATGATTTGTTCAAATTGATAACCAACTAAACTTAGTTTTCCATTAATTGAAAGGTTTAACGGCATATTCTCCATATCTTCTACGATTACTTGTGCTTTACGATCTTTTAGGGAGTAACCAATCAGGTCAAACTGATTATCTACACCTGCGCTAAATGTATAAAAAGACTGGCTAGCTTGATCAATTTGACTATAAGGAATCATTAAGCCTTCATGCTCCGTTATGATAGGCAATTTCATTTTATCTAGTTTTTTAAATTCGCTATTAAAGAAGGTATACGTTCCAACACCGTTATTCTCTTCAATTGTCACAATGAGTGACTTTGACGACGACAATCCAACAACTTGATCTTTCACCACTCGCTCTTCATCTGTGTTTAAATTTAACACAACAAGTGGAGCGTATGGGTTTTCCAATGTATCGTCCAAGTCTAAATAAGCAATTTCATCTTCTCCTATCCAATGGATAAAAGGTTGTGGTAAATCATATAGTTGATGCGCTTTCGTTGTTGTATTTCTTAAAAATAGATGAAATGTCCAATCTTCTAAAAAGCTAGTTATAAACACCTCGTCTGTTGAAAAAGGATTCCATGTGTATTGAACATCAAATGATTCCATCGTAAACGTATCTTCAATTTCACCATCTCGATTAAGAACTAGCAACGTTGCTTCTTGTTCTGATGATGCGATGTGCACAAGAAACATTTTGTCATCATCATTGGCTTTTACTGAAATAATTTTGTCGTCAGAATAAAAAAATGGTTCGGCTTCTCCTGTGTAGATGTTGTACTTATCAATTACAAATCCTTGCTTATCTTCTTTTATGACTAACACATGATGATCATCGTACCAATCTCCAATTCCATGAAAAGCAGATTGTTCAATGGTTAATGGCTGAATTTCTTCCTGTTCAATTACGACTTTTTCGCCCTCATGTTGCTTTTGTGCTTTGTTAGAATCATTTGTTTTCTCTGACTGACAAGCAACTAACATCACGATGACGAAAATGAACGTTATAGCCTTTTTTATCATCTTCATCACCTTTATCTTTCAATCAAATTATGCTATGTCTATTTCCTCAATGCAAGTAAAATATCGTTCTCTTCATTACTTCTCTTTGTTATATCTCGCTTTTTATGATTATTACGCATACATAGATGCTAATAAAATAGGAAGGGTTCGTTTATAAATAGAAGATATCATAGATAAGGGTAATGGATTAATTCCTCTTCCTAGCTCAAGTGTAAATCCTGGTCGCTTATATATAAGAATAAACCAGTCCTTATAACCTGCATGGCTATCGATTGTTCGAACAGCACGATAACCACTAACCCTTTCAAACTCGCTTGCAAGGTGAGCCGCGTCTTTTGGTTCACAATCCATGTACCCCCAATAAAACTCTTCTCCTTGCGTATGCAGTGCTACCACTCGATCAAATTGCAATCGTTCAGTCAGATTTACCATGGCAATTGCTTCTGGTTCGGATAATGGACACTGGCCTGGATAGTCTCTTGGGGCTGGTCTTTTAGGGATTTTCCGCTCTTTCTCAATCGCCCAATTAGCTGGAAATTGATTATTCAAATCGACACCTCTTATATTAGCTTTCCACCCTGTGAAACCTTCACATTCTTTATTGATTTCTAAAACAGTTGAATAGTAAGGTTCAAGACAAGGAACCCCGTTTACTACAAGGTCCACGCCGTCTGGGTTTACCATAGGTACAATTGATAAAGAAGTGTCTTGATACAGTTTCCTAGCACTTATACCGTTTAGATTTTCATCATAATAAATGGCCCGTAAGTAATCTTCTATAAATCTCATCATAACATTGGTTGTAATCCATTCATTTGCATGAAATGACGCATTCATGTGTACGCTCTTATCTCCATCACCGATTACGATATGAGGAATCAACTTCCCTAACACACTTTGACCAATGCTTTCGATTGAAGCAATCGGATATCGGTTAAGCAGCCTTACTAGATTTTCTTGCATACGCTCATAATTATATGGTACATGCATGTTAACAATCCTCATCACTTACCTCCTTAAAGGTTTAGATTGAAAAGACTGCTTTCATAAACTGCGTTACAACTTAACTTTTCAGCTACTCTTCTTGCACTCTTTTAACATTTGCACTCAATATGATAAAGTACGATGTCAATTCATTTATATATATATGTAAACGACGGAAGAATTTGACATCGTTTCTGTAAGCTCTGTTCCAAAAGATAATTGCTTTTAACTTGATTGCTTAAAAGATAGCTCTCTAAAGGTGGTTACTCTACTCCTCTCTACTTGCTCAATAGCACTAACGTTTACCATTACTGTCTTTTCGTAAACAAAAAGACACATAATAAAAGGACTTTGACACTAGAATGTCAAAGTCCTTTTTATTACTCTTTATCGTCTTCTTTTTCAAGTCGATAATTTTTCCCTTCGTAAAAACGAAGAAGATCTCCATATACAATCTTATCTGAGTAATCTAACTCTTGTTTAGCTTTTTCCATATAAGGTTCACAAGCAGCTAAATCAGTTTCCTCTTCCGTTGCCTTATCGAAGCATTTATTATCTGCGTATACATACTTATCAGTAATGAAGCTACCGTCACGTAAAACAGCAAAATCCATCTTTTCTTCAGAGAACATATCTGAACCAAATTGTACGTGATCCTTCGTATCTACACCTAACAAATGAAGGATTGTTGGTTTTAAGTCGATTTGACCAGATACTTTAGAAATCTTTTTCCCTTTATGTTCTTCACCAGGAATATGAATAATCATCGGTACTTTTTGTAATTGTGTCCATTGGTAAGGAGTCACTTCTTTACCCAAATACTGTTCCATTGCTGCATTATGGTTTTGAGAAATACCATAGTGATCACCATATACAACAATGATAGAATCTTCATATAACCCTTCTGCTTTTAGATCTTCAATGAAGTGTTTGAATGCTTCATCCATATAACGAACCGTTGGGAAGTATCGGTTTAATGTTCGGCTATTTGAATCAAATTCATCTACCATTTTATCTTCTTCATCAAGTTCAAATGGGAAGTGATTTGTTAATGTAATAAATTTCGTATAGAACGGTTGTGGTAGGTTCTTCATATGTTCGACAGATTGTTCAAAGAACTCCTTATCCTTTAATCCCCACCCTACTGAATTCTCAGGATTTACTTCATAATCTGCTAGTGAGAAGAAACGATCGTATCCCAGTCTTGGATACACAACATCACGGTTCCAGAAACTACGGTTATTAGCATGGAAAACGGCACTATAGTAGCCACTTTGTTTTAGAATTTCTGGCGTACCATTAAACTCATTTCCACCATGCGTAAAGAATACCGAGCCACGTCCTAGTGGATACAATGAATTATCTAGTAAAAACTCACTATCAGATGTTTTTCCTTGCCCTGTCTGATGATAGAAGTTTTCAAAGTAATAGCTTTCTTCAATAAAATCATTTAAAAATGGTGTAACTTCTTGGCCATTCACTGTATTACCAATAACAAAATCTTGCAATGATTCTAGTGAAACAACAATAACATTCTTATCCTTTGCCACTCCATATAACTCTTCGTTTGGAGCCTTTTGATTTGCTTTTAAATAGTTTTCAATCTCAACAAACTCACTACTATCTGCTAGTGCTCGTTGTGCTTTTGTTTTTGATTGAAGAACTGCATCATAAATATGGTAATTGTACGTACCAATATTCTTGACTAGCATTTCACGATCGAATGCACGTGTTAGAAGTTCTGGTCGCTCTGTTTCAGCTAGAGCTAAATTTGAGATAAACACTGCTACTACTGCTACATAATAGGCAAATCTCGTTTTCCGACTAACTCCTTGTTGAACTTCTTCCACTGTTTCATTCTTCTTAACTAAGAATTTACCTATTAGTACTAAAGCAATGACATCAATAAACATTAAAATGTCTGTCCATTGAAATAATTCAAATGCACTGTTTCCTAAATCACCCATATTACTTGTTTGAAATAAAACCGGTAATGTTAAAAAGTCATTAAAAAAGCGATAAAACATAACGTTTGCAAATAGAACAAAGGTAATAATAAAACTCGTTATAATTGTATAGCGATTACGTCCTTTCGCTGATTTAAAAAATAACCCTACTCCAAAAATAAGTAGCAAGAAACTTAAAGGGTTAATAAACAAGATGAACTCTTGTGTCGCATTTTCAATCTTAATATCAAATTGACTTTTATAGACAATATACGTTTTAATCCATAATAAAATTGTTGCTGTAAGAACAAAAGACAGCTTTGACAACAATAATCGGTTTGCCACGCTTAAACCTCCTTAAAAACTGTATTCCTTCATAAAAAACGATTGTTTTATTTTCATATCTTCACAATAACGAAGATAATCTTAATGCTTTTTTTACAAAAATGCAAATCATTTTTCATAATCAAAAGGTAGAATAGTAATGTTATTGATATTCGTTTATACAATTATTTAGACGAATATCTCTCAAAAAAGTTTCGCCAAAAATTAAATTCGCAATATTAAAAATATTATAAACCTTCATATAAAAGAGCCTCCTATAAAGAAGACTCTTTTAGACTACTAATATATATCCATCTTTCAGCTATTTCAAACCCACTTTTACAAACTAGCAATTTTTGTTTTCACTAACCACGCTCCGCCAATGACTCCTGCATCGTTTCCTAATGTAGCAATTGTTAACTCTACACCTTGTGCAACTCTTGGAAAAGCAAATCGATCAAAGTAAACTCTTACTGGTTTAAGAAGTACATCTCCAGCTCTTGATACGCCACCACCAAGTACAATTTTCTCAGGATTTAACGCGTTCGCTGAGTTAGCTAATGCAAGACCTAAATGGAATGCCAGCTTATCTACAACTTTAACCGCTAATTCATCATTTTCTCTTGCTGCATCAAAAATCATTTTAGCTGTCATAAGACCCGTTTGAGTGTATTCATCACGTAATGCGCTTGCAATTGTCGTATTTGCTACCTCTTCCATTGCTAATCGAACAACCCCAGTTGCTGATGCAATTGTTTCTAAGCAGCCCGTTTTTCCACAATTACATGATGCTCCACCTTCTGGGATAGAGGTAATGTGACCAATTTCTCCAGCAGCACCATTTACACCGTGAACGATTTCTCCATTTGCAATAACACCGCCACCTACGCCTGTGCCGAGTGTTACACACAATAAATCTTTTGCGCCATCTCCAGCACCTTTCCACATTTCTCCAATGGCTGCAATATTTGCATCGTTGTCAACAACAACAGGTAATCCCGCTTCTACTTCCAATATATCTTTAATCGGGAATTTTTCCCATCCTAAATTAACAGCTACCTCAATTGAACCGTTAGCAAAGTTTACTGGTCCAGGAGCACCAATTCCAATTCCAACTAATTGACTCTTATCACGACCTAATTCCGTAACTGTTTTATCAATTGATTTCGCGATATCCGTTGGAATATTTCGCCCTTGCTCACTAATATCTGTGTTGATTTCCCACTTATGAATAATCTCTCCATAATGATTAATAAAGGCCATTTTAATTGTCGTACCACCTAAATCAACACCAACTAACCATTTCTCATCCATTCTGTCTCATCCTTTTTTCTTTTTGTAATTGTAACTCTTGGCGAACTAATAAGAGAGCCATTTGAAAATCTTGACTATCCATTAACTTAGAATGAAATAACTCTTTTAACTCTTCTTCCATCAATTCAAGATCTGCAAGACGATCTCCGACATATATAATTGTGCCAAAAGATTTTAAAAATTGTTGAACATCATATAGTGTTTTCATCTTTTCACCTATTTACATTAAACGTTTACATATACATAAAGTATAAAGGAAACTAGTCTTACGTCAAGACGATTTATTGTGAAGTTTTTGCCATAACTCATTATATTGATTATCATTCGGATGAAGCTTCACAGCTTGGTTAATTGCATCTTTTGCTTGATCAAATTCACCTAACTCTCTATAAATAAGCGCTAAATTATAATATGCTTCATGAAATTGATTATTATATTTCACTGCAACCTCTAAATAATTTTTGGCTTGCTCAATCTCATTTTCTTGAAATTTTACGATAGACGCTAAAAAGTACACACGACTATCCTTGCTTTTGTTTTCAATAAAAGGAGCTAAAGCACGATTAGCTTCATCATATTTTTCTTTTTCAATATATTGAGAAGCAATGCTTAGTGCAGAATTTGTATCTTTCTCTATATTTTTTTCACTAAATCCATATATCAATAAAGATGTAACGAGAGTAATTGTGAATAACAAAGTCAATAATTGCATCCCTAGGCGTTTATGTTTAGGCAAATGAACAATACTGGCCGCCAGGAAACCACCAATTAAGCCACCAATGTGTCCTGCATTATCAATACCAGGAACAACGAAACCAAACACAAGGTTAATACCAATTACCATCATGATGTTATAGCCCATTGTGCGAAGAAACAAATTTGGATAAGCTCTACCTATAAACAAAAGAGCACCGAAACAACCGAAGATCGCTCCTGAAGCTCCCGCAGATAACGATGAACTAAAAATAAAGCTCCCTAATGTCCCTGCAAATCCAGCGAAGATATAAATAAAGAAGAAGCGAATACGGCCATATATCTTTTCAACTAAAGGACCTAAATAATACAAAGCAAAACTATTCATTAACAAGTGAAGCAACCCAATGTGCAACACAATTGGTGTAAAGAATCTCCACCATTCTCCTTCTACTATATAGGGATTGTATTTAGCACCGTACTCAAGCAATGTTAAATTATTTTCACTGCCGCCGTTTAGTTCCAAAAATAAAAACATCGCCACTTGAATTGATAGAAAAATGTAAGCAAAAAACGGCTTTCCTCTATTAAAGATGTCTTGTTCTTTCTTCTTTTGTTTATTCATTACGTAAATAACGTTTTGTTTTACTCTCTCATGATAGAGAGAGAGTTCCTCATCACCTAGTGGACTCGAGTCATAGTCGATATGAATGTTTTGCGCAAACTGCTCGTAGCTGCTTTCGTCTTCTTGTTCAGTTAATAAAACCGTGTCAATGAACACTTTTTTTCTTTCTTCATAAGAGTGTAGAACACTCTCCCACTGATTTAATGGGTAATCATCTACTATGTATACATTTTGGATAAATAGCTCTTTTTTCAACCACTGTTTTCGTAATGTGGCTACTCTTCTATGCACATGTTCCATATCCCTTTCAAGCAAGTTAGACCATGTAAAGTCCTTGCGAGCGATACGAAGTACCTTTGTTTTTCGATTTTCTTTTGTTTCAAACCATAATTGAGTTAAATCTTCAGAAGCTTGTAATAGTTGATAGGATTCATTTTGTAATAGCCCATCTACTATACGCAAATAACGAAAATCTTGTTTCATCACTAATCCCCTCCTTTGTTTCAAATTGAACACACTGTGCTCATAGGACCGAGACAACCAAGACAAAGAAACACCCACCCATGTTCGACTCAGCCCCTAACAACCTTTCTATAATCCGATTCTACCAATGGATAGAGTAGCACGGGCTGCTGCATGTAAACCTACGTTCTTGAGCTTATTAACTTATGTTCCACACTCAGTTAATTTCCCTTCCAATAAACCTTCTTTCTTTAATGGCTTGGCTACATGAATAGCTACTACCTACACATCATGTATCCTTTTTTGGTTGTCCCTCTAAACCTATGATACAAAAGAAGTACCATTTATATATAATGTAAAGATGTCAGAAAACAGCACAAAAAGCAACCGTTACACTTCATGAATAAAGGGTGAGCAATCCCTTTAACAGGTTTCACTCACCCTTTACTCTCTTTCATTATGAATAACGAAATACTTGCCCTAATAGTTTGTCTTTCACATAAGGAATGTTTAATAAGGAGCTAATTGCTAAACTTCTAATTGCTGGACTTCCTAGAATAAGATTTACGACTCGATATCTCATCCGATAGCTCACAGTAAGAAGTAACAGCCCTACTAGTAATAATAAGATACGTTGCACTGTAACGACCTCCTTATTATTAACTTGCTCCATTTATCACACTTTATCCTTTCTATTTAAATCCAAAGGATATGAACAAGTCCGCCACCAATGATTGTGGCCGCTAAAACAGAAGCTACATTTACAACATCATTATTAAACAACAGATAACCTTTCTGTTGTTCTGTATTCACCCCACAATGAGATCTCTTTTCTGTTTCCCTCATACACACTGAACAACGATAAACAACTTGAACCGTTGCACCTAATAATGTATCGAATACATTGCCTACAAAACCAAATACTGTGATAAATAACAATGCATAAAAATCGATAAGGTCAAACAACAGATAGCCTGTGTAAGCAATGATTAATGCACCACCTAGTGCTGCAAGAGTGCCTAACGGTGAAACAGCCCCTGATGTTCCCTTGTCTACTCTCTTAAACGATAAAATAAAAAGCGGAGAACGTTTACTCAGAGATCCAATTTCAGAAGCCCACGTATCAGAGTTAGCTGCAGCTAAGCTAATGAGGAACCCATACACTAAATACGGATTGTCAGTAAAAACAGAAAGCAAGCTAATACTAGCTGCAATACCACCATTTGCAAGCACTTGAATCCAATCTCTCCTATCGCTTTTTTCCACTTTATCTTCTAAGGTGCCTTTCTTTTCTTTTTTATACTTACTCCATACAGTGGATGTACCAAAGAAAACACCTAACACAACAAGTCCTTTCATTTCATATCCTACATAAATACTAATGCCTACTAAGGAAGCTGCTATAGCTCCTGATGCTGATAACGAACGAGCTATATAGCCGATAAGCGAAATGAAAACTATACAAAAAAAGACCACCATCTCTTCAATCATGACAGTTGATAATCTCCTTTTCTGTGATAATGGCTTTTACCGGAAGGTCATGTTCTTCAAAAGGTACTTTATTTGTGACTTGAAACGAGAAAGCAAGTGCAATGACTTCTCCATTATAACTAGCTAAGTACCGATCATAATAGCCTCCACCATATCCAATTCGATAGCCTTTTTGATCAAAGACAATGCCTGGAGTAATAATCAGATCAATTTGGGTGGGCAAATATCTTTCTGTTTGCTGTACAATCGGCTCTTGCAACCCAAAATAAACAGTCTCTAATTGAGAAAATGATGTTAACTTATAAAAGGTCATCTTTTTTTCTTTAGCATCACATTTTGGGACAACAACCTGTTTTCCTTCATTCCACGCACGGTGAATCAATTCATTTGTCTCCACTTCTCTACCTCTAGAAATGGTTACACCAATTGTGTTCGCTTCTTTCCAATATGAAGATTGACATAGCAAATTTATAATATCAATTGAACGCCTTTTATATGTAAGCTCACTTATTTCGTTTAATTTTTCTTTTATCTTCATTCGTAAAATTGCTTTTGTAGCCAAATTCTTCATCTCCTGTCTAGTAAAAATTGAAAAGAGTCTATAAAAAAAACAGTAGGAATGACTTCCTACTGCTTACTTTGTTTCACGGTGAAGCGTTACTTTTTTAAGTCTTGGGCTGTATTTCTTTAACTCAAGACGATCTGGGTTGTTACGCTTATTTTTCTTTGTGATGTAGTTACGATCACCAGTTTCAGTACAAGCTAATGTAATGTTTACACGCATCTATTTTCCCTCCAAACATTAAGAACATAAATCAGACTATACTATAATATCACTTTTTATTTTGAAATTCTAGTCTGTTTTTAGGAAGAATATCATTTCTTCCTTTAAATTTGTTTTTTATCATCATTTCTGCATGATAAACAATGATTTCAGTGCTTTTACTTTGAACGTAAGTTTGGTATGTTGCATGTTTTAAAGTATATCCAATTCAAAAGCATGTTATGAACCTTGAACTACACCTTTTGATATTCTCTGATTTTCTTCATGACATCTGATGAGAATTTCTTTGCCAATACTTCGTTTGTTGCTTCAGAGTAAATAGTCAGAGCTGGTATTTCCCCGTGAGGTAAAATAAGTGTCCACCCTTGATTTGGATGATAAATCTTCAATCCATCTATTAGCTCAATCTGTCTATCATCAAACTCTTCTACCAACTTCCTCATCACAAGACCTTGTGATTCCCATGGACAAAATACATTCTCTTTTTCAACATGAATGTTAGGGACTGTCTTTATAAGAGCGGAAATGGAATGAAGTTGAACAGAAAGTAATTCAACCATTTGACAAAATGCGTATAATGCATCTACTTGAAAATGCGTCGGCCCTAGCACGTTTAACAAGTCTCTTTTCTGAGACTTCACTCGTATCAACTTTTCGTGAAGGTCGTTAGCAAGTAACTCTAATGATGATGAATAATGTACCGGTATCGGAATAAAAGGCAGCTTTTTCGTCAAGCTTACACTATAAATATAAAGTGCTAACACTTGCGTTTCTGTTAAAAGGTCACCATTTTCATCATACAATAAAAAAGATTCACCTATATCATCAATAACCATGGCAAAACTAGCTCGATAACGGTTGATTAACATCGCAACATCTTGTTCTATTTCGTGTTTACACGTAACATACCTTCTTATATGTAACTCATTACATACACGTTGAACAACTTCTTGCATATAAGGAGGACAAATGACGACAACAGATGAATTTGCACCAATGACAGAAGGAATATCAATTGAATGAACAAGGTAATCAATATAATCACTTTTATTACTTTCAATCGTTACAATTGGATTCATCCTATCTACTTTTATATCTAGTTCCGCCACATTTTTATACTGCTTTTCAATTCGCCATTCCGTCATTGTATCAATAAGACACCCTTTTTGATCATAAATCTCTAAAGAAAGCTCATGTTCTTCTCTTGTAGAGTCTTTGTAAAGATAAACGGCATACTCTCCTTTCTTTTGCGCTTTGTAATAACGGAATAATGGAAGTGAAAGAGCTCCCATTGTATGGACTTGAAAATTTTGAACCTGAAGACCTGATATAACTAGGTGACTAAACATCGTTGAACAAATGTGTTCATCGCTTCCTACGATAATTGTACTTGAAGAGGGAAAGCTCATTTGTAAAGCTTGACAAAGCCGAAAGATAATTTGAGGAGATATACTAGCTTGAGTATCGATAATCATTCGCCCATTCACAAATAGTGAATGTTCCATATCTGCTATGGACTCTTGTTCCTTCGTCTTCTCCCATTCCTTTCCTACCACGGACTTTGACAGCGTCGTCCCCTTTTGGATACGTACATGAGGAGCTATCGTCGCTTCATGAATTTGACAATTATTTCCTACTGCTGTCTCTTGTGATAAAATACTATGACTGATTAAAGACGAGGCACCGACAACACTACCGGATCCAATCGTCGTATAAGGCCCAATGACTGCTCCTTTTCGAATTATTGCTCCTTTCCCTATATAAACAGGTGAATGAATGGTGACTTGCTCTTCAACAAGCACATCTTCCTCTACATAGGAAGATGAAAGAGAAGAAAGGGTATACCTTTGGCTCAATAAATCATTGTGAGCTTGTCGGTAATGGTGAATTTGACCAATATCAATCCAGTAGTCGTCTGTTAAATAACTACAAACTCTCTCTTTATGTTTCAGTAATTTAGGGATTAAGTCTAAACTAAAATCAACTGATTTATTTTCTTCAATATAGTTCAGTACCTTTTTTGTAATAATGTACACACCCGTGTTAATAAGGTTACTCGTTATTTCATGCTTTCTTGGCTTCTCCACAAATTTTTTAACGAATCCGGCCGCATTGCGTAATACCATTCCATAATCTAAAGGATTTTTCACTTCTTTCGTAATGATGGTCATGACTGCGTTTTGATCATTATGATGGGCTATCGCAGATGTTAAATGAATGGATGTGAGTGCATCTCCACTAATAATGACACAGTCGTCATCAATAAACTTATGTGCATTTTGCAAACTACCTGCGGTTCCTAGTGGCTCTTTTTCAATAAAATAGTGAAGTCTCACCCCCCACTTACTTCCATCTCCAAAATAAGACGTGATGTGATAATGAAGGTGTTGCAGCGTAACACCAATCTCCGTAATCCCATGCTCTTTTAGAAGTTCAATGCTATATTCCATGACTGGCTTTCCACACAAAGGAAGCATAGGCTTTGGCACTTCATCCGTTAAAGGCTTCAACCTCGTCCCTTTTCCACCAGCTAATATAATCCCCTTCAATCTGCTTCTTCCTTCCCTATTTGATTTTTTATCGCTTTCTCTTTAAACAGTTCACTTGTTTTAGAAGCAATTTCATCCCATCCAAATTTACTTGTCACTTCTTCTTTTGCATTATTTCCTATCGTTTTGGCTAACTGTTCATCTGACAAAATAAACGCTAAACAGTGCGCTAAGCTAGATACATCTCCCGTTTTACAAAGCAAACCCGTTACATGATGAGTGACAATCGAGCTTAATCCCCCTGTATCTGAAACGACAGTCGGTTTTCCAGCAACCATCCCCTCTAATGCTACAATTCCAAAAGGTTCATACAAACTTGGGAACACAGCTACATCACATAAGTGAAAGAATTGATTACGCTCTTCGTCTGTAATATATCCAATAAAATAAACATGCTGTTGCAAGTTCTTTTCTTCTACAACCGTTCGATAATGATGTAACAACGGACCTTTTCCAGCAATAACAATTCGTATAGTTGGAAAAGCATTAACAAGATGTTCTGTTGCTTCAATTAACGTACCAAATCCTTTTTCATACACAATCCTACCAATCGAAAACACCAGAGGACCTTGCTCAATATGAAATTTATTTTTCACTTTTAAGGAGCGAGTATGTGACACCATCATATCAATGTCAATTCCATTAGGAAAAACAGATATCCTTTCCTCTTCCACGTGAAATAACTGGTTAATCTCCGTTTTCATATAGTCACTACACACAATAATTGCTTCAGACTGTTGAATTAAATAGTGCTCTTGCTCATGAATAGATTGTTGCATTTCTGTAAAGATACCGTTGTTCCTTCCATGTTCTGTTGCATGGATCGTTGTAATTAACGGTTTATCTATTTGCTTTTTTATGACACGAGCAGCTGCTCCTACTAACCAGTCATGTGCATGAATTAAATCAAATGACATATTCTCAACTAATTTTAGTGCCCTTTGTGCCATTGCAATATTTAAGCTACTGACCCAAGCTAAAAAATCTTGATGGTGCGGCTGCAAACTTTTCACACGGTAAACATGAACACCATATAAACATTCGTAAGCTGGTAATCCCTCTACAAATGCAGTGATAACATGAACTTGATGACCAGCTCTCGCTAACGCTCGCGATAAATCAAAAACATGACGAGCCAAACCACCAATCACATGCGGCGGAAATTCCCATGACAACATTAAAATGGATAAAGATTGAGTCATCACGATTGAATGACCTTTAGAGGTTATACTTTCATACTCATTTACCATTTATTCACCCTCACACATACCTGTGACTTTTAAGTAACGCTACATTTCTTCGGTTTTGTTTTATGATTTTTGTGTCCATTGTATAGCACGAATACACACTAAATGTCTCTTCCCACTTGGGAGTTTGGTTAGTAGGATACGACCACTTTATCTTACAGTTTCTGCTGAAACCTTTCGAATCTTCTAAGTGTATTTCGTTTGAACGAATAAACGAAAAGAGGTGACCTTTTTTTGTATAGATCCCTACATCCACAATGTATGTCCGACCCAAAGGTAGGTGTGGAATAAAACCTCTACTTCTTTGTTTCCTATTTCGATATATTTTTAATTTATGAGCATTGTGACCATTAAATGCAATGTTCGTAACATCATAAATCACAACAACCATGTTTTTTTCATTCACTTTTAATCCACAACTCTCTTTAACCATCTCTTTGGTGATGTTAGATACGTACCAATGAACCAAAAGAGAATTACTTCCTTTTCTTAAGATTACGCACTCATCAAATTGATTATTTCTTTTAAACCTACTCACTATTTTCCACCTTATTGTTTCTTACTGTTGCTGTCATTTAAAATCATCTTAACATTAAGCAAATGTTGCCACAATGAACACATTTTGTCGATTAATGGTATACTAGATTCGTTATAAAAGGAATCATTTATTTAAGAGGTGAATTATGACTTACGCATTTATTAGTTTGACGATACTCTCTCTCTTCCTGCTCTTTGTTTCCTTTTTAAAAGAAAACAAAATAAAAGTGATAGAGAAGCAAGTTGAACAACTCTCTTTAAACGCCCTACAGGAACAATATCAAACAAATAAACGTTTTGAACGACTAGAAGAAGAGCTATTATTTTCTTCTACATATGAACAACGACTAGCGCCTACTTCTACTGTCGTTCACTCGCCAAAAAGGAGCTTAAAATCTTCTTCCATTCATCAACACGTGTTTGAGTTGTTTCACAGCGGAATGACAGTTGATGAAATTGCGAAGCAATTAGCTATTCCCATTGAAGAAGTACGTTTACTTATAAACCATGTTAGACGGGAGGAACAATAACTTGGACCGTTCAACTATCCGAGCATTTTCGGTTGGGCTATTACTAGCCACCTCTGTCTTAGGAATTGTCTATTACACGGGAGATCGTAACCAAGAGTATAATCGTACTTTTTCTCTTCAACAGGCAAAACAGTTATTGCAAAATGAAGGGTATGTAACGGTTCAAACAGCCGAATACAACCAATTACTTCAATTGAAACGAGCAGAACAAGAAGAGTCTACACTTCCTATAAAAAAAGAGTCAAAAGACAAAGCAACAATTGTCCACAAGGAAATAGTCATTAAACCTGGCATGACAAGTATAGATATTGCTTCTCAACTTTTAGAATCAGAAATTATTAAAAACTCGACCGAATTTAATGCTTATCTCACTAAACGCGATTTGACAACTAAGATCCAACTTGGTACGTACACTCTTTCTTCAGACATGACACACGAAGAAATCGCTGCCATTCTCACGAAAAATAACTAATACAAAAAAAGTGGTTGCATCACTGTGCAACCACTTTTTTGTTATTCATTTAAATCATATCGTTTACCTTTTACAAGATAAAGAACGCTTTCTCCGATGTTTGTTGCATGGTCTGCTGCACGCTCTAAAAATCGGCCAATAAACATTAGTTGAGTAATTTGATTCATCGAATCCTTTTCACTTTGAGCAAGTCGAAGTAATTCTTTAATGGTAATACCGTACAAATCATCAACTTGGTCGTCCATTTCCGCTACTTGTTTCGCGAGTAACACATCTTCTTCTTGATAAGCAGTTAAACACGTAGATAGCATATCAATGGAAATTCTGTTCATTTCTTTAATATGCTCTAATGGTTTAATAAGCGGCTCTTCTCCAATACGAATCGTAGACTTGGCGATGTTAACACCGAAATCAGCCATTCGCTCCAAGTCAGATGCGATTTTAATTGCTACTACAACACGGCGTAAATCGATGGCTACTGGCTGTTGTTTCGCAATTAACAAAATTGCTAAATCATTGATTTCTTCTTCAAGCTGATCCACCTTATAATCTTCATCAATAACTTGTAGAGCTAAATCAACATCTTTTGTTTCTAAAGCTTCAATTGATTTTGTTAATGCTAATTCTGTTAAGCGTCCTATTTCTAATAGTTTTTCACGAAGCACTTTTAGCTCTCCATGAAACTTTTCACGTACGACCATATCCCGTACCTCCTCAATGATGTTTGTCTTAACCGAAACGACCTGTAATATAATCTTCTGTACGCTTATCTGATGGATTTGAGAAGATTTTATCCGTTTCAGCAAACTCAACTACTTCACCATTTAAGAAGAACGCCGTTTTATCTGAGATACGAGCAGCTTGCTGCATGTTATGAGTAACGATGATAATACTGAAATCTTTCTTTAATTCTTGTACTAACTCTTCTACTTTTAATGTAGAGATTGGATCAAGCGCTGACGTTGGCTCATCCATTAAAATAACATCTGGTTCAATAGCTAAACAACGAGCGATACATAAACGTTGTTGCTGTCCTCCTGATAACCCGTATGCATTTTCATGCAAGCGATCTTTGACTTCATCCCAAAGAGCGGCTCCTTTTAAGCTTTTTTCAACAATTTCATCTAGTACCTTTTTATTGCGGATACCGTGAATCTTTGGACCGTATGTCACATTTTCATAAATTGATTTTGGGAATGGGTTTGGTTTTTGAAACACCATTCCTACTTGTGTACGTAAATCTTCTACACGATATGAACGATCAAAAATATTACGACCTCGATACTCAATTTCTCCAGATGTACGAACAGTTGGTGTCATCTCAACCATACGGTTTAACGTTTTAATATAAGTTGACTTTCCACACCCTGATGGTCCGATGATGGCTGTTACTTCGTTTTCATAAATAGGTAAGTCAATGCTTTTTAGTGCATGAGTTTCTCCATACCATAAATTCAATCCTTTTGTGTTATACACAATGTCTTTCTTTACACCTTGCACTCCTGTTGTCTCTTTTTTATCTTGAGTTTCAATTGTGATGGCCATAAAATGGTCCTCCTTCATCCAAGTTGAAAATTAATAGGTACGCTTCTTTATTAATAACGCTTTTGAAATTTATTTCGAATAAACACGGCAATTGAGTTCATTAGGATTAAGAATGTGAGTAATACGATAATCCCCGCTGCTGCTACACTTTGGAAATCAGCTTGCGGTCTACTCGTCCAGTTGTAAATTTGCATTGGTAATACAGTCGCTGTGTCTAAAACACCCGCTGGTAAATACGCAATGAATGTGGGTAACCCAACAACTACTAACGGTGCTGTTTCACCTACTGCACGAGATAACGCTAAAATACTTCCTGTTAAGATACCCGGAATCGCTGCTGGTAGTACAACTCGATAAATTGTTTGCCACTTTGTCGCCCCCATTCCGAAGGATGCCTCGCGTAATTCTTTCGGAACAGAACGAATGGCTTCTTGCGCTGCTACAACAATAACAGGCAAAATAAGCAAACTCATTGTTAAACCTGCTGCTAAAATACTTCTTCCTAGTGACAGTTCTCGAACAAAAATGGTTAAACCTAATAAACCAAATACGATGGATGGTACACCTGCTAAGTTAGAAATATTCAGCTTAATAAAATCATTAAATTTATTTTTCTTTGCATATTCTTCTAAATAAAGTGCTGCTCCCACTCCCAGAAATAACGATACAGGAGCAACAACCGCCATTAACCATAACGAGCCAACAAGTGCTGCTTTAACACCTGCTTGTTCAGGTCTTCTCGATGCGTAATTTTGAAGAAAATCAATATTTAACCAGCCTAACCCTTGAGTCAATATCCGATATAAGAGCATTGCTAAAACAGCTAATCCAAAAATCGTTGCACAAAAGAAAATGAATCTGAAGATGTTATTTTGAACTAATCTTCCACCCATTCGCTTTTGTACTTGTTGTCGATCTACATACATGATTAATATTCCTCCCTAAAGCGCTTCGTAATAAACTGTGCAAGCAAGTTCATCACAAGAGTAAATACGAATAATGTCATTCCAACAGCGTAAATACTGTAATAAACCGTTGTACCATAACCCGCATCACCTGTTGCTACTTGAACAATATACGCAGTCATTGTTTGAACAGAAGATGTCACATCTGTCGCCATTGTCGGCGTTGCTCCACCGGCAACTGTTACAATCATCGTTTCTCCAATTGCACGAGAAATACCTAATACGAATGAGGCGATAATTCCTGATAAAGCAGCAGGAAGCACAACTTTAATGGCTACTTCAAAGCGTGTTGCACCTAAAGCTAATGCACCTTCACGCATTGATTTAGGTACAGAGCTCATTGCATCTTCAGATAAGGAAGCAATCATCGGAATAATCATAATACCAACAACAATCCCTGGGCTTAATGCATTAAATAACCCTAAACTTGGAATAAACTGTTTCAATATAGGAGTAACAAACGTTAGAGCAAAGAATCCATAGACAATTGTCGGAATCCCAGCAAGAACCTCTAAAATCGGTTTAATAATTCGTCTTGTACGATCTGAAGCATACTCACTCAAGAAAATAGCTGCCCCTAATCCAACAGGTATTGCCACAACCATTGCAATAGCTGTGATTAATAATGTACCTGTTACTAAAGGTAGTACACCATAGTTTCCTTTTGCATCAACAAATGGTAACCACTTTGTACCTGTAATAAAATCTAAGAATGGTACTCTTGAAAAAAATGTAGCTGTTTCAAAGATTAACGTAAATAAAATTCCTGCTGTTGTTAATACAGAAACAATCGCTGTTAACAGTAGGATGATGGGCATCACTTTTTCTATAATTGTAGATGCACCTTTTTTCGATTTGTTTTCTTTAATCATTTCTCGAATGGAAACTTTCTTTTCATCACTCTTTACGAAAGCCAATGTCGTAACCCCTTTCCATTGCATGGAAAGATGAGAAGCACATCCACGCTTCTCATCTTCATTTGTCTATTACTTCTTTAATTCTTCAAGCGTTTTTAATTGCTCATCATACTCTTCTTGCTTCAAGCTTACATAACCAACTTCTTCTGCAAGCGCTCCAGCATTTTCAAGCATGAATTTTGCATAATCATATACTTGCTCTTTATCTTTAACTGCAGCTGTATTTACATATGTGAATAAAGGACGTGATAATGGTGCATACTCACCAGACATTACAGTGTCATTATTTGGTTCTACAGGTCCGTTACCACCATCAATTGGAACAACCTTTAACTTATCTTTGTTTGCTGCATAGTAAGCATAACCAAAGTAACCAATTGCATTTTTATCACCTGTTACACCATTTACTAATACGTTGTCATCTTCAGAAAGAACTGCTGATTCGTTCATTTCTTCACCGTCTAAAATTACTTCATCAAAGTAATCGAATGTACCAGAATCATGACCTGGAGAATATAACTTAACTTCTTCTTCTGGCCAACCTTCACGAATGTCAGACCATTTTACTTTTTCACCACTGTTCACCCACATTTTTTGCAGTTCTTCAACAGTTAAGTGATCTACCCAATCATTTTCCTTATTAATAACAACTGATAAACCGTCATATGCTAATTGGAATTCTTGAACGTCGATTCCACCTTCTTCAGCTGCTTTTTTCTCTTCGTCTTTAATTGGACGAGAAGCATTACTGAAGTCTGTTTCACCTTTTGTAAACTTTTCGAATCCGCCACCTGTACCAGATAATCCAACTGCTACTTTTACACCTGGTTGTGTAGCCATGTATTCTTCACCAATTGCCTCCATAATTGGATAAACAGTCGATGATCCGTCAATTGCAACGTTACCTTCTAATTGTTTGTTTTCTTCCCCAGACTGTTCTTGCTCTTGTCCAGATGCTCCGTTACCTCCGTTAGATTGACCACATGCAGTTGTAAATGCTAATACTGCTCCGATCATGACTGATAATGCTAGAAACTTAAAGCTTTTCATTCTTTAATTCCCCCTACGACATTTGGTTGTTTTGTCCTACGAGTTATAGAATAAAGCTTAACTATTAATGCTGTTTTAATCACATGTTAAGCTTTTGTAAAGGCGCAAAATTTGTCTTATAAATCTACAACATAAAAGGACACACTATTATCTTTTGTTTTATTTATAAGTTCATACATAAAAAAAGCATGGAAGCCACCTTGAGCTTCCACGCTTTTCGTTTTCTATTCTTCTAGGTTTTGCAATTCTTCTTGCTCTTCTTGTTCTATGACTTCTTCTTCGCCTTGTTTCTTCAAATCAAAGTATGCATCTAAAGCTGCTCTTCCCACATCTCGACTCATACTATGAGAACTGTTAGGTGTGTAAGCTGAAGGAACAACAACGGCAAAAGCCACTTCTGGGTTGTCGTAAGGAGCATATCCAACTAACGTCGAGTTACGGACTTCAATTGGTTTGGCCCCTTTCACTTTATTTGGAACGAATGCTTCTGCTGTCCCTGTTTTTCCAGCCGGTTTATAAGGCGCATTCGCAAAAGCACCGTAAGCTGTTCCATTTTGAGATTGCATTACTTGTCTAAATCCTTCTTGCACACGTTTAATTTCTTCTGTACTCATTGTTACTCGGTTTAACACTTCTGGCTCAAATGAGTGCTGTACACCACCAATTTCTTCTTCACGAATTGTAGGCTCTCGCACTTCCTTGACAATTTGTGGCTTAATACGATAACCACCATTTGCAATGGTCGATACATATTGCACTAACTGCAAGGGTGTATACGTATCATACTGTCCAATGGCTAAGTCTAGTGCGGTACCAGGGATATCACTGCCACCTTGAAAACCAGTTGATTCATTATCAAGTTCAATTCCAGTAGAGATACCGAGTCCAAACTGACTATAATAAGAGCGTAATTGAGCAAATGTAGATGGTTTAATCGGTAACGTTCCATTTTGACGATACTTAACATCCGCCATCTCCATCACCGTTCTGAACATATAAACATTCGATGAGCGTTGTAAAGCTGTTAAATCGTTAATAGCACCAAAATTACGAACCGATTTTTTCTCTTTCGTTCCAGCAAACTTTAATGGCTGATCGACAAACACATCTCCTGGTGAAATCGCTCCGGAATCAAAACCAGCTAAAATGGTGGCTCCCTTGACAACCGATCCCATCGTGTAAGAACTTGAAATATTGCCCAAAGCAAAATCATCAATCTTCGGTCTTCCTGTTGTGTTATCAATGGTATATTGCTTACCAGCCATCGTAAGAATTTCTCCAGTGCGAGGGTCCATTAACACGACGAAGGCACGATCTAGATGCTGTGTGCCCGGCTTGCGTTTTGTTTTTAATAACTCTTCCTCTAATACTTTTTCTACTTCTTTTTGTAGCTCCACATCAATTGTTAAAACTAAGTCACTACCTCGTTGACCTTCTGAAACTTGAATCGTCTCTAACAAGCTTCCATCCTTATTTGTCACATGTCTCACTTGCGCTTTTTGACCACTTAATACATGTTCGTATTGCTTTTCAAGATAACTTGTTCCAACACGATCATTGCGGTTATATCCTCTTGATAAGTAATAATCAATTCGATCACGAGGCAACCCTTCGTTTGCAGACGAAACGTTTCCTAACAACGTACGAAGAGTACGGTCCTCTGGATAAAAACGTTCCCAGTATGTTGTCGTGTCAACACCTGGTAGTTGCTCTAAGTTTTCACTGACAACAGCAAACTCTTCTTTTGTTACACCACTTTTAATAATTTGTGGCGTCAGAGCATACCCCGCTTCCATTTGCCTTTTAATTGCAATCACTTTCACTTCATCTTGAAGCTCTAGTAAATCTTTTTTCGTAATGCGACTTAGTTGGCGATCATATACCTCTTGATCTGTTAGTTCGCCCTTTTCAAGCAAATCACGATCTTCTTTCGTAATCTTCTTTTCAGCTTTTTTTGGACGAGTTAAAATCCAGTAATCTTTTAGATCTCGTTCTGTTAATCGTACTTCTTTTTGTCTAATTTCTCGATCACCCGAACCTTTGATGTCAATAAATTCTGCAGACAGCGGAACGTAAATGAGTTTGGCTAACTTTTTAGCAACCTCTAGGCGTTCTTCTGCGTTTGTTCCTTGAAAACGCGTATATGTAATCGCATTTAACGGTGCATTATCAACAATGACACGATTGTAACGATCGTAAATCCGCCCCCGTGGAACAGGCGTGTTAATTTTTACATCTTCTGTTTTTTCTACTTCCCTTTGAAAGTTTTCTCCATAAACAATTTGCACAAGACCTAAACGCAAAATCAGAACAGAGAATAATAAAAACACAACAAAAAACAACAAATTCAACCGAAACGGCACATGCGTTCTTTTCTTCCTTTTCTTTTTCATTTAAACACCTACACTTTATGATACTAAATCATTCATATCACGTTATTTTCTGCTCGTAAAGTAAGAACTCTGTAAATACACATCCAATAATAACCAAGTGTGTCCATCATGCAAAAAGGAACGTAAACACCATTCCATTACAAAAGGAATGATGCAACGTTCCATCTTTATTTAACTTCCATTCTTATTAAATACATTTAAAGATTTATTGTTAAATCACTTTCACACACTTTGTTGCTAGTGAAAAATCATTTGTTAATGTTTAAAGAAATTGAAAAGAGCTAACTTTGAAAGCTCTGCTCAAAAAAACATTTTTAACTAATCCCATGCTCAACTATTATTGTAAAAGAAATGAACGAAGATTTCTATAGTAAAAAATGTTTATCCTTTCACCCGACAAACTTCAATCCTTCATGCTGGAGATTCTCCATCGCCTTCATTTAAAGTTGGAGGAGTGACAGGTTTTTGTCCTTCCTCTTCTTTCACACCAACATGTTGAGGAATTCGTTTGACACAAAAGTAAATAACACTATGACCAATTCCAATAATGGATAATAAAATAGGAATACTTCTTTGTTCATCAAAGAAAGTAACTGCTATTAAAAAAGATGAAATAGAGACAATTCGACCAATGTTTAAGAACAACTCTCTCACAACAATGTATTCAATCCGCTTTTGAACAATATCCTTTACTCTTCCAATGACATCATAAGTTAATGACATATAAGGTACAAGCAAAATAGGATAAGCAATTGCGATGCAAATCGCATACAAAATCAGTTTTGCATAGGACAGTTCAAAAATTAACAAAAAGACAGATCCATATAAGATTATACCGCCTATTAAAATAAACTTTAATCGATGTTCTTTTTTAATAAACCTTGAAGCAACATAATATCCAACAAAGGCTACAGCAGAGTTTACAAGCCCAAATGTACCAAGAGCCAATTCACTATCTGTTGTAATAAACACAAGAACCGATACAACGAAAATGAATGTACCTTCACGCAACCCTTGAAAGAAGTGAGCATTTAAAATACGACGCCAGTCCTTATTATGTTTTCGCTCAGCCAATACTTGTTTGAACATATACTGTCCTTCTGCTGGCCTTCTTTGAAGAAACAAACTTAGAATCACAGCACTGACAAATAAAGCAAGTGAAAAACCAAAGACAATTCGATAACCGATGTACTCATAAAAGGTCGAAATCACCAAACCTGCTCCCAATGGCCCAATCATGCCAGCGAATGAATTGAGAACACCGAGAAATCCATTGAAAAAATCTCGTGTATCAGGTTCCGTAATTTCAAATGTTAGAACATTAAAAGCTAACCAGTAAAATCCATACCCTATCCCTAACAACGCTCCTAAAATGACTAGCACCTTAGACGCATTTGTTCCAACAAACAAGACGACTAAATAAAAAACAGCTAAAAAAGAAACACCCAGTCTTAACACAATGACTCGATCAATTTTCTTAGCCCATTTTCCTGCTACGATAAATGTAATGGGTTGTAACACCACAACCGCTAAGTTATAAATAGCAAGATCAGAAAATTCTCCTGATTGCTTCCACAAATAAACGTTTACAAATGAATTAGATATTGAAATGGATAGAGCATATAGCCCACCAATTAATAAGAGTAATACTAAATCTTTATTAACTTCTACATCTCCAACGACTTTTTTTAATAAAGGCATGTAAAAAACTCCTTTTCTCTTCTATCACCTAGTGTGTCAAAAAGAAAAGGAGTTATGTACATAATGAAAAAACCAGAAAAGGAATACACTCCTTCTCTGGTCAGATTCTTATTATTTCGCTTCTGCGTAACGTTTTGCCACTTCATCCCATTTTACTACATTAAAGAAAGCTGAAATGTAGTCTGGACGACGATTTTGGTAGTTTAAGTAGTAAGCATGCTCCCAAACGTCTAAGCCAAGAACTGGTGTTTTACCTTCCATTAATGGGCTATCTTGGTTTGCAGTGCTTGTAATTTCTAACTCGCCGTTGTTGACGATTAACCAAGCCCAACCAGAACCAAAGCGAGTTGTAGCAGCTTTTGCAAACTCTGCTTTGAAATTGTCATAGCTTCCGAATTTGCTGTTAATTGCATCTGCTAATTCACCAGTTGGTTCACCGCCACCATTCGGACATAAAATTGTCCAGAATAAAGAGTGATTAGCATGGCCTCCACCGTTATTACGTACTGCTGTACGAATATCTTCTGGAAGTGCATCTAAGTCAGCAATTAATTCTTCCACACTTTTGCTTGCTAAGTCAGCTTTGCCTTCTACTGCAGCGTTTAAGTTTGTTACATATGTGTTATGATGTTTCGTGTGGTGAATGTTCATTGTTTCCTTGTCGATATGCGGCTCTAGTGCATCATATGCATAAGGTAATTGTGGTAATTCGTATGCCATGAAAATTCCTCCTTTAAAATATGTAGACTGAATACATGGTGCAAAGCACCAATAATTTAAGATTAGCAAATTTACCCTACTCTTTCAATGAAAAAGCATTTAATTACTTCTATATAATTACCGTTTTCCCTTCTTCTATTCGAGATAAACATAAAAAAGCTTCCTTATTATAATAAGGAAGCTTGAATGTATATGTATGGCGGAGGAAGAGGGATTCGAACCCCCGCGGGCTTTAACACCCCTGTCGGTTTTCAAGACCGATCCCTTCAGCCGGACTTGGGTATTCCTCCGTGTACTGTTTTTCATTACTGGTGGACCCTGCAGGACTCGAACCTGCGACCGGACGGTTATGAGCCGTCTGCTCTAACCAGCTGAGCTAAGGGTCCACTGGCTCCACAGGTAGGACTCGAACCTACGACCAATCGGTTAACAGCCGATTGCTCTACCACTGAGCTACTGTGGAATGAAAAACTATATATGTATTTGGTAGCGGCGGAGGGGATCGAACCCCCGACCTCACGGGTATGAACCGTACGCTCTAGCCAGCTGAGCTACACCGCCATGGCTCCACAGGCAGGACTCGAACCTGCGACCAATCGGTTAACAGCCGATTGCTCTACCACTGAGCTACTGTGGAACAATGAAACAATAACTAACGACATAGAAACTTTATCATGATTCCGCTACCGTGTCAATACAATCTCTTAAAGAACAGCATATAAAAAATACCCAATCATAAATAATTGAATAACCCCTTTTGTAATTGCACCACTAAAGAAACCGACAAGAGAACCGAACCCAATTTTTAACGCTTGTTGAAAGGATGTTTTATGAACGAGTAATTCTCCTAACACCGCACCAATAAAAGGGCCAATAATAATTCCAAGAACAGGAATAACAAAAGGACCCACCAATAAACCAATTGTACTTCCCCATATACCCGCTTTTGTTCCACCAAACTTTTTAACACCCATTAAATTGGCCACATAATCAGCAGCAAACAAAGCTACGATTAACAAACCTTGTATAATCCAAAATAGAATTGAAAACTCTCCAAATGTATAAAAAACGCCATATAAAATAAAACCTACAGCAATAAATAACACACTTGGAATAATCGGATAAACCACCCCTACGAACGAGATGATAAACGCAATAATAATCAAGCTCCAATACACGATGTCCATTACTCTTTAGCCACTCCTATATTTTCGATCTTTTATTATTTTATCGTAAATGAATGAATTTCATAATTCTCAGCCCAACACTCTTAAGGGTTTTAGCGCATAAAAAAGGAGAACCTCCCCAAACAGTCGAAAAGAGTAAGCGACGAAACAAACTCAGACTGGAGGAAATCCCCTTATGCCTATTATAAGACAAGTGAGCCTGTTTGGCATCCAGGAATTATATGACCTGGAACCTACCCAACGATACGAAGCCATTTTTTCGGCGCTGGATCTTGAGAAAATCGTCGCTGTTGTTTCAAAGAAATCGTGGCGCGGTGCCCCGGTAGAACTGAATTATCCTGCCATGGTCTGTTCTTTAATCGTTAGGCTGGTCGAGCGTATTCCGACGATTAAAGATTTATTAAAACGTTTAAAATATGATATTCTGTTTCGTTTGAATTGCGGCTTTTTGATTTCTGATCACGTCCCACCTGAAGCATCTTATTCAAGAATGATTCAAAAACTATCAGTTTCCGATGTATTTGATCAGGAAAATGACGCCATGATTCTTCAGGCATTTACCGAAGAATTTATCACGGATGAAAATGTAGCGATTGATGCCTCTCACTTTGAAGCACGTGATCAGGCACCAGCGAAAGAAGAAAAGCCAAAGTCTGAACCAAAGAAGCGCGGCCGTAAAACAAAAGAAGAACAGGCTGTGTTTGATCAATTAAAGAAAGAAGCTGAACTGAATCAGACGCTATTTGAAAAAGAAGTCGCTGCACAACTGGATGCCACTTATGAAGAACTACGTTCTGATATCCCAATCGAGCCACAGTGGGGCGTCAAGAAAAACAGTGAAGGGAAAAATGCTTACTGGTTCGGTTATAAAGCACATCTCGCAGTTGGAACAAAGAGTCAGTATATCTTTCAGTCTCTGATGAGTTCAGGCAGCCTGCATGACAGTAAAGCAGCGATCCCTTTGTTAAAAGGGATTGAAAAGCTTGGTCTTCCTATTCAAGTTGGCTGTATGGATGCAGGTTATGATGTGCCGGCGATCTACCAACAGTTGTTTCGGATAAATGCTCAATCTGTTATCGCTTATAATAAGCGCCGTGAAAAGGAAGTGCCTGGGTTCAATGAACACTTTGCCCCAACCTGTGTCAGAGAGCACGCCTATCGGTATGACAGCTTTGATCCAAATTGGAAAACCATTAAATTCACACGTCCGAAGGAATGTGCCGATTGTCCACTCGCAAAGGATTCGCTTTGCCAGAAAACATTTAAGTTCAAAATCGAAAGCGATCTGAGGCGTTATACAGTACCTGCGAGAGGATCGAAAAAATGGAAAGCACTTTTTGCCGAACGAACCGCTGTTGAACGTGTAAATGCCTATCTGAAAGAATTTTTTCAGTTGAATAATGTTAGACACCGTACCGGAAAGAAAGCGAAGCTGCATTTAAGCTTGATCACGCTTTTATTCAATGCATCTAAAGATCGGATTAATCGTTTATTACAAGGTGAAATGGCAAATCAACAAACTGCTTAAGCTTCAAATGAAAGATTAAAAAATATCGATTTTAGAGAACAGGCGCTTTATTGGCTTTTTTTAAAAGAGCAATTATGAAATCGATTCAAATAAAAAAAGAAAGCCACACTTCAAAAAGTGCGGCTTCTTGCAATTACTTCGCTTTTGAATGACGATCTCCCAATACTGCTTCTGCAATATTCACAGCATGGTCACCAATACGCTCTAAGTTACTAATGATATCAACAAACACGATACCAGCTGAACCTGTACATGAACCTTCGTTTACACGAATAATATGTTGCTTACGAAGTGTGCGTTCCATGCTATCAATTTGATCTTCTTTTTGCATTACTTTTACTGCTTTTTCACGATCATTGTTTTCTAAAGCAGACATTGCTTCTTTAACAGTTGAAATTGTTAATTCAAACATTTCTTCTAGATCTGCATTTGCTTCATCTGTCATTTTCACTTTGTTTGCAATTTGATAATCCACTAACTCAACAATGTTTTCAAAGTGATCTCCAATACGTTCAATATCACGAGCTGAATCTAAGAACATTGAATGCTCTTCACTTTCAGATACAGACATAGAACTTGAAGAAAGCATTACAAGATAATCCGTAATTTTACGATCTAAGTTGTTAATGGCATCTTCAACTTGCAGTGCCATTTCAGCATGTTTATGTTGCTTTGTTTTTAAATATTTATTAGCTTCATCTAGACCAATTGTTGCAAATTGTCCCATACGAATTAATTCTTCTTTCGCTTGACCTAATGCAATCGATGGAGACTGTTGAATGAACACTGGATCTAAATGCTTCGCTTTAAACTCCACTAATGAATCTTCACCCGGAATAACCTTTGTTACAATTAACGCAAGCAATCCGATGAACGGGAATTGAATAATTGTATTTGATGTATTAAAAATACCGTGTGCAAACGCAATCGTCATTTCTGGATTTAAGCTTAATACACCTTGTAAATAAATGATTAACTTTGTATAAAGCGGTAAGATAATTAAGAAAAGCGTTGTACCAATGACATTAAACATAACGTGTGTTAACGCTGCACGTCTTGCTGCTACACTTGCACCGATGGATGCTAAGATTGCTGTAATCGTTGTACCAATGTTGTCACCAAATAGAACAGGTAACGCTGCATAAATGTCTATTGCACCTTGTCCAAATAGCTCCTGTAAAATACCAATTGTGGCACTTGAACTTTGAACAATTACTGTAAATACAGTACCAATTAACACACCTAAAATTGGGTTATCACTCATGCTAACTGTTAAGTCTTGGAACGCTTGTAATGAGCGTAATGGCTTCATTCCTTCTCCCATTAATTCTAACCCAAAGAATAACGCTCCGAACCCAAACACAATTTGGCCAAAGTTATTGATTCTAGGACTCTTAAAGAAGAACAATAGTAAAGCACCAACTGCTAAAATTGGCAATGCATAATCGGAAACTTTAATTCCAATAATGAAAGCTGTAACCGTTGTTCCGATATTTGCTCCCATAATAACACCAATTGCTTGACGTAAATTCATAAAGCCGGCACTAACTAATCCTACTGTAATAACAGTGGTTCCCGAACTACTTTGAATTAAAATTGTTACAATGATCCCGGCTAGTACACCCATTAACGGATTGGTTGTAAAACGATCTAATATATCTCTGAGCTTATCACCTGCTGATTTTTGCAAGCCATCGCCCATGAACTTGATACCGAATAGGAAAATCCCAAGGCCACCAATGAATTCGAATATCATCTTTTGAACATCAAGTTCCACAAAAATTCAACCCCTAACTATGTTTTTTCGACATATATCTACAAGTCCTTTTTCATTATTAACTTAAAGTGAAGTTAATGTAAATATTTTTATTTCAACATTTACAATTTCTTAACATTAGCTTCACATTTTTTCTCAGCTCTTTCATTTATTGTTTGTATTGAAAACTTCTTGTATTCATCTAGCCCTCTCGATAAAATGAACAGTAGACAGACAAGGAGTGAAAATAGTGAACGTATTTCAGCAATTATTTTATAGCTTATACTCACCAAAAGTGGTCGCCATGTTACGTTTTCAGGGGATCGGAAAAACCATACTATATGTATTCTTGTTAGCATTTCTTTCATTATTACCAACGATATTCTTTCTTACTCAAACCATTGTAACTGGTTATGAACAAGCAAAAACCACATTATTAACAGACGTAAATGAATTTACAATTAACAATGATACTCTTGATTCATCACTAGACGAACCACTCATTACATCAAAAAACCAAACCACTTTTATTTTTGACTCAACAGGTTCCATCACGACCGAGGATACGAACGGTTACAACCAAGCAATTGGCTTTCTACAAAATGATCTATTTATTACAACAAATCACAATACACAAACATATAGCTACTCTCTTTTACAAATGAATGGGTTAACAAAAGAACGGTTTGTTACTTTATTTGACCAAGCTAAACAACTACTGACTATTCTTATTCCATTAGCGATTGGTTTATTGTATGTAGTCACATCAAGTGTAAAGTTTATTGAAATTAGCCTACTTGCTTTTATAGCTTTAGGAATGGCAAAAGGACTTAACCGTACACTTACATACAAACACGTCTGGGTGATGTCAGCCTACAGTAGCACAGTTATGACCATTTTATTTACTTTAACAGATGCCTTACAAATTGAAGTATCTTACAGTCTTCTTGTTCACTGGCTTGTGACCTTACTGTTTTTAGTTTTCGTCATTAAACGTGTTCCTATCCGAAAGCAAGCCTCTAAAACAAACATGTAAAAAAGGACTGTCCGTTTTCTTCCCCTTGTGGAGGATGACGTGACAGTCCTGTTTATTTTACTTTTTCTTGATATAAAATTGACTAGTAATGGCTGTAAGGGACATTGATAACTCTCTTAATTGAACACCTATTTTATGGGTGTTATTTACATGTTCAACTTGCTCTTTTGAAGTTCCTAGCATTTGTTCGGCACTTGCTAATGTTTCTTGTGACACCGAAACAAAGCTTTCTGCAGATTGTTCCATTCCTGGTACCATATTGTACAATTCATTACATTCCTCCTTCACTAATGTTAATTGATTACTGACATGTCCAATTTCCTTTAGTAAGTGGTTAAATGTAATTTTCGATCTTTGTGCAACCTCTACATTGTATTTACTCTTATGAAGCATCTCATTAAATTCTACCGAGGCTTTCAATGAACTATCTTCCATCGATGTAATTAATTCTTTTATTTCTTCCGTTGCATTCGTTGATTGATCTGCCAATTTCCGAACTTCATTCGCTACAATCGCAAAGCCTCTTCCTGCTTCTCCGGCACGAGCTGCTTCAATTGTCGCATTTAACGCTAACAGTTTTGTTTGTTCCGCAAAATCTTGGATTAAGCTCACGATACGTGCAATTAACCTTGAGTGTTGTTCAACTTCTTTCATCGTTTCAGTCATATCAAAAAACTCTTTTTCAAACGTGGTCATTGAATCGATAATATTTGAAATACTTTGTTCTCCTTCATATGCTTTTACATTCATCTGCTCAGCTGTGTTAACAATCGAATCCATATAATTGGTAATGGAATGAATATCTCGTTTCATTGATTGAAATACTTGAATATTACTCTCAGAGCTTGCCGCTGTTTGTTCAGCTCCATGTTTCACAACGGAAATAGCCTCATCTAATTGACCATTATAATACAAAGAGCTTTGAGAAGCTTTCTGCAGTTCTGTTCCCGTTTCATGTAACTCATTTGTTGTTTGATCGATTTGAGACAAAATAGTACGCATGTGATCAATCATTAAGTTGAACGTTTTACTAAGTGATGCAATTTCCGGTATAGAGGTTTTGATATTTATTTGTTGACTTAAATCCCCTTCCCTCACTTTTCTCATCGTGAGGCGCAGTTGAGTTAATGGGTTTGTTAAACTTCTCACTAAAAATATAACGACTACGGATGTAATGGCTACACTTATGACAACCACCGCTACCATGAATAAACCTAACTGTTGAATTGTACCTAAGTAGTTTTCTGACGGAACAGCAATTAAGAATATACCTTTTAATTCTGGAATTTCTTTGAAGGCAAGGGTATATGCCGTTTGCTGTTGATTGATATGTAAAACACCATGCTTTTTATCGTTCACTTGCTTTAATGTGTCATTAGAAAAAGCTAATTGACTATGTACACTGACTGAGAAAGGGTTTACTTTATTGTTTTGAATCAAAAAAAAATGTGCTTTTAATCCATCCTGTGTGAGTTGAGCGTCTTGTGATTTTATTGATTGATTAAATTGCTTCATAAAACTCTCTTCATCATTCACATACATATACATTAAATTTTGAGAAATTTCATATGTTGTTTGCGCTTCTCGCTCTAGTCGATTTTCGATAATTTGAACGGTTGTTTCTTTTGATTTCCCATATGAAATAAAACTAACAACACTCGTTGAAAGAATGAGTAAAGATAAAACAAGAATCAATAACCGAACTTGTAAAGAAATGTGATTCGTCAGGTTTTTAATCATTGCATTTTTTTTGATCTTTAACACACTCTTTTTCTTTTTTTGTTGAGAAAAACGCCAATGTTTGATCTTTATGTTTAACTTCATGGTAAACCCCCTATTTTCTATCCTCAACAAATTATGACAGATAGATGTAAAGAGATTGTAAACAGAGTGTGAATTTTAGTTAAAAAGAACTATATTACCTTCCCACTTCTCTAGATCTAAAGATTGGTAACCTCGAAAACATTCTCATTTCATACCCTATCCAACCTGCACTACTACAAAGGAACATAAAACTAAAAATAAACATCAGCTTCGTATCTTGCATCCAATAACCAAAAACAATCGGCCCTAACGCTACCCCTATAAAACGGACCGTACCGTAAAGCGAAACAACAAAGCCTCGCTCTTCATCTTTTACACTTGAAGTAATGAACATATTAAGACAAGGAAGTACAAAACCTAATCCTCCAAATGCAATGGTTAAAAAAAACATGATAAACGATAAAGAATGAAGAAAAATCAATAGCGCAAACATAATTAACAGCAAACATAACCCCAACACCATCAAGTGATTCATTAATTCGTGATTGTTCTTGATCCGTTTCCCTGTCCAATAAGAAGTTAAAGTCATTGCCCCTAAAGGAAATACAAAAGCCGTTCCTTTAAAGAATCCATCAATGTGATACGTTTCTTCAATTAAAAATGACAAATAATACAATGTGCCAAACAATAGAAATAACCCTAATCCCCCAATTGAAAACAACGGAAAAAGCCAACTTTTCTCTCGCTTTAACACCTTTCGTACCTTTTGGATATACACGTTAAATGTCATAACATCCTTGCCCTCTGTTGATTCTCCTACACATAAAATAATTCCTATTAAAGCAACGAGCGCAACAACCGGATAGACAAAAAAAGCACTATACCACGTTATAAGAGCCGCGGTTGCTCCTAGAATTGGAGAAATAACCTTCCCTACCCCGTTATATACTTCTAATACCCCTAATACCTTGGATCGCTTTTCATTTTGAAAGATATCACCGGCTAGCACCATCGCTAACGTCGTTGTACCTGCTGCACCTATCCCTTGCAACACTCTACCTGTCATTAATAACTGAAATGCTTGCTCATGATCTACTGAAAAACCACTTACGCATGCATATACACTGCCAATTATCATAATGACTAATGACAGAATAATGATTCGCTTTCTCCCGTACCGATCTGAAGCTATTCCAACAAATGGGATTAACAATGCAGCTGGAACTGAAAAAGAACTTAAAATAAGCCCAGTTTGAAAAGTACTTAAGTTTAACGAGGATTGAATCGTTGGGAGTAACGGAATTAACATTGAATTACCTAATACCATAATGAACGGCAATAGCCCCAGAGTCATAATTGTTACTTTTTCCCTCATTATATTGTCCTCCATTCTTATTCATAGTTTAAATTGGACAAGCATATGGTGTAATAAATAGAACGATTTAGGGGGATACAAATGAAACGATTATCAGTGTTAGCAGCTGTTGTCTTCATTGGATATATTTGTCATTACGATATTAAACATGGAACAATTCCTTCTAGTTATGAAGAACAACCCGCTCAAGAAGTGATGAATATGACAAAGCAATCAGTTGACGAAAACACAAAATCGTATAATATTGTAAAAGTACGTGCTGGAGATACCGTCCTGTCTATTATGGAACAACAATTAAAAGGTCCACTTCCTGTACCCATTAATCAACTCGTGAAAGATTTTAAGGAGTTAAATGAAATTGAAGCAGAAACTATTCAAGTCGGAAAAGAATATAAATTCCCAACTTACAAGTAATGGAACCTTAATAGTTGTACGTTAAATACAATCACTGATAAAATAAAAACAGTGAAGATTTTATACTAGTTATTTTCTCAATAACACGTTATTCTATTAATGAATTCAATTTCTTGATTTCGTTTCGAAGGAGAGATTAACACGTGAGTGAAATTATACATCGTACTAAAACACGCCCTGTTAAGGTTGGAAACTTAACAATTGGGGGCAATAATGAAGTCGTTATTCAAAGTATGACAACAACAAAAACACATGACATTGAAGCAACAGTTGCTGAGATTAACCGTCTTGAAGAAGCAGGTTGCCAAATTGTTCGTGTAGCTTGTCCTGATGAGCGAGCAGCCAATGCAATTGCTGAAATTAAAAAGCGTATTAACATCCCGCTTGTTGTCGATATTCATTTCGACTATCGCCTTGCTTTAAAAGCGATTGAAGGTGGAGCAGATAAAATTCGTATTAATCCTGGTAACATTGGACGCCGTGAGAAAGTAGAAGCAGTCGTAAATGCTGCAAAAGCAAAAGGTATTCCAATTCGAATTGGTGTTAACGCAGGTTCATTAGAAAAACGCATTTTAGAAAAGTACGGCTATCCAACGGCAGATGGAATGGTCGAAAGTGCTCTTCATCATATTAAAATCTTAGAAGATCTTGACTTCCATGATATTATTGTTTCGATGAAGGCTTCAGATGTTAACTTAGCTATTGAAGCATATGAAAAAGCCGCAAAAGCATTTGACTATCCTTTACATTTAGGTATTACCGAGTCTGGAACACTGTTTGCTGGAACTGTGAAAAGTGCAGCTGGATTAGGCGTTATTTTATCTAAAGGAATTGGAAACACAGTTCGTGTTTCATTAAGTGCAGACCCTGTAGAAGAAGTAAAAGTTGCACGTGAATTATTGAAATCATTTGGATTAGCTGCTAATGCAGCGACATTGATTTCATGTCCAACTTGTGGTCGTATTGAAATTGACTTAATTAGCATCGCAAACGAAGTAGAAGAATATATTTCGAAAATTAAAGCACCAATTAAAGTAGCGGTTTTAGGTTGTGCAGTAAATGGACCTGGAGAAGCTCGTGAAGCAGATATCGGAATTGCTGGTGCTCGTGGTGAAGGCCTTCTGTTCCGCAAAGGAGAAATTGTTCGTAAAGTACCTGAAGAAGTCATGGTTGAAGAACTGAAAAAAGAAATCGATAAAATTGCGGAAGAACATTTCGCAAAACAAGCAGCTGAACAACAACCATAAAAAAATCTTGGCGTAATGCCAAGATTTTTTTTATGCTTAAAAGAACGGTAAGATGAATGTCCCAATTAATATTGACACAACCCCAATACCAATCGACCATGCTCCAAGCGTTGTTGCCCCTTTTCTACGTGCGATAAATCCTAATATAATTCCAGCAGCACCTAGAATAATTGGCAGAAAGAATAACGAAAGAATGGATAAGATTAATGCTAATCGACCATATCCTTTTCCTTCATCGCTTCCGACAACTTCACGTTCATGTGCATGTTCACGCTCAATACGTTCATGACGTGGATGCACAGGTACAGCTACCTCAGCAGCTGTTTCTTCCATAAAATCAGACTCGTATTTCTTTTCATCATACTCTCTGTTATGGCGTTCATTCTCCATTGCTATCCCTCGCTTTCATTGTAAGGAGCATTTATAGTATGAATCAATTGTAAAGAAATATAGATGTTAATGTTTTCTTACTCCATCAAAGTGAAAAAGATATGATACACTAAAAACGAAAAGATTAGAAGGAGTGCGTACACTTGACTAAACGTTTTGGAATCGACATTGACGGAACAGTAACATGTCCGACTACATTTATCCCCTATTTAAATGAATCCTTTCAGTTAGACTTAACACTAGACGATATTACGGAGTATGACCTTACACCGTTTGTCGGTGTGACACAAGAGGAACTTGGAAAGTGGTTTTTAGAAAACGAATCCCATATTTACTCAAATGCTCCACTTGCACAAGATGCAAAAAAGGTTCTTAGTGATTGGCAAGCTGAACATGAGCTCTTTTTCATTAGCGCGCGTCACGATAAATTATTAGATGTCACAAAGGAATGGTTCACAAAGCAAAACTTGTCATTTCATCATATCGAATTGATTGGCTCTCATTATAAAGTAGAAACAGCAAAGCGTCTTGGTGTGGATATTTTCTTTGAGGATAAGCATGATAACGCCTGCGATATTAGTGAAGAATGTCAGATTCCAGTTATTTTATTTGACACTCCATATAACCGCGATCCGATCCCTAAAAACGTCATAAGAGTATATAATTGGATAGAAGCGAAACAATGGGTAAATAATTGGCTTCTGGAACACAAATAAGAGTGAGCACATATGCTCACTCTTATTTATTGCACTCATCGCACTTTCCATATATTTCAAATTTATGACCTGTTACATCAAAACCTTTTAAGTCTTCGTTCAAACTTTCCATTGGGCACGTAATGATTTCCTTTGTTCTTCCACAGTCTAAGCAGATAAAGTGATGATGATGCTCAGACATGGCACATTTAAAACGAAAATGCTTTTCACTTGAGAGTTCTGTCATTTCTAAAATTCCAAGATCAACAAAAAGCGATAAGTTACGATAAATCGTGTCAAAACTAAGACCCGGGTAATCACCCTTCATATACTCTAATACGTCTTTCGCCGTTAAATATTTATTTGTTTTCGAAAATAACGCTAACATTTCTTCGCGTTTTCCCGTATGCTTATACCCTTCGTTTTTCAACAAATGAATGGCTTCTGATAAGTTCATTTTCTTTTTCCACCCCATCCTTTATTTACACCAATTGATATAATTAAAATCAAGACAGCAATCATAACAATTGTACCACCTGGAGCTAAATCTAAGTAATAAGAAAGGAATAATCCGCCAAGTACAGATATTTCTCCAAATAAGACGGACAAAAAGATCGTTTGCTTAAATCCTGTCGCTAGACGAATACTAGCTGCTACTGGTAGTGTCATTAACGAAGAAACTAATAAAATTCCGACTACACGCATAGAGGCGGCAATGACTAACGCAACCATAATAACAAATAAAAAGTGAATCCATTTCGCTTTCACACCTGAAGCAGAAGCATGCTCCTCATCAAATGACAAAATAAACAGTTCTTTATAAAATGCAACAATTAATCCTAATACTAAGACGGCTATCCCAGTGATTGTATATAAATCAGAACGACTTACCGCACTCACACTTCCAAACAAATAATTAAATAAATCATTATTAAAGCCCTCTGCCAAAGAAATAAAAATAACACCTAACCCAATTCCACCCGATAAAATAATGGGAATTGCCAGTTCTTGATAATGTTTGTAAACGCCTCTTAGCTTCTCGATAAATAAAGAACCACCAACAGAGAACACCATCCCTAAATACAAAGGGTTTAGACCTTGTAATGCAGGGATTTTTTGACTTAACAGCAAACTAGCTGAAATACCAGCAAGTGTTACGTGACTTAGCGCATCTGCAATAAGTGAAAGTCGACGAACAACAATGAATACACCTAATAACGGCGCTAAAAAACCAATTAAAATACCTGTTAAAAAGGCATTCCGTAGAAATTCAAACTGCAACAAACTGCTAATCATACTAATTGACCTCCGTGGTTATGATCATGTGTTAAAACATGAACATGGTGGCCATAAAACATTGAAAGCTCGTGCTCGCATAAATGTTCAAACTCTTTTGCTTTTCCATGGAAATGAAGATGTTTATTTAAGCACGCTACATGCGTCACTTTCTCTGTAATTGTTCCAACATCATGCGTCACCAATAATAATGTAATGCCATGATCTTTGTTTAAAGACTCCAGCAATGAGTAAAAATTGTGTACATTTTGGCTATCTACCCCAACCGTTGGCTCATCTAAGATAAGAAGTTCAGGTTCACTCACAAGTGCCCTTGCAATAAATACACGTTGTTGTTGACCTCCTGATAGTTCACCAATATTACGATTGACAAATTCAGTCATTCCTACTGCTTCGATTGCTTTTAGTACTTTCTTTTTATGCTCACTATTCATAAAACGGAAAAGACCAATTTTTGATGTCAATCCTGTAGATACTACTTCAAACACAGTGGCTGGAAAACCTGTATTAAAACTATTTGCTTTTTGTGATACATAACCAATTTGACTTTTATCTCGAAATTTTTGAATGTCTTTTCCGAATAATCGAACTGTCCCTTTATATGGCTTGTGTAAGCCTAAAATACATTTAATTAGTGTCGATTTACCAGAACCATTTGGGCCTACTAAACCAAGGAAAGAACCTTTTGGGATCGAAAGGTTAATATCTTCTAACACCACTTGTCGATCATAACGAAAAGATACATTTTCGATTTCAATGACGCTCTCGCTCATTTACCTCACCATTCTTTTAATTGAATTTTCATGTAAACAATGAGAATGGGCCACGGTTCCTAAGAATCTCGTTGCCCATACATCTTGCATTGCTACCTTTATGAATGACCTGTTATATCCATCAGAATTGTTACGATTTAATCAATAATGTAGTATACAACAATCAGCTTAGAATGTAAACTAACTGATTTTATAGCACATAAATATTAGTGCCTTCATATAATGTTTATACGTGACTTTTCAAGTGATATCTACATCATAAGGAGGCGCACCATGAACATCATTCAAAAAGTAGTGAATCATAAAGTTAATAACATTAACGTAACAGAATTACTTAAATATAGTAAACAATACAACATTGCCCTTACAGAACAACAAGCAAAGGCATTAGTTTCAGTGATTAGAGAAAAACCAATTGACATTTATAATGTAGCCGAACGCCGAGAACTCATCAAAAAAATTTCTCAAGTGACAAATCCCGAAACTGCTAAGAAAGTGAACGAACTGTTTCAACAGCTTATGTAAAAAAGGTTGAGCGAAAAAGCTTATTAGTTTCTTTTTCGCTCAACCTTTTTATTGCATTAACTTTTCTTGTAATGTGGAATCAAATGTTTTAGCTTTTAACATCTCAATTTCTAGTTTGTAAGGTGGCTTTTTGTTCTTTTTATCTTCTCCTACATACGGTGTTTCTAAAATTTTAGGAACACTTGTTAAAGAATCGTGATGAACAATGTAGTTAAGTGCATCAAAACCAATGTGACCAAAGCCAATGTTTTCATGACGATCTTTTTTTGCTCCACAAACGTTCTTACTATCGTTCACATGTAACACTTTAATTCGGTCAATTCCAACGATTTTATCGAATTGATTTAACACTCCATCAAAATCATTGACGATGTCATATCCTGCATCATGAACGTGGCATGTATCAAAGCAAACCGATAACTTTTCATTATGTGTAACACCATCAATGATCATAGCTAATTCTTCAAAGCTACGTCCGCACTCAGACCCTTTGCCGGCCATTGTTTCTAACGCAATTTGCACTTCCTGTTCAGGTATTAGCACTTCATTTAGTCCTTCAATAATACGTTTAATCCCTACTTCTGCTCCCGCTCCTACATGCGCTCCTGGATGAAGCACAATTTGTTTTGCACCAATGGCTGCTGTACGGTGGATTTCAGATGCAAGAAATTCTATACCTAATTCGAATGTAGCTGGGTTTGTTGTGTTTCCAATATTAATAATATAAGGAGCATGAACAATAATGTCACTCATGCCATGTTCCATCATGTGCTTGAGTCCTGCTTCAATGTTTAAGTCTTCAATTTTTTTACGACGAGTATTTTGTGGAGCACCTGTGTATACCATAAATGTATTTGCTCCGTATGAAGCTGCTTCTTCACTTGCTCCGAGTAACATTTTCTTTCCACTCATTGAAACATGAGAGCCGATTTTCAACATTTTGACACCTCTATCTATCATAAATAACAATCAAATAAAAACATGCTTATCTTACCATAAGCAAATAACAAGATTCAAAACTAAGAGCATACTACATAAAATCCCTTGTCCTACAATCCACTTTAACGGGATGGTAAAAGCAAGGGATTTTATAGTCTCTTCTACAAGATAACCGATTAATTATTTACGCTTTGTACGCTTTTGTCTCTTTACAAACTTATTAATTTCTTCTTGTCTTTTGCGCTTGTAACCTGGCTTTACTTTTTTAGGCTTTTGAATGAATCGTTGTGCTTGTACACTGACTTCATCTACTTGTTTTTGACGGTTTTTACGTCGATTACGATCATCAAGGCTAATCCATTCTTCTTTTTGTAAATCTTTATTTACAAATTCGATTCCCATTTTCTCTAATCTTGCAATTGCATCTTCATCACTTGAATCATAAAGTGTCGCAGCGATTCCTGAGTAGCCAGCACGTGCTGTACGTCCTACACGGTGAATGTAAAAATCTAAATCAGATGGTAGCTCAAAGTTAATAACATGACTGACCCCTTCAATATCAATTCCACGTGCAGCTAAATCTGTTGCTACTACATATTGAAACTCTAAGTCACTAATTTGCTTCATCATTTTCTTACGCTCACGTGGTGCTAAATCTCCGTGAATGCGGCCAACGCGTAAGCCTTTTTGCGCTAAGCTAGTTGCTACTTCTTCTGCCATTTTTTTCGTATTTGTAAAAACAATCGCTAAATATGGATTATATGATAGCAACATATTGTGCAAGAGGGTTAACTTATTTCGATGTCTAGTTGGAACTAGCACATGCTCAATTTTTGCAGCTGTTGCTTGTTTTGGAGCAACATGTGTATATTTAGGATTTGCCATGTATTTTTTTAAGAATGGCTTTAATTTTTCAGGGATTGTTGCAGAAAAGACCAGAATTTGTAGCTCTTCAGGCATACTAGATGCCACGATGTCTACATCTTCAATGAATCCCATATCAAGCATTAAATCCGCCTCATCAACAACTAATGATGATGTTGTATGAACAAACAATGCATTCTCTTGTACTAAATCTTTAATACGACCTGGCGTTCCAACAACTACTTGTGGCTGCGTTTTTAACTTCTCAATCGTACGTTGTTTATCCGTACCACCAATGTAGCAACGAGCCGTTATTTGCTTGTCTTCTTCACAGAATTGAGTGACTTTTAACACTTCTTTATAAATCTGAGAAGCTAACTCTCTCGTAGGAGCTGTAATGACAACTTGTACTTCTTGCTTGCTTGAATCTACTTTTTCTAAAAGTGGAAGCAAATACGCATGTGTCTTACCCGTCCCTGTTTGAGACTGTCCAATTGCACTATCTCCCTTTAATAATGTTGGAATTAGACGCTCTTGGATCTCTGTTGGTTTATAAAAACCTAAATGTTTAATTGCATCTATTAAAAACGGTTGAAATTCAAAACGTTCAAAATTTGTTTTTTTCATAACCTTCTCCTTTATCTTTCTTGCTCACGTTCAATTTTTTTAGCACAATATATCATTATAGTCGATTTTAGCCTTTATGACTACTTCTCATTCATAATAATTGAGATAACCGACTCACTTTCTTCTTATTTCTTCTAACAAAGTTACGCACTTTGTATTTTCACATAGTATATAGTAAATACATTGTGAATGAAACTTACAAAAAGTATAAGTTTCATTTTATGCTTCACACGCATAACATAGTATGAATGAATCTTATTACGATAAGGGGGTGCTTACCTTTGATGAGGCGACAACCACCATTTCCTCCAAATATTCAAAGAGGCTTTCCACCACAACAATCATTTTACCCAACTAGGCAAATGATGAACCCACAAGGAATGAGTAGAGGACCAGGCGGTTTATTATCACGCATATTCGGTGGAGGTAGAGCCGTACCACCAGTGCAACAAATGATGAACCCTGGCACATCGACCTCGATGTTAAGCAACTTACAAAACCTAGCCAATCCTTCTTCTATTAGCTCGATGATGGGCAATATTCAAAGAGTATTAAAAGTAGCAGAATCAATGGGACCCATGGTTCAACAATATGGTCCACTCGTTCGAAACCTTCCTTCGCTAATTAAAGTTTATCAAGCCTTAAGAACGAGCGATGATTCTGAAGAAACGGTTTTAGAAGCAGAAACTGTTGATGTGACAGAAGACGCAAACGAAACAGAACAAGACACAACACCAGTAGGTATCGTCAGCACGTTACCAATGGATAACACTGATGCAACGTTTGAAGAAGAGTTCACTGTGCAACCTTCGAAAGGTTCTTCGACACCAAAGCTTTATATTTAAAGAAACAAGTTCAGAGTACAACGTATTACTCTACTTACATAAGCGGGAGACAAGAACTTACAAAGCTCTTGTCTCCCGCTTATGTATTAGGTGTTACACACGATTGGCTAGCTACATTATTTAATCTTTGTATTATTCAATGCTCTTTTATATAATAGATAAGAGTTTATTGTTACTCTTCAGAGTAAAATGAGGAGGATGCTATTATATGAAAGTAATGAAAATTGCACCACGTGGTTATTGTTATGGTGTTGTCGACGCAATGGTCATTGCACGCAACGCTGCTTTAGATAAATCACTGCCTAGACCGATCTACATTCTTGGAATGATTGTTCATAATAAACATGTGACCGATGCGTTTGAAGAAGAAGGAATTATAACGTTAGATGGAGCAAATCGTCTTGAAATCCTTGATCAAATCAACAGTGGAACTGTTATCTTTACTGCTCATGGCGTATCACCTGAAGTAAAGAAACGTGCGAAAGAAAAAGGATTAACAACATTAGATGCAACTTGTCCTGATGTAACAAAAACACACGACCTAATCCGTCAGAAAAAAGCAGAAGGCTATGAAGTCATCTATATTGGTAAAAAAGGACACCCTGAGCCTGAAGGTGCCCTCGGAGTTGCACCGGATATTGTCCATCTAATTGAAAAAGAAGCGGATGTTGAACAGCTAACTGTGAAAGCTAATAAAATCATTGTGACGAACCAAACAACTATGAGCCAGTGGGATGTTGCTGATGTAATGGAAAAGGTAAAAGAACGTTTTCCTCATGCAGAAGTTCATAAAGAAATTTGTTTAGCTACTCAAGTTCGCCAAGAAGCAGTGGCTGAGCAAGCTGGCGATGCTGATGTAACCATTGTTGTTGGAGATCCAAAAAGTAATAACTCAAATCGCCTAGCGCAAGTATCAGAACAAATTGCAGGCACAAAAGCTTATCGTATTAGTGACTTATCCGAACTTGATATCGAGTGGCTAAAAGGCGCAGAAACAGTGGCTGTAACCTCAGGTGCATCTACACCAACACCTATTACAAAAGAGGTTATTTCGTTCTTAGATCAATTTGAATACGAAGACGAAACCACTTGGAAGCGCGAGCGAAATGTACCGCTTTCAAAAATTTTACCTAAAGTAAAAGCAAAAAAAATGTCATAAAAAAAGAAGCTGAATCAGGTGTATAACCTTTGGATTCGGCTTCTTTTTTAGTTCGAATAATCATCCTTTTCACATGAATGTAAAAGGATTAGTATCTACTTCTGATGCAAAAATAGTACAATCAAAGTTCTTCTCTTTAAATATATTTTCTAATACACGAACAACACCTTGTCGCATCACCTTTTCAACATGATGACCTGGATCAACAACATTCAATCCCATCATCATCGCATCGTGAGCGACGTGAAAATAGAGGTCTCCTGTAACATACGTATCTGCACCTTGAAACTTTGCATTGGTAATATACTTATTTCCGTCTCCACCAAGAACAGCTACTTTTCTCACTTTATCATCTAAATCTCCTACTACGCGAACACCATCAACATCTAAGCATTTTTTCACATGTTGAGCAAACTCACGTAGTGTCATCTCGTGCTCTAATTGTCCAATTCTACCGAGGCCGTATGATTCTCCTTGATTATCAAGCGGATAAACATCGTAAGCGACTTCTTCATAAGGATGCGCTTGTTGCATAGCCTGAATAACTTTCTGTTGAATGTCTACTGGAATAATGGTTTCAATGCGTACTTCCTCAACTTGCTCCACCTTGCCTTGTTCTCCTATATAAGGATTTGTTCCTTCTAACGGCAAAAACGTTCCTGTACCTTCACTATTAAATGTACAATCACTATACTTACCAATATGACCTGCACCGGCCCTGCTCATTGCTTGTCTTACTTCATTTGCATGGCTTTTTGGAACAAACACAACTAGTTTTTTTAGTGTCACCGAACCTGTTGGAACGAGCACTTTTGTTTTTGTTAGTTGTAATGCCTCCGCTAAAAGGTCGTTTACGCCACCTTCAGCAATATCCAAATTAGTATGAGCGGCATACACAGCTATATCATGTTTGATACACTTTTCAACGATACGGCCTGAAGGTTGATCCGTCACAATATTTTTCATCGGTCGAAAGATGGGTGGATGATGAGCAATAATTAAATCCACTTTTCGTTCAATTGCTTCATCCACAACTTCCTCAAGTACATCTAGTGTAACCATGACATTTCTTATCGTTTTGTTTAATGTCCCGATTTGAAGCCCAATTTTGTCTCCTTCCATCGCTAAATGTTTTGGAGAAAACGACTCAAATGCTTGAATAACTTCAAATCCATTAGGTACTTTACTCATTTTAACGCCTCCTTAATGAGTACAATGTCTTTTTCAAAGCGCTCTTTCTTTACCTTCCCTTCAGAAGATACCGCTCCTTGACTCAATTGCGCGACAATCTGTTCAGCGTGCTTCAATTCGTGGTTCCACTTCTTTTTAAAAACATCACTTTTACGTTTCATTAAGATAGGCCCTAGCAACAGACCTGCTTCAACATTCCCACCATATACATCTAGGGGATTACCTTTTTCTGCGACAATGATCTCATAAATACGCCCATCATCTTCTAAAACTTTTTCATCTATAATAGCCCATTGGTGGTCAATTAACCATTTTCGAATATTAGAAGCCCCAATATTAGGTTGTAATACTAATCGTTTGACACCTTCTAATTTTTCCTTACCTTCTTCTAAAATGGTTCGAATGAGACTTCCACCCATACCTGCAATCGTAATACAATCCACTTCATTCGGTGAAATAACGGCTAGTCCATTTCCTTTTCGTACCTCAATGACATGCTCTAAGTCTGTTTTCTTTACTTGCTCACGGGCAGATTGAAACGGGCCATCTGTAATTTCACCAGCGATAGCACCTTTTATATATCCATTTAGATAGGCATAACAAGGTAGATAGGCATGATCAGAGCCAATATCAGCAATCATGGATTTTGGAATAATTGATTTTACTACTTCTTCAAGACGTTTTGATAATTTTAATTCATTCATACATTCACCTATTTTTCATTTTATCTCCTTATGATAAACGTTCCAAAAAACACTTTCAAGAAGAGTATCTACATTTCATTTTTACAGGAAGAGGCAAAGGGTCTAAATAACGATTTTTAACGTGTTCTACTGTTTGAGAAACTTAAATGAATATATAAAAACAAGCCCTTCCATTTACAGAAGAGCTTGTCCGGCTTTCACACTTTGAAACTATTTAATTTCAGCTAACCACGCTGCCATTTCCTCGGCTTTTTCTGCAGGAACTAAACCACCTGGCATTGAGCCTTTACCATTCACAACAATATCAGCAATTTCTTCTTGAGATAGCTTGTCACCAACACCCTTAAGTGCTGGACCGACACCACCTTGATATTGGTCCCCATGACATCCAATACAGCTCTGCTGATAAATCTCTTCTGGTGTTGCATCTGCTGTTTCTGTTTCTTTTCCGCCTTCTGCCTCGTCAGCCATTTGCTTTGCGTTATCAAGACCATTGAACGAAAGAAGAAACATAAGTCCAACACCAAAAACCATAATTAGAAAAAATGGTACGAGTGGATTTCGATTCATTTTTATACCTCCTTTTATGTATAGACCGTGACTAATAAATATGAACACATAGTATAAACACCCTCTATTTTACTTCAAAATAGATGTTAGTGAAAGCCTTTTATTAACATTATCTTCAATTTCACCAATTAGACAAAAATCGTAACCGCCCTATATGTATGCGGTTACGATTTTTTATGGTAAGTATAAGGTTAACAACCTACTTGTCTAGCAATTACCATACGCTGAATTTCAGATGTTCCTTCGCCAATCTCTAAAAGCTTAGCATCACGCATATATCTCTCAACTTGATATTCTCTCATATAGCCATATCCACCATGAATTTGAACAGCCTCACTCGTTACTTGCATACACATCTCAGAGGCAAATAATTTACACATAGACGCTTCTTTCGTAAAAGGACGACCTTGGTCTTTTAACCATGCTGCTTTATGCACCATGTTTCTAGCTAGCTCAATTTTCATTGCCATATCCGCTAATTTAAATTGAATCGCTTGGAAAGTTGACAACGATCGACCAAACTGTTTACGCTCTTGTGCATATTGCAATGCTCGTTCATATGCTGCTTGAGCAACTCCTACCGCCATCGCTCCAATCCCAATTCGCCCACCATCAAGCGTAACAAGGAATTGCTTAAAGCCTTCGCCACGCTTTCCTAGTAAATTCTCTTGTGGCACTCTCACGTCTTCTAAAACTAATTCAGTTGTGTTTGAAGCATGTAGACCCATTTTTTCATAATTATCGATTACAGTAAATCCTGGTGCGTCTGTTGGGGTGATAATTGCAGAGATTTCTTTCTTATCTCCATCTCGACCAGTAATAGCTGTTAGTGCTAAAAATTTCGCATAACTTGCATTCGTAATGTAGCACTTACTACCATTTAAAATAAAGTCGGATCCATCTTCAATTGCTTCTGTTTGTGTTCCACCTGCATCACTTCCAGCGTTGGGTTCCGTTAACCCGAACGCTCCGAATGACTCACCTGTACATAAAGGTGTTAAATACTTTTGTTTTTGCTCCTCTGTACCAAATAAATAAATTGGAGCTCCCCCTAATGAAACATGTGCTGAGTATGTAATACCCGTCGAACCACAAGCACGACTCAACTCTTCAACAACAATTGCAAAACTTACAGTGTCTGCTCCCCCACCACCGTACTCTTCAGGAAAAGGAAGACCCATAATTCCAAGCTCACTTAATTGCTTAAACGCTTCAATCGGAAATGCTTTTTCCTTATCACGCTGTTCTGCCCCTGGTGCTACCACTTCTTCAGCAAACTCTCGAATCGTTCGTTGAATCATCTTTTGTTCAGTTGTCAAATCGAAATTCATAGCCATCCCCCTAATGTACTGAATACGTTTACAATCTAATTATATAGTATAATTATTAATTTTCTCAACTTTTAAAACAATTTTAATATTTCGTGTTATAATAAAAGTGAAATTAAGATGATAACGATTCCAATTACACTAGCAATTATAAAATAAGACAACTGAAATTTTTTGCCCAAAGCTAACCAAAGAAGGCAGTGAATAAAGATTACTACCTTGACTATACCTGGTGAATCATAAAAATACATTTGCACCATTTTATGGGATTGCACTAATAGTAAAAGTGCACTTACCGTTAATCCAGTATGTAAAAACACCCCTTCTTTACGGTAGAAAATACTGCTTAAAAAGCTAATTAGGATAAAAATACTACTTAAGACCATTTGCAAAACGAATGACAATTCAGTAAAATAAATGACAAGTAGTTCAAATGGTAAAAAAAGCAAAATAAACAAAAGATGTAACTTGTTAAAACGTGTTAAGCAGCTATACGAGCCGTACTGATTTTCATCTCTCTCACCTTTTGTATACAACATCAATAAATAATCACAATAATGTTCAGGAAGTATTTTACTTTCTTTCCATATTTGTATTTCATTTATAATTAATTTATTTTTATCTGTATTCTTTGACATTTGTCTCACTCCAAAAAAAAGTGATTTACCCCTATCATAAGGAGTAAACCACTTCATGTAAATAACAAACCAAATATAATGTTTATTCTAGAAAGTCTTTTAATCGTTTACTGCGACTTGGATGACGTAATTTGCGTAAAGCTTTCGCTTCAATTTGACGGATACGTTCGCGGGTGACACCGAACACTTTTCCTACTTCTTCTAACGTACGTGTACGCCCATCATCTAACCCGAAACGTAAGCGAAGAACATTTTCTTCTCGATCTGTTAGTGTATCTAAGACATCTTCAAGCTGCTCTTTTAATAATTCATATGCTGCATGTTCGGAAGGGGAAGTTGCATCTTGATCCTCAATAAAATCTCCTAGATGTGAATCGTCTTCTTCACCAATCGGAGTTTCTAAAGATACAGGTTCTTGTGCAATCTTTAAGATTTCACGTACTTTATCTGGTGTTAGATCCATGTCTTCCGCAATTTCTTCAGGAGAAGGTTCACGTCCTAAATCTTGAAGCAATTGACGCTGTACACGAATTAGTTTATTAATGGTTTCAACCATATGAACCGGGATACGAATTGTTCTAGCTTGGTCTGCAATGGCACGTGTAATTGCTTGGCGAATCCACCACGTTGCATACGTACTAAACTTGTAGCCTTTTCGATAATCAAACTTTTCAACAGCTTTGATAAGACCCATGTTTCCTTCTTGAATTAAATCTAAAAACAGCATTCCACGACCAACATAGCGTTTGGCAATACTTACAACAAGACGTAAGTTTGCTTCTGCTAAACGACGTTTTGCTTCTTCATCACCTTGTTCAATACGCTTAGCTAATGAAATCTCTTCTTCAGCAGATAATAAGTCAACACGCCCAATTTCCTTTAAATACATACGAACAGGATCATTGATTTTCACACCTGGAGGTACACTTAAATCATTTAAATCGAATTCTTCTTCTTTGGATAAGTCTTGGATATCTGGATCATTGTCATTTGTTTCCGATTCACCCATAACCTCAATACCTTGCTCCCCAAGAAATTCGTAATACTCGTCCATTTGATCTGATTCTACTTCAAAGTTTGCCATGCGCTCAGCAATTTCTTCGTATGTTAATACACCACGTTTTTTTCCTATTTCGGTCAATTGATCTTTCACTTGTTCGAGCGTTAACTCGGATTCAAGTTCTTTTGAATGAGCTGATTTTTCAGCCATCAGATCCCCTCCTTCCAAAATTTTAAGAAACAATGATTACAATCATGCTTTTAAAGTTTTTTTCAACTGAATAATTTCCATTGCAATTGAAGCAGCTTTCAAATAATCTTTTTGTCTTTCCGCTTCATGTTTTTCTTTTTCTTTTTCTTTTATCTCTAACAGCTTTGGATGAGTCAATACTTGTTGAACATAATCATGTAAAGCTTGTTCTGATAGTTCTTCATTGATAGATAGCATGGCAATTTCTGAAGCTAACCTTGCTAATGTTCCATCAGGTAGCTTTTCCATAAATATGCTTAAATTCGGTTCGTATCCTTCTTCATAAAATGCATAAATGTACATCACTAATGCTCGATGCTCTTCTATATTAAAATTCCCTTGAATCCACTCTTGAATTCGATGTGCAACATCTCTGTCCTTTAACATATAAGCAATAAGCAATCGTTCAGCATTTTGGTATGCAGGTAATAATCTTTTTTGAAAGCTAGGTTGTCTAGCTATATTATTTCTATTCCCAGCATCATTATCCTTTTTGTTTCTTGAAAAGCTCGACATCTGACTTTTTTGCTGTTGCAAAGCATCTAAAGAGATTGAAAACTCCTGAGACAATTGCCTCAAATAATGTTCTTGTTCCACAGCTTTCGTTAATTGGCTGATTTCCTTTAAGACAGCTTCAATGTATTGCATTTGCTCTGCTTCATTTTGAAGGTTTTTGCCTCTTCTTAAATAACGCATTTTAAACGCCATCAACGTTAAGCTACCATCAATCACTTCATTTTTAAATCGCTCAGGTCCCTGCTCTTTTATATAATCGTCAGGATCATACCCTTGAGGCATAACAGCTACTTTTACTGTGCAACCGAATTTTGTCAGGATATGAGCAGCTTTATAAGCAGCTTCTATTCCAGCATGATCTGAATCATAGCAAATGACTACAGACTCAACATTGCGTCTAATAATTTTAGCTTGTTCATCCGTTAATGCTGTCCCCATTGTTGCAATTGAGTTTGGACACCCAGCCTTCACAGCAGATATGACATCGGCAAAGCCTTCAAACAATAGAACTTGTTGATTTTTACGAATATGCTTTTTCGCTCGATGAAAATTATAAATGGTTTTCCCTTTATTAAAGATCGTGGTTTCAGGGCTATTCAAATATTTTGGTTGCCCTTCAATGTTTTCTAACAAACGACCAGAAAAGGCAATCGTTTTACCTTGTAAGTCAGCAATAGGAAACATAACTCGTCCACGAAAGCGGTCAAAAAATGCGCCATCTTTTGCTCGCTTGGCTAACAAGCCTGCCTTCTCCATCTCCGTTAATTGAAAGCCACGCTTTGTGAGGAACTTCGTAATAAACTCCCACGAGTCTAACGAAAAACCAATCTCAAATTCATCAATTGTTTCTCGCGAAAACCCTCGCTCCATTAAATAGTCGTATGCTTGTTGGCCTTCTTTTGTATTTACTAATAAATGATGGTAAAATTTCTTTAAAAGCTCATGAGCTTCAACCATCCGATTAGTTGGTTTATGTTCATTAAAAGATGCCTCGGGTTGAACTTCGTGTTCAAATGGAATGTCAGCTTTATCAGCCAACTGCTGCGCCGCTTCTAAAAATGTCAATCCTTCTAATTCCATTAAAAAAGAAAACGAATTTCCTCCTGCTCCACACCCAAAGCAATGATAAATTTGTTTTTCGGGTGATACAGAAAAAGAAGGTGTACTTTCTCCATGAAACGGACATAGACCAAAATAATTTCGTCCTTGCTTTTTCAGCTGTACATAATCACTAATAACATCGACAATATCAACCGAATGCCGAATACGATCAATTACTTCATCAGGGATTCGATTTGTCATTATAACAGCTCCGTCTTTCTTAGTATTCTTCATAAAAAGCTAAATTCCTGCAAGTTTCGACAACAGTCTACTCAAAGACTTTCTAAAGCGTTGCCTATCTTCTTCTGTGAACGATTTAGGCCCTTTTGGATAACGTCCTGCCCTTCGCTCCTTTGCAGAAACATATCGAAAAAAAAGCACCGTATTCATATCCTCTTCACTATATTGCTTTCCACGTGGAGAAATGACATAAACACCACTCTTTAATAAAATACTAGCCAACGCTGTATCTTGAGTTACGACAATATCGTGCCTCTTTGCATGATTGACAATGTATAAGTCGACCGCCTCTTTATCAGCATCAACATATTTCCACTCTCCGCCAATTGGATTACTTTGAACATGCGCGTACGAAGCGATGAATAATAGATCTGTACGATATGTATGTGCAAGTTCAACAATTTCTTTTTTGACAGGACATGCATCTGCATCGACAAAAATTTTAAACTTTCTCTCACTATAACTCTGTATTCTACATCCCTCCGTAGATTCCTTCTAGTATTTTGTAATTTAGTGTAGATTGAGTTTGTCGAATACTTTTTTCGCCCTTTACTTGACATTTATATAAATAGTTTATTCGTTCTAGACAAAGTCTAAACCTAAAACTATTCTTTTTTATCACAATTTTTTATTATAATATAAATGATTCTGATTTTCTAGACAAAAATACTGGTTTTTAATTAATGTTATGTACTTCCATACTATACTGAATCAAGCTCTTCCTTATGAACGTTTTTTAACAATGGTAAAAACCGTCCCCTTACCGTATGTACAAGTTAGAGTAATGTGGTAGAGGACGGTTTATTTACTATGCAACTGTCGGTAAAAACATTACGAAGAAGGATGCTGGATAAGGTTTAAGATAATACCCGCTGTTTCTTCAACTGCTTTATTTGACACATCAATCACTGGACAACCAATTTTTTCAACAACACTTTCAAAGAATGTAAGCTCTTCTTTAATGCGATTAATGTTCGCATAAATTGCTTTATCATTTAAACCTAGTGATTTTAATCTTTCTCGACGGATATTATTTAACTTATTTGGGCTAATAATAAGTCCGATGCATTTTTCAGGCGAAACTTGAAACAGCTCTTCCGGTGGCTCTACTTCTGGGACGATCGGTACGTTTGCTACTTTTAATCGCTTGTGTGCTAAAAACTGTGATAAAGGTGTTTTTGATGTACGTGATACCCCTAAAAGAACAATGTCCGCACGCAAAATCCCACGTGGATCACGACCATCATCATATTTAACAGCAAATTCAATAGCTTCAACCTTTTTGAAGTAATCTTCATCTAATTTACGTACCATTCCCGGCTCAAAGCGTGGTTGCAACTGGTATGAGTGCTGAATGCGGTCAATTAAAGGCCCAATAATATCTAACACTTCGACACCAGACTTTTCAGCTTCATTAATTAGAAACTGACGCATGTCCGGCTTCACAAGTGTAAAGCCAATGATGGCATTATTTAATTTAGCAATTGACACAATTTCTGCTAAAGTTGCCGTATCCTCTACATACGGTACACGTTTAATTGTCATATTTGACATTGTAAACTGACTTAATGCAGCTTTTACAACTAACTCAGCTGTTTCACCTACAGAATCTGAAACCACATAAATCATTGGGTTGTTCATCTATTTGCACATCCCCTTTTTTAAATCTTAAAACATTTATTTTTTATACCAAATAATCGAATTACTTACTCTATAATACCTCATCATTGGCCAATGCGACTAATAATTTTGTAATATTCGTTTTCGTAATGCGCCCAATTACCTCAAAACCATGTTCTGCTTCTTTGACAACAGGAATCGCATCAATTTGCTTTTCGATTAAAATTTGCGCAATGTCAATAAGTAAGTCTTCTTTTTTACAAAATGTAATGTTCGGCATACGCGTCATAATAATATGCACAGGGATTGACGTTAATTCTTGTTTTCCGATACTAGCTCTTAATAAGTCTTTTCTTGATAAAACTCCTACGATCACAGAATGCTCATCAACTACAAATAATGTACCGACATCTTCTAAAAACATCGTACAAATAGCATCATAGACCGATACATTCTCATTTACGACAACTGGAATAGATTGATATTCTTGCACCTGTATTTTTTTGATTTTGTCTGTTAATAATTGCGCACCCGTTTTACCCGTATAGAAATAACCTACTCTGGGTCTGGCCTCTAAGTAACCCGCCATTGTCAATATAGCTAGATCAGGCCTTAATGTTGCACGAGTTAAATTAAGCTTATCAGCAATGTGTTCCCCTGTAATCGGTCCTAAATCTTTGACAATTTGTAATATTTGCTCTTGCCTTTTATTTAGTTCGATTGTTCTCACCACCTTACAAAGTAAAAAAGTTACAATGTGTTATACTATTTCTAAAAACATTATATACTTTTTTCAGAAAAGTAAAAGAATAATGATGCAAATTACAAAGAAATATTTTTTATTACTTACGTGTAGTACGATTTTCTCGCATAAATAGGATCATTAGAAAATTTTTATTCAAAGCGGAAAAACCGCCCCTTTTGAGACGGCTGTACGTTAATCATCAGCGTTTCTGAAATGAAATCATACCATATTATCTTAAAAAACGTAATCATTTTACTTTAACATCTTGTAAAGAATATCAACCTGTCGAAATCATTTCCACCTAATGCTTTTTATAATTGTTCGATTCACTAAATGTTTCTCTTAGTTTTTCCACTTGATTTAAAAAACGCTTTGTTTTCAAAAATAGTCCAGAATACTCTTCATAATAACTATCAATCATTAGTTTTAATTGTCTTTTTGTCTCTTCTTTGACTGAGATGGATCCCAATCTTTGTAAATCTATGTAGTAAAACAACCGAATTAGTTTTATAGCAATTGGACTTACCCTTAAGTGATAAGGATCTTTCTCTACACAACGGTGACAAATCAAACCATTTTCCCGAATTGAAAAGCCGAATACGCCATCGTTTGACTGACAAAATACACATTCGTTTAATGATGGATACAGTCCTAACGCATTTAACATTTTCATTTCATAAATATAAGTTAGTACATCTAGGTCATAGCCTTCATTCATATAAGATAACGTTTGATATAAAAGCTCAAACAAAAACGGATTGGGCTTATTATTTTCAGTAACCTTATCCGTCAATTCTATAATATAAGAAGCATACGCGGTACAAAAAATGTCTTCGCGTATGCTTCTCATAGAAGAAATAACCTCTCCTTGATGAAGAGTTCCCATGCCTGACCCTGCTTGTACAAAGAAATGACCATAAGTAAATAATTGAGTGGAGGCAGACAAACGACTACTTGGCTTTTTAGCGCCTCTTGCCATGAGACCTACCTTTCCTAACTCACGTGAGTATATTGTGACAACTTTGTTAGACTCACCATAATCATTCGTACGAATGACTATTCCTTCACATTTTTTAAACAAATTTGGTCACCTACCAACAGATGGAAGGTCAAGAAATTGGTAAATCGAGATTTTGAATCTCCTCATTGATATATGCTTCGGGTGTTTCAAAGCCTTCTTGTTCAATCTCCTTAAAGAGAAGATAGGTATCTACATTACCTGTATTCGAAAACACTTTCCAGGTAAAATCCAACATAAAAAACCCCACCTTTCTAATCATGACGATCAGATACATACTCCAATTCCTTATATTTATGATGACCTTCCAACCTAAAAATCATGTAAAACAAATTTTGTAAAATTTATCTTATTTTAATACTCGTCTTCTTTAAATCCATAGTCTCTTAGATGCGTGAGACGATTACGCCAATCTTTTTGTACTTTCACCCATAATTCAAGAAAAACACGTGATCCAAGCAAAGCTTCAATATCGCCACGAGCACGCTGTCCTACTTCTTTGAGCAACTTTCCTTGCTTGCCAATTACAATTCCTTTTTGTGAATCTCTTTCTACAACAATAGTTGCGCCTACGTACACAGCACCATTTTCTCTCGTTTGCATCGAGTCAATGACCACAGCGATGGAATGTGGAATTTCTTCTCGCGTTAAATGAAGTACTTTTTCGCGAATTAATTCCGCGACAATAAATCGCTCAGGGTGATCCGTTACTTGATCTGCCGGATAATATTGTGGTCCTTCCGGCAACACTTTTTTAATCTGATCTAACAAGCGATCTACATTGTTTCCTTGTAAAGCAGAAATAGGAATAATTTCTGCAAATGAGTGTAAATCTTTATATGTTTCAATTAACTTGAACAACTCATCAGGGTGAATTTCATCTATTTTATTGATGACTAAGAAAACAGGCGTCTTTGTTTCTTTTAACCGTTCAATAATAAACTCATCTCCACGCCCAAAGCCTTCAACAGCATTGACCATAAATAATACAAGGTCTACTTCTTTTAATGTATTTTGTGCAACTTTCATCATGAAGTCACCAAGCTTATGCTTTGGTTTATGTATACCTGGCGTATCAATAAATACGATTTGAGCTTCATCTTCTGTATACACGCCTTGAATTTTATTTCTTGTTGTTTGCGGCTTGTCACTCATAATTGCGATTTTTTGGCCAATAACACGATTTAAAAATGTTGATTTCCCTACATTAGGTCTTCCAATAATGGAAACAAAACCTGATTTGAACTCTTTATTACTCATTTAAATCCTCCGGTGAAAATGCTCCTGGCAACAATTCTCCAACTGTTAACTCTTGTACATCTCCATGTAAATTTGTTAAATATACTTTCATATCTTTTGAGCATAACTCTGAAATGACTTGTCTACACGCTCCACAAGGTGGGACAGGACGCTTTGTATCAGCTACAACAGCGATAGCCTCATAAGTTGTATCACCTTCTGAATACGCTTTAAATAACGCCGTACGTTCAGCACAGTTACACATGCTATAAGCAGCATTTTCGATATTACAGCCATGGTACACTTTTCCATCATTTGTTAGTAACGCAGCTCCTACTTTGAACTTCGAGTAAGGTACATAGGCAAATTCTCTTGCTTTCTTTGCTTCTTCCATTAACATCTGCTTGTCCATTTTGTCTCTTCCTTTCACAAAAAGCATATCTATTGTAAATCATTACCCTCAAAAGTGAGAAAAAAACCTTTTCTTAAGTGAATACATCTTATCAAAAACCTTGTCAAACAACAACATTGTTAAAAGATATATTTCAAAAACACGATACAACCGATAATCACTGAAGCAACTGCATAAACCAAAACAGCTCCAGCTGCTGCATCCTTTGCGACTTTGGCTAACGGATGATGTTCTTCCGTTACTAAATCAACCGTTTTTTCAATTGCTGTATTTAGTAATTCTAAACTCCACATCCCGGCGATTAACACCATGATGGTTATCCATTCAAAATAACTAATTTGAAAGTAAATACTTGCTCCAAGTACAAGCACGGAGACAAGAACGTGAATTTGCATATTTTGTTCTGTCTTTATAACATGTCTGATTCCTTGCCATGCATAGCCAAAGCTTCTGAAAAGCCTTTTGACCCTAGTATTCATCTTTATCTCTTTAAACCGTAAGCATCTAGAATTTCTTTTTGCTTCCCAAACATTTCTTTCTCTTGTTCTTCTGTTTCATGATCATATCCTAACAAATGTAAAAAGCCATGCACAGTTAGAAAACCTAACTCTCGTAAAAAGGAATGTCCATATTCTTCTGCTTGTTCATGTGTTTTAGGAATAGAAATAATAATATCACCTAAAACACGAGGTAGTTCTTGTCCAATAATTTGAAGCTCTCCTTTACCCATTTCTTCTAGCGCAAACGAGATTACATCAGTAGGTTTATCTTTTTTACGATACTCTCGGTTAATTTCTTGTATACGATCATTGTCTACAAATGTAACAGATACTTCTGCTTCTTCTTTTATGCCTTCTACCTCTGCTGCCATTTGCAATAATTTTTCTAATTGTTCTTGTTGATCTACTGTGACTTCTTTCGTTTCATCAATAAAGTCGATTAGTAAATTCATACTCCCACCTTCTCTTTCTTCATATCTGGGTATTCAATTCTAGAGTGAAAAATACCGTTTAGTGTTTCACACAATGATTTTGCGATGAGTTCAAGCTCTCTTAGTGTTAAATCGCATTCATTTAATTGTTCATCTTGTAGTCGATCTTTAATAATACTTCTGACTAACCCTTCTATTTTTTCAGGAGTTGGATTGGTCATTGAGCGAACTGCTGCTTCTACACTATCAGCAATACAAATAACAGCTGCTTCTTTCGTTTGTGGTTTTGGACCAGGATAGCGATAATCCTTTTCGTCTACTTTCTCTTCTGTTCCCTCGACAGCTTTATAATAAAAGTATTTCAGTAATGTTGTTCCGTGATGTTGTTCTGCTATATCAATAATTTCTTTCGGTAATTTATGCTTACGTAAAATCGTTGCTCCATCTGTCGCATGTGCAATAATAATATTTTTGCTTACTTCTGGAGTAAGCCTATCATGAGGGTTGCTTATATTCATTTGATTTTCAATAAAGTATTGAGGCCTTTTTGTTTTTCCAATGTCATGATAGTAAGCTGCCACACGTGCTAACAATCCATTAGCACCGATGGTTTCACACGCTGACTCTGATAAATTTGCCACCATGACACTATGATGGTATGTTCCAGGCGTTTCGGTCAAAATTTTTCGTAACAAAGGATGATTAGGACTAGAAAGTTCAATAAGCTTCATTGTTGATAAAATACCAAATCCGCTTTCAAAGAACGGAAGTAATCCAATGGTTAAAATAGCTGCAACAATCCCAGAAGAGATTGCCATAATACCATAATAACTTAATTCCACGGTACTTAATTGACCATTTTTAATCAGTTGCATAGCTAAGATAATCCCTACATTGACCAGTGATACAAACAAGCCAGCCTGCAAAATCTGAGAACGTCTATGCTGTTTGCTTAAAAATAAAATACCTGCAATACTACCTAGTAAAAAGTAGGTTCCCACATGGATATTAAATGAAGTTGTCATTTCACTGTTAAAGATTAAACTTCCACAAATAGCAAAAATCACACTTGAAATAATTGCAATTCGTTCATTAATTAAAATCCGAATAAGTAATCCTCCAATGGCAACAGGCATTAAAAAGCCAATTTCCGATAATTCCATCTCTTGAAATAAACTTAATGCTTTCATCAGTACAATTGTAATTGTAAAAATAATGACATAGAGCAAGAGCGTTCGATACGATTTCACATTAAAATCTTTAAAATAATACATTATAAAGCTAATCATAATGATGATCAGTAAAAGTAGCCCTACAAATGGCTGTACAGACGTTTGATCATTTAATAAACCAACTAATTGCAATTGACGATAAATATCAGCTGTAATCAGTTGACTTTCTTCGACAATAATTTGACCTTGTTTAATTCTTACAGGTTCAATACGCTCAACAGCTTCTTGCCTATTTTCAGCCGTTTTCTTTGGATCATAAATGACATTCGGTATAATTGAAAACTGCGCAATCTCATACATGGATTCTTTTAGTGAATTGTTGACATTTGTATAGATTAATTGATTTTTAATTTGTTCTTTTTTATTTTCCACTTCACTTACAGTAATTCGATCTTTCATGACATGATGAACACCGGTAACAACTGCATCTTTTGCAATTGACAGCTCTTGTGGCGTAGACTGCAAAAGTTGATTAATGGTATCTGAAGAAAGGCTTTTTTGAATATCTGATGGTAACTTATCAGATAAGATGTCTCTTTTGGCTTTTAGAGATTCTTCTACATCTATACCATTCTTGTCATTTTTCTCAAAGTCTTCATTCGTTTCAATAATTGCATTAAAAATAGATGCGACTAAATCCACCCTATTTTGTGCATATTCCGTTTTTAACGTGTAAACATCTTTGACTGCCTCTTCCGCTTCTTGACGTTTTTTATCGGTACTTTCTTTATCTTCAATCGTAACAGGCGAATAAATGGTTTGAGGGGAAATTGATAATAGACGCAAATCTAATTCTTCTGGCTTTACATTACTATACATAGACGCATACAACACTACTCCTAGTATCGTATATAGACCAATTTGGATGAGCCGAAGTCGTTCGATTTGTGCCATTGTTTGTTTCATCATTCCAAACTTCGACACGTTAGGTCCTCCTTTTACACAAAAATGAGGGTAAAACATCAGTCAATAAACTTAAAAAAGTAGATTTACATACAACATCCCTTGCCTCTTTATCCATTGATGTTACTGGATTTCGGGGCAAGGGATGTTGTATGCTGAGCCAAACAGGCTTTTTTGCCCCATTTGTCTCAGCCCGATTTTTTCATTAAGCTTTTTCATAAGCTTCTACTATTCGTCTCACAAGAGGGTGGCGAACCACATCTGATTGCTCTAAGTGAATGAAAGAAATACCATTTACCCCTTTTAAAATATCACTTACCACTTTCAGTCCTGATTCAACGCCTTTTGGTAAGTCTACTTGCGACACATCTCCAGTGATCACCATCTTTGACCCAAACCCTAATCGCGTTAAAAACATCTTCATTTGTGCTGGTGTCGTATTTTGAGCTTCGTCCAAAATGACAAATGCATCATCCAACGTTCGACCACGCATATAAGCAAGGGGAGCAATCTCAATGACTCCTCGTTCAATTAAACGCTGTGTATGTTCTGTACCTAATACATCATGAAGCGCGTCATATAGAGGCCGCAAGTAAGGATCTACTTTTTCTTTTAAGTCTCCTGGTAAGAACCCTAGACTTTCACCAGCTTCAACAGCTGGTCGCGTTAAAATAATGCGCTGTACCATTCCGTTTTTTAACGCATTAACAGCCATAACAACAGCCAGATAAGTCTTCCCTGTTCCTGCTGGACCAATTCCGAAAATCAAATCATTCTTTTTAATTGCGGATACATATTGACGTTGTCCTAACGTTTTAACACGAATGGATTTACCTTTTACATTTTTCGTGATTTCTTCTTCATATATATCCTCAAAGAATTCTAACGATCCATCTTTCGCCATTTGAATCGCATACACAACATCTCGCTCTGAGATTGTAATATTCTTCCGGATAATATGTAGGAGTTTCTTTAGAATTTCTTCTACTTTTTGTACAGAGGAAGCTTCACCGGACAAACTTACGGCTTCTCCACGTGTTACAATTGATACACCTGTTTCTTCCTCAATGCGCTTTAGATGAGCATCTTGTGCCCCAAATAAAGCAATTGCTTCGTTTAAATCTTCAAGTTGTAAATTCATTGTAACTAGCTGTTCTGACATTCCTCAATCTCCTTGGATAATTGGTTGAGTAATTGCAATATTTTCTATAACTTGGTAAAGTATTGATAATTTTACTTTACCATTGTCCTCACGTTGGTGCAAAACTTTTTCACCTTTTATTTTACCATCTTCATCTAACTTTAGCATGACTTGTTCTCTTCCATCTTTAATTCCTTGCTGAACCGCCTCTACAACGGAATAGTTTCGTTCAATCTCTTCTTGTTCTCGTACTGTTATTGTTTCATATGCAATTGGAAGTTTCCACTTTAAAAAGTAAATCGGTTTTTTTACGCTTTCAATTTTTTTCGTTTTGTATTCTTCATTTTTAAAGCCCCAGATCGGTAGTCCTAAATGACCAATGTGAAAGTAATGCTTCACGTAGGAATTACCTGTCACCACTTGAAACTTTGTTTTAAGCGGAATCACTACCTCAGACTTGTACCATGTTTCACCAAACACTTTTCCTTTTGCTGCAATTACTTTTTGATTCCCTTCTTTTCCAATCAAACCTGATACAAGTGGCTGCCCACGCTCTACAACCTCATTCACTTTTACAAGTGGTTGTCCTTTTTCGATGAACATATTTGTAATGGTTGCTTTTTTTCCTGCAACAATATGTTGAGGTGATAATTGATCTTGTGCTTTTGGTTCATTTTTTTCAACCACTTGGAAATGATAAGATGTTCCTTTCACTTCTACCCCTACCCAAGTGATGTTACTCATATTATTCGTTAGTTTATACTGAATCATTTCAGGACTATCAAGTAAAAATTGTAATCTCCCTTGTTTTACGCCCATTCCTTCAAGTTCTTTCATAATTGCATGCTCGGTATGAGGCTGAGCTCCGGTAATTTCAACTCGCCAGACCATATTAGAAAGCAACGTTAAAATAGTTAAAAACGCCACAAGCCCCAATACAAACCCACCATTTTTAATCATTCGCTTCATAACAAACGGTAACCCTTGTCTTCTTCTAAAATAAAGCTTACAGTCCGCGTCTCGAATAAGCACGCGAACTTTTGATAAATCTTTTAATAACATTTCTGCAGATACACTTTCATGATTGACTCGTTTTATGTTCAACAAATGAATGTTCTGCCGAATACACTGATTTAGAAACCGTTCAATTCCCTTTCCTTTGATTGAAATGCCAACTGTTCCGGTCACAAAGTTTGTCCATTCGTTTTTCATTTGCTTCCTCCTTGATTTTACTGTTCTAAATACGTCACTTCGTTAATTTTGCCTTCTAATACTAGTTCTTCTGGAAGAATAACTTTAATCACAAGACCCTCTCCTTTAACGAGCATCTGCCCTTGTTTCAGTAATACTCGTATTTCTGTATCAGAAAAGGCAAGAAGCCCTTTGTGGTTTTCAATATATATATGAATTTGACCAACCATTGTAATTCGAGGAAGATCTGTTAAGACATCAGCGGGTAGTTCCATATGATTTGTAATCCATCGCTTCATGTTTTTCCATGTTTTGCCCATAAAAAAGAACCCCCTTTCATCTCATATTTATGAGAAAGGGGGTTATTGTATCACATCTATTTATCTTTTATAAATTTGTCGTTTCGACTTTGGTGGGCCAAGGATCTCTGACCATATCACACCTTCTACTGCTTTTTTTCCATTTATAGATAATCTACCAACGTTTTTTCGACTTGTACGCTTTGGTGAATTCACCATTGTACGAGTAGCCATATTTTGAGAACTTGTTTGTTCAACCGCTTCTTTTCGTGCTTTTGCTTGCGCGGCTTTTGCTTTTAAACTTGCTAACTTCTCTTGTAACTCTTGAACATTTTTCTGTCCTTTCACGTCGTCTATACGTGTTTCCATTTGGCGCTTTTGTTCTTCAACTTTTTCCGCCATTGTTCTTTTAGGACTATCAATGTTCGGTTGTTGAAATGGACGTTGTGGTGCTTTGTTGTCTTTTTGCTCACGAGGTCGTTCTGGTGCTTTGTTTCTTTCTTTTGATTGTTCAACAAAGCGCTGATACACATTTAAGATTAGCCCACCAATAATCACTACAATAAACATGTTGCTCAATAAAAAATTGATTACATACTCAATTATGTTCATCAGGAGTCTTCCTCCTTTGAATTAACCATTTTTTACTTCTCTTCGTCTTGGTCGTTTGTTAATTTACCAATTGAATCGCGCATTTCTGTATCAGCATCGATGTTTTTAATGTTCATATAATCCATGACGCCAATGTTTCCTGAGCGTAACGCTTCTGCCATTGCGAGTGGTACTTGCGCTTCTGCCTCCACAACTTTGGCACGCATTTCTTCAACTTTGGCACGCATCTCTTGTTCTTGTGCAACAGCCATCGCTCTTCTTTCTTCCGCTTTTGCTTGAGCAATGTTTTTATCTGCCTCTGCTTGATCTGTTTGTAGTTCAGCACCAATATTTTTCCCAATATCAATGTCGGCAATATCGATTGACAAGATTTCAAAAGCAGTCCCTGAATCTAGTCCCTTTCCTAAAACAGTTTGAGAAATTAAGTCTGGATTTTCTAATACCTTTTTATGATCAATAGACGAACCGATTGTACTAACAATCCCTTCCCCTACACGTGCTACAACTGTATCCTCACCTGCACCACCGACTAAACGATCAATATTGGCACGAACGGTAATACGAGCTTTTGCTTTGACTTCAATTCCATCCATCGCGACACCAGCAATAAACGGCGTTTCAATCACTTTTGGATTAACACTCATTTGTACCGCTTCTAATACATCACGGCCTGCTAAATCGATTGCTGCACAACGTTCAAAACTTAAATCAATATTTGCACGATGGGCTGCAATTAACGCATTTACGACACGGTCGACGTTACCACCTGCTAAGTAATGGCTCTCTAACTGATTAATATTTACATCTAATCCTGCTTTACTTGCTTTAATCAACGGATTTACAACACGAGACGGAATCACTCGTCGTAATCTCATTCCAACCAATGTAAAGATACTAATTCGCACCCCTGCTGCTAATGCAGAAATCCACAGCATGACTGGGACAAATGTAAAGAAAACAGCTAATAAAATCACACCTAAACCAATTGCTAAAAAGAACAATAATGTACCTGGTTCCATTCTTCTTATTCCTCCTTTAATTGTTTTACAAAGTTTAATCATAACACCTTACACGTTACGTTGTTACGTAAACACCTATAGATATTGCCTTATTTTTTTAGATCAGTTAATTTTCTGACCACAACTCTTGACCCTTCTACCTTTACTACTTTCACTTTTACATCTTTAGGTAAATAACTACCTTCTGTTACAACATCGATATACTCTTCATCAACTAAAACAGTTCCTGAAGGACGTAGCGGCGTAATCGTTAAACCTTCTTTTCCTAGTAACTCTTTACGATTATGATTTGACACATATCCTGATTCTGTATTCATAGAATCCTTTAAGACAATCTTTTTAAATGCTGATAACCGTTTGCCAAAAAACTTCATCATTACAAACGCACCTCCGATTGCAACTACAATCGCGATTAACAAAGAAATCCCCATCAACATGTAGTTATCTGTTGCCATAAAGAAGCTTGCTACAATTGCACCTAATCCAATAATCCCAAGAATGCCTCCTGCGACAAATAACTCTAAAATAACAAGCAAAATGCCTATAGAAAACAAAATAATAGACTCCATCCCCGCTAATCCAGCTACAAGGTGTCCGTAAAAGAAAAGCAGCAATGCCCCCACTCCCATTGAGCCCGCCAATCCAAAGGTAGGCGTGTAAAGTTCAATAATGAGACCTAAACTTCCAATAGAAAGCAAAATTGGTACCACAACAGGATGTGTAAGAAAGCGAGCAAGCTTTTCAGCAAATGTTACTTCCATTGTCTTGACTTCGGCATTCGCATAACCAACTTGTTGTAATAACTCATCTAAGTTAGCAACTGTACCTTCTGAGTACTTTACACGTAATGCTTGCTCTGGCGTTAAGGTTAACAACTTTCCTTTTCCAGCTCCTAAATCTGGTAAGTCAATATCTTTATCAGCCATTGCTAATGCATATTCAGGATTTCTCCCACTTTGTTCAGCAGCACTTTTCATGGCAGACAACCAATACGATTGTGCTTTTTGATCAGCTGCATTCCCTTCTTGGTCAATGACAGCTGCAGAGCCCATCGCTGAGCCAGGGGTCATATAAATCTCATCTGCATTTAAGGCAATATAAGCACCGGCTGATAATGCATTTTTATTTACAAATGCAATAACGGGTAATTCGGTCGATGTTAATTGCTTCCCAATTTCCGAAGCAGCATCTACAGCTCCACCTGGGGTATTAATATCTAGCACAATAAGATCTGCCCCTTGCTCTTCTGCTTCCGTAATGCTTCGATTAATAAATGCAAGCAATCCTTTTTCAACTGTTTCTTCTACAGGTATAACGTATACCGTTTGCTTTTCTGCGGATATTGAATGAAAAGGAAGAAGCAAAATAAAAGCCATTACAAATGAAATAATCCATATGCCTCGTTTAATCGTCACGTTTTCCCTCCTTCCTTCAGCTTGTAAATCATTGTCACTATATATACGACCTCCATCACAAATAGTTTCAATTTTTTTAAAAAGTTTATGTAAATAATCTAGATGATTTGACTGAGTCATCGATAGGTAGACGATATAGTCGTTCTCACAAGGTACTTTTAGAAATTAAAACTCTCCCATATACATATTATTCCAGACTATCTCAAATAAAAAAACACCTTACAAATGTAAGGTGTTTTTTTATGCTAATTGTTGAAGAACGAGCTTGTTAACAAGAGCACCGTCTGCTTTACCTTTTACTTTAGGCATAAGAGCTCCCATTACTTTTCCCATATCTGCTTTAGAGGAAGCTTGCACTTCTTCAATGGTTTCATTAATAATGTTTGTTAACTCTTCTTCAGTTAGCTGCTTAGGCGCATAAGCTTCTAAGATAGCTAGTTCAGAATGAATTTTATCAACAAGATCTTGACGACCTGCTTTCTCAAATTCATGGAGGGAGTCTTTACGTTGTTTTAATTCGCGAGAAATAACCGTCAACTCGTCTGCTTCAGTTAGGTCAGTACCTAATTTAATAGCTTCATTTTGAAGAGATGCCTTTACCATGCGAATCACAGTAAGTTTCTCTTTTTCTTTGTTTTTCATCGCTTGCTTCATATCGTTGTTTAAACGCTCGAGAAGACTCATAAATACACCCTCTTTTAGAACTTGCGTTTTCTAGCAGCTTCAGATTTTTTCTTACGCTTTACGCTAGGCTTTTCATAGAATTCGCGCTTTCTTGCTTCTTGAATAGTACCAGATTTAGATACTGTACGTTTGAAGCGACGAAGAGCATCTTCAAGCGATTCGTTTTTACGAACAACTGTTTTTGACATTCTAATTCCCTCCCTCCGAACAAAACAACTACATCATAATCAATAACATGTCAAAGACATGTCTTTTGCAATTATAATATAATGCTCTCTCAAGGTCAACTGCTTTCACAAAACAAATACACTCAACCATTTTATTGCTCTTTACTTTATTTTGCGATTCAGTCATATCTAACATAACTTGTCTATAAAAATGAAAAGAAGAGGTGAAAAGGATGCTTCAAGTACTTTCATTTTTTGCTGTCTATATTGCCATTTTCATATTCGGAATGACCGTGCTACGTACCGGTTTATACAACGTGTCAAAACATAAAATGAAACAATGGTTAATGCAAATGACAAAAAACCCTTTACAAGGCATGTTAATCGGAACGTTTGTAACGGCGATTTTACAAAGCAGTTCGGCTGTTATGGTCTTAACTGTCGGGCTCGTTGCCACAGGTTATTTAACATTTAGACAATCGATTGGTATTATTTTAGGTACAAATATTGGTACAACAATTACAACTGAACTCATTACGTTTCCTATCGATCAATTTGTAGTGCCTATGTTAGTGATAGGTGCTATCTTACTTCTATTTTCGAATGTGTTTATTTCATGTCTGGGTGCAATGCTATTTGGATTAGGGTGTATCTTCGTCTCTATGAATGGATTTGAGCATTTAGCTGTTCCCCTTTCGCAATTACCTTCGATTGAAGGTGTTATTCAACAAGCAAATACAAGCGAACTATTAGGACTATGGATTGGGACCTTTATCACCGCCATCATCCAATCAAGCACAGCTACCACCGGAATTATTATGAGCTTCTTAAATGAAAACATTTTGTCTCTTCCAGCTGGTATTGCTATTCTCTTTGGTGCAAACATTGGTACATGCATTACTGCTCTTCTTGCTAGTATTGGTTCAAGCCGTGAAGGCAAATTAACTGCATTCGCCCATGCGTGGTTAAATGTATTTGGCGTTCTCTTCTTTTTCCCATTTATACAAGCATTCAGCACGATTGCTACTAAACTCACTCAATTTCCTGATGCACAACTTGCACACGTCAGCTTAATTTTTAACATCGTTTGCTCTCTTTTAGCACTGCCACTCACAAGTTTATTAGCCAAATTTATTATTAAAGTACACGGGGGTGAAATGGTTCGATAAAGAAATAAAGAAAAAGGTTTATGGAAAAAGAACTTTTTCCATAAACCTTTTTTATGACTAAAACATTTATAAGTTGAACAATTAATAATCAGAGTCTGCAGTTAAGCCATTAACAATTGCAATCCCTGCACTTGCCCCAATTCTTGTAGCTCCAGCGTCAATAACAGCTTGAGCTTGCTCAGCATTACGCACTCCACCAGATGCTTTTACTCCAATATCCGGACCTACAGTTTTACGCATAAGTGCGATATCTTCAACTGTTGCCCCACCTGTTGAGAAACCTGTTGATGTTTTCACATAGTCTGCGCCTGCTTTTACTGACAACTCACAAGCTCTTACTTTTTCTTCTTCTGTTAATAAACATGTTTCAAAAATAACTTTTGTTAACGCTTTCCCTTTTGCTGCCTCAACAACAGCGCGGATGTCACGCTCTACTAATTCGTCATTGTTATCTTTTAATGCTCCAATGTTGATCACCATATCAACCTCTGTTGCACCCTTTTCAATAGCATCTTTTGTTTCGAATGCTTTTACTTCTGGTGTATTTGCACCTAGTGGGAAACCGATAACTGTACATACTTTTACATCTGTACCTTTTAATAATTCTGCAGCTAGTTCAATCCACGTGGGATTTACACACACAGAAGCGAAATTGTATTCTTTAGCTTCTTTACAAAGCTGTACGATTTGCTCTTTTGTTGTATCTGCTTTTAAAGCTGTATGGTCAATCATTTTTGCAATATGCTGTGTCATTATGTTTCTCCTTTCAATTTTCACAAGTTGTCCGTACTTCTCTCATCATATCACTAAACAATAAAAATGACGAGAAAAATTTACCCTTCGACATTGTTAGTTTGTCAATTGTATCTAATAAAAATGCTCGGTATGTTCAAATACATACCGAGCATTTTTAATTATGAACTTAGTCTTTCAGGAACCGGAACATCGTCCATTACTCGAACAAATTCACCTTCATTGTATGGATAACCTGCTTTTGTAATCTTTACTTTTACAAGCTTTCCTACCATTTCTTCTGTTGCTTGAAATTTCACTTTCAAGTAATTGTCTGTATAACCAATATAGAAACCACTTGTTGGGTCTTCTTTGTATACTTCTTCTGGAATCACTTCAAGTACTTCTCCATCAAATTGTGAAGCGTACTCTTTAGCTAATTGATCTGATAGAGCAATTAGACGATGCACACGTTCATTTTTTACTTCTTCATCGATTTGATCTGTCATTCTTGCTGCCGGTGTTCCTGTACGTTTTGAATACGGGAATACGTGTAATTCAGAGAATTTATGTTTTTTAATAAAGTTGTACGTTTCCATAAATTCCTCTTCTGTTTCACCTGGGAAACCAACAATAACGTCAGACGTAATCGCTAAGCCTGGAAGAGCTTCACGCAAACGATCTAATCGCTCACCGAAAAATTCCATGGTATATTTACGGCGCATACGCTTTAATACGGTATTAGAACCTGATTGAAGCGGAATGTGTAAGTGACGAACAACAATTTTAGATTTGTCTAACACTTCAATAACTTCATCTGTAATTTGACTTGCTTCAATAGAAGAAATACGTACACGCTTTAACCCGACCACTTTTTCTTCAAGATCACGTAGAAGTTGAGCTAAGTTATAATCTTTCATATCTTCACCGTATCCACCTGTATGAATACCTGTAAGAACAATCTCTTTATACCCAGCATCAACTAATTTTTGAGCTTGTACAACTACCTCTTTCGGATCACGCGAACGCATTAATCCACGTGCCCATGGAATAATACAGAACGTACAGAAGTTGTTACAGCCTTCTTGAATCTTAAGAGAAGCTCGCGTACGATCTGTAAACGCAGGTACGTCTAATTCCTCATATACACGAGACTTCATAATATTACCTACACCATTAATTGGTTGACGCTCTGTTTTATATTGCTCAATATATTCAAGCATTTTCACACGATCTTGTGTTCCAACAACAATGTCTACTCCAGGAATAGCCATAATTTCTGCTGGAGATGTTTGAGCATAACAACCAGTTACACAAATAACCGCATCTGGGTTTTTTCGTACTGCACGTCGAATCACTTGTCGACTTTTTTTATCACCTGTATTTGTCACCGTACATGTATTAATCACATACACATCGGATGTTTTTTCAAAGTCTACACGATCGTAGCCTTCAGCTTTAAAAAGCTGCCAAATCGCCTCTGTTTCATAATGGTTTACTTTACAGCCTAATGTATGAAAAGCAACTGTTGGCATAAGATCACCTCATCATTTCAGTTTGATATGAAACAGCTGCCAATACGTACATCGGCGCTGTTTCTGCTCGTAAAATACGGGGGCCAAACCCACATAAGATAAAATCATTTTCTTGTAACGCTACTACTTCTTTTTCTGTTAAACCACCCTCTGGTCCAATAACAACAAGGAGAGATTCTCCTTTGTTCATTTTTGCGAGAGTAGCATGGAGATTGGTGGTTTCTCCTGCTTTTGCTTCTTCTTCATACGCTACCACTTTGTAATCGTATGAACGACTGAGCTGAATTAATTGTTGCAAACTAACAGGATCTTGGACTTGTGGAACAACGGTCCGATGAGATTGCTCGGCTGCTTCTTTTGAAATCTTATTCCAGCGCTCTAACTTTTTTTTGCCTTTTTTGTCGTCCCATTTCACAATCGAACGAGCCGCAATAAAAGGGACAAACATTGTAGCACCCAATTCCGTTCCCTTTTGAATAATGAGCTCTAATTTATCCCCTTTAGGCAGACCGTTCACAATCGTTACAGCAATAGGTAGTTCCTTTTGTTCACTTAACCATTCTACAATAGACAATTGAACTTCGTTACCGGAAATATTTTGAATTTCACAAAGGGATGATTCGCCTTTTTCGTTGCAACAAATGACTTGATCACCTTCAGACATCCGCATCACTCGGACAATATGATGAGCATCGTCTCCTGAAATTGTGACATGCTCCTGTTGGAATTGACTATTTTTTAGAAAATAGCGTTGCATCTTTGCACCTTCTCTATCGTAAAGTAAACCTGCATGAAATACATAAGATGTGTTAAGTGTAGTAGCAAAACCCCCACTTAACACACCTCACAAAGCTCTCTAATGATAAACTTACCCAAAGCCTATACTCTCATGTCGTTTAAACGTTAAAAGTTACTCACCTTTTTGAGCAATAATAGCTACCCAGTCTTCCATAACTGTCACTTCTTTAATAATAAAACCTGCTTTGATTAGCGCCTCTTTTACCTCATCCTTTTTAGCACTAATAATACCAGACGTAATAAATACACCCTTTGGCTTTAATACACGTGCTACATCATCAACAAAGCGCACAATCACTTCAGCTAAAATGTTAGCTACGACTACATCAACAGGACCCTCAACGTTATCTAGCAAGTTGTTTTGTGACACTGTTACTACATCGTGAACTTTGTTTAACTTAATATTTAAACGTGCAGATGCAACTGCTACTTCATCTAAATCAAGCGCTTGTACATGTTTAGCTCCTAATAAGCCTGCACCGATACTTAATACACCTGATCCAGTTCCAACATCTATAACTGTGTCACCAGGTTTAACTGTACGTTCTAGCCCTTGCAAAGACATGACAGTCGTTGGATGAGTTCCTGTACCAAACGCCATTCCAGGGTCCAACTCAATAATTAACTCATCCGTACTCACTGGTTCATACGTCTCCCACGTCGGAACAATTGTGAAGCGTTCAGAAATCTTAACAGGGTGATAATATTTCTTCCAAGCTGTTGCCCATTCCTCTTCATTGACTTCACTAATCGTGACTTTGTTGGCTCCTAAATCAAAGTCATAAACAAGTAACCCATTAATCGCTTCTTTAATCCCCTCAACGGTTTCACCTAAAAAGCTATTCACTGGTACATATGCTTTGATAATAACGCCTTCTTCAGGATAATCGTTTGAATCGAGTTGGTAGATTTCGCCGAACTTTGTATCTCTGTCCTTCACTAAATCTTCCGGATCCTCAATCACAACACCACTAGCTCCTGCTTCATGTAAAATATGTGAGATTGGTTCAATTGCTTCTTGTGTCGTATGAATACAAATTTCAGACCACTTCATCTCTACCAACTCCATTCCTTTCTGTATGCATCGTTATGATTTTTTGTTTACTCACCTTTAAAAGCACGTTTTACTTTTGCAAAGATGGAGTCATGCTGCTCATCTGGTGTTCCTTGACCACTAAGCTCTGCAAATTCACGTAAAAGTTGCTTTTGTTTTTCGGATAGTTTTGTTGGTGTGACAATCTTCACAATAACATGTTGATCACCTTGGCCATATCCACGTACATTTGGAACACCTTTTCCTTTTAAGCGGAATTTTGTTCCTGTTTGCGTACCAGCCGGAATCTTCAACTTTACTTTCCCATGCAATGTTGGGATTTCAACTTCATCTCCTAGCGTTGCTTGTGCAAACGTAAGTGGCATTTCACAATAAATGTCATCACCATCACGTTCGAAGAACTCATGACCTCTTACATGGAATACAACATATAAATCTCCCGCAGGTCCTCCGTTTACACCTGGTTCACCTTGACCGGATACGCGTAACTGTTGACCATCATCAACACCTGCTGGAATTTTCACGCTAATCTTTTTCGTTTTTGTCACCTTTCCAGCACCATGACACGTGTTACATTTTTCGGTAATTTGTTTACCTGTTCCATTACAGTAATGACACACTCGACGGTTTACAATACGTCCAAATGGTGTATTTTGTTCGACATTTAATTGACCAGAACCTTGACAGTGTGAACATGTATTCACTTTTGTACCAGGTTTTGCTCCACTTCCGTTACATGTATCACATGTTTCTTCACGTGGAATTTCAATCGTTGTATCTTTTCCAAATACAGCTTCTTCAAAAGAAAGACTCATTGTGTATTGAAGGTCAGCACCTTGCCTTGGCGCATTAGGGTCTCTTCGACGGCCTCCACCACCAAAAATAGAGCTGAAAATATCTTCAAAACCGAAGCCTCCACCAAAGTCAGAGCCTCCACCAAATCCTTGATTTGGATCTGTGTGACCAAACTGATCGTAATGAGCACGTTTTTGATCATCACTTAATACTTCATATGCTTCTTTAATTTCTTTAAACTTCTCTGGTGCATCCGCATCTTTATTAATATCTGGATGATATTTTTTTGAAAGTTTGCGATAGGCTTTTTTGATCTCATCTTTCCCGGCGTTTTTGCCCAAACCGAGTACTTCATAGTAATCCCGCTTACTCATCAATACTCACTCCCGAATCGTTTCACATAAAGGTTATTGTATCACTATTAATCTTTTCATCGCAACATAAAAGTTACAACTACTTCTTCACCTTCTTATGATCATCCTATTTTTTCAACATGATGATAAAAAGCCAAAGCCAAGGTAAAATGGCTTTGACTTTTTTATCAATCCTAGCTAGCGCCAAAATGAACTTTATACATCGAGCATACTCACACTCTCATCATTTTGTCGTTCTTATTATTTTTTATCGTCGTTTACTTCTTCAAACTCAGCGTCTACGACATTATCATCTTGCTTTGTTTGACCTTCTTCGCCACCTTGTGCTGCTTGAGCCGCTTGTTGTGCTTGCTCATAAAGCTTCACAGATAACTGTTGTACGATTTCTTGAAGCGCATCTTTTTTCGCTTTCATTTCTTCAAGGTCGTTCTTTTCAATTGCCGCTTTTAAAGCATCTTTTGCTTCATTCGCTTTTGCAACTTCAGCTTCATCTACTTTTCCTTCTAGATCTTTTAATGTTTTCTCAGTTGTAAACACTAATTGATCAGCTTCATTGCGAAGTTCTACTTCTTCTTTACGTTGTTTATCTGCATCAGCATTTTCTTCCGCTTCTTTTACCATGCGGTCAATTTCGTCATCCGATAAACCTGTAGAAGATTTAATTGTAATAGCTTGCTCTTTATTTGTACCAAGATCTTTTGCACGTACATTTACGATACCATTTTTGTCGATATCAAATGATACTTCAACTTGTGGTACACCACGTGGAGCTGGTGGGATATCTGTTAATTGGAAGCGACCTAAAGTTTTGTTATCAGATGCCATTGGACGCTCACCTTGTAGAACATGAATATCAACCGCTGTTTGATTATCTGCAGCTGTTGAGAATACTTGAGATTTACTTGTTGGGATTGTTGTATTACGCTCAATTAACTTCGTAAATACGCCACCCATTGTTTCAATACCAAGTGAAAGTGGTGTTACGTCAAGTAAAACAACGTCTTTTACATCACCTGTTAATACTCCACCTTGAATTGCTGCACCAAGTGCAACTACTTCATCAGGATTTACACCTTTATGAGGCTCTTGGTTCGTTTCTTTTTTAATCGCTTCTTGTACCGCTGGGATACGTGTTGAACCACCAACTAAAATAACTTTATCAAGTTCACTTGCTGACATACCCGCATCTTTTAACGCTTGACGTACAGGTGCCATTGTGCGCTCAACAAGAGTTGAAGACAGCTCTTCAAATTTAGCGCGTGATAATGATACTTCTAAATGAAGAGGTCCTGCTTCACCAGCCGTGATGAATGGTAAAGAGATTTGTGTTGATGTTACACCTGATAAATCTTTTTTCGCTTTTTCAGCTGCATCTTTTAAACGTTGAAGAGCCATTTTGTCTTTTGATAAGTCGATGCCATTTTCTTTTTTGAACTCAGCAACTAAATAATCAATGATCACTTGGTCAAAGTCGTCTCCACCAAGTCTGTTGTCACCAGCTGTAGCGCGAACTTCAAATACGCCATCACCTAGTTCTAAGATTGATACGTCAAACGTACCGCCACCAAGATCATATACAAGAATTGTTTGATCTTCTTCCGTTTTATCTAAACCGTAAGCAAGCGCTGCTGCCGTAGGTTCGTTAATGATACGCTCTACTTCAAGACCTGCAATGCGACCTGCATCCTTTGTTGCTTGGCGCTCTGCATCATTAAAATAAGCAGGAACCGTAATAACTGCTTTTGTTACTTCCTCACCTAAGTAAGCTTCTGCAGATGCTTTTAAGTTTTGAAGAATAATAGCTGAAAGTTCTTGAGGTGTATAATCTTTTCCTTCTACCTCAACTTTATAATCTGTACCCATATGACGTTTAATAGAGATAATTGTATTAGGGTTTGTAATTGCTTGACGCTTCGCTACTTCCCCTACTTGACGCTCTCCATTTTTAAACGCAACAACAGATGGTGTTGTACGATTTCCTTCTGGATTTGGAATAACTTTTGGTTCGCCGCCTTCTAAAACAGCAACACATGAGTTAGTTGTACCTAAGTCGATACCGATGATCTTACTCATTGACTACTACCTCCTAAATAATTTATGTAGTTTCTTTATTATTGATTAACTTTTACCATTGATGGACGAATCACTTTATCCTTTAACTTGTAACCTTTTTGGAATTCTTCGACTACAGTATTTGACTCATGTGACTCATCTTCTACTTGCATCACCGCTTGATGTTCATAAGGATCAAATGTTTGGCCTACAGCCTTAATCGCTTCTACTCCTTCTTTTTGAAGAGCTTCCACTAATTGACGGTGGACCATTTCCATTCCTTGTAAAACAGCTTTTGTTTGATCGTTTGCTTCAACTTGTAAAGCACGTTCAAAATTATCAAGTGCTGGTAAAATATCCGTTACTAAGCTTTGTGCACGATACTTTTCAGCAGCTTCTGTATCTAAACGCACACGACGACGGAAGTTATCGAAATCAGCTTGGAGACGTAAGTAGCGATTCTCTTGTTCTTCAAGCTGTTGCTTTAATTCATCAACTTGTTGTTGAAGTGGATTATCTACAGTTTCTTGAGTTTCTTCCTCAACTGTCTCTGTTTCCTCTTCTACACTTTCAACTTCTTCAACCACATCTTCTACTTGCTTTTCGCTCGACAATGAACTCACCTCCCTTAAAGAATACATCACATAGGTAGATCGGATGAACTCATTCATTCTTCATCCGACCTATCAACCTTAATACTGATTATATAATCTCGTCAATGCTTTCGACATATCAGAAGAAAGAACATGCAATAAGCTAATGACACGTGAATACTCCATCCGTGTTGGACCAAGTATTGAAATTGTCCCTAATTGTTCTTGTCCTAATGAATACGTAGCTGTAATTAAACTACAATTTTCCATCGCACTTACTTCATTTTCTCGTCCAATTTTAACATGAATACCTGCTTTGTTTGTTCGTAGCATTTGATAGACTTGCTGTTCTTGTTCAATCATTGTCAGTAAAGCGCGCATCTTATCAACATCATGAAACTCTGGCTGACTGAACATATTCGTTTTACCACCGATAAAGATTTTCTCATCGGTTCTCAACTTTAATGCCCCACTCAAGAGAGCCATTGCTTGTTCATAGTTTTCAATATGAGCTTTTAACAATTTAGCAACTTCTTTATACATCTTGTCTTGTAAATCAACAATTGATACCCCAACGAGCTTGTCATTTAAGATATTCACCATTTTTTCGACATCAGATGCATTCATTGACGTTGGTAACGTAATGGTTTTACTCTCTACATACCCCGTGTCCGTTACAATAATCGCAACGGCAGAACCAGGAGAAAGTGGTAGAATTTGCAATTGTTTTAACTTATGATTGATTACTTGTGGACCTAATACAATAGACGTTAAGCTTGTTAAATCAGATAAAATTTGTGCGGATTTTTGCACGACTTGCTCAAGCTCCACAATTTTTTCTGCAAACAAAGACTTAATTTGCTTAGCATCCTTATTTTCTAAAAGAGATGGCGTTAGCAAATGATCAACATAATAACGATATCCTCTTTCTGAAGGGACTCGACCTGATGAACTATGTGTTTTTTCAATAAAACCTAACTCTTCTAAATCAGACATTTCATTACGAATTGTAGCTGAACTAAAATTAATATCAGGTTTTTTAGACAAAGTTCTAGAGCCTACAGGCTGTGCAGATCGAATGAAGTCATCTACTATCACTTGCAAAATAAGCAGTTGTCGATCAGTAAGCACATTTCATCACCTCTGTTAGCACTCTTTTATAACGAGTGCTAAATCTAATAATAAATTACCAAAACGACTGTGTGATGTCAACGTTTAGATTACACCAATAAATGCCTGAAACACTTCATTACCTAAAAAACGTCCGTTTCTTGTGAGGAATAAAGAATCATCCTGTTCTTGAAGTAACTTTTTCTCTTTATACTCTCGAATCGGTTCAGCAAAAACCGTTGAAAGTTCTACTCCGTATTTTTCTTTAAAAATCTCTTTTGACACCCCTGCTGTTTTGCGCAAACCTAGAAACATTTCTTCTTCCATCATCTCTTCTTTTGACACTTTATTTTCTTCTAAATACGGAAAACCTGTTTCTTCAATCAACGACATGTATTTTTTTAATGGTCCACTGTTTGCTCGTCGAACACCATTTACATAGCTATGAGCTCCAGCACCGATTCCGTAATACTCCGAATTATCCCAGTAAGTTAAATTATGCTTACTCTCATATCCATTTTTGGCAAAGTTGCTAATTTCATACTGATGGAAGCCATGGCGCTCCATCTCTATCATAAGTAAATCATACATGGTCGCTTCCGCTTCCTGTGTCGGAACATGCAATTTCCCTTTTTTCATCAAATTATAAAAGACTGTCTTTGGTTCAATAATAAGCGAATAAGCCGACATATGCTCAACATCTAGCGAAAAAGCAATGTCTAATGTTTTCTTGAAATCTTCAACTGTTTGATGAGGTAAACTATACATTAAATCAACACTAATGTTATTAAACCCTATCTCTCTTGCAGTTTCGATTGCTTGAAATGCTTGATTCTTTGTATGAACACGACCGATGTTTTGTAGCAAATCATCGTTAAAAGTTTGTACACCAATACTCAATCGGTTCACACCGTATTCTTTGAGAATTTTCAACTTTTGTTCTGTGAGCTCATTTGGGTTTGCTTCAAATGTAAACTCTCCTTCTTTTTCTAAAGGTAGATATGTTCGAATCGCATCTAAGAAATAGTGCAATTGGTTTTCATCTAAAGCTGTAGGTGTACCACCACCTACAAAAATTGTATTTAATCCTTTTGTCGGATAAGCCTCTACTGTGTTTTTCATCTCTTCTTTCATACTTTCTAAATAAGGAACGACTGGTTGATTTTCAAAAAAGACTTTATTAAAGTCACAGTAATGACATATATGATGACAAAACGGTATATGCAAGTATGCTGCTTGTACCACTTTATTTCCACCTCAAATTATGCTTGATAGTAAATGATAAAAATACCGCAGAGTCAATCTGCGGTATTTTTATCATATCAGAGCTTATATCTATTTTAAAACAAGACGATTACTTATCATCATCCATTTTCAGAACAGCCATAAATGCTTCTTGTGGTACTTCGACTGAACCTACTTGTTTCATACGCTTCTTACCTTCTTTTTGTTTCTCAAGAAGTTTTCGTTTACGTGAAATATCTCCACCATAACATTTTGCTAATACGTTTTTACGAATTGCTTTGATTGTGGAACGAGCCACAATTTTTTGACCGATTGCAGCTTGAATAGGCACTTCAAACTGTTGGCGCGGAATTAATTCTTTTAACTTTTCAACAATGACTTTCCCACGCTCATAAGCAGCATCACGGTGAACGATAAAGGACAAAGCATCAACTTTTTCAGCATTTAATAAAATATCCATTTTCACAAGTTTAGATGGACGATAACCAATTAGCTCATAGTCGAAAGAAGCGTAACCTTTCGTATTTGATTTTAATTGGTCAAAGAAATCGTAAACAATCTCAGAAAGTGGAATTTCATAAACGATGCTTACTCGATTTTCATCTAAATATTGCATATCAACAAAGACGCCACGTTTTTTCTGACAAAGCTCCATAACTGCTCCTACATAATCATTTGGAAGCATCATTGTCGCTTTTACAAACGGCTCTTCTACACGCTCAATTGTTTGTGGATCTGGCATGTTTGCTGGGTTATCCACTGTTAATTTGCTCTCATCTGTTAAATACACTTCGTAAATAACACTTGGTGCTGTTGTGATAAGGTCAATTTTAAATTCACGTTCAATACGTTCTTGAATAATTTCCATGTGCAATAACCCTAAGAATCCACAGCGGAAACCGAATCCTAATGCTTGCGAAGTCTCTGGCTCAAATTGCAAAGCAGAATCATTTAACTCTAATTTTTCAAGAGCATCACGTAAATCATTATATTTAGCTGTATCAATTGGATATAAACCACAATATACCATTGGGTTTAAACGACGGTAACCTGGTAATGGTTCAGTCGCTCCACCTTTTGCATGAGTAATCGTATCACCCACGCGTGTGTCCCCAACATTTTTAATTGCAGCAGTTAAATATCCTACATCTCCAACTGTTAGTTCTTGTCTTGGTACAGCTTTTGGTGTTAAGACACCAATCTCAGTCACTTCAAATTCTTTACCTGTCGCCATCATCTTGATTTTATCGCCAACTTTTACCGACCCTTCTACAATACGGATGGATGCAATAACACCTCGATATGCATCGTATAGGGAATCAAAAATAAGGGCTTGTAAAGGCGCATCAGGATCTCCTGGTGGCGCTGGAACCTTTTCAACAATTTGCTCTAAAATGTCTTCAATTCCAATACCTGCTTTTGCAGAAGCTAATACCGCTTCTGATGCATCTAAACCAATAACATCCTCAACTTCTTGACGAACACGTTCAGGCTCCGCACTTGGAAGATCAATTTTGTTAATAACGGGTAAGATTTCAAGGTCATTGTCTAGCGCTAAATACACATTAGCCAGTGTTTGTGCTTCAATCCCTTGCGCTGCATCTACAACAAGAATAGCTCCTTCACATGCCGCTAAGCTACGTGATACCTCGTATGTAAAGTCGACATGCCCAGGTGTGTCAATTAGATGAAAAATATATTCTTCTCCATCTTTCGCCTTGTACGTAAGCTGTACTGCGTTCAACTTAATTGTAATCCCACGTTCACGTTCTAAATCCATAGAGTCTAAAAGCTGCTCTTTCATTTCACGCTGTGTTAACGCATTTGTTTTTTCTAAGATACGGTCTGCTAGTGTAGACTTCCCGTGATCTATATGTGCAATAATCGAAAAGTTACGTATTTTCGATTGACGTTTTAATTTCGCTTCTCTATCCATCGTCTTTTCACTCCTACCAAAACTCGACAAACTTCACTAGATTAAATTATAACAATACGTTACGCAACATTCAATACGCAGAAAAAGTTGAGAGGTGTTCAAAAGGGTCGACAACACCTTTCCCTTCACCTCTCAACTTTTCCATTTATCCTTTGCAAACTACTTTGATAACACGTTGTGTATAGCTTCTACTGCTTTTTCAATGGTGGATTGCACCGTTGTCGCTAGTTGTTTACCAAGAGAAGAAAATAAATTGAAAATTTTTCGTTCTTCAAGGACTTTTTGTTTTTCTTGTAAGTCCACCACTCTAGTTGTACCTAAAACAGATGCTTCTACTTCACCCTCTTTTGTTTTAGAGATAGTAAAAGCGCCTGACATATTCTCCTCTTCATACCCCTTCATTTTAACAAGTCCTTGTTGTGCAGTTTGCATCCCAAGTAAAACACCAAACAACAAAATCGTCGTAAGTAAAAAGCACTGCATCATGAATTTCATTCTTTTTAAACTCCTTCTGCTATTCTACTACTTACCATTATTGCTTTTTATCAACTTAGGCATTCAGCTTTTTTCGTTTATTCATCACTTTTACTATGTACTTCAGCTATTAGCGTAACCCTCTCATTTCTTTTTTCTTACCACGCATGGCACTCTAGCTCTGTCGGTCTTGCTATTTTCGTTACAAAAAAGCTTGTACACATTTATTATATGTACAAGCTCTCAAAGGAAGAACAGTAATTAATGTGTGTAAGAACCATAGTTCTCTTGATCAACTTCATGGTGCAAAGCTGCATTTAACCCACTTGCGACAACGTTGGCCATATCTTCAATAAATAAATCTACTTCTTTAGGCGTCACCATTAAATTGTGACCAAGCGGTGCTAACACTTCATGAATTAAACGGCGCTTTTCTTCATCAGGAAGAGTCCCAATCATCCCCAAATACGTTTGGCGATGCTCCTCTGCTGGCAAATCCTCATCTGTTAACACTTTTCGTTCACCAAATGTCATCCCAGATGGTACAAGCGACCTCGATGGTCGTCCTCCCTCATTCATTTCTCTCCCAAAGTGTTTTAAGATAAAGTCAATGGTGTCACTCGTAATCGATACAGCATCTACAACTGTCGGGATACCAATTGCAATAACAGGGATTCCTAGTGTATCTTGACTCAACTCTTTTCGCTTATTTCCTACACCTGACCCTGGGTGAATACCTGTATCAGAAATTTGAATCGTAGCATTTACACGTTCAATGCTACGGGCAGCAAGTGAATCAATCGCAATCAGAAAATCTGGTTTTGTCTTTTGTACAACACCTAGGATAATGTCACTTGTTTCAATCCCGGTCACACCCATTACTCCAGGAACAAGGCCACTTACTGGCCGAAATCCATCTTGGACACTTTCAGGTTCTAACTCAAATAAGTGTCTTGTAATTAATAAGTTTTCAATCGCAAGAGGACCTAGCGCATCGGGTGTCACATGACGGTTTCCTAGACCTACAACTAAACAACTTGCATCGTCTGGTATATTAAGGCTCTTAATAAAATAAGAGAGTTCTCTTGCAAATACTTCTTCCATCTTTTGCTGAAGCTCTGTATCTTGTTCACGAATCCCTATCGATTCAAGTGTTAAGTACCTACCCGTTTTCTTTCCAAGACTCTTTGCTCCTTCAGGAGTAATTTCAACCGCTGACACTTTTACCCCATCTACTTCTCTTTCTTTAATAATGACGCCTTCTATTTCGGACGTATTTTTGGCTTTCTCACGTTCTTCAACAGCCATTTGTCGAGCTTCTACAGCTAAATCCGTTCTGACACTATACATACTTAAGTCTAATTTTTCATTCACAGCCTATTCCTCCCAGTCAAAAAGAATAGACTTATTTTGACCTGAAAAAGCCGTCTTCATTCACTAGTTGTTTCTACATCATCACAACTTTTCATTCCTAACCCCCCCTTTTACGAAGAGAATTATTTATTTACTCATAATCATAGGAATAGCAATCGTCATTGAGATAAAATGCTATTGCATTCTGTCTTTTGGTTTGATAGAATATCTTGTGTTCTTATTGTAATGAAATGTCGAGTTCTATATAATCTCGATTGTTAATTTCGGGAGGTGAAATGAATGCCAAATATTAAATCAGCGATCAAACGTGTTAAAACAACTGAAGCTCGCCGTGCTCAAAATATTCAAGTTAAATCTGCTATGCGTACTGCAGTGAAAAACTTTGAAGCATTAGTAGCAAACAATGATTTAGATAACGCAAAAGCTGCATACGCTGTTGCTTCTAAAAAATTAGACAAGGCTGCTCAAAAAGGGCTTATCCACAAAAATGCTGCAAACCGTCAAAAATCTCGCTTAGCGAAAAAATTAAACGGTCTATCTGCATAATGTGTTAAAAAAGCGATCCTACAAAAGATAGGATCGCTTTTTTAATGTGCTTGTTTTAAGAAAAACAACTCTAAAATGAGTGACTTGTCCATTTTTCCTGTTTTCATATCATAATCAGCTTGAGCAATGTCTTTTAAAATAGAGCGCAATCGCTCCTCTGAAAATGCTCGGCTTTGTTGAACGGCTAGTTTTACTCTAAACGGATGGACTTTTAGTGTTTGGGCAATTTGCTGCTGTCCGTATCCTTGACTTGAAAGTTGCTTCGCATGATAAATAAGGCGAAATTGAGATGCTAAGATAGATAAGATCTTAATTGGCTCTTCATTGTTTCTTAATAAATCTTGATACATACTCAATGCCTCTGAAACCTTTCCTTTTATCACAGCCTCTACTAGAGTAAAGACGTTTTGTTCGAGCGTTTTTGCAACAAGAAGAAGCACCACGTCTTGTGTAAGATGTCCACCCTCTCCACTGTATAACATCAACTTATCTAACTCATTCGTGATCAGTGTAAGGTTTAATCCAACTAGCTGAAGTAACAACGTAACAGCTTCCTCATCAATTGTAACAGAGTTTGAAGATGCATAATCACAAATCCATTCTCTCATTTCCTTTTCACCAAACTCATTTGCCATTACACATAATGTTTGATTTTTAAGAACCTTTGTCATTTTTTTACGCTCATCTAACTTTTCATAAGGAGCAATGATAATGAGCACAGTAAACGAAGAAGGATGTTCTATGTATTGAAGTAACTTTTCCACATGATGTTCAACTTTTACCTTTGACTTTTGCTTGTCAGCTGTTAAAAAAGAGGCATTGTGGGCAATAACCACACGTTTATCTCCAAAAAAAGGAAGAGTTTCTGCATCTTCAATGACTTGTTCAATCGGTGTTTCCTCTAGATCATAAGTAGATAAGTTAAAGCTTTTTTCTTCTTCACTTAAAGTTTGATTAATAATTTCTTTTCTTGCTTCTTTTATTAAAAAAGAGTTCACCCCATATATTAAATAAACAGGTGCAATCTTTGCTTTTTTTAATTCCTGTAAACTTTTTAATTCCAATTGTCTGTCGCCCCACTCTCTATGCATAACCAAGTTACACTTGCATTTTATTCATACTCATAATCCTACATGATTTACTTGGAATACAAAAGAGACTGTCTTATAAAGAATAAAATAACAAATGGAACGTTGACGACAATCTGTTTCAAGGAGTGCGACTCAACAAGAGAGCTATCCGCTTGTCGAGTCACATGCTCTATTTATGTTAAACACTAACGAAATAAGCCCTAGGATTCCTATTCGTCAGTGATAAATCCATCGATTACAAACAATTCCTACTAAAAGGAACGTCCTTACCTAGCGAATAAATTTACCTTGACTATAGTATCTCTTTATCAATTTGAACTATTTGTGACAACTACTGTCATTGAAGAAAACGCTTAACATCATATGGATTTTTTTACATACTTCGCTTATACTTAAGTATGAAATAGGAGGGGTAGCAGTGAACGAATTTGAAAAGAGTGTACAAAGTAAACGTAACGATGCTGTTGATTCTGCAGTAGGGTTTGTTGTTTCTTTTGGATTTTTCACTACGTTATTTGCAATCGCAACGGTTATTCATTTTTTAGCTCTATAATACCTACATAGATATGACGTCAAAGACTGTCTCATAGGTCTGTAAAGCTAAGATAGCGTTTGCAGGCTACATTTCTTGCTTATTTAATGAAACAAGAGGTGTAGCGGGCTGTGTCAAACGAAGTGCTTTTTGCACATGTTGACACAGCTTTTTTTGTACAGTTGCCTAGTTATAGATTATGGCAATGTCTTTGTAAAGGTTCCATTATTTGAAGAAAATGTATACGTCACCATTCCATCTTGATCTGTTCGAAAAATAAAGATGTGATGATTTTTCAAGGTACGTAGTACATCTGGATGAGGGTGGTGATAACGATTTGTTTTTCCTACTGATATGAACGAAATTTTCGGATTAACATGTTGAATAAATTGTTCAGTTGTGGAGCTTTTACTTCCATGATGACCAACCTTTAAAACATCTACTTTCATCATCGGGTGCTCTTTTATTAATTTTTCTTCTCCTTCTTGTTCTAAGTCTCCTGTAAAGAGCCACGTATACCTTCCTAACTTTGTAAAAAGAACGACAGATCCATCATTTTTGGAGGATTCGTTACCATATGGAGCAACTACGTGGAACCTATAGCCTCCAACCTCCCACTTATCTCCTTCTTGGACAACTGTTATGGCTATGTTGCGTTCTATTGCTTTTTTCACTATTGCCTGTTCTACACCTTCTATTTGTTTTTTCTTTCCAATCACCAGTTCATCAATGGTGAATTCGTCTAATAATGTAAAAGCTCCCCCTGCGTGATCATAATCGCCGTGCGTAATAATGAATTTATCAATTTTGTTAATTCCACGTGATTTCAAATAGGGGGTGATGACATCTTCTCCCACTTCAAAAGATTTTTTCTTTTCTCTCCAAGCTTCCTTATCAAATGGGACTGTTCCACCTGCATCAATTAAATAAACAGATTTTCGAAAAGGAAGTTCAATTAAAATACTGTCTCCTTGCCCAACGTCAATCATCGTTACTCTACCGAAAGGATGTAAATAAGGAAGTACCATTTGAACGATAACACAGAGTAAAAAGATGCCTATTGCTACCAAAAAGGATTTTGCGTTAGATTTCTTCTCCATCTTGTAAAGCAAATAACAACTAGATGCATACAGACAAAGAAGTCCCCATATAGAAAGCTTCCCTACTATTAGTTGAAAAGTCGAAATTGAAGAAAAGAAAGAGGCCAACTCCATGCTTATGATTAATAAAACGTGAAGTATCCACTCAATAATGCCCCCAATTGATGGGAGACAAATGGTGAAAATAACCGTTAAAAAACACAAAGGAAGAATGAGGATTGAAAAAAGAGGTACAAACATCATATTGAGAGGTAAGCTTAACAAAGAGACTTCATAAAAGTGATACAAAATAAGAGGTAATGAACCTATCTGAGCGATAAAAGAAACAATAAACAACTGCGAAATAACCATCTCTCTCTTTTGAATAATAAACGGATTGGATACAATGAGAAAGAAACTAACGGTAAAAGATAGCTGAAAGCCGACTTGAAACAAATAGTAGGGGTTGATGAGAAGCATGAAGATAAACGCAAGACTTAACGCATCAAGCGGTCGTAACTTACTTTTCACACGAAGAGAAAAAAGGATGAACATCGTCATCAATGCAGCACGTATAACAGAAGGTGCAGCCCCCGCCAAAAGAACATAGATAGGTAACAAACAGATGATAAGAATCGTCGCATGCTCTCTCGTTAACCCCACTCGAATTAAAGCATAAAAAACAGCAGCAACAAGAAAACCAACATGCAATCCAGAAATAGCTAATAGATGAATAACACCTAGTTGCTGATAACTTTTGGTGACGTCCTCATTCATTTCTTTTCGTTCTCCATATAGCAACGCTTGCATAAACGGTGCTATCGGCTCACCAAACGTATGGTGAATATATTGAATTCCTTTTTGGCGCCACGTTAAGAGGTGCTCACGTGCCGTTTTTGAGTTATTTTTACATGTTGATAGCTCCATGTCTGATATGTGTAACACCCAATGAATGCGATGGTAATATAAATATTGCTTATAATCAAATGCATTGACATTTCGTGCTGCTTCTGGAACCTTTAATTCACCTTTTAACAAGCAAGACATTCCAACCTCTAGCGATGCCATTGCTTGCTTTTCTGCTTCAGTTGAAAGTTTATATATAGCTGTGACGTGTTCATCTAAGATAGAAAATTGAAACCTGAGGCTGTCTCCATTTATAGAAGGAGGGGATGAAATAACACCTTCAAATTCACGTTGGTTGTCAAAGAGGGTTGTTGCATTGGTTCTATCCATATAGTCATAATAGAGCCCAGACAAAAGAAAAGCACCGATACAGAGAAATAAAATCTTCCTAGAGCAACGCACGTACAAAAAAGCTAAATAAGCGAGTGATAGAAGAAAACTCAATGTGTGTTGTCCTTCATATATCCAGATGGATAACGCACAGCTAAAAGCTAGATAGATCCAATTGTTTGTCAATGTATCACCTTGTTTCATCAAGAAGTAGACGATGGAAAAAAAGAAAGGCAGACAAAACGCTTGTCCACCTTTTATTTAGACATGGAAAAGAGAGAAGATGCTTGCTGTTGCAACTTTGTTAGTTGCTCGTTATCTAGATTTTTCGATTGAAGAATCGAAAGCAACTGTGACACAAAGTCACTTTTTTCTTTACTGTTTGGTTCTAATACAGACTCTTCTAGTGGAACCTCTTCTACTTTTACGTTTGCTTGTTTAAATAATTCAATTGCATAGGGATGATTTTTATAGCTGTTGGCATAATAAACTGTTTTAATTCCGGCTTGTATAATCGCTTTACAGCAGTGCAAACAAGGAAAATGGGTGACATAAATCTCCGCGCCTTCCGTTTTCACACCGAATTTTGCACATTGTAACAAGGCATTCATCTCAGCATGAATCGTTCGAACACAATGTCCATCAATCACATAACATCCTTCATCTGCACAGTGAACACCACCACTAATGGAACCATTATAACCACCAGCGATGATTCGTTTATCCCGTACAATTGTAGCTCCAACCGCTAACCTTGTACATGTACTTCTAAATGATAATAAATGACTTTGTGCCATAAAATATTGATCCCACGAAATCCTATTCAAAGAGCTCCCCTACCTTTACTGTTCTATTACTTCTAGTGTAGCTGTTACCGGTTTTCAACGTCAATGCATTGATTCATTCAGTTTACTGTAACTTGATCTTTTAGTTGTTCAAAAGACTTTTCACCAATCCCTGATACATTCGTTAACTCTTCAATTGATTTAAACAACCCATTTTCTTCACGATAAGAGACAATAGAAGCTGCTTTAGAAGGTCCTATTCCGTTAAGTGTTTGAAGCTCTTGCTCGGTAGCGGTATTAATGTTAATGAGTTTTGATTGATCATTTGAGTGAGATTCTACAACATTGGTTGTAAGAACAGGAGTGTCAGTTACCTCACCTTCAATTGGGACATATACGACCATTTCATCTTGAAGTTTCATAGCAAAATTAATTTGCTTTGAATCTGCACTTTCTAACAACCCACCGGCAGACATAATAACATCTTGTACTCTACTTTCCGCTTCAAGTTCGTAGACTCCTGGAACTTTCACGGCACCTTTTACATCAACAATAATCGTACTTGGCACATCAGCAACTTTTGGTTGTTCAGGTAACTCAGCAACTGGCTCTTTTGTATCACCTAGCATACTTTGCAGTTCCTCTGAAGACGAAGATTTTGAAGGAGTATTACTTTTCTCGTAAATGATGTACAAACTAATCAAACTGATACATACGATAACAATGACTTTATATTTTTTTAGGTAATTTATACTGAACACCCTTTCAAAATTGAACCGAATCATAAATTTGTGGAATGACTCATAATGTTTAGGAGAGAAGGTTTTGAAGGAGGGGATGAAACAATGAACATAGGGTTTATCGGAACCGGAAATATGGGAAAAATACTGATTGATGCATTTTTAGAGTCAGAAGCCATACATCCTTCAACCGTTGCTGTAACGAATCGTACTTTATCAAAAGCGTTAGCCATTCAAGCAGATCACCCTCTTATCACAGTTGAGCGTACGGCTGAAGAGGTCGTAAATAAATCGAAGGTTATTTTTTTATGTGTAAAGCCATTAGACATTCACCCCCTTTTAATAAAATTGAAGCCAAAACTTACACCAAATCATTGCATTGTCTCCATTACAAGTCCTATTTCTGTTGAACAAATGGAAGAAGTGGTTAATTGTCAAGTGGCACGTATCATTCCAAGCATTACGAACCGAGCATTAGCTGGTGTGTCTCTAACAACATTCGGCGAAAGTTGCAATCGTTATTACAGAAGTTACCTTCAACATTTATTTTCTAAAATTTCAAGGCCTATCTCAATCGACAATGATATTACTCGCGTATCATCTGACATCGTCAGTTGTGGTCCTGCTTTTTTCAGTTTTTTATTACAAAGATTTATTGATGCAGCCGTTCAAGAAACGAATATCTCTGAAGATGTAGCAACAAAGCTAACAAGTGAAATGGTTATCGGAATGGGGAAATTATTAGAGTCAGAGATTTTCACTCTCCCTACTTTGCAAGAGAAGGTATGTGTAAAAGGCGGAGTAACAGGTGAAGGTATTAAGGTATTAGAAAAAGAACTTGGAGATATGTTCGTGCATATTTTCCAGCAAACACATTTAAAATTTGATGAAGACATTGAAAAAGTAACACATCAATTTAACTTCTAACAAGGTAGCTAAAAAAGAAGAGGGATGTTGGCTTTTTAGACATTCTTTTTCTTTATTCAAGTCAGCACTTTTTATGTATTCTTTTTCTTCTTCGTTTTTCCTGCTTTTATCCATCATTTTGTTTTTAGCAGAAACGATTTATGCTAAAGACTCTCTTACAAAAAAGAAGCTTCGCCGTCAAGAGTAATCCTTAATGGCAAAGCTTCTTTTATTTATATACTGAAAAGAAAATACGTTCACTATCATGAACAGGATCCATCGCTTCAAAATCAGCTGTAATTTTCATATCACGAAATCCTGCTTCTTGTAACCACTTTGTATATGTGTCGATTGTAAATGTTTGTTGCTTATGCAACTCATCAAATCGTTGATAAGCCTCAATCTCTTCATCATACACAAAGAACGTTAATTCATGTTCTACAACATAATCTTCTGCTGAAAAACAGTTCCATATATAAGAGACATCTTCATCAATGTGCGAAAATGTATTGTCACCAAAGATCGTTGTCATTTTATAAACCGAATGCACATCAAATAACAACATGCCTCCTGGCTTTAAATGTTCATAAACCTTATGGATTGTTTGCTTAACCTCATCAGCTGATTGTAAATAGTTGAGTGAATCACAAAAGATGACAACGCAGTCAAACTGCATGCCTAAATCTAATTCGCTCATATTTTGTTGATACAGGGATAGTGAAACATGTTCAGCAGCTGCCTTTTCTTTTGCTACCATCAACATATCGTCCGACAAATCTACCCCAACCACGTCTAAACCTTCTTTTGCCAAACGTACCGCAACTTCTCCAGTACCACAAGCTAAGTCTAACACTTTTGGACTTTCCACATTTGCTTTGAACATCTGTTGTTTAAAGTAATGAACCCATTGTTCGTAAGGAACATCCGACATTAAACGGTCATAGACATAGGCAAAATGCCCGTAGCTCGCACTCATGATTTCAACTCTTCTTGCAAGTTAACAACGGGCGCATCTCCCCATAGGCGTTCTAATTTGTAGTAACTTCTTTCATCCTTATGGAAGACATGAGCAACTACATCTCCTAAGTCAATTAAAATCCACCTTGCTTCATCAAAACCTTCCATGCGCTTTACTTGAATACCTTGCTCTTGGGCTTTATCTTTAATTTCACGCGCAATAGCTTGCGCTTGCTTATCAGAGTTACCATGACAAATCACAAAGTAGTCGGCTACTAACGACACACCTTGCATATTAAGGGCCACTAAATCAATTGCTTTTTTGTCATCAGCTGCTTTTGCAACCAACGATAATAGTTCACGTTCTTGCATTTATTTCCCTCCTAATACTAACGAATTGTACGTCTTCATCGTATCTGGATACACGGCTTGATTTTTCTTTAATAAAAAAACAATGGTATTCTTTAACGATTGAATGAGCGCCGTATCTAAATCTTGTTTCGCTAATTCACGAACCTCATCCACACCAGGAAAATGTCGTCCAGGCTCTATATAATCCGCTACATAAATAATTTTTTCTAATAACGTCATATCAGGTCGGCCAGATGTATGGTATTTAATTGCATCCAATACTTCTTTATCGGTTATGCCAACTTCTTGTTGAACTAAGTATGTACCAACTGGTGCGTGCCAAAGCTCCGTATTATAAAGCAGCAAAGATGGTTCCATTTTTTGAGAAACGATAATTTTTCTCATTTCTTCTTTTGGACGAAATTTCGCGTAGTCGTGAAAGATCGCAGCCAATTCGGCCTTTTTAGCATCCGCTCCATAACGCTCAGCTAACGTAATCGCAGTTTCCATCACACCAATTGTATGCTGATAGCGATGATCAGTCAGCTGTTCCTTCACAACTTTCAGTGCTTCATCTCGATTCATATAACTTGTTCTCCTCCACGTACTGTTTAATATCATTTGGTACTAAGTACTGAATGGAACGTTTGCTTTTTACTCGTTGACGAATAAGAGAAGAAGAGATATCCACTTGGATTACCTCTACAAACTCAAGAGGATAAGAGGATTTGAGCTCATAGCCAGGTCTTTTCACACCGACAAATGTAACAAGATGAACGAGTTCTTCGATTTTGTACCATTTGGGTAAGTATTCCACCATATCTCCACCAACAATGAAATAAAAATGAACATCCGGGTATAATTCCTTTACAGCTTTCATTGTATCAAACGTGTAGGATGTACCTTTTCGCTGAAACTCAATGTCCTGTACTGAAAAATGTTCATGATTTTGAATAGCAAGTTTTAACATATGCAATCGATGTTCTGGATCAATCTCATTGCTTACCTCTTTATGAGGAGGCGTATAGGATGGCATAAACCAACACTCGTCTAGTTTTAACTGCTCGAACACTTCATTTGCAATGATAAGGTGACCCAGGTGTGGTGGATTAAATGTACCACCTAAGATGCCTATTCGCTTCAATGATCCTCCGCTCCTTTGTCATTACGGTAAAACGATTGTTTTATTTTCGCGTGACTCTTTATATAACACAATTGTATTACCAATTACTTGAACAAGCTCTGCACGTGCACCTTTACTTAATTGCTCAGCAACTGTGTCGCGATCTTCTTCACAGTTTTGTAACACACTAATTTTCATTAATTCACGAGCTTCTAGTGCATCGCTAATTTGCTTAACCATGTTTTCATTTACGCCACCCTTACCTACTTGAAAAATAGGGTTTAAATGGTGAGCTTTTGAACGTAAAAAACGCTTTTGCTTTCCTGTTAACATCGAATTCCTCCACTATACTTTTCTTAAAGATTTCACTACAATATCTTCCATTGCTTGTTGATTCGGAAATGTGCCTGTCCACTTCTCAAATGCTAGCGCACCTTGAAGAACAAACATGCCAATTCCATTATGTGTTTTAGCTCCTTTTTCTCTCGCAGAAGCTAACAATTTGGTTTCGAACGGATTATAGATAATATCGCTGACAATGGCCTGTGATCTTAACAAATCAATATTAAGCGGCATATCATCTGTTTTAGGATACATACCGACCGACGTTGTGTTAATGACAATGTCAAATTTGTCTAGCTGTTCTTCCGCCTCTTTTACACTTAAAGCATAAGAGGTAATAGAAGTTGGGCAATGATGAATGAGATGTTCAGCTTTTTCAACGGTTCGATTACAAATGCTAATTTCAGCAGGTCGCTCATGATGAACAGCCAATGTATAAAAAATGGCCTTAGCAGCACCACCTGCTCCAATAATGACAATTCGCTTGTTCGCTAATGAATCATAATCTAACACTTGTACAAGCGAAGCGACATATCCTCTACCATCTGTGTTATAACCAATGTAACGCCCATTTTCGTTTACAACTGTATTAACTGCTCCAATTGCTTTTGCAAGTGGGTCAATTTCGTCTAAAAAAGACATAATCTTCACCTTATATGGAATGGTTACGTTAAAGCCTGCTATCTCAATTGCCTTTAACCCTTCTATCGCTTTTTGAAACTGAGTAGGCTCAATTTGAAAAGGATGATAATATCCTTCTACATTTAAACGTTGAAATGCATCATTGTGCATAATAGGCGACAATGAGTGGCCAACTGGATACCCAACTAAACCATATAATTTATTCAAAGCATTTCCCCTCTTTACCTCTTATAGTAAGGTGTTCTTTATCCGTAACCTAAATTAACGACTCTCGAATAAATACCCCAACGCCTTTTGGTGCGTGAGCGACAACTTTTGCGCCCGGTTCATTTACAGTAACCCAGCCTAAACCTGAAAAGACAATATCTGTCTTTCCATTTTTAATTGTAAATTCATGTGCCACTAACTCAGGAAATTCATCAAGCTGATTTTTACGAGGAGGTTGAAGAAGTTCTCCTACTTGGTTTCTATAAAGTTCATCTGCTTTTTCAAGCTTTGTACGATGAATATTAATGTCATTTGAGATGTAGCAAGTGAAAGACCTTCTTCCTCCACTACTATAATCTAAGCGAGCTAGTCCACCAAAATAAAGCGTTTGTTCTTCATTTAGCTGATAGATTTTCGGTTTAATCTCTTTTTTAGGTGAGATGATTTTCAAATCTCGTTTATCAACATAATGAGCCATTTGATGATGATTAATAATCCCTGGTGTATCATACAACGATGCACCATTATCTAATGGAATATCAATCATATCTAATGTCGTTCCTGGATATTGAGATGTCGTAATGACATCTTTCTCTCCACTCACTTCTTTGATAATTGCATTAATAAATGTAGACTTTCCTACATTTGTACACCCCACTACATAGACATCTTTTCCAAAACGATAGTGCTCAATGGCTTCAGCCATTTCTTGTATGCCTTGTCCTTTATGGGCGCTCATTAAGAATACATCTAGCGGCTTTAATCCAAGATCTTTTGCTGACTTTTTCATCCAATTAATGAGTTTGTTATGCTTAACCGACTTCGGTAACAAGTCTGCTTTATTCCCAACTAACAGCACATTATTATTACCTACAAAGCGATGCAAACCAGGTAACCAACTACCGTTAAAATCGAAGATATCAACCACTTTAACAATCAATCCATCGGTTTGTCCAATTCCATTTAATATTTTCAAAAAGTCATCGTCTGTTAACGAAACATCTTGAACTTCATTATAATGCTTCAATCGAAAGCATCGTTGACAGATGACCACTTCTTTTTCTAATGCTGATTTTGGTGTATATCCGATTTCACTAGGGTTTTCAGTTTGAAGTACAACTCCACAGCCCATACAATGTAAATCTTTTCCACTCACGTATTTAGTCCTCCCAATTAATCATACCTTTTCGCTTCATCCAACTTAAGATGCGACGCTCCATTCGGCGATTAAACTTTGTAATAAAACCATCTGTTTGTGCAACAGGTACCACTAGAATGGTATATAAACCTAGACGATTGCCTCCTAGCACATCTGTTAGTAGTTGATCACCAATGACGACGACTTCATCTTGTTGTAACTTCATATCCTTTATCGCTCGACGAAATGCTCTTCGCATCGGCTTTTTTGCTTTATAAACAAATGGTATACCGATTGGATCTGAAAAAACACGCACGCGCTTCTCTACGTTATTTGATACGATCGTTACGGTAATATCACTTTCTTTCATTGTTTTAAACCATTCAATTAACTCTGGTGTTGCCTCAGGACGATCCCATTCCACAAGTGTATTATCAAGATCTGTAATAATCCCTTTAATGCCTCTTTCTTTTAGCATTGCTGGGGTAATATGAAAAATACTCTTTACATGCTCATTTGGTAAAAAAAAGTTTAACACGTATTCAACACCTCGTATTTATAGTAAAACCCTTAAAAGAATACAATACACAATTATAACAATGGCTTCTATTAATTTTCCAATAAAATTTAATAAAGTTGTGAAATAAATGTACAAAGAAGTTATAAACGTTTTTATAATAGACTTTGTTCTAAAAGCTTGTTGTTTTTTTAACTCACCTTTAGAAAGACTGCTATTTAAAATTGATTAGAGCAGAAATTAACTCTTCCTAACTCTTTTTAACAATCAAAAATATTTTATAAAAACAGGATTATACGAAATAAATTTTTCGACAAAATTTGAACAAACAAAAGTGTGGATAATCTTATCAACATTATCCCCTCTGAAAACTCAACATTTATTGGTAATTATAAACAAGATACCCACAATTTATCCACTTCTACTTGTGGATAACAGAACGATTGTTCTACCTTCCATTTCGTGGTAGATTATGTGTAAGGAATTTACTATTGTATGCAACCAATCAGTCAGCTAGAACACCTATCTGATTTATATAGGAGGTGGCCGCCTAACATTGGCGGACAAATGAAAAAATTATCTGACAAACTGCTTATCGAATCATATTGTAAAGCGACAGAATTGAAATTAAACCCAGAGTTTATTCAACTTATTGAAAAAGAGATAAAACGTCGTTCTTTAAAGATTAAAGTGAAATTATCTTCTTAACACATAAATGAGCCTTTTATGACCATATCTTTTCTAATTAAACGGATAGATATAGCCATAAAGGGCTCTTTTTTTATCAGCTTAATGTTCCAATTCTCTCTCCAACTTTTACGATTTGATTTTGCCTAACATGCGAAGAAAGCGTTATCGTATCTTTTTCAAATAACAAAATCACAGTGGAGCCAAATGTAAAGTAAGCCATTTCTTGTCCTTTTGTTAATTGTTCATGCTCATGAGTGCGCTCAATGCTATTAATAAACATAGCTCCTACTTTTACCATTAAAACATGACCTGATGAGTGTTGAACTTCAGTTAACTTTCGATAATTTTTTATAAGCGGATCTTTTCCATACTTTAGACCAGCTTGATTAACTGGATATGATTTATTTCCTAATGTCCATGTGTGGGTGATTTTCCCTGAAAGTGGACTATGAATGCGATGATAATCTTTTGGACTTAAATATAAAATGACAAATTGTCCATCAATATATTTATGTAAAACATCATCATTTCCTACCATTTCTTGAATGGAATAGTTTTTACCTTTCACAACAATCTCTTTTGACGGTAAAATACGACCACACTCTTCTACCTTTGCATCTACTGGACTAACTAAACTGTTGGTGATATTGTCAATTGGGCGTGCGCCTTCTTTTAACTGACGAATGAATAAATCATGCAACGTTGGATAAGAACTCAAACTTTTACCCATCTCGTCTTGGTTAATTTTAAATATTCGTGCATATGATGGAATTAACAAAGAACTAATTCGAGACATTGCAAATTTACGAACAACCTTAGAAGACATGGGATGGTTTGTTAGTTCGATTAGAACACGATAGACATTTTTAATCAATAAAATTTACCTCCATAAAAAATACCTCTTTACTAGACTAATATTTACATCTAAAATAAGATTACAATGCACTTTTAAGTTTTCCTTTTTTTAACACGTCCCATCCTCAGTAAAGGAGTGAGGAGAATGTTTTTATTAGAGTATTTAGACCATACAATTAAAAAAATAAAATCACAAGCAGCCAATGCATTAACATTGCTTAATTTAAGTTTAGGTGGCCTAGCTATCTTGTTTATATTAAGAGATCAATTAAACTTAAGTTTACTATTAATTTTTTTAGCTGCATTAGCAGATCGTTTTGATGGGATGGTAGCACGAAAGCTTCAAATTGAATCAGAGCTTGGCAAACAATTAGACTCCATGTGCGATATTATATCATTTGGAATCGCCCCAGCTCTACTACTTTATCAAGGTATTTTATTTGAATACGGAGCACCAGGTGCGATTTTCACCATTTTTTATATCGCTTGTGGCGCTTTAAGACTTGCTCGCTTTAATATTACAGAGAGTAACGGCTATTTTACAGGCTTGCCTATTACAGCAGCAGGGTGCCTACTTACGTTAAGTTATTTAGGAGTACCTTATTTACCTTCACACTTTTTTATGTTCTTAACCATTACATTAGCGCTATTAATGATTGGAACATTTCGTCTTAAAAAGGTATAAACTGAGCTCATGCATATGCATGAGCTTTTTTAGTCTCTGTTATTTACAATAATAGCCGCCGTACCACCAGAAACAACCAAAAATCAGTAACAACACGACTAGAACGATAATAATGGCTAACCCCCATCCAAAGCCGAATCCACCTCCCCCACAAGGAGGATAGCAAGAATACCCATAAGGATAACATCCATATTGCATCATATTTCACCCCTTTATTTCTCGTTACTCATAAAATATGTACAATAGTAGAAGTTGTATAGGCACTTATCCTACTCTTACAAGGTTCTTCTCGTTTATAAATCAGCCACTAGATAGTAACAAGTTATCCAAATAACGTCTCCCTATCTTTTTACCTACATGTTACATTAAAGAAAAGAACGAAAAGGAGTGAAGGAGATGTTTTTAAGCGTACTTACTATCGTCTTAACTTCTGTTATTGCCATTATTATCGGAACAGAAGTTGCCACCGAATTTGAAGGAGAATTAAACAAGGATTGCGTTAATGATTCCCTCTTATAACACAACTCACAGTCAATTTTCTCATTTTTATCTTTCCGGCTTTATCCATAAAACTCCTACAAGTAAAATGGTTAAAACGAGTATCGAGATCCACTTAAATGTAAATCCCTCCTCTATTATATTTGCAATCGTTGCGAGTATTATAACAACCCCAGTGAGTAAAACCATTATCTTTTTCATCATATATTCGTTCACCTTGTCTTTATTATTCATCCTTATTTTACAAAGAAACCGTTTATAAGTCTAATGCTTATCACCTTTTTAAATACCTCAACACATTCGTAAGCATGGTTTTTTTATTGTACAGACACAGAACGTCTCTTTTCTCATATAAATAAACAATAGGCTTTTAGTCGCTTTTTACTATGTGGAGGTGAGGAGATGTCTACTTTTTTTGCTGCTGTTGGTTATTTAGTGAAAGAGCTTATTTTTCTCGTATCATATGTAAAAAACAACGCGTTTCCCCAACCGCTCTCATCCGAAGATGAACAAAAATACTTAACGCTTATGGCCGAAGGTGATGCACACGCTCGTAACACACTCATTGAGCACAATTTAAGGCTTGTTGCACATATTGTCAAAAAGTTTGAAAACACAGGTGAAGATGCAGAAGATTTAATTTCAATTGGAACAATTGGCCTCATTAAAGCCATCGAAAGCTATTCTCAAGGTAAAGGAACAAAATTAGCGACTTATGCAGCTCGTTGTATTGAAAATGAAATTTTAATGCATCTTCGAGCGTTAAAGAAAACGAAAAAAGATGTTTCTCTCCATGATCCAATTGGTCAAGACAAGGAAGGAAACGAAATTAGTCTCATTGATGTACTAAAGTCTGAGTCAGATGATGTCATTGATACGATTCAATTAAATATGGAACTTGAAAAGATAAAAGAATATATCGATATATTAGATGACCGAGAACGAGAAGTCATCGTTGGCCGGTTTGGATTAGACCTTCAAAAAGAAAAAACACAAAGAGAAATTGCGAAGGAACTTGGTATATCTCGTAGTTATGTTTCCCGAATTGAAAAGCGCGCACTCATGAAAATGTTCCATGAATTTTACAGAGCTGAAAAGGAAAAACGAAAAAACGGTAAGTAAGGGGACTTTCATCCTCTTACTTACCGTTTTTTCTTTCATTTAATTCGAACGGGCCAGATGATAAGTCTTAATAAAATCATCGCTCTTCCCCCTAATTTTCGGCATATGTCGTTAGGTGGAGTCCTTCTCCACAAATAACCAAGTAATCATATAAAAAGTCGGATTTACCATCATTGATCACACCTTTCGTTTATTTTATGTGTCCATTAAAAAAATCGATGAAATTCATGTTTACGGTCTTTTAATTGTTCTTCAATTTTCTTCACGCGTCGCGCATGTTCAAGTTCATTCTTTGTTAATTTACGTGGTTGGATTGTAATTGTAAGAAAAAAGATATTAAGTGTCATTTTTTCCCACCTCCTTTCAATAAAAAAACCACAGGAATATACCTTCCTGCAGTTTTAAGACATAATAAAACCACAGGACGACTATTCGAACCTGTGGTAATTAGACATGTTTAGAAACACTTCTACATTACGAAGATACACATACCGGTCGAATAGAATATACATATTTTGTTGTATTTGTTACTGACGACTCTACAATTCTTAACATATCATTCGACCTCCTTTTTTCATTCGTAATGTTAAATACTTTCATTGGTAATTATATCCACAATCACTTAGTTTGTAAACCTCTTTTTCTAAATTCTTTTCAACAAAAAAAGACAAAGTTAGTGACCTCTCACCGCTTACCTTGTCTTTTCAGAAATTCTAGCTTTCTTCTTTCTCAAGCAACTCATTCTTTAACTGTTTCACTTTAAATGCAAAGAAAAAGGCGGCACCTAACAGTAGAACAATAACACCCATCATTAAATTAAGTTGAAGCTCTGCCTTTTCTCCATTCCCAATTAAAATACCAATATATAAAAATGTACTAATAGATAATAGTACATAAATAAATCGACGATAGTCTTCAATTTTAGCTTCAATTTTTTTCGTTAATGTATTCTTCATGTTGTATCACCTCTGAATTGAATGTGATACTACTACTGTAACATATATGACGAGGGAGCTTATCTAGCAATTTTTTCAATTAGTGGTTTATTTAGGTATATATTAGTTATGGTATTCTATTCATAGAGAAAATAAAGGAGGGTTTTAATGGATATTGCGTCACTATCTGTTGTTCTCAATCAATCAAATGTACAAAATCAAGCGAGCCTTTCTGTGATGAAAATGACAATGAATCAATCAAAACAAACCGAACGCGGTATGGTCGAGCTACTTCAGAACAGTACAGTACAAGCACCTCATCCATATGCAGGCCAACACATTGATTTAAACGTATAAACGCAAGAAGAAGCTCGATTTCTCGAGCTTCTCCGTTAATTCATTGCACTGGCTAAGTCTTCAATTAAATCTTCAACATCTTCTAAACCAACCGATATACGAACCAACCCGTCCGTAATTCCTAACTCTTGACGACGATCTGCCGGAATTGATGCGTGTGTCATTCGAGCAGGTACGGAAATCAAACTCTCAACCGCTCCTAAGCTTTCTGCTAGTGTAAAATATCTCACTGAATTCAATAACTGATCAGCTGCTTCTTCACTTCCGACATCAAAGGAGACCATTCCACCAAACCCACGTCCTTGCTTTTTCGCAAGCTCATGATTAGGGTGAGATTTGAGCCCTGGATAGTATACTTTCGTAACTTTTGGATGATTTGTTAAAAATTCAACAACTTTTCTTGTATTTTCTTCGTGCTCTTCCATACGAATTCCTAACGTTTTCATCCCTCTCATTAGTAACCAAGAATCCTGTGGCCCTAATACACCACCTGTTGAATTCTGAACAAAATGTAAATCTTGAGCTAATTGCTTATCATTTACAACAACAAGTCCAGCAACAACATCACTGTGTCCACCTAAATATTTTGTAGCACTGTGAAGAACAATATCTGCACCTTGTTCAATTGGATTTTGCCAATAAGGTGTGCTAAACGTATTATCAACGATTGTAAGTAAGCGATGTTTCTTCGCAATCTGTGCAGCACCTTCAATATCAGTAATCTTCAATAATGGATTAGTTGGTGTTTCAATATAGATAGCTTTTGTGTTTGGTCGGATTTCTTTTTCAATGTTGTCTAGGTTGCTCGTATCAACGAAAGTAGAATTAATTCCCACTCGATTTAATACTTTCGTCATAACACGATACGTACCACCGTACACATCATCTGTTAAAATAACATGATCACCACTATTAAATAACATCATAACAGCTGTAATTGCAGCCATTCCCGAACCAAATGCAAACCCTGCTTTTCCACCTTCAACATCTGCAATAAGTTCTTCTAGTGCATGTCTTGTAGGATTACCTGTACGTGAATATTCAAATCCATTAAAATTTCCTACTCCATGTTGTTTATACGTACTTACTTGATAGATTGGAACTGAAACAGCTCCTGTATGTGGATCTCCTGAAATACCGCCGTGAATTAAACGTGTTTTTCGTTTCATTCTTAAATCCCACCTTCATAAATTTTTTTACTCAAATAACGTTCACTACTATCAGGGAAAATCGTAACGATGTTCGTCCCAGGCTTGGCATTCTCTGCTTCAATTAACGCTGCGTGAAATGCTGCACCTGATGAACTCCCAACTAGTAATCCTTCTTTTTGAGCAAGTTGTTTTACCCGTTCAAAAGCATCTACATCAAATACAGTATGAATGCTATTAAAATAAGAAGTTTCCATATATTCTGGTAAGAATTCCATTCCAATTCCTTCTGTTTTATGAGGCCCAGATTCTCCTCCATTTAAAATCGATCCTTCAGGTTCAACAATGGCTGTTTTTAAATGCGGAATCTTTTCTTTTAAAAACTTGGCCGTGCCCATAAAGGTACCACCAGTTCCAGCTCCCGCAACAAACACATCGATTTTCCCATCTAGCTGTTCATACAGCTCTGGACCTAGTGTTTTATAATAGGTTAATGGATTGGCAGGATTGGCAAATTGCTGCGGACAGAATGAATTGGGAATTTCCTTTAGCAATTCTTGCGCTTTCGCAATTGCTCCTTTTATTCCTTCACTTGTCGGTGTATGAACAATTTTAGCTCCTAACGCTTTCATCATCTCTTGCTTTTCAACACTAAACTTTTCTGGCATACACACAATGACATTAATATTACGATTAATTGCGGCCAAAGCTAAACCAATACCTGTGTTTCCAGCCGTTGGTTCGATAATTGTACCGCCTTCTTTTAGTTTACCTGATTGTAATGCATCTTCTAACAGCTCTTGACCAAGTCGGTCCTTTACACTACCACCTGGGTTAAAATATTCTAATTTAGCAAAGAGACGAACACCTTCAGGAAGTGAAAAATGTGTAATTTCCACCACTGGTGTTTTCCCGATAAGCTCATGTACACTTTTTGCTACTTGCATTGTTTCACCTCATTACGATTGACCTTACACTTAAGGAAAGGAGCTGTGCCAAAAGGAGCAAATCTGCCCCCTTTCGCACAGCCCACAAAGCCCCCTGCTTTCTACATTAAGTATAGACTGACGAAGTTGAGAGGGCTTTGTTTATTCACACTTGGCAGAATAAGCATGAATGTAAGTAAACTAGCTGTTTAACCTTTTAAATTAGAAACAAATTTCAGAACAAGATTTGTTGAGTTAATCGCCGCTTTTTCTAAAAATTGTTCAAATGAAACATCTGATTCTTTACCGGCAATATCAGACAATGCACGAAGTACAACAAATGGAACATTGAATTGGTTACATACTTGCGCTACTGCTGCTGCTTCCATTTCAGCTGCATACAAATCTGGGAATTGCTCACGAACAAACTCTACACGTTTTGGGTCGTTCATGAATGAGTCACCCGTTGCAATTAATCCTTTTGCTACTTGCATATCTGTTACTTCTTTTGCACTTTTTTCTGCTACTTCAATTAATTTTGCATCTGCTTCAAATGTTGCTGGTGAACCTGGCACTTGACCGTATTTATAACCAAAAGCTGTTACATCTACATCGTGATGAACAACAGCTGTTGAAATGACCGCATCTCCAACGTTTAAGTCTGGATGAAACCCACCAGCTGATCCTGTGTTAATCACATAATCTGGCTGGAACTTTTCTAGTAAGATAGCTGTTGACATAGCAGCATTTACTTTTCCAATCCCTGATTTTAATAGTACAACCTCAACACCATCAATTGTTCCTGTTGAATATTCCGAACCACCAATCACTACTTCTTGTCGATTTTCTACTTTCCCGCGCAAAATCGTTACTTCTTCTTCCATTGCACCAATAATTGCAATTTTCATTTGAAACCCTCTTTCGTTTATTTTTTTGTTGCATCCACCACCCATACAAAATGGTTAAAGCGACTAAACGTTACTTCAAATCCATTTTCCTCAAAACTGGTGCGCAACACATCAATAGTTGTGTAATACTCACGTTGCAAGTCTTCAGCTAAGTTGTGATAACCGTTTGCTTTTGCTTGCTCAATCGTGTCTTCAAAAGCTTTTTTGCTTTCAAACATGGTATCAGCAAACACTATTTTACCACCTGTCTCTAGCAAGTTTCCATACTTTACGATGGCTTCTTGTTTTTCTTCATCTGTTAAGTGATGAAATGCATACGTACTGACAACACTATCGATCTGTTGAACAGGCACTTCAAATTGAAGAAAATCCCCGTCTTCTACCTTAATTTTTTTCCCTAACTTTTCAATCGCTAGTTCTCTCATCGGTTGAGATGGTTCAACTCCATATACACTTTTCCCACTAGCTAATAATTTGGTGGTTAGATTTCCTGTACCTACACCAAATTCTAATACATTTCCTTTGGCTAGGTTAGCGACGGTTTGTAAAATATCGTCATAATGGTTAAATACCTCTTTATATTCCTCATCATGTCCATGAACAGATGCATCATACTCACTTGCCCAATCTTCAAAGATGTTTAGAAACTCGCGGCCCATATAACTTCCCCCTATATATATAATTCCTATAGATATACTATGATTTTGAACTTTAATTGCTTCAAAATTATCATAAAAAAAGAATTTGGGCAAGAAAAATATTTAAGTGAGTATAATAAATCGTCTTATTTTTTTATGCGCTTACATTTTATTTATACAGCTGAATTCCTTTGATACAAAAGAATTTTATCTTTATATGATGCAATCTTATTTAAATTGATTTTTCCATGAAATACCCAATGTTAATATAGTATAATATGAATAAAATATTCCCTTTTTAATTCCAACTGGAGGACTAAGAAATGAATTTCCAAATTGATTTTATTAAAGACAAAGTCGAATTTTTTGAATCCACAGATTTACGAGATCTCGAAAAACAGATTACAGAGAAAATTGAACAAAACAAAGCCATTCTCTTAGAGGTAGAAAGCGTGTCCCATCAAATGTCAGTGGATTACAATCATGGAAAGCGTTATTATTCAGCTGTTGTACACTTTAAATCAGCTAAATAAAAAAACAGCGCATCTTTGCGCTGTTTTTACTGTGCTAATTCGTCTACAACAACTGGTTTCCAACCTTCGTTTTCAACCCAATCAATTTGCACACGATATTTTTTGTTTTCTGATTTTGAACTAATCGTCGCCACTGCTTTTTGTGGACTTCCATTGTTACCAAGGCGCCAAACTGTCATATCTTCTACAGGTACACCCGAACCATAGCTGACGGCTTGTAGCATCTCATTCCAATCCACAGAACCTTTGTCATATGTGGCTACATGAGGTTCAGATTGTTGAGTACCAACCGGTTCCCATGAAGGGTCTACAACACGACGGTTTACACCAGCTTCAGGATTCTCTTGTACTTCTGCTTCACTATTTTCTTCAGTCTCTTCACTTTCTTCTTCTAACTCTTCTTCAGTACTTTTTTCTTGTTGTTCGTCATTTTTATCTTGGTCATCATTTTTATTTTCATTGTTTTCTGCTGGTTCATCGTTGGCTGCTTGTTTCTTTTCTTCTGATGTAGGCTCTTTTGTTGCTTGTTCTTTCGCTCCATCAGATTTTCCAAACATCATTTGACCACCAACAAAGACAATTAGCACTGCTACAACGACAATGAGTACGTTGTATACACGATTCATTTTTCTTTCTTTGTTTCGTTGTGAAAAACGTTTGTTGTTGTCCATTGCTACAACTTCCTCCAACTATTATAATGCTTTATTCTATCATTTAGCCTACCATACATGAAGACAAATGTCTCTTTTGATGCAAATTTGTAATATTAAAGACAAATTTTACTTACGATGAGCGCTGATCGATTGTGTAAAGAGCTTGAACAGTCTCATAAAAAATTTGATTGGTTGGCGATACATCACTAAATGTATTGAGGTCAACCACTACAAGAGCATATTTAGGCTTTTCAGCTGGAAAATAACCAGCAAACCATTTATTTACAATCTCTTTATTAGCTGCATTCATCCGAATGTCGGCTGTCCCTGATTTCCCTGCTACCGTGTAAGGCAACGATTGAAATCTTCTTCCCGTTCCTTTTTCTTGTGTGACTACTTCTCTTAAAAGTCTCTGCAGTTGAAGAGCCGTATAAGGACTAATTTTCTCCCCTACCATCTTTTGATCATCAAAAGTATAAAGCGAACCCCCATTTTTATATTGAATTTCATCTACAATTTTGACACTTTGTTTTTTTCCACCTCTTGCAATTGTTGCCATCATATTAGCAACAGATAAAGGTGTTAACTTTACATTTCGTTGTCCAATCGCTGCTAATTTAACAAGATTTAAATCATTCTTGTCATCTTCTGGATGCCAAATTGTATTTGTCCCTTCGGTATCAAATTGCCTGAACTCTTCAAAATGAAACACATCGCCACTCCAACCTACTTGATCTGTTAAACCTAACCTATGTGCATATTCATCAAGAATAGTAGGGTTGGTGGAGCTCATTTTTTTAGCAAGATCAGAAAACGTTCGATTACAACTTTCGGCAAAACTATCAGTAAAGTTTAACTTACCTTGCCTCTTCTTCTCAGGTAATAGTTTGTCGTGAATGCTATAGTCACAGTTATACAACTGATTTGCTTGATCCATGTTTTTTTCAATAGCAGCTGCTGCAACAACGGTTTTAAAAATTGAACCAGGCATTTGAGGGATGAGCATGCGATTGACAATGCTTTTTTCTTGATTATATGGATTTTTTTTATTGACGCTTGGCCTACTTGTCATCGCTACTACTTCATTTGTTTCGACATCAAGCAGCACAAACCCTCCCTCTTTGAGTCCATTTCGATCTACAATACTTTCAAGCGTTTCTTGAACAGATAAGTCAATGGTTGTATGAACATTAACAGGATAGAATGGATTGGCTGCTCCTGTATATTTCACATCAATTCCAAATAGTGGACCTCCTCGACGATCTACGTGATACAATAGTTTGGATTCCTGTTCTGGTAAAAGAAACTCATCAAATGAACGCTGTAAGCCCGAGATACCTACTGGTGTTGTAATTGTAATTTCTCCTTTTTTCAGCTTATCTTTATACTTATCTTCAATCGTTGTCTTACTTTGAGCAGTGATTCCTACAATGTGATCGGCTAGTGTACTTTGTTTTTGCTTTTGAATAGGAACGGCAAAAACACCAGGTATTTTAAAAGCATTTATTTGTTCCATTTGCATAGCTGACAATTCTTCACCAACCATCATTGGCTTCGTCATCTGTTCAACTTTGCTTATTAACGTCATCGTCGATACTCCCGTGACACGAGCAACTTTTTCAACAGGCCAATCCATTTCTTTTAAAAATGGAAATAAAACAAGTCGATTACTTTTTGTGTAAAGTAATGATTTTCCATTTCGGTCAATTAGTTTCCCTCTTCCGTCATCAATCACCATCTCTTGCGTTCGCTGCCTCACACTTGCTTCAATTAAATTGATTTGTTTATCGGAAAACGACTCTGTACTAATTAATTGGATATGCATTAAACGAACACTCAACAGAAGCATGCCTACCATAATAAAAGTTAACACGATATATAAGCGATTATGAATTTTTTTCATAAAAAACACCTCATCTTTAGTTTCGACGAGGTGTTTTCATTTGAAACACACAATATACATAAAATTAAAAAGAAGACTAAGTCAAAAAAAGATTATAATCCGTCTTTTAATTTAGCCTCTCATCACATCTCTTATTTTACAGAAACGATTTTCACTTGCATTTCGCCACCAGGTGTTTGTACAGATACTTCATCTCCAATTTGTTTACCTATTAAACTTTTCGCAATTGGAGAATCATTTGAGATTTTTCCTTCGAATGGGTCAGCTTCTGCACTACCAACAATTGTATATGTTTCTTCTTCTCCATCCGGCATCTCGACAAAAGTCACTGATTTACCTAATGAAACAACTGATGAGTCACTAGAATCTTCTTCAATGATTTTTGCGTTACGAATCATATTTTCTAGTGTAGTGATGCGACCTTCTACAAACGCTTGCTCTTCTTTTGCTGAATCATACTCTGAGTTCTCAGATAAATCGCCAAAACTACGTGCAATCTTGATACGTTCTACTACTTCTTTACGCTTAACTGCTTTTAAATATTCTAACTCTTGTTCTAACTTTAGTTTTCCTTCTTCTGTCATTGGGAATACTTTTTCTTGTGCCATAAACCCTTCACTCCTTTTTAGCTAAGAAATGTCTCATAAAAAGAGACCTTTTATGTATAGAAAAATTTTCCACGGAGTGGAAAATATATAATGATAGAGAAATGACAGCTTCAATTGAAGCTGTTCATTCTCTATTCTTTATAATTTGTGTTATTATTCATGGAAATATAACGTTATTTCAATTACATAAAAATTCCTTTATCTCTGCTATGTTATTACAAAATGGCTTTTTGTTCAAGAATTGTTTGAATTTTAGTAACCATTAAATCAACTGCAACGTGGTTTTGGCCACCTTCAGGAATAATAATGTCTGCGTAACGTTTTGTTGGCTCAATAAACTGATTATGCATTGGACGAACAACTGAAACGTATTGATCGACAACAGATTCTAACGTACGTCCTCTCTCTTTTATATCGCGAAGCATGCGACGAATAATGCGGATATCAGCATCTGTGTCTACATATAGCTTAATATCCATTAAATCACGTAAACGCTCGTCTTCTAATACTAGAATACCTTCAACGATAATAACATCTTTCGGCTCTTCTACAATTACTTCTTCTGAACGAGTGTGAATTGTATAGTCATATACCGGTTTTTCAATGCTCTCATAATTTAATAACATTTGCAAGTGTTCAATTAACAAGTCATTGTCGAACGCTAGCGGATGATCATAGTTTGTTTGTAAGCGCTGTTCAAATGGAACTGTACTTTGATCTTTATAATAATAATCTTGTTCAATTAACATAATAGAGTGTCCTTGGAAATACTCGTAAATGGCCTTTGTGACAGTTGTTTTACCAGACCCTGAGCCCCCAGCAATTCCTATGACAACCGGTTTTTTCACCATAATGTGTTTAAATCCCCTTTCTCATCATGTTGTATGGGAATAGAGGTTTGTCCACTTTAAATTTCACAATTTGTAATGGATGACGTGCAGCGTCTAACTCATTACCATCTTCATCCCAAACTTTGTCGATAATTTGCGTAAAGTTTTTAATTTCAGGCCCAAAGAACTCTACTTCATCTCCCGGCTTAAAGTGATTACGCTGTTGCAAAGTAACTACGCTTGTTTCTTCATCGTAGTTTAACACTAAACCAGCAAAATCATAGGTTGTCTTTTTCCCGTGAACGCCAAACATTTGCTCTTCAAAACCAGGTACACCCTCAAAGAATGCAGGAGCTGTATCACGGTTAGCACATTTATCAAGCTCATCCAACCATTCTTTTTGGATGACAAAGTTATCTGGATCAGAACAGTATGCATCAATCACTTTGCGATAAACACTAACAACTGTTGCAACGTAATGAATTGACTTCATACGACCTTCAATTTTCAAACTATCAATGCCTAATTCAATCATTTGTGGAATCGATTGAATTAAGTTCAAGTCTTTAGGACTCATTGCAAATGCATTATCCTCTTGATCAAATAATGCCACTTCGTCTTGACCCTCTACTTTAAATAAATCATAGTCCCAACGACATGATTGGCAACAGCCACCGCGGTTTGAATCACGGGCTGTCATATGGTTACTTAACACGCATCGACCAGAGTAAGCAATACACATTGCACCGTGAATAAACGTCTCAATTTCAATGTCTACTTTCTCTTTCATTTCACGAATTTCCTCTGCACTTGTTTCACGAGCCAACACAACACGTTCTAATCCTTCTTCTTTCCAGAACTGAACAGCTTTCCAATTTGATAAAGATTGTTGTGTACTTAAATGTACTTCCAATTTAGGCGCGACACGACGACATGTTTCAATAATAAGAGGATCTGCTACGATAATTCCCCAAATCCCAGCATCTTGCAATCCTTTTAAATAGTCTTCTAGCCCGTCCATGTTTTCATTATGTGCGAAAATATTTGTTGTTACATAGATTCTTGCATTGTATTGTTTTGCGAACTCTACACCTTCTGCCATCTCTTCTAATGAGAAGTTATCAGCATTCGAACGTAAGCCGAACTCTTTCCCTCCGATAAAAACGGCATCTGCTCCGTAACGAACAGCAACTTTTAACTTTTCTAAGTTACCCGCTGGAGCTAATAGCTCAGGCTTTTTTGTAATGACGCGTTTACCGTCAACTACTGTATCAATCTTAACAGCCATCGTTTTACCTCCTCTAAAATTGTACGATTGTCCTATCCAACACTATGAACAGTCGTCTTCACTTTTGTTTCTATCCAGTTCCGTGAGCTATGTCCTACGGCTATTTCAACCCTTCCTACGAAGGTAAAAAGCACCTTCTTCTCACGGTCTCCAATATCCTATGGACATGAACAAGCTCACTACACTTTTGTTTCTATCCAGTTCCGTGAGCTATGTCCTACGGCTATTTCAATCCTTCCTACGAAGGTAAAAAGCACCTTCTTCTCAGGGCCTCCAATATCCTATGGACATGAACAAGCTCACTACACTTTTACTTAATAAACCGTTTCTTTGAAGAAGAATCCTGTGTCTAATGGGCGGTTCATTGGTTGGATGTCTTCTATTTCAGCTAGTAAGTCATCTTTAATGTCTTCGTACTCTTCACGGTTTTCAACACAAAGATCAATTGCTTTACGGTATTTTTTTGTTACTTCAATCATATATTCAGATGATTTTAACACACCGTCAATTTTAAATGAATCTACACCAGCGTCAATCATGTCCGATAACTCATCAATGATACACATGTCGTTTGGACTCATAATATGTGTACCATTCTCATCTTCATAAATTGGGTATTTATTGTTGCGCTCTTTATCTAGTAAGAACATATCTTTTTTAAGCTTTCGATTTTCGATTTCCATTACTTTCCCTTGATATTCGAAGTAGTTGCCTAATAAAGAACGTTTTGATTGGAACATACATGTCATGCCGTGCACTTGCACTTCAACTTCCACTTCTGCGTTTTCTTTGATGTCCACAATCGCATCCATGCTTAACTCACGAGCTAATACAGCACGTTTTGATCCTTTACGTCCCCAGTAGTTACACGTATACCAGTTTGTTGCTGTTGTTTCTGTATTCCAGTGCAATTTCATCTCTGGAGCTGCTTCACGTACAGCCATTAAAACGGCAGGATCTCCAAATACAATTGCATCTACTCCTGCTCCTTTTAAGAATAAGATATACTCATTTAACTCCGCAATTTTATCATTATGAAATAAAGCATTCATTGCTACATATACTTTCGCACCCTTTGGATGTGCGATATTTACAGCTTCAACGATGTCTTCTCGTTTAAATTCTCCTGCTAAACGTAATCCGTATCGTTGCTCCCCAATCATAAGTGCTGTCGCTCCAGCCTCGATTAATGGTTCTATATCTCCTACAGATGTAGGAGTTACTAATAATTCTGGTTTTTTCATCATTTGTCACCTCTTTTAATACTAATAGCAATTCCGTCCCCAATAGGTAAAATGGTTGTCTGAAAATCTGGATGATTCATTAACCATTCATTATAAGCTTGTAATTTACGCGTTAAACTACGTGCTCCTCGTGTTTTAATGTCTTCCACATCTTGAGCTACGTAACCTTTAAACAATACGTTATCTGAAATGATAACGCCACCTTCATTTACTAACGGCGCATACAACTCAAAGAAACGCTGATATTGTCCTTTTGCCGCATCAATAAATACGGTATCGTAAGGACCTTTTTCAACAATGTCTTCATGCAAATCAAAAGCATCGCCAAATAATGTCTCAATTTGACTTCCTTTATTCGCCCGCTCAATAAAATGAAGAGCTTTTTCATAACGCTCTTCATCTCTTTCAACCGTTACGACTTTTGTATGTGGTAAAGCTGTTACCATACGAATCGAGGAATACCCGATAGCTGTTCCAATTTCTAATATACGTTCTGGTTTGTGCAGTCGAAGAAGTTGTAAAAGCGTCTCAATTCCTATTAACTCCATAATTGGCACACCTTGCTCACGAGCATAGTGCTCCATTTCTTCGATAAGCTCATTTCGGTTTGGAATAAGCTGTTCGACATAATGCTCAACATTTTGTAAAAGCAACAATGCTTCCTCCGATCAATTCAACAATATATAAATAAAGAGTATTGTCTTCTTTATTTGTCTATTTAGTTAAAGATAGTACTTACCGTTAAACAACTTTTACATTATATAAGTTTTTCGTTTTAACGTAAACCCGATATATTTTAACATAAAAAAAGAAGGAATGCGAAAAATCGACATCCTTCCCCATCAATTACCATCTTTGCATTTCTAGCCTTCATTTCTTTTGCTAGTAATATGAATTTCTTTTTGTTTAACATGCTCTTTAAACGTACGAGTAAAGATCACTTCACCTTCTGGCGTTGCTAAAAAGTACAGATAATCCGTTTTTGCTGGCTCTAACGTTGCTTTAATTGACATTTCACCTGCATTCGAAATTGGTCCAGGAGTGATACCCTTAACTTTGTACGTGTTATATGGAGAATCCACTTTCAAGTCTCCGTATAATACACGCTCTTTATGCTTCCCTAATGCATACAGCACGGTTGGATCTGTCTGCAAAGGCATTCCTTCATCAATTCGATTATAAAATACACTTGCAATCTTTTCGCGATCAACCTTTTGTGTCGCTTCTTCTTCAATAAGAGAAGCCATTGTTAGAAGCTGATGAGCAGTATAATCCTTTTCTTTCATATCTGCTTCATATTTTTGAATGACTTCATCTGTCTTTCCAATCATTGTGTCCAACATTTCTTCTAACGAAACATCTTTATTGTAAAAGGCATAAGTAGCAGGATAGAGGTATCCTTCTAACGCATATTTAATTTCTTCTTTGTTAACCTCGTCTGTGACCGTTTTAGGATATTTTTCTTTCATCTTGTTAATAAACGCTTCTGATTGTAGTTTATTTAACACATCTTCTTTTTTATAGGTGGTGTTTTGTTCAAAAATGGCTGCAATTTCACTTAGTTGTCTACCTTCGGGTACAACTAACTGAACATGAGGTGTACGAGTCACATCTCCTGATTTAATCATACCAATCATTTCGTTCACGTTCATAGAAGGCGAAAATACGTATGTTCCCGCTTGAAATCCTGAGATATTCTTTATCCTTACATATAACCGAAATACATCTTTATTTTTAATTAACTTTTCTTCCTCAAGTATTTGTCCAATTGACGCAGCTGAAGAGCCTTTTGGAATGACGACTTCTATCTCTTCGCCGCTTTTTTTCTCTACTGGTTTCAGTGCAGACTGAACATATAAAGCCCCTCCACCACCAAAGATTACAATAGCAAAGATTAATCCTATTATCCATTTCATTCGTTTTCGTTTAGGTCGTTCATTAAAGTTTTGTTGAGACAAGTAAACAACCTCCTCTCATGCGCATTATTATACTACAAATTATCTTATATTTCGTCATATTGATACAAGATAAATATGTTTTGCTATAATAAACTTTTTCCAAGCATAAAAATACCCTGCTAGTCCTAAACTAGCAGGGTATTTTTACACCTCTTACGCTTCTTCTTCATCAAGGAATGTGTTTAACATTTCCTCAATCATATCCCACTCTTCTTCTGTTTCAATTGGTTGAAGCTCTCCATCTTCGCCATTGTCACTTTCAACGAAAGCTGAAGCGTGAATTTCGATTTCATCATCGTCATCTTGTTCACTGCTCATTGGATAGTAAAGAACATACGATTTACCGAATTCTTCTGATTGGAATGTGAAAAGAACTTCACATAATTGTTCATTTCCGCTTTCATCTACAACTGTAATTTGTTTTTCGCCATGTGTTGACATTTCATTGCACCTCTTCTTTGTAGTAAAGTTATCGTTGTTAAGAAAGATAACTTATTTAACGTTTGTTTGGTCTTCTTTTATCTTGTTACGCTAGCTTTCTAGTTGCTAGCTGCACAAGGTAAACAGTCGCCTTCGCTTTTCTTACTGTCTAGCTACGGCTACTAGGCTTTCGGTCGTTTCACTTCTGATATTGAAACTAAAGAACAGTTTCCTTCTCAGAAGCTCCAACGCCTCTCAAGCCTAAACAGTCGCCTTCGCTTTTCTTACTGCTTACTGTCTAGGTAGCCTTGTAAGATCATGACAGCAGCCATTTTGTCGATTACTTTTTTGCGTTTTTTTCGACTAACATCAGCAGATAGTAATACTCGCTCTGCTGCCATTGTCGAAAGACGCTCGTCCCACATAATGGTCTCTATATTAAAACCTTTTTTGAGAAGTTCTGCAAATTGTAAGCATGCTTCTCCACGTGGACCCACTGTTCCATTCATGTTTTTTGGCAATCCAACAACAATCTTTTCAACCGAATATTGTTCAATTAATTCCTTCAATCTAGGAAGCGATTGCTTCATTTGATTTTCTGCCATTTTAATTGTTTCAATTCCTTGTGCTGTCCAGCCCATTTCATCACTAACAGCTACACCAATTGTTTTGGTGCCAACATCTAAACCAAGTACGCGCATTTATGAATCCTCTCGATGGTGTTTTAAATATGATTTAACTAGTTCTTCAATTAACTCATCACGTTCTAATTTACGGATGATGTTACGTGCATCTTGATGACGAGGAATATAAGCTGGATCTCCAGATAGTAGGTAACCTACAATTTGGTTGATCGGGTTATATCCTTTCTCTTGAAGAGCGTCATAGACAGTAAATAACACCTCATGTACGCTAGTGTCGGCTGAATCCTCAGGAAAATTGAATTTCATTGTTTGATCAAATGAACTCATCTTTTTCCACCTCACTCTCTTTTTAATCGACGCACTCTAATTCTGTTAACTCTTATTTATTATTGTACACCAAGAAAAGCGAGAATTAAACGGATTTCACCCATTCTTCTACAAATGCTAGTGCGTTATCGATTTGACTAGGGTCTTTACCACCTGCTTGTGCCATATCTGGACGGCCACCACCGCCACCGCCACAAATTGAAGCGACTTCCTTCACAAGCTTACCAGCATGATAGCCTTTATTCATTAAATCTTTTGTCACACCCGCAATAATATTGACTTTCCCGTCTTGTGCTGTTGCTAAAACAATCACTGCCGAACCTAACTTTTGTTTTAAGTCATCCATCATTGCACGAAGGTTATTCATATCTGTGCCATTGACTTTCGCAGCAAGTACGTTTACACCATCAATTTCTTTTACTTGATCAACAATACTTCCTGCTTCAATGTTGCTTAATTTTGTTGATAGTGATTCATTTTCACGTTGCAATTGACGGATTTCATCAAGCAGTCCTTCTACACGTGTCATAATATCGCGAGGGTTTGCTTTAATTTTTGCAGCTACTTCTTTTAACAATAGAACTTGATCATTCATTTGTTTGTAAGCTGCTTCACCCGTTACCGCTTCAATACGACGAGTTCCTGCTCCGATTCCTGATTCAGATACAATTTTAAATAAGCCAATAACAGATGTATTCGGTACGTGACAACCACCACATAGCTCTAAGCTATATTCGCCGACTTCAACAACCCGCACAACGTCTCCGTACTTCTCACCAAATAGAGCCATTGCTCCCATTGCTTTTGCTTCATCTAGTGACTTATTTGAAATTTCAACATCGATGCTGTTCCAAATTTGCTCATTAACAATTGTTTCAATTTTCTCGATCTCTTCTGGTGTTACTTGTCCAAAGTGAGAGAAATCGAAGCGCAAACGATCTGCTGTTACTAATGAACCTGCTTGGTTTACGTGTGTACCTAATACATCTTTTAACGCTTGGTGCAATAAGTGTGTTGCAGTATGATTTTTAACAATGTGGCTACGCTTTTCTTGGTGAATTTGAGCCGTGTATGTCTCACCTTTTGAAAGTGTTCCTTCTACAATCTCAACTGTGTGTAAATGCTGACCATTTGGCGCTTTTTGAACGTCTTTTACTGTTGTTTTTGTTGTGCCATTTTGAATGGTACCTCGGTCAGCTGTTTGCCCTCCACTTTCTGCATAGAAAGGCGTTTCTTTTAAGATGACTTGTACTTCTTGACCAGCATGAGCTTCTTCCACTAAGTCGCCACCTACAACAATTGCCTCAACGAATGTCTCAACAGTGTGCTTGTCATAGCCTACGAATGTACTTTCTACTTTTAAGTCACCTAGCATTCCACCTTGAACTTGCATAGAGCTAGAATCTTGACGAGCTGCACGAGCACGCTCACGTTGAGCTTCCATTTCACGCTCAAAACCTTCATGATCTACTTTCATACTCTCGTCTTCTGCATACTCTTCTGTTAATTCAACCGGGAAGCCATACGTATCATACAAGCGGAACACATCTGCTCCTTCAATTGTATCGCTACCTTTATCTTTTTCTTTCTTAATAACTGTCGCTAAAATTGCTAGCCCTTCATTTAATGTTTCATGGAAACGTTCTTCTTCATTTTTCATGACACGTTGAATAAACTCTGTTTTCTCTTTCACTTCTGGATAGAAGTCAACCATAATCTCAGCAACCACAGGAACTAATTCATACATGAATGGACGGTTGATGTTTAATTTCTTTGCATATCGAACTGCGCGGCGTAGTAAGCGGCGTAATACATACCCACGACCTTCATTTGATGGAAGAGCACCGTCTCCTACAGCAAATGTAACGGTACGAACATGGTCAGCAATCACTTTAAATGCGACATCTTTCTCAACATCAGTGCGATACTTTTCACCTGAGATGCTTTCCGTTGCTTCAATAATTGGCATGAATAGGTCTGTATCAAAATTCGTTGGCACGTCTTGAATAACGGATACCATACGCTCTAATCCCATCCCTGTATCAATGTTTTTCTTTGGAAGTGGGGTGTATGTGTGATCAGGGTTATGATTAAATTGTGAGAACACTAAGTTCCAAATTTCTAAATAACGCTCATTTTCTCCACCAGGGTAAAGTTCTGGATCATTTAGGTCATTTCCATATGATTCACCACGATCGTAAAAAATTTCCGTATTTGGACCACTGGGACCTTCACCAATGTCCCAGAAGTTTCCTTCTAAACGAATAATACGTTCTTTTGGAACACCCATTTTTTCATTCCAAATTTGAAATGCTTCTTCATCTTCTGGATGGATAGTAACCGATAATTTTTCTGAGTCAAAGCCAATCCACTTATCACTCGTTAAGAACTCCCAAGCCCACTCAATGGCTTCTTTTTTAAAATAATCGCCAATTGAAAAGTTCCCTAACATTTCAAAAAATGTGTGGTGTCGAGCTGTTTTTCCTACGTTTTCAATATCGTTTGTACGAATCGATTTTTGCGCATTGCAAATACGTGGGTTTTCTGGAACCACGCGACCATCAAAGTACTTTTTAAGTGTTGCAACCCCACTATTAATCCATAAAAGTGACGGATCTTCATGCGGAACGAGTGAAGCACTTGGTTCTACGTCATGCCCTTTTTCTTGAAAGAAATCTAAATACATTTGACGAACTTGAGCGGATGTCAATTGTTTCATTGATATAGCCTCCTGATAATAAAATGACTTTTTTGCATACAAAAAAACCCTCATCCCAAAACAGGGACGAGAGTTTTGCTCGCGGTACCACCCTGATTATGAACCATCTTCAACAAATGATTCATCACCTCAATAGCGTTAACGTAGCTAGCACGGCAGAGTTTATCTGCACTCCAGATTAGCGTTCTGTTACTCTTCACCTAGAACTCCTCTCAGCCATGGGAATTCCTCTCTGCAAAAGATGGGCTGTAACGTACTCGATCCTTCATCGATTTATAATTATGTAACGGTTTCTTATGGCGATATTATGACAAATTCCACATGCTTTGTCAATGTTTGAAGACATGTGTACGCAAATGTAAAATAGACACTTTTAATACAGATAAAATCGGTACAGCTAAAATAAGTCCTATGACCCCTCCTAGCTCTCCTCCTAACAAAAGGGCAAACATGATAAAAAGCGGATGAATATGTAAGCTTTTTCCGACAATTAAAGGTGAGAGAACATTTCCTTCTAAAAATTGAAGAGAAAATACAATACATAATACAACAATAACAAGTTTTGTCGAGACCGTAGCCGCAATAATCGCTGCTGGAATCGCGCCAATGATAGGCCCAAAATAAGGAATAATGTTTGTAATTCCAATGATTGTCCCTAGTAAAAGAGCATATGGAACATGAAAAAGCCATAGTGCTAGTGTTGCCACTCCACCAATAATTAAACAAACAAAAAACTGTCCTCGGATGTAGTTTCCTAACGATTCATTTACATCATGTAAGAACTGTTTTCCTGATTCATGCCATTTTGGCGGAGTTAAAAATGCTGCAGACTTTTTGATGAGTGTCACGTCTTTTAACATATAAAACACGATAAACGGAATGATGACAATAATAATAAACGCGTTAAGAAGAGATTTAACTCCCTCCATAATACGAACCAACAACGCTTCAACTGCTCGTTCAAGATCATCAATTCCTTGTTCAATTCGCTCATGAACTCCATTTGGCAGCGTTGACGTTCGTTCATGTATCTCTGTCATCCACTCTTTATATAAGCTTGTTAATTGAGGTAATTGCTCATTTAAATCTTTTAGCTGCATGAGAAAAAGCGGAAATCCCTTGTAAACACCATAACCAATTCCTCCAAAGAAAAACAAATAAATAATAAGAATCGCTAAAGGTCTAGGTAAACCGTTTTCGTGTATTTTTTCAATGATAGGATGAAGTAAATATGTAATAAAGGCTGCAATAAAGAAAGGAGAAATCGCTTTTAAAAACATGCTAACAAACGGCATCCATAGAAACTGTATTTTAAAGAAAACAAAAATACAAAGAAGAACGAGCAATAACACACCTAATCGATAAAACCACCTAAAAGATACTTCTCGCAACAAAATCCCTCCTCCAAAATAGTGTGTGCAAAAAGAAGGGATTATACATAAAAAAGCTAGGTAAGACGATCCCTACCTAGCTTTTCTCTACACTTAGCTTAACGAAATGTTTTCATCATACGCTTACGCATTTTTTTTACATTTCGCTTCGTGAGTAAGTCACGATCCTCTGCAACTTTATATGCATAAGCTCCAATTCCAAAGGCAACCATTGATGGAATAATTCGATTCATTGTACTTCCTCCCCTATAAAGGATTAAAAGTTAACTGAACGTTCATCTTCTGAAAATAAGTCATCTAATGAACTCAATGTTCCATCCTCTTCAACTTGATGGGTATTTACTTGTCCTTTTGAAATGGTCATTTCAATAAAGCAGTTCCAACAGTAATATTGATTGACCCCAATTTTTCCCACATCAATACTTTTACAATTCGGACACTTAAACAAAATGGACACCTCTTTTTCCGTTATCTATTAGTAACGCATTATGTCCACTTTCACCATTTTTATACGAAAGTTTGTACCGAATTGTTGTTGAAGAAATCAGAATGGGCGTTAAATAATTGTACAATCATTTAACTAACCTTATCGTATGGATAGTTACATGAAATCATACGGCGTAACGTTTTCCATGCCAATATTTGCATCTTTCATAAACGGAACTTCATCGTCTTCAATGTCATTATTGATTTGTTCTCCCAACAATTTCAATAAGTTTGTTTGTCTAATTCCATCATCATTACGCTTTACACTTAATTGAAACGCTTCTTCTTCTCCACACAGAATTAAAAATTGCTTACTTCTCGTTACAGCGGTATAAATTAAGTTTCTTCGCAACATGCGGTAATAACTTTTCACAATCGGTAGAACAACAATAGGGAACTCACTACCTTGCGATTTATGAATGGAACAACAATAAGCATGAGTAATTTGGTTAAAGTCTTGTTTTGTATAGGTCACTTCATTTCCATCAAATGAAATAATAAGCATATCTTGCTTTTCCGTATTTTCCTTTGCGTAAAAAACAGATACAACCTCACCCATATCTCCATTAAACACATTGCTCTCTGGCTGATTAACAAGCTGAAGTACTTTATCACCAGGACGGTAAATCACATCTCCATGCTTAATCTCACGCCGCTTTTCCTGTTTTGGATTAAATAATTCTTGTAATTCCACATTTAAACGATCAATGCCTGCTGGACCTCTATACATAGGCGCAAGTACTTGGATATCCTTTGGTGAATATCCTTTTTTAACAGCGTTTGCACAAACTTTTTTTACAACATCAGCAATTTGTGATGAATGGCATTTAATAAAAGACCGATCTCGCTGAGGCATAGCCAAATCTTTTGGCACAACTCCTTTTTTTATATCATGAGCAAGATCAATAATTGATGAACCTTCTGCTTGTCGATATACATCTACAAGTCGCACAGTTGGAATTGCGTTTGATTGCAATAAATCTTTCAACACTTGTCCAGGACCAACAGAAGGTAACTGATCTTCATCTCCCACTAAAATGACTTGTACGTCCATTGGCAACGATTTAAACAGCTGATGAGCTAACCATAGATCGACCATTGACACTTCATCGACAATTAACAGCTTGCCTTCAATTGGGTTATCTTCATTATGGTCAAAGCCTTCTTGACCATTCCACTTTAACAAGCGATGGATGGTCACAGCTGGTAATCCTGTCGCCTCACTCATTCTCTTTGCTGCTCTTCCGGTTGGTGCCACAAGTAATACAGGAAATACCTGATCTTTTTTATAATCTTTTGGATTTAAAGAACAACCGTGAAGTTCTGCATACAATTCGACGATCCCTTTTATAACCGTTGTTTTCCCTGTTCCTGGCCCCCCGGTTAACAATAACATTGGGGATTGTAAAGCCGTTTGAATCGCTTCTTTTTGGGAAGGTGCATACTGTACGTCCAAGCGCTCTTCTAAATCTCCTAAAGCAAGTAAAAATTCAGATTCTGGAAACTGATTCTCATACTGAGTTTGTGAAAGAATTTGTTGAATGGATTTTACTAACCCTTTTTCAGAGTAAAACAAAGGCGGGAAATAAACGCGCTCTTCGTCAACAATAATTTTTTTATCAGCTTTCAATCCTTCTATTTCACGAGTTAAATCTAGTTCGTCAATGTGGTCGGTTCGATTGTGTTGAAGAAGCTCTTTCGTACGAGCAAACAGCTGTTCCATCGTTATATATACATGTCCCATTTGATTGCATTCTTGTTCAATTACATATAAAGCTCCTGCACGCAGACGATCTGGATGGTTATTTGCCATTCCAAGTTTTCTACCGAGCTCATCGGCACGTGTAAAGCCTATTCCTTGAATATCTTCAACAAGTTGATACGGCTGATTTTGTACAACCTCTAACGCATCTTGTTTGTATGCTTGGAAAATTTTCATCGATAATTGGGGACCAAATCCATAATCCGTCAGCTTCACCATAATTTCTTCTAAGCCTTGATGCTCTCGAAGTTGACTCACTAAAGAATTCGCTTTATCTTCGGATAAACGCTTGACTTTTTTTAGTGAAGAAGGATCTTGCATGATTTTTAAAATCGCATTTTCACCTAGCGCGTCCACAATGTTTTCAGCAGTCTTTTTACCAATCCCTTCAAACAGATCACTTGATAAATATTGAATAACACCTTGCTTGGATTGAGGGATCTCTTTTTTGAATTGCTCGACTTGAAATTGCAGCCCAAACTTCGGATGATCTTTGAGATATCCATAAAAGGTATACAACTCATCTTCATGCAAACGAGGAAAGTAACCGGTGACTACTGCCTCTTTTTCATCAAGAGCGATGTTGGTTTCTTTTACACGAATGCGCGTGACATTATACAGATTTTCTTCGTTATGAAAGACAGTGACAATTGCGGTTCCTTTTATGTAATTGCGGTCATCTTGTAAAGGGTTCATTGTACGTTCATCCATGTAACTCACCCCTTTCCTCTATTACATGTCCTTAATGTTCTAACGTCGTTAAAACGTGTTTACCGTTACCAGCAAGCATATGATCTGGTTGTACATCTAGTGCGCGATCAAACATTTCAATTGCTTTCTCTTTCTCATCTTTCATAGCATATGCCACACCTAAATTGTAATAAGCATCAGCATGTTCAGGATCTTGTTCGACTACAACGTTTAGTTGTTCGATTGCCTCTTCCACCATTTCTAATTGTGCTAAGCATAATCCGTATTGAAAACGAGCTTCAACATCATGTTCGTTTAGTTCCACTGCTCGCTGGAGATACGGCAAAGCAAAACGCAACTGTTCATTATGGAACAATGTTAACCCAAGCATAAAATAAACATCAGAAGAATCTAACCCCTTTTTCATGGCTAACTCAAAGTAATGCTTCGCTTGTTCTAACTGATTTAAGTTAAAATATATGTTTCCTGCTCCATAATAGGCAGTGGCTACCGTATCATCAATTTCAATTGCACGTTCATAAAATTTTAACGCTCGGTCCATTTCATCTACAGCTGCCAATAAGTTACCAAAGTTTACATAAACAATAGGGTCTTTCGGATTTTCCTCAATCGCCTGCGAAAACACCTTTGCTGCTTCTTCAAACTTTCCTTCACGCATATATTCAATCCCTAATTGGTTTTTATCCGTCATCTAATCACTCCGTTATACTTTCTTATTATGTACAAACATAGACGTATGTCTAGTTTTACCCATTACGATTATAACATAAAGGGTAGGGTTTCTTAATAGCTACAAAATAGCCCCGCTATAAGGAAATAAAATAAAAATCACTACGGTTAAATCCCTAAAAAGGATGGATTTAACCGTAGTGATGATTCAGCGATTTATTAAAGCACCTTCTTCTCAGGAACTCCAATGCCCTATGAAGCTGAACAAGCTTGCTACACTTTTCTTTTTGTCTAGTTCCACAAGCTAGCTTCTACGGTCATTTCACTCCTTCCTGCGAAGTCAAAAAGCACCTTCTTCTCAGGAGCTCCAATGCCCTATGAAGCTGAACGAGCTTGCTACACTTTTCTTTTTGTCTAGCTGCGGCTCCTAGGCTTTCGGTCGGTTCACTTCTGCTACTGAAACTAAAAAGCAGTTTCCCTACCAGAAGCTCCAACGCCTCTCAAGCCTAAACAGTCCCCTCCGCTTTTCTATACATACCAAATTTGTTCATTGTTTTTGAAGACTTTGTCGATTGTGCCTCCGCCTAGGCATTCGTCTTCGTTGTAAAATACAACGGCTTGGCCAGGTGTGATAGCACGAATTGGTTCATGGAATATTACTTTCACTTGGTTGTCGTCAATTTTCTCAACCGTTACTTTATTGTCTGCTTGACGATAACGGAATTTCGCTGTGCATGTAAGTGGTTCGGTTAAGTCTTGTTGATTAACCCAACTGATATTTGTAGCAGTAATGAATTCAGAATAAAGCAACTCATTATGGAATCCTTGATCCACATAAAGAATGTTCTTATCTAAATCTTTTCCAACCACAAACCATGGCTCACCACTTCCACCAATTCCTAAGCCATGACGTTGACCAATTGTATAATACATTAAGCCATCATGTTTACCCTTTACTTCACCATCAAGCGTTTGCATCATGCCTGGCTGAGCAGGTAAATATTGACTTAAGAACTCTTTGAAGTTACGCTCTCCGATAAAACAAATACCTGTACTATCTTTTTTCGTTGCTGTGGCCAATCCTGCCTCTTTTGCAATTTCACGTACTTTCGATTTATCAATTTCACCAATTGGGAACATCACTTTTGATAGCTGTTCTTGCGTTAATTGATTTAAGAAATACGTTTGGTCTTTATTTTCATCAACACCACGCAGCATTTTATATTCGCCATCACGATAGGCAACACGCGCGTAGTGACCTGTCGCTAAATAGTCTGCTCCTAGTGTCATTGCATGATCTAAAAAGGCCTTAAACTTAATTTCTTTGTTACACATTACATCTGGATTCGGTGTTCTTCCTGCTTTGTATTCATCTAAGAAGTATGTGAACACTTTATCCCAATATTGTTTTTCAAAGTTGACTGCATAATATGGGATGCCAATTTGGTTACATACACGAATAACGTCGTTGTAATCTTCCGTCGCGGTGCACACACCGTTTTCATCTGTGTCATCCCAGTTTTTCATAAAAATTCCGATTACGTCATAGCCTTGTTGTTTTAATAGAAGAGCAGCAACTGAAGAATCAACTCCTCCACTCATTCCAACAACAACACGCGTATCTTTAGGTGCTTTTGTCAACTTCTCCACCTCCATTTGTTTATTTTTCAACTTATTTCGCAGCTGTTCAATCCTAATTGAAGAAGGCTTCCTGCGAAGTCAAAAAGCACCTTCTTCTCAGGACCTCCAACATCCTATGGACATGAACGAGCTTGCTACACTTTTCTTTCTGTCTAGTTTCGCAAGCTAGCTTCTACGGTCATTTCACTCCTTCCTGCGAAGTCAAAAAGCGACTTCTTATCAGGAGCTCCAATGCCCTATGAAGCTGAACGAGCTTGCTACACTTTTCTTGTTAACCGTTTGACGATTTTGGTTGTTTGGCGTGCTGCTTGTTCGATTTGTTCGCGTGTGTTACCTAAACCAAAGCTAAAACGGATAGATGATGCTAGGCGATCAGATCCTTTTCCAAACATCGCCACTAAGACATGTGACGGATCAATAGACCCTGCTGTACATGCTGAACCACTTGAAGCAGCAATACCAGCTAAATCAAGGTTTACTAGCATTGATTCCACATTTGTACCCGGAAATGAAACATTTAGTACGTGCGGTAATGCTTGATCCACGTGTCCATTAATTGAAAACGAAATGTCTTCTTCTTCAAACACATTGATCATAATTTGTTTGTATGCTTTATATTCATCTGCTCGTTTTTGCAGAGTATGTTGAGAGAGTTTAACAGCTTCTTCAAATCCTACAATGTTTGCGACATTTTCTGTACCAGCTCGTCTCTTACGCTCTTGTTCTCCACCGAAAAGTAGTGGTGACAGTGTCACAGAAGGCGATGCATATAAAAAGCCGATCCCCTTTGGTCCGTTTATTTTATGAGAAGAAACAGACAGAAGATCAACATCTAATTGTTGCACATTTAACGGAATTAATCCATAAGCTTGCACTGCGTCTGTATGAAAATAAGCTTGGTGTTTTTTCAAAATATCTCCAATTTCTTTAATTGGCTGAATAGTACCTACTTCATTGTTTCCATACATAATAGAGACAAGAATTGTTTGATCAGTTAAAGCTTGTTTTACATCCTCAACTGATACTTCACCCTTATCATTCACTGGCAAATAGGTAACGTGAAACCCTTGTTGCTCTAAATATTGACACGTGTGTAGTATAGCATGGTGTTCAACTTCAGTAGTAATAATATGACTTCCTTTATGGCGATTTGCTAACGCCACACCTGTTAACGCCATATTATCAGCTTCTGTCCCGCCACTTGTAAAGATAATCTCATTTGCATGTGCTCCGATACTTAATGCCATTGTGTGACGTGCTTCATCTAAAAAACGTCTGCTTTCACGCCCAAAGTGGTGAATACTCGATGGATTTCCAAACTGCTCATGCATAAACGTTGTCATTTTATCAATGACGGCTGGATGCATCGGAGACGTTGCTGCATGATCCACATAAATACGGTTCACTGTAATCACTCCTTTTTTTACTTTTATCCTGACCGTTTCTTTATAAAACCAATCTATTTTTCACGATAAACCTACAATAACTCAACCCTCTTTTTTTCTGAAGGTTGAGTTATAATTTGACGTGCTTTAAATATAAAACATGTAAGATTCTTGTTCACCATCTGAATAGTTAGCTAAATCTTCAAGTGTTGTACTGTTTAATACTTCTTTTACGGCATCGCGAATGCGAATCCAAAGCTCTCTTTTCGCTGGTTCTTCGTCTTCTAAACCTTCTACTGGACTGATTGGACCCTCTAGAACTGAAATGATGTCTCCAGCCGTAATGCTCGCAGGTTCATTTGCTAGAATATATCCACCATAAGCACCTCGTACGCTTTTAACTAAACCAGCATTACGCAGCGGTGAAATAAGCTGCTCTAAGTAATGTTCGGATAAATCGTGGGTTTGTGCAATTGTTTTTAGTGAGATAGGACCTTCTCCAAAGCGTTTAGCTAATTCAATCATGATTGTTAAACCGTAACGACCTTTTGTCGATATTTTCATGCTTGTACACCCCTTCTATGTCTCAAAGAATCTATTTTATTACTGAACATTTATAACATGATGACTTTCATAGAAACGACACGCCTCAATTAATTACCTCTAAAAAAAGAGATATGGATGTTGACATTATAACACACTATTCCTATCGGATGCATTTTAGCTTTTACTTCTACTATAATAGAAAGTATGGATAAAACGCTAGGAGAGATTAAAGATGACAAAAAAGCCACTTGCCTTTCGAATGCGCCCTACTCAATTAGAGGACGTAATTGGCCAACAACATTTAGTAGGTGAAGGTAAAATTATTCATCGCATGGTTAAAGCAAACCATTTAACGTCAATGATTTTATATGGGCCACCAGGAACGGGGAAAACAACGATTGCGACCTCCATTGCTAAAACTACAAACACAGCTTTCCGACAATTAAATGCTGTGGTTAATAATAAGAAAGATATGGAGATTGTAGCGGAAGAAGCAAAAATGTCCGGTAAAGTCATTTTGCTTCTTGATGAAGTTCATCGTCTAGATAAAGCAAAACAAGACTTTTTGCTACCTTACCTTGAAAACGGCATGATTATTTTAATTGGCGCTACTACAAGTAACCCTTATCACGCAATTAATCCGGCTATTCGAAGTCGCTGTCAAATTTTCGAGTTAAAACCACTTGAACCAGAAGATATAAAAATCGCTTTAAATCGGGCAGTCGAAGATTCTACACAAGGATATGGAAGTCATCATGTGCGTATGGAAAACGATGCGATGAATCACTTTGCAACAGGATGTAATGGAGATGTGCGAGCTGCTTTAGGCGCGCTCGAATTAGCCATTTTATCTACAGAACCAAACAAAGATGGTGAAGTCGTGATTTCACTTACAATCGCTGAAGAGTGCTTGCAGAAGAAGTATTTTAGCCATGATAAAGGCGGAGATGCTCATTATGACGTGTTATCTGCATTTCAAAAGTCGATCCGAGGCAGTGATGTGAATGCTGCTCTCCATTACTTAGGACGTTTAATTGAGGCTGGTGACTTAACGAGCATTAATAGACGATTACTTGTTATTGCTTACGAAGACATTGGACTTGCAAACCCACAAGCAGGACCTCGTACACTCTCTGCCATTGAAGCGGCTGAACGACTTGGATTTCCTGAAGCACGAATTCCACTTGCTAATGCAGTCATTGAGTTATGTTTGTCACCGAAGTCGAATTCTGCTTATAAAGCACTGGATGAAGCCATTTCAGATATCAAAAAAGGACGAGCAGGTGAGATACCTGCTCACTTAAAAGATGCTCATTATAAAGGGGCAAATCAGTTAGGTCGTGGCCTTGACTATTTATATCCTCATGATTATGAATCAGGGTGGGTCAAACAACAATATTTGCCTACTTCAATCAAGAATAAAAAATACTATGCTCCGAAGCAGACTGGAAAGTTCGAACAAGCTCTAGCACAAATTTATAACAAATTAAACCAATAACAACGCATGTACACATGGTGAAATCATTGCCATGTGTATTTTGTTTATTCAGCGCCCTACCTTATTTACTAGATGTATAGACAATTACACAATTGGTAAGCATAGAAAAGGTTATTTAAAACGACGAGACTTTTAAAAATAGGAGTTGATAGAATGAAAGTGAGGCAAGATGCTTGGACTCACGAAGATGATGTGCTCCTAGCTGAAACCGTATTACGCTATATACGAGATGGCGGCACACAGTTAGCAGCATTTGATGAAGTTAGTGATCAATTAAACCGAACATCTGCAGCCTGTGGATTTAGGTGGAACGCGGAAGTTCGTCAAAACTATCATAAAGCCATTGCTTTAGCAAAAAAACAACGAAAAGAGCGAAAAAGGATAATCGCCAGCTCAAGTTCAGTAAAACAAAAACAAACCGTCTCTCATTTTGCAAAAGAGAGTCACCCTTCAGCCTATTCTTTTCAAGATATTATTCACTATTTAACGACAATTCAAAATGACACAGAAACTCTGCAACAAGCGCAACTCGAAAATAAGCGACTAAAAGAAGAACAAATGGACTTACAAAAAAGAAACAAACAGTTAGTAGAGAAAGCGACTCACTTATCTCAACAACAAACGACCATCCACGAAGAGTATGCAGCATTACTAAAAATTATGGAGCACGCTCGAAAAGCTGTACTATTCGATGAGAAAGAACCTTCACCCAAACAAGAATTTGAGAGATAAGTCAATCAAACGCAAAAGAGAATAGTGATACAACACATCCCTTGTCCTTTTATCCGTTTTGACTAGATGTTGGTGACAAGGGATGCTTTAACTTGAATCAAACAGAACACTCTCTACCTCATTTGATTCAACTTATTCTTTTTATTCATCACCTACACGGCGAACTGCAATGCTTGATAATAATTCATTAATAACATGACCAGCCATAATTAAGCCAGCAACCGACGGAACAAATGCATTGGATGAAGGTGGCATTTTTGCTTTACGAATTTGAGCTTGATCGTTACCAACTTCTTTACGAATGTCTTCACGAATAACAATCGGACGCTCATCAGAAAAGACAACGTTGATTCCTTTGCGGATTCCCTCTTTACGTAAACGTGTACGAACCACTTTTGCAATTGGGTCTGTATGGGTTTTAGAGATGTCAGCAATACGGAAACGCGTTGGGTCCATTTTGTTCGCAGCACCCATACTCGAAATCACGGGAATATCTCGCTTCAAACACTCTTTCATTAAATGAATTTTATATGAAATCGTATCAGACGCATCGACTACAAAGTCTGGCTTATAGCTGAAAAATTCTTCGTATGTTTCTTCTGTATAAAACATTTTTAATGAAATGACTTCACACTCTGGATTAATATCCGCAATACGGTCCTTCATTAAGTCTGCTTTTGGCTTTCCAACCGTCGATAATAACGCATGAATTTGACGATTCACATTTGTAATGTCTACATCATCTTTATCCACCAAAATGAGGCGACCCACACCAGAACGTGCCAGTGCTTCTGCGGAAAAAGAACCTACGCCCCCAATACCTAAAATCGCTACTGTACTTCCTTTTAATATATCTAAGCCTTCTTTACCGATAGCTAACTCATTACGCGAAAATTGATGTAACATGTCGTGTAACACTCCGCCTTTCATCTATATTGATCCACTGTCATATGATGATAGCTTTCCCTTTTCTATGATCAGCAAACAATTAAACCTAGTCATTTATACACGAATTAGAATATATCACATTTTTCATGAAAAGCAAGTAATTCTCTAGGTTTTCTTATGAAAACATCAAAAACAAAACCCTATGCATCGTACATGCATAGGGTAGATCATTCATCCATATGTATAGTCCCAATCGTGCCGTCCTACATACCAGTGTTTTGAACCCGCTCTCGGCAGGTGGGTGCTCTGCTTCAACCATTGTAAGTCCTTTAGATAAAGGCATGTACGCTAATTAAAAACTCCGAGCTCCCAATCAAAAAATGTTAGGTCAAAATAAAAGGAATGATGACGAACACATCAGGACTATTTGATTCTTGAATGTATCTTATCATAGAAAATTTCACTTTGCAATCAGATCGATTGTCTCATTTTCAAAACAGCTGTTTACACTTTTTGAACAATGGTTATTCGCCTTTTTTCTTCGTAATCGCAAGGTTTAATTCTTGTAATTGTGCCTCACTTACTTCACCTGGTGCATCTGTTAATAAACAACTTGCACTTGCAGTTTTAGGGAACGCAATTGTATCACGTAAGTTTGTGCGACCTGCTAATAGCATCACAAGACGATCAAGACCTAAGGCAATTCCACCATGAGGAGGAGTTCCATACTCAAATGCTTCAAGTAAGAATTCAAATTGCTCATATGCTTCTTCTGTTGTAAACCCTAATGTTTTGAACATTTTCTCTTGAATATCACGCTCATAAATACGCAACGAGCCACCACCAAGTTCATATCCATTTAACACTAAATCATATGCTTGCGCACGTACTTTACCTGGCTCGCTATCTAAATAAGGTAAGTCTTCACGAACAGGCATTGTAAATGGATGGTGAGCTGCGTAATAACGGCCTTCTTCTTCATCATGCTCAAGTAACGGCCAGTCCGTTACCCATAAGAAATTAAATTTCGACTCATCGATTAAGCCTAATTCTTTTCCTAATTTTAAACGAAGTGCTCCTAATGCATCCGCAACAATAGACGTTTTATCTGCAACAAATAATAATAAGTCACCAGCTGAAGCTTGTAACGTGTCCATAAATTGCTTTTGTTCTTCTTCATTAAAAAACTTTGCAATCGGACCTTTTAATCCGTCTTCTTCTACTTTTAACCACGCTAACCCTTTCGCACCATAAACAGCTACAAATTCTGTTAGCGCATCAATGTCTTTACGTGAGTAGTTTGCAGCAGCACCTTTTACATTGATTGCTTTTACTTGACCACCGTTTTGAACCGCACCGCTGAACACTTTAAATCCACAATTTTGAACAAGCTCTGATAAATCAACTAATTCCATTTCAAAACGTGTATCAGGCTTATCTGAACCATAACGGCTCATTGCTTCATCATAAGACATACGAGGGAATGGTGTTGTCACTTCCACACCTTTTGCGTCTTTCATCACTTTTTCCATCATTTGCTCTGTTAATGTCATGATTTCTTCTTGTGTTAAGAATGATGTTTCAATGTCAATTTGCGTGAATTCTGGCTGACGGTCTGCACGTAAATCTTCATCACGGAAGCAACGTGCGACTTGATAATAACGCTCAAAGCCACTTACCATTAAAAGTTGTTTAAAAATTTGCGGTGACTGTGGCAATGCATAAAACTCGCCTTCATGCACACGACTTGGCACTAAATAGTCACGAGCTCCTTCTGGCGTGCTTTTTGTTAAGATTGGTGTCTCTACATCTAAGAAGCCATTGTCATCTAAAAAGTTACGAATTGTTTTTGTAACGTCATGACGCATTTTAAACGTATTAAACATTTCTGGACGACGAAGGTCTAAATAGCGATATTTCAAACGTACATCTTCAGATACATCCGTGTTATCAGCGATTGCAAACGGCGGTGTTTTCGCTTTGTTTAACACGTTAATTTGCTCTGCATGCACTTCAATCTTTCCTGTTTTCAAGTTGTCATTAATCGTAGTTGCTTCTCTTGCCACAACTGTTCCTTCAATATGTAGAACATATTCATTGCGAACATCTTCCGCCATTTTTAATGCATCTCCTGATGTTTCAGGGTTAAACACCACTTGCACAATACCTGTTCGGTCACGTAAATCGATAAAGATAAGTCCGCCTAAATCACGGCGCTTTTGAACCCATCCTTTTAGCTTAATGCTTTCCCCAATCGCTTTTTCTGTTACTTCTCCACAAAAGTATGATCTTTCTAACATGGTTGCTCCTCCTTAGCGTTGTAATGCTTCTAAATGTTGTACTAATGAATCAATTGACACTTCAACTTGTTCACCTGATTGCATATCCTTCACGTTCACGACGTTCTTTTGAAGTTCATCGTCACCTAGTACAATCACATATTTTGCTTCATGACGATCAGCTGCTTTAAACTGTGCTTTTACTTTTTTATCTTGGTAATCCTTTTCGGCAACATAACCAGCTGCACGTAATGTATTCACAATCGAAACAGATTTATCTTTTGCTGCATCTCCTAGTGTCACCACGTAGCAATCTACACCTTTTGAAATCGGAAGCTCAACTCCCTCTGCTGCTAGAGCTGATAATAAGCGCTCAATACTTAATGCAAAACCAATCCCCGGTGTTTCAGGTCCTCCGATGCTTTGTACAAGACCGTTATAACGACCTCCACCACAAAGTGTTGTAATGGCACCGAATCCTTCTGCTTCACTCATTAATTCAAAAGCAGTATGGTTGTAATAATCTAGACCACGAACCAAGTTAGGATCTACGACAAATTTGATATTTAAGTCTGTTAAATATTGTTGTACTTTTTCGAAATACTCTCTTGAATAATCATTTAAGTAATCAAGAATGGATGGAGCTGTTGTCATTAGCTCGTGATCACGATCTTTTTTACAATCTAAAATGCGAAGCGGGTTTTTCTCAAGACGACTTTGACAATCTGAGCAAAATTCATCAATACGTGGAGAGAAATGATTAATTAACGCTTGACGGTGGGCTTGACGACTTTCTGTATCACCTAAGCTATTCACTACAAGCTTTAACTTTTTCAGCCCAAGCGATTGATAATACTGCATTAATAAAGCAAGAACTTCTGCATCAATGGCCGGATCGTTGCTTCCTAGAGCCTCAACTCCAAATTGAACGAATTGACGAAACCGACCTGCTTGCGGACGCTCATAACGGAACATTGGTCCGATGTAAAATAATTTCGTCGGTTGATTTGCTTCTCCGTGCATTTTATGTGTCACATAAGAACGAGTCACCGCTGCTGTTCCTTCAGGACGAAGGGTTAAGCTACGTCCTCCTCGATCTTCAAATGTGTACATTTCTTTTTGAACAACATCAGTCGTTTCACCAACACCTCGTTGAAATAACTCAGTGTGTTCAAAGATTGGTGTACGAATTTCTTGATAGTTAAATGCACGACAGATTTCACGTGCTTTTTGTTCCACAAACTGCCAATACTCAACCGTTCCCGGTAAGATATCTTGTGTTCCTCTTGGTATTTGAACTGACATAATTCTTCTATTCCTCCAATGTAACGAGTTTATATTTTATAAATAAGCAAATGAGTTCACGATTTTTGAGCAAACAAAAAAACTCCCACCCCTACGAAACGTAGGGACGAGAGTTTTCTCGTGGTACCACCCTAATTGAAGCACAAAAATACGTACTTCCACTCAATTCGTTAACGTACGAAAACGTTCATCTCCTACTAAGAAAAAATCGTTTCAGAGTGAAACCTCCAGAGTGTTCATTCAGTAAGTCATCATGTAGAAATGCTTTCAGCCTAGGGCATTTCTTCTCTTTGCATGTGTACTCTTACTTACTTTTCTCCTTCAAAGGCTCTATTGATATGAATATGTATATATGAACTCGACCTCTTAACAGGTCTTCATCAGGAAAATTGCATAAATCAATTGTCTACTATATTACGAATGAAATGAGGCATTGTCAAGCACCTTTCGCTATTATGAACGATTTAAATGCTTTCGCAATTTTTGTACATCTCGCAGTGAAAGACCAAATTCTGATGCTAATTCGATTGACGAGGCTTCTGTTTCTTTTTCAACAAAATCATGAAAGTTCACACCAAATAATTGGTTTCCTTGTTGATACGAATACTCACCTTTTTCACTAAACTTCATTAAAAATTCCTTCTTTCTTATGATAAGATGACTAAACCATTGGCACATATACTACATAGCATGTCCAACTTTTATTCATTCTTTCACCTTAAAAGGAATTTTTTATGTAACAGCGAATAGTAGAAAGTAGTTTATTTTTTTCAAACAAGGAGATTTCATAATTGTGAAAAAACGTTTGGTGAAGTTAACGATTTGTTTCATTTTAGGCGCCCTCTCCTGTTTTTTATCATCTTATAATAAAAAAGAACCTTCTACTGTTTTTCACGTAGTGGTCACAGCAGACTTATTGAATGTACGCAAAGGACCAGGTATTTCTTTTCCAATCACCGATCAAGTCAAGACAAACACAACCTTTTCAGTATTAGACACACAAGGAGAATGGTATGCCATTGAATTAGAAAAGCGCACAGGATGGATTTCAAGTCGGCACGTCGTAAAAACGAGTGCATCTACTCTATCTCCTCATCAGCAAGAAGCTCGTGCAGTTGTGAAACCTACCTATGAATCAGACATTCTACAAAGTAAGACGATTGTGTTAGATGCTGGTCACGGTGGGAACGATAAAGGAGCCATTGGTATTCAAGGTACGTACGAAAAGGATTTAACCCTGCGCACAGTGCTGATGCTTGAAAAGAGATTAAAGGAGGCAGGGGCCACCGTTTTGTTAACTCGGCAAGACGATTCAGCGTACGCTCTTTCCAATCGCGTGTTACAATCACGTACGTCTAACGCTGATGCTTTTTTAAGTATTCATTACAATAGCATTGAAAACGCTAAAACGGAAGGAATCATGACTTATTATTACAAAGAAAAGCGTGATTACTTACTTGCTTCTCATATTCAAGAACAACTTATCTCTTCTACTTTTCTCTCTGACAAAAAAGTTCGGTTTGGTGACTATTATGTATTAAGAGAAAATAACAAGCCTAGTGCTTTAATTGAATTAGGATTTTTAAGCAACAGAAACGAAGAAACCTATATTAACTCCTTAGCTTATCAACGTACCATTACAACATCGATTATAGAGGGTCTAATTTACTACTTTACCGAACGCTCTGAACCATCAAATTAACGTGTACATCAGTACTGCTATATAAACCTAAAACCCTTGCCTGTCTATCTGTTAGTGCAACAGATAGACAGGCAAGGGGTGTTTATGTGTGAGTTGAATTGGGTGCTACTTGTCCCTCTTCACTACGCTTATTTCTCTTTACTTTCAACAATCAATGTAACTGGGCCATCATTTGTAAATGAAACATCCATCATTGCGCCAAAAGAGCCCGTTTCTACTTTTAATCCTTTTCGCGATAGTTCTTCATTAAAATAATCATAGATGCCATTTGCATAGTCGGGCTTAGCCGCACCCATAAAATTTGGTCTTCTTCCTTTTCGGCAGTCTCCATACAATGTAAACTGCGAAACTGACAACACTTCTCCCTCAATATCGAGTAAAGATAAATTCATCTTTTGGGACTCATCTTCAAAGATACGCAAATTAGCAATTTTATCAGCGACATATGCAGCATCTTCTTTTGTATCGCTATGTGTCACACCAACAAGAAGCATGACACCCTTTTTAATTTCACCTACTGTTTTCTCTTCAACTGTTACTTTGGCGTCTTTCGCTCGTTGCACAACTACTCGCATGATAAAACCCTTTCTATTGCATAATTCTTCGAACAGAATAGATATCTCGTATTTGTTTAATACGTTCAACTACTTTATGAAGGTGGTTAATATTATGAATGGAAATAGACATATGAATCGTTGCCATCTTATTACGATCTGAACGTCCTGAAACAGCTGAAATATTTGTTTTCGTTTCATTCACAGCTTGTAATACTTCGTTTAGTAGTCCTCGACGATCAAACCCTGAAATTTCAATTTCAACATTAAATTCTTTTCCAGAATTAATATCGGTTTCCCATTCAACTGTTATTAAGCGACTTTCAGCTTCATCTGTGTGTACATTTGTACAATCTGCACGGTGAACAGACACACCTCGGCCTTTTGTGATAAAACCAACAATTTCATCACCAGGTACAGGATTACAACACTTTGATAGACGAATGAGCATGTTATCTACACCTTGAACAACTACACCAGAATCACGACGCTTACTCGGTGCCATACGCTTTGGTTCACGTGTAATCTCTTGAAGCGTCACTTCTTGTTGCTCTTGATCGCGCTTTTTGCGCCATTTTTCTGTCAATCGATTTGCTACTTGTGCCGCTGTAATTCCGTTATACCCAACTGCTGCATACATATCATCTTCATGTGAGAAATTAAATTTCTCGGCTACACGTTTAATATTGTCAGCCACTAATACTTCTTTTAAATCAAATTCCATATTACGAATTTCTTTTTCAACAAGCTCTCGCCCTTTTTCAATGTTTTCTTCACGTCGTTGCTTTTTGAAAAATTGACGAATTTTATTTCGAGCTTGTGAGGTTTGAGCAAGCTTTAACCAATCTTGACTCGGACCGTACGAATGCTTAGATGTTAAAATCTCGATGATATCACCTGTTTTTAACCGATAATCGAGTGTTACCATCTTCCCATTCACTTTCGCCCCAATGGTTTTATTGCCAATCTCTGAATGGATACGGTACGAGAAGTCAATCGGAACTGAACCGGCAGGCAGTTCAATCACATCACCTTTTGGTGTGAAAATATATACCATGTCAGAAAACAAATCAAATTTAAGAGATTCCATGAATTCTTCTGCATTTGTTGATTCATTTTGAAACTCTAAAATCTCCCTAAACCATGTTAATTTTTCTTCAAATGAAGCTTGTTCATTTGCTACTTTTCCTTCTTTATAAGCCCAGTGTGCCGCAATCCCATACTCCGCAATTTGATGCATCTCCACTGTACGAATTTGTACTTCTAACGGATCACCTTTAGGTCCTATGACAGTCGTATGAAGAGATTGATACATGTTTGGTTTAGGCATGGCAATATAATCTTTAAATCGCCCAGGCATCGGCTTCCAACATGTGTGAATAATCCCTAGAACTGCATAGCAATCCTTAATACTACTCACGATAATACGAACAGCTAACAAATCATAAATTTCATTAAATTGTTTGTTTTGCAAGGCCATTTTTCGATAAATAGAATAGATATGTTTCGGACGACCCGAAATTTCTGCTTTTATCGATACCTCGTTCACTTTATCTCGAACTTCGTTAATGACTCCATCTAAATACTGCTCGCGTTCCGCTCTTTTCTTTTTCATCAAGTTAACAATGCGATAGTATTGTTGTGGATTCAAATAACGTAACGATGTATCTTCAAGCTCCCATTTTATTTTTGAAATCCCTAAGCGATGAGCTAAAGGCGCAAAAATTTCCAATGTTTCATTTGAAATACGACGCTGTTTTTCTTGCGGTAAATGCTTGAGCGTTCTCATATTATGAAGACGATCAGCAAGTTTAATTAAAATAACACGCATGTCTTGTGCCATTGCAACAAACATTTTTCGATGATTCTCAGCTTGCTGTTCTTCTTTTGATTTATACTTAATCTTTCCTAACTTTGTTACACCGTCTACTAACATGGCGACTTCATCATTAAATGCTGCTTTTATATCTTCAAGTGAGACATCTGTATCTTCTACAACATCATGTAAAAAGCCAGCAGCAATTGTTTCTGGATCCATATCTAAATCAACTAGAATTCCAGCTACTTGAATCGGATGAATAATATACGGTTCACCTGACTTACGATATTGTTCACTATGTGCTTCTTTTGCAAAATCATACGCACGTTGGATGAATTCAATATCTTCTCCTACCAAATATCTTCTTGCATTATCAACGACTTGTTCCGCTGTTAACACTTGCTCATTTGCCATGAAATCACCTTTTATTAACTAGCATTTTATAAATCCATATTGTAACCATTATCGTGAAAATCTTCAAGGATGTAAAGTATTTCAACAGAAAATTCCCAATCATTCTTTTATAACTACTCGCACCTTCTACTCCAATGACCCTTAAGAAGCGATTTCTCCAAAAACAGACCTAACCAAAATCATCTCCTCGAAATGAGCCTATAATAAAAGAGTACCTTCTTCTAGGTACTCTTTATCAAAACACTCGAGAATCAAACGTTTTTAATATTTCATTAATGTAAATACATCGTAACCATCTAACTTATCGCGACCGTCTAAGTATGTTAACTCAATTAAGAAAGCAGTTCCTACTACAATACCACCAAGTTGTTCAACCAGCTTAATTGTCGCTTCAATTGTACCACCTGTCGCTAAAAGGTCATCTGTAATTAGAACACGTTGTCCAGGCTTGATTGCATCTTTATGAATGGTTAATACGTCTTTTCCGTACTCTAAACCATAATCAACTTTAATCACTTCACGAGGTAATTTACCTTCTTTACGTACAGGTGCAAAGCCAATTCCTAGTGAATAAGCTACTGGGCATCCTACGATAAATCCACGCGCCTCTGGACCAACAACAACATCAATTTGCTTTTCTTGTGCATATTTTACAATTTCGTCTGTTGCTGCTTTGTATGCATCACCATTGTCCATTAACGTTGTGATGTCTTTAAACTTAATTCCTGGTTTTGGCCAATCAGGTACAATTGTTATATATTGCTTAAAATCCATTAGTTTGTTGCCTCCTCATTCGATAAAGCACAGTCTTGCATCATATTAAATTGTTCTTTAAGCTGCGCATATGAAGTATAAATAAATTTCTTCTCTATTTCAATTTGCTCTTGTTTTTTGCGATAAGTCGCAGATTCTATTAAATCACGTTTTTCACTATTTTTCACTAGCGAAATCAGACCATTTTCTATTGTAACAAATTCTAATTCAAAAAACACCTGTGACATGAAATCTATTGTATCTTTTGACCAGCCACGATGAATGGCTAACTCTTCTCTATAACGACTTAAGTCAAACGGGCTCTTTTTAGTCAAGAATGCGTAATACCATTTAAAATGATCTCGTGTTGGAATGGTATCAAAATAATGGTTCTCCATTGTGAGGAATAACGCATAAACACGGTTGGGCATTCCTTGCTTAAACAAGTTCTCAATGATAGAAAATGATGGAGGAATGTCTAAAAACACAACACTTTCGCCTTTCCCTTCAAACGTAGCCGCTTGTTCATCGTTTTCAATCAAGATAGTTTGTTTATCGATTAATATGTCTTGATAAGCATCAAGTGTCATTGCATTAAACACGACAACCTTCATTTCATTTGTCTCAGGTTGAGTAAAAAACTTTTTTACATCTCTCATGCTACGATAATCAAATAATTGCCATTCTCGAACAGCAACGTCTTCAATCATGAGCTGAGGTTTACGCATATTATTCCATTCATTAATCGTTAGTTCTCCAACAAACGATACTTTTGAAACAGGAGATATTTTCTCGTATACGTGGCCCCAACCAAAACCTACTGCATCAACCGATAATCCCTTGTCTTCAAATACAACTTTCAAATGATTTTGATCGGCTCCAATTTTACGAATCGATGATAAATGAACATTCTCCACTAACACTTTTGGCTTTGGATTACTCATTCCAAAAGGTGCAAGAGTATACAGTTGTTTAATGTTATCAATGGTAATATCTTTAATGTCACATACGGTATCAATTGAAGTGATTGGGATAAAATCTTCGTCTGTCAGTACTTCACTTGCTTGTTTATTTAAGCGCTCTCGTAAGTCTTCAACATCTTCAATACAAAGCGTCATCCCTGCGGCCATTGGATGTCCTCCAAAATGCGGTAAGATGTCGCGACAGTGTGATAAATTCGCAAATAAATCAAAGCCTTCAATACTTCGAGCCGACCCTTTTGCCGTCCCTTTTTCACGATCAATACTTAACACAATGGTTGGGCGATAAAAACGATCGACTAAACGCGAAGCAACAATTCCAACCACACCTGCATTCCACTCTTCACCTGTAATGACTAACACAGCGTTTTTCTCAGGTGGATATTGTTCTTCAACGACTTTAATCGCTTCTTCTGTCATCTCATTTACTAGTTGTTGACGCTCTTTATTTAAGCTATCAATTTCCCTCGCCAGCATGTTTGCTTCTTCTTCATTCATAGTCATGAGTAAATCCACAGCTGGATCTGCATCTTGTAAGCGTCCTACCGCATTAATTCGTGGACCAATCGCAAAGCCAATTGTGTCTTCATTTATATCTTCTGGTTTTACGCTACACACTTTTAAAAGCGCCTTAATCCCTGGACGATTTGAACGTTTTAAATACGTTAATCCCTTACTAGCAATTAAGCGATTTTCTCCTACAAGAGGAACCAAATCTGCAATTGTCCCAATCACCGCGAATTCAAGTAAATTCTCAGGTACCTCTCCTAATAAAGCATGAGCTAACTTAAACGCTACCCCTACTCCTGCTAATTCTTGAAATGGGTATGTACTACCTGGCTTTTTCGGATGGATAATTGCATATGCTGGTGGTAAAACTGGACCTGGTTCGTGGTGGTCGGTAATAATAAGATCAAACCCTAACGACTGAGCTAATTCGGCTTCATGAACAGCTGAAATCCCTGTATCTACAGTGATGACTAATGTATATCCTTCGTCGCTAATAAAGCGAAATGCATCTTCATTCGGGCCATATCCTTCTGTAAAACGATTTGGAATATAAAAATCTACTTGTGCTCCTACAGACCTTAACGCAGAAAGCATAACAGACGTACTACTTACTCCGTCCGCATCGTAATCGCCATATATCATAATCTTTTCACCATTGTTAATTGCTTCATGAATACGCTGTACGGCTTTATCCATATCACCTAACAAAAACGGATCGTGAAAAGTTTGCTGTTCTACATATAAAAACTGTTTCGCTGACTCAACAGTTTCAATTCCTCTATTTAGTAATAACGAAGCAATTAGAGGTGTAATTTCAAGTTCTTCTACAAATTCATTTACTCGTTCAAAATTTGTTTGTTGAACCCTCCAACGTTTTTTCGATTGTAACATTCTTCTCACCCCTTAACTCAACTAATTATACTAGAGTGATTGTGAAGAATCTAGCTTTACACGCTAACGATTCGGTTTGAAGTTAAGAGATTATGTTCCATTTAAACGATAAAACCAACACTACACATTCATGTCAATTCGCTTTTGGAGAACTCTCTCCACTTACATATGTTTATCACCTTGAACATAAGGCATTTCTCATCTATCTTTAATTTAGAAAACCTCTCTCATCCATCCACTGTTTCATACTGGATTTAGAAAAGAAAGGCTTTATTATTTCACTTATTGGCTATTTTCCACTCATTCCCTTAGTAGAACTACTATCTTCTGAATAAGGATTAATGTGAATTAACACATCTTGAATATTTGGTTCTCCCATTAAAAGCTTCTTTACTTCTTTTCCAATGGCATGACCTTCTTCTACCGTAATCATAGGATCAACGGAAATTTTCAAATCAATAATTACGTAAGGTCCATGCTCTCGTGCGTGTAGAGAATCTAACTTCTTCACGCCATCAACCGACACAACAAGTTCTCTTAAATGATCGGTATCTTCGTCATGTAACACATGATCTAACGTATTGTGAATAGATTCTGCTCCTAATTGCCAAGCCATCTTTAAGACAAGAAAAGCAACAAATACCCCTGCAACAGGGTCTGCATAAACAAGCCAATCGACTCCAATATACCCTCCTAAAATAGAAGCGCCAATCCCAATTAAGGCTGCAATTGACGAGAAAACATCAGATCGATGCTCGTAGGCATTGATAATGACTGCGTCACTCTTAATTTCTTTTCCGAGCTTATATTTATAACGAAACATCCACTCTTTTACAATGATTGAAAAAAGGGTAGCATAAATGGCAATCATCTTAGGCGATTCAATCGGTTCAAAAAAAGATTTGACTGAAGAAGTAAAAATTTCAACACCTACGATAAATAATAAAACAGCAATAATAATTGCAGCAACTGATTCTGCTTTTCCATGTCCATAAGGATGGTCTTCATCGGGTGGCTGCTTTGCCACTTTCACCCCTACATAAACAGCAATTGAGCCAGCTACGTCTGAAGCAGAATGAACAGCATCTGCAATGAGAGCTTTACTATTTGCTTGTACACCTATCACATATTTGATTATAGCTAAAATGATATTTCCGACAATTCCTATCATTGCGGCAAACTTCGCTTTTTTAAAGCGTTCTTCTTTACCTAAAACTTCCAATACCTCACACCCTTTTCAACGAATTACCTTTGACAATATATAGAATACCCGACTTTTCTTCATGTCATGAAAAGGATTCAACAACGATTACAACAAGATGGTTGAATCAACGTAAACAAAAAAAAGAACGTCCACATAAATTCATACTATGAATGAATTTATCGGACGTTCCATTTTACTAGAGTTATTTCGAAAATGAGAAAAGTAACGATGATTAGTTACGACTCATTTTTAATATGTTCTTGCTTACGGCTCTAAGTCTTCTTCTACTTCAGCAGGCTTTAATCGTTTGCGTGTTAATTGCTTGTTTTTCCAACCAAGCCATAGTTGTGACGCAATGAATAATGACGAGTATGTTCCGGCAATTAATCCAATTAATAGCGCAACAGAGAAGTTAGTAATTGACTCACTACCAAAAATGAGTAGTGCTACGACTGTAATTACAACCGTTATAATTGTGTTTAATGAACGTGTAAATGTTTCACGTAAGCTTCGGTTCACAACAAACACTAAATCATCAAACGTTTTCGCTTTAAACTTCTGCATATTTTCACGAATCCGGTCAAATGTCACAATGGTGTCATTGATAGAGTACCCGACAATGGTTAGAACTGCAGCAATAAACGTTAAATCCACCTCTAGTCGTGTCAGACTAAAGAATGCGACGATAAAGAATGCATCATGCAATAGCGCAATGACAGCTGCTAATGCCATATAAAATTCAAATCGGATTGTTACGTAAATAATAATACCAATTGAGGAAATTAACACCGCAATTAACGCATTTTGCGCAAGCTCTTTCCCTACAGTTGGAGATACCGTACTTACATTCGCTTCTGTACCATATTTTTCATTGAAATGATTTTTTACAGTTGCAATTTCTTCTTTTGTTAATACCCCAAGAAAGCGAGCCACACCAATCTCATTGTTGTTACCTGATAAAATGACATCTTTAGGCTCTAAATCTAGTGCCACTAACTCTTTTGTTACTTCCTCTTGTGTTAATGGCTGATCCGCTAAAATTTCAACACGTGTACCACTCGCAAAATCAATTCCTAAATTCAACTTTAAAGTGAGCAATAAAATAATTCCGACAGCGGTCATCGCACCTGAGAAGATGAAGAACTTTTTGCGATGCTTTACAAAATCAACTTTATCCCATCTTGTCGGTAATATGACGTTTCCATCATCTTTTCCTAAGTCTTGAATTTCAGATGGTTTAACCCCAAAGAAGTGAGGTTTTTTATTAAAGATTCGGCTATTTACCCATAATCCAAGCAATAACCTTGTACCATATACAGCTGTAATAAAACTTGCAAGGATACTGATAATAAGCATGGTTGCAAATCCTTTTACAGAACTTGTCCCATATACAAATAGCACACCTGCAGCTAAGATCGTTGTAATATTGGCGTCTAAAATGGTTGAAAGTGAGTTTCGATTACCTGCTCTAAACGCAGAAATCACTGAGCGGCCAGTTTTCAATTCATCTTTAATGCGCTCATATGTAATAATGTTTGCATCAACTGCCATCCCGACTCCAAGGATTAACGCTGCAATACCTGGTAATGTTAAGACAGCATTCATCCAATTAAACACAACTAAAATTAAATAAATATAAAAGCTCAGAGTAATAACCGCAATAATTCCTGAGAAGCGGTAGTAGAATAGCATAAAAGCAAAGACAACTGCTACCCCAACTAGACCTGCAAATACGGTTTTATCCATCGCTTGTTCACCAAATTTAGCCCCTACTGAAGTCGAATATTTCTCTTCTAGTTCAACAGGTAATGCCCCTGCATTTAATAGGTCAGCTAATTGCGTCGCACTCTGAACCGTGAAGTTACCACCTGTAATTGATACATCTGTTTGGTTAAATACTTGATTAACTGTTGCTGCTGATAAGTATTTAGGGTTTTCTTTACCAGCTTCTTTTTGATAAGAGTCGACCCCTTCTTCAAAATCAAGCCAGATGACCATTAAGTTCTGACCTGGTCCCATGTTCAGCACTTTTTCTGTTACTTGCTTGAACTTTTCAGCACTTTTTAGCTTTAACGCTACACTCGGTTGATTATTTTCATCAAACGATTGCTTTGCACCGTTTTGAGCTAAGTCAGAACCATCCATTAATACATTATCATTTACATCTCGAAATGTTAAATTGGCTTCTGTCGATAAAATTTCGCGCGCTTTGTTTTGATCTGTTACTCCAGCTAGCTGAACACGAATTCGATCTTTACCTTCAATTTGAATATTAGGCTCACTTACGCCCAATACGTTAACACGCTGATCTAAAGCACGTACTGTACTCTTTAAAATCGCTTCATTCACTTTTCCATCTTTCGGTTTGACTTCATATAAAACTTCAAAGCCACCCTGAAGGTCAAGTCCTAATTTAATGTCTTTTGTAATACCAGTGATCGTTGTTCCGATTGTACTAAAGATAAGTAGTACTAAGAGGAAAAAAGCAACGATACGTCCTCTTTTAACCATGTGTGAGAGTTCCTCCTTCTGTATGTAAGAAAACAACGTGTTGATAACCCAAAATATGTGTAATTAATGTAAAAATTCCAGCAACATTCCTATTATCTTTCATAACAGAACCGCTGTCAAATAACGTTTTTGTAAACTTATTTGAATAAATCAGAAAAATCTTCTTGATTATTTAATTCTTCTAGCCTACTACCTTTGTAAGACTGAATGGTAATATAGTTCATGATGTCCATTACTTTCACTGTAAGAATGTCATTTACCATATGATGCAAAGGTAACTCTTCTTTTACTTTTTTCCATTTCTTCTTTTGAAGGTAATCCCACAGGTTTTCTTCTCTTACTTCTCCATATCCAAGTAAGTGAAATTCCTCTATCTTACTTTTAACAACGAGCTCTACTTGTTCTTTACGTTCACTAATTATAGTATCATTCATCTCTGTCACCTTCCTTTTCAAAAATATTCAGTCAACTAACTTTCTATAAAATGTAATACTTGTCATGCTTGACCATCTCACATGCATATATTTCATTGTATAAAATTATATTTCGTTTGAGAAGGCAGTGAAGACAAATGTCTAAATTTCTAAAAGGTACACTTATTTTAATTCTAGCAGGTTTAATCACCCGCGTTCTCGGCTTTATCAATCGTATTGTTGTCGCTAGACTGATTGGAGATGAGGGAGTCGGCCTTTATATGATGGCTGTACCTACACTTGTCCTTGTGATTACAATGACTCAAATTGGGTTACCAGTTGCCATTTCAAAACTTGTAGCTGAAGCAGAAGCACTTGGAGATAGACGAAAAATCAAGAAAATCCTCGTTGTTTCACTTAGCATTACTTCCGTTTTAAGTGTTATTTTTACAATTAGTTTAGTTGCCCTAGCTCCATTAATTTCACAAACACTTTTTACAGATGAACGCACGTACTATCCGCTCATCGCCATTACACCTGTCATACCAATTATCGCCATTTCTTCTGTCATTCGTGGTTACTTCCATGGGCGTCAGCAAATGAAGCCGTCTGCTTATTCACAAGTGATTGAGCAAGTCGTTCGTATTACATTAGTGGCCGTTTGCACAAAAGCGTTCTTACCTTATGGGATTGAATATGCAGCTGCAGGTGCTATGTTATCGGCTGTACTCGGAGAGCTTGCCTCTCTTATTTACATGTTAGTGATTTTTAAAGCGAAGAAAAAAGTCACCATTCGGAAAAAGTTTTGGACTTCCCTTCAATCGGGGAAAGATACGCTACATGACTTAATGAGGATCGCCATTCCAACAACAGGAAGTCGAATGATTGGATCTGTTTCTTGGTTTTTAGAACCAATTGTTGTTGCACAAAGTTTAGCAATTGCCGGTGTTGCGACGACATTAGCAACCAAACAATACGGGGAACTAGCAGGATTTGCCCTTCCCCTCTTAATGCTTCCATCCTTCATTACAGTGTCTCTTTCTACTTCGTTAGTTCCAGCCATTAGTGAAGCGTTGGCGCAAAATAAAATGCGCCAAATCGAATATCGTCTCCACCAAGCATTACGACTTTCTTTCGTAACAGGAGGACTATCTGTTGTCATTCTTTACGTATTTGCTGATTCTGTCATGGCATTAATGTACGGAACAAGTAATGCCGCAATTTTCGTAAAAGTGATGGCTCCATTCTTCCTCTTCTACTATTTTCAAGGACCATTACAAGCGGTGCTACAAGCTCTTGACTTAGCAAAAGCTGCCATGACAAATAGCTTGGTTGGAGCTGTTGTGAAAACAACGCTTATCTTCTTGTTAGCGACTCGGCCGTCTTTTGGTATTATGGGAGCCGCATTAGCTATCGTTGTTGGAATGATGCTTGTGACGCTGTTGCATTTAGGAACGGTCATGAAAAAGATCTCTTATACCATTCATGTAATGGATTATGTAAAAAGCTTTGTCGTCATGATTTTATCTGGTGTTGTTGGACATTACGCTTACTTGTACTTGTTCCATTCTCTTGACCTAGGTATAAAAACTATTCTTTCTATCGTTGTTACTTCTCTTACGTACCTATTGTTTTTATTTGCATTTAAACTCGTAACCAAACAAGAGCTTCAACGAGTTAATATTTTTCGTTTTTTTAAAAAATAACGACACTAATAACCCCCATGCCTTTTCTCTATCGTTTTGACCTGATAGAAGGCACATGGGGGTTTTGTATGACATAAGTTACTTTCATTTATTTATCATATAAATCAACGTACAACGTACCATTGTTGTAGCTACAGTACGAAATTTGACCAATGTCATCATACCCTAACTTTCTTAATTCAGAACTGAGCCACCTTTTCGTTCTATTTTCTTGTTTAAGGTGTTCTTCTTGAATGACTCCATCAATAATGAATGGTAAATTTAAACTTTCTTTCTGTGTTTCGCTATCATTATTACTTTTTTGAAACACTGAGAGTTTGCCTGATGATTCTAAGATGGCGAACTCAACGTCAGCCATGTTTTTCACGTCTTTTTCGCGTAACTGTACAAGCAAATCATTAAAATTGTAACGTTGTTTCCGCATCTCTTTTTCATTAATTTTACCGTTTTCAATAATAACACTAGGCTGACCATCAATTAAATTACGAATTCGATTACTTTTTAACGACCAAAAAGCAAGACCAATTTGAATGACAGTTAAGGTAACCATCGGCACCACTGTATGCATAAACGGATCATTCGTATCTTCAATCGCCATAACTGCCATCTCTGCAATCATGATAAATACCACTAAATCTAAAATACTTAATTCACCAATTTCTCTTTTGCCCATCACTCTAAAAATAATCACAATAATAATATATAAAAGAATCGTCCTTAAAACCATCATTAAAAGATCCATTTACATACAACCTCCACGTCCACATACTCAACGTTTAGTCTGCTCCATTGCTAGAAAAACATGACGTATTTTTGTATGTCTATTTTTAATACAAGCCGAATATGCTCGTACTAAGCACCTATCTATGCAAAGGGGGAGAGCAACATGGAAGCAAAAAGACTAAGTAGTGCCATTTTTTTTGGTGTTGCTACCGTGTTTGTTATTGCGTTTATCGTTAGTTTGATTTTCTCACTTATTCTTAAATTCACTGGCTTACAAGAAAGTTCTGTAAAGTGGATGATTATGTTGTTATCATTTATTGCTCTGTTTATTGGTGGATTTATGTCAGGAGGAAAAGGCGGCTCAAAAGGATGGCTAGTTGGAGGAGCAACAGGAATGTGTTACATCTTCACTGTTTTTTTACTTCAATTTCTAGGATATAGCCAAATGTTTTCATCAACACAACTTTTGTTTCATTTAGGGTTCCTAGCTGTCGCCATGTTAGGCGGGATTATTGGGGTTAATTTATCAGGACATAAAGAAGCATAATCGTTGTTTACAAATAAAACCCACTGTTGCTCAATCCATTTTACTGGATCATAGCGAACAGTGGGTTTTTATATGATGAAGCTGGCTTATCAGCACTGACAAATCAAGCCTATTGCCTATGTGTTCTTTTTAACACAACTTCACCTTATCACTTATAGGGATTCTTTTACTTCACGAATCGCTGCACGATCAAATGTTAATTTAGAACCATCTGGACTTTTAATGATCACTTGGCTTTCATCTAAAGCTTCTACTGTTCCGTGCATACCACCAATTGTTACTACTCGATCCCCTTTTTTTAGATCAGACTGCATTTGTTGTACAGCTTTCTGACGTTTTTGTTGTGGACGAATTAGTAAGAAATAAAAGATGGCGAACATTAAAAGTAATGGCCATATAGCATTTAAAATTTCCACAATGTATCCTCCTCATTTTTATTTATCTCAACAGGTACTTATTTCATCTCTTTATTGAAAAAATCCTGTATTGACCTAGAAGTTTTTCGCGTTTTCTTGATTAAATCCGTATTTTTCAAAGAATTCGTCGCGGAAATCACCAAGACGATCTTCACGAATTGCCTCACGCACTTGTTCCATTAAGTTTAACAGAAAATAAAGGTTGTGATAAGAAGTTAAACGAAGACCGAATGTTTCATTACAACGAATTAAATGACGAATGTATGCACGTGAATAATTTTGACACGTATAACAATCACAATTCGGATCTAATGGACCAAAGTCTTCTGCGTATTTTGCATTTTTAACGACTAAGCGTCCTTCACTTGTCATCAATGTTCCATTACGAGCAATACGTGTTGGTAATACGCAATCAAACATATCAATTCCACGGATCGCACCATCAATTAATGAATCAGGTGATCCCACACCCATTAAATAACGAGGCTTATTTGTTGGTAAGTATGGTGTTGTGAAATCTAACACACGATTCATCACATCTTTTGGCTCTCCAACTGACAGACCACCTACAGCATAGCCTGGGAAGTCCATTGAAATCAAGTCAGAAGCACTTTGACGACGTAAGTCTTCATATTCTCCACCTTGTACAATCCCAAATAAACCTTGATCTTCTGGACGGTTATGTGCTTTTAAGCATCGCTCTGCCCAACGGCTTGTTCGTTCTACTGAACGTTTCATATAATCGTACTCTGCTGGATATGGTGGGCACTCATCAAATGCCATCATAATATCAGAGCCTAATGCATTTTGAATGTCCATCGCTTTTTCAGGAGATAAGAATAACTTGTCTCCATTTAAATGATTGCGAAAATGAACACCCTCTTCTTCAATGCGACGGAAATCGCTCAGACTAAATACTTGGAAACCACCTGAATCTGTTAAGATTGGACGATCCCAATTCATGAATTTATGAAGGCCGCCTGCTTTTTGCACAATTTCGTGCCCTGGACGTAACCATAAATGATACGTGTTACTCAAAATAATACCGGCGCCCATTGCTTTTAAATCTTCTGGAGACATCGTTTTAACCGTTGCTAATGTTCCAACCGGCATAAAAATAGGCGTTTCAAATGATCCATGAGGCGTATGGACAATCCCAAGACGCGCTCCTGTTTGTTTACAAGTTTTAATTAATTCATAACGAATTGCAGTCATTCACTCTTTTCCTTTCTCGTACCCTAAATAATTAACATTGCGTCACCGAAGCTAAAGAAACGATATCTTTCTTCAACAGCTGTGTTATACGCATGAAGTACATGTTCTCTGCCTGCTAACGCACTAACAAGCATAATCAGTGTAGATTTTGGCAAATGGAAATTTGTAATCATTCCATCAATTGCTTTAAACTCATAACCTGGGAAAATAAAAATACTAGTCCATCCAGAAGCAGCAACAAATTTCCCATCATTTTCCGAAGCAATCGTTTCAAGTGTGCGCGTAGATGTCGTTCCAACTGACACGATACGTCCTCCGTTTTCACGAACTTCATTTAACAGTTGCGCTGTTCCTTCACTAACTTGATAAAATTCTGCATGCATATCATGTTCATCAATATTATCCACACTTACCGGTCGGAACGTTCCTAATCCGACGTGTAATGTAAGAAACGCAATATGAACACCTTTATTCTTTAACTCTTCTAAAATTTCTTCTGTAAAGTGTAAACCTGCTGTTGGCGCAGCCGCTGAACCTTGTTCGCGCGCAAAGACAGTTTGATAACGTTCACGGTCATCTAAACGTTCTTTAATGTATGGAGGTAACGGCATTTCCCCCAATGAATCTAGTACCTCATAAAAGATACCATCATATGTGAATTCAAGCAATCTTCCACCTTGATCACTCGTTTCCACACACGTTGCCTTTAAGCGTCCGTCTCCAAACGAAATAACAGTTCCTTCTTTTACACGTTTAGCTGGTTTGATAAGCGTCTCCCACGTATCACCTTCCATTTGCTTTAAAAGAAGGACTTCAATGTTTGCTCCTGTATCTTCTTTCGTTCCAAATAAACGAGCAGGCAATACCCTTGTATTGTTTAATACAAGGCAGTCTCCTTCTTTTAAATAAGAAAGCACATCGTGAAATGAACGATGTTCGATGTCACCTGTTTTCTTGTTCAATACCATTAACCTAGAAGCATCTCGTTGCTCAAGAGGTGTTTGAGCAATAAGTTCTTCTGGTAAATGAAAATCAAATAAATCTACTTTCATCTGTTTCACCTGTTTCTATAATCTGTTTTTGCAAGCTGAATCAAACGGGTCGTTTTTTGCCTCTTTCGAATCAGCCTCTTTCTATTTAAATCGTCCAATGACAAAGAAAATAAGAGAAAGAATAATACTTACCACAATGGATGTGACAATCGGAAAATAAACGGTCGTGTTTCCTTTTTTAAATAGAATATCACCTGGCAGCTTCCCAATGAATTGTAAAAAGAACCCGACAACCAAAAGAAGAGCTCCCATAATCATAATCATTTTAGGAAGATCTGTCACCGTTTTGGCACCTCCATTTGAAAATGTTCGTAAACAGCATGGGTTACCATTCTACCTCTTGGTGTTCGTTGTAAAAAGCCAATCTGCAGGAGATAGGGTTCATACACATCTTCAATGGTATGTGATTCTTCACCGATTGTCGCAGCAATGGTGTCGAGCCCAACTGGTCCACCCCTGAACTTTTCAATAATCCCTCTTAATAATTTATGGTCAATATGATCAAGGCCTAAACGGTCAACTTGTAACATTTCAAGAGATTGACTTGCTAGTGCTTCTGTAATCTTTCCATCCCCTTTTACTTGGGCAAAATCGCGCACACGACGAAGCAAGCGATTGGCAATACGAGGCGTTCCTCTTGCTCTTCTCGCAAGCTCAAATGTTGCTTTTTTATCAATCTCTACATCAAGAATATGAGCTGTTCGCTCCACAATCGAGGCTAAATCTTGTTCTTCATAGTACTCTAAACGACTTAACACACCAAAGCGGTCACGAAGTGGTGACGACAATAAGCCTGCACGTGTGGTGGCACCAACAAGTGTAAATGGCGGAAGATCTAGTCGAACCGACCTTGCACTCGGCCCTTTACCAATCACAATATCGAGGCAAAAATCTTCCATCGCGGGGTAAAGTACTTCTTCAACTGAACGGTTTAAACGATGAATTTCATCAATGAATAACACATCTCCAGGTTCTAAACTCGTTAAGATGGCTGCTAAATCGCCTGGACGTTCAATTGCAGGTCCTGATGTGGTTCGTAATTGTACACCCATTTCATTGGCAATAATACTAGCAAGCGTTGTTTTCCCTAAGCCCGGTGGCCCGTAGAGAAGTACATGATCTAACGTTTCGCTGCGTAACTTTGCCGCTTTTATGAAAATATCTAAATGAGACTTTACTTTATGTTGTCCAATGTACTGATTAAGCATCTGAGGACGTAGACTTTGTTCTAACATCTCTTCCTCATGCAAAGCATCTCCCGTTACAATACGATCGTCCATCATACCCCTCCCTTTCGATTACTTTAATAAACGTTTCAACGCTTCTTTAATATACTGATCAGTTGTTAATGATTGACTCATCAATGCTGGAACAACTTTATTAATTTCTCTCTCTGCATAACCGAGTACTTTTAGTGCTTCAATGGCTTCATCTAACGAGGCTGAACTTTGCGATTTTACTTCTTGCTCATCCATATCTGCAAATAGAGATGGTATCGCATCTGGTACAATATCATGTAACTTTCCTTTTAAGTCAAGAATCATTTGACGAGCGGTTTTCTTCCCTACACCAGGAAACTTCACTAGGAACTTTTCATCTTCTTCTTCAATGGCTTGCACAACTTGTGAAGGGTTTCCTGATGCTAATATGGCTAATGCACCTTTAGGCCCTATTCCTGAGACACTAATGAGCTTCATAAATAACTCTTTTTGCTCTCTTGAAGCGAACCCATATAAAGCAATTAAATCTTCACGTACATATTGATACGTGTAAATGGTCTTCACTTCATGATTCACTGTAAATATGTATGGATTAGGTGTGAAGATTTGATACCCAATCTCTTGGTTTTCAACTACTACATATTCAGGATTGATGTACGTAATACACCCTTTTATATAATCAAACAACTAGCTCGCTCCCTTTATTTACAACTTACGATTCATAACGCTGACTATCATTTTAACATATCCATAAATAAAACGGCTACTCTATAAAGAGTGGCCGTTTTCCTGTCTCAAACATTTTATAAAAATTAATTAATGATACATATTCATCTTTTGATCGTACTTTTATCCCGCTCTTCAATTGCTGGTGGTGATAACTTTCGAGTCGGTCTATATCAAGCTGAAAAAAAGATTGAATTACTTTTGGCGGTTGTTTTGGTTTACCTTCATAAATGGATAAAATACCGTCTACTGAGATGCCCACATATCCGTTTGTTTTTAAAAGAGGTGAAATGTCATCAACACTGGTTCGAAACACAAGCTCTGATTCAGTTTCCTTCAGCAATCGCCAATCACTGTAATGTTGATCAATCTCGCTCCGAGTCATCGTTACATTTTCAATGATTTCTTGACTGACAACACCATCCACATAAACCCTCTCTAAATAAAGTGTCGTTGGGTGACTAGTATTGGCGTGTACGAGTTGAGCGGAAGTTAGGGAACTGCCCATTACGATCATACTTAGTAGTACTACTTGATGAATGAGCTGTTTCATTCACCTTCACCTCACAAATAAAGAATTAAAAACATCTAAGAAAAGTACCGTCATTCATAGTTTCACCTTTTTTAGAAGTTTTATCCTCTTTCTCTTCCTTCTAAAGAGATCTTCCTATCGATAGAGGTGGTTCTTTCTACTTTATTACACAGTGACTTAAGAAACTAATTTAAAACTATTCCCTTGTAAATATGTAAAGGAGGTTTACATGCAGAACCCCTTGCCAATTTTGGATTTTGTTGGCAAAGGGTGTTGTCGTTGATTTGAAACCGAAAACTTTTTTGCTCCTTTTAGCTCGTTCTCTTCTTTATCTTAACGATCTTTGCTATTTACGTTTTCATCGATGGATTCAAATAAGCTATTTACGTTTGTACGCATTAACCCTTTTTCCCCACCATGACGTAAATCATTATCGATATTACGTACACTATTATACATGCCGTTATCCACTTCTACTTGAACATCGTATTTATCTGTTAATGGCTGAATTTGTTGCGCTACACTTTTTTCTAATTCTTCCTCGCTCATGCCTGTGTTACTCGGATTGACCGCGACTAACATACGATTTCCATCCACAACCGTACGGCAGTTTTTGACGCCTTCCATGCCTTCAACACGACTTGCAACTTTTTCAGTTAAATCTCCAGGGTACCCTTCATAATATGAAGTTTTCGCTAATGAACGTGTTGAATTTAAATGACCATGGTAATTACGATCATTCTCCCCAAGTCTCGCATTGCTTTTATCGATGCCTTCTGTTTGCTGACTATAAGGTTGTCCATATCCATATGTTCCAGTCGGCCCATCGTATCTACCGTCATTGACGTTTGTTGTACGCATACGACGAGTCGTTCCATGTCGATCATCGTCTCCATCCATTACCTCTGTTAATGGACCTTCACCGTTATCTAACATACGAGCATTTCCTTGTTCTTCACGCTCAGTTGAATAATACCCGATTGGTTGTGTACGATTGTCGTAACGTTGCTCTTCCATTCCTGTTTCTGTTTGATTGTTACATGCGGCTAGTCCCATTACACAAGCAAAAGTTAAAGATGACACGATATACTTATTCAACGCTAATCCCCCCAATATCCCTTTTAAGCATCCTTCACCACGAATGCTCTTTTTTAGAGTCTTATAAAGGAGGCAAGATTATGCTGTTAGTTAGAGGGAACATTGGAAATTAATCAGCTACAATATGTTTTACAGTTCATTCAAAATAGACTTAGCTAAATGCTCTCGATCGTATAAATCCTTTGTTGTAAACGCTTGTAACCTGTATAGCCTCTCCATCGTCACACCATCTATTAGTAATCGATTCCATTCTCTTACAACATGAGACGGAAAAAGAAGGGCCGATAAAAAAAAGCGATTTTGAAAAAGATAACAAAGAGACGGATGAGATGATAAGCGCTTGAGCGAACAATTGATATAAACTAAATAACGTTGTGCTAACTGAATATAATCGTATATCACCGGCGCATACGATGCTAAATCAAAATCAATCATCATGATTTGTTGATCGTTCACTCTTAAAAAGTTATGAGAAGCCACATCTCCATGTATAACAGCTTGACCTAACTCGTCTTCCTCTTTCTCATACTTTTTCAAATAATTGAGAGCTTGTTCACTCCAGCTAATAATGCTCATGATTTGTGATGTACTCATATACATTTGCAACATTGGAAAATTGGTTTGAAACACTTTTAAACGTTGCGACCATTGCTGAATCAATGAATACGTATCAAAAGAAAAACGGTTGTCCTCACTCACTTTCTTTGATACATCATGATAGTCATGTAACAACTCAATAGCATCCATTCGATCTTTCTTCTTTTTATATGTGAATTTCCGCTCGCATTGTACGTAAGGCTGTAGGGTCCAATACACTTGCTCATCTTCACAAACTAACTCTCCCGTGGGAAACCACTCATAATTGACGACATAATTAACCGAATGATCCATCATCTGATTTAAAAATTCATAAATTCTTTGTATCTTTTCTTGTCTTTTATAGCCTTTCAAAATTTTCAATCCACGATCCGTATCTAGCAGATAAACAGAATGTTTAATCATGTTCGTTTCGTTTACATATACCCCATTCTTTTGACAGAATAAGAAAAGACGATTTACAACGAAATCGTCTTTTCCACCTTTATGATTAATCTTCATCATCTTCGTAGTTCGGCATACCAAACAGATTTTGTTCATTATTGGCAGGCACTCCATAAGGTGAAAATGGTGGAACTACACCATATGGGGCGGGATGAGCCGGGACACCGTAAGCCGGAAAGCGGTACGACATTTGTTGATAGCCTGGCATACTACCATATCCTGAATCCCCACACCCACAGTCTCCTTGCTGTTGCGGCATCGGTTGATAAGGGTTAAACATTGGTTGTTGCCCCATTTGCATATACTCATCACTTTCCTCATTCATCATCGCTCCTTGAACTTGAGGATGCATGTGTGGCATATACATAGGCGCTGGCTGATAGCCCATAAATGGTGGTGGGCATGGCGAACATTGCGTTGGTCCATAAGGGACACAACCAGGTGGCCATCCTAAGGTCATCGGTTGTTGCATCATTGGCATATAACCTTCTTGCATCCCCATCACTTGACCCATTTCTCCAGGAGACTCCATCATTCCTTCGAATTGAGGTTGCATCATTGGTGCTTGCATTTGTGGAATCACCGCTTGCTGTGGATGCCACATTGGTGGGCATGGGTAACATGGCATAAAATGATAACCACAGCCCGGCATCACAGGTGTCACAGGTGTCATTGGATAACAAGGTTGTTGCGGTATCACAGGAGGTGGCATTTCAATGCTCTCTACCTCTGGTGATTCTTCTTTCTTCGGCTCTTCTTTTGGCTTTTCTTTCGGCTTTTCTTTTTTCGGTGGAATTTGCATATTAAGTGTATAGTAATTGTTAATGTCCACTTCTGGTGTCATTGGTTGTAACTTTGGTAACTTTGGCAACGCAATTGGCGCTTCTTTTTTAGGCATTTCTTTTTTCGGTTGTTCTTTTACCGGCATTTCCTTTTTAGGCTGTTCTTTTACCGGCATTTCTTTTTTAGGCTGTTCTTTTACCGGCATTTCTTTTTTAGGCATCTCTTTTGCTGGCGCAACTTGGTTGTCAATTTCAGTGACAGGATATGATTTTGTTGATTGATTTCCATATGGGTGATCTGCCTTTGGCATCTCTTTTACACCCATGACCCCCGGTGATTCTTTCTTAACAGCTACCCCACTTGTTGGCACTTTAATTTTCATCCCAGGCATAATCATATCTGGATTGCTTAATTGTGAATTCATTTTTTTAAGTTCTTCAAAGTTAACCCCATATTTTTGGGCAATTTTCCAAAGGGTATCCCCTTTTTGAACGATATGGATTTTCAAAACTTTTCCCCTCCCGAGTAGAGTCTTTACTATTTATAATTGCAGGAACAAAGTCGCTTCTATTTCTTCATCACAACATATGCTTGGAAAAAATCTTTTATGCATAAATCAATGACAAGTTCCCCCTCATGTCTTGTTATGTACCTACCTAAAGCCTCTACTGGGAAGAAAAAAAGCTGAGGTAAAAGGAATCAATATCCCCATTCAACTCAGCTTGTCACACGGTTTGATTATCTTTGCTAACGTTCTCACTCTCTTCATTTTACTTCTAACATCTTATTTAATGCCTTTAATGCACCGATTGCTATGTCTTGCGATACTCGAATCGTATTAATAGGATTTCCTTCTACAATCGAATCTAATGCCCATAATAGATGCGGCAAATCGATTCGGTTCATCGTGAGACATGGACACATAAACGGATTTAAAGACACGATTTCTTTATTTGGATATTGACTAATGATTCGTTTCACTAAATTCATTTCTGTTCCAATCGCCCACTTTGATCCTGCTGGAGCATTTGCAATTGTTTCAATGATGTATTTAGTTGAACCTGCATAGTCAGATAAAGCTACGACTTCTCGTGTACACTCTGGATGCACAATAATATTCATATCAGGCGCTGTTTTTCTAATCTCCTGAACATTATGCACGGTAAAATTCTCATGAACTGAGCAATGACCTTTCCATAAAATAACCTTTACATCTTCTAATTGTCCATCAAACAACAGTTCATTTTGAATAGGATCCCAGATTGCCATATGCTCTAATGGTATGCCTAGATCAAATGCTGTATTACGTCCTAAGTGTTGATCGGGTAAAAACACGATTCGCTCTTTTTGTGTAAATGCCCACTTTACAATAGAAGCTGCATTAGATGATGTAACAGTTGCTCCACCATGCTCACCAACAAATGCTTTAATTGCCGCTGTGGAGTTTACATACGTTAACGGAATCATTGTATCTCCAAATAAATCTGTGAGATGGTCCCAAGCTCTCTCTGTTTGCTCAATGTTTGCCATATCAGCCATTGAACAACCTGCTCTCATATCTGGTAAAATGACTGTTTGTGAAGGTGAAGCTAAAATGTTGGCTGTTTCTGCCATAAAATGCACTCCGCAAAATACAATGAACTCAGCTTCACGGTTTGTTGACGCAATTTGTGCTAATTGTAGAGAATCTCCAACTGCATCGGCGAATTGATACACTTCGTCTTTTTGATAATGGTGGCCGAGGATAAAAAGACGCTTACCTAATTGATTTTTAATGCCTCGAACACGTTGTTCCATCTCTTCAATTGACATTTCTTTGTACGCTGACGGAAGTGTTGCACCTTCTAATGCACTTAGTAAACTCATATCAATTGCTCCTTTCTTGTTTGTACAACATCTAAGCTAATATCTAATGATTGAACAGAATGTGTAAGCGCACCTAATGATAAATAGTGAACACCTGTTTCTTTATATAAATGTAAGTTATCAAGTGTAAGATTCCCTGATGCCTCGGTGGTCATATGAGATGGAACCAGCGATAACCATTCTTTAATGATATCCGGTGAACAATTATCAAACATAATGACATCTACATTAGCTTCAACTGCTTCAATAAGTTGTTCTTTCGTTTCAATTTCAACTTCTATCTTCACCATATGGCCAATTTTTTCTCGTACTTGTTTAACTGCTTCACTTACTGACCCCGCAAAAGCAATATGGTTATCTTTTAACATGACACCATCATACAGACCATAACGGTGATTAAAACCTCCTCCACATTGAACCGCGTGCTTTTCAAACATTCTTAATCCAGGTGTTGTCTTTCTTGTATCACAAACTCGGGAGCTACTACCTTCTAACACCTTAACAGCACGGTTTGTCAAAGTTGCCACCCCACTCATGCGTTGAATCAAATTAAGAACAACTCGTTCTGAAGATAAAATAGCTGAGATCGAACCTTCGATGATAGCAATTTCTTCGCCTTTTCGAACGCCCTCACCGTCTTGTTTTAAGAGATTGACATGTATCTGTTCATCTAAAAGAGTAAAACCTTCTCTTATCACATCTTCCCCTACAAAGATGCCGTTTTCTTTTGCAATTACACGTACTTCCCCTTCATCTTTACTCGAGAATAGCGCATTGCTCGTTACATCTCTTTCCCCAATATCTTCAATTAAAAATTGCTGAAGCAGTTGACGTACTCTTAAACGATTCATGTTTACCTCCCCATTACTGAATTAAATTGGTGTTGTTCTTTTTCTCGTAGTTGCTTCATTATTCGCTTTTGTCCCCATTGCTCATTATGCTGAAATGGATAATCAGATCGAAAATGCGCACCTCTGCTCTCTTTACGTTCGAGGGCTGATTGTGCCACTAACTTTCCAACTGTTAACATATTAATTAAGTTGAGCTGCTCGTTTGTGTAACCCAATAGACTGGTTGATGCATGAGCTAATGACTCTTCAAATTGATAGATGAGCTGCTTTAACGTATCTTCCGTGCGAATGATTCCTGCATGGGTCATCATCTGATGCCGAACTGCAAATTTAGACGGTAAGTAAACCGAATCAGTTGCATGACGTTCACTTCGATATCGAATCGGCTTTATTTTAACGTGTTCTTGTTTATTTAAAATCGTTTCTGCCACTAATTGACCGAAGACAATGCATTCTAGCAAGGAGTTACTTGCAAGACGATTCGCACCGTGCACTCCTGAACACGCTACTTCACCCACTGCATATAACCGAGGAATTGTTGTTTCACCATGTTCATTCACTTTTATGCCACCCATCAAAAAGTGAGCGCCTGGTACAACTGGAATACGCTTCGTTTTTAAATCAACGTGAGCTTTTTCACAAAGTGAGGTAATCGTTGGAAACCTCTTCTCAAAATGCTGAATATCATCAATTGCTAAAGAAATCTGCTCTCCTTGTTGCATACGTTCGAATATAAAGCGAGCAACAACATCACGCGGAGCTAAATCTTTTAGGGGGTGCACACCTTCCATAATGGCTTCGTTTCTTTCATTGACAAGAATCGCACCCTCGCCTCTGACCGCTTCTGACACAAGACCACCTGATCGATGATGACTGTGTAATAACGTTGGATGAAATTGAATAAATTCTAGATCTATTAATGCAGCACCAGCCCTGTAAGCCATCGCTAATCCATCCCCTGTTGCAACTGCACTATTTGATGTGTAGCTATATAAATGTCCGCATCCACCTGTAGCTAAAATGACATGTTGAGCGTAAAAAGGCAGAACACGCCCTTTTTGGTCTCTACTTACTACTCCAATACAGCAGCCGTTATCAATGATTAAATCTTGGACTGTTTGATGTTCAATAATATGTACGTCTTGTACGATTAACTGTTGCAAAAAGTGCATGAACTCTCTTCCTGTTGCATCGCCACCTGCATGAAGTATTCGGCGCTTCCGATGTGCTCCTTCTTGCCCTAGCATTAATTCACCCGACTGGTGTCGATCAAATGACATACCTCTATCCATTAACTGTTTAATAAATAAAGGGCCAAGTTGCACAAGTTTTTTAGCGATGAATTCATTACAATGAGAACTCCCAGCTTCGATTGTATCTCTTAAATGATGAAGCCAATGATCATCTTCACTCATCGCAACAGCTACGCCGCCTTGAGCAAGCACCGAATTGCTATCACTCTTTTCCCCTTTTGTAAGAATCATGACTTTTTTATGTTTACAAAGGGAATACGCTGCAATGAGAGCGGATAGACCACTTCCAACAATAATGACATCTACTTCGCGCATATATACACCTCTTAATTTACATGTGTCTTGACACCTATATTTACATATTATTTAATTAAACACAAGATGTTTTTATTTATTTTTAAAGGATGGTGATGAAAATGATTTATTTAGATTACGCCGCTACTACACCGATGTGTAAAGAAGCACTTGATGTTTATCAAAAAGTAGCCACGCTTTATTATGGCAATACAAATAGTCTTCATGATTATGGAACGGAAGCAGCACAACTACTAGAGTTATGTAAAGAAAAAGTAGCCGGCTGGCTCAATGGAGAGACTGAATGTGTTTATTTTACAAGTGGTGGCACGGAGTCAAATTATGTAGCTGTGCAGTCCCTTTTACATGGAAGTATACATAAAGGGAAACATATCGTAACAACAAAGCTCGAACATTCTTCTTTACTTAATCTATGGACTCATCTCGAGCAAGAAGGATATTCGATTACTTATTTACCTACAGATTCATATGGTCTTGTGTCAATCCACGAATTAGAACGCGCAATTCGTCAAGACACTGTCCTTGTTGCGATTCAGCACGTGAATCATGAAATTGGAACGATACAACCAATCAAAGCAATTGGTCACTTGCTAAAAGAGAAGGGTGTCCTCTTTCATTGTGATTGTGTTCAATCATTTGGAAAACTTCCAATTGACGTAAAAGCAGCAAATATTAGCAGTCTTTCCATCTCGAGTCATAAGCTGTATGGTCCAAAAGGTGTTGGTGTCCTTTATCTAAATCCATATACAAATTGGAAATCCGTTTATCACTCGAAATCGACTACTCAATCATTGCGTCCTGGTACGGTAAATATGCCTGGTATCGCTGCGTTTGTTACAGCCACTGAACAAGTAATGAAAAAAATGACTGAAGAACATGAACGTTATCAACATCTATTTTCTTATCTAAATCAGTGTTTACATGGACTGACGGACTTTGTTCATGTTGAAGGGTACCATTCGCATCATTTGCCGAGCATTGTAGGGTTAACATTTGCAAGCGTGCAAGGTCAATATGTTATGTTACAATGTAATCGTTACGGGTTAGCCGTTTCAACGGGAAGCGCTTGTCAAGTTGGACAACAATCCCCTTCCTCTACTCTTCTTTCAATCGGAAAGACAACAGAAGAAGCAAAGAGGTTTGTACGTATTTCTTTCGGAAAAGAAACGACTGATTATCATATTGATCAGTTTGTCATGACATTGAAAAAACTTTATCACGAATTTTCGTATGTGAAATGATAGGGAGCGGTAATGATGAAAGCAGAACAAAAAAAAGTGCTAGGTGAAGAACGGCGATTGTTGATTCTATCGTGGTTAAAAGAACAAGGGATACCTTTAACGGGTAGTGAATTATCAAAACGTACAAATGTCAGTAGACAAGTCATTGTACAAGATATTTCTCTTTTAAAAGCCCGAAACGAACCCATTGTCGCAACGAGTCAAGGATACCTTTACATGTCCACTCAAGAAACGCAGCAACAGCGACGCATAATTGCCTGCCAGCACGGTCCTGACGAGACAGAGTCTGAACTCATGTTACTTGTCGACCACGGAGTGCGTGTAAAAGATGTCACAGTTGAACATCCAATTTATGGAGAGATTACAGCATCTATTATGGTCAGCACACGAAAAGAAGTTGAACTCTTTTTAGCCAATGTGAAGCATACAAATGCGACCTATTTATCACAATTAACGGACGGAACACACCTTCATACAATTGAAGCGGATTCTATATTCAAACTTGATGCTGCATGTGATGCTTTAAAAAAAGCAGGATTTTTAATTGACACATAAAAGAGTTGGTTGCACGCCAGCTCTTTTATGTTCTGTTCTATTTTATAAGATAGTAAGGATAGCTACCTAACACATTCACTGTACACCCTAATGCCTCTAGTTCAGCCATGGCTCCTGGGATTAAAATGTCATCCATCTTCTGCTCAATGTCTACAATGAAAAAATAATGTCCAAGCCCTGTTTTCATCGGGCGAGATTCAATTTTAGATAAGTTCAATTTTCTCCACCCAAAGGCAGATAATACTTGATGGAGTGCTCCTGCTTGGTCAGATGGCAATGTAATCATTAACGTTGTTTTGTACCCGTCATGTTGCTCAAACGGCTCTTCCTCTTGTGGATGACGTCGTAACACAACAAAGCGAGTCGTATTATGATTATAGTCATGAATATTCGGTTGTGCGATATGTAAGCCGTATTCCTTTGCAGCCAGTTCGTTTGCAATCGCTCCAATGATTTCTTCAGGATGCTCCTTTACAAATTGAGCTGCTGATGCTGTAGAAGTCGTTGTTTCAAGCAATACGTCCGACAGCTTTGTATGTAAAAATTTATGACATTGCGCAATCGCATGTGAGTGAGAATAAACGGTTGTTACTTGTTCCCACGCATCAATATGCGCTGCATGTACCATTAAATGTTGGCGAATCGGCAAGACAATTTCTCCTACAATAGGCAATCGTTTTTCATGAATTAAATAATCTAGTGTTAAGTTTACAGACCCTTCAAGCGCATTTTCTAATGGCACAATTCCATACTCTACTTCCCCGTTTACCACGGCATCCACACAAGAAGGAATGGTGCGATAAGGAATATGTTCATCTTGTTGAAACATCGTTTGAACCGCAATATGTGTAAATGTTGCTCTTGGTCCTAAATAACCTATTCTCCTCAACTTCTTCTCTCCTATCTCAGCTGTTTATTATGTAAATATTCAAATAGATTCCTTTAAAAGATAAGCTGTACCAAAAGACACTATAATGTCTTTTGGTACAGCCACCGTGCATTATGCTCCTGAGCCTAGCACTTCTACTTTATCAACAAACTCTAAATTTTTTAACCTTGTTAACAGCTCATTAATTTCAATTTGCATACTAGATGTATCAAGAGATAAAGTCACATTGGCACGACCTTGTAACGGAATCGTCTGGTGAATGGTTAATACATTACAGCCTCCCGATGCTACCACACTTAATAAGTGAGAAAGAGTACCTGATCGGTCTTCTAGATGAAAAAACAACGAAATGATACGCTGTTTCACAACTGTTTGAAATGGAAAAACCGTATCTCTATATTTATAAAAAGCACTTCGACTAAGATCTACTGTATGTACCGCATCCGCGACAGATTCAGCTTTTCCTCGTTCAATTAATAACTTAGCTTCTAATGTCTTTTTCATCGCTTCTGGCAATACATCTTCTCGAACTAAATAAAACTGTTTATCGAGTTTGTTCAAATAAAGCTCCTCCCCTGTGTTAATCTCTCTGAATCCCTAACCATTTGTATCTCTTTGAAAGTATAATACAAATGGATGGCACTACTTGTAAAGAAGCGCCATCCGTTTCATTTATTTATTAATCGATAAATTCAAATTCGTATTCGAGTAACTTCACAATGTCTCCATCTGAGGCTCCACGCTTACGTAACGCCTCATCAATACCCATGTTACGAAGTTGTCTTGAGAAACGACGAACCGATTCATCGCGTGAGAAGTCTGTCATCTTAAATAGTTTCTCTACTTTTTCACCGGAAACGACAAATGCTCCATCGCTTTCACGTGTAATAAGGAACTCATCCACTTCTTTTTCATGTTTATAAAGAACGCGGTGTGTAGATAAATCTTCCTCTTCGTGCATTGGGAATTCAGGTGTTGCATCTACAAGATTTGCAACTGTAAATAGTAAGTCACGTAATCCTTGACGCGTAACAGCTGAAATTGGGAACACTTGAACACCTTCCGGCAGTTGTTCTTTAAATGCTTTTAAGTTTTCTTCTGCATCTGGCATGTCCATTTTGTTAGCAACCACTACTTGTGGACGCTCTGTTAAGCGTAAGTTATATTGACGCAATTCTTCATTGATTGTTTTGTAATCTTCATATGGATCTCTTCCTTCCATACCAGACATATCTACTACATGCACAATGACACGTGTACGTTCAATATGACGTAAAAATTGGTGACCAAGTCCAACCCCTTCATGTGCGCCTTCAATTAAACCTGGTAAGTCCGCCATAACAAAACTTCTGTTGTCTTCTGTCTCCACCATTCCTAAATTCGGTGAAAGCGTTGTAAAATGATACTCTGCAATTTTCGGTCTTGCTGCTGATACAACCGATAATAACGTCGATTTCCCAACACTTGGGAAGCCAACTAACCCAACATCAGCTAATAACTTCAATTCTAAAACAACGTCTCGCTCTTGACCTGGTTCTCCATTTTCAGAAAGCTCCGGTGCAGGATTAGCTGGTGTAGCAAAACGAGTATTCCCGCGTCCACCACGGCCACCTTTTGCAATAATTGCACGTTGTCCGTGTTCTGTTAAATCTGCAATAATTTCTTGCGTTGCATCGTCTTTTACAACCGTTCCTGGTGGTACTTTTACAACCATTGGCTGTGCATTTTTCCCGTGCTGACTTTTTGACATTCCGTGTTCGCCACGATTGGCTTTAAAATGACGTTGATAGCGGAAATCCATCAGCGTACGTAATCCTTCTTCTACTTCAAAGATAACGTCAGCACCTTTTCCTCCATCTCCACCAGCAGGACCACCTTTTGGTACATACTTCTCTCGACGAAACGCTACCATCCCGTTTCCGCCGTCTCCACCTTTCACATACACCTTGACCTGATCTACAAACATTCCATTCACTCCGTTCTGATTGTTGCTTCTTCATCTATGTAAGCAAACACACTACTTTTCGTTCAACTCAATTACAACACTTGCTTCATTTGTTGTTACTTCTTGACTTACCACGTGTAAATGTGGACTATATTCGTATTGTGTTAACCACTCATTCACATCATTACTACCTGTTAGTATTCCACTAAAGTCAAAAAAGAAACGAACAGATGATGAATCAAAAAGTAACGAGATGCTTAAATGATTCTCTTCGGTATAATCGCTATGTTCCTCTAACACTTGAACAAATGGGACAAACCACTCATATAGTTCTTTATCGTAAAGAGAAAGGTCTTTTACTTCCCCTAGCACTTCTACTTCTAAGCGAAGCGGAAGGCTATTCCAATGATAAGTCATAATATATCCGGCAAATAAATTCAATTTTGTGTTCGTTAAGCTCGATTCATGCTTTGCTTCAATTATAATCTCTTCAATAATTTCATTTGCTCGATCAAGTCGATTTAATGCAATGTTGCCTTTAATCAACTGGAGTTTATTCAACCAATCATGTCGAGCATATCTTAGTATATCAACGACATTCCATTCCTTTTTCATCTTTGCACTCCTAACTTTCAATTCGAGCAAGTATAATCATCGTTGTTAATATCATAGATTTTATTAAACAACTACTTTTGTTTACTTTTTAAGATAGTGAGCTTCCCTGAAAGCCCAATATTAAAATTATAGCAAATTCCCTTCTAGAATTGGACATTTATCTACAGATAATCCTTGCGAACGCCCAGATATTTTAAAGGCAAAAAAGAGAACTCTAACCAAAATAGGTTAGAGTTCTCTTTTTAACCCTTATGCTTCTTGTGCAACTGGGTATACAGAAACTTTTTTGCGATCACGACCGAAACGCTCGAACTTAACGATACCGTCAACTTTCGCGTATAGCGTGTCGTCACCACCACGACCTACGTTAGCACCTGGGTAAATTTTAGTACCGCGTTGACGATATAAAATTGAACCACCGCTTACGAATTGGCCATCAGCACGTTTAGCACCTAGACGTTTCGAGATTGAATCACGACCGTTTTTAGTACTACCTACTCCCTTTTTAGAAGCGAAGAACTGAAGGTCTAATCTTAATAACATGACATCCACCTCCTGTTATTTGGTTTGTATTTTTATATAATTTCCATAATCAAGTTCGATTGTTTGTAATGACACAACCATTCCCTCAAGCAAGACTTGCATCTTCTCAAATGTTGACGAATCAACATCAGTTGGAAATTCACAACGGAGGTAACCACCGTCTTTTCCAGCTTGATCGATATGTGGTGTAACCCTACATAAAGCATGGATGGCATTAATAGTACCGAATGAAACAGCGGATGCGCCTGCACATACGAGGTCCTTTCCATGTTCAGCAAACTGAGCATGTCCATTCATCGTAAAGGCAACAATCTTTTTATTATCATTTCGGGAAATCGTTACTTTAATCATCTCAACTCGCCTTACGCGTTGATTTTTTCAATAACAACTTTAGTGTAAGGTTGACGATGACCTTGTTTGCGGCGATAGTTTTTCTTCGCTTTGTATTTGAAAACGATGATTTTCTTCGCACGACCTTGCTTTTCAACTTTTGCAGTTACAGTTGCACCTTCAACAGTTGGAGCACCAACTTTAACGTTGTCGCCACCTACAAATAAAACTTTGTCGAAAGTAACTGTCTCACCTTGTTCACCAGCAAGCTTCTCTACGTAGATCGCTTGACCTTCTTGAACTTTGATTTGTTTACCACCAGTTTCGATAATTGCGTACATTCTCTGCACCTCCTCAATAAACTAAGACTCGCCATCATAGGTGTCAATTGACTTAAAACCTAATCTGCGCGGTTGTAGCACAGGTGCTACAAACTAACAAAGTAAATAATACTATACGTACAATGCGTGTGTCAATTATATTTTCTACTTCTTGCAAAAACAATTAATTCTTCATTCGCCCTTGTACGTCTTGTTTAGAACCGATATACCGGACCGTATAAGTACCACTTTCATGAGCGGAATTTGTGAAGAAGATTTCCATTGAAATAGCACTTCTTACCTTTTGTAACATGTCATCTTTTTTTAAGCGCTCGATGATAGAGGCTCTTGTTTCAATCCAGATTGCTTCGTAATCGGTATTTTTATATTGTAAAAGGTGTCTTTCAATCTCATATATCACCGTTTCATCGTCTAATGTACGACCTTTTCCCTGACACACTGGACATGGCTTTGTTACCGATGCATGAAGGCTTTCATTCGTCTTTTTTCTCGTAATTTGTAACAGCCCTAGTTCTGTAAATCCAACAACGGTTGTTCGAACCTCATCTTTTGACACTTGTTTTTTCATTTCTTGAATAACCGCTTGACGATCACGCTCTGATGACATATTGATGAAGTCCACAATGACAATGCCTCCGATATTGCGTAGCTTCATTTGCCTTGCTACTTCAATCGCTGCTTCTGTATTCACCTTTAAAGCCGTCTCTTTAAATGATGTTTTCCCCGTAAAGTTTCCGGTATTTACATCAATGACCGTGAGCGCTTCTGTTTCATCAATCACTAAATAAGCGCCACTTTTCAACCATACCACTCGTTTTAACAGCTTCTCCATTTCCTCTTCAATACGATAATAGGTAAAGATGCCTTCTTTTTCTCTGTAATAGGTTAAGGTCACTTGTGAATCTAGTCTTTGTTCCTTCAATAATTGAAACACGTCAAAGTCATCGACAACGATTTCGTTTACTGTGTTCTTTAACATACTACTTATCGTTGTCTCAATAAAATCATACGCATCATAAACAAGGGCCGGTACTTTTAAGGTAGCAGATTTTTGACGAAGATCTTCATACGTTTTTCTTACCTGATTGATTGTATGAGTCAGTTCCTCTATTGATTGTTGTTCAACAGCTGTTCGGAATAAAAATCCTTCTTGGTCTTTTCGATGCTCTTGTCCGAAGCTACGCCACTTTTCACGTTCGTTTTCATCTGCAATTTTCTTTGAAATCGCAATATAATTCCCATGAGGAACATATACCAACGCTTCTGTTGAAAGTTCAATCAGCCCTGTTAATTTAGGTCCTTTTGTTCCAATGCCTTCTTTTACAACCTGTACAAGAACCGCTTCTCCTTCACGAACAAAGTGTGAAATGCTCTTGTTTGCATATTCTGATCCCTTTGCTGCTTGATACGAAGCTAAATCATCACGATGAATAAAGCCATTTTTGGATAAACCAAGATCGACAAACGCTGCTTGCATCCCTGGAACGACATTTGTCACTCGTCCGATATAAATATTCCCTACAACCTGCTGTTTATTTTGTTGTTCTAAATGAAGTTGCTCTAATCCGTTTTCCCCAATTAAAGCAATTCGCTTTGCAGTCGTCGCTACATTCATTACACACGTCTTCAAAATTGTTTCCTCACTTTTACTACTTTTTATCTATTTTGGTTGTTTAACGTAAAAAAGAGCTTAATAAAAAAAGCCGGCTATACAAGCCGAGCCATGTAAGTCATTCTATTCTTATCTTACATAACATTAATAAAAAGATACAAGCTCATCAATAGGAGAATCCATTCTTTTTTCTGCAAAATAGGCATGCAACACTTCATTTTCATCTACTTGTTGTTGTTCACGATGATCGTTTTGAATAATAATGACGTGTTTGTATCCGCGTTGAAATCGCTGTAAAATGTGGTGAATTTTCTCCTCGTGAGTCACTGTTAATGGCTTTAGATTCTTAATCTCTCTTTCTTTTCCATTGTATCGTTCAAGCAAGAATCGCATATAGACATACTGTCTATGCTTCCAATCTGTATAGAGAGAATGCAGTAAGAACAACATAATAATCCATAAATGCAATTGTTGAAGATAGAAAGTAGCGGCAATTAAGCTCACTACCGCTAGCAAACAAGCAGAGATTAACAATGCTTTTTTATACGCTTCTAAAAATGCCATACGTTGACTTAACACTAAAAACAACAACTTCCCTCCATCTAGCGGCCAAATAGGAAGTAAATTAAATCCTAATATAAGTAAATTATGATAGATAAATAGTTCGTGTGTAGCTGGCGAAATGATGGAAGTCATCATTAAAACATAAGAAAGGCCCATCATCCAAATATGTTGAAGTGGACCACTCACAATGACAATAAAATCTTCATGAAACGGACGGTTTCCATGTTCATCTACTTCAGCAACGCCCCCAAATGGCAACAATAAAATCTTACGAATACGCCAGGAAAAAAACTGGGCTGCCATCGCGTGACCTAACTCATGAACAAGGACGATTACAAAGAGCATGAGCAATTGTTTAAAACTAGCTGTTACAATCCCTATCGCAAATACAATCCAAAATAACGGATGGATGTGAATACGCATAAGTAAGGAAAGCATTTTATTCAAATGAAATCACCTGACTAGGATCAATAAATTCTTCGCCGTTTTTAATGGCAAAGTAGAATACTCCTTTTTCTCCACTTTCACTCGATGCCACAATCCCTAAGTTTGTTCCCTTATCGACAAAATCATAAATGTTTACGTTAATTTGTTTTAATTGTCCATACCACGTTTCCGTTCCATCTGCATGTTGCACAACAACTGTTTTACCTAGCCCTTCTTTTGTTCCAACAAACTCAACAAACCCTTCATTCATGACTTCTACAACAGAGTTTGAATCAGTTTCAACCGTTATTCCTTGTCCGGTTTTTTCAAACGTTTCGACTACTTTACTTCCTGCTACTGGTACAGCGTAGCCACTGTTGACACTTTGTTCTGTTTGCTTTTTACTCTCATTAGGGATCAGTACTAACGGCTGACCAAATGTCTTTTCATACCAATTTGACACAGTAGCAAACTGAAATTCTTTCTCCATACTTGTTTGTACAACATGACGAGCTTGCTCGAATGTAGGAGAAGGATTTTTAAACAAAATCGCAACAATGAGAACAAGACAAGCGGACATCAACACTTTAAACATAAACCACTCTTTGTTAAATAACAGATGTCGATCTTGGTTACTCGGTGTGTATTCATACATTGAAAAATCAGTCGAGCCATAACGTTCTTCATCACTAAGAAAGGTACGCATTTTCGGCTGAATGTCTTTTGGCTGTGCAGATCCCATTTTCTTTTTTCGATTTGCAATTCGCTTTCTAATTTCATCAGCACGTCGATTCATCTTCTATCATTCTCCTTGATATTAAGCTTGTATACTTTAATGTATGACTTGTCCGGAACGGTTATGACAGAAGGAAAAAATCGTCAAATAAAAAAAGCCTCCTTAACGGAAGGCTTTTTAACGAACACCAAAAAATTGTTTAATACGTGCAAAGATTCCTTTGCTATCTTCATCTAATGATTGAAGAGGAACCGCTTCTCCTAAAATACGTCTCGCAATATTGCGATAAGCAATCGATGCTTTACTTGACGGGTCTAGTGCAATGGGTTCACCACTGTTAGAAGCTTTAATGACATTATCGTCATCTGCTACAATACCGATTAAATCAATCGCTAATAGTTGAACGATTTCATCAACATCGAGCATATCACCTGTTTTAACCATATGGTTACGAATACGGTTGATAATTAACTTTGGTGGCTGAATGTCTTCTTTTTCTAATAGTCCGATGATACGATCTGCGTCTCGAACAGCCGATATTTCTGGTGTTGTCACAACTAAAGCCTGATCCGCACCAGCAACTGCATTTTTGTAACCTTGCTCAATTCCAGCAGGACAATCAATAATGATATAATCATAATCTTGCTTAAGCTCAAGAATTAATTCTTCCATTTGTTCAGGAGTAACAGCTGTTTTATCACTTGTTTGAGCAGCAGGCAGTAAGTACAAACATTCAAAACGCTTATCTTTAATTAAGGCCTTTTGTGGTTTACAACGCCCTTCTACTACATCTACAAGATCATAAATAATGCGATTTTCTAGCCCCATTACAACATCTAGGTTACGTAATCCAATGTCTGTATCAATCAAACATACACGTTTCCCAGCTAACGCTAGGGCTGTACCTAAGTTGGCTGATGTCGTTGTTTTCCCAACGCCACCTTTTCCAGACGTAACAACAATAGCCTCTCCCACTGTTAATTGCTCCTTTCTAACCTTGTCAAATGAGGTCTTAGATGCGACAGCAACTGAACTCGCTCTATCACCATTTGATTCTCTTCATTTAGATATGCACATTCCATTTCACTTTTACTGCTCTCATCACTTTCATCGGTTGCTCGAGTAATGATATCACTAATGCGTAGCTGTGAAGGTTTCATGACAGATGCAGCAATGACCGCTTGCTTATTATCGTTATAACCAGCATGAGCAATCCCCTTTAACGCACCTATTATAAAAATATTTCCTCCTGCAATCACCTTACCTCCAGGGTTCACATCTCCAACAAGTAATAAATCACCTGGTACATGAAGAACTTGTCCTGAACGTATGACTTTTGCAACAGAAACAATTTCGTTTTCTTCTTTTAATCGCAGTGCATCTTCTTTCAAAATAACGTTACAATCAATCTCTCCCACTACTAAGTGTCTTTTCTTTTGAATGATGACCTTTAATTCTTCTTCTTGTTCAGTTGTTAAATATCGATTTCCAACTTTCACATGAACCGCTACAAATTGGTCATTGTCCCCATGTTGATTTGTTGATAACTTTGAATCTAATTCCTTTAGTAGCTCTTGAAATGAACACGTGTCATCGAGATGCAACGTTAGTCCATCCTTTGTTCCTTTTATTGTTATATATTGTTGCTTTTGTTTGTTCACGAAGCTCACCTCAACGAATGTATAATTTCGACAGAGACCTACTAAATTCCTCTTTTTCAATCAAGTCGTTTTCTACTTATTACTTCTATCTTACTAGATCGTGTTATAAACGTTCATCTAAAAATTGCACTTTCCACTTTTGAAGCTTTACTTTCAATGGATAGGAAAAGAACAAGAAAAAGACGGCATTTAAAATCAATGTCGCGTAAAATCGTTGTTGCAAAAATCGGTCAAAGGTCATATCGGTTACATGAATTAAAACGTTAATTCCATATATATAAAATTCAATAATTGTCACAGCGAACAAAGCTAAAATTGACACCACAACGAGGTTGTTTTGAAGGACTTTCATCATTTTTGAAATAAGATAGCAAACAGCTGGAATTCCAAGCATGTAAACACCTAACACATCCGTAAAAGCGACATCGTAAAGCATACCAAAGATGAGTCCATAAATCATGGCTTGCTTTAAACTAAAATAAACCGCCATTAATACAAGGATAATGACGACAAAACGAGGTGAAAGAACCCATTCTCGTAAGAAAGGTTCAACGGCTATAAAGTTTACAACCATGCTTTCACCGATAAAGGCAATTGAAACAAGAAAAGGTAAGAAGAACCGATTTACCGTCATTCTTCTTCCTCCTCTGTTAATAAGGTATCTGCCGTTTCTGTACGCGTCGCAATAATAACGTGATCCAAGTCATACAAGTCTGCAGCTGGTTTTACATAGGCTTTTTGAGTTAATCCGTGTTCATCTGGCTCAATCTCAATAATTTCACCAATTGGGAGACCATCTGGAAACACTCCACCTAAACCTGATGTAATCACGAGTTGCTTTTCTTTAATTTTCGCATCAGCTGGAATGCGGCGAAGTAAAAGAGCTTTTTTCTTCTCGTCGTATCCTTCAATTAAACCGTATTCTTTCTTCTCAGCTTGAATAATGGCTGAAATTCGATTTGTACGATCTAACGAACTAACGAGTTGTACAGTGGACGTCATGTCTGACACATGTTTGATTTTACCAATTAATCCTTGAGGAGTAATAACGGCCATATTCTCTTTCACACCATGTGCTCGACCACGGTTTAGCGCAATTACTTCATGCCAACGATCAGGATTTCTCGCAATGACACTTGCTTCAATTGGATCATACTGTCTTAGGCTATCTTGTTTATCTAGCTGTTCTCTTAACTTTTCGTTTTCATCTTCTAATTGTCTAGCTTTAGCTTGTAACTGCATATGTTCATCTAATCGAGACTTTAGTAGCTCGTTTTCTTCATATGTACGCTTCAAATCGCCTACATTCTGAAAGAAACCCGCCACATACTGTGCGGGTTGATGAAGCGTTGCCTGAACGAGTCCTACCGAATCCTTTACGAATCGCTCAGGTAATGTAATAGATTTACGACCATTTAATGAAAAACCGATCAATGCCACTAAAACGATAATACTCACTAGTAAAATAATTAAACGTTTATTCAGGAAAAACTGTGGCATGATGTACACCTCTTATTTTTTATCGGTAAGAATCTCCAGCTCTGTTTTTAAATAAATCAATATGATCTAATGCTTTACCAGTACCAATTGCAACACAATCAAGTGGATCTTCTGCAATAACAACCGGCATGTTTGTTTCTTCACTAATTACTTTGTCTAAGTTACGCAATAACGCTCCACCACCAGTTAAGACAATTCCGCGGTCCATAATATCAGCCGCTAGTTCTGGAGGCGTTTGCTCTAATGTACTTTTAACAGAATCGACAATTGCCGTAACCGTATCTTTTAACGCATCTGCAATTTCTTCAGCAGAAATTTCAATTGTTTTTGGAAGACCCGTTAATAAGTCACGACCACGGATTTCCATGTTCTCGATTCCTTCTGGTGTGCTTGCTGAACCGATTTCAACTTTTAGCGCTTCAGATGTACGCTCACCAATCATTAAGTTATAGTTTTTACGGATATATTGAATAATTGCCTCATCCATTTCGTCACCGGCAATACGAATTGACTGACATGTAACGATTCCACCTAATGAGATAATGGCAACTTCCGTTGTTCCTCCACCGATGTCAACAACCATACTACCTGTTGGCTCCCAAACTGGTAAATTAGCACCGATCGCTGCAGCAAATGGCTCTTCAATTGTATACGCATCACGAGCACCTGCTTGACGAGTTGCATCAATGACTGCGCGCTTTTCTACAGCCGTAATTCCTGATGGCACACAAACCATCACATACGGTTTACCTGCGAATAAGCTTTTTGATTTTTGAGCTTGTTTAATGTAATATTTCATCATCGTCGCTGTTGTTTCATAATCTGCAATTACGCCATCTTTCATTGGACGAAGTGCTACGACATTACCAGGTGTACGACCAATCATATTTTTCGCGTCGTTACCAACCGCAACAATTTGTTTTGAGTCTGTTTGTAAAGCCACAACTGACGGCTCACGAACAACAATTCCTTTTCCTTTTACATATACGAGTGTATTAGCAGTACCTAAATCTATTCCAAGGTCTCTTGTACCGATTCCAAACATGTGTATATCTCCCTTTCTCAAACTGAAATGCTAAGATGTTCCATTCAGTAAATAAACATGTATCTTATTGAATCCACCAGTCTTTATTTTGTCTACTTCTTTGACAGATGTCAACGCCAAATATTGTATGATAAACCTCTATCACTTGTCTATTCATTCATAACAATTGTAAACAACTTGTCATCTAAAACATGACTTCTATTATAACTCACACGAAAAAAAAAACATAGTATTTACATGTACCCTTTTTCTTTTAAGCTAATGTACTTACGATCTCCGATAATTAAGTGATCAAGTAATTCAATTCCAATGATATCTCCACATTCTTTTAGGCGTTTTGTCACTTCAATATCTTCCCTGCTTGGTGTTGGGTCTCCGGAAGGATGGTTATGAAGGCAAATAATAGAGGCGGCTGAGCGGCGGAATGCTTCTTTATACACTTCCCGTGGATGTACAATCGAGGCATTTAAGCTTCCAATGAAAATAGTTTGTTTATGAAGAATTTGATTTTTGGTGTTTAAATAGAGGCAAACAAAGTGCTCTTGAGATAGTACTCTCATTTCTTCCATCATGTAGTCAGCACCATCTTGAGGGCTACGGATCGTGTATCGATTTTCTGAGCGAAGCTGTGCAATTCGCTTACCTAGCTCAATTGCAGCAATAATTTGAACCGCTTTTGCTGAACCCACTCCTTTAATATTTGTCATTTCATCAACCGTTGCTTCGGGTAATAACTTCAACCCATCAAAGTGATTTAAAATACGATTCGAAAGTTGTAACACCGATTCTTCTTTTGTTCCTGTTCTCAGTAAAATCGCAACAAGTTCATGATTGGACAAACTTCCTGATCCCTTTTGGATGAGGCGCTCACGCGGTCTCTCATCCTGCGGGAAGTCTTTAATCATTAATGATTGATTCATTCAGTCGCACTCCTTCTTTACATCGTATAATGAAACCCGATTTTCTCAAGCTCCCTAACGGTACGAGAAAGAGGTAAACCAACAACTGAAAAGTAGTCTCCTTTAATTTCTTTCACAAAGATGGCACCAAGTCCTTGAATGCCATAAGAGCCTGCTTTATCCATCGGTTCTCCACTCTGTACGTAGCGAGCAATTTCTTCTTCTTTCAACGGATAAAACGTAACATCTGTTTGCTCATAAAATGTGACTACTTGTTCGTTCTTCACAAGTGCAACTCCTGTTAACACTTGGTGCGCTTGACCTGAAAGCAACCGTAACATTTCTTTTGCTTGTTGCTCGTCTTCAGGCTTTCCTAAAATTTGATGATTTTGCACCACTACCGTGTCTGCCCCTAAAATGATGGCATCCGGATGAGATTTAGCGACATCTTGTGCTTTTTGTAACGCAAGTGACATCACTACTTCTGAAGGCGTATGAGCGGGGTTAATGATTTCTTCCACTGCGCTAACCTGCACGGTAAATGATACGTTTGCTTGCTCTAGTAATTCTTTTCGACGGGGTGAACTAGAAGCTAAAATTAATGATGAATTCATGTTTGTTTATCACCTTTACATTTCAAGTTTGAGAATAAGAAAGATACACCTCTATTTTAGCAATTTCTACCTTATTTTACAATTTGTCATCTAAACAGACAAAAAACATGCTTTGTCTATTCCTCTCTTTCTAGTAGAGAAGTGAATAGACAAAGCATAAGCGATTGTTACCACCTTCATGCAGAAGACTTTTATTTCGTTAAAATCGTCACATATTGCTGCAGCCCGTCTAGTAGTTGCTGCTGAGATACTTTCGCTTCTTGTTCACTCGTTGACTTCTCATACTTCAAAAGTGCGTCATTTGCTTTTAATAAATGAGTAATAAGTGCTTGAATTTCTTTATTGCTAGTGGCTTTTTCTAGTTCAGTTAACGATTCTTTTTCACTTTTAAATGCTTCTAGTTTCTGCCCTAACATGGAGCGATTGGATTCCATCGATAAAGAAACCAAAATCGGTTGAATCTTCTCCATTACATCGACGTCCTTTTGACTAAGTGAACCTGATGTTGGCAATCCATATTCCTTCACATATACTTCTTCACCTTTTGCTTTGTAGGATTCACCAAGCTGCTTTGTTAACGCTGCTTCACTCCCCATCCCCACTAACAGCAATCTATTTTCTCCACTAGCTACAGATGTCGCCGTGTATCCTTTTTCTTTCATTTCTTTCTGTGCAGTTTCTCCCGACTCTTTTGATGAAAACACACCCGCTTGCACCACATAAAGGGATTGTGCCTTCACCGTCTTTACAGGCTCATCCTGCTTAGTTGGGGTTTTTGCTGGTGACTCACTTAAGCTTCCTCCCGTCTCAACTGAAGGCTCTTCTGAGTTTGTAATTGATACGACTTCCTCATTGTTTGTCATGACTTTTAAGCTAAACATCCCTAGCCCTACACCAACAACAACCGCTAAGGAAACAACGAGTACTATTTTTTTCATGATGGATGTATGAGAAGGAGAAAAACTTTTCTTTTTTAACGGCTTTTTACTCTGTTTAACGTGACGTAAATCCTCAATAGAAACAATCTTTTCGTCTTGTTTTTCTGGTAAAACCCATGTGAACTCGTCACTTTCCGTTTGAGGTAGAGGTTCTTTCTTTACGTTCTGATCTTCAGAGATTGTTTTTTCTTCTCCATTGATTTTAATGGAAATTTTGTTTGATTGCTTATCCATTGATTCACCACCTTTACTACATGCAACACCGACATAGACTTGTCCTCATCCTATCATATGCCTAAAAAAAAAGAACAAGACATTTGTCGTCTCGTTCTAAAAGGTTTTCGCTATTTTTTTACAAATTCAGTCGAAAGTTCCGTTGATAAGATGCCCTTGCCATCTTCAGTACAAAGTTGTTTTTTAGCTCCTTTTAAGCATACGTAATAAGAAAGGTGACCGTTCACAGATTTAATATCGACGAATGATTGTTGACCATCTTTTTGAATGGTCCACTCTTCATTCGTATGAGGATCAAGCAGATGATCAAGATAACCATCTTCAACCAAATCTTTGTATGTTAACTTCGCTTTTATCGTTGGGTTTAACGCCACTTCACTCGTTCGTTTATGAAAAGTAGCCGCTTCTTTCATTGCAATTGCATTAGCAACAAACGCTTGATCTTTCGACTTTTCAATGATTGGTAAAAACGCAAGCACCGCAATCATTGCGACAATTCCCAAGATTGCTAGGACTGCTAGTAACTCGATTAACGTTAACCCTTTCTTATTCACTGCTAGACGACGAATCGCTGTTACACATTTACTCATCAGTTATTCCCTAACGTTTGAAAAGGGTCTTCTTTTTTAGCTGGACTCGGCGTTTCAATTGTCGGAATTTGATCTTGTAATTTGTCTAAGGTTGGGTAGTAAAATGTCGAAACAACTAATTCATATTGAAGCGTGGGCTCATCTACATCTGCTAGACGAGTTGCCTCTTTGGGACCGTCAAATGAAATTCCTTCGATTTGAGAAATACGAGGCGATCGCTCAATTGTTTCTAAAAATAACAAGAAATCATCATAGCGCTTAGACTCAACGGATAAGGTAGCCGTGATTTTTTGAAAACCGACTGGCATCGGTTCTGCTTCTATTTTCTTTTCTTCGTCTTCTTTATTTGCGCGGTCACCATAGACAGATTCCTCAATTTCATCTTCTTCACTTTTTACAACTAGCTCTGAATCATCGGCAAAATTCACACTTAAGATCAAACTGTCTGACACCACTTCTGCCTTTTCAAGTTCTAATAAAAACTGTTCAGTAAAAGGTTTTACAGGCAATTGCTTTTGAAGTTCAATGCTACTCTTTAACAGTCGTTCATTTTGAGTCGGTGCCTTTGCTTTTAATGCCTTTACAATTTGTTGCTCCGTTGTTAGTTCGTCTTTCATCAAACTCACTTCTTGCTGCACTGGCCTCATCAATTGTAAATAAACGACCGCTGTCACCCCTCCAACAAGCAACAAAGTTAGAAAGAAAATGAGCCACTGCTTTTTATTCATATACATCGGCATCTATTCTTCCTCCTTCATAAGTTTGTCGATTTCATCGCGGTTCATTTCAATTTGATACAGTGCTACGTAACGAGGCATGACTTGTTCTTTTTCTTCGAATTGCTGTCTTTCTTCCTCTTTATCCCCTTCATCCACTTCAAATGTCTCGACACTTAAAATCTTTGCTTCTTTCACAATCGGTGTCTCCACTTTTAAGCGACTTAAGAAATAAGCTGCTTCCCGACTTTCATCAAATTGAATCGCTACTTGAACGACTAACTCACTTGTATACGCAAACTCTCGAATGAAACCTCGCTTGGGCAACGATTTTGTTAGTGTATCAACAATTGGAACGGTCTTAACAGGGTATCGATTCACCCATTCAATAGCTGTTTGTAGCTGTTGAACCGCTTCTGTATCAGTGGATTGAACCACTTTCGCTTGCAGTGTAGCTTGTTCTACTTTCACATCGCTAATCGCCGTTTCTGTTACTTGCTTTTCTTCTTGTAAACTCATATACTTCCAACCTAAAAAGCTGCTAATACTAATAAACAGAAGAAGTAAACCAATCATCAAAATGAGAAAAGCGGGACTTTTCGGCTCTTTCCGTGGTAGTAAGTTAATTTCAGCTAACATCACGTCACCTCTTTCAAGGCAAGACCGACCGCTGCATGATAACGTGTACTCAAATCAAACAATCCTTCATGTTGGCGACTTGACGACACATCAATTAACTCAAACGGCAGTGAGAGCCGGTCATTCATACTTTGCATCATGTCATGAAGGTAAGGATGGTCTCCTGTTACTAACACCCTCGTAACACTTTCTTTCCCTTGATTCATGGAATATTGATAAAAGTTCACGATTCTTTCTACTTCATTTGTAATCTCGCTGATTGCTGTGAATAGTTCTTCTTTTTCACCTTTAAACTTTACACCCATTTCTCCATCTTTTTGCGCACTCAGCTCCCAATCTGCATGAGCATGAGGCCAGGAAAGATGACGCATAAATACAGGCTGATGCTTCGTAAAGATGCTCACATTCACCGAGAGTAAATCCACTTGCAAAAGAAGATAATGATCACTTGGTCTCACCAGGTCTCGATAAAAACAAAGACGGTACGTACTAAGAGATGACAAATCGGCTACAACAGCAGTTAATGTTGCTTCTTGCAGCAATTCGACATAACTTAATACAAGCTTCTCCGGTGCTGCAAATAACACAATGTTCACTTCATCTTCATCTTCGCTTGAAATGACGTAATCAAAGATGGCATCATCAAAAGGGAGATGAATACTAGAACCAATCTCCATAAATAAATAACTACGAATCTCATCTTCTGCTATCTTTTCAGGTAACGTTTGCGGCCGAAGAATAACGTGATGATCTGGAAGAACAATTCGCACTTTCGAGCGCTTCATTCCCCATTCTTCTACACACTCTTCTAAAATGAATAATAGTCCTTGGCGGTCGATGATTTGACCATTTTCAATTAACCCACTCGGCAAGTAGCGCTCTTGACTTTTCCCTATCATAAGCGGCTCTGTTTGCTTTAATTCAACGTAACGAATGACGTGGTCTTTTATAATTAAATTCCCTACTTTATTTTTAAATGAAGGTAGTCGCAAGACCATGATTTTTCACCTGCTAGATTAAAAATGTAAAGTACCAATTGAGTAACGCTGTGCCGTAAAAATAAGCAATCAAAACACCTAACGCAATAAACGGGCCAAATGGCATCGGTTTCCCTCGTTGTACTTTCCCTATCATCATACCAAATAAGCCAAAAATAGCACCAAGCAATGTGGCTAAAAAGAACGAAACCAACACAAGTTTCCAACCAAGCACAAGGCCAATGACGCCATACAACTTAATGTCACCACCGCCCATTCCACCTTTACTCACGATAGCAATCAGAAGTAGTAAGCCAAATCCAACTACCGCCCCTATAAGCATGTCCCACCAAGGGGTGAGAGGAATGAATACACGTTCTACGATAAACAACGGTAAAAAAAACAACAACACCTTGTCCGAAATAATCATGTAGCGCAAGTCAGACACCGTAATGATGATCAATAATGACACAAGTGTAAGCGCAACGAACAACTCAAGTTGAAACCCTATTAAATGAAATGACAGGACAAAAAGCAGACCTGTCAAAAGTTCCATCATGGGATAAAGAGGGGAAATGCGAGCTTGACAGCTACGACATTTCCCTTTTTGAATCATATAAGATAAAACCGGTATCAATTCACGTGCACCCAACACATGGCCACACCCAGGACAACTCGAACGCGGCCGGACAATCGACTCACCAGCAGCCACTCGTAAGCCGACTACGTTGTAGAAAGAGCCGAGGGTAAGGCCTAGGATGAAGAGGTAGGTTTGGATTAGGATTAGGATCATATTATTTCTCGATTGTAATCTTATTACTCACAGGTTTATCTTTACTTTCTTTTATACCTGCTAAAGTTGCATCTTTAAACTCTATTGTGACAGCTCCAGCCTTTCCTGAGCCATTTAAAGTATAAACACCCTTATCATATTTTACGTTAGTGATTGTAAATTTCCCTGGTTCAATATCTACGTACTCTGTCAAATCACTGCCTTGAATTGTAGCTACCTTACTCTCATCAACTGTATTCGAAGACATATAAATTTTTGCCGCATTTAAAACTTGCACTGCATCCGCCTTCACAGCATCCTCGCGTGACTTCTGAATAATCCCACCAATACTTGGAATCGCAATGGCTGCGATGATTCCTAGGATGACGATAACGGCTAGTAGCTCGATTAGCGTGAGTCCTTTTTCATTTTTTAGCATTTTTTTGAACATGTTTTTCTCTCCTTCTTTGAACCTGTTATTTGCCATACAAACTCACCTTTATGTATCTCGATCAATGTCAGCTGCATGAGTGCTTTGATGATCGGTAAACCGGTTGCATTTACCTCGGTTGATGTGCATGTGTCATGCAATGGACACGTTCATAAAATTCCATTTTTTAGCGAATTTGTATCTCTTACCATTCATTTTACACCAACTATCAAAATATGAAAATAGTTTTAGTACGATTGTATGTGATTAAATATATCGAACATTGGAATGAGAATCGATGTAACAATAGTCCCGACTAATCCAGCTAAAATCACAATCATTAACGGCTCAATTAATGACTTTAGTCGGTCTGTTGTTGTTTCCACTTCTGCTTCATAAAAGTCAGCAACTTTCCCAAGCATGACATCTAATGAACCTGTTTCTTCCCCAATCGCAATCATTCGGGTGACAAGCGGTGGAAACACCCAATGTCGCTCCATCGGCGTTGTAAGAGAAGATCCTTTTTCTAATGAATCGCGTGATTTCACTAGTACTTTTGAAATCACTTCGTTATCAACGACACCTTCTACAATTTGAATCGCTTGTAAAATCGGAACGGAGCTTGAAAACAACGAACTTAATGTTCTTGTCATTCTTGCAATGGCTGCTTTTTGGAGCATTCCTCCGAAAATAGGTACGCGTAACAGCGCATAGTCGATGTAATACCTCGTTGATTTTTGTTTGTATAAAACAGAAAAGGTCACGACAGCAAGAAAAATAAACCCTACAATGAGCCACCAAAACTGCTGCATAAATTCACTAGACGCTAATACAAACTTTGTAATAGCGGGTAAATCAGCACCAAAGTCGGCAAACATATCGACAAACGTAGGAACAACCGATACAAGTAAGAAAATGACAACCGCAATGGCTACTACCCCAACTGCTGCCGGATACGCAAGTGCAGAAATGACCTTTTGCCTCGTTCGGTGTTGCTTTTCAAAGTGATCGGCTAATCGCTCTAATGTTGAGTCTAAATTCCCTGATACTTCTCCTGCTTTTACCATATTCACAAACATGGGTGGAAATACTTTTTTATGCTTCGCACAAGAGGTGGATAAGCTGTTTCCACCTCGCAAATCATCTTCCACATCAAATAACGCTTTTTTTAACGCTTTGCTTTCTGTTTGACTCGCTAAAATTCGCGTCGAGTCTACAACGGTCACACCCGCTTTTAAAAGCGTCGCAAACTGACGCAAATAAATAACGAAATCATGCAGCTTCACACTGTTTCCAATCGTAATGTCTTTAGTTAAGATTGTTTCTTTCATTTCTTGTAGGTCCGAAACGCGAATGCCTTTTTCTTTTAACTGTAAAACTGCTTCACGTTTTGAAGCACTTTTGATTCTTCCTCGTTTTTTACGCCCGGAGACGTCTTTACCTTCGTATTGAAATTGTGCCATTACATCACCGCCTCGTTTAAATACGGTTGTGCGTCTGCTTTTGAAATGATCCCTTTTTCAATTAATTCGTTCATGGATTGTGTTAACGTATGCATACCAGCCGCTTTGCTCGTTTGCATCACACTTTCAATTTGATGAACCTTTTCGTTGCGAATTAAGTTTGCAACGGCAGGATTATTCATCAGTAACTCAGTTGCACAAATTCGCCCTCCTTGATCTTTTCGAGGAAATAGTCGCTGTGACAAAATACTGACAAGTACGGATGCGAGTTGAATCCGTATTTGGTCTTGCTGTGAAGGTGGAAACACATCAATGATACGATTAATCGTTGAAGGCGCACTCGATGTATGAAGTGTTCCTAACACAAGATGCCCTGTTTCCGCTGCCGTAATGGCTGTATGAATTGTTTCTAAATCGCGCATTTCCCCTACTAAAATCACATCAGGATCTTGGCGTAGAGAAGCACGTAATCCATTAGCAAAATTTTTCGTATCGAGTCCGACTTCTCGCTGATTAATAATGCAACGTCCATGTTTGTGTAGATACTCAATGGGATCTTCTAACGTAATAATGTGCTTACTCACCGTCCGATTCATATAATCGACCATGGATGCAAGTGTAGTGGACTTTCCACTTCCTGTTGGTCCTGTGACAAGCACAAGTCCTTGAGGCTTAGCCGCGACTTGCTTTAACACAGCTGGTAACGATAGTTCCTCTAACAACGGAATACGAGTTGGCACGACTCGAATGGAGAGCGAAGTCGTTCCTCGCTGATGATAAGCATTGACTCGAAAGCGTGACACGCCATGTAAACCATATGAAAAGTCAAGCTCCCCTCGTTCTTTAAAGGTGCTCCAAAGCGCATCATCCATTAGATGTCTCGTCATTCCCTCGACATCACTCGGTTTTAGGACATCTTCACCATACCGTCTTAAACTACCATCAATCCGCATAATCGGCGGAACACCTACGGTTAAATGTAAATCTGATGCTTTTACTTCAAATGCGCGCTTCATTAATTGTTCAATTCGTTCATTCATTTCATTCAACCGCCTTACTCAAGCGTAGACACACGTAACACTTCTTCAGTTGTCGTTAATCCTTGCTTTACTTTAATCAACCCATCATCTAATAAAAACAACATTTTATTTTTAATTGCTAATTGACGTAGTGTACTAAATGGCTGTTGATTTAAAATCACTTGTTTCATTTCATCCGTCATCACCATTAATTCATGCACCGCAATACGCCCTTTGTACCCCGTCATATTACAATTTCCGCACCCTTTTCCATGAATAACCGTATCGATTTGAATACCTCTTCGCGCGAAAATTTCTTTCTCGCTTTTAGAAGCGACTCGTGTTTCCTGACAATCTCGGCAGATGCGGCGCACGAGACGCTGAGACACGACACCAGCTAAGGATGTAGCCACTAAAAACGGTTCAACGCCCATATCAATTAAACGTGTCACGGTGCTAAGGGCATCATTTGTATGAAGTGTGCTTAATACAAGGTGACCTGTTAGTGATGCACGAATGGCAATATCAGCTGTTTCTTTATCACGAATTTCCCCTACCATGATGACGTTTGGATCTTGTCGCAAAACAGAGCGTAACCCAGAAGCAAATGTTAATCCTACATTGGGATTGACTTGAATTTGGTTAATTCCTTCCATTTGATACTCAACTGGATCTTCAATCGTAATAATATTTGTTTCTTCTTCATTCAAATAGTTAAGAGCTGCATACAACGTCGATGATTTACCTGAACCTGTCGGACCTGTAATAAGGACAATGCCATTTGGTTGTTCAATTAATTTTAAAAATCGTTGTAAATTTAAGTTATTAAATCCTAGTTTTTTCACATCATTTAACGAACTTCCTAAATCAAGCACACGCATGACAATCTTCTCTCCGTAAATCGTCGGTAACGTTGATACACGAAGATCGACAGGATGGAAGTCTATATTCATTTTAATTCGACCGTCTTGAGGAACACGGTACTCGGTAATATCAAGATTAGCCATAATTTTCAAGCGAGCCGTTAACATGCTTTGTAAATGCTTTGGCAATGTACGCTCCATTTTTAGTAAGCCGTCTAATCGATAACGAATTGAAATTTTTGTTTCTTGTGGATCAATATGAATATCACTTGCTTTTTGTTGAACTGCACTTGAAATTAATTGATTTACAAGGCGAACAACCGGTGAATCTTCTTCACCGATTGTTTCCTCCTCTTCTTCTGTTAAACCACTTTCAAATGAGGCAAACTGCTCCACATCGTCGTCTAAGTCATAGTACTTTGAAATTGTACGTAAAATGTCATCACGAGACGCAATCGCCGTTTCCACCTGAAAACCTGTTGAAAGACGTAAGTCATCAATTGCGAAGAAATCCATTGGATCAGCCATGGCCACAAACAGACGATTTCCCTCTTTTTTTAAAGGTATTAGCACGTTACGTTTGGCAAATTCCTTTGAGATAACTGTAAATAATGTTTGATCAAACGGATAACGATACAAGCTAACATGTGGAATGCCTAGCTGAAGCTCTAACACTTCAATGAGCTGTTGCTCGGTAATGTAGCCTCGCTCGAGAAGGGCATCACCTAACTTTTGTCCTTCTTTTTTGTTTCGTAATGTTTCTTGCAACTGTTCATCTGTAATCAAATTGGCTTCAATGAGTAAATCTCCTAATCTCCTACGCTCTTGCATACGTATTAACCTCTTTTTTAAGATTATGGTTTAACTAGCTCTTCAAGTGAACTAGGTGGTTCAAGCTCTTGTTTATCACTTGGTTGCTTTGTAGACTGATCTTGTTTGTCGTTTTTGTCTTCTCTATCTTTTTCGTTACTCTCTTCAGGTTTATTTTTTCTAACATTCGGAATACTTTGTTCATTATCATTCTCTATTTGTTCGTCTGTTTCTTGATCAGTTGCATCATCATCGACTGTTGCTTCATCATCGGTAGAAGTGGATGGTTCTTCTTTTTCAAGAATCAGTCCTCGTTGTTCAATTCGATGGATAGGTGGATAAAAGTCTTCTGATAATAAGACAGATTTAACAGCGGAGCCTTGACTCGAAATATCACGGTACACTTTTAACCATAATCCATTTTTGCCCATTTCCTCAAAATTTGTCACGTTTGGAGGCAACATTGCTGTATATTGAACAATTGTTTTTGGTTCATATTCTTGTTGTTCTTTTATCACCGCTTCGTATTCGTAAAAGAACGGTTGTCCAACTAAACGTGTGATCAATTGGCGTTCGTTCATTTCAAATGTAATGGTATAAGCTGTGTAATTGGGGTTAAAGAAAAGTAAATCTAACTTATCGTATTCCACTCGTGCTTCAAATCCAGGTGTCACTTGTTTTGGAATGACATTTCCAACATGTCTTTCTAAAATATCAAAGTTTGAATGAGCAATTGTTTCATAGATGGAGGAAGCAATTAAACTTAAACTTTCTTTTGACAAGTTTGATAAACTCACTTGTTCTGCCACTTCAATGAGTGACACTTTTGATTGTGGTGAAACCTCGATTTCGTTCACTTCGTCTACCCATAGTCTCACTTCTGTAAAATCATCATCGGTTACAGGAACACTCGATTCAAAAATGGTACTGACTTCAAGTTCATTATCGGCTATGTATGCTTCTAACTGATAGACCTTTTGCCCAGACTTTAATGAAGAAGCAACGTTCTGTAAATCCTGCTGTAGTTTCGCTTGATCAATTTTTTTGACGTATGTACCACCTAAAAACGAAGCTAAAAAGGAAGAAAGCAATTTTTTATTTACACTTACCGCTACAGGATTCGTTGTACCTTCCTCAACTTGTAAAGATGTATCTTCTACACTAAATGAGTAAATCTCCATCGGTAACGATTCACTTTTTTCTTTAAAGCGAATGGTAATTGCTTCTGTCATCATCCATTGATCAATTGATTCAGCTACCTTTTCTTTAACAGATGCTTTAGGCACGTCCGACACATTCAAGCTGGCAATTTGTGTACCTGGCTTGAATGTATCTTGACCTCCTACTACCTTTTCATAGGCATATACCCCAAGAAAGGAAAAAGCTAATAAATAACCTGTACAAGCTGTTAATAGTAAAAAGGTGCGGAGAAAATGTTCATTTCTCACACGTCAAGCCCCCTAATTATTCAGATACATTCATTGATAATTCAACAAAAACAGTTGGACCTGCACCTTGGGCACTTGTGATGTCTTTTTCTGTTAAAATCGTACCTTTTTTAATTAACAACTCACCTTGTTGGTTATAAATGTCCTTCATGACATTCTTATTAATTAAAAGTTGGATTTGCTTATCTTTTAAATAATTTACTTTTTGCTCGGCTTCTTCTTTTACAGCTGGTGAAATGATTGGTTGCTCGACTACAGGCTCAGGTTCCACTACAGACTTAGAAGGTGCTTCTTCTTTCACTGGAATGCTTTCTAAATCGTCTGTTACGATCACAAAGCTATCTTTTGCATGCTCACTCACAATAACCATTTGTTTTCCTAATGTAATAACTTCTGTAATTGGTAAAATAACTTCTTCCCCTTTTACCTTTAAACTCAAACCAACAAGATCTCCATTATCATCATTGACATGGTATTCAGAGATTTCACCTAGTAATTCACCTTTTCTCGTCATTACACGTGATCCAATCAGTGAAATCTTTTTATTAAATAATTCATTCGCAATTGGAATTTCACTTAAATCCATAATGGCACTGTCATTTTCAACTGTTACTGCATATTCCCCTACACCAATGACTTTTTTAAATGGAATCGCTTTTACACCAATTTGCCAATCTTCTTGCTGCGTCGTTAAAAAGTCGACCGAGAATTTATCTGGATTAATAATGATGCTTTTCACTTGACCAATCTCAACACCTTCAGTAATGCTGATGATTGGCAAATTAATAATTTCAGTACTCTTTTTCATGCTTTCAGACACCCATTTCTAATTATTATTCGCTACTTCTTGTAAGTATTGTAATTCTGCTATAAGCACTGGATAATCCGAATACTTGCCTTGTAATTCTTGAATTTTGTTCAGTGCTTCATCTCGTTGATTTGTATCCATGTAATGTTGAACAAGCATACTCGCTAATACGTAATATTCTTCACATGGTAAAGGAGCTAACAAATAGTCGTTTAATAAGCTTTCATACTCATGAGTAGATGATAACTGCTTATACACATTAACTTGCTCAATAATGGTTTGCCAAACAGCTGGATTCATGACAGGCGTTTCAGCTGTCGCTTCACTGTCACGTACATTCTCCGCTTGCTCAGTAACTTCATCTTCTACCAATGCTTCTTCCAAGCGAATCAATTCTTGTTCACTTTTTCCATTATATCTATCATTTTCAAGTTGTTCTAGAAGTTCTTCTCCATTAGACATTGAAATCTCTGGTAAATCTTCTTGAAGAACATCTTCCGCTTCTTCGAACTCATTTTCATTTCGATTTAAAGCGTTTACTAGAAATGCATCGCTCGTTTCTATACTCATTTCTTCTACATCTTTATGGTCTATTTGTTGAGAAACTGCTTCTATTGTTAGGTCATCTACTTGTAAAATCGATGACTCTTGGTCACTACTTATAAATTCTTCGACTTTTCGTTCATTCAACGTCACTTCATTTTCACTGACTTCTATTGCTTCTAATTCATGAACGTGCAACATGATTTCTTCTTCGTTCTCGATAAGCTCTTCTTCTATCATGGAAACCTGGACATCTTCTAGATACTCAGATGAGTCAATCATGTTAGTCTGTAGGATATTTTCTTGATGATCTTCATGAACATCTTCGACAATGATATCCATCAAGAGAGATGAATCAATCGAGTGTACTTCTTCTTTCTCAATCACCTCATCAAGGTTCAACACACTTTTCTTGTCATCAGAAGAAACACCCAATCCTTGCTCCTCTTCTATTAACATAGGAATCTCATATTCGTAATTAGAAGATTGCTCGTCTTGTTGATTCGCTCCTGTTTCTAAAGGGCGATGATCAAATAGCTCTTCAACTTCTTCTTTTGTCATCACCTGTACAATGTGTTCATCATCTACCTGTTCACTTTCATTGTTCATTAGCTGCTTTTCTAATGTCAGCGTTCCGGTTGAAGGACTCACAATGGCCGCTTCTTCTACCGTTATGCTTTCTTCAAACGTATCGTCAAAACTTTGATATGCTTGTATCTGTTCTTCTTTCACACCGACTAACGATAAACGCTTACTTAACAAATACGAACAACATATTATCAATAAGAACACAATAAGCAGCATCGTATGTAGTGGTAACACAGCATTAGCGAGTAACCCCATAACTGCTAATAAAACAGCCGAACCAAAGATTACTATTTTCCCATTTTTGTCATAAGGTAAAGGGAGGAAATATAACGTAACGAACAGAACTATGGAACTAACACTAATAAAAATAAACGTCGTCAACTAACATCACTTCCTACTAAATAAATAGAAAACAGCAAAATTTAGACAAAATACCCATTATCTTTTCTAGCTTATTGTATAATAATCTTGTCAAATTTAAAAGAAGGGAGAAGCAGCATGAAGAAGTTTTTTGATAACCAAGGCCTAACTCTCATCGAAGTATTAGTATCATTAGTCATATTAATGATTATATTCACAGGTCTTATGCAGTTTTTTTCAAATGCCTACTCATATACAAAAAGCAGTCAAAATAAAACAGCAGGCATTAATGTTGCTCGCAATGCCCTTACTTTTATGGAAAAACAAAGTTTTATTGAAATGCATGAAACGTTTGTCACAAATGATAAGACATTGTATCTATATATCTGTACAAGTGGAGCAAACGCTGAAAAAGAATATACCTATGTAGAAACACCTACTCCCCCATTAGGATGTGAAGACATTTCTGTGAATAATGTTCCTTTTACTGTTCAACTATCACATTCACAGTCAAATAATTTTAAGGATCGCTATATGATTCCAATTGAAGTAATCGTCGAATGGAAACGGAATAATCAAGTGCTGTCGACTGAAATGAGAGGAGCCGTTGTTAGTGAAGACATTCGTGAAACATATTAAGAATAACAAAGGTCTCACTTTAATGGAGTTACTAGCTACCATTGTCGTCATGACAATCGTGATGGGAGTGATGTACAACGTGCTTGCAAATGGGATTAGCGTTTCAAAGAAGATAGGCACAGAAGAAATGCTGCGTGATGAAGCAGATTATGTAGTCACTACGATGATGAACGAACTAAGTTCATCAGGTTTCGATCTTGTCAAAGACTGTAGTGAACCTACAGAGCCTGACACCTGTATAGAAATTGTGGATTCAAAAGGTGCTTCCTACAAAGAATATGGAGGTTCCTCCGTCTTTTATGATGTTGAATCGACAGAAAGGCCTGAACTGGAACAAGTATCTATTAAACTACAACTAAAAGAAACCGCAACAAAACAGCATCATTTTTTTATTAATAATCAACGTATCAACAGTGAAGGAAATTATGCCGACTCGAAAATCAAACTAAGCTGTACATCTTCTGATACAACAGCTAAAACATGCACATCCGGTATCTTAGAACTGACTTTACATATTGCAGACGTCAATCTCGCAAAGCCATTACAATTAGAAAGTATCTTCGGATTTTAACGGTGATGATGATGAAAAAATTAAACAATGAAAAAGGTTACGGCCTTATTTTAACATTACTTGTTGTCACAGTTTTAACTGTTGTTGGATTAACCATTGTGGCAGCGACCATTCAAGGAACCAAGCGTACAACCATTAGAGAAGTAGACATTAATGTATCTACTCAAGCAAAAACAGCAATGGAAGAAATGATTGCCGATTTAAAATTTAATTTACAAAGTCCCAATTCCACTTACATGTTGTCACTTCTAAAGGGAGAAGACGGGAAAATTTCTTCCTCATTTAATGGAATACTAGAAAATGTGATTAACCAAACCATTGTGAATTCATATAATACAAAACCTTTTTTAGAAGATGTCTCCGTAGCAAATGTAACAACTGAGTTTCTACCGATTTCTACGTTAGATCGACATTTCACACGTATTTATGAAATTTCACTCGTAACAAAACCACCTGAAAATAAAAACGTGCCTAAAATAGAAAGAACCTATAAAAAACGCGTCATTTTATCACCAACACCAAGCTTTTTGCAGTACGCATTAGGCTCTGCTAGTCAATTGATTTTAAATGGATCACCTACTATTTACGGTGATGTATTTACAAAAGACTTAAAAATTGATCCTGACGCCAACTATACACCAACAACAAGCATAGGCGAACAACAAATTAAAACACCACTTCCTAGAATTACAGGAGACTTGTATTCTCCAACTGTTAATTTGTTTAAAAGTTTAAATAATAATCCACTGAAGTTTAATGGTGACCCTAAGACGATGTTTTATAATCAAGACGTTCCAACGTTAAAGAACGACAGTGACTTTATTGATTTTGACTTTGAACAAGCGATGAACCAAGAGGAACAGGTCATCTTAAAAGAAGCTAGCGGCGGAACTTCTACAGAGCAAACACTCAATCAATTTCTAAATCAAACTATTCAGAGCGTAGCTTCAACGGGTACAAAGATTACCGAGACCATTTTAAAGGGAATATTTGATATCCTTAACATTGGGGATTTAATTGGAAATTTAGTAAGAACTCCATTAAGTTCATCTAATTATCTATCAATCCCTTCTCTCACTGCTTTATTAACCGAAGGAACAAATTTAGTATTTGATACAGTAGGCACAACTGCTAATGCAGTTCATATTTCTAACATTACAGCATCTACTCTTGAGAGCATCACGGTAAAAGGAGATTTAGTTTTAGATAATATTAGCGACTTAACTATCCAAAAAGGATTATTTGTAGATGGAGATATATCGATTACAAACTTTGCAGGTTCTAAGCTCAACCTTTCAAAAATCGTCGCTACAGGTACAATTACCATTATTAATCCTGAGAGTGCCGAACTCAATTTAATGAATCCTATCATCGCTGGCAAAGATATTCTCATTGAAACATCAAAAAGTTTAAATATCGATCACGCAATTGTGGCTGGAGAAGATTTAATTCTTAAACCTATTAACAGTACATTAACACTAACGAAGAATATTGTTGTGAAAAATGATTTTGTTATTGAAGGAAGAAACGATGCAAATGGAAGAGAAAATGACAGAGCTGTCTTTGATTCAATTGTTTACGCATTAGGGAAAGTAACGATTACAAATGTAAACGTCGAAGGTGTTGAGAAAGGAAAAACGGATGGAATGTTAATTTTGCTAGCAAAAGGTGATGTTAACTTAAATCGAATTAATGAGTTCCGTACGCTTAGCCAAATAAGTGATCAAGTTGACTTACGAAATATTGATACCTTCTCTCCTCTTACTGGATTCTTTTATACAGAAGGAAATGCTACTTTATACGGGGTAGGTTCACTATTTGCCATTGATGGAGGGATTTTCTCAAAAGGTCCATTAACCATTAACGCCATCCGTGGAGATGTAGAGAATGAAAATGACTTAGATCAACTGTCCCGTAGCGTATCGGTTATGAATCAACATGGTAAATATTCTCGCTTTAATATTCTTTATAATAAAAATGTGTTATTAAGTAAATTAGATTCTTTACCTATTGTAAATACACTACAAGTTATTCCAGAGCCAACGATACAGCCATAAAAAAGAGGAGTCAACGTTGATGTTGACTCCTCTTTTCCTATTGTTTACCATTTTGCACCTGAATTATTGTTAGACGATGAATCCTGCTTTACAATAATCACCATACTTGCGGTTGGTTTTGTGCCATTCTTCTTACTATTTAATCCTGTTGCTACAATGGTTTCATATCCTACGTTCTTCGCAACAATGTACCACTTTCCTTGTCTACGTTCAATCTCAATAACATCTGTATTTCTACTTGTGTTGACACCATCTAAAATGTTTGGATTTAAGATTCCACCACCAATGATGCCTTTCTTTTTATACTCTAATAAACTTAAAACCTCTCGCTCTTCTCCCGGTTTCATTGTGATGGATGGATATTTAAATCGGAAGTCACTTAGAATGGTCACTTTGATTGTCTGACTTACTTTTCCATCTGCTGACTGAACAATAACATTAGTATCTCCTAATGAGTTTCCTTCAATCGTAAACTCTTCATTTTTATTATTTCCAATATTTTTTACAATTGAACTATCCTCGATTGACCATGTTAATTGTTTATTTGTAGCATCGTTTGGACTAATCGTTGCCTTTAACGTTTCTCTCTCTCCAATGAACATGGTCACTTGAGCTGGTATTACTGTAATCGATTCAATTAGCTTCTCAACCGTGACTGTTTGTGAAATCACTACATCTTTCTTAGAGAACCCACCTGTTGCTCGAACAGAGATAGTGAACGTACCGGTTTTATCAATAAATACCTCATCTTCAGGATCAAAAGATTGCCACGAACCATTATCAATACGATATTCATACTTGGCATCTTTTCCAGTTATTTTCTGTGTAAGTCGAAACTTCACTTTTTCTTCTGAACTACCGCGATTGGGAACAATTAACCCACTTATAGAAGAAAACATTTCAAATGCTGGTGCCAGAAAAATATCTTGTGTTTGACCATTACTATAGATCACTGTAATCGTTCTGTTGTCACTACTTTCCTTAAACTTCATGCTTTGAATTGGCTGTGTTAAATCCACATTTCCAGCCTTTAACTTAACCGTCTCTATTAATGTATTATTGGACTTTGTTACTTTACTGATGTTTCCGAACAAATCACCTTCGTAATTTACATCGTTATCTTCTAACACCACTTTTGCGATAATGAATTCAGAAGGTGCTTGTAACACTTGGTTTCTATCACCTTTATTACTATCTTTATAAGTTAATAGAGGATTCTGTAGCTTCTGATTCATCGCGTAGTTTGCTTGCATCTTCAACTTCACTTCTAAAGAAGCTGGAGAGAACTTTGTACTTCCATACGTTATATCATTAAACGTTATTTCTAACTGATTCCCTTTTACGCTCACACCCGCTGGTGGATTAATAACGGTCACACCTGGTGGTAAAGGTTGGGTTAATTTAATAGTTTTTAACGTTCCTTGATCTTTTGCATCAAGTACTGCTTCTGGTGTCAGCTTATAATTCACTTCAAACTGATTAGACGCACCGTTTTGATCGCCTTTTTTCACCAAGCTCTTTACTTTCTCAGGATCGGTATAGAAGATATTGCTTCTGAACGTTGGTGCTACTTTGTCGTTTACTGTAACAGAAACTGAATTATGCTTTTTTTGCACTGGCTTTCCTTGCAAATCTTTATAAACAAGTTGAATATCGCTAAACGTGTACGTACCTGTTTGACTAAATGTTAACGGTAGTGAATAAGAAGATGACGGAGCGGTTTGCCCTAATACGTACGGAACATCTTTTAAGTTTAAAACAGCATAATCTCCTTCCATAAAGGCATCTGCATTTTGTGCTAGTTGAACGTTCCCTGGAAAGTTTGTACCGTTTCCTTTAATTTTCACTTTCAACTGTACATCCTTCATTCCTAATTGCCCAATTTCTGTCATAATACTTCTGAAAATATCACTTAAATTTGACGCATTAGCTTGAAAAGAAGGGGAAGCAGTTTTATCTGATAGTTGTTTCAAGTAGTTCATGTCAAGTTCAGCGTTATTCCCAAAGCCAATTGAATAGAGTTTTACTTTTTGATTAGCAAGTATTTCTGCTTGACTTAGCCCAAGCTCTAAAATGCGACTTTTGACACCATTACCTTCCATATAAGTAATGCGATAGTTACCATGTATAAAGGAAGCAACTTGATTATTTTTATTATTCGCATTATAGGTAATAACCTTTTGAGCTTCAATATATTCCGTTATTTCTTCTATACACCACCATAAAAGCATTCTCTTACAATACATATAGTTACCTTTTACTGGTTTTGTTTCACTTGCCTCAGTTGGCTCCCCATCTGTTAAGAAGACGATATATTTATCATTATTAGAACTTGCAAGGAGCTTAGAAGCACTTTGAAAAGACTGGACATAATTCGTTCCTCCATCAGCTTTTAACTGATTAACTTTGTTCTGTACAGCTGTCAAGTCTGTAGTTAGCGCCATTTCATCTCTAACCTCTGAATCAAACGTCACCAAACCAAAACGATCACTTGGTAATTTATTCACACTAAACACTTTCACTGCTTCATCCATTGCTTTCTTGGCATCTTCCATTTTATTTCCATATTGTGGACCCATTGAGCCAGATTTATCAATAACAAATACAACATCAATTGGCTTTCGTAATTGATTAGCAATGTCATCTAACGAGCCTTGTGGATTTAATGTGATATTCAAGGACCCTTCAGCATTACTGCCAAGCGGCTTTAAAAATTCTGTTTTTGACGGAACAACATTTACATTAAGTGACGGACCGCTAACTGTTGTGGCTTGAGTATTTACAGGTATAACCGAACACCATAATAAAAACAGTGAAAAAAGGACAATTAGACTACGAATCTTTTTCCTCATACACTCGCCTTCCTCTTCTTAGCATTCTTTACCATTATTATAATGAAAATGTTCCTACATTGACAGTTTTTCATTCTTATTTAATCTTTTTTATTTTAGTTTACTAGTTCTTTTTTACCTAAAACAAAAAAGCAGTAAGGACATCCTCACTGCTTTTTTAACTAGCTAAATAAACGCGCTTCGTATTTGCGATATGAAATACAACGATCCCGTAATCACCAACATATCCTTTTCATCGTTCAACCCGTCAGTCACAGTGCCAATCGCTTTTGCCCAATCCTCGATATAGGCTTTTTTCTCATGGTTACTTACATCATAAAGCGCTTTTCCTGTTGCTGCTCGTTCAAAGTCAAATGATGTAAAAGTAATAGAAGTTGCCATTGATTCAAGAGACGCAATCATTTCCTTACTTTCTTTGTCTTTTAAACAACTAAAAATAAAGTGGATGTTTCGGTCTTCATAATGTAGGCGCAGTGTTGACAGCAAGCTTTCCACACCTTCTGGGTTATGAGCACCATCAATGATCGTTAACGGATCTGTACGAACTTGTTCAAAGCGACCTTGCCATTTTGTTTGACGTAATCCACGATAGATATGCTCATCCTCAATTTGAGCTCCTTGCTTTCTTAAATAAAGAGCAGCGGTGGTGGCAAGTGAAGCATTTTTCACTTGATGATAGCCAAGCATGGATAGCTCTAATTTCGGTGCATCTTGAAACGGTGTTTGCAATGTAAACTGTTCTCCGTCTACTAATGTTTCGTATGCATCAATGTGTAACTCTTCACCTAATCGGTACAAAGGTGCTTGGTGCTCTAATGCAATTTGTTCAATAACCGCTTTCGCTCCGTCTTGCTCAACCGCGGTAATAAGTGGAATCTCTTCTTTTACGATTCCTGCTTTTTCACTCGCGATTTGTTCAACGGTGTCACCTAAAATGTTCATATGATCAAATCCAATATTTGTAATCACTGTAAGAATAGGTTGAATGACATTCGTCGAGTCAAAACGCCCTCCTAAACCCACTTCATATATGACATAATCCAATTGTTTCTTTTGACCAAAATATAGAAACGACATTAATGTAATGACTTCAAACTCTGTTGGTGCACCGTATTCAGTTTCCTCCACTGCGTTGACAACTGGTAAAATGTCATTCACTAATGCAACCATCTCATCGTTTGAAATGGGCACACCATTTACACTAATGCGTTCATTAAACGTTTCAATGTACGGTGACGTGAACGTTCCGACTTCATAATTAGCCTGTTGTAGGATATTTCGTAAATAAGACACGGTTGAACCCTTTCCGTTTGTTCCCGCTACATGAACAGCACGAATCGTATGATGAGGATTTCCTAATTGCTTTAACATCCATTCCATCCGTTCAAGTCCTAGTTTCATTCCGAACTTAAATCGAGAATGAATCCACGTTAGTGCTTCTTCATATGTTGTCATCATGATTTCCCTTCACCCTTCTTTTCATCTCTATCTTTTTCTTTATTATAGCGAAAAACAAAAAAACGAGCATCACCCATTGGGCAATACTCGTTTCTTGTTTGCATTATCCGCGTAGCTCTGTGATACGTGCTTTAACTGCTTCACGTTTTTCAACGTAATCTGCTTCTTTTGCACGTTCTTCTTCAATTACTTTCTCTGGTGCTTTTGCAATGAATCCTTGGTTGCTTAATTTCTTTTGAACACGATCTACTTCTTTATTAAGTTTATCAAATTCTTTTTCAAGACGAGCAATTTCCTCGTCAATATTAATTAAGCCTTCAAGAGGTAAAATTAGCTCTGCGCCTGTTACAACAGCTGTCATCGCTTTATCATCTACTGCGATTTCTGTTCCAACAACGAGCTCACTTGGGTTACAGAAACGCTCAAGATATGCACGGTTCTTTTCAAGTTGAACTTTGATGTTTTCATCTTTTGCTTTAATTTGAAGCTTAATTTGCTTGCTCATTGGTGTATTTACTTCCGCACGAATGTTACGAACAGCGCGAATAATGTCTACTAATAGGCGCATTTCGTTCGCTGCTTCCTTATCAGAAAGGTCTTCGCGTACTTCTGGCCACTTCGCTACTGTAATGGATTCTCCTTCATGCGGCAAGTTCTGCCAAATTTCCTCGGTAATAAACGGCATAAACGGATGTAAAAGTCGCATTGTGTTGTCTAATACATACGCTAAAATAGAACGAGTTGTTTTCTTCGCGGCTTCATCTTCACCGTAAAGAGGAATTTTTGCCATCTCAATATACCAATCACAGAAATCATCCCAGATGAAGTTATAAAGAACACGACCTACTTCACCAAACTCATATTTATCAGCAAGTTTTGTTACATTGTCAATCGTTTCATTTAAACGAGTTAAAATCCACTTATCTGCAACTGACTTTTCACCTGATAAATCAAGCTCTTCAAACGTAATGCCATTCATATTCATTAACGCAAAACGAGATGCATTCCAAATCTTATTGGCAAAGTTCCATGTTGCTTCTACTTTTTCAAAGCTAAAACGTAAATCTTGACCTGGAGAAGAGCCTGTTGATAAGAAGTAACGAAGTGAATCCGCACCGTACTTCTCAATTACTTCCATTGGATCAACACCATTACCAAGTGACTTACTCATTTTACGACCTTGTTCATCACGTACAAGACCGTGAATTAATACATCATCAAATGGGCGCTTACCAGTAAACTCTAGTCCTTGGAAAATCATGCGTGATACCCAGAAGAAGATAATATCGTAACCCGTTACAAGTACGTCTGTTGGGTAGTAACGCTTAAAGTCTGCAGATTCTACATCAGGCCAACCCATTGTTGAAAACGGCCATAGAGCTGAACTGAACCACGTATCTAATACGTCTGTGTCTTGCTCCCAGTTTTCACTATCAGCTGGTGGCTCATGGTCTACGTAAACTTCACCTGTTTCTTTATGATACCAAGCCGGAATACGATGACCCCACCATAACTGACGAGAAATACACCAGTCGCGGATGTTTTCCATCCAGTGTAAATATGTTTTTTCGAAACGGTCTGGAACGAAATTTACTTTTTCTTCTTTTTGTTGTAGCTCTACTGCTTTATCTGCAAGTGGCTGCATTTTAACAAACCACTGTGTTGAAAGATAAGGTTCAACCACAGCACCGCTACGCTCACTATGACCAACAGAGTGCATATGCTCTTCAATTTTGAACAGTACGTCTTGAGCTTGAAGGTCTTTCACAATTTGCTTACGACATTCGAAACGATCCATACCTTCGTACTGCGCTGCTTTTTCATTCATCGTTCCGTCTGGATTCATAACTAAGATACGCTCTAAATCATGACGATTCCCAATTTCAAAGTCATTCGGGTCATGAGCTGGTGTAATTTTCACTGCACCTGAACCGAATTCCATGTCTACATAATCATCACCAACAATCGGAATTTCACGACCAACGATTGGCAGAACAACCGTTTTACCGATTAAATGCTTATAACGCTCATCTTCTGGGTGAACCGCAACTGCTGTATCTCCAAGCATTGTCTCAGGACGAGTTGTTGCAACCTCAATATGACCTGAACCATCTGCTAATGGATAACGCATGTGGTAAAATGCACCTTGAACGTCTTTGTAAATAACTTCAATATCAGAAAGTGCCGTTTTTGTCGCGGGATCCCAGTTAATAATGTATTCACCACGATAAATAAGACCTTTTTTATATAACGTCACAAATACTTCACGAACTGCTTTTGATAACCCTTCGTCTAGTGTGAAACGCTCACGTGAATAATCTAAACCAAGACCAAGCTTTGACCATTGCTCGCGAATGAAGCTTGCATATTCTTCTTTCCATTTCCACGTTTCTTCTACAAACTTTTCACGACCTAAATCGTAACGACTTTTCCCTTCATTACGAAGCTTCTCTTCCACCTTCGCCTGCGTTGCAATACCTGCGTGGTCCATACCAGGAAGCCATAATACATCGTAACCTTGCATACGCTTCATACGTGTTAAGATATCTTGAAGAGTTGTATCCCATGCATGACCTAGATGCAGTTTCCCTGTTACGTTCGGGGGCGGGATCACAATCGTGTAAGGTTCTTTTTCTGGATCTCCTGTTGCTTCGAAAAACTTACCATCTAACCAATACTGATAACGGTTCGCTTCAACTGCTTGTGGATCATATTTCGTTGATAGCGATAGTTCTTTTTCACTCATAACGTACCTCCAAATATTGTAAATAATTGAACACAAAAAACTCCTCTCATCAAAAGGACGAAAGGAGTGAATTTCGCGGTACCACCTTTTTTCATCGTTTTTTTTGCATATCAAATAAACGATGCTCTCAGTTTCATAACGGCTTTCATGCCGGCTTTTTCTACTTATGTTACACACACGTTCAAAAAAGCTACTCATGGGCGACATTCCAAGTCTACATTCCTAAGAAATCTCCCAGCTACTGATTTCTCTCTCTGAAAGGCGTAGAAAACCTGTACTCTTCCCAATCTACGTATTTATCACTATGTACTCATTATAGTATATAAAAAATAATCGAATCGTCAATAATCTTATCCATTTTTTTATGTATCTATTCAAATCTCGTAAAAAAACACGTCAAAAGTGAACGATTCGCCTAATGGAGTCATAGGATAACATATAAAAGAAAAACATTTAGAACGAAGAACGTAGGAAGGGGCGCGAACATGAGGAGAAGGTTTAGCGTGAATTCGTATCAAATACAACGTTGGTTTAAAAATGCTGGAGCCATTTGTGCTCAATTTATTATTCCACTTACTATTTTCCAAGGTATTCGAACGCTATTTTTCCCTACAACATTTGATGTGTTTTTACTTGCTATCTTTGCATTATGTGCAGTGGCAATTTACATGGAATGGATTTAACGACCTCATCGATGGAGATCTTCTTCATCGTTTTTTATTGGCAATGATGAAAGAAACACGTAACTGTAAAGAGTTTTTACCGAATGGTTTACCTTTTTCGTACACCCCTCTTTTTTAATCCGTAAAAAAAAGAAAAACATGATCAATAATCATGTTTGAGATTGTTGTGCTGCCGCTTCTGCAGCTTGTTTGCGTTGCTGATCAACCGCATCAATTTTTAAATTTAATTGTTCAAGATTCTTTGTTAACCAAAAAGCAGATAGTAAGGACTTTGTATGATCTAATTCGCGCTTTGATCGGTAGTTCTGTCGATATTGAACAACTGCTTGATAAATAGGCTCTGGAAATGCAAGATACATATGCAAGAGCAATCTCTCTTCCTCTCTTAAAGGAAAGTGTTGCTCGTATGTGCTGTACCATTCATAACTATCCATCGTTGTCATTGGATATGTTTTTAGCGTTCGATAGTAAAATGACACTAAATCATAAATAGGTGATGCCTCTCTTGCCTGTTCAAAATTAATAAAGTAACCGTTCCCTCGTTCATCGTAAACAAAATGTTTAGCTGAAAGCTTTCCATGTACCGTCGTCACACGAATTTTCTCTTTTTCTTTCGTATACTCATACCACTGCTTCAACTTTTCTTGAGCGTACTCCAGTGCTCTCGTTGTCTCGTAGTAAAATGTACAAAAATATAATTCAAATGGAGACATATACACCTTTTTCTCACTTTCAACCACGTATTGTTCCAACTCCGCTTGTCGGTCTTCCCATGTTTTCTTTAATGCTTCATAATGAGCTTCAATGTCTTCTCCTACGACATCAACTTCATGAGCAGATAACGCATGCAGCTGCGCTAACTCTTGAAAAAGTTTATGATATCGAATATCGCGCTCTTCTGTTGGATTATCAGGTAGCCAAGGCATCAAATAGTAATAAGCATTTCGGTATGGAACCGTGTATGCACCTTCTGTTGTTTGATAAATGGGCACAAACTTCATAAATCCTTTTTGATGAAGGTGCTGTACTTTTTGAATAAAATGATTATGACTTAAACTTCGATCATCGACACGTTTTAATGCAAAGACACCTTGATTTGTATACACTTTTTTTACTTTCCCATAATCCTCAATAAAGTCGACTTGCAAGCGGTATTGTTCCAACAGCGGCCCATACGTTAATTGATCATTATTCATGAGGGGCCCCACTTTCTTTTTTGTCATGAACTCATTTTACGAGAGGATACTCAAAAACATCGCACCTCTCATTCCAATTAGCTTCTGTGTTCTTCACGTAATACATCATAAATAAAGAAAACAGTTGAGAAGCAAGAGGTTCTCAAACTGTTTTCAGTGTTCTATGTGACGATTAGGAGTGGCATCATTGGTTGCTTTCTTATTTGGAACTTACGGGAATATTTAAGATTTGGCCTTCTTGTATATCTTGTTCACTTTCTAACTGATTGACTCGAAGGATGGATTGTGCACTAATAGCATAACGATTAGCAATTTCATCAATTGAATCCCCAGCTTGCACAATACAAATTTTCCATCTTGTAAACTCTTCCTCTTGCTTTGAAAATAACTTCGTTAAATAGAGCGCATTTTCGCTACGTCCACTTTGTGATTCTGTTGCATCTTTACGAATTTCAATGACCATTTCGTTTTCCTTAGAAACTGGCTCTTCGATATACTCTTCTTCTCTTACATACTCCACTTCTTGATCTTCTTCTGACCAAGCGGCTGGTGCAGATACTTGATTTCTCGCTTCGAATGCAACTACATTGTCAATCAAATCTTCTGCTTTCTTTTCTTTTTTCACTTCCACCTCAAACGGTTCGTACAAATCTTCTTCCTTTTGAATCGAAGGTTCTTTGCGAGACTGATTTCCGAAAAAGGCAGAAAAATACTGCTCTTGTTTTTCTTCCTGTGCTTCTTCTTCTTCCACTTCTTCTAAAACAGGTGAATTACGATACAACGGCTCGAGTTCGTATACTTCTTCGTCTTGGACTTCCTCAAACTCTTCCTCTTCTTCTTCTGTTTCTCCCATATATTCAACGTCTAATTCTTCATACATAGGTTCTTCAATAACCTCTTCTTCATCTTCTCTTACTGTACTTTGTTGTTCTCCGTACAAACCTGTAATTGATAAGTCGGCCATCAGCTGTAAACAATTCGATGAAGGTGTTTCATAGTCAAATGACTCAATCGAAACAAATACATGTTCAATGCTTTCAATACGATTCTTTGGAATCGTAATGTCTACCGGAAATTGATGAGACATTTCAGCTACTCCATTTTCTCTCTCCTGCACGTACTGCACTTGCTTTCCACTTATATATTCGCGCAACGATTGGTCTTCGTCACCATTTTCAGCTAGCTCATATTCACCTGTTAATGTTAACGCTCCACGGATGGAAACGTATTGCTCGTATTCTTCAATTGAAACTGCAGGTTCTAAGGAGATAGACAAAAGCTGTGAAACTTCCTGTCCTTTTTGAAACCATACTGATTCTTCTACGGAAAAACGCAGACACGATAAATTATCCTGCGACAAAATATTCTCCCCCTTTCAAAACGCTTACCAATATGACAGATGTCATTAAAGATGTATGAATCAAATTCTAAGAATATGACTTTCACTTAAGAGCTCACGTTAAAATGTTGACGTATCTGTAGATGTATATGTATGCAAGTCACATCCTATTCCACTCATTTTAAACTCATAAAAAAAGCCCGTACCATTGAAGTACGAGCTTTTTCCTTATTTACGTAATGAAGCAAATGCTTTTTCAGCTGCTTCAATCGTCTGTTCAATATCTTGATCCGTATGAGCAGTTGATAAGAATAAACCTTCGAATTGAGACGGCGGTAAGAACACCCCTTGATTGGCCATTTCACGATAAAATGCTGAGAAATAGTCTAGGTTCGATGTTTTTGCCTTTTCATAGTTAACGACTTGTTCGTTTGTGAAGAAGAATCCAATCATTGAACCAGCACGATTGATGGTATGTGGAATATCATACTTTTCAGCTGCTTCATGTAAACCTTCTTGTAAACGATCCGCTTTACGAGCAAACTCTTCATATGACTGTGGTGTTAACTGTGATAATGTTTCGTACCCAGCTGTCATCGCAAGTGGATTTCCTGACAATGTACCTGCTTGATAAATCGGTCCACTCGGTGCAATCTGTTCCATGATTTCAGCTTTACCACCATATGCACCAACCGGTAATCCACCACCAATTACTTTTCCAAGACAAGTTAAGTCTGGTGTTACATTAAAATAGCCTTGTGCACAGTTATAATCAACACGGAATCCTGTCATAACTTCATCAAAAATAAGAAGTGAACCGTATTGGTTTGTAATCTCACGAAGACCTTCTAAGAAACCTGGCAGTGGAGGAACAACCCCCATATTTCCTGCTACTGGTTCTACAATTACGCCTGCAATGTCTTCACCGAACTGTTCAAATGCATACCGAATACTCTCGAGGTCGTTATAAGGTACCGTAATTGTATTTTTAGCGATTCCTTCTGGAACACCTGGACTATCAGGTAAACCTAATGTCGCCACACCAGATCCCGCTTTAATTAGTAGCGAATCACCATGTCCGTGATAGCACCCTTCAAACTTCAAGATCTTATTTCGTCCAGTATATCCACGAGCTAATCGTAGTGCACTCATCGTTGCTTCTGTACCTGAACTCACCATACGAACGACTTCAATTGAAGGTACTCGTTCAATGACAAGCTTTGCTAACTCGTTTTCAATTAACGTTGGTGCGCCAAAACTTGTACCAGATTCCGTTACTTTTTTAACGGCTTCAACAACGCGATCATTTGAATGTCCATGAATGAGCGGACCCCATGAGAGAACATAATCAATGTATTCATTACCGTCAATGTCATAAATCTTTGCACCTTTTCCGTGCGACATGAAAATAGGATCCATGTTAACTGATTTGAAGGCACGAACAGGACTATTCACGCCCCCTGGCATTAGTTGTTTCGCTTCTAAAAATGCTGCTTTTGACTTTTCATAGCTTCGCATAACGTAAGAACACTCCTTTATTACTTGTCTGTTAACCAGCGTGCTGCATCTTTTGCATGATACGTAATAATCAAATCAACACCTGCACGTTTCATGCTTGTTAATTTTTCAAGTACAATTTCTTTCTCATTGATCCAACCGTTTTGTGCTGCTGCTTTAATCATTGAATACTCACCACTGACGTTGTAAGCAACAATTGGTAGATTAAAGTTGTTTTTCACATCGCGAATAATATCTAAGTAAGAAAGAGCTGGCTTTACAATGAGAAAATCTGCTCCTTCTGCCACATCTGATTCTGCTTCGCGTAACGCTTCTAGGCGATTAGCTGGGTCCATTTGATATGTTTTGCGATCCCCAAATTTTGGTGAAGAATGTGCTGCGTCACGGAAAGGACCATAAAACGCAGAAGAATATTTCACGGCATATGACATAATTGGAATATGTTCAAATCCTGCTTCATCTAATCCCTCACGAATAGCTGCAACAAATCCATCCATCATGTTAGAAGGAGCAATAATGTCCGCTCCAGCTTTTGCCTGACTAACCGCTGTACGCGCTAGTAAATCAAGCGTAGGATCGTTTAGAATTTTACCTTCTTCAATAATGCCGCAGTGGCCATGATCTGTGTACTGACATAAACATGTATCTGCGATTAGTACAAGTTCTGGGAATGCTTCACGTAATTGACGAATGGCTTTTTGAACAATACCATGATCGTGATAAGCTTGAGAACCAACTTCATCTTTTTCAGCCGGTACACCAAACACAATAACGGACTTAATTCCTAAATCAACCGCTTCTTGGATATCATCATTCAGTAAATCGAGAGACAACTGATACACACCTGGCATAGACTGCACAGCATTGCATTTATTCTCTCCTTCTACAACAAATATCGGATAAATAAAGTCATCCGCATGTAAATGTGTTTCTCTCACTAACGCGCGCATATTTTCTGAATGACGTAAACGACGATGACGCGCAAACTCTAAATGTTTCATGTTTATTTGCCTCCTTTAATTCTCCGAACGATTAAAGATTGATACTAACATCTCTATCATACCATCTACTGTGTATGCAGTAGGAACTTCATGCTTGATGCCATATTCCAAGGCTGTTTTTGACGTAATGGGACCGATACAAACGATCAGACACTCATTTACTAGCTCTAGCCAATTAGGTACGTTTCTCATTGCTTCAACGAATGAGTCCACAGTCGACGAACTTGTAAACGTCACCGCATCAATTTTCCGTTCGATCAACAACTGAATAAGCTCTTGTTGTTTACTTTCGTTCCGCACCGTCTCATACACAATCACATCTGTTACATGGTACCCTTTCTTTTGCAATCCTTCTCGGATAACAGGACGAGCTAGATTACCTCTGATAAGTAAAACCTTTTCATTTTTATGTACATTCTCAAGTAACGAGTCTAATAATGACTCAGCTACAAATTCTTTTGGCATTAGTGTTGCCTTCACACCATACTTTTTTAATTCGTTTGCTGTTTTTTCACCTACAACTGCTATGTTTAGTTTGTTCAATTCGTCATGTTTTATCTGATAGTCATCTAACCACTTCATGAAAAAAGAAATGCCGTTTTGACTCGTAAACACAATCCATTGATACGTATGTAAATGTTTAATTGCTTCTCCAATGTGAAGTCGGTTCCCTTCTGCACGCTTAAATGTTAACAAGGGAATATGAATGGGTATCCCCCCAAGCTCTTCAAGTTTGGTTGAAAAGGAATGAGCTTGACGAGATGACCGTGTCACTAAAATGTTTTTCAAAAAAAGAGGAGCACGATGACTCATCACTTGTCAAGCTCCTCTTTCACACGATCAATTAGTTGTTTTCCACCTTGTTCTGTTAATTGTTTCGCAGCTTCATATCCAAGTTCAATTGGATTTTTACCTGTGAGCTTTTCTTTATACACAGTTTGTCCATCTGGAGAAGCAACAAGAGCTGTTAACTCAATTTCTTCATCGTTTACAAAGCGCCCATACCCGGCAATCGGCACTTGACAGCCACCTTCCATTTTATGAAGGAATGCACGTTCAGCCGTCACAACCGCATTTGTGTTCGGATGATTGAACCCTTGAAGCAAGCTTAATAAATCCTTATCATCTTCACGGCACTCAATCGCTAATGCTCCTTGACCAACTGCTGGCACACTTAATTCTGCATCTAAGTATTGTGTCACTGTATCTTTTGACCATCCCATACGAGATAATCCTGCTGCTGCTAGAATAATGGCATCGTATTCTTCATTTTTCAACTTTTCTAAACGAGTATCAATGTTTCCACGAATCCATTTAATTTCAATATCAGAACGTTTTGCTAAAAGTTGTGCACTTCTTCGCAAACTACTCGTTCCAATGACTGAACCGCTTGGCAGCTCTTCAAACGTTTTCCCCGTTTTTGAAATTAACACATCTCGGTGATCTTCTCGATCCGGAATACAACCGATTGTTAAACCGTCAGGAAGAACAGCCGGCATGTCTTTCATACTATGAACAGCCATATCAATCTCTTTGTTTAACATCGCTTGTTCAATCTCTTTGACAAATAACCCTTTTCCACCAACTTTTGATAGGGTCACATCTAAAATTTGATCACCTTTTGTCACGATTTCCCTCACTTCAAACTCATAAGGAAGGCCTTGCTTCTTTAATTGATCAATTACCCAGTTTGTTTGCGTTAAAGCTAATTTACTTCGACGAGAGCCGACAATGATTTTTCGCATGATGTATCCTCCTACTACGAATCCCAAAAGTGAAAGTTTGATAAACTTCCAAATAAGAAAAAGTTAATCAGTACTATTAAAAATAAGCCAATATTCCAAGTTGCAATGGCTTTGCCTTGTATCCCTTTTCGTAAGCGTACATAAAGATAGGCGCTATACGCAATCAAAACAAAAAAAGACCCCAATACTTTTGTATCATACCAATGAAAATTCACAACTTTAATATAAGCCCAAATCAATCCTAAAATAAGCGATAATAATAAAAGAGGAATTCCCATCACAATGAGAACGTAAGCCATATAATCAAGCTTTGTTAAGTCCTCGATTCGTAATAGGTGCTTTCCCCATTTTTTCTTTTTTAATAAATGATATTGAACTAAGTATAGTGCTGAAAACGCGAACGATATCGAAAAAGCTCCATACGATAAAATTGCCATCGTAATGTGAATGATTAACAACTCAGATACCACTTGTTCAGCTTCTACCGACGTTGGATATTGCATCGGCGCAAACGTATGAATCGCCATAATTAAAAATCCAAGTACGTTTGTGAAAAAAACGATAAAGTCTACACGCAAGAGTCGATTAATTACAAGAGAGAGCGTAATCAATACCCACGCATAAAAATAAAGACCCTCAAAGATTGTTAAAATTGGAAACCTTCCTGTTGTAAACATTCGCGAAATTAAAAAGATCGTTTGTAGCGTCCACACAATAGAAAGTAACCAGAAGGCTATTTTGTTCGCCTTCCGGTTATGTTGGACAAAATCAATAAAATATAATAACACGCTAGCCGCGTATAAAATAACGATAAGTTCATAAATCCTGGTCAACTGAATATCAACCATATATCAATCCCCACTTATGATTCATAAGCTATTTTGTAAGCTGATTCTGGTTGTTCTTGATTGTGATGTCTATGTTGATCTGCTTTAACAGCTTCTTCAATATCAAAGATTCTCATAAATAGGTCAAGAGATTCCTGAGCATTAGGCTCTCCTGCTAATTCTTTCGCATGTAAAATCGGGTCACGCAACAACTGGTTAATAATGCTTTTTGTATGCTTATTAAGAACTTTTCTTTCACGTTCTGATAAACTTGGAAGCTTACGTTCAATGCTTTTCATCGTATCTGCTTGAATCGCAAGTGCTTTTTCACGAAGAGCCGAAATAACAGGAACAACACCTAATGTATTAATCCATCGTTTAAAGTCAACCACTTCTGCTTCAACCATTATCTCAATTTGTTCCGCTGCTCTTTTACGTTCTTGAAGGTTTGCTTCGACAATCCCTTCTAGATCATCTATATCATATAAAAACACGCTATCTAACTGTGCTAACGCTGGATCAAGGTCACGAGGTACAGCAATGTCTACCATAAAAAGAGGACGCCCTTTTCGCATACGCTCTACATGTACCATCATATCCTTTGTTACCACAAAGTCTTTTGCACCTGTTGAACTAATTAAAATATCGGCTTCAATTAATGCACATTGAAGTTCTGCTAATTGCTTGGCTTCACCTGAAAATCGACTTGCGAGCTGCTGAGCCTTTTCAAATGTACGATTGATAACGGTTACCTTTTTCGCACCGCTGCCATATAAATTCTTCGCCGCTAGCTCACCCATCTTACCTGCACCGAGAATTAAGATGTTTTTAGATGTTAAATCCCCAAAAATCTTTTTGGCTAATTCAACCGCTGCATAACTCACCGATACAGCATTTGCACCAATTTCTGTTTCATGATGTGCTCGTTTTGCTAGGGTCACAGCTTGTTTAAATAATTGATTAAATACGGTTCCTACCGCCCCTTGTTCTTGAGCAAGCAAAAAGCTAGAACGCACTTGTCCTAAGATTTGTGTTTCTCCCAATACCATTGAGTCTAACCCGCAAGAAACACGGTACAAATGTTCCATCGCACCGTCATCTTCATAGATATTTAAAAAAGGCGAGAAATCATTTTTATCTAATTGAAACCACTCTGCTAAAAAGGCTTTAATGTAGTAACGACCTGTGTGTAATTGATCAACAACGGCATAAATTTCCGTACGGTTGCACGTTGAAACAATGACATTTTCTAGAATGCTTTTTTGATGACTTAAAGCTTTCATAGCAGATGGTAACTCATGTTCATTAAAGCTAAGCTTTTCTCTTATTTCAACAGGGGCTGTTCGATAATTTAAGCCGACTGCTATAATATGCACTTGTTACATACCCCCTACAATCAAAATTTACTCAAATCCCTTTATCTATTATAACATGTTTCTTTCGTAGGACTAAAAAAAAGTTTGAACAGTATTTGACATCCTGTGTTAAGATTGATTTTGTAAAATAAGCAACAACACATGACTTGCTAAAAGGCAAAATAGTCATTATCATTCATAAAGTAAGTTATCAAAAAAGCAGTTACACAGCAAGTTTCCTGTTTTTGTCTACCAGGAGGTTACGATGAAGAAACAAGCAATGTTTTTTGGTGTATTATTAGTAGGATTTGGACTCTTTTTTCTTTTAGCTGAATTAAATGTCGAGATTGCATCAAAATTGCATACATGGCCCACTGTTATGCTTTTGATTGGCTTAGCCTTGCTTGCTCAAGCTCGTGCATCTCAAGATCATTCAGGATTATTAGCAGGTTATATCCTTTTGACACTAGGTATCCACTTTATAGCTGTTAACGTCCTATCATTTTGGCCTGCTCATACCGGTATGATCCCGTTTATGATTTCAATCAGTTTTTTACTTAGCTCCCGACAGTTAAAATCTGGATTGCTACAAGGGACTGTATTATTACTTGCTGCTTTTACAATGATGTTTTCAGAACGAATTAAGCAATGGACAAGCATGGTAGAAGATAATGCTGCTTATTTACTAAATTTTTGGCCTGTTTCATTGCTACTTATTGGCTTATACTTATTATTTTTCAAAAAAAAGTAAACTATGTAAAAAACTGATCGAAAGTTGTACATACGATTTAAATGTAGGTTTACCTTCAGTACATATTCAAAAAAGCATTGAGGCAATCGCCTCAATGCTTTTTTCTTACATGAATCGCTGTAAAGCTCCCCACGCCTTCTCTTTTCCTTGCCCTGTTTCAGAAGAAAACGTAATAATTTGATCTTCTGGCTGAAGTTGTAATGTTTCTTTTGTTACCTTTACGTGCTTTTCCCATTTTCCTTTTGGGATTTTATCTGCTTTTGTTGCAACGACAATGACTGGAATGTTGTAATGCTTTAAAAAGTCATACATCATTACATCATCATTCGTTGGTGGGTGACGTAAATCAACGATAAGCAAAACAGCTCTTAACTGTTCACGTTGCGTTAAATACGTTTCAATCATCTTCCCCCACGCTTCACGCTCCTTTTTAGATACTTTTGCAAATCCGTATCCAGGAACATCAACAAAGTGAACCGATTCATTAATAATATAAAAATTTAACGTTTGGGTTTTACCTGGCTTAGAAGACGTTCGAGCTAAGCTTTTACGATTAATCATTTTATTAATAAATGACGATTTCCCAACGTTTGAGCGTCCTGCAAGCGCAAATTCCGGGAAGTTTTCCGCTGGATATTGCTCTGGCTTTACCGCACTAATAACAATGTCTGCTTGAGTTACTTTCATTTTTTCTCTCCTACTAATGCATGTTTCAGTACTTCATCTATATGAGATACTAACACGATGTCAAGTTCATGTTGAATACTTTCTGGTATATCTTCAATATCTTTTTCATTTTCACTTGGGATAATGATTTTCGTTAATCCGGCACGATGAGCACTCAATGACTTCTCTTTCAAACCACCAATTGGTAACACGCGACCTCTTAATGTAATTTCGCCTGTCATCCCCACTTCTTTTCGAATTGGGCGGTTTGTTAATGCAGAAATAAGCGCTGTTGCCATTGTGATTCCAGCTGATGGTCCGTCTTTCGGAACAGCACCTTCTGGAACATGAATATGAATATCATTTTTTTCATGGAAATTTCCATCAACGCCTAACTGTTGGGCATTAGATCGGATGTAACTAAATGCAGCTTGCGCCGACTCTTTCATCACATCTCCAAGCTTTCCTGTTAACACTAACTTTCCTTTTCCTGGTGATAGACTCACTTCAATCGCCAGTGTATCTCCACCGACTGCAGTATAAGCAAGCCCTGTTGCCACACCAACTTGGTCTTCTGATTCCGCTTGTCCGTAACGATATCTTGGTTTTCCTAAAAATTCTTCAAGATTTTTTTCTGTTACAACAACTCGTTTCTTTTGACCTGATACAACCATACGAGCGGCTTTGCGGCAAACGGATGCAATTTCACGCTCCAAATTACGAACACCAGCTTCTCTTGTATAAAGACGAATCAACGCCATCATCGCATCGTCACGAATTTGAAGATGCGACTTTTGGAGTCCGTGATTTTCTAACTGTTTTGGAGCCAAATGCCTTTTTGCAATTTCTAACTTCTCTACTTCTGTGTAACCTGCAATATTGATAATTTCCATACGATCGCGTAACGGACCTGGTATCGTCGCTAAATTGTTTGCTGTTGCAACAAACATGACTTTTGATAAATCGTAGGACTCTTCAATATAATGATCGCTAAATGTATGGTTTTGCTCTGGATCTAATACCTCTAATAGTGCTGCTGAAGGATCGCCACGGAAGTCGTTTGACATTTTGTCAATCTCATCTAGTAAAAAGACAGGGTTAATCGTTCCTGCTTTTTTCATCCCTTGAATAATACGCCCTGGCATTGCTCCTACGTACGTTCGTCGGTGTCCTCTAATTTCAGACTCATCACGCACGCCACCTAATGAGACACGCACGAAATGACGATTTAATGATGTGGCAATTGATTTAGCTAAAGACGTTTTACCTACACCCGGAGGACCAGCTAAGCAAAGAATAGGACCTTTTAAGGACTTCGTTAACTGTTGAACAGCTAAATACTCCAATACACGTTCTTTTACTTTTTCTAATCCGTAATGTTCATCATCTAAAATTTTCTCAGCGCGATTCACATCTAACATATCTTCTGTTTCTTTCGTCCAAGGAACAGAGATTAACCATTCAATGTAGTTACGGATCACGGAACTTTCAGCTGAACTTGCTGGTACTTTTTCATATCGTTCAAGCTCTTTTAGCGCAGCTGCTTCTACGTTTTCGGGCATACCAACAGCTTCGATTTTTTCACGAAGCGTCGCCACTTCACCCGTTTTTCCTTCCTTATCGCCTAGTTCTTTTTGAATGGCTTTCATTTGTTCGCGTAAATAGTACTCTTTTTGCGTGCGTTCCATTGATTTCTTCACGCGCTGACCAATTTTCTTTTCTAATTGCATCACTTCTTTTTCATTGTGAATATATCCAATGACTTTGTTCAGACGTTCTTTAACATCGTTGATTTCAAGAACCTCTTGCTTTTGATTTACTTTAATGGGTAGATGCGAAGAAACAATATCAGCCAAACGACCTGGTTCTTCAATATCAGTAACAGTTGAGAACGTCTCTACTGAAATTTTCTTTGATAACTTTATGTATTGCTCAAAATAATCTAGAAGCGTTCTCATTAGCGCCTTGTCTTCAAGATCCGCTTCTTCTTCTGTCTCATAAGTTTCAATTTCTACCGTAAAAAATTCCTCTTCCTCAAATCGTTTTACGCTAGCACGCTTTAAGCCTTCAACAAGCACACGACTTGTGCCATTTGGCAGCTTCAGCATTTGCTTAATTTTTGCCAGTGTTCCAACGCTATATAAATCTTGCTCTGTTGGCTCATCAATTGACATATCTTTTTGAGTTACAAGGCAAATAAGATGGTCCTCTACCATCGCTTTCTCTAAAGCTTGTATCGATTTATCGCGTCCAACATCTAAGTGCAATACCATCGTTGGATAAACGAGTAAACCACGCAGCGGGAGGAGGGGAACGATCATTTTTTCTTTATTCGTCATCTAACGAACACCTCCAATGTTCATCTTGTAAAATATGTACAGTGTTAAGTCTTTTTACAATTCTATCTTATTTGTAAGTACATGTCTAATGATAGTAATTATTTATTATAGCATAGACAACTTGAAACATTGCATGGAAAATCGCCCTTTTCCGAAAATGATTTGGTTGTGGAAAAGGACGACTTCATTACAGTGATTCTGTTTTAGGCAATGCCTTTTTCGCTGTTACATTTATTAGATGTTCTTCAAGTGCTAAGAATGCGGTATCAAACACTTCATTTAATTTTGTCACTGCTACAACGTTGATTCCTTTTATCTCATTCACAACTGAACTAAGATTTTCATGAGGAATAATGACTGTTTTCACACCTGCTTGCTTAGCTGCTTTAATCTTAGGAACCACACCACCAATTGGCTTTACATTTCCGTGAAGTCCAATTTCACCAGTCATCGCAATCGTATGCTTAACAGGTATTTCATAAATAGCAGAGTAAATCCCCGTTGCCATTGTAATACCTGCCGATGGTCCATCGATTGGTACACCACCTGGAAAATTCACATGAATGTCGAATTCGTCAGCTGGTACTCCCATTGAACGTAATACTGTGATAACATTTTCAACCGAGCTTCGTGCCATACTTTTTCGTCGAACAGATTTCCCTCGATCTCCAATGCTTTCTTCTTCCACAATACCTGTTATCGTAATGCTACCTTTTTCTTTTGCTTTAATCGCTGTTACTTCAATCTCAAGTAATGCTCCAGAATTTGGTCCATATACTGCTAAACCATTGACCACTCCAACGCCTTCTTGCTCAGGGATTTTCGGCTCATTTCGTGGTGTAAGCTGACTAGAATGAATGACCCATTCAATATCTTCGTTTTTTATGTGCGTTCGATCTTCTGAAATAGCTAATCCCGCAGCAATTTGCATCATGTTTACAGCTTCACGACCATTACGCGCATATGTAGATAAAACGTCCACTCCCTTATCTGGCACATCCATATTGATTTTGTTAGCCGCTTTTTTAGCAATAATAGTAATTTCATCTTTATCTAACTCTCTAAAAAAGACTTCTAAACAGCGCGAACGAATTGCAGGTGGAATTTCATTTGGCGTTCTTGTTGTAGCGCCAATTAAGCGAAAATCTGCTGGAAGTCCGTTTTGAAACATATCATGAATGTGTGTAGGAATTTGTGTATTCTCTTCACTATAATACGCACTCTCCATAAAGACTTTGCGATCTTCTAACACCTTTAATAGCTTATTCATTTGAATTGGATGTAATTCTCCAATTTCATCAATAAATAAAATCCCACCGTGAGCATGAGTAACCGCTCCCTGCTTTGGTTGAGGGATACCTGCTTGTCCCATTGCCCCCGCCCCTTGATAAATAGGATCATGAACAGAACCAATGAGTGGATCAGCAATTCCTCTTTCATCAAATCGTGCTGTTGTTGCATCTAACTCAACAAACACCGCTCCAGGCTTGAACGGAGACTTTTGATTTCTTTTCGCTTCCTCTAACACTAAACGAGCTGCTGCTGTTTTTCCTACTCCAGGTGGTCCGTAGATAATCACATGCTGAGGGTTAGGCCCGCATAACGCAGCTTTTAATGAACGAATGCCATCCTCTTGACCAACAATGTCTTTGAAACTGATTGGGCGTACTTTCTCGGCTAGTGGCTCTGTTAATGAAATGGACCGTAATTTACGAAGTTGTTCCATTTCTTTCTTTGATTCTCGATCAATGGATACCTTTTGGGTGCGCTGATTACGAAGTAAATTCCAAAAGTACAACCCAATGATAATCCCGAAAAACAGCTGTATAATTAAAGCGATATTCATCCAATTCATAAAGAACCTCCTGCACTCTTTTTGTGAGATAATTATTTGTTATTATCTCCCTGCAGGACTAGGAATAAACATCTGTCGTCATGATTTCTCTTTTACAAGCCATGTAAAAAATGGCAAGTATGATACGGCATATGTCTGTTATTTTGATTGTCACTTCTAAAAAAAGAGCAAAAAACAACCCTTCAAAGGAAGGGTTGTTTTAATTATGCAGATGTTTTACTGCCTTCTTCAACTGTTGAACCGTCTTGTAAAACAAGTTTTGGTGCTGCTTGGTCACGAACCGTTTCAGCTGTAATGATACATTTTACAATATCATCACGAGAAGGAAGATCAAACATTACATCAAGCATAATGCCTTCAATAATGGAACGCAAACCACGTGCTCCCGTTTTACGCTCAATTGCTTTCTTCGAAATCTCAGCTAATGCACCTTGTTCAAACTCAAGTTCCACATTATCAAGTTCAAGCATTTTTTGATATTGCTTCACTAATGCATTTTTCGGTTTTGTTAAGATTTCAATTAACGCATCTTCATCTAATTGCTCAAGATTTGCAATCACTGGTAAACGCCCGATAAACTCAGGGATTAAACCAAATTTAAGTAAATCTTCAGGCAACACTTTTGATAAAAGCTCTTTATCGTTAATATCTTCTTTTTTCACATCTGAACCAAATCCGATAACCTTTTTACCTAAGCGACGCTTAATAATTGGCTCGATTCCATCAAATGCCCCACCACAAATAAATAAAATATTTGTGGTGTCAATTTGAATAAACTCTTGATGCGGATGCTTTCTTCCACCTTGTGGGGGAACACTTGCAACTGTTCCTTCAAGAATTTTTAATAATGCTTGTTGAACACCCTCACCTGATACATCGCGAGTAATAGAAGGATTTTCAGATTTACGTGCTACTTTATCAATTTCATCGATGTAAATGATTCCTTTTTCTGCTTTCTCCACATCATAATCTGCAGCTTGGATTAGTTTAAGTAAGATATTCTCAACATCTTCCCCTACATATCCTGCTTCCGTTAATGATGTTGCATCTGCAATAGCAAAAGGTACATTTAAAATACGCGCTAATGTTTGTGCTAGTAATGTTTTACCACTACCTGTTGGCCCAATCATTGCAATGTTACTTTTAGATAGCTCAACATCATCAATTTTACTATTCGAATTGATGCGTTTGTAATGATTATATACAGCAACAGACAATGCTTTTTTCGCAGCGTCTTGACCAATCACATATTCATTTAGAATTTCGCGAATTTCTTGTGGCTTTGGTACATCTTTGAATTCAACTTCTTCTTCTGTACCTAGTTCTTCTTCAACGATTTCCGTACAAAGTTCGATACACTCGTCACAAATATAGACGCCTGGGCCTGCTACTAACTTGCGGACTTGATCTTGTGTCTTACCGCAAAACGAACATTTAAGTTGCCCTTTTTCATCGTTAAATTTAAACATACTTTCACCCCTTGTAGTATTTACTAAAATGCTTAAACTAAAGTCCCATCCAGTGTAAAGGCCAATAAAATAACGGCTTATTTATCTGCAGGTAAAAAGTGGCTTATATTTTCATATTTGTTTATATTTCCGTGTAGATGAAAATATTTGTATTGCATTTTACCATACATCGTAGAGAATAGATACTAAAAACGCTTATGTATAAATCATCACCTTTAAAGGGTGATGGCGATGCTGATATTATGTAGTGTTATCCTTATTGGCTTTCTTCATAACAACGGATGGTAAACAACAGTTTCCAAAAGGTAGCCTTCATTATGTAGTTACGATGCTATGAATGTTCTTAATTGTATAAAACAAGGCACGATCAATTCGCGCCTTGTTCCTTATTAATTATTATGCAACAGTTTTGCTATTCTCTACAAGAAATTCAACTGCTTTACGAACTTTCATATCTTCTTTGATGCCTTCTAGGCTACCAAGCATTTGCTTTAAGTTTTCGACAGGTGTATTGTACATTCCTGCCATGTTTTCTAATTCTTTTTCTACTTCTTCATCTGTTACTTCAAGATTTTCAGCTTTTGCGATTGCTTCTAATGTTAAGTTCATTTTCACACGCTTTTCAGCATCTGGACGCATTTGATCGCGAAGAGCTTTTTCATCTTGACCTGAGAATTGGAAGTATAACTCAAGGTTTAGACCTTGCATTTGTAAACGTTGTTCGAATTCTTGCATCATGCGATCCATTTCTGTATCGTACATTGCTGCAGGAATTTCTACTTCTGCGTTTTCAGTTGCTTTGTCTACTAATGAATCACGAAGAGCTGAGTCAGCTTCACGTGTCTTTTCACTTTGTAGTGTTTCTTTAGTTTTTGCTTTTAATGCATCAAGAGTTTCTACTTCTTCATCTACGTCTTTTGCAAACTCATCATCTAAAGTAGGAAGTTCTTTTGTTTTTACTTCATGAACTTTCACTTTGAATGTAGCAGCTTTACCAGCTAGGTTTTCTGCATGGTACTCTTCAGGGAATGTTACTTCTACTTCTTTCTCCGTACCAACAGCTTCACCTACTAATTGCTCTTCAAACCCTGGAATGAATGTGCCAGAACCGATTTCTAATGAGTAGTTTTCGCCTTTTCCACCTTCGAATGCTTCGCCATCAACGAATCCTTCGAAGTCGATTACAGCTGTATCACCGTTCTCGATGTTACCTTCTTCTTTTACAACTAGCTCAGCATGACGCTCTTGAAGCTTCTTTAATTCTGCTTCTACATCTTCATCTGTTACAGTTGCATCAATTTTCTCAACTTCTAGGTTTTTGTATTCGCCTAATTTCACTTCAGGCTTTACTGTTACTTTTGCAGTGAATACAAGTGTTTGACCTTTTTCGATTGTTTCAATATCAATTTCCGGACGATCAACTGGTTGAATACCAGCTTCTTCAACCGCTTGGCTATACGCTTCTGGTAATAAGATGTCTAATGCATCTTGGTATAAAGATTCAACACCGAAACGCTTTTCAAACATTGCACGAGGCATTTTACCTTTACGGAATCCAGGTACGTTTACCTTTGTTACAACTTTTTTAAATGCTTTATCTAAAGCTTCATCAAATTGAGCCGCTTCAACCTCAACTGTTAAAACGCCTTGATTGCCTTCTTGTTTTTCCCACTTAGCAGACATGTATGTTTCCCTCCAAAATCAATTTAAATAGTCACCTCTACTAAATATAGTAGTAGGGCCAGTAGTGTAAACAGATACTGAAAATGCTTGTCCGTTTCGAACAAACCATTCTCTATCTAATTTCCTACTTTTAAAAATATGTAGGAATAGAATATAAATTGAATGACTTACCTTAGTAGGTAATGTGCATTTTACAACCACTATATTATACCATACAATACTAACGTTTCAACTAAACAAGCCATTTTACAAAAAAGAAATTTCTTCAAGTTCTTGAATGTCCACTACCACTTGCTTCAAAATTGAAGCACTTACACCGTATCGCTCGCCTATTTCTTCTATATCAATCTCTTCACCTTGTAACTGACGCGATAAATAGTCGATACTTGCTGTTAGTAGCTGTTCCTCTTGTTGAATAGGTAGAAACGGAAACAAAATAAAGAGATGACGGTGCCATAATTCAACCGCTATTTCTAGTAACATCGGATTATCTTGTTCGAGTTTTTCTTTTAATTGCATTTCAACTCGGATTGAGAGTGGATAAGGCATAAGTTCATTTAAATGAAGAGGATTAACCGTCATCTTCCTATCAAACTTCGTTACCTGAAAGTCAATATCCACTTTTTCTTCCATTAATATTTTGACAGCCAACGTTTTAACCACTGGATGAATATGCTGATGCGCTAATAATTCTTTTAGAAACAATAGATGTTTTTCAATTCGAACATGCTTCAGTGACTGTACCGTTTCAATCTGCTTATGAAGATCATCTTCTGCTAATAGCGCTTCTAATTGTTCAAGTTGTTCCTCTTCGTCTTGATAAATAGGAACTTCTTCATGGATGCGCGTTTTACAAAATTGTAGCAATCGGTAAAATTGCTCAGCATGTTCAACTGGTAATTGTCCTTCTTGAATTACAGCTTCGAGCATGTCATATCCTTCTTCATATTCACCTAGTTGAATTAAAATCATTAAATGCACCTGCAAATTATGATAATAGTCTCCTACGTCTTCTTGCAGCATCTTTTTACTATATTGCTTCGCTTCTTCTAATTCGTTTAACTCAAAGTAGGAGATGACTAATCCTAACAGTGCTTCTGCATTTAATTCATCTAGTTCATATGCTTGTAAAAATAAAGGTAATGCCTCATGAAACTGTTTCTGCTGCATGTGTTCAGTAGCTTTTTCAATCAGTCGACTTTCTAAATTCGGAAACGCTACAACTTTCTTTGAATGTTTTTTGTTCATCATGTTTCCCCGCTTCACCATGCATTTGCTTTACAGTTTAGCAAGTTGTTTTCTGAAACACAAGAAATCACACAAAGAAGAAGGCTGACTCTAAAAGGTTTGTAAGCACCTATCTGAGTCAGCCTTCAACACTTTTATCCATACCCATTCACTCACATATGGTTAAACATACTGCGTTACTCTTTTCTCATACTCATCAATTTCATTCACAAATGACAACGTATAGCCAATTTCATCCCATCCGTTTAACAGCATGTTTTTAAAATGACCATGAATATCAAATGTACGCTTAAAGCCCTTTTCATCTTGAAGCGTTTGTTCATATAAATTAATCGTACATTCGTAGTCTGCTTTCTTCGATTCTTCCAAAAGGTATTCGATATCTTCAAGTGGCAGTACGATAGGAAGCATCCCATTTTTTAAGCAGTTTTGTTTAAATATATCTGCAAAGGATGGCGCAATGACGACTTGAAATCCATAGTCAAGTAACGACCACGGCGCATGTTCCCTTGAAGATCCACAGCCGAAGTTTTCATTCGCTACTAAAATCGTCGTTCCTTGATTTTCAGGCGCATTAAGCTCAAATGATTCATTTAATGAACCGTCTGCATGATAACGCCAGTCATAAAATAAAAACTGTCCAAACCCTGTTCGCTCGATGCGTTTTAAAAACTGCTTCGGAATGATTTGATCTGTATCCACGTTGGCACGATCTAATCCCGCTACTTTTCCTTTATGAATCGTAAATGCATTCATGATAAAACCTCCTTATACGACAACTTCCTCTTGTATTGTTCGAACGTCCACAAAATGACCATAAACAGCGGCAGCAGCAGCCATCACTGGACTAACTAAATGTGTTCTTGCCCCTTTTCCTTGTCTTCCTTCAAAGTTACGATTAGATGTAGACGCACAATGCTCTCCTTCAGGTACTAAGTCAGAGTTCATTCCAAGACACATACTACATCCCGAGTCACGCCACTCAAATCCTGCTTCTACAAAAATAGCTGCTAACCCTTCTTCTTCAGCAAGTTGCTTTACACGTTGTGAACCAGGTACAACAATGGCACGCACATTCGGTGACACTTTTCTTCCTTTTATAAATTCAGCAACATCTCGTAAATCAGATAAACGAGAATTTGTACAAGATCCTATGAAAACATGCTGAATTGGAATAGACGCGATTGGCATTCCTGGCTGTAAGCCCATATATTCAAGTGCTCGATTTAATGATTTGCGCTCTGCTTCTGATTTGCACGATTCGAACGTTGGAACTGTTTTGGTGACATATGAACTCATTGCAGGGTTTGTTCCCCATGTGACAACTGGTTCGATTTCAGACGCATCTAGCTCGATTGTTTCATCGTAGGTAGCACCGTCATCCGTAGCAAGTTGGCTCCACTGCGCAATAGCTTCCTCAAAACCTTCACCTTGTGGTACATATTGTCTCCCTTTCATGTATTCAAAGGTCACGTCATCCGGGCTAATTAAGCCTGCTTTTGCTCCTGCTTCAATGGACATGTTACAAACTGTCATGCGCTCTTCCATTGACATAGTACGGATACACTCACCCGTAAATTCAATAACAAACCCTGTACCAAAATGAACTCCATATTTTTGAATGATGGCGAGCACGATGTCTTTTGCATACACACCTTTTTGTTTTTGACCATTTACCTTTACTTGAAGTGTACGTGGTTTTGCTTGCCAAAGAGTTTGTGTGGCTAACACATGCTCTACTTCACTTGTTCCTATTCCAAACGCTAATGCTCCAAACGCACCATGCGTTGACGTATGACTATCTCCGCACACAATGGTTTTACCTGGTTGCGTTAAGCCAAGCTCAGGTCCGATAACATGAACGATTCCTTGCTCTTCACTTGTTAAATCAAGCAAGTCTACTCCAAACTCCTTACAGTTTGTTGACAACTTATCGACTTGCTTCTTGGCAATAGGATCTTCAATATTAAAGCGGTTCACAGTTGGAATGTTGTGATCCATCGTCGCAAACGTTAAATCAGGACGTCTGACTGGTCGATTTGCCACTCGTAAACCTTCAAAGGCTTGTGGAGATGTGACTTCGTGAATTAGATGAAGGTCGATATATAATAAATCAGGTTTCCCCTCTTCTCTTTTTACCACGTGCTGATCCCATACTTTTTCAATAATCGTTTTCGGCTTCACATACATCCTCCTCTCATTCTATGAAAAAGGGGCTGACTCATTGATGCTTCCTTCTCTCCATTTTTCAATAAAGAAAAGTCGCATATTGTACTTTGAGTCAGCTCCTTTAAAATGTTAACTATAGGCTGTCATAATATTTGAAATCGCCGCATCATCCACAATGGTGTCAATGATTTCTTCAATCATCTTTGTTGTAGATAAGTAGGATTGGTTAGACTTGGCTAAATCAGCTGTTCGAAATCCAGCGCTCAATACTTGTTCCACAGCTTGCTCAATGTGCTTCGCTTCTTCTTCTAGTTGGAACGAATAGCGTAACATCATAGCTACTGATAAAATAGCAGCGATTGGATTTGCTTTATCTTCCCCTGCAATATCAGGTGCAGAACCGTGAATAGGTTCATATAAAGAAGGGCCTTTTAATGAAAGACTTGCAGAAGGTAACATCCCTAAAGAACCTGTAAGCATAGAAGCTTCATCACTTAAAATATCACCAAACATATTCTCTGTTACAATGACGTCAAAGTGCTTTGGATTTTGAATAAGTTTCATTGCTGCCGCATCCACAAGCATATGCTCTAGTGATACATCTTGATAATCCTTTGCAATTTCCTCAGCTACTTCACGCCACATTCGACTCGATTCCAATACATTCGCTTTGTCGACTGATGTGACACGTTTGTTTCGAATCGAAGCAATGTCGAATGCTGTTTTAATGATTCGCTTCATTTCATCTCGTTTATAAAATAAAGTGTCTACAACTGACTCTTCGCCGTTGCGAGTCGTACGTTCGCTCGGTTTCCCAAAGTACAAACCACCTGTCAGTTCGCGTACCATGATAAAGTCGACATCTTCAATGTATTCTCTTTTCAAAGGTGAAGAATCTACTAAACTTTCATAAAAGGACACTGGTCGTAAGTTTGCATACACATCTAACTCTTTACGTAGCCCAAGTAATCCTTTTTCTGGTCTCATATGAGAAGGTAGTGAATCCCACTTTGGTCCACCTACTGCTCCTAATAAAACGGCATCTGCTTTTGAACAAACTTGTTTCGTACTAGATGGCAATGGTGTACCTTCTTGATCAATCGCTCCTCCACCAATTAACCCATACACAAACTCAAACTGATGGTTAAAGCATTGACCGACTGCCTTTAAGACTTCGACAGCACCTTTTGTTACTTCTTTTCCAATTCCGTCTCCAGGTAACACAGCAATCGTCTTTTTCATGAACCTCTCTCCCTTCATACATTGAGAAGAATGGGTTACATCACTTCTTGTTTTGTTCGATGTTGTTGAATAGCAAATAGACGATTAATCGCATGGATGTATGCTTTTGCTGAAGACTCTAGCACATCAAATGCTACACCACGTCCACTCGCTTCAAAGCCTTCACTTTCAACTTTCACATATACTTCTGCTAAAGCATCTGGTCCACCATTAATGGACTGTAAGCGGTAATCAAGTAGCTTGACATTTGTATCAAGGCAGCGCTCTAACGTATTGTAAATCGCTTCGACACTACCAGACCCAGTCGCTGCTTCTTGCACAATTTCACCGTCATGTCTCTTTAATGTAATCGTTGCAGTCGGAATATTTGTCATTCCATATTGAACTTGTAACGTTTCAAGCTTATAGAATTCGTCACTATTTACTTGTTTTTGTAAAACAAGTGCAAATAGATCATCATCTGTAATATCTTTTTTCTTATCTGCTAAGTCTTTAAACTTCGCAAATAACGAGTTGACTTGTTCATCTGGTAACACAAATCCTAATTCAACCAATCGGTTTCGGAATGCATGTCGACCAGAATGTTTACCAAGAACGATTGGGTTTTGATTCACCCCTACAAGCTCTGGCGAAATAATTTCATACGTCGTTGGCTCTTTTAGGACACCATCTTGATGGATGCCCGATTCATGGGCAAATGCATTCTTTCCAACAATCGCTTTATTCGGTGCAATTGTCATCCCTGTAAGCTTGCTCACTAAATCACTTGTACGTTTAATTTCAGAAAGCACCATATTCGTTTCAGCTTCATAAAAATCTTGGCGAATATGAAGCGCAACCGCAATTTCTTCTAACGAAGCATTACCTGCTCGTTCTCCGATTCCATTTACGGTTCCTTCAATTTGTGTAGCACCATGCTGAATGGCTGCAAGTGAGTTTGCAACAGCTAAGCCTAAGTCATCGTGACAGTGAGCTGATAAAGCCACGCGTTCAATATCAAAAACATTCTCTCTTAAGTAAGAAAAGATCGCTCCGTAATCTTTTGGTGTGGTATATCCAACTGTATCAGGGATATTAATGACATCTGCACCCGCTTTTACAACTTCCTCTACAATTCTTGCTAAAAAAGGTAAATCGCTTCGACATGCATCTTCTGCTGACCATTGAACAATTGGAAAACGTTCTTTTGCATACTTCACCATCTTAACAGCTGTTTCTACTACTTCATCTGGTGTCATTTGCAACTTATATTTCATATGAATAGGGGAAGTAGCAAGAAATACATGCAATCTCGGCTCTGCACTGTGCTTCAACGCTTCCCACGCAATATCGATATCTTTTGTAACAGACCTTGCTAGGCCTGTTACAGAAGAATTTTTTATAATAGAAGCAATTTCTTTTACGGATTGAAAATCACCTTTTGATGCCGCTGGGAATCCAGCTTCGATAATATCGATACCTAGTCGTTCAAGCTGCTTGGCTATTTCTAGCTTTTCTTGAAAGTTTAAATTCACTCCAGGTGACTGTTCACCGTCTCTCAGCGTCGTATCAAAAAAGTTAATTTTTCGCACTCGCACCCACCGCTTCTTTCTTTTCTTTTTTAACAAATGGCATCATTTCACGTAGCTCTGCACCTACTTTTTCAATTAAGTGCTCATTTTCACGATTGTTTACTGCATTAAATACTGGACGGTTTGCTTGGTTTTCTAGAATCCAACCTTTTGCAAATTCACCTGTTTGAATGTCTTCAAGTACTTTCTTCATTTCTTCTTTCACACGACCGTCTACTACGCGTGGTCCAGAAGTGAAGTCACCCCATTGTGCTGTATCTGAAATTGAGTAGCGCATCCCTGCAAGACCACCTTCATACATAAGGTCTACAATTAACTTTAACTCGTGTAAACACTCAAAGTACGCTACTTCTGGTTGGTAACCCGCTTCTACTAACGTTTCAAATCCTGCTTTTACAAGAGATGTTAAACCACCACATAATACCGCTTGCTCTCCGAATAAATCTGTTTCTGTTTCTTCTTTAAACGTTGTTTCAAGCACACCAGCTCTTGCTGATCCAATTGCTTTTGCATAAGCTAGCGCCACGTCTTGTGCCTCACCTGTTACATTTTGATATACCGCAAATAGTGCCGGAACTCCAGCTCCTTCTTCATACGTTCTTCTTACTAGGTGACCAGGTCCTTTTGGTGCTACAAGGAACACATCTACATATGAAGGTGGTACGATTTGGCTAAAATGAACGTTAAATCCATGAGCAAACACTAAAGACTTACCTGGTTTTAGTTCTGGTTCGATTTCTTCTTTGTACACTTTTGGTTGAAGTTCATCTGGTAATAGAATCATCACTACATCTGCTTGTTGGACAGCTTCATTTACAGCAACAACATTAAAACCATCTTTCTCTGCTTGAGTCCATGATTTACCTTGACGAAGTCCTACTACTACGTCTACACCACTATCACGTAAGTTTTGAGCATGTGCATGACCTTGTGAACCGTAACCTACGATTGCTACTTTTTTACCTTGTAATAATTGATCGTTTGCATCTCCGTTATAATATACCTTTACCATATCTAATCTCTCCCTTTTTCACTATTTTGTATATTTTAATTGAATGATTGCTACATACGTTGAACAACTTCCATCTCTTTTGAGTAAAAATGAGTTGCTACTCTTATAAAATGGTTGATATTTTTTGTGCCGATAGTTGCTTTTGCTTTCCTCTAGGAAAGGCAATCGTTCCTGTTCGGACAACTTCTTTTAAGCCATAAGGTTGTAATAAATCAATAATGGCTTCAATTTTATTTGCCTCACCCGTGATTTGGATGATGATACTCTCTCTACTTACATCAATGATGGTAGCGCGAAACGGCTCAATGAGTGAGTACACTTCATTTCTCGTTGCTGGTGCGGATGTGACTTTAATGAGTGCTAATTCTCTCGCTACGACTTCTTGATCTGTAATATCTTGAACTTTTAGTACATCAATTTGCTTATTAAGCTGCTTAATGACTTGTTCAGCTGACTTTTCATCTTCAACATTTACAACAAACGTCATTCTTGATACACTTTCTGTTTCCGTGTGACCCACTGAAATGCTTTCAATGTTATAATGGCGCTTCGTAAATAGACCGGTAATCCGATTTAATACACCTGCTCGGTTATTTACCGTTGCTGTAATGATGCGTTTCATGGTTTCACCCCCACCATCTCATGCAATCCTTTTCCTGGTGCAACCATTGGATACACATTTTCTTTTGGTGCTACATAAAAGTTTAGTAACACTGGCTCATTTGTTGAAAACGCTTCTTGTAAGGCTTGATGTGCTTCTTGTTCATTTGAAGCTTGTAATCCTTTTATTCCGTATGCCTCCGCTAACTTCATCATATCTGGCTGATTTGGAATTAAGGAGTGTGAATAACGCTCTTCATAAAAGATTTCTTGCCACTGTCTAACCATGCCTAATGACTGATTATTTAAGATGACAATTTTAATTGGTAAGTTTAATTCTCGAATCACAGATAGCTCTTGCAATGTCATCTGAAAGCCGCCATCTCCTACAACAGCAACAACTGTAGATTGTTTATCAGCTAATTGTGCACCAATTGCAGCTGGTAAGCCAAAGCCCATCGTTCCAAGTCCACCTGATGTAACCCATTTGTCCGGATTATTAAATTGATAATATTGCGCTACCCACATTTGGTGCTGTCCCACATCCGTTGTGACTGTAGCCTCACCATTTGAATAATGGTGAATAAGTTCTATTAATTGCTGCGGTTTTAACACATCTTCTGCTGTCTCATACCACAGTGGATATTCCGCCTTCCAATTCTCTAGTTTCTCATGCCATTTCGTATAATCTCCTGTTCCATTTTGCTGAAGAAGCAATTGTGTTAACACTTCTTTCGCATCTCCTACAATCGGAATTTGCGTTGGAACATTTTTACCAATTTCAGCTGGGTCAATATCTACATGCGCAATTTTTGCGTTAGGTGCAAAGTGCTTTAAGTTACCCGTCACCCGGTCGTCAAATCTTGCTCCGATACTAATTAACAAATCACACTCATAAATGGCCATGTTTGCTGTGTATGTACCATGCATACCAGCCATTCCTAAACTTAAATGATGATTTGCTGGAAAACTTCCAAGCCCTAAAAGCGTGTTAATAACCGGAATGTTTTGTCTCTCTGCGTATTGTTTTAATTCAGTAGAAGCCTTTCCAAGCAACACACCTGCTCCTGCTAATATCACTGGTTTTTTCGCTTGTTCCACTGCTTCTGTTAATTTTTTTATTTGTAATAAGTTGGGTACGTAAGTTGGCTGATACCCAGGTAAGTTAATCTCCTGATCGTAACGAAATGTTCCTTCACCTGCGGCCATATCCTTTGGTATATCGATTAGAACGGGACCAGGACGACCTGTTGTGGCGATATGAAATGCCTCTTTTATAATCATTGGTAAATCATCTACGTTTCTCACTTGATAGCTATGCTTTGTAATTGGCATCGTTACACCAAGAATGTCTGCTTCTTGAAATGCATCTGATCCAATGACACTTGAAGCAACCTGGCCTGTAAACACCACCAATGGTAATGAATCAATCATCGCGTCTGCTAAGCCTGTTACAATGTTTGTAGCTCCAGGTCCACTTGTCGCAATCACAACACCAGGCTTTCCAGAAATCCTTGCGTACCCTTCAGCTGCATGTATGCCACCTTGTTCATGACGTGTTAAAACATGAAACATACCTGAATGGTAGAGCTTATCGTAAATGGGTAAAACAGCTCCTCCTGGATAACCAAAAATCACTTCAACATGTTCTTTTTTCAACGATTCAATGAGCATTTCGGCTCCACTCATTTGAGTTGTCACGCTTACTGGCTCTTTCATCTGCATGTTGGTTCCCACTTATACTCCCATCCTTTCTGTTAACAAAATGATAAAAAAATAAAAAACCTCCCCACCCCTAATCAGACCTAGTTATATGTAGGTCAAAGGGGCGAAAAGGTTGTGACTTCCCGCGGTACCACCCTTGTTTGTAATCGTATGATTACCTTAAGAATGCTTGATGCATTCGTTTTAGTAACGAGTGCTTTGGAATAAACACCCGGCCAACCCTACTTCATTCAGACTGGCACTCCGAGGCGAGTTCGGCTTAAGGAGGTAACATCGGCTTCCAGCAACCCGACTCTCTGTAGATACCTGACTCCTTAAGATTACTTATCCTCTTCATCGATTTTACTTATTTACTTTTAGCTAACGTTGGTGTTTTCATGAACTTGATAAACCTTTACACCATCAGCGACTACTTTTGCACGAAATGCTTCTAATAAGGTGTTAGTGTGTTCACCAGGAACACCTTTTCCAATACGTCGTCCATCTACTTTCACAACTGCGATTACTTCAGCTGCTGTTCCTGTTAAGAACACTTCATCAGCTGTATACACGTCGTGTCTGGTAAACGGCTCTTCTTTCACTTGATATCCTAGTTCTGTTGCTACATCGATAATGGCATTACGAGTAATACCTTCTAATGCTCCAACATATGTTGGAGGCGTATATAGTATGCCTTTTTTCAAAATGAACACATTGTCAGCTGAACCTTCCGCTACATAACCTTGGTCATTTAACATTAAGGCTTCGCTAACATTGGCTAGGCGAGCTTCAATTTTAACTAATACGTTATTTAAATAGTTTAACGATTTAACCTTTGGACTAAGTACGTCAGGACGATTTCGTCTTGTTGCGACTGTGACAATTTCTAGCCCTGTTTCGTATAGCTCTTTTGGAAAAATTGAAAGTGGCTCTGCAATAATCACAACTTGTGGTTCTGGACAATTAAATGGATCTAACCCTAAATCACCAGGTCCACGAGAAACTACTACACGAATATAAGCACTTTCAAGGTTGTTTTTCTTTACAGTGTCGACAATGAGCTGAGTCATTTCTTCAGGTGTTTGTCTAATGTTTAACAAAATGGAATGAGCCGAATGATATAAACGCTCGATGTGCTCTTCTAACCGAAACACATTTCCACTGTATACTCGAATTCCTTCGAATACGCCATCACCGTATAGAAAGCCATGATCATACACTGAGATTTTTGCATCTTCTTTTCTTACAAATTCATCTTTTAAGTAGATCCATTGTTCTCCCAAAACATGACACCCTTCCTTCAATTTCTAAGAAGTTTCCTCCTACTGAACTGTTCTCTATTTTCGTTTCTGATGTAGGAAATAAAGAGAAGAGTCAACTTTTGTGTTTAGTTTAAATTTTTAGAAAACTTATATTTGAGGACTATCTTACGCCCATTTCCGAAAGTCGTCAACCGTTTTTTGAGTAAATTTTCTTAATTTTCTATCAAAAGGACACATTTGTATACGGTTACATTACTGGTATAAAAGGATTACAAATTCTTTCAAAAAAGTTAAGAAAAACATTTGTCTTCAAGGAGAGGACATTAAATCTTTTACATTCATGGTTTTTTCTACATATTTTTATCGTTATTATACGATCCGTTTCACTTGTATAAATATTCAACTTATTCCTCACACTTATTAAACAAAACAAAAAACCGTTTATCTTAATGAAGATAAACGGTTGTATGTACGATAAATGGCGTCCCAGGAGAGATTCGAACTCCCGACCGACGGCTTAGAAGGCCGTTGCTCTATCCTGCTGAGCTACTGGGACAAAATATTAAGTTGTATCAAAGACAAGATTTATTATATGTAATCTAACACGTAAAGTCAACACTCTTTTTCATCTTTTTTTAAGTCCTAACAAAAGCTGTTGTACAGAAAGGATCACGCCTCCTTCCTGTACAACATAAGCATGACTTTATTTTTTAAATGTATGACTCATTGATTGCATAACTGTTCCATTCACTTCATAAAAATGTACAATCATGTCTCGTTCATTTGTTTCTAGTATAGCATATGTAGGCTCTTTACGCATACGAGGTAGTAAAATACTTCCAGGATTAATGAACAATGTGCCATCAATCATTTCCGCTCCCGCTACGTGAGAATGTCCAAAACAAACAACATCCGCTTCATGTTCACGTGCTTTATAATGGATATTCATTAACGACATCTTTACATTATATAAATGACCGTGTGTCACGAAAACACGTAAATCATTGAAAGTCTCTAAACAATCATTGACGTATGTTGAGTCATAATCACAATTTCCTCTTACTGCTAGAAAATCCGCCATCTCTTTTGAATCACTTGGCAATTCAGAATCACCGCAATGAATCATCGCATTCACTTCGTGTTGATGACGCTTTTTAATTGTTAACAATTCTTGTTCTAATCCATGACTATCACTAACAATAAGTAGTTTCATAAAGATGTCACCTCGTTTACATTCGCTCTTCTATTAAAGGAACTAATTTCTCTAACGCTTTCGCACGATGGCTAATGTTATTCTTTTGCTCTTTGGAAAGTTCAGCCATTGTTCTGTTCCATTCATCCACAAAGAAGATTGGGTCATATCCAAAACCGCCCTCTCCTCGCTTCTCTTCTAAAATCGTTCCTTCACATGTACCTTCGACAACGGCTGTCTCTTCATTAGGGATTGCAATCGCTAATGCACAATGAAAGCGAGCTGTACGCTTTTCACTTGGAACTCCTTGCAACTTCATCAGCACTTTTTGAATGTTTGCTTCATTGTCTTTTTCATTTCCCGCATAGCGAGCTGAATAAACACCTGGTTCTCCATCTAATGCATCAACGGCTAACCCTGAATCATCGGCAATGACAACCTTATTTAATAATTGTGAAACAGCTTCTGCTTTAATCATTGCATTTTCAATAAACGTTGTTCCTGTCTCTTCAATATCTTCTATATGAAGAAAATCTAGTAAAGACTTTACGACAAATCCTTTTTCATGGAAAAGAGATTGAAACTCTTTTACTTTTCCTGCATTTTGAGTCGCAATAATTAATTCCTTCATCTTATTCACCTTCCTTACTTGCATGGGGAATGTGAACAGCTAACTCTCCTAATGCTTCTTTTTGATAATTAATTAATGAATAAATGCCCGTTTCAGCCAAATCTAACATCGCATTAAGCTGCTGTCTAGAAAATGTTGCTTCTTCCCCTGTCCCTTGCAATTCAACAAACGTTCCATCACCTGTCATCACAACATTCATATCTACTTCAGCTGATGAATCTTCAATGTAATTCAAGTCTAAAATTTCGCCCTTTTCGCTGTGAATTCCGACAGAAGTCGCTGCTAAATAGTTTGTGACAGGCATGACATCGATCTTCTTCTGACTCATTAACTTTCCAAATGCCAACACCATCGCTACGTAAGCACCTGTAATCGAAGCGGTTCTTGTTCCACCGTCTGCTTGGATAACATCACAATCAATCCAGATCGTTTTCTCTCCAACCTTTTCTAAATCCACAACTGAACGCAGAGCTCGTCCAATTAGACGCTGTATCTCCATTGTTCTGCCTGATACCTTCCCTTTTGTTGATTCGCGCATATTACGCTGTTCTGTCGCTCTAGGAAGCATCGAATATTCAGCGGTAATCCACCCTTTTCCTTGCCCTCTCATAAAAGGTGGCACACGATCATCAATACTTGCTGTACAAATCACTTTAGTTTCACCAACCGTAATCAATACTGAACCTTCCGGATGAGTGATGTAATTTGTTTGAATTGTAATCGGTCTTAATTCATTTGGTTTTCGTCCATCAACACGCATAATGCATCCTCCTTCAATCATAACCAACACATTCAACTACAATCATATGTATAGAGTATCTTATTTGGTAGAAACTTTTTGTTTCTTCTATGTTAAAAACAGCAAAGAGGTCGCTTAAAGAAGCGGACCTCTACGTACAAGCCTTTTACTAGTATATCAAAAATTGGTTTTTAAAAACTACCTGTGTTCACATTTTTCGGTCTCGTTACAGGTGCAGTTAACTCTTTACCTTTTTGATCTGTCAACTTGGCTTTTCCATCCACTGTAATCGCGACACTTTCAACACCTGCTTGCTCTGTTAACGAAAGAACAAGGGAATTAAGGACATGTGGAGACACTTTACTTCCTTCTAAATTACCTAAAATATTTTCGTTGAAATTTAGTGTTACATTTCCATCTTCATATTTAGGCTCGTCTAAAAGTGCCACATCCGAATTAAAGTCACTTACTAAACCTGAAGTTGCAGATGGACCTTTAATTAATTCATTAATAATGGTTGCATAGGAATTTTCACCTTTAGCTTCAATACGCTTTGTCACGGGAACATAATACGTCTCTTCACCGTTTTGTGCCACATAGTAAAGAGTAGCAGCTTTTGTTTGTGTAATATCAACCACTCCACTGCTATCAAAATTGATGCCATTCGCTCGACTAACGCCATCTCCAATCGGTGTATTATTCACAGGCATGACTTTTTGGTCATGTCCATTAATACGAATTTTCACTTTCTCTACACCGTCAAATTGCGTTAAAGTCCACGTAATCGCCTGTAAAATCTTCAGCTCATCTTCTGCTTTGTAATTTTTAAATTCATTGGAGAAATCAGCAACAATCGTTCCATCTTCCTCCATATTCACTCCCACTGCTGTATCTGCAGGAATAGGTGCTGCAAAACCGTTAGGCAACAGTTCTGTAACAGGACCACCTTGTACAAGATGCTCAAGAGCTTGCTTAGCCACACCCTCTTGTTTCGGTAACTCAAAAGATTGTGGTACGACATATCCGTTTTTATCAATTAAGTAAATATCTCGCTTAGTCGTTGATGTTGCTTCTTCCTTTTGGTCTTCCTTTTTCTTTTCACTGCTCTTTCCATCACTTAAACCAGGATCATTTTCTAATGCTTGTTCATCTTCAACATAGGTAACATCTTTAGGTGGATCAATTTCCTCTGATACTTTTTCTCCTCCGAAAAGCCCACACCCTGAAAGAAATACCGATGTAGCAACAAATGTTGATGCTAACGTAATTGTTGTCTTTTTGGACATTCTTTTCCCTCCTAAGACGGTTTGTACTATTATGTATACGAGCCTTTTATTAATTTAGACCGAGGGAATGGATTTTTTTATCGAACGTGATTGAAATAAAAAAGAAGTGATTTAGCGCAATAAATCACTTCTTTTTAAAGAGTTCCAACTTAAAATTGTGGACTAAGTTTAATAATGAGGGTATCTTCAACGACTTTAATGGAATCACTTGCCGGCCAACTGTCCATCTCACGTACTGTATCACTAGCACGAAGAACAGCTAATTCTTCTTCGTCTACACGATTTAACTTCTTCCCAAATTGATTAGCAAGCATGTATTCGTAGTGATAAGGTTGAAATAAAAAGGTATCTCCCATCGCTCCAGTCATAGACGGAATGTTATCTGCCACTTTTACTGAACTTAGTTCTGTTTTCATAGACAGGTAGCCTATGACCGCAATCTGAGTCGCTTGTTCATATCCTTCTGTTTGCTCCATTCGATCTAACATACGGTTGACCGTCGCATAGGATCGCTCATACTTCAATGACATATTAAAGTATGCGATATTACTAATGATAGCAAAGTTAAAAATAGTCATGACTGATAAGACAACAACACTCCAAGAATACGTATTAGCTAAAAAAGAAGGAAACTCAATTCGATCATAAAAAATGATTGGCAATAAGTACACTGTTACAAGTGACATCACCATCAGCATATGATATTCAACACCTGGTGAAACAAAATATAACATATACGTAAGAATAGGCAATGAGCCGACACAAACAACTAACATCAACATTCTACTGATTTGAGTGTAAAGTTTATTGCGGACCAAACTCCAAACAATCATAAAGACTAACGTCATAAAAAGCCCTATATTTAGCAGTTCAAACACATTGACGGGCGCATCTGTGAGAAATCCTCTGAAAAAAAAGGCTAAAAAAGAATCGTTTATTTTCATCAATTGATCAGTTACGCTTCCTGAGGACTGCCCAATTTGGTCTAAACCTTGATAATCTGTGATCTTACCACTAAAGAAATGCTGATATCCTTTAAATGTTAGTGCATATAAGCCCATCCCAATTACTGTCATGCTTACAAAACGAATCATATAACGAGTAAGAGCAACTATCGAAAGGTCTGTAAAAAGTAACTCTCTAATTAACCAAACTGCAATAAACATGAGAAGTAGAGGCAAATTTGCTTGATATACACCTACGCTAATATAAAAGATGAGCGAAGCAGGAATAAAGCCAAAGCGATACTTTTTTGTTAATAAGATGGCGACTACCGCTAACAAGTTTCCAGCCATATAGCCGTCTGCTGTAAACATATATGAAAACGTAGCTGATACAGTAGGAAACGTTACAATCAGTCCAGCTGTCAGTATAATCGATACTGTTTTTCTTATTTCAAATAGCTCTACTACAATGACTGTCATGAGAGCTAAATAGAAAATAGCTACTATTCCATTAACCCAAGGCAAATCAAAAAACGAACTGATGCCACTAAGAGGACCTAAAAAGAATCTTCCTGACTGAAATTTTAGTTGTGTATTATAAATATTCGTTAGTCCATCATGGTTTGGTAACATATTCGTAAAAACGTACATATGTGTAAGTAAACCAATAACGGCAGCTGATATAAATGCAAGTTTCCATTCTGATTTTGTGTGTTCTTTCAGCTTCTTCAAAAACTCTTCTGGCATAAGTAAACTCCTTATTACTTTTTCTCTTTAATTAAATATTGAGGTCTACGCTTTGTTTCGTAATAAATACGTCCAATGTATTCACCGATAATTCCAAGAAACAATAGTTGAATGCCTCCTAGTAGGATAATGGCAGAAATGGTCGTAAAATAACCTGGTGTCTCGACCCCGTGAAGAAAATAATTAATCAATGTGATGAGAATATAAACAAAGCCAAAGAATGTAATCCCCATCCCACTATAAATGGCTATCCGTAACGGCTTATTATTAAAAGATAAAATCCCATCCATTCCATAATTTAACAAGCTGCCAAAGCTCCATTTACTAGCTCCATCTATTCGAAGTTGATTATCGTACTCAATGGTTTTTTCATGAAAGCCAATCCACGAGAAAAGTCCTTTAGAAAACCGATTGTATTCCGTCATTGTCAACAAAGCATCTAACGCTTGTCTACTTAATAAACGAAAATCACCTACACCGTCTGTAATCGTTACATCAACTAGTCGGTTAATTAACTTATAATAAAGATTCGTTAGTTTACGGCGAACAAACTTTTCGCCAATACGATTTCGTTTTGCAATAACTTGATCGTACCCTTCTTCATAATACTGCCACATCTGCGGAATAAGAGATGGTGGATGTTGTAAATCAGCATCAATTAATACGACTGCGTCACCTGAAGCATATTGAAAGCCGGCTAGGATAGCTGCTTCTTTTCCAAAGTTACGACTAAATGAAATATAATGAACGGAAGAATCCTTACTTGTCAATTCTCTTAATTGTTGTAGCGTTTGATCTCTACTTCCGTCATCAATGAAAATATATTCAATTTCAACAGGAATTGTTTGAAGATGTGTTTGCGTTGCTTCATAAAACTTATTGACTGTTTGTTCTTCGTTGTAGCATGGAATGACAATACTAAGTTTCTTCACCTAATTTACTCCTTTCACGATTTTAAGATCTTTCTTGAGAGAAGAAAGGTAAATGGGATTGCCGCTCCTGAAGCAAGTAGCGGTGCTAATTTATTATCAATTTGAAGCCACTCAGTTAAAATATAAAGAGCACTTGTTGATACGGTAATATTTACGACGTATGTTAAAGGAAATTGAAAAAACTTCTTCCAACTAGGCTTTGATTGATACGTAAAGTACGTATTTAAGTAAAAAGAGCCCACCATACTAATTAAAAAAGAAAGCCAATGTCCGACCAAATAATGAATGGACAATCCCTCGGTGAATAACAAATACCAAAGATAATAATGAAAGGTATTAACAAAACCAACTATGATAAATTTAATCGTTTCGTTTTTTGAAATTTTTTGCACAATGTTGCCTCTTTCCCTCTATTCCTAATAAAACACTAAACTAAAAACCTATTTTTTCAACAACTTGTATATTATAACATAGGCTTTCTGACTAGAAATAGTCACAAAAAATCCCTCCTATTTTATCCAGCAAATGATGAGATAAAATAGCAAGGACTCATTGTAAAACGTAGCTTATATTAATTATTCACAGCGTGATGTGATGAACATTTCGAACCGGTTGTTCAAACCATTTCGATGCAATAGACTGAAATAGCTCTGTTGATCCCGTTGTTAAAAATTCATGATTAGGTTGAGCTTCGCTTTGATTTAATAAGTTACTATAAGACAAAATAGCACTTACCTCACTAGCTGTTTCTTCACCCGAGCTAATCAGCTTTACTCGATCTCCTATGAAATCTTGGATGACAGGTTTAAGTAACGGGTAATGCGTACACCCTAAGATCATCGTATCAATATCAAAGTGAACAAAAGGAGCAAGCGTTTCTTTTACGATTTTTTCCGCTTCTTCCCCTTCATAATTTCCACTTTCAACAAGTGGTACAAATAATGGACATGCTAAGCTCTCCACCTCGACTTGGTTATGAAGCTCTTTCAGCGCTTGAGTATAAGCCTGACTTTTTACAGTACCATTTGTACCAATCACACCTATTTTATGATTTTTCGTTACTTTTAACGCAGCTCTTGCACCAGGCTGAATGACTCCTAGCACAGGAATGGTTAATTGATCTTGAATTTCTTCTAATACGACGGCAGTAGCTGTGTTACAAGCAATGACTAACATTTTAATCTCTTTATCTAGCAAGTAGTTTGTCATTTCCCACGTAAACTTGCGAACTTCTTCTGTTGGTCTTGGTCCATATGGACAACGAGCTGTGTCTCCCATATAAATGATTTGCTCTTTAGGAAGTTGTCGCATAATTTCCTTTGCTACCGTTAAACCACCGACACCAGAATCAATCACTCCGATTGCTCTATTCAAAAAATCGCCTCATTCTTCTTTCATTTCATAATGCAACTTTTGTAAACTCTTCTGTAATAACTGAATATCTTCTTCAGAGAAGTCGACAAGCACACCTCGCAAATAGTCCTGACGCTTTTTAATCACTTCAGCAATAATACGCTCGCCTTCTTCTAATAAATGAATGTGTACAACGCGACGATCTTTCGGATCTTTTACTCGCATCACAAGCTCATTTTTCTCCATGCGGTCCACTAAATCTGTCGTTGTGCTACACGCTAAAAACATTCGATTCGACAATTCACCAATTGTCATATCTCCATATTCTAAAAGCCACTGCAAAGCAATAAATTGCGGTGGAGTAATTGTATAGTTACTTAAAATTTCACGACCTTTTTGTTTCACAATTGTCGCTATGTAGCGTAGTGATTTTTCAAGGTCTGCTACGATTGGATCGTTCTGATCTAATGCCATAATCATATCCTCTCTTGATCATATTCATACTTACTCTTTATCCTTATTATTGTGTATGTTTTTAATAAAAAATTCAATAGGATAGAAGAAGAAAAAACGACGAGATTAAGCAAAAAAGGAAACATTACCTCTTTTGACAGAATCCCGTCGTCTATTATTTCTAGCCAAATTTTCATCATTACTACACATCTACTTGATCATACAGAATATTCATCAGCATGTTTCCAACCCATCTTCGTTCATGACTAGGACTGATAGTTAAAGAGGACGACAAACTCCAATAATTTCTATTGTTGTTTGACTTGTAAAAACAACAGACTTAATCTTCACTACTCGAAATGAATGCCCTGACGGATCCCGGTATATATCTCCTTGTTGAATGTTAAACGGAATTTCCTTACGTACACGAAACAAACGAGAAACCAAAATCCCCACTCCTTTACTCTCTCAAATTGACTAATCACATACTTCTCTTCACTTCTTACTCAACATCAACACCCTTTTGTTACCTCATACTTTCATTCATTATTATTACTATATTAATTTTCTCACCCTTTAAGAACTGTGCTCACACAAGGAGCTACACCTCATTGTCCTTTAGTTAATCCTTTTCTTATCTTTCCCTCGAATAATCAGCTCGTACATTTTCATAATAGTCTTCTGGCCCTTCGAGTGAAATGACAATTTTATTCGTACTGCTGTATATTCCTGCAGTATGCGACTAGAATGTCACTTTTCAAATAGCTCTTTTTTCTTCTTTAGTTAGACCAGTAAAGAATTTCTTATGTATTCGTAACTCTTTTTCCTTTTTTGGAAACACTCTTTCAAACCAAGTTACCGCTACCGGCGTATGTTCAGGTTGAGCATTTACTTTTTCTAAAAACCATTCATACTCGTTCACAACTTCATCCGTTAACAAAGAAATATCTTTGTTTTGACTTTGATAATCAAGTTCCGCTAATTTTACTGCCGTGATACCTCCATTCACCTTTTTCACCACACCAAATTCGGAAGGGATACGTTTATCATCTAAAGAGACAAAGTAATGTATGTAGTTTGGCAATCTAAATAACCTCTTTTTCGTATCTCGTTTATTGGCTATATAGAGCCAGCTTCCTTTGGAGGCAAAGCAGTTAAACTCCTCGCTGCGGATTGCTGCTAGTACCTTTTTGTACCTTTTCATCCTTTCACACTTCCTCCTTCAATTATTATCATTAAATCAATCTTATCACGCTTATACTCTCATATTCATCACAAACACAAATAACCGACTCTCCCCAATGATTGCTCATTAAGAAAAGTCGGCTACAGCTATTCTTATAGCTCAAGTTCCCCCATACGAAAGAGCTCTACCACTGCTTGCGAACGCGCCTTGACTCCAAGCTTTTGCAAATACTTAGTAAATGACTTGATATTTTCTTCATATCTCATTTAACTAACCACTTGATTTTCATCCCAATACTCCTCAACATCTTTAAATATGATGTAAAAAGTCCAATCAGGAGTATCATTTACTTTTGTTGAGTATGATGGGTTTCCATATCTCCAGCCTCTTACATATCAATTTTTCACTTTACAATAAGAGCTGGGCATTTCACTCGTTTCATTACTTTGTGACTTACTCCTCCAAGCACCATCTCTTGTAGAGAGTTAAGACCTCTACTACCGATAACGACTAAATCAAAGTCATTTTTATTAGCATAGTCTACAATTGTTGGACCTGGTTCGCCTCTTAACAATGTAAATTCATAGTTGATCTTTTGCATATTTAATTCGTTTTCAATTGGAAAGAGTTTCTTTCTGCGTGTGACTTCTATTTCTTCCTTTCCATGAGAATGTAACACTTCAGCTTTCACTTTTGAAAAATCGGCAACATAAACCACGTAAACTTTGTAATCAGTCATACAAGAAGTAATTTTGATTACTTCCTTTGTAGCTCGTAAAGAATGATTAGAACCATCTACTGCTAACAAAATCTTTTTGTACATACTCCCACCCCTAAAAGTAAATTAGTGTGCTGATAATTTCGCATTAGGCTGATTGTATACAGCTAGCTTATCTACCAATTTCTTACTAGCAGAATCTAATCCTTTAATTGTCACTTGGTTGTTGTTTTCGCGATATTTTAAAACCACTTTATCAATAGCTCCAACAGCTGAATCATCCCAAATTTGTGCTTGAGAAAAATCAATTGTAATCGCTGTTTGTTCTACTTTAAAATCAAATGAATGAAGGAAGCTTTCAACAGAAGCGAAAAATAATGGACCTTCGACTTTAAATGTTGTATCTAGACCTTTCACTTCTTTTCCCACCTTAATTGTGGAAAGCTTAGCAACAAAGAAAATTGCACTTAATACCACACCTGCAATAACTCCTTTTGATAAATCGTGTGTGGCTACAACGATAATGACCGTAACTAACATAACTGCTACATCACTTTTTGGTGCTGTCACCAAATATTTAAATGAAGACCAGTCAAACGTACCAATAGAAACCATGATCATAATTCCAACAAGTACAGGCATCGGAATTTGAACAACTAATTCGCCTAAAATAAGAATTAAGAACATAAGGAAAATACCAGCTACTAGTGTTGAAAGCCTTCCTCGCCCCCCTGATTTCACATTAATGACAGATTGACCAATCATCGCACAACCAGCCATTCCTCCAAAGAAACCAGTCACTACATTGGCAATTCCTTGCCCTTTTGATTCTTTATTTTTATCACTCTCTGTTCCTGTCATATCATCTACAATCGTTGCTGTTAAAAGGGACTCTAATAAACCAACAATGGCAAGTGCTAATGAATAAGGGAAGATAATCTGTAATGTTTCAAATGAAAATGGAACAGATGGAAGAAAGAATGATGGTAATGATTGCGTAATTGAACCAAGATCTCCTACTGTTCGTAAATCTGCTCCTGTAAAAATTGCCACTGCTGTTAAGAGAACAATCGCAATTAACGGTGCAGGAATTGCTTTGAAAAATCGAGGTACAACGTATACGATAACTAATGTAATCGCAACAAAGACATAGGTTAAGTTTGAAATACCAAGAAAATGAGGTACTTGTGCCATAAAGATAAGAATCGCTAATGAGTTAACAAATCCAATCATGACAGCTCTTGGAATAAACTTCATCAACTTCGCTACCTTAAATACACCAAATAAAATTTGAATAACACCTGTTAAAATAGTTGCAGCCAACAGATAATCTAATCCATGTTCTTTTACTAATGGAACCATCAGCAATGCCATGGCTCCTGTAGCTGCTGAAATCATCCCTGGACGACCACCTACAAACGCAATAATTACAGCGATACAAAATGATGCATATAGCCCTACCATTGGATCGACACCTGCAATAATGGAGAAGGCGATAGCTTCAGGAATTAAAGCTAATGCAACAACAATTCCAGCTAGTACATCTGCTCGAATGTTCGAAAACCACTCTGTTCTAATCTTTTCTATCAATTCTTTACACCTCTTGTCTTTTATTTTTGACTTATACCTTTATAAGCCGAATTCGAATTCAACAAGATGTAGTGTAACATCTTTATTCCCAAAATGGAACCCTTTTGAAACTTTCTGTACTAACCTATTTTTGTGTTATTATAAAAGACAGTGACTAATTAATAAGGGAGCGTCTAAATGTTAATCGGATACATGAGACCTTACGAGAAAGATCTCCACTGTAAAAATCAAGAAGTAAACTTAATTAATTTAAATTGCGAGACCATTATTATAGAAGAACACTCTTCAGCAAAAGAACGCACACAGCTATGCGACATGATTAATAAGCTTCAAGAGGGAGATAAAATTATCGTCAATAAACTTTTTACATTAGCTGATTCTACTCGACATCTCGTCGAATTATTAGAAAAAATAAATCAAAGAGGAGCATATATTCAATTCCTAGATGAAGGTATTGATACAAGTAGCCCAGCTGGCTATTCATTCATTGACATCACTAAACACCTTCTCAACTTTCAAAGTGACGTCATTAGCGAAAGAACGAAACAAGGTGTTTCACAAGCAAAGAAAAAAGGGATAACGACTGGTCGTCCTAAGAAGCCTGATGAAAATGTAAGACGAGCCATTGAAATGTATCAAAGTAAAACACATACACTAGCTGAGATTAAAGAAAAGACTGGTATTAGTAAATCCACACTGTATCGCTATTTAGAGAATTAATTCTGGTATACGATTCACATCTATTCCAGAAAGCAAAATTCTTCTCTTATGTAATGACCTTCAGAAAAATAAAAAAACACATAAATAGCCGACTTTTCTTAATGATCTCTCATTAAGAAAAGTCGGCAACAGCTATTCTTATAGCTCAAGTTCCCCCATACGAAGGAGCTCTACCACTGCTTGTGAACGCCCCTTGACTCCAAGCTTTTGCATCGCATTTGAAATGTGATTGCGAACTGTTTTTTCACTAATGAATAGTTCACTTGCAATTTCTTTTGTTGTTTTGTCTTGTACTAAAAGTTCAAATACTTCTCGTTCTCTTTTAGTAAGTAATGGTTTTGGCTGAAACTCTTTCTCCTTCAATGTAACCCTCCTTGCCTGATCCTGAGTTGAACTATCGGATGGGTGTAAAGTTAGTCACCATATCTTATGTGCAGAGGCTAAGGGCGGTTACTGATTCTCACATTTTTTTATTTACAAACTTCTTCTTTTGACGTAAGTAACGCTATTTGCTGATTAGACCACGGATACCCTTTTCCTGTCTTCTTTAAAATTTGCACCATCGCACCTCTGCCGACAAAGCAAACTTCGTCACGTTGATTAATCGCCATATAATGTAAGTCTACGGATGATGTACCAACCTTTTCTGCTTTGACATACAACCGAAACGTGTCCCCAAAGAACACTTGCTTTAAGAAATCACATTGTAAATCTGCGACAACAGGAATACATTCTGAGGTTGAATGAGTCCAAGTTTGCATAAAGCCAAGGTGTTTGAAATATTCAATTCGCGCTTCTTCGAAATAAACAAACGGAATCGTATTATTTAAATGACCGAACATATCTGTTTCTGAAAAACGCACCTTGATATGGTGATAAAATGAAAATTCTTCTTTCCACCTTTGTAAATCGTCAATATATGAACATTTCTTCATCTTCCATCCCCCTATGTATATGTAACATAATTCGTTTTGTTGAATACTTCGTCTCTCACTCATCTACTGAACAACATACTCAAATTCTCTACATTTTTTCAAAAACTTGGTGTTTGTTCGTTATATAGAAAAACCTCTTTATGATTGACATAAAGAGGCTTTAAATTATTACAACACGACTTATACTTGATCGCTTCCGAAGAAGTTGCGGAATGCTTGGATCGTTGTATCTCTGTTTAATGCTGCAATCGATGTTGTTAAAGGAATACCTTTCGGACAGGATTGTACACAGTTTTGAGAGTTACCACAGTTCGCTAAACCTCCGTCACCCATAATCGCATCTAAACGTTCACCTTTGTTTAATGCTCCTGTTGGATGAGCGTTAAACAGACGAACTTGCGATAATGGAGCTGGTCCAATGAAGTCTGATTTGCTGTTTACGTTTGGACAAGACTCTAAGCATACTCCACATGTCATACACTTTGATAATTCATATGCCCATTGACGCTTCTTTTCTGGCATACGTGGCCCTGGTCCTAAATCGTATGTTCCATCAATCGGAATCCACGCTTTTACTTTCTTCAATGAATCAAACATACGGCTGCGATCCACTTGTAAATCACGTACAACAGGGAACGTTCTCATTGGTTGAAGACGAATTGGTTGCTCTAATTTATCAACTAAAGCTGTACAAGATTGACGAGGCTTTCCATTTATTACCATTGAACATGCCCCACATACTTCCTCTAGACAGTTCATATCCCAGTTAATTGGCGTTGTTTCATTACCATGTGCATCAACAGGGTTACGTCGAATTTCCATCAACGCTGAAATAACATTCATGTTTGGGCGATATGGAATCTCAAACTCTTGTGTATATGGAGCAGTGTCCGGTGAATCTTGACGAGTTATAATAAACTTAACTGTTTTGCTTTCACTCATCGATTAACGAACCCCCTCTTCTTGTTTTTTCGCACCTTTGTCTGCTTTCTTCTTCGTGTAATCACGCTTACGAGGCTTGATTAATGAAACATCTACCTCTTCGTAATGGAACGCTGGCGCTGTTCTGCTATCAACAAACTTTGCCATTGTTGTCTTTAAGAACTCCTCGTCGTTACGATCTGGGAACTCAGGTTTGTAATGAGCACCGCGGCTTTCATTACGATTATAAGCACCTAGTGTTACGACACGAGAAAGTTGTAGCATGTTTTGTAGCTGACGCGTAAACGCAGCTCCTTGGTTACTCCACTTCGCTGTATCATTAATATTAATATTATCAAATCGCTCAATAAGCTCTTGAATTTTCTCATCTGTTTGCAATAGCTTGTCATTGTAACGAACAACTGTTACGTTATCTGTCATCCATTCACCAAGCTCTTTGTGTAGAAGGTAAGCATTTTCTTTTCCATCCATGGACATAATCGCATTCCATTTGCTTTCTTCTTCTTTCACGTGACGCTCATATAAGCTAGATGGTAATGAATCTGCACTCTTCTCTAGACCGCTCATGTATTCAACAGCTTTTGGTCCGGCAACCATACCACCATAAATCGCAGATAGTAATGAATTCGCACCTAGACGATTCGCACCATGTTGTGAGTAATCACACTCACCTGCTGCAAAAAGACCTGGTATGTTGGTCATTTGATCATAGTCAACCCATAATCCGCCCATTGAATAGTGAACAGCAGGGAAGATTTTCATTGGTACTTTACGCGGATCATCACCCATGAATTTTTCATAGATTTCAATAATACCACCAAGCTTAATATCTAACTCTTTTGGATCTTTATGTGATAGGTCAAGATAGACCATGTTCTCGCCGTTAATTCCTAGTTTTTGAGATACGCATACATCAAAAATTTCACGTGTAGCAATATCACGAGGTACTAAGTTTCCGTAAGCTGGATACTTTTCTTCTAAGAAATACCAAGGTTTTCCATCTTTATATGTCCAAACACGTCCACCTTCACCACGAGCTGATTCACTCATTAAACGAAGCTTATCGTCTCCAGGAATTGCTGTTGGGTGAATCTGAATGAACTCCCCATTTGAATAGTAAGCTCCTTGTTGATACACAATGGATGCTGCTGATCCTGTGTTAATGACAGAGTTTGTTGACTTTCCAAAGATAATACCAGGTCCACCAGTTGCCATAATAACAGCGTCTGCTGGAAACGTCTTGATTTCCATCGTTGTTAAGTCTTGCCCTGTAATTCCACGACAGATACGCTCGTCGTCGATCACTGCTCCAAGGAATTCCCAGCCTTCATATTTCGTTACAAGACCCGCTACTTCATAACGACGAACTTGCTCATCTAATGCGTATAATAACTGCTGACCTGTCGTCGCACCAGCAAATGCTGTACGGTGATGCTGTGTTCCACCAAAGCGACGGAAATCTAGCAATCCTTCTGGTGTACGATTGAACATAACACCCATACGATCGAGTAAATGGATAATGCCAGGTGCTGCTTCACACATTGCTTTAACTGGAGGTTGGTTCGCTAAAAAGTCGCCTCCATATACTGTATCATCAAAGTGCTCCCATGGAGAGTCACCTTCACCTTTTGTATTAACCGCTCCGTTTATACCACCTTGAGCACAAACTGAGTGAGATCTTTTAACTGGTACTAATGAAAATAAATCTACTTGTTTTCCGGCTTCCGCTATTTTAATAGTGGCCATTAAACCGGCTAAACCACCACCGACTACGATTACTCTGCCTTGACTCATCGTAACCCCACTCCTTTAAAACAAATTTGAATTAAGCAAATGCAAAGATTGTGCGAATACCTACAAATGTAAGTGCGAAGAAGATTGCTAGCGTCACATAAGTCGAGATTTTTTGAGAACGAGGTGTTACTGTTAATCCCCAACTTACTCCGAATGACCATAAACCATTCGCAAAGTGGAAGATAGTCGAAACAATACCAACAATGTAGAATCCTAACATAAATGGATTACTCAAAATGTTCTCCATCATTTGGAAATTCACAGGTTGACCAAGTGCTGCTTGAATTCTTGTCTCCCATACGTGCCAAGTAATAAAGATTAACGTGACAACACCAGAAACACGTTGTAACACGAACATCCAGTTACGTAAGTATCCGTAATTATTCACATTATTTTTAGCCGTAAAAGCAATATAAAGCCCATAAATTGCATGAAATAAAATTGGTAGGAAAATAATGAAGATTTCTAATGCGTAGCGGAAAGGCAAGCTCTCCATAAAATGCGCTGCTTGATTAAAAGCTTCTTCCCCTTTTGTCGCAAAGTGGTTCACTACTAAGTGTTGCACAAGAAAGATTCCTACTGGTATAACACCTAACAACGAATGTAACCTGCGGTACTGAAATTCTTTGTTTGCCGCCATGTTTTTTATACCCCCCTTGATAAAATGAACATAGATTGTGAAAATCAATGTAACTCCCAATCAGTATAGCTTGATAGATTGTTATACAAGATGAAAAATGAAAACCCTTGCATTTTTCGAAAGTATGTGACAAATTCATTTTACTCCTATCAAGATAGACCGTCAAGGACACGAGGTGTAATTGTTTAAAAAATATAAAAATAGGAAATTCCCTTTTTTAATGCTTATCCCTTTCCTTTGTTTATTATTTTATAAATATATTATTTACTTGTAGAAATTCACCATAATTGCCCGCAAATTACTTTCTACTGTTTGTGAAGGGTTATCTATCTATTCATATAAAAAATCAAGAAAACTGCATAAAAAATGGATGAGACATAAGCCATATTTGTATATAATAAAAGTAAAGAAAGAGGGGAAAAAATGAGTCTACATACCGAGGAACAACTAGAACAGCAAGAGCAAGAACAGCAAACACAAACAGAGTGTGATGATACAAAAGCAACATCCATCCCATACTTTGGATATACACTAATTCGGGATATTCTACTAACTGATTTATTAGGAAAAGATGCAGAGCAAATCCTCTACTGGTCTGGAAAAAATATCGCTCGTAAATTTCCATTACACTCATCAGATGAAATTGTAAACTTCTTCTCAGAAGCAGGGTGGGGTTTACTCACCTTAGTTAAAGCAGACAAACAAACGATTGAATTTGAGTTGAGTGGAGAAATGGTCAAACGAAGAATTCATGAGCAAGTGGATTGTTCCTTTCACCTTGAAGGTGGCTTTGTTGCTCAACAAATTCAGCAACAGAAACAATGTATCGCAGAGTCGTACTTAACGATGAAAGAAAAAGCAGGTAAGGTATTTATTACGGTTAAGTGGGATAAAAAAGATACTCTTACATAAGAAGGTAGCTCATTATGAGCTACCTTCTTTATGCTGTAACTATATATAAATGATTAACATTTCCAACTTCCTATGCTTAAACCGTTTTATCCTT
>NZ_QFRU01000004.1 GCF_003184905.1 Bacillus sp. CGMCC 1.16541
ATAAAAAACTGCACCTCCAATTGTTAGACCAGTGTCTAACAATTGGGGTGCAGTTCACGAATCCCTTGCTTTTTACATATTAGAATGTCGAAGCCACTCTTGTTTATACGATTGTAGTAATAGTAATTCTCTTTTTTCTTTCTTCACTTTTACTTTTTGTGCATTAATTCCTTTTCGTGCTAGTGCTTTGATCATCGCATCAATCGATTTCATGTATAACACACCTTTTGAAAAGTTTTAGAGAAAACGAGTTATGCTTCTTTTCTCTTTTTACGTTTGAACTTCATAAAAAACTCATACACAACAGGAACAATAATAAGTGTTAATAATGTAGAGCTTGTTAATCCTCCAATAACTGTTACACCTAAACCTTTTGAAATTAACCCGCCACCTTCTAAACCAAATGCAAGAGGTAGTAAAGCACCGATCGTCGCAATAGCGGTCATTAGAATTGGTCGTAAACGCGTCATTCCTGCTTCTAGCAATGCTTCACGTGTCGAGAACCCTTCATTTTCTTTATGAATTACACGATCAATTAACACAATAGCATTGGTCACAACAATTCCTATTAACATAAGAGCACCAATCATCGCAGAGATACTAATGGTTTCACCTGCAATAAGTAACCCAACGAGGCCACCAATAATGCTAAATGGTAAGGAGAATAAAATTGCAAACGGCGCGAGCCCCCCACCAAATGTAAGAACGAGAACGAAGTACACAATTCCGATTGCCGCTAACATTGCAAGTCCTAGTTGCGTAAACGATTCGGTAATTTGCTCAGTTACCCCACCAAAATTAATATCGATACTACTAGGCAACTCTAATTGATCAAGTTCTTTTTGAACAGCCAATGATACTTTACTTACATCATCACTCTTAATATCAGCTGTTACTTGCGCATAAATACGATTATCTCGGCGCGTAATCGTATCTGATGTTTCCCCTTCTTTAATCTCAACAAGGTCACTTAGTGGTACATCTATCCCCATCGGCGTTGTCACTTTCGTATTCTTTAACTCTTCAAGAGTAGAGAAATCTTTTTTATCCTTTGGTAAATAGACATTTATTTCATTACCGTCCTTTTGAATCGTCGTTAATACTTCACGCTCACCTAAATTTGATAGCTCCATTCCAATTTGAGCAGCGGATAAACCAAATGACGTTGCTTTTTCTTGGTTTGTAACGAGTGTATACTCTTCAAACGTTTCAGCTAAGCTTGAGCTTACATTTTCTAAGTCACCTTGCTTTTTCAAGAGTTCTTGCATATCATTCACATACGGTTTAATCTCGTCAATGGTGTTTCCGTATACATATAAGTTGAGTGTGTTATTACTTCCTCCTGTACCCATATCCATGGTACTCCACTCGCCTTTTTCTGTATCACTCTTTAAATCTTCTAAAACTGTTTCTTTTTCTTTCTCAAATTCTTTTGTGTCTTCCTCATATTCAACAAAAGCAAGGACACCATTTGAACTTCCTGGGTTAAATGGATTGCCTTCACCTAGTGAATATTGAATCATGTTCACATCTTTTCGCTTCATAAAATACTTCTCTGCAGAAGCAGCTACTTCTTCTACTTCCTCTTTTGTTTGTCCTGGTTCCGGAGAGTAAGAAATAATGATCGTTTTCTCTTCCTCACTAGGTAAAAAACTTACGCCAATAAGTGGCACTAAGAAGAAACTTCCGATTAGAAGAAGCATAGCAAGCCCAAACGAAATAAACTTATGATTTAAAGACCAATTTAAGACCCTTTTATATCCGTGAGCTAACTTACTAGGACGTTCTTCTTTATGATTTAAATTCTTATTAAATAAAACATCTGAAAGCATCGGAACGATTGTAACCGCAACAAGTAAAGAAGCCAGTAGCGAAAACACAATCGTTAACGCAAACGGTAAAAACAACTCTCCTACAGGTCCTTCAACAAGAGCGAGCGGTAAGAAGACTGCAATTGTCACAACAGTTGATGACAAGATTGGCACAAACATTTCTTTTGTGGCCGCAACAATTAATTCACCACCAGATAGCTTTTCATCTGTTTTCGACATACGACGGTAAATATTTTCAATTACAACGATTGAATCGTCTACAACACGTCCAATCGCAACTGTCATCGCTCCGAGCGTCATGATGTTTAACGAAATGTCCATGTACTTTAGCGCTAAAATAGCCATTAATAGTGAAAGCGGAATAGAGATGACTGCGATAATCGTTGAACGAATGTCTCGTAAAAACAGCAAAATAATGATAACAGCAAAAACGGAACCGATGAGTGCTTTATTTAGCATTGTGCTTACTGCTTCTTCAATCGGCTTTCCTTGGTCAAATGTGTTTACAATTGTTAAGCCATCATATTGTTTTTCTAGTTCTTCTGCTTTTTCTTTCACCGCATTTACAACATCAACTGTATTTGCATCTGTTGATTTGACAATTTGAAGACCAATGGACTCTTTTCCATTTGTTCGTGAAACGGATTCAATATTTCCTTTCACTTCTACATCCGCTAAATCTTTTAACTTTACAGTTGGAATTCCGCTTGGTACTCCTCCACCAGTACTTGGCACTTGTCCAGGAGTCGCTGATCCCCCTAAATCGCTTGTCGTTCCTTGTTGGGTCATTGGAGCTGTTTGACTTGGTACAACAGGGATCTCAATGTTTTCTAAGTCTTCAATTGTTGAAATGTTACTATCTATAACGACAGACTTCTGTTTTTGATCTAACGTATAAAGACCGAGTGGGAACGTCACATCAGATGCCGAAATAAGCTGTTTGACTGTATCTTCCTTAAGACCTAACTCTTTTAACTTCTCTTCGTTAAAAACAAGCTCTGCTTCTTCAACTAACTCCCCTGACGTACTAACAGATGACACCCCTGCTAGTTTATCTAGTTCAGGTAACACATCTTCTTGTATCATTCTTGTTAGTTCATCTAATGACTCCTTTTCATGTGAAAGGCTAAGTGACATGATTGGGAAATCGTTGATACTTTGACGTGACACGGTAGGATCTTGAACAGCATCGGGAAGCGTTATGTTTAGTAACGACCGACGAACGTCTTCCTCCGCTTCCTTCATGTCTTTGCTAAAGGAATAATCGACTTGTACAACAGACATGTTTTGATAAGAAGACGAACTAACTACCTCGACTCCTGCCAATCCTTGAACCTTTTGTTCAATGGGCTTACTTACCTTATCTGCAACTTCTTCTGGCGTTGCACCTGGATAAGCTGTCATCACCGTCACAATCGGTGTATTGATATTTGGAATGGTTTCTAGTTTCATATTTAAACCAGAATACACACCTGCAATGATGACAAAAATGGTTAACAACCATACTACAAACTTATTTTTCAATGAAAATGCAATCACTTTCTCCAAATAAAGCACTCCTCATCATTCATATTGACTGACTAGTCACGATAAAATAAAATATAAATGACCAGTCAGTCAGTGTCAATCATTTTATTATGAACGTTTTGTTAAAAGTATGACTAACTGGTCAGTTCTATTCTCAACATATCGAAACCACATGCCTGGTGTTTAGTCCAGGTAGAATGTGTATTATACTAGAGTTACAAAACAAAGAAGGACGTTTGGCTAGAAGCAAGGTCACATGTGCAAAATGGAAGGATGAATACTTTGAAAGAAAAAGAAAGACTCATTATTGAGGCTGCCATTAAACTATTTGCCAAAAAGGGCTTTAACTCTACATCTGTTCAAGAAATTGTAGAGCTATGTAACATTTCGAAGGGCTCTTTTTACATTTATTTCAAATCGAAAGATGCCCTGCTTTTATCCATTCTTAACTACTATCACGATAAGATTGCTACACAATTAGTTGAGATTAAACAACAACAACTCGAACCACGTGAGAATTATAAAGCTCAATTGAAAGTGTTTTATAATTTCATTAGTGAAAATAAAAATTTTATTATCATGCAAATACGTGAAAAGTCAATTCCGTTTAATGATGAAATTGAACAGTTTATCCACCGTATTCAACGAGAAAATGTACGGTTGCATCAAGAAAATTTATTAACCATCTATGGAGATGGAGTCACTCCATACATTGCTGATATAACGAAAACAGTCGAAGGAATTTACCACTCTTATTTAGAAGTGATTATTTTTAACCACTATTCTCTTGATTTTGAAAAGCTAGTAAGATACATCTTAAATCGTGTTGATAACATTGTAGAAGGTTTACTAAAAAGCAAGGAAGAACCGATTTTACCACCTTCCTTTTTAAACATGTATGAATTAGATCACCGTTATCACGAGAAGCCTTCTGCCTCTCTTCACGACATTATAGAAGACATGAAAGTAACACTCGATCAACTGCCTAATCTTGAAGAAGATCTTCATGTAAGCTTTGATATTTTAAAAGAAGAGTTGGAAAAAGAAGAACCTAAGCACGCACTCATTCAAGGAATGCTAGCAAATCTTAAAGAAATTGAGGCGGTTCAATCACACCGAGTTCAAATCGCAAAGCTCATGGGAGTAAAAGTACTTTAAACTCCCCTCACTTACTCATTGAGCTTTACCCTTCATATTCCTTGCAGATGGCGGTTTTCGCCTATTATAGATAAAAGTAAAGAAGTGGTGTACGACTGTTATATTTAACCGCCACTTCTTTAGCCTGCGTAAATTTGTTATGATAAATAGGAAAGTTTGATAAGGAATAGGTGAAGAAAACATGGATTATCAAGTATTACTTTATTATAAATACGTCACAATTGAAGACCCTGCTGTATTTCGTGATGAGCACTTTGCTTTTTGTGAAGAGCTTGGACTAAAGGGTCGTATCTTAATTGCTCATGAAGGAATGAATGGCACAGTCTCTGGTACACTAGAGCAAACCGAAGCATATATGACGGCGATGAAAAATGACCCGCGTTTTTCAGATATGATCTTTAAGATTGAACCGTACCATGAACATGCATTCAAAAAGTTAAAAGTGAAAGTAAAACCAGAGATTGTGAACTTAAGTTTAGAGAAGGATGTAAATCCAAACGCAACAACAGGCAAACATCTTTCACCGAAAGAATTCTATGAAGCGATGCAACAAGATGATGTACTCATCTTAGACGCTAGAAATACCTATGAATATGATTTAGGTCATTTTAAAAATGCCATTCGTCCCGATATTGAAACGTTCCGTGAGTTGCCCAACTGGATTCGTGAAAACTTAAGTGAACATAAAGATAAAAAAGTGTTAACGTATTGTACAGGCGGAATTCGTTGCGAGAAGTTTTCTGGATTCCTTGTCGATGAAGGCTTTGAAGACGTTTCTCAATTACATGGAGGCATTATTACGTACGGCTATGATGAAGAAGTAAAAGGACGTTTATGGGATGGAAAATGTTATGTGTTTGACGAACGTATTTCCGTGCCTGTTAATCGTACAGAAGAAGCAACCGTTGTTGGAAAATGTTATTACTGTGGAGAGCCTGAAGAGCGTTATGTAAAGTGTGGCAATCCAGATTGTAACGACCATCTTCTTCTTTGTGAGGAGTGTGAGCATGAACACCTACGCTCTTGCAGTTCTGAGTGTAAAGAACATCCTCATAACCGCTATGTAAAAGAGCACGCTGTTCAATCTTAAGCATAAAAAACGAGGAGACGTCACTCTCCTCGTTTTTTATTAATTAGTAAGCTTTGAAAGAATTAACTCTGTTTGAATATCTAATTGCTTTTCTAGTGAAATAGGATCGAAGTTAAAGAATTCATCTAGTTCAATCTCATAGACATTTCCTTTTTGAGCAGCAGGTAGTTGCTTCCATAGTCCGCTATTTTGGAGTTCTTCTGCTCGCTTATCTCCACCATTATCTGCATATACAGATAAGAACACATGGTCACCTACTACATCTGGCAATGCTTCTTGTGAAATTTCTAAATAAGGTTCGTTATCAATTAAGTTTTCTTTTACAAGTGCAGGAGGTGTTAAGTTTAGCGCATTGTAAAGATTATAACCTCCCCTTCCCCACTTGTTTCCATAAACATATAAATTCTTGGCCCACACTTCTAATACGGTCACCGTCTCATCTGGGCCAATCACTTTTGAAATCTTCTCTTTTGCTTCTTCTGCTTTTGCCTCATAAGAAGCAAGCCAATCATTTGCTTGTTTTTCTTTCCCTAACATGTCACCGAGCATTTTCAACTCATCGACTGCATGGCGTTTTCCATATTCAATAACAACAGTTGGTGCAATTTTTGATAGCTCTTCCGCTGATCTTTCATCCGCTGCAATAATAAGATCTGGCTCTAACTCAATCACTTTTTCAATTGCAATCGGATCACCCGCAACGTCTTCAATACCGTCTACTTTGCCTTGAAGAAATGGCGATTCTAATTCACTTTTTAACGTTCCAACTGGCTTAATTCCTAGTGTTAATAAGTGTCCTACATAGTACATAGAAACGATTCGCTTAGGATTCGTTGGTATCTCTGTTTTTCCACCGTCATGCTCAACCACTTTCATCGCGTTCTCTTCTTTACTAGGCTTAGATTCATTATTTGAGCAAGCTGCTAGAAGAAGAAGAAAAATGAGGCCTAGGATACATGATTTTTTCTTCATCTGTCTTCCTACTTTCTGTATGTATTCGTTAAAATAAAATAAATAACTTTATCTAACACTAAGATGATATTGATATTCATTTTCAATTATAAAGATTTTTTCTAAAAAAGGAAGTACTTTTACGAAAAATTAGGCTGTTGGGAAACGTATTCTCAACAGCCTAATTTGCACTTCCTATTTTAGACAAAGTACACTATCAATAGCGGACAGCTTTCCTTTTTGATGTATCTTACCTATCATTATTTTACAATTAGTTTTTTTAATTCGTCGATTCCTTTTTCACGCTCAATTGGATCCCAGAAGCCCCAAGTTGTTGTTAACGTATATACTTGATTATTTTTTACAGCTTCTAGGCTATTCCATACTTCGCCTTCCATGACTGATTTGTAATAGTCACCACTATTAAAGTACGTCACATCGATAATAAACTCTGGGTTATACTTTGATAAACCTTCCATTGAGATGTTTTCACCAAAGCCTTCTGGTAACCCTTCTGCTGGTGTTAATTTTAAATCTTCAAATAATAGTTCGTTTAAGGCGTGGTCCGTACGGCCAAATACGCGAATGTCTTTTTTGTTAATAGACACAGCCATTACTTTTTTATCACCAATTGTCTTTTTAATTTCTTGTCCAGTTTCTTCTGCTTTTTTCGCTAAGTCGTCAATAACTTTTTGACCTTCTTCACGCTTTCCAACTGCTTCTGTTACTTTTAAATGATCTTCTTTCCAGTCTCCTCCAACTTCTACAACAACCGTTGGAACAACTGCTGAAAGTTGGTCATAAATTTTTTCATAACGATCACTAATAATTAATAAGTCTGGGTTTAATTTCACAATTTCTTCAGGGTTGATTTCATCTGCATATGGAATTGGTTCAACACCTTGTAATTCTTCTTTTAAGTGGGGAGGAAATTCTCCGTCATATGCCATAATGGCATGTGGCTTAACACCAACTGATACTAACGACCCTTCCCAAGAAACGTGTGATAATACAACCACTTTTTTAGGGTTCGCTGGTACTTCTGTTTTTCCTTTAAAATGTTCAACAACACGTGTTTCCTCTACTTTATTGTGTTCTTTCACATCTTCTTTTGTACTTTCTTCTACTTTATTCTCTTTTTTCGCATCTGAGTTTGTTGAACTTGAACAAGCTCCTAACACAAATGCAAAGCTTAACAATAGTACGAACATTAAAATATGCTTTTTCATCTGTTTGTCCCCCGTTATTAATAATGAAATTCATTATCAATTGTAATGATAATGTTCTCAATTGACTATGACTAAATGAATCTTTTTAGCTGGACAAATTGTTCATCTTCTTCGCACACTTCATCATTCTTTTTTAAAAGTAACGTGTAGGTTACTTCCACACGTATTGTAGTTTAATGAATGAACAAAAAATTCCGCCCTATTAGAGAGCGGAATCTATTACCTTGCTAAGCTTACTTCTTTTTCAGCTTTCTTTTCACTTTTCATTAAGTCATACGTGATACAAACAGGTCGATTTGTGCGAGGATCTTTGACGACTTCAGCGTCAATGTTAAATGTTTTCGCTAATATAGAAGGTGTCATCACTTCCTCTGGTGTACCTTCTTTCATAATTTGACCTGAGCGAAGGGCAATCATATGATGCGCAAACCTTGCTGCATGATTCAGATCATGAATAACGATGGCAATTGTTCGTCCTTCTTCTTTATTTAATTTCTCTAATAGCTCTAATACTTCTAGTTGATGAGCCAAATCTAAATACGTGGTCGGTTCATCTAAAAGGAGTAAATCTGTTTCTTGGGCTAAGGCCATCGCAATCCATACTCGTTGACGTTGTCCACCTGATAATGCATCTACCGTTCGTTCTTGAAACTCTAACATCCCCGTTACCTCTAATGCCCATTGAACGACTTCTCGGTCATGATTCGTTAATCTGCCAAACCCCTTCTGGTGAGGAAAACGACCGTACGAAACTAATTCTTTCACAGTTAAGCCAGAGGGTGCTTCAGGTGATTGAGGTAAAACAGCCATTTTTTGTGCAATCTCTTTTGTTGATGCTTTGTGTATCGCTTTTCCATCTAAGTAAACAAAACCACTTTTCGGACTGATTATGCGAGACATTGTCTTCAAAATAGTCGACTTCCCGCATCCATTTGGTCCAATGATTGTCGTAATTTTACCGTTAGGAATATTTAGATCTAGTTCTTTTACAATCTCAACATCTCCATACGAGATATGTAACTTCTCTGTTGATAGTGATGCCATCTCTATCCTCTCCTCGTCAATTTGCTTTAATTAATAAGTAAATAAAGTACGGAGCTCCTAGCGCTGATACAACAATGCCTACCGGGATTTCTGAAGGAGCTAATAAATTTCGACCAATTGTATCAGCTAACAGAAGTAGAAATGCACCAACTAAAGCAGTGGCAGGAATCAGTACTTCATGTCTCGGCCCGACAATTCTCCGTGCTAAATGAGGAGCAACTAAACCAAGAAACGCAATGCCTCCACCTGCAGCTACACATGATCCTGCTAATGCTACTGCGTAAAATAACAGAACTCTTCTCTCTTTCTCTACTCTCACACCAAGCCCTGTTGCGAGCTGATCACCTAGATTCATCACATTTAAAAACCGTGCTTTATACAAAGTAAGAGGAAGAAACACGAAAATCCATGGTAACATTGCGAAGACAAACTTCCAATTCGTTCCCCATATACTTCCAGATAACCAAATGGTCGCTTGCATAAAATCTCTTGGATTCATTTTTAATTGAAAGATAATCAATGCTGCTCCAAACGCCGCATTTACTCCAATACCAACTAAAATAAGCCGAACAGGTGTCACACCACTTTTCCATGCTAGTAAATAAATAAGAAAAGCAGCTAAACATGCACCAATTAGCGCAAACAACGGTAACGTAAAAACAGACAATGTTCCTAATCCTGTCATCGAACCTTGGAACAGAAAGATAAAAATCACAACCGTTAATCCAGCACCTGCATTAATCCCTAAAATACCTGGGTCAGCCAATCCGTTTTGTGAAACAGCTTGTAAAATAGCACCTGAAACACCTAGTCCCGCTCCAATTAATAACGCAATGACCATACGTGGTAACCGAAATTCAAATAAAACTAAATGATCTCGATCCGTTCCAACCCCCATAAATGTTCGAATTACATCTAAAGGGGCGATACGAATAACACCTAAATTTAAACTAATAAAAAACGTAACAACAATTAAACTGAAGATGATGACCATCTTCATCAGCGCTTTTCTGTTCAAGTTGTTCATGATAACCCTCTCCCTTCTTTACGCGCTAAATAAAGAAAGAAAGGCACACCAATAATAGCAGTAACGGCTCCCACAGGAGTTTCAAATGGGGGGTTAATCATTCGTGCACCAATATCAGCCCATACTAATAAAAGTCCACCTAGCACCGCAGAACACGGAATAATCATTCGGTAGTCCACTCCGATCAAAAAGCGTGTAATATGAGGAATTACTAATCCGATAAATCCAACAGAACCTGCTATAGATACAGCTGCTCCCGTTAGTAAAAGAACGACAACAGTTCCTAATATTTTTACGATAACCGTTCGTTGACCTAACCCTTTAGCCACATCTTCTCCTAGACTTAAAATGGTAACAGAACGAGATAGAATAATGGCAAGTGCAATCCCTACTATCGCAACCGGTAATGCCAGCTTTACACTCATCCACTTTGTACCTGCTAACCCACCTGCATACCAAAAACTAATATCTTGTGCCACTTGAAAGTGAATAGCAATTGCAGAAGAAAAAGAGCTTAATAGAGCTCCTACTGCTGCCCCAGCTAACGCAAGCTTAACGGGCGTCAGTCCTCCTTTTGAAAGTGCACCGATTGTGAAAACAAGGCCTGCACCGATTCCTGCTCCTACGAAAGACCATATCATTAATCCCACATAAGACGTTCCAGGAAAGAATGCAAAGGCCAATGCAATTGCAAAGGCTGAGCCATCCGTTACACCCATAATTGAAGGTGAAGCAAGTGGATTACGAGTCATCCCTTGCATAATCGCTCCTGATATCGCTAAAAACGCTCCTACTAAAGCAGCTGTGATCGCACGAGGCATACGCAATTCTTGAATGATTTGGTGAGACGTAAACTCAGGATTAAAATAAAATACTCCTTGCCAGACTGTCATGAGATCAATATCAGCTGCTCCTACCGATATCGACGCTCCCATGCTTAAAAACAGTGCAACTAGTCCACCAATGAGCACGATTGAGGTAACCACTGGCCTTGATTTTATTTGATGTAATTCACTTTCCTCCATTTCTTTCATACGATCAGAAGTTTGGTTGATCTCTCTCATCTTTTCTAGCAACCTTCCTAAATTAGTTGACATTGATAATCTTTATCAATTAAAAGGATAATATAGATTGCTGTCTTTCACAATACTAATCACTTCATTTTCATGATTTTTATTCATACGTCTCAAGTCTTATGTAAAAATAATGCTTACGTTCATTGTGGAAATATTGGATTTTATTTACAATTAAATCAGCCATTATAGAAAGTAGGTAATCCTATGAAACGTATTTTCATTATTTTTTTCATGTTAATTGGGGGATTTCTTTTATACTCTACCCTTCCATCTCTGTCATTTTTACCGTTTGCTACTTCGGGAAAAGCGGCAGATGTAACAACCAAAATCGACTCTATTCATATGGAATTAACAAGTATCAAGACAACCATTATTCCTGAAGAACGAGAAGATGTAAAAACAGACTTAAAAGGAAAAGGGAAAGTAGAGGTGACGAAACGTGGAGATACAATTACCATCAAATATAAACGAAAACCATTTGATTGGTTTTCTTCATTCGAACAATCTGAACTGCTCATTTACATCCCAGAAGATTATCATCGTGATATGAAGATTTCATTGGGATCTTGTGATGTCATCTTGTCCCCTAAAAAACCCTTTCACTTAAATAATTTTACGTTAAATGTTGGATCTGGTGATGTCCAACTGCAGAATGTATTGATGAATCAATTCAAAGGAAATATTGCTTCAGGAGACGTGACGATGAAATCCATTACAACCGATGTAGGAAAATTTGATGTGAGTTCTGGTGAAGTGAATGTTCATCAGTATAAAGGAAGATTAGATGCCAATGTATCATCTGGGGCCTTTTTCGTACAAATGGATGAACTTGTTGATGCCATTGATGTAGATGTTAGCTCAGGTGAAGCCACCATCGACCTTCCTGATAATGCCGATTTTACACTTCGCGGCAATGTGAGTAGTGGTGATATAACCAATCATTTTCCTCTTGACGATTCGAAACAAGAGAAAAGAACAATTGAAGGAACACACGGATCTGGTAAACATTCTATTAAAGTTGATGTATCAAGTGGAGATTTGCAACTCCAATAAAAACAAGAACAAACGTTCTTTACAATCACTTCACCCTTCATTATAATGGAAATATACAAAAATCTTTCATTAAAATGAAGCAGGATTGATACGAGTGAACTATCAAGCAACCCCTTATCTTACATTCGATGGAAATGCAAAAGAGGCTCTACACTATTACCAGGACGTATTTGAAGGTGAAATCTTAAACGTTCAAACATTTGGAGAAGCCAACTTTCCAACTCCTCCAGAAGTCGACGAACACATTATGCATGCTCAATTTAAAAAAGACGTATTATTCTTCATGGTATCAGATGCATTTCTAAATCAGAATGTAACAGTTGGGAATAATATCTCATTAGCACTGGAGTTAGGATCCGAAGAAGAAATTAAAAAGCTTTATAACCGTCTTTCTGCTCAAGGTACTGTCTTAATGGAACTTCAAGATACATTTTGGGGTGCAAAATTTGCAAAAGTAACAGATAATTTTGGGGTTATTTGGGATTTAAATTACACAACGGGTTCATAGTACAAGACACTCTTTGCTACAAGCTCAAGATAAGCTGAATCGGCAAAAGACCACGATTACTCACTGTCAACAATCGTGGTCTTTCTATCAGCTATTCCTTGTTAAAAATGGATTCTTCCATTCCATTAACAGAGCATAATCACGAGACTCTTCATCTTCTAAATAATTAGCTATCACTTTAACGGGTGTACGTCCGCACCGAAGTAAAAACGTGATAACCGGATCTTTTAATTGTCCTTTCATGACAGCATGTATATATTGCTCTGTTGTCATATTCCTTTCTTGCTTATGATAGCCTGGCATCCTCCCTCCACCTAGTAATCGTTCTACACCTCGCTGAACGACCACTTCGTACATTGACAACATCAGCCATTTACCAAGACCAAGCTTTCGATACGAAGGACATACACTAATATCAACAACATACAACGCATTCCCATTGGGCTCATGATTGTTGATATACCCATTATCCGTGATGTCTTCCCATGAATGATTTGGATGATTCGGATCGAAGTTTACGAGTAATCCTGTCATCGAACCGACGATTTCTCCATTGATTTCGATACACAGTGCCCCTTCTGGAAATAGATTTACATGGTTTGCTAACTGTTCTGTATTCCACCATAATTCAGGTGGAAACGGAGGTGGAAAGCTTTCTTGTTGAACCCTTATTAACGCTGAAAAATCTTCTTTCTCATAGTTACGTATGATTGCTGAGACCGGTTGATCGTCGTTAAACACAAATAATTCTTTTTGATACACCGTCCCCTCCCCCTTTCCTGCGTTAAAAAGACCCTTACACTTTCCATGTTTCGTAAAGCTCTTGTGACAATCTTGAAAGCATGTCACCAGAGTGTTTATATGTTCACGTCAACTGTTCACTCATGTCGTGGTCCATTTCCCCTTATTCTATTACCCTTTTTGTAAAAATTTACTACTTTTGTTGTCACTTGTTTCTGTTAGGAAAGAAAATAACGATCATGCAACGACTTAGACATTTCTTATAAATAAAACCTCTTACTACACACATCGAAAGACGGTGTCATAAGAGGTTTTCGTTAAGATAGGTGAATATTCGTTGCATGTATGGTGCGATTTATTTGCTCTCTGTCGCTAGCTAACACTTCTTTCACGTTTGGACCAAACCATTCAAGAGATGCATCTATCTTCATAATTGGAGCAATGGATGATAGAAACGCATGGTAATCAACGGCTCCATCAAATAACGGTACCATTCCTTCTCTTGAGCCTGCCGAAGCATACACATTTTGAGGTGCGAAAACAGATAAATCATCACGTGATGCAACATTTTTTAAATGAAAGTGCGAAATAAACGGACGAAGCACTTGAGCTGCCTCGATTGGGTCAGCACCTGATTCCCACATGTGAAGAACATCAAAGTTTACACGTAGAGCTGGATGATCGACTTCTTCTAAAAATTGCACCGTAGAAGAAAGTGTATCTGTTAACGTGTTAGGATGAATTTCTACAAGCACGTATTGACCTCTTTCATAAAGGTGCTCACAAATGAGACGAAGCTGATTCACAAGATACGTTCGTTCTTCTCGACCTGTTTCTCTACTTCCTTTTTGCCCAGCAAATGTGCGTATTTTGTTCGTTCCCCATCGCTGTGCAAGAGATGATAATGTTTGCACAGCATCGACCATCTCAAGTGATGATGCCTCTAACGGAAGATAATCACTCAGCATACTGACGTACAGCCCATATGATTGTAGCCACTCTGCATGATAGGAAAGGTCATCTGCTAAATGTTTCGCATGAATTCCCCAAAGTTCAATCCCTTGAAATTGTTGCTTTTTCGCCCATTGTGCTAGATGATCTAGTGAATGAAGATGATGACGAAATGAAATGGTACATATAGAAAGGTTCATTGATTAATTCCTCCGTCTCTCGTTTCAATAGTAACTCGAAATCAGCACGCGCTGTTCCCGCTGCTGACACCACTCATCAAAACATTTCTGTAGTCCACGTTTAATCGTAAACTCTCGCTCATCTAGCTCATCTAACTTTTCATAAATTCCCTTTGCATCCTCAAGATTCCCGGTCAACGCAAGCTTCATGGCACGATATTGAACCGTTGTGTAACCTTTTACGAGCAGTTCAATCTCGTCACACCATGCTTCAAAGTCATCTTCCTCATAACCAAGTAACTCCCAAAAGTACGCATAAGCATGCTCATACGCATATTTTCGAATCGCAAGAACCGGTAGTTGTTTTAAGGCTGTTGTTAATTCAGATAATCGGTGTTTTTCATTACCTGTTGTATATTCTTTTACGATGAATCGAACAGCATCGGTCATTGGGTTTTCATGATGCTTTAAACATGTTTTAAAATAAGCTTCAATCGTCTCAGATGATGTTGGCGTAATATGATCAGCATCAAAATAATAGCCACCTTTTACAGATGGTTCACGTATCGCACCTAAAATTTTATCTTTTGGTAAAACACCTTTCCAACGAAAATCAGGATCAAACATAAACCATTCATCTTCTTTTTCTGTCGTATCTAACATGACATAATGTGGAAAAGGACGCTGATGAAACTTATTTTCTCGTTCTGGTAACATGGAAAGATCAATCATCACCATCACATGGCGATAATTAGGCTTATTTTCAATTAGCTCAAGCATACGCTGTACGTTTTCCTCTTTAGACTGCTCTTCGTCGTACCATTGATGAAGCTGAATTCCATATAATAACTCATACCAATTCTTGAAAAAATCGTGATCAATTCGTTCGGAATGATAACTTAATACCGCCCCTTCAAGCACATCAAAATCTGCATCCCATACGCCAAAGTAATACGGTCGATGATCCACATTTGACGCCTTTTTAATGACTTCACATACACAACTCACAAAACAATGTACTTTAATCATGCATGTTCCTCCGCTTTTTGAAGACGATCTAAAAAGTCAATTAATGTTCGAACAGTGTGAAGTTCTTTTGGCGAAAGTACTTCATCAGGAACACCAATCCCTAAGTCGAGCTCTACATGTAAAAGAAGTTGAAGAATCATAATAGAGTCCATGTACAAATCCTCATTTAAACGGGCACTCTCGTTAAATGAGGATAACGTTGGCAGTTCTAATTTATCTTTCATGATGTCATACACGCTTTGCAGTAATTGCTCTCTCGTCATACTAGTATTCCTCCTAGTAACTTTCTGCTCACTTTTCCATTTGGTAATTTCGCAATTTCTTTCACTTGAACAAATTCAACTGGTACTTGGTGGGGTGACAATCGCCCTTTGCACCATTGTCTTAAGGCCTGTTCTTCTACCGCTTCACTTGCAACAAATTGTACGCATACACGCTCTCCTGCATAGACATCTTGTTTTTTGTAAACAACCGCTTCGTCTATTCTTGGCTCCGCCATTAGAACATGTTCGACTTCTTGAGGATATACATTTAACCCCGCTACATTAATGGTGTCATCCATCCGTGACACGAAACACAACGTCCCGTCCTCTTTCATGTAGCCTAAGTCCTTCGTCGAAATAACACGTGAAGATGTGCGAAGGATGATTTCCCCTGGTTGTTCCTTCTGTTTTCCTGCTTGTACCGTTACATGTGGCAGTGCATATCCCATTTCTTCAGGTGCTTCTACACGAGGATGAAACGCGACACAACCTGCCTCTGAGCATCCATACTGTTGAAACACATAATCGGATACTTCTTGTAAAAGTGACAACCAACTCGCAGGGATCACTGTTCCTGAAGTCATGACAGCATGTAATCGTTGTTCTTTAGGTAACAGACGTATCAGTGTATAAATAAGTGCTGGAGCTCCATATAGAATATGAACAGGCTGTTGAACTAATTTTTTGATCACATACTTAGGATTTAAATTTGTCACAACGACTGGTTCCGCCCCTCTTTCTAAGCAAGATAAGAACCCACTAATTAACCCATATGAATGAGTAACAGGACAAGCGATAATCGATGTCGCACCTTTATCGATGGGCCAAACGGATACATAACTTTCAAGCTCTTCTTCAATCGATTCCCATGATCGTTCGATGCATTTCGGATTCCCTGTTGTTCCAGAGCTCATTTGAACGAGTACACCTTCTCGATCATTTCTTGTTTGTGATAACTCGATTGGGAATTCAAGTGATTCAAAAAATAAAACGTGACTAGATGTTGCATTCGCAAAACGAAGTGCTGCTTCTTTCGGAGTTGCAGGGTGAATAGGAACAACTGAACCGCCTTTTTCTTTCATATACAAACAAAATGCTAGCCACTCAAATGTATTAGGAAGACAAACAGCGATTCGTTTATGTTCAACGTTTTGTAAAATAGCCATCTCTGCAAACTTCCTATGTTGCTTCTCTACATCTTTTCTCGTGTAGTACTGATCATTCACAAAAAACATGATAACGATCTCCTTTTTCTTTTAAATCATTGCCAGCGTATTGACTACGAGATGGCGATAACTCTCTTGCTTTTTCGCACTTACTTTTTTCATTAATAGTGATTCTGTATAAATACGCGGTTGATTCATCCGAAGCTGTTCATGACGCTCTCGTAAAGAAGGAAAACGTTCGAGGTGTTTCTCGATGCTTGTATGGACTCGTGTCCAAAATAAGTGCTCTTTGTACCCTTCATATGCTTCAAGAGCAAATGATAAATCGCTTAAATGAAAAACAAACAACGTATCCATCACAAGCTCCCTTAACCCCTCTACAGAAGACATCCAATAATATTGATTGTTTGGAGCCTCTTTATAAGAATGATGCAAACGTTGAAAGTCTGGAAGAATAGCGGGGCTCGTTAAGTAGAACTCTACATATTCCACACTTTCATGAAAATCGCGAAGAACGACTCGAGTTGGCCACCCATCTTCATGTAATAGCACCATGTTTTGTGCATGCGCTTCTACTCCTACCCCATGGGCAACTAGAAGATGCCAAACGGGGAGAATCGCTACTTCTACAAAGCGTTCGATCCATTTCTCTATGCCGTATTTCCTTAACCATGGTGTGATGAAAAGCTCTCCATCTCTTTCTAACAACGGAAGAGCTGTAAAAGGAACGGCTTTTTCTTCCTCTTTCATATACGTTCGAATGTTTTCACGCCATATGACACCAAGCTGTCCGTCCATTTTCTCTCTTACTTGCTCATCCTTCGGCTCATAAATTGCTCCTGCGTACTCTTTTAGCAAAATGAGTGATGAGTGTAAATATGAATCCCCTTCAACAATTCGGTTTAGCCACGCTGAAAGGTGAGGAGCTGTACAAACAGAATGTGAAGCAAGTGTTCGAAGAGATGACGTGTTCACCATGTTCATAGACAGTTTCACATGTGCCTTTTCAGGTTGTGTGTCGTTCCATAACGTACGCACAGATTGCGTTGCTCGATATAAATCTCCGTTATATTTCAAAGGAATGATGTCTTCATTTTTCAGCATTTGGTCAAGCATTTTACTTTTGACTAAGGAGGACCATTGCCAAGGGTGAACAGGTAAAAATGTATAGTCACTGATTTGTTTATCAACTTGCTTCAATTGAATAATAAAGCGATTCCATGCCTCTTCACCCACTTCATTCTTCCAAAAATCACATTCTTCATAAGGAAAAGAAAAATTTATATCTTTACGACGAACAGCGAGCCATTGAAGAGCAAAAGATTGCTTTGCTTCTGGCCCAAATCGCTGATGGTCTGAAATCGTGAAGCCGGTTCTGGCTTTAAAACAAGGGTGATACGGGTGTCCTTCTATAATTTCAGATTCTAACTCTTCATAAGAGAGCTCTCTTCTCGATCCAAGAGGTGGAGCGAGGTTTAATTCATTCCACTCTGTTAAACGAATTGTTTGTTCAAGCTCGTTTAATAATCGCGCTTTCGTTGATTGTTCAGACGTTAATTCCTCCACCAACTGTTCAAGTGCAATCTCCACCAATGAACCATCTTTCTCAATTTGATACATGCACTCTTCTTGTATACGAAAGCGATTAAAAGCTCCTCGTTTCCCTTTGCATTCATAAGTGCCATAGCTCCCATATAGACGAAACGTATCCCCTTCACGATCATACGGAAGCAACTGTTCAAACAGCATGGCTTCAAGTAATTGACGTTTCACTCTCAATTCTGTTTTAGAGCATAAGTGCTGAAGCATAGTTTTCCTCTCCCTGAAGCCATTTTTTATATTCCACAAATGGATTTGATACCGTTGTGTAGACAGCTTGTTCAAGCTCTGCTTCTAACTCATCTACATCATGAAAGCGAGTTAATAAGTTCGCTTTACATGCTAACTCTGGTTGGTGAAGCATCATGTCTACAAACTCTTTTCCGACGCCGCTTAATTCTCGATGAAGCTCGTTCAGCTTATTTATGACTTCTTCAACTAACTTTTCTTCCTCTAAAAGACCGTCTACCCCAAATCGATGAATAATCGAGAATAATTGATTCATAAACAAGTAGTAAGCAAAGCGATCTTTTATCACATGATCTTCATAAAAAAGTTCAGGTGCATCTTTTAAGTTTTCTTCCTGAAAAAGCAATTGATTTCGATAAGTCGATGATAAATAAAAGCCCTGATTATCACGGTAATAATAAGCTGTCGGGTAACCTGCCGATACATTGAGGACACTATTTTGCTGATGAGCTTCTAATGCAATCCCGTACTCATCAAAAAGGCGAATCAGCGGATCAATTGAACATTCCCAATACGTTCGAAACCACTTTAGACTAACTTCTTCTTTCGAACGCGATTCTGACTTTACAAGATGTAAAATAATCTCTTTCAGTCGAGATTGACTACCTGGTAATGGATCTTGAACAAGAGCAGCAATCGAAGTTACTCCCTCATCTTTTCCTTTTGGGAACGAGTTAGAGCGAACGATAACTTCAAAGCCTGTTTCCTCACTTTGATTAGGTAGCGTAACGGTTACATAAGCAGGGTCATCCATTACACGAAATGTTGGATGTTTTCTCAAGAAATCTCCCTTCTTTAGCAAGCCTGCCATGATCACACCGGCCTTTAATTCATGAAGACGGTTTACCCGTAAAGAATTGGTTACCTTTACCGGAATTGAAAATTTGTACATCCATTTTCCATGTTCGTTATAAACTGTTCGAATAGAAGAAGTAGGCGTGAACTGTTTACCAAGAGTACCTAAATCTTCAATGATTCCTTCTTTCATCGCTTCTTTTACATATGTTTGTTGTAACAACCATTGTGCTTGAAGTGGATGCATTGGAATGAGATGGTGCCCTTCTTTCACTTTCACTAGTGGTTGCTCTTCTTTTATTAAATTTGTTGCACTTTTTTTTAGAACAGAGGCTTCTTGAACGTAAGCGGCATTCACACTAAAATAATGCAATTGGAAGGTTCCGCAAAGTTCTGGTGCATAACTGTTATGTTGCCAACTCGCCATCCCTTGTCGGCTTTTCGGGGTAGGATGTAGCCAATGTCCAAATAGCAAAGACTGTTCCGTGTCAATAAAGCGACTGCTTCCTGAATACAGCTTCTCCGCCTCTTTGCTTCGGTTTTCAACATATGTTGTCATCGTATGATAGCTTTCAATTAAACGAAGAAGAAGTTCATCGTAATGAGAAGCAAGTGATGAGCAGCCATTAGATTTTGCTTGTAAATGTAACTCTTGTGTTAACATCATCATGACCGATAACCGACCTTCCTGTTGCCATGACTTGTTACGCTCGTCATATTTAAAAATAAAACCAAAAGAGTGCCTACCCACTAACGATAAATAGTCGACTTCTAGCGCTAAACGAAGCGATTGATGCGGCAAATGCAGTTCAAGCACATGCCCACCCGTTACAAGATACGTTAATGCTTGTTCTCGCATCCATTCCTCTGTCTCCACTAAATGGCCTTCATTGACCTCACGTATGTAACTATTTACAAACGCTTGAAAAGAGGCATTTTCTGCTATCTGTTTAGCTATCTGAACCATAATTCCATCCTTCCTTGATTCGATCGTCCTAACAAAAGAGAATCATTCTCAATTGATTTTAAAAAAATTGCTCGATGACCCGAACAATTTTTATTTATTTAATAAGGTTTATCTAAAAAGTAACTAATATTGAAATTCATTCTCAATGATAAATATTATCAATTAAACTGAACATAGAAATTTCGAACATATTATATGGACAAATAATTCTCTTGGTTTCTTTTTTATCCTGTCACGTTGAATATTACGCGCTACCTTCAAAAAAAGAGACTAAACTTTGTAGCATATGCTTTCGACCAATCGGACCCCATGGATCCCACTCTATACTATTTGGACAGTAAACGTTTCCAGTTTGTACAGCCTTAATAAACGACCATTGTGGAGAGCTTGATACTTTCAACACATCTGATTCATGACTCCACAAAATTAACACCTTGTCTGGATTCAGCAAAACAAGGTCTTCTACTTCTACGATTTGATATTGTTCTTTCGGTAAAGATGGATGAGGCTCAAACTCTAACCTTGTAAAAAGTAAATCGATACAAGCATGACCAGAATAACCATATAAACGAATTTCATCAGAGCGAATCCACAAAACGGCCCACTTTCCTGTTTTAATCGTAGAACAAATCTGATTTTTTACTTGGTTTTCAATCATACGTATTTCTTCCATCACGGTTTCTACATGACATTCCTTATTGAATAAGACGGATAGTTGTTGCAAGTACCCGTCCCATGTTTCTTGAACGTCTATAGCATGTACATTTGAATCACGCCCCCATAAGATTGATTGCTCTTTATGATGCAAAGGCGTTTTAATAATATGGTCAGGCATTGTATGTAGAACTTCATATTTTTCAATTCCTTGTTCAGCGTTCAACAGAAACGTTCCTTCTAATTGTTTGGACAGATAAGATGGAACACCGTTTGTCAATGGAAATAACGATGGATAAGCAGGCGCTGCTACTGGTTGAATACCTAAAGACAACAGATGGTCTTGAAGGAACATCTGACTGATAACCGCTACGCGCTCATCTGCTCGCTTCATATAAATAGTAGGCGGCACTCCTTCTTTTTTCTTAAACAAACGACTAAAGTAGAATTCATCTTGAACTCCAACATGGTGCGCTATATCTTTTGTTGTCATTCCTTTTTTTTGAATCATCAACTCTTTTGCCACTTTTATTCGCTCTTCATTTAAAAACTCTTTTGGAGACATTCCTACTTTTTTGCGAAACGCTCTTGAAAATGAGGTTGGTGTCATTCCTGCTCGTGCAGCAAGCTCGGTAACGGAATAAGGTTGTGAGAGATTTTGGCGAATAAACGATACCGCTTCTTCCATATTGTCCACTTCCGTTACATCTGTTAAAGCTGACATCACATTCCATACAGTGGCTTGAAACCGACATTTCTCTGAAAAAGAAGGCTTATTTTGCAAAAGAAGCAAATCCTCATACAGAGGAATCACTCTAGCTGGCGACTGACTAGCAAGTGGAATTTTTTGCAACTCACCTAACCAATTATTTGTTAGTTTATCTTCAATCCAAGACATCGTGTACACTGTTAACAAGTTAGCAGACGCGACAAGCATACTTGATTTTGTCACCCAATAACATTTTCCTTCTACTAAGGGAATTCGTTCTTGTTCTGTTGAAAGCTGACCATCACCTGAGGCGATATATAAAAGCATTAATTGCTTCTCATCGTCATTAATCCATTGTGTTTTTCCTGCTCGTATCGTTAAACAAGATACCGAAGTTGAGTGAAATGAATGAAGACCACCCATTTGTAACACCTTCCTTCTCCGTCACTTCTATGTCCAAATGCTTCATTCTTAACGAAGAGTTGGCTCTGTATAAAACTTCTGTCCTAAAACGTGAAAAACATCTTGACGACTTTCTAAAATAAATGATGGAGATGGCTTACCTCGATTCGCACGATGACCAGCAAGGTGAACATCACTTGTTTCCCATGCCTTCCATGCTTCTTCTGATTCCCAACGAATCATAATTAACACTTCTTCGTTCCCTTTTCGCTGCTTCTTTTTCAATACACTTAAATCTAGGAAGCCCGGTTGTTGTTCGATAATCCCTTCTGCGGCAAAACGTTCGACCATTTCTTCAGCATGTCCTTCCGTCACAAGAATCGTTTTTAATTGCACAAACATAAATAATCTCTCCTTTAACTGATTGTTTTATGTTATTATAGTTGATAAAGATTATCATTTTCAATTAAAATATTAAAAAAAGGTATTTTTTCCTAAAATCATTGAAAAATAGTTTCCTAAATATAAAAAAGTGAAGTATATTTAGGAAAACGAAATAATTTTAACAGAGAGGCTTATGCACATGTGGAAAAACAAAAATGTATGGATTCTATTAGCAGGAGAATTTATCGCAGGACTTGGCTTATGGCTTGGTATCATTGGAAACTTAGAATTTATGCAAGAAAAAGTACCCTCTGACTTTTTAAAGTCGGTCATTTTAGCTGTTGGACTTCTAGCAGGTATTGCATTTGGACCGTTAGCGGGTCGACTTACGGATCAAGCAAATAAGAAAACGGTTATGCTTATTTCTGGATTCACACGCAGTTTCAGTGTAGTTTTTATGTTAATTGCCATTGAGACAGGATCTGTTTGGTGGATGGTTGTCTTTCTTATTTGTATTCAAATATCGGCTGCCTTTTACTTCCCTGCTCTTCAAGCAGCGATTCCGCTTGTAGTAGAGGAAAAAGATTTATTACAGCTAAATGGTATCTATATGAATGTCTCGACGTTATCGCGTATCTTAGGAACAGCTGTTGCTGGTATCTTTTTAGTAGTGATGTCTTTATCAATGCTTTACATCACCTCCTTAATTGCCTATCTTGGATTATTTATTTTAACGTGGTTTTTAACCATTGATGAGACGAAACAAGAAAAAGAGACAAAAGACGGCGAAGTTTCCAAAGCTGGATTTAAAGAAGTATTTCCAATTATTAAAGGACTTCCGATTGTGTTTATGACATTGGTTATGACATTGATTCCGCTTTTATTTATTGGTGGATTCAATTTAATGGTAATTAATATCAGTGAGTTGCAAGATAGTTCAGCCATTAAAAGCTGGATATATACAGCAGAAGGAATTACGTTTATTTTAGGAACACTTTTTGTGAAAAAGATGGAAGAAAAAATATCACCTTATAAAATTTTATTTGGATGTTCATTTATCATTGGATTTTCTCAATTACTTCTCTACCTCGCAGATATCCCATTTTTATCTGTTTTAGCTTTTGCTATCTTTGGTTTTGCAGTAGGTTGCTTCTTTCCAACAGCTGCAACTATTTTTCAAACAAAAGTACCAAAAGAGTTTCATGGACGCTTTTTCTCGTTTCGAAACATGCTTGACCGTCTTATTTTCCAAGTTGTTTTACTCGTTACAGGATTTTTATTGGACGCAATCGGTTTACAGTTAATGACGGTCCTGTTTGGAGCAGTATCTATTTTCATGACAACCCTCTTTTATACAAAATATCGTCAGCTACGCTCAACTCATTCCTTTAACGTAGAAGCGAGCAAGTAAAAAGCATCAAGCTGTGGATAAAACAGCTTGATGCTTTTTATTAGTTATTAATGTATTTTTCAAATACATCGCCAAAATCTTTTACGTGGTATTGGTCATGAACAGATGTTAGCCATGTAAAGCCAAAGTCTGTTAGTTCACGATATGTCACGGCTAACTTGTTATCGTCTGTTCTAGCATTTTGTAAAATGTTAACCGCTTTATCTAAGCTTTGAGAAGCCATCTTCATATAAATTTGATTTTCATGCGTCATTTCTGCAATACGAAGAAGTGCTTTGTATAAGTCTTTTAATTGTTCGATTTGCTCTTTATGCACATCAATGTCAAATGGTTGATTTCCTAACATAAACTTAATTTCAACGTCCATGTCGATTTTACCAGCTGTTTCAAGAAACACGTTTGAGATTTTATGTTGAGAATACGGATAGCGCTTAAGAACACGCTTTGAAGAGACAGCATTCGCACCGTCTACATGGATAACCGCTAAATTTGTAAAGCAATATTCATCAGCTTTCGTTTTGATTAGGAAGTAAATCTTCTCCCCATCTTCATGCATCACGTAATCATCTGCATCTGTTTTATCATAATCAGCTGGACTGATAATTTTCCCGATATCTGATAACCCTAATGCGTCTGAAGCTATCTTTTTAAACATTTGTATGTCCTCCCCCGTTTGTTATTTTTACTATTTTATCATAACAAGATGACTGACAATTTTAAACTTTTATTACAAAAACGAGTATTGTTAATAAATTTTAAAAAAATCCGACATGACAGCAGGACGGTCATGTCGGATTTTTTTACGTTGAGGAAACATTCAGAGAGAATGAATTCACCTAGTTTAATTAGCTATTATTCTGTGAAAATTTACGCGCTAATCTCATATTGTCTAACTTGATTGTACCTTTCGCATGTCCTAGTTCAAGAATAAACTGTGCATTCGAATCATCTGATAGTTTTTCAAAAGGTAATGTAACCATTTGCTCACCTTTTGACAATTTAACTTCTTCACTTGCATACGCTTCTCCGTCTTTGTTAGCAATCTTCACTTTTACCTTATTGTCATGAGAAGAAGTTACTTTAAAGCTAACGTTATAACGATCATCTTTTGAAATAAGGATGCCTCTTTGTACAAGCTGAATATCCTCTACTTTTTTACCAGGCTTTCCAATATCGATTGTTAATTCACGTTTTTCTGAATCAACGCTACTAGAAGGGACAGCTTTACCATTGTGTACTAAATGCCAATAGCTCATTCCGTCCGCTTCTCCGATATCAAAGCTACCATTGTACAGATGATTTCCATCAGCTAGCGGTGTCTTCAACACATCATCATTAAACGGAATATCCTCTACTTCTTGTAATCGGGCATTTCCGATCCATGTCGTTTTGCTGTCTGTTCCTAAGTTAAACTCAACTCGAGCAGCATTATCAGAGGCACTCTTCATTTGAAATGGAATTTCGTATCTTTGCACTTCTTCGGTTACATGTGCGACTAAACTTGGTGAATAGCTTGCATAGCCGACGGATTCACCACCTGTTACTTTCACAATCATCTTTCTTACGTCTTCTGCTTTCGCATCAAAGGTGAGCTTATAAAATCGACCTTTCGCTAGCGAAACAATCGCTTGCGGCTGCACAGAATAGACCTGACCACCAGCGTCTTTAATGTCCACTTTTAAGAATGGATCACCATCAATGTCTTCAATAGACACCTTAGCATTGTTACTCGTACCATATTCTTCAAAGAGTGCCCAATGAGCTGTTCTAGGAATACCCATACCAGCATCTCCTTCTACATCTTCAGTAAAACGATTATTATAAATTAAGTTCCCATCCTCTTGTGGAAGCTTCGCACCTGGCAAATATGCTTCTTTTTCAATTGTTGGCGGTACTGGCTCGCGGTATTCACGCCCCGTTAGTTCGTATACACGCACATAATCAATTTTCATTGATTTTGGAAACATTGTGTCAGCTTCCGGATTCCCGTCAAAATTCCCACCAACAGCTAAGTTCATAATAAGATGGAACTCTTCATCAAACGGAGCTGGATAGGCATTATTCGCTGGTTGACCTGGACTTTGGCTATACCAATCGTTCTTTACGCTATACAACTCTCCATCTACATACCAACGAATCTCACCTGGCTCCCACTCAACTGCATACGTATGAAAGTCTTCAATTGTACTCCCATCTGTAAACTCGTATTCTGCGCCACTGTATCCATTATTCGGCCATTCTTGACCATAGTGAATTGTTCCAGCAATTGTATGTGGTCTGCTTCCCCAACCTTCCATAATATCAATTTCACCAGAGGCAGCCCATCCTCCGTAAACATTTTTCTCAGGAAGCATCCAAATCGCAGGCCAATATCCTTTTCCAGTCGGAGCACTTGCACGAATTTCAAATTTACCGTACTTCTTACTAAACAACCCTTTTGTTTTAATACGAGCAGATGTGTAACCAAATCCTTCATACTCTTCTTTTCGTGCTTCGATGACCAAATTTCCATCTTCTTCTCTTACATTTTCAACACGATTTGTATAATACTGTAACTCATTGTTTCCCCATCCAGGTAATCCAACTGAATGGCCATTTGTTAAATCAAATGTCCATTTAGAAGAGTCGATTTGTCCATCATTGAATTCATCTCCCCAAACTTGCGTCCACATTTCTTTTGTGGGTTTTTGACGATAATCTTTTTTAACAGTTGCCTGTACCTCTGAATCTTTTTTCACGTCGATGACCTTACCCTCTGCAGCAGAAACACTAGTGAAGAAAGAAGTTAACATGATTGAACTAATTAAAATAGTAGAAATGGATTTCTTAAACGTATAACTTCTCACTATCTACACTCGCTTTCTTTTATTTTTTGAAACCGCTTTCTAAAGTAGTCATAATAAACTCACAGGACATGAAACGAGTACCTGTGAGTCTCACACTTTATAAAATAAATGTAGAAATAGAATGAGCTGGGATTGTCGTAGTCGTACTTCGTTCTGACATAGATAATGTAATCGTATGTGCATCATCTCGCTCATTCATCAGTACAACTACAATCGTACCGTCTTCATTTTTAAATGCTGTTGCTAAAACGTTGTCACTAGATACATTGCACAAGATACGCTTTGCACCTGGTTGAATGTATTTACTGAAATGACCAATGTAATAATACGAACTATTGTAATGAACTTGTTGTTGTTCTACATCTACAATAACAGGAGCATCACAATAATTCCCAACATGGTTTGGGCCACCTTTTTCATCTAAAACTAGATTCCAGTCAATCCAAGCTTCAAGGTAGTTGTTTAAATCTCCAATGATGTTTCGGCCGTATCGTTCACCTGTATGCCAAGCACCTAGCTTAACACCACCCTCAACACAACCTTCTGTAAAGATTAAATGTTTGTCAGGGAATGCATCGTGAACTTTTGATAAGTTCTCGAATTCTTCTGACACGTACCAATGAACACCTGTACCCCATACATACTTAGCGGCATCTTCATCGCTTAAGATGACCTTTGCTCGTTCATAGATGTTGTCTCGATTGTGATCCCATATAATCACTTTTTTATCTTCATATCCTGACTCGGCTAGAGCTGGTCCTAAATAATACTTAATGAAGTCCCTCTCATCCTCCGCTGTGTATAAACAAGAATCCCATACTTGTTTTGCTTCAGGCTCATTTTGAATGGTGACTCCCCATATGTCGATTCCCTCTTCTTCCATCGCTTTGATGTATTTCGCATAGTATTCTGCCCAAGCTAAGTGATATTCAGGTAACAGCTTTCCACCGTTATTCATTTCGTTCGTATCTTTCATCCATGGTGGCGGACTCCAAGGAGAAGCCACAATAGATAATGGCTCTCCTGCAACCCTCATCGCATCTTTTATGAACGGAATCACGAGTTTTGTTTCTCGTTCAATTGAAAAGCTAGCTAGCGACTCATCATGTTCATCTACATACGTATAATTACCAAGAGAAAAATCACAGCTATTAATATGCGTACGACCAAATCGATAACCAAGTCCCTCGGCAGGATTAAAATAACGGTTGATGACCTGATTACGCAGTTCAGGATTCACTTGAGATAATACATGAGCTGATGACTCTGTAAAAGCTCCACCAAACCCTAACATCGTTTGAAATGTTTGGTGCTCATCTAGTGTAATCACTGTTTCTCCAAGTGATGCATTCGATTGAAAAGATAGAGGCTCTTTTGCTGATAAGCGATCATCTGTGTCTTTAGCCGTTTGAATAACTTGAATCTCTTTTGTTTTCACACCGATTACCCCTTTTTACTCAACAGTTGTTGAAGGTACTTTTAAACTTCTATTCTTAATAATTTCAGCATAACGATACGCACTATCTTTCCAGATTCGTTCTTGTGAATCAAAGTCTACGTAAATGATTCCAAATCGCTTATCGTATCCAAAACTCCATTCGAAGTTATCTAGCAATGACCACAGATAATAACCTTGAATATTCATGCCTTCTTCATTTAACTCAGAAACAGCTTGTAGGTGCTTCTCCACATAGTCAACACGCTTCACATCATGTACTCGTCCATTTTCTACTTCATCATCAAACGCTGCTCCGTTTTCTGTAATATAAATTGGCAGGTCTGTATACTCGTTTCTTAAACGTCGAATTAAGTCCTTAAACTCTTCTGGTGCAATATCCCAGCCCATTCCTGTTTTTTCATAATCGGAATATGCGCCTTGATACATAAAGTCTGATGCTGCGTTAAACTCTACTAAGCCACGGCTATAAAAGTTAATCCCGAAGAAATCGCAATCAATTGAAATTAAATCCAAATCTCCTGATTGGATAAAATCGTAAGAATGTACATACTTAGAGAACAAATTCATCATATCTGTTGGATATTGCCCTTTAAACACTGGATCTAAAAACCAACGATTTGAATATCCGTCTGAATTGTTAGCAGCTAATTGATCATTTGTTGAATCTGTTTTTGCATACACTGGAGAAAGATTTAGTGTAATCCCAATTGGTGTTTTAGATTGGAACGTTTCCTTCAGTATTTGTACCACTTTCCCGTGAGATAAAAGGATGTGGTGAACCGCTTTTAATGCTTCTTCTAAATTTTGATGTCCCGGAGCATGAACACCTTGATGATAACCTAGAAATCCAGCACACCATGGCTCATTGTGTGTAATCCAAGAATCAACATATTCGTCTAATTCTTGAAAACACACTTTTGCGTAGTCGGCAAACCATTCAACTGACTCTCTATTCGTCCAGCCCCCCTCTTCATGTGCCCACATCGGAAGGTCCCAGTGATAAAGCGTAACAGCTGGCTTGATGCCTTCTTCTAACAAACGAGATGTTAATTTTTTATAGAATGCCATTCCTTCCGCATTGAACACGCCTTTTTGAGGGAATATTCTCGGCCATGCAATAGAAAAGCGGTACGTGTCTACACCTAGATTTTTAATATGCTGAATGTCTTCTTCAAATCGATGATAATGGTCACAAGCAACATCTCCATTATGTTGCTTGTATACTCTTCCTGGAATATCGCAAAACATATCCCAAATAGACGCTGTTCGTCCGCCTTCTGCATACGCTCCTTCAATTTGATAAGAAGATGTTGCCGTTCCAAATGTAAATTCTTTCGTAAATGTCATGTCTTTTCTCTCCTCTATTCTTTGATTGACCCTGCTGAAATGCTGTTAACGATATATTTAGATAGGAATAAGAATGCAACCATAATTGGCACAACCGATATCGCAATACCTAGATACATAGAACCTAAGTTTTGAGCGACTTGTGAACCTTTTAAGAAGCCCATTAAAACTGGTAACGTATATTTTTCTGGTGAGAATAAAACGACCAATGGAACGATGTAGTTGTTCCAAGATCCGATAAATGTAAAGATCGACATTGTCGCGATAGCCGGCATCATAATTGGAATCGCAACCGTGTGAAAAATTTTAAATTCACTTGCCCCATCAATTCGAGATGCTTCAATTAAACTCGGATGAAGCGTTGTTTGAATGTACTGGCGTAAAAAGAATACGACAAAGGGACTGGCAATTGCAGGTACGATTAATGGAATGTACGTGTCTAAAATACCTAAATTTTTACTTAATTCATAAAATCCAATTAACCCTAGTTGTCCTGGTACCATCATCATAATCAACATAAAGACGAACAAGAAATTCTTTCCTTTAAACGTGTAAAAGGCAAATCCATATGCTGTTAATGCTGAAAAATAACCAGATAAAACTGTCACAAGAACAGAAATAATTAAACTATTTTTAAAGCCTGCCCAAATGTTAATGTAGCTCATCATCGTTTGATAGTTTTCAACTAAAGAAGTACCCGGAAGCAACTGAAAACCTGTTAAAATTTCTTCATTCGATCGCGTTGCATTAACAATCATCATTAGAAATGGAATAAAGCAAACGATTGCCAGCAAGATAAGAAATGCATAAATCATGATCTTTACGATGCTTGGCCCCTTTTTATGAGGCTTCTCTAGTGACAATGGCACATGTTGCTTTTGATTTTTCTCGTGTTTTTCCACCGTTGCTTTTTCTAACATGGTTTACACCTTCCTTCCTTGTTTGCGTTCATTTCCATACATCCCTTTAAATACGAAGGCTGAAAAGATCAGTGTAATAACAAATAGACCGTATGCAACCGCTGATGCATAACCGTAATTGTTGTATTTAAATGCTTGGTTGTATAAGTAAAGCACCATCGTGTTTAGCGCTCCATCTGGTGAACCAATCCCATCTGTTAAAAGCATTGGTAAGTCGAATAACTGAAGACCACCAATTAATGACGTAATCATGATGTAAAGCAAGATTGGCTTTAATAAAGGAACTGTAATCTTAGTAAACGTTTGCCAACGGTTCGCACCATCAATTAACGCTGCTTCATAATAGTCTTTTGAAATCCCAGATACTCCTGCCATCACGACAATAAATGAATGTCCAAACCACATCCATGTCAAAATGAGTGATACAGAAAGTTGGGCTGAAGTTGGCTCATTCAGCCAGTTGATCGGTTCTGATATAAGCCCGATATTCATTAACACCATATTCAATGATCCATGTTGCCAATCTAGTAAAATACCAAACAATAAGGCAACAGAACTAATGGTGATCAGGTTAGGAAGATAAAAAATCGATCTAAAAAAGGCAAGTCCCTTTAGCTTGACTCTCATATCAGAAAAAATCATCGCTAACAACAACGCCAAACTCATTTGTAACGCGAAATTGACTCCCCAAATTTTCCACGTATTAAAAAATGCTTCAACGAAGTATGTATCGGTTAACAATCTCTTGTAGTTCTCTAGACCAACAACCTCTGCTACACCACTCCCTGTATAGTTAGTGAAGCTGTAGTAAAAGGTAAGCCCGACAGGATAAATACTGAATATGCCAAAAATAAGCCAGAATGGAGCAATAAAAAGGTACCCATATCGGTTTAGATTTTTCATGTTTCCGCCCTCTTTCTAAAAAGTGAATGGTTACGAGTGACCTCATGGATTTACGTCACTCGTAACACATTGTAAGAAATTATTTATTAGGTACTTTTATATCTGGATAAGCATTCTTTACTTTGCTATAAAATTCTTTAATCGCTTCTTCTTTTGATTTTTTACCTTCTACATATTGCTGTACTGCGTTTCCGTATAGCGTATCAATTTGCTGATCGTATTTTGTAACAATACCTGGTTGAATTTTTTCAGATTGCTCTAAGAAGAACTCATAGTTGTTTTGACCACCAAGAAACTCTTCGCTAAAGTCACTTTTGATTTTCTCTGTTACAGGAAGATATGATAGAACATCTCCTGTTTCTTTTGCCCAATCTGTTAAGAACTCATCATCTTGTGTCATCATTTCTACAAAATCATACGCAAGCTCTTTATTTTTTGACTTACCATATACACCTAACCAAGTACCACCCCAGAAGTAAGAAGCTGGCCCACTTGTTAATGCCCAATCTCCTACAGACTCTTTTACATTCGTTTTAAGGACACTATGTAGTCCCCAAGTTGGTAAAACATAAGAGAATACTTGTGCATCTACTTCACTACCGTTTTCTTTTACTTTAACGGACTTATCCATTGCTTCAAACCAAGATGGTGACCATTCAGGAGCTAATGCTGTATAATTTTTTGTTCTTAACTCTTTTGAATAATCCATGAAATTGATTCTCTCATCCGTTAACTGTAACTCATTATCACCGTTTACCCATGGCTGAGGGTTATCACCTTGTGCGAACCAGCGAATAGATCCTTCATCAGGGAACATTTTGTACCCTTTTTCTTTCATTTTTTCAGCCACTGCAAATACGTTTTCCATCGAATTAAGCATGCTACCTACTTCTGCTGGATCATCTGTTCCAAGTACTTCTTTTGCGATGCTACGCTTGTAGAAAATACCTCCTGGCGTTGTTTGCCATGAAACCGCTCTTACATTTCCATCTTTATCTTTTCCTAAATCAAATACATAAGGAACATACTTGTCTGCTTTCTCATCTACATTGTAAGGAGCTTCAGATAAATTCTCCCAGTATCCTGCGTCAACCCACTGCTTAATAAATGCAAGTTCCCCAGTGAATACATCAGGTGCTCCAACTCCGCTTTCAAGTACTGGTTTTAGTTTCGTTGGATAATCGGCAATTGGCACAATCGTTAATTCAACTTTCACACCATTTTTTTCTTCAAATTTTGTGATTGGTTTTTTTAACTCATCTGTAAATGACCAAACTTTCAAATCAACGTCTTTTTTACTGCCTGCTTCTTGATTACTAGAACAACCAGCTAACACACCAACTGACAATACAGCTGTCATTGCAATACTGACTAATTTCTTCATCTTTTTCTCTCCCCCTCATCTTTATCGCGTTAAGAAACCGCTTTCGATTTTACTGAAAAATGAAACAAAACGAAATCGGTTTCGAATTGCTTTAAAAAAATAATGCCTTATTTTTTTGTTTTTACTTTACTGGTTTGCATGACTCTCGAATCATTAGCTCTACAGGAATAATGTCTGATGTGATTTCCTTCTGCTTTTTCGTTATTTGATTAAATAATAACTCTGCAGCTCTCTGTCCAATCAATTCCGTATCCTGCTTAACCGTCGTTAACTTTGGAGTAATATAGCTTGCCATTTCGATATCATCAAACCCAATAATGGACATATCGTCTGGTACAGATAGGCCCTCTTCTTTCACGGCTTCTATTGCCCCGATTGCCATGTGGTCACCTGCTGTAAATACAGCTGTTGGTGGCTCACTCAAAGACAATAGCTGTTTCATTGCTTGTTTTCCTTCTTGAATGGAGAACAACCCACCATTAATCAAGTATTGTTCTGGAATAGGAAGATGTAACTTCTTCATCGCATCTGTATACCCTTTAACCCTTGCTGCTCCTGCATCTGTTTCAGGATCTCCCGCAATATGAGCAATCTTTGTGTGACCTAATGAATGCAAATAATTGACCGCTAAACTAGCTCCTAAAACATTATCAGAGTGAACAACGCTACAATTTGAATCCATCATATCAATCACAATAATCGGAAGTTGGCTGTTAATCATCTCTTGAACTTGAGCATCCTTGGAATCTGAACAGATTACAACAATCCCATCTACAGCTCGATATTGAAAATGCTCTAAGTAGCTAATATCACGATTTCGCAAGTTTCTTGAAGCAAAAATGAGATCGTATCCTTCTTTTTCCGCACATTTTCGAAAGCTTTCAATAATGGCATTGAAAAATGGATGCTTCATCCCTATTCCATTTGCCTCTGAAAACATGACACCAATTGTCCAAGACTTTTTTGTAGAAAGTGATTGAGCGTGTGCATTTGGTAAGTAGCCCATTTCTGCTGCCACTCTCAAAATTTCTTGCTTTGTCTTTTGACTAACATCGGAGTAGTTGTTAAGAGCTTTAGATACGGTAGTACTTGAAAATCCAGCTTTTTTTGCAACATCATAGATTGTAATCATTTCTTATCTCCTCTATTCCGAAAGCGCTTTCGATAAATTTATTATAGCGCAGTCATTTTACATAGGCAATATAAAATTTTTCAAATGTATAAAATTTTTCAGACTTCTTTTATGATCTATTTTGAATATTTTCAAACTAAAAACGGACTTACCACAATGGGTAAGTCCGTGTCATAATCGTATGTAGCCACCAAAGTATGTATTTGGTGGAGACGGTGGGAGTCGAACCCACGTCCAGACATATCGGCACTTAAGCTTCTACGAGTGTAGTCGGCATATTAGCAATTCGCGATCTTTTCTGCCTACCGACAGGCGTCCAAGTCGCTAGTCTGATTATTCTCTTCCTTCGTCCTCAGACGGCGAACTCCGGCGTAGTCCACTAAAAGTGAGTCCCTGATCCTACCACATGGACGATGGAGGGAGGAACCGCTTTAAACTGTTATTAAGCAGCTAAAGCGAAGTTATTGTTAGATTTGCCAGTTATTATTGGCGTTGATGTTTTTACGAGGCCATCTCCTCGACTCGCAACTCAAGCTCGAACTATCCCTGTCGAATCCGTAACGTCCCCATATAAAAGGGTTACTAGGAAAATGTTCGTTAAGCAAAAGTTAACGTTGTAACTGGCTAACAACAATTCTTATTATAGCACAAAATAGAGATTTTGCAATTGTAAGTTTCTGTAAAACTAAACCTTTTGTTGATCACGGAATGCACGCTCAATGTCACGCTTTGCTTCTTTCTTCTTCAAGTCATCACGCTTGTCATATTTCTTTTTACCCTTACCAAGCCCTAACAAAACCTTTGCAAAGCCATTTTTCAAGTAAATTTTTAAAGGTACAAGCGAATAACCAGTTTCTTTCGTATACCCAATTAGCTTGCTAATTTCACGCTTATGAAGCAGCAATTTACGTGTACGAAGCGGATCATGATTGTAGCGGTTACCTTGTTCATAAGGGCTAACATGCATGTTGTGTAAAAACACTTCGCCATTTTGAACACGAGCGAATGCATCTTTTAAATTGACTCGACCGTTACGAATCGATTTAATTTCAGTGCCTTGCAACACGATTCCTGTTTCATATGTTTCTTCAATGAAGTAATCATGATGCGCTTTTTTATTTTGCGCGATTAACTTTCCTTCACCTTTTGGCATTTGTACTTCCCCTTTCCCTACAGTTACCTTTCTTCGATAAAATGACTCAAATGGAAACGAGCAGGCCTTACTACCGTAGAGTAAGACCTCCGTTAAAAGAAACGCATTCTTTATTTTCGTTTCTTTTTACGCTTCGCTTTTGGAGCATTTTCGAAAAATCGTTTTTTCTTCTTTTTCTTTGGTTTTTCTGTTGTCCAACCGTCCACAGTGTTATCTTTCTTGCGACTCGAACCATCTTTTGATTTAGAAGAAGATTTATCTTTGTCACGTTTCTTTGTGTTAATGACAGTTGGGCGGTCTTTTGCGATACGTTTGCGGTTCTCTTTCATACCGACAATCACAAAATCAATTGAACGTTCATCTTTATTCACATCAACTACTTTTACTTCAATTTCATCTCCAATACGAAATACGTTTCCTGTGCGCTCCCCAATCATCGCATAGTGACGCTCATCATATCGATAGTAATCGTCCGTTAAGTCGCTCACGTGTACAAGACCTTCAATCGTATTGGATAATTCAACAAACATCCCAAAGTTTGTGACAGAGCTGATAATACCTTCAAACGTTTCACCGATCTTATCTGCCATAAATTCGGCTTTCTTCATATCATCTGTTTCACGCTCTGCATCCACAGCACGGCGTTCCATGTTAGAAGAATGTTCCGCAATATCTGGTAAGTCTTCTTTCCATCTTGCTTGTGTATCTGCATCAACTTTTCCTTCGATTAAGTACGTACGAATTAACCTGTGGACAATTAAGTCAGGATAACGTCGAATCGGTGATGTGAAATGTGTGTAAAACTCTGTTGATAACCCAAAGTGCCCTAAGCTTTCCGCTTCATAACGAGCTTGCTTCATGGAACGAAGCATGACCGTTGATACAACCATTTCTTCTGGATTTCCTTGCACCGCATCTAAAATATCTTGAAGAGCACGTGGATGAATGTCATTACCCGTTCCTTTTACGACATACCCAAAGTTTGTGACAAACTCTAAGAAACGATTTAGCTTCTCCGCGTTCGGCTCTTCATGGATACGATACATAAACGGCACGTTCATCCAGTGGAAATGTTCTGCTACTGTTTCATTCGCTAATAACATAAATTCTTCAATTAAACGCTCTGCTACTGAACGCTCACGTAGCTCTACATCGTAAGGATGACCTTCTTTATCCACTAATACTTTCGCTTCTTTAAAATCAAAATCAATGGCTCCACGCCCCATACGCTTCGTACGTAGGACAGATGCTAATTCACCCATTAATTCAAACATGGGGATAAGTTGTTCATATCTTGCAAGAACCTCTTCATCTTTATCCACAAGAATTTTATTCACATCTGAATAAGTCATGCGTTCCGTCGTTTTGATGACACTTTCGAAAATTTCATGCGATACCACTTCACCTTGAGCATTCACTTCCATTTCGCATGAAAGGACAAGGCGGTCTACCTGTGGATTTAATGAACAAATACCATTTGATAGACGGTGAGGAATCATTGGAATTACGCGATCGACTAAATAAATACTCGTACCACGGTCTGCCGCTTCCACATCAATTGGCGATCCTTCTGTCACATAATGAGACACATCGGCAATGTGAACGCCTAGTTTGTAGTTTCCATTCTCTAACTTCTTCACTGTCACAGCGTCATCTAAATCTTTTGCATCAGCGCCATCAATCGTGACAATGACTTCATCTCGTAAATCTCGACGACCTTTTAAATCAGCTTCACTAATCGTTTCTGGTGTGTCATTTGCTTGCTCTAACGCATCCGCAGGGAAAGCTTGAGGCAAACCATGCTTATGTATGACAGAGATAATATCCACACCTGGATCATTTTTATGGCCTAAAATGGTGACAACTTCTCCTTCAGCACTCATACGCCCTTCTGGATAACTTGTTAATTTCACAACCACTTTATGTCCATCAATTGCACCTTTAGAGGCATTTTTAGGGATAAAAATATCACTTGCAATTTTTTTATCGTCTGGAATTACAAATCCAAAGCTCTTGCTTTGTGAATAAGTCCCGACAACCTCTTGCATACCACGCTCAATAATTTTAACAATTGTTCCTTCACGGCGAGCACCTGAAGACTCTGATACGACACGAGCAAGTACAATATCACCGTGCATTGCATTATTTGTCTCCGTAGGCGGAATAAAGATATCACTTGCTTCTTTATCCTCCGGTACAACAAATGCAAATCCTTTTGCGTGACCTGTTAATTTTCCACGCACGAAATTCATTCTTTCTGGCAACCCGTAACGATTGCTGCGTGAACGCATAACAAGACCCTTCTCTTCCATTATGACAAGCGCTTTTACGAACTCTTTAAAATCAGCAGAATCTTTAATACCAAATGCCTCTTCTAATTCTTGTACCGTTAAGGGCTTATAGCTCTCTTCTTTCATAAAAGAAAGTAAACGATCGATATGTTGTTGGATTTCTTGTTCCATGAAACGCTCCCTCCTTTTCTCTACTCGTTTTCTATTAATAATGTGCTTACACCTTTATGTCTTACCAGTCTAGTGATTCAAGGAACTGATAGACATCTTCGTGTAACTGCTCTCGCTCTTTATCTAATGTAATGACATGACCCGACTCTTCATACCACTTTATATCTTTTACTAGTGATTCGACACCATTATAGATAATATTTGCACTATCTGTATTAATCATATGATCATGACGAGCTTGTACAACAAATGTTGGTGCATAAATCATATCAATGGATTCACGTACATCTGAGATTAACCCTTGAAGTGCCTTTAATGTATTCATCGGTGTTTTTTGAAACTCGTTCATTTCTTTTTCAATTTGTTCTGCTGTTTTTCCTTCTCGCTTTTTATATTCTCTTGCATATTCAAGAACACCTTTATACATCACTTCTTCACTTTTAATGTACATAGGAGCACACATAGGCACGATACCCTTTATAGGTACAGTGTAACCTAATTTTAAAGAAAATACGCCCCCTAGAGATAAACCAGCTACGGCAATACTTTCATGTCCACGATCTTTTAAGAATTGATATCCTTCCATCACATCTTTCCACCAATCTTCTGGACCTGTATGTACAAGTTCTTCCGGTGGAACACCATGACCTTTATAGTGAGGTGCATGACATGTGTACCCTTTTTTCTCTAAGAAACGACCAAGCATTCGTACATCGGCAGAATTACCTGTAAAGCCATGTAATAGTAAGACTGCTCGCTCCCCACCCTCAAATGTAAATGGTTTTGGTGTTGCAACTTTCATCACTTTCACTCCTTTAATTCTCACAACAATTTGTCACTATTTTTAGTACAGTAGAAAAACAATAAAATATCTCTTTTCTTATGTTGTAACGAAGAATGATTTTTAATCAAACGTTCGTTTAAATCTCTTTCATCTCTTCATTTACCAACGTTAGCGATTAGTTAAACAAACGTTTATTTAGCACGTAGTTGGTAAAATTTCCGGTAAATGTTCATTATATCACTATGACAAAATGAAGAGAACCAAATTACCTTCTTAATCAAAAAAGAACGTTTTCAAAAGCGACAAAAAAAGACCAGCTCCGTGAGCTCGCCTTTAGAATTTAAAGTATGATACTGCAAGGGTTAAAACGAAGAATAAAACAGATAAAACAATGGTTACTCGGTGTAATACTAAATCAATTCCACGTGCTTTTTGCTTACCAAACAATGTCTCCGCACCACCTGAGATTGCTCCAGAAAGACCCGCGCTTTTTCCTGATTGTAGTAATACAACAATAATCAATGCAATCGATACGATTACAAGTAACGTAATTAGTACTGCATGCATGCCATACACCTCCTGTAAATACGCACACTATCTTAAAATTAATTTATCATAAAATGGTGTCATGTACAAGATAGCATTAGAAATAAGCACATAAAAAGGTGGACTGCATAGAGTCCACCTCTTTATTAAACCATTAGTTTTTTACGTTGTAGAAAGATTTTAAACCATCGTACTTAGCAACTGCACCTAATTGATCTTCAATGCGAAGTAATTGGTTGTATTTTGCTACACGGTCAGTACGTGATGGAGCACCAGTCTTGATTTGACCAGCATTTAATGCAACTGCGATGTCAGCAATTGTGCTATCTTCTGTTTCACCAGAGCGGTGAGAGATAACAGCTGTATAACCAGCGCGTTTTGCCATTTCGATTGCATCAAATGTTTCAGTTAATGTACCGATTTGGTTTACTTTGATTAGGATTGAGTTAGAAATACCTTTTTCAATACCTTCAGCAAGTTTCTTCGTGTTTGTTACGAATAGATCGTCACCTACTAATTGTACTTTTGTACCGATACGCTCAGTTAAAAGTTTGTGACCATCCCAGTCATTTTCATCTAAACCGTCTTCGATAGAGATGATTGGGTATTTAGAAACAAGCTCTTCGTAGAAGTCAACCATTTCAGCAGACGTACGAACAACACCTTCGCCTTTGAAGTGGTATTTTCCGTCTTCTTTGCTGTAAAGCTCTGAAGATGCAACGTCCATTGCTAACATAACTTGCTCACCTGGTTTGTAACTAGCTTTTTCGATTGCTTCGATGATTGTTTGAAGTGCTTCTTCATTTGAACCAAGGTTTGGTGCGAAACCACCTTCGTCACCTACAGCTGTGTTGTAACCTTTAGATTTTAATACTGATTTTAAGCTATGGAAGATTTCAGCGCCCATGCGTAAAGCTTCTTTGAAGTTTTCAGCACCTACAGGCATTACCATGAATTCTTGGATATCAACGTTGTTATCAGCATGCTCTCCACCGTTGATGATGTTCATCATTGGTACTGGAAGAGTTTTTGCATTTACGCCACCAAGGTATTGGTATAAAGGCATGTCATAGTAATCTGCTGCTGCACGAGCAACTGCCATAGATACACCTAGAATTGCGTTTGCACCTAATTTACCTTTGTTTTCAGTTCCATCAAGTTCGATTAACGCTTGATCGATTACAACTTGATCAAATACATCATAACCAATGATAGCTGGAGCGATTACTTCGTTTACGTTCTCAACAGCTTTTAATACACCTTTACCAAGGTAACGATCTTTGTCACCATCGCGTAATTCTACTGCTTCGTACTCACCAGTAGATGCTCCACTTGGTACTAAAGCGCGACCCATAGCGCCTGATTCTGTATATACTTCTACTTCTACAGTTGGATTACCGCGAGAGTCTAATACTTCGCGTGCGTATACATCAACAATAATTGACATGTTAAATTCTCTCCTTTAAATGTGAAATATTTATTATTTACGAATTCGTTTTAATTGTTTCATACTCTAGAGCTGATCGAGCTTGTTTCGCTTTTCTTACTGTCTAGCTGCACAAGCTATGTCCTACGGCTGTTTCACTCCTTCCCACGAAGTCAAAAAGCGACTTCTTCTCAGGACCTCCAACATCCTATGGACATAATCGAGCTTGTTTCGCTTTTCTTACTGTCTAGCTGCGGCTTCTAGGCTTTCGGCCGTTTCACTTCTGCTATTGAAACTAAAAAGCAGTTTCCCTACCAGAAGCTCCAACGACTCTCATGCCTAAACAGTCGCCTTCGCTTTTCTTACTTAATAAGTGTTTTTCCTGTCATTTCTTTTGGTTGATCTACGTTTAGCAGTGTTAGTACTGTCGGTGCTAGGTCTCCTAGGATACCGTCTTCACGTAGTTCAACATCTTCTTTTGTAACAATGACTGGAACTGGATTAGTTGTGTGTGCTGTCATTGGTTTGCCTTCTGGTGTAAGCACTTCATCAGCGTTACCATGGTCTGCTGTGATGATGGCTGTTCCACCTTTAGCAATGATTGCGTCGACAACTTTTCCTAAACATTCGTCTACTGTTTCGACTGCCTTGATTGTTGGCTCAAGCATACCTGAATGTCCAACCATATCAGGGTTTGCAAAGTTTAAAATAATTGCATCATGCTTGTCCCCTTCGATCTCGCTTAGTAACGCGTCCGTCACTTCATAAGCGCTCATCTCTGGTTGTAAATCATAAGTAGCTACTTTTGGTGAATCGATTAGAATACGAGTTTCACCAGGGAATTCTTCTTCACGTCCACCACTCATAAAGAATGTCACGTGAGGATATTTTTCTGTTTCTGCAATACGAAGCTGCTTTAATCCATTTTGTGATAAAACTTCACCAAGTGTGTTGTCTAAGTTCACTGGTTTAAACGCAACATATCCATCAACCGTTTCACTGAAGTGTGTTAAACATACGAAATGCAAGTTTTTCGGATGCTTTTCGCCACGATCGAATGAACGGAAGTCGTCGTTTGTAAATGTATTTGAGATTTGAATTGCACGGTCAGGACGGAAGTTATAGAAAATAACTGCGTCTTCATCCTTAATTGTTGCAACTGGTGAACCGTCTTCTTTCGTCATAACAGAAGGAAGAACGAATTCATCATAGATGCCATGCCCATACGAATCATCAATTAATTCATACGCGTCTTTATACGTTGGACCTTCACCGTACACCATTGCGCGGTATGCTTTTTCAACACGTTCCCAACGCTTGTCACGGTCCATTGAGTAATAACGTCCAGAAAGAGTTGCAATCTCTCCTACACCATACTCGTCCATTTTCGCATTTAACTCGTCGATATACCCCTTAGCAGATTGTGGTGCTACATCACGGCCATCTAAGAAGCCATGCACATATACTTTGTTTACGCCATGATTTTTCGCAAGACGTAACAATGCATATAGATGCTCGATGTGACTGTGCACGCCACCATCTGATAGTAAGCCAAACAAATGAAGCGCTGTGCCTTTTTCTTTCGCATGGTTAATCGCTGCTAAGAATGTTTCGTTTTCCTCAAAGTCACCTTCGCGAATGGCAACATTAACACGTGTTAAGCTTTGATAAACGATACGACCTGCTCCAATGTTTAAATGACCTACTTCTGAGTTCCCCATTTGCCCTTCTGGTAAACCAACTGCTTCACCAGCAGCTGTTAAAGAAGTATGAGGATACTGATTCCAGTAACGATCAAAGTTTGGCTTGTTAGCCTGAGTAACCGCATTACCTTTATCTTCTTCACGTAATGCAAAACCATCTAAGATGATTAAAGCAACTGGTTGTTTACTCATTATTTACCTGCCTCCAAAAGCTGTAAGAATGACTGTGCTTCAAGGCTTGCGCCACCCACTAATGCACCGTCAATATCAGATTGTGACATGTATTCTTTAATGTTTGCTGGTTTTACACTTCCACCGTACTGAATGCGTACTGCTTCTGCAACTTCTTGTGAGAATTGCTCAGCTACAACGCTACGGATGTAAGCACAAACTTCATTTGCATCTTCAGCTGTTGAAGATTTACCTGTACCGATTGCCCAAATTGGCTCATATGCGATAACAACTTGTTTCGCTTGAGTTTCATCTAAACCTTCTAGCGCTTTTTTCACTTGACTAGCAACAACTGCTTTTGTTTGATCTTGTTCGCGCTCTTCATTTGTTTCACCACAACAAACAATTGGAGTTAATCCGTGTTTGAATGCTGAGATTGTCTTTTTGTTTACTGTTTCGTCAGTTTCTGCAAACATTTCGCGACGCTCAGAGTGACCTAAAATTACATAACTTACACCAAGGTCGTTTAACGCTACAGGACTTACTTCCCCTGTGAATGCTCCACTTTCTTGGAAGTGCATGTTTTGTGCACCAACTTTTAAATCAGTACCTTTTGTTGCTTCTACTAAACGATCTAAGAATAATGCCGGTGCACATACAACTGCATCTACACTATCAGCTGATGGCACAAGTCCTTTTACTTCTTCAACAAAGCTAGTTGCTTCAGAAAGAACTTTATGCATTTTCCAGTTACCTGCAATAATAGGTTTACGCATGATTATCATCCTTTTTATGGTTTGTATAAAAAGTGTTCTTAAGTGTGCTGTGAAGACTACAAGTCTATACTTGCATTGGTTCGTCCTACACATGTTACAAGGAGAGCTACTACAAAAAACAAACAGAAGGTGCTGTAGAAGGGACAGTAGCTAGTCCTCTTCAAATCTGTCTATTCGTTATGCCTCAGAGCTTGTTACACTTTTCTTACTGTCTAGTTCCGCAAGCTAGCTTCTACGGTCATTTCACTCCTTCCTACGAAGTCAAAGAGCGACTTCTTCTCAGGAGCTCCAATGTCCTATGAAGCTGAACGAGCTTGTTACACTTTTCTTACTTATCGTTTAATGCTGTTACTCCTGGAAGTTCTTTGCCTTCCATGAATTCTAGTGACGCTCCGCCACCTGTTGAGATATGACTCATTTTGTCAGCAAGGTTGAACTTTTCAACTGCTGCTGCAGAGTCTCCGCCACCGATTACAGAGTATGTATCAGTTGCTTCTGCTAAAGCTTCTGCTACTGCTTTTGTTCCGTTAGCAAATGTGTCTAATTCAAATACACCCATTGGCCCGTTCCAAATAACAAGCTTAGAGTTTTTAATAACATCTGCATAGATTTCACGAGTTTTCGGACCAGCGTCTAAACCTTCCCAATCGCTAGGGATGCTATCAACTGATACCACTTGTGTGTTTGCATCGTTAGAGAAATCATCTGCTACCACTACATCTACTGGCATGTAGAAGTTAACACCTTTTTCTTTTGCTTTTTCCATGAATGATTTCGCAAGGTCAATTTTATCTTCTTCAAGAAGTGACTTACCTACATCATGACCATTTGCTTTGATGAATGTATAAGCAAGACCACCACCGATGATTAAATTGTCTACTTTATCAAGTAAGTGATCAATTACACCGATTTTGTCTTTTACTTTTGCTCCACCAACGATCGCTGTAAACGGACGATCTGGATTAGATAAAGCTTTACCTAATACATCAAGCTCTTTTTCCATTAATAGACCTGCAACAGCTGGTAAGTGATGGGCGATTCCTTCTGTAGACGCATGTGCACGGTGAGCAGCACCAAATGCATCATTCACGTATACATCCGCTAGTTCAGCAAATGCTTTTGCTAGCTCAGCATCGTTCTTCTCTTCACCAGGATAGAAACGAACGTTTTCAAGAACTAATACGTCCCCTTCGTTCATGTTACTGATGATTTGTTTTACATTTTCCCCGTAAGCTTCGTCTGCTTTTGCAACGCTTTTACCAAGAAGATCTTGTAAACGCTCTGCAACTGCATTTAGACGTAACTCTTCTACTACTTGGCCTTTCGGACGTCCAAGGTGGCTCGCTAAAATTACTTTTGCACCTTGTTCTACTAAATGTTGAATAGTAGGGATAGCTGCACGAATACGAGTTTCGTCTGTTACTTTTCCATCTTTCATTGGTACGTTAAAGTCAACACGGCAAAATACTCGTTTTCCTTTTACATCGATGTCTTTTAAAGTTTGTTTGTTCATCTTCAAAAGGCCTCCTTTTTATTTGTGGAACTAAGCAATAAAGCAATATGGCTTTTGTTAAGGATAAGTTGCATCGTTCATGCTTCTTATTGGTGCCCCTGTTAGCCATAAAAAATAAATAAAGGAGGAGGGGGTTTATTCCCCACTCCCCCTTGGCAATTTCATTATAGTGGTTCTACGTTTAGATATCCAATGATAACTAAAACATAGTTCCGCTTTTCTTACTGTCTAGCTAGCCTCTACGGTCATTTCACTCCTTCCTACGAAGTCAAAGAGCGACTTCTTCTCAGGAGCTCCAATGTCCTATGAGGCTGAACGCGCTTGTTCCGCTTTCTTATAGTCCTTGAGCTGCGATGTATTCAGCTAGGTCTACTACACGGTTAGAGTATCCGCTCTCGTTGTCATACCAAGAGATAACTTTAACCATTTGACCTTCCATTACCATTGTAGATAATGCGTCGATTGTTGAAGAAGCTGCGTTACCGTTGTAGTCACCAGATACTAGTGGCTCTTCGCTGTAACCAAGGATACCTTTAAGATCGCCTTCAGCTGCTTCTTTAAGAGCTGCGTTTACATCTTCAGCTGTTACTTCAGTGTTAAGTTCAGCAACTAAGTCTACTAAAGAAACGTTTGGAGTTGGAACACGCATAGCTCCACCGTTTAATTTACCTTTTAATTCAGGTAATACTAGAGAAACTGCTTTTGCAGCACCAGTTGAAGTTGGGATGATGTTTTCAGCTGCTGCACGAGCACGACGGTAATCTTTATGAGGTAAGTCTAAGATTTGTTGGTCGTTTGTGTAAGAGTGAACAGTTGTCATCATACCACGTTTGATACCGAACTTGTCGTTTAATACTTTAGCGAATGGCGCTAAGCAGTTTGTTGTACAAGATGCATTTGAGATAACGTTGTGGTTAGCTGCATCGTATTTGTCATGGTTAACACCCATTACGATTGTGATATCTTCGTCAGTTGCTGGAGCAGAGATAATAACTTTTTTAGCACCTGCTTCTAAATGTTTCGCTGCATCTGAACGCTTTGTGAAGAAACCAGTAGATTCAACAACGATATCTACTCCAAGAGCTCCCCAAGATAATTTAGCTGGGTCACGCTCAGCAGAAACTTGAATTGTTTTACCTTCTACTACTAAGTTGTTACCGTCAACAGTAACTTCTGCATCTAATTTACCGTGTACAGAATCGTATTTTAAAAGGTGAGCTAGCATGTTAGCATCTGTTAAATCGTTGATTGCTACTACCTCTACGTTTGAATTCTTTAAAGCTGCGCGGAATACGTTACGACCGATACGACCGAAACCGTTAATACCAATTTTTACTGCCATGAGAATTTCCTCCTTGATTGTAAAAAGTGTTTTTTTAGTTTTATATAAGGGATTAATTAAAACCCCTGACTAACTCTTTTGCGGCGCCTTCATCTGTGATTAAGATTGAATCTTGCGCTTGTTGCATGAACGCTTTAATTGCTTTTGCTTTTGATGAACCACCTGCGACAGCAATAACACATTTATTGTTCTTTAAATCGTCCAGTTGTATGCCTACTGTTTTGACTTTATGAACAACTTCCCCACTTTGGTTAAAGTAGTAGCCAAATGCTTCTCCTACCGCATGACCTTCTTCAATTTTCTTCAAATCTAAAGGGGACGTTTTACGACGCTCTGCCATTGTCATAGCATCTCCTATCCCATGAACAACCATACCCGCGGACTTGATTAAATGCATCATTTCTTTGATGGACGGTTCTCCAGCAATTGACTTGTAAGCTTCATCACTTAATTGATCAGGTACATGTAGAAGACGATATTGCCCCGATGACCCTTCTGCCATTTTCGCACAAATGGTATTTGCTTGGTTTTGAACATTTTCTCCAAGTCCTCCTCGTGCTGGCACAAACAAGACATCGCGTTGTTTAGGATCTGGTGTCATCATATCAGCTACAGCAGCTAGCGTGGTTCCACCTGTAACAGCGACGATATTTTTTTTACCAATAAGTCTTTCTTTTATACATGCAACAGATGCCCTACCCATCTCTTTCTTCACCCATGATGATTCATCGCTATCTCCAGGAACGACAATCACATGTGATAAGGAAAACGCCTCTTTTAATGTTGTTTCCAATAAACGTAGTCCTGAAACTTCTTTCATCACTTCTTCTAACTTAATAAGAAGTTCTTCTCCATCATGAGTAAGCGTCATACCTGAAGAATGAATCTCAACTAAATCTTGTTCCTTTAAAAATGTCACTTCACTTCGCAACACTCGTTCTGTTAAACCTAAACTAGTAGATAGATTTCTTCGACCAATTGGTTGCATGAGACGTATGTATTGCAAGATTTGGTAACGCTTCTGCATAACAGAAAGAAGATCAGGTAATAATTTTTGTTGTACTTCTACTAAAGAGTGCATGTAAAAATCCCCTTAAGGTGTATACTAGTTGGACTTTATTTGTCCCGCATAGACATATTATGTCCCACCTTGCGTAAAAAAAATTCACCCTGCTACAAACTCATTCTAACAGGAGTGAATCAGTTATTCAACTCATCAAACACCCATTTTTTCAAGTAAACGCTTTCTTATGAAATCTTTTTTAATTTGGCCGTACGCAACCTCTATTCCATCGATTTCAACCACTGGAATCATTAGTTGATACTTCTCTAATAATTGATCATCTTCATAAATATCTTGCTCGTTAAATGAAAACGCAAACTCTTCTTGAAGCTCCTCAATAACCACCTTTGCTTTGTCACAAAGGGGGCATGTTTTTCGTGTGTACAAAATCATGTTCATTTCTATTCTCCTTTTCCCTTACATGATGCCATATGGACACGTTGCTGCTCAGTCATAAAGCAGCAACATAGGGGATTGTTTTGTTGAACGACTCATTTAAAAGGTTTTTCTTTTAGACGAGGATAGAATCTTTAATTGATCTCGATATTTGGCAACTGTTCGCCGTGAAATCACAATGTTATGTTCACTGTCTAACAAATCAACTAGCTTCTGATCGGAATATGGGCTTTTTTTATCTTCTTGATCTACATATTGCTGAAGCAATGTTTTAACGTACGCAGTAGACGTATCTGCATCAACTGTTGATTGAATACTATTAGTGAAAAATGACTTCATATCAAACATGCCAAATGGCGTTTGAACATACTTATTTTTTGTGGCACGACTAATCGTTGACTCATGCACATCGATTATCGATGCCAATTCTTTCATTGTTAAAGGCTTCAAGTAACGCGGGCCTTTTTCAAAAAACGTATGCTGCTCGATTAATAACGCATCCATAATATCTCTTAATGTCTTTTTTCGTGTAGAAAGCCCTTTAACAATCCATTGAATTTCTCGGTACTTTTCTTGTAAGTACGAAACAACCTCTGGGTGATGTTGATCTGATAAACTCTGCTCATATCGATTATTAATGCTTATGTTAAGTTCAACATCTTCATTTGCATATGCAATAATTTGATTGTGTTCACGCTTAACAATAAAGTCTGGAACAATGAATTTTTCGTGATCGTGAACATATGACAGCCCTGGTCTTGGATTTAACATAAAAAGGTCATCGTGAATTTGTTTTAACTGCATAAGTGAGACGCTTAATTTCTTTACTAGTTGAGGCCATTTTTTATAAGCGAAGTCCTCAAAGTATTGTGTTAGTATCAATTCTGCTTCTGGTGTTAAGCGATCTTTACGCTTTAACTGAAGAAGTAAACACTCTTGCAAACTACGTGCGCCGACACCAGCTGGTTCTAATTGTTGAAGAATATCCAACATCTTTTCTACTACATGGTTCGGCTTTTTTAAAGATTGAGCAATTTCATCAATCTCTTCTGTTAAATAACCGTTATCATCTAAGCTGTGAATTAAATACTCCACGCACACTCGTTCATCTTCATTCATCTTAACAAGCATAAGTTGGAGCATGAGATGATCAGTTAACGTTTCTCTTTCTTTAAATCCTATCTCTTGATAATTGGGGCTTACTTTCGACTGATGTTGATGATTTCGTTGAATGGAAAAGTTAGGTTCATGAAAATCAATGAGAGGATTATGTAGTGCTTGTTCTTGAAGAAAAGCAAGCACTTCAAGAGACGAATATTGCAACAAAGAAATAGCTTGTGATAATTCTTTAGACATCGCTAACCGAAGCGACTGGTGTTGAAATAAACCAATTTGCATTTTTTCTCTCCCCTTTTTTCCATTGTACTATAAAGCAACTCTTCCGTCAGTGGAGGTTTTTGGTCGTGTCAAACCTGTGCGCTACAAGCAGATAGCAGCATGATTTACATACAGAGGGAACAACTACCTGTATAAAAGAGGTTGTTCGTATGATAAGATGTACTTAAATAGCGGGCAAGCACCGCACCAACTTTCTGCTCAGTTTCGGCAAGCTGAGCTTTTTATCATTGTATGCATAAAAGCTTCGTAACAGGTAAGTTACGAAGCTTTTATGTGTGTTTTTTTATTTTTTAATTGTACGTGCCATTTCTAAGAATGGTGCTACATCATCGCTACCTTTTTTTATGTAAATTGTAAGTTGCATTGGTGTTTCACCTTTCACTAAGATCGAATGAACTTCATCTTCCTCTGTATATGATTCATACCATACAGCATCTTGAAGCATTTCTTCTTGATCGATATCTTCGCGTGGCTTGGCATTCGGATCAATAGCGATGGCCATTTGTTTCATGTTTTCTTCTACTTCTTCAATGGTCATATCTTCAGGAATCATTTCAATACGCATGAATGTATGCTCATCGTCTGAACGTGTGATAATATCTTTTCTCGGTTCTTCTTCAATTAATTCATATCCATCTAATAGTTGAATTGCATAGTCTTGATTATCGCTCGTTGCAACAGTTCCAATTTTCTCAGTCGTTTGCTCACTTGTTTCAACAGAAGTGTTTTCTTCTTGTGTTAATTCTTCTGTTGATTCTTCTACTGTTTCTGAAGTATTCTCTTTCTCTTGTTCGTCTACCGTTTCGCCCGCAGTACCATTTTCTACAGACTGATCTGCTGTTTCTTCTGTTGTCTTATTGTTGTTTTCTGCAGGCTGAGTCGACCCATTTGATTGGCTACTTGTCCCACATCCAGTTAAAAGAAAAGCTAAGCACGTACTGATAATAAAAAATTTATTAAACGATTTCATGTTTCTTCCTCCCTAGCTGTCATTTTCCTTCTACTTTTGTTTTAAATCATTCTTTCCTATTTGGCAAGTATGCCCAATGTAATACGCCACCTACTGTATAGGTCGGACGAAATAATAAAAATGTTATATAATCATGAAAAATTTTCATTACTCTTAGAAATATACATAAAAAGTGGTTGTGCACGATGTACACAACCATTGAAAGACGCCCTCGACAGGATTCGAACCCACCCTAAGAGAACCGGAATCTCTTGTGCTATCCACTACACTACGAGGGCCTATTTTTAATATTGTACTCAACATTATAGGCAACAAACAAAATCTTTTCAAGTGAGTAAGACGTTTATTTTTAGCAAAACAAGGGAAAAACTTTTATTATGTGATAAAAGGAATACATATTAAAGAGAGCGAATACATGTAAAGTAACCTCTTTTGTTTGACCTTTATTGACCTTAGATGTATTATAAAGTTACATAACAAATTATTCTTGTTGAGGAGGAATTTTAATGAATTTAATTCCTACAGTTATCGAACAAACAAACCGTGGTGAACGTGCTTACGACATTTATTCACGTTTATTAAAAGACCGCATCATCATGCTAGGTAGCGCAATTGATGATAATGTGGCAAACTCAATTGTGTCTCAGCTTCTATTTTTAGCAGCTGAAGATCCAGAGAAAGACATCTCTTTATATATTAATAGCCCTGGTGGTTCTATCACAGCAGGTATGGCAATCTACGACACAATGCAATTTATTAAGCCAAAAGTATCAACAATTTGTATTGGTATGGCAGCGTCAATGGGTGCTTTCTTACTTGCTGCTGGTGAGCCTGGTAAGCGTTTCGCATTACCAAACAGTGAAGTCATGATTCACCAACCATTAGGTGGTGCACAAGGTCAAGCAACTGAAATTGAGATCGCTGCAAAGCGTATTCTTTTCTTACGCGAAAAGTTAAATACCATTCTAGCAGAACGTACAGGTCAACCAATCGAAGTGATTGAGCGCGACACAGATCGCGATAACTTCATGACGGCTGAACGAGCACTAGAGTATGGTTTAATCGACAAAGTGTTAGCGAATGACCCTAAATAAGTAAATAAAAAGGAGTGCTCTCGCACTCCTTTTTTATTTACTCAAAAACTCTATCACCAGATTTATGAATACCACACTCTTATGCTTCTTGTTGAACGTAGCTCACTAGTGCTTCAAGCGCTTCTTGTTCGTCAGCTCCGTCAGCAATTAACGTAACAGTTGAGCCTGCTCCTATTGCTAAACTCATCAGCCCCATGATGCTTTTTGCATTTACCTTTTTACCATCTTTCTCTAAATAAACATCTGATGTGAAGCGATTTGCCTCTTGTACAAACATAGCAGCTGGGCGTGCTTGTAATCCTGACTTTAATAATACATCCACTTGTTTTTCAACCATTTAAAATTCCTCCTCTATGCTACCCCTGATTTATCTTTTATAAATGAACAGCCAATCCTTTTGTTAAACGGGTTGACCAGCTCGTAACTTATCAGCAATTTCATCAATTTTACGCAAGCGATGGTTAATACCTGACTTACTAATCGTTCCACCCGACACCATTTCACCTAACTCTTTTAATGTCACGTCTTGATACTCAACACGTAGTCGAGCAATTTCTTTCAACTTATCAGGAAGAACATCAAGTCCCACTGTTTCTTCAATGTAACGGATGTTATCCACCTGACGAATGGCAGCACCAATTGTCTTATTTAAGTTCGCTGTTTCACAGTTAACAAGTCGATTAACAGAGTTACGCATGTCACGAACAATTCGTACATCTTCAAAACGAAGAAGAGCACTATGAGCGCCAATAATACTCAAAAACTCTGTGATTTTTTCAGCTTCTTTCAAGTACGTGATAAATCCTTTTTTGCGTTCTAGCGTTTTGCTGTTCAAATCAAAAACGTTCATCAATTCACATAAAGAATCATTGTGTTCACTATATAAAGAAAAAATCTCTACATGGTAAGATGATGTTTCTGGATTGTTAATAGATCCCCCAGCTAAAAACGCACCTCGCAAATAAGAACGCTTACAACATTTTTTCTTAATAAGATCGTTCGAGATTGAACGAATAAACGTAAAGTCCTGATTCAAGATTTTTAAATCTTCTAAAATCATGCGGGCTTTTTCAATTAAACGAACAATGTAGACGTTATTTTTCTTTAGACGCATTTTTTTTCGAACGAGTAACTCTACAGACACTTCATAACTTTTCTTCAACAGCGTGTAAATTCTCCGTGCAATCGCTGCATTCTCCGTCTGAACATCTACAGTTAAGTTCCTGTTTGAAAAAGATAGAGATCCATTCATTCGAATCAAGGCAGACAACTCTGCTTTCGCACAGCAACTTTTCACTTCTAAATTCGTTAATTCTTTTTTTGTTTCTGATGCAAATGACAATTTCGCACCTCCGTTCACTACTAAAATTCTTCTATATGTTAGGGCAAAATTTTTATAAAAGTAGACGTAACGTCTATTATAAAGTTCATTTGCTTGAGGTGCACGCGTTTGCACTCGGTTATTCTTTTTCGTACTTCTCACCCAAAGATTCGATGGAAGAAAAAATAAGCTCTGCGACTTTTTTTGTGTTATGCCGAATCACATTTCCATCGTATTGAATAATATGATCTTCCATGACATGTAACCCTAATTTAAGCAATTCATTTTGATCATACTCAACAGGTTGTGCTTGTTCAACTTCATATCGTTGCTTTAGTTTTAACGGAATAGGACCGTTATTGACAATAATGGCATCAAGAAATGCAGATGGCATGTGAGCATAAAGTGCTTTCACATGGTCACTTGCTTTATATCCCATTGTTTCTCCAAATTGCGTCATCACATTACAAACGTACACTTTTTTCGCAGTTGCCTTACATATCTCTTCAGCAATCTCTGGTACAAGTAGATTAGGTAAGATACTTGTATACAAACTGCCCGGACCTAAAATAATTAAATCTGCACGTCGAATTGCTTTTATCGTTTCAACTAACGGTTTCACATCAGGTGGAGATAAAGACACACGCTTTATTTGCTTCCCAGCTTTAGGGATTTTTGATTCTCCCTTCACAATTGAGCCATCCATCATCTCTGCATGAAGAACAACGCTTCGATTTGCAGCAGGTAACACCTTTCCGCGTACGTTTAATACTTTACTCATTTCACGAATGGCGTGTACAAAATCACCTGTAATGGAGGTCATTGCAGCGAGAAGTAGGTTACCTAAGGAATGACCTGTTAGCTCATTCCCCGCTCCAAAACGATGCTGAAAGAGCTCTTCTACAAGTGGCTCAACATCCGATAGCGCCACAAGTACATTTCGAATATCTCCCGGAGCAGGAATTTCTAACTCATCCCTTAATCTACCTGAACTTCCTCCATCATCTGCAACGGTTACAATCGCTGTAATATCAAGAGGGTAATTTTTCAACCCTCTTAATAAGACAGATAGTCCCGTTCCTCCCCCAATGACGACAACCTTAGGCTGTTGTTCATTTGTCATCTATATTTGTCCTTTCTCCTCTCGATGTCTCGATGAGAAATATGGGTTTTATATTCTGTTTGAAAGTGACGGCCAATATGTTCAGTTAAAGCAACAGAACGATGCTGTCCTCCGGTACAACCAATGGCTACAACAAGTTGACTTTTTCCTTCTCGCTTGTACTGAGGCAACATGAATGTAAGTAAATCCAACACTTTTTCGAGGAATTTTTGCGTTTCATTCCACTTTAATACATATGTTGATACTTCTTCTTCTAAGCCTGTTTTTGGTCTCATATGATCAATATAATGCGGGTTAGGTAAGAATCGAACGTCAAAGACTAAGTCAGCATCAATCGGAAGTCCATATTTAAAACCAAATGACATGACATTCAATGTAAACACTTGTGAGGCATGACTTGAAAACTGCTCAATAATTTTATCTCGAAGCTCACGTGGCTTTAAGTCAGATGTATCATAAATCATCTGCGCTCTTCCTTTTAACTCTTCAAGTAGCTCTCGTTCTGTTTGAATGCCATCTAACGGCAAACCTGCTTGCGCTAATGGATGTGAACGTCTCGTCTCTTTATATCTCGTCACAAGTACGTTATCCTTCGCATCAAGAAATAGAATTTGTGGTGTAATCCATGTTGTTTCAGCCATATTATCTAACGCTTCAAACAAACTTTCAAAAAACTCACGACCACGCAAATCCATCACAAGTGCGACTTTATTCATCTTGTTTCCTGATTCTTTCATTAGTTCAAGAAATTTGGGCAATAACGTTGGGGGAAGATTGTCTACACAAAAAAAGCCTAAGTCCTCAAAACTTTGAATGGCAACGGTTTTCCCTGCCCCTGACATTCCTGTAATAATGACGAGTTGAATATCGTTTACAGCACCAACACTCATTTCTTTTGCCCCCTATTACACCTTAAAATAGATCATGAATCCTGTACCACTTTATGTGTCGATTTTGATTTTACAATCACTGGTCAATCAACCTTTAACACGGATCAATTCGATATGATAGTAATTCAAAATCCGTTGTATACGTAAAGTTTCCATAAATGACTCCAGATCCTTTAGCTACATAATCAATAATATGATAATCACCTGGTGCCATCGGTAGCTCACTGACACCCGATAAGTCATGCCAGCCCAGCTTTCCCTCTTCTGATTCTAGCACATTTGTCCCATCAAAATCTGTAGCAAAAAAAGTAAACATCATCCACTCTGATGTCACTTGGTCATTTTCTTTCATTGTAAAGGTAAACACGCCTTTGATCGTAGGGTTTTTTAAATATATTCCCGTTTCTTCACGATATTCACGTACAACGGAATCTTTTATGGATTCCCCTTGCTCCATCTTGCCTCCTGGGGCCACCCACCAATTACGTCGTGGTTTTTGAAGCAATAACACTTTATTGTCTTTTACTACTACACAATTTGTGACCCTTTGCATCTTTTCCACCTCTATATGTTTAGCTATTTTTACAAACGTTGTTGAAACAAAAACCTCAAGGAACAAGCAGAGTTTCAGTGTCCTCTACCTACATGCAACAATCCTTTAAAAACAGCAATCATTTTTTATAACTAAAAGAAGAAACGATTCTTCTTTACTATCCAAACTATGTCCCTACTCCATAACCTATTATCTCTTCTACAATAAATGAATGAAATAAAGACGATTACTCAGCCTCTTGAATTTAACATAAAAGGGCTAGAAGATTGGACATCACAAGCTCTTCCGTGATGTCCCACCTTCTAAATCGATGTATAGTTATTATACTATGAACTGATTGGGAGACTCAACGTAAACGACAATCTCTTTCGCACTTTTCTGACAACAAAACCACCTGTCAAATCTAAAAAAAAGGAGCACAGATATCATTCCTGTGCTCCAAACAAATATATTTTATAAAAGGGGGTCAATTACTATTTACATAGTACCTTATTAATGTTTCAACAGTGTTACAGAACAATTAAAACCGAATTACGTTTTAATCAACGGCTATTTGTCCCACTACGAAACAGGAAAGAAGCCCCTTTCTTCGACATACTTCTTATTATTTTGTTGCTTTTAACTTTTCAACAAGCTCTTCTACATAATGTTGTGCTGTTTGAGCGGCAATACTCCCATCACCAGTTGCTGTCACGATTTGACGCAATGCTTTTTCACGCACATCACCAGCAGCAAAAATGCCTGGTACTTTTGTTTCCATGTTTTCATTTGTTTCAATATAGCCATTTTCATTCGTAATGTTTAACGATTCAAATGGCTTTGTTAATGGAACCATACCAATGTAAATAAATACACCGTCTGTTTTGAACGCTGTTTCTTCACCGTTTTCAGCGCTCACTAATGTGACACTTCCTACTTTGCCGTCTTGCTCTTTGATTTCTTTTACTGTGTGATTCCAAATAAACTCTACTTTCTCGTTATCAAATGCACGTTGTTGTAGAATTTTTTGGGCACGCAATTGATCACGACGATGAACAATTGTCACTTTTGAAGCAAAACGTGTTAAATAAACACCCTCTTCAACTGCTGAGTCTCCTCCACCGACAACGACAAGCTCTTTGCCTTTGAAGAATGCTCCGTCACATACTGCACAATAAGAAACCCCACGACCACCAAGCTCTTTTTCACCTGGTACGCCAATCTTCTTATACTCCGCACCAGTTGCAATAATGACAGCACGCGCTTTGAATTCTTTGCTTCCTGCACGTACCGTTTTATATTCTTCACCATCAACAACTTCTTTAATATCACCGTAAGCATACTCTGCTCCGAATTTCTTCGCATGTTCAAACATTTTATTTGATAGGTCTGGCCCTAAAATATGATCATAGCCCGGATAGTTTTCCACTTCTTCTGTATTGGCCATCTGCCCACCTGGTACTCCACGTTCAATCATTAATGTTGACAAGTTTGCACGAGAAGTATAAACAGCGGCTGTCATACCGGCTGGACCTGCTCCAATAATAATGACATCATACACTTTTTCTTCTGTCATTTTTACGCACTCCTTTTTTCATGTCTAGGAAATTTGTCTCTACATCTATCCTATAATTTGTTGTTTCTACCGTCTATTTTTTTGCTCATTGTAAAAGCATATGCACCGTTTTCACATATTTCGCAACAGTAGACGTAGAAATCGAATAAAGCGCAGCTATATTTGCTTGTGTCACTTTTTCATTTTGCTGCTTTTTCCACCAGTACGTAACAGCTGAAGCCCAGCCATTTACATTGACATGCTGAAAATCAACTTGATGCTCCTTTACTTTTGTAAACACAAAGAACCAAAAAGAAAGTAAATCATGAAGTTGTTTATTATGACCAACTTCCGCTTTTATTAGTTCTGCTACTTCAAAAACAACATGCTGCTTATCTTGCCATACGTATGAATAGACCTCTTCAATAAGAGGGTGACTTTGTAATGATAAGCGCACATGTTCTAAAAGCAGAAATCGCTCTTTCTCCTTTAAACGTGTAACTAAATAAAGGCCATGTAATTGCTCTTCAATCAAAGAGTTTTTACATTTTTGTTTGATTTGCTCAACAAGTTTCATTTGATCATAATCAGAAGACGTTTTCGCTACTAACCACGGCTCTTCTCCTTCTTTTTCTGGCATTTCCTCCATTGTACGAATCCAAGCGTTTTTCGCTAATGTTTCATTGCCGATGTGGTAAGAAGAATGAGATAACCAATAATAGAAATTGCCGTCCCCTTCAAATCCAGTTTTGTACAGCTGTCGAAGCCATTTATATGCAAGCTCATATTGACCGATAAGGGCAAACGTCGCTCCTAATTTATAACGATGTTCAATCGAGATAGGATAAACAAGTTTAAGTTGGTTTGTTAAATCCGTCACTTGTTCATCTTGTTGACAGTAATAATAAAAGATTAATTTATTGCATAAAGCATGGAGGTTGCCAGGGCTTTTTTGTAACACGTCATCTAAGATTGCCATTGCCTCATCTACTTGATTTAAATAGAAATGAGTAAGCGCTAAATTATTATGAGCCGACCAAAACTCAGGATAATCCGTAATAATCTCATTTAAAAGATCCATTGCTTCTTCAAATTTCGTTTGTTCTAACAGTAGCTTTGCTTTTTCTTGTTTGACGATCAGAAGGTCATCTTGTTGATGAAAGTCGTCTTCCTCATCTTCCACTTCGATGGAAAGCAGATCTAATAAATCTTCTGCATCTTCTAGGAATTCGCCATCCTCATGTTTATCCATATAGCGATTTGCATACTTTTGTGCTTCTTGAAACAACCCAAGGTGTGCGTAGTTATTTGCAATAAAGTAGTAACAATCCGCTAATTCTTCATCCATCTCATCAACAATAGTAAACAACAATTGATTTGATTGTTGATATTCACCTAACTCTGTTAAAACAGTAGCCAATTGACAAACAATAATTGGATCTTTCGGGTCTAATTCCATCGCGCGCTCTAAATATCTTTTCGCTTTGTACAAATCTTGTTTTCGATAAGCTTTTAAAGCTTTTTCAAAGTAATAATCACCGGTTTGTAAAAACGGAACGACTTGCGCAACTCTGTTTTTGGCATTTGAGTGTTTTCCCATTAAATCCTCCAAATAGTCGATATTTCAACGTTCGTAGTATATCATACTTCCCACTTCGATTCACACACCTATTTTAAGACAAATTGCCAGCTCACTAACTCCTTAAAGCTAGCAAACTGGCAATACTCGACAAGTTTATTCTCTTTCGTAAAGACTGTTTTCACAAATGCTGTTGCGAGTGAAGACACAAGGGACACTTTTCCGCTTGTGTCTCCGCCTAAGTACACTTCGACTTATTTATTATGGCGTTCCTGTAAAACAGCTAGTACGTCATCAAGCGGCAGTTTTTGCTCACGAAGAAGAACAAGTACGTGATAAAGTAAATCAGCCACTTCCCATTTTAATTCATCGTGGTCGCGGTTTTTAGCAGCGATAATGACTTCTCCTGCTTCTTCCCCGACTTTTTTCAGGATTTTATCCACGCCTTTTTCAAATAAGTACGTTGTATACGCACCTTCTGGCATCTCGACTTCACGCTTGGCAATTAACTCTTCTAATACACGTAAAATCGCAAATCGATCATTATCTGCTTGCTTTACGTCACCAACTAACGGCTCATTAAAGCAACTATAAGCGCCTGTATGGCACGCAGGACCAGTTGGGTCTACTTTCACAACAATTGAATCGCCATCACAATCATATGTCATGCTCACAATTTTTTGTGTGTTACCCGACGTTGCCCCTTTATGCCAAAGCTCTTGGCGTGAACGACTGTAAAACCATGTTTCACCTGTGTCAATTGATTTTTTCAACGATTCCTCATTCATGTAAGCAAGCGTTAGTACCTCTTTGCTACCTGCATCTTGGACAATCGCAGGAACAAGACCTTTTTCATCAAATTGAATTTTCTCGATATTCATCGTACTTCCACTCCTTGCGTTCTTACGTAGTTTTTAATTTCTTTTACAGACGTTTCTTTGTAGTGAAAGATAGATGCCGCTAGCGCTGCGTCAGCTTTCCCATCAACATAAGCATCTACAAAGTGCTGCCCGTTCCCAGCACCACCTGAAGCAATAACGGGAACCGTTACGGCTTCACTCACCCCTTTTGTGAGTGGTACATCAAATCCACTTTTCTCTCCGTCACGGTCCATGCTCGTTAATAAAATTTCACCCGCACCACGTTTCACCGCTTCTTTTGCCCACTCAATGACTTCCCAGTCTGTTACGTTGCGTCCACCATGTGTGTAAACTCGCCATGAACCGAGCTTATCGTCATATTTGGCATCGATGGCTACAACAATGCATTGCGTACCAAAGAAATCAGCTCCTTCTGTAATGAGCCCTGGGTTTAAAACAGCAGCTGTATTTAGTGATACTTTATCCGCTCCAGCTCGCAAAATACGCTTCATATCTTCTAATGAATTAATTCCTCCACCGACCGTAAAAGGAATAGCCAATTGAGAAGCCACTTCTTCCACTACGTGCACCATCGTTTTACGTCCTTCGTGTGAAGCCGAAATATCTAAAAATACGAGCTCATCTGCTCCTTCTTTATCATAAAATTTAGCTAACTCGACTGGGTCGCCCGCATCGCGTAGCTCTACGAACTGAACACCTTTCACAACACGACCTTCTTTCACATCAAGGCACGGAATAATACGTTTTGTAATCATGGAGCACTCACCTCTTTAAGCGCTTCTGTTACCGTAAACTTGTTTGTGTAAAGTGCTTTTCCAACAATAGCACCGATTACACCTTCTGATGCGTATTCTTGTAGCGCACGTAAATCATGAAGAGCACTGACACCACCTGATGCAATGACACCTCTTTTAGTTGCGCGTGCCATTTCAACAATTCCTTCGACGTTTGGGCCTGACAGCATACCATCTGTTGAAATATCGGTGAAGATGAATGTTTCTGCTCCTGCACTTGCTAGTTCTTGACCAAGCTCAGTTGCTTTTACCGTTGATGTTTGTAGCCACCCCTCTGTTGCAACGTACCCATCACGTGCATCAATTCCAATCGCAATTTTCGATCCGTATTCACGAAGCATCTTTTTCACAAACGCTGGATCTGAAATAGCAGCACTTCCTAAAATGACACGATCAATCCCATTTTCTAAGTAGTATGCTACATCTTCTTCTGAACGAATACCTCCACCAATTTGAACGTTCACACCTAGCTTCTTTTTCACGTCTAATACAAAACGATCATTCACACGCTTTGCTTCTTTTGCTCCATCTAAATCAACCATATGAATCCAGCTTGCTCCTTCATTTGCAAACTGCGTCGCCATATCAACTGGAGAATCACCGTACACCGTTTCTTGGTTGTAATCGCCTTGAAGAAGACGAACGCATTTTCCGCCGCGCATATCAATTGCTGGATAAATTGTGAAGTTGCTCATCGTTCTTAGCCTCTTTTCTCTACAAAATTTGCATAGTTCTGTAACATGCTCATGCCAAGTGCACTACTCTTTTCAGGGTGAAACTGTGTACCGAACACATTGTTTTTCCCGACAACAGCAGGAACTTGTACATCATAACTACTTGTTGCTAATACCGCTTCTTGGTCTCCTGTTTTTACATAATAAGAGTGAACAAAATAAACATGACCGTTATCCACACCTTGTAACAATGGTGATTCGTGATGGAACGTTAACGAATTCCATCCCATATGAGGAACTTTGTACGTTTCACCTGATGCTTTGACACCAGGAATACGTTCCACTCGTCCTTGCAGCAGACCTAACCCTTTTGTGACACCATTTTCATCGCTTTCTTCAAAAAGCAATTGCATACCAAGACAAATGCCTAATAACGGCTTGCCGTTCGCTGCTTCTTCTTGGATAAAGCTTGCTAACCCTGTTTTATGTAGCTGTTCCATTGCATCTTTAAACGAACCAACGCCAGGTAAAATGTAACCTTTTGCTTTTTTCAGCTCATTTACATCTTCAGAAATGAAATAATCATAATTTAAACGTTCAAGCGCTTTACTTACGCTGTATAAGTTACCCATTCCATAATCGATAATGCCAATCATTTATAACATTCCTTTCGTAGATGGAACTCCTTTAATACGAGGGTCGACCGTTGTTGCTTCATCTAATGCTCGACCAAGTGCTTTGAAAACTGCTTCAATAATATGGTGTGTGTTGCGACCGTAGTGAACAATAACATGCAGATTCATACGTGCTTCAAGCGCAAACTTCCATAAAAATTCGTACACAAGCTCTGTATCAAACGTACCAACTTGGCTCGCTGGAATGTCACCTTTAAATTCAAAGTGTGGGCGATTACTTAAATCGATGACGACTTGTGCTAGTGCGTCATCCATCGGAACAAATGCATTCCCGTAACGCTTGATTCCTTTTTTATCACCTAACGCGTCTTTTAATGCTGTCCCTAAGCAAATACCAATATCTTCTGTTGTATGGTGACCATCAATTTCTAAATCACCGTTTGCTTTTACATCCAAATTAAATTGACCGTGTTTTGTAAACAAGTCAAGCATATGATCTAAAAATGGTACACCTGAATCAATGGATGCTTTCCCTTCTCCATCAATACCGATTGCTAACTGAATGTCTGTTTCGTTCGTTGTACGCTTAATGCTTGATTCTCTCATCTTGATGTACCTCCTCGTGTAACTCATCGTTATTTTTTAAAAGCTTTCGTTTAAAAAAGCTCTGCTATTTTTTAAATCTTTCTTCGACTGCTCGTGCATGGGCTTCTAACCCTTCTAATCGTGCAAAAGCTGCAATTTTATGAACGTCTCGTTCTAATGCTTGTTTGCTATAAGAAATAATGCTTGATTTCTTCACAAATGAATCCACTGACAATGGGCTCGAAAATTTCGCTGTTCCATTTGTCGGAAGAACATGGTTTGGTCCTGCAAAGTAGTCTCCGACCGGCTCTGAGCTATATCTTCCTAAAAAGATTGCTCCTGCGTGACGAATGGACCCCACAAGTTCCATCGGATTTTCTGTCATCACTTCTAAATGTTCAGGAGCTAATGCATTAACCGCTTCAATCGCTTCATCAAGTGTTTCAGTGACATAGATTGCTCCGTAGTTACGCACAGATTTTTCAGCAATGTCTTTTCGTGGAAGCGTCAATAGTTGTGTTTCCACCTCATCTTTTACAGCTTCAGCTAGCGTCATAGACGGCGTCACAAGTACACTAGATGCTAGCGCATCATGTTCTGCTTGAGATAAAAGGTCTGCTGCAACTTCATTTGCTTTTGCAGTCTCATCAGCTAGTACAACAATTTCGCTTGGTCCGGCAATTGAATCAATGTCGACTAACCCGTATACTTCACGTTTTGCTAACGCAACGAAGATATTCCCTGGTCCGACAATTTTATCAACCGCTTCAATGGTGTCTGTACCGTAAGCAAGAGCTCCAATCGCTTGTGCCCCACCTACTTTATAAATTTCTTGTACACCTAACTCTGTTGCTGCGACAAGAACACCTGGAGGTAATGAGCCATCTTTTTGCGGTGGTGAAACCATCACAATTCGCTTAACACCTGCTACTTGAGCAGGAACGACATTCATTAATACCGACGAAGGATAGGCAGCAAGTCCACCTGGCACGTAAACACCGACGGCATCAAGAGGCGTGACTTTTTGGCCAAGGATCGTGCCATCTTCTTTTGTTACCATCCAAGATTGTTGCACCATACGCTCGTGATAGTCACGAATGTTTGTCGCTACTTCTCGAATAATTGCTAACATCTCGTCACTTACTTCTGTATACGCCGCTTTTTTCTCTTCGTCGGTTACTAGTAACGAAGAAAGCTCAACACCATCAAAGCGTTGCGTATACTGTTGCACTGCCTCATCTCCACGCTCTTTTACATCTGCTAAAATCGTCAGCACTGCTTGACGCTGCTCGTCCGTCCCTTGGTCAATCGTACGTTTTAGGCTAACGTTTTCTGTTATACGTTCAATCTTCACCGCTTCTCACCTCGTTTTATAGTTGCTCAACTACTTCTGCTAGTCGGTTCACAATATCATCAATGCGCTCATCTTTTAAGCGATAACTTACGGGGTTTACAATGAGACGTGATGTAATATCACCAATATGCCCCATTTCAACAAGTCCGTTTTCCTTTAGCGTGCGGCCAGTTGACACAATATCAACGATACGATCTGCTAATCCAATCAAAGGCGCTAATTCAATAGACCCGTTTAACTTAATGATTTCTACTTGCTCTCCTTGTTCACGGAAATACGTAGAGGCGATGTTTGGATACTTGGTTGCCACTTTTTGAGCGACCATTGATGTCGTCGTATTGGGTAGTCCAGCAATCGCTAAGTAACATTTGCTAATTTTTAAGTCAAGTAACTCGTACACATCACGTTCTTCTTCAAGCATCACGTCTTTACCTGCAATTCCTAAGTCCGCTACACCATACTCTACATACGTTGTCACGTCCATTGGTTTTGCTAAAATAAAGCGCATATTCTCTTCTGGAATATCAATGATTAATTTGCGAGAATCATCAAATTCAGGTGGCAGTTGAAAATTTGCTTTTCGTAACAACTCAGCTGCTTCTTCAAAGATACGCCCTTTTGGCATTGCAATTGTTAACATCTCACTCATTTATTCTGCCCCTTTCCTTTTTTACCGATTAAGTATGTGACGTCTTCAAACGGCTCTGTAAATGTGTCCACATCATCGACACCGACAATATCTTGCATGACAATTCGTTTGCCTTCTGTTCGTTTTTCTTTGGCAACAAGTAACGCTTCTTCTAAACGTTCTTGGCTGTATAAAATGCAATACACAGGCTCAGGCTGATAGTTCTCTTCGCCTAATGCTTCAATTAAACGATCTAACTGAATCCCAAATCCTGTTGCTGGTGTTTTTGATTCAAACTTTTCAAGTAATTTGTCATAACGTCCACCGTTTCCAATATGGAAGCCAACGTTTTCGGCAAACACTTCGAATAGAATACCTGTGTAATAACTCATATGACTCACTAAGTTAAAATCAATTTTGATTTCTTCCGTTACGCCGTATGCATCGAGCATTTGCCATAACTTTTGAAGTTCAGCTGCCGCTTGCTTTCCAACTTCATTTTCAACAAGCTCCATTGCTTCAGTGATTTTCAGCTCATCTCCACGTAAGTTTAATAGTTGAAGTAAACGTTGCTTATCAATTGATGACAAATTTAAGCTCTTTACATGGTTGCGGTACCCTACATAGTTCTTTTCGTATAAAAAGCGACGCAACACATTTGCACGCTCTTCATTCCCAACAATCTCTAAGAAAAGTGAATTAACAAACCCAATATGACCAATCGCTACTTTGAATGATTTTAAACCTGTTCGTTTTAAGGCACCAATCATAAGTGCAATAACTTCCGCATCACTGCTGCTTGTTTTCTCTCCAATCAGTTCAACACCAATTTGCTCAAACTCCGCTGGTCTTCCACCTTCACGTTGTTGTGCACGAAACACATTTGCTTCATATGCCAGACGAAGAGGAATGTTTTTCAGTAGTTTTGACGCTGCAACACGCGCAATCGGTGTTGTCACGTCGGGTCTTAATACAAGCGTATGGCCTTCTTTATCTAAAAGTTTGAACAATTGTTGATCTAAAATGGCTGATGCATGACCAACTGTTTCATAATACTCAAGCGTTGGTGTGGCCATGTATTGATAACCCCATCCTGAAATTTCCTGGGCTAATTGTTGTTTCACTTGCTTTTTTTGATCAAAAAGAGCTGGTAATGTATCACGCATTCCAAGTGGTTTTTCAAACATGAATAACTTTGACATCTTTACACGTCCTTTTCGTCTTCGTTTTTTAACCGTTTTTCTTACTAAGTAAAGAGTGGTGATCGATTTTCACTATGAACTGTTTGTTTGTCTTTGCAGTCAACCTCACACCGTTCAATCTTCAACTATCAATTTGAAAACAAAATCTATTTTAAAAAAATATCTATTTATCAACTGTTTTCAAGAGCTTATTTATTTAAGTATGGTTCAATCTGTAAAGTTTCTCGTTTCACTTTATCACACTAATGTATTAGCGAAATAGCAAATTAAAGTTATATGTAGTTTACAACGGTTCCCAATAATCGTCAACAGATGAGCTTGTCTTAAAAGAGAAAAGAATGTCTTTTCACATGTTTATCCATATAAAAAGAGCTACAACTCACTTATGAAGTTGTAGCTCTTCTTGATGACGGGCTTGCATTTCTTCTTTTGTGTAAATAACTCTCATTGGATTTCCACCAACAAACGCTCCTTCAGGGACGTCTTTATGTACAAGTGTTCCTGCTGAAACAATGGCTCCATTACCAATCACCACACCAGGTAAGATCGTACTGTTCGCACCAATCATTACCTCATCTCCTATGATGACGTCGCCCAGCCGATATTCTGTAATTAAATATTCATGAGCCAAAATAGTCGTGTTGTAACCAATCACTGTATTTCGACCCACTTTTATTTTTTCGGGAAACATAATATCTAACATCACCATAAGCGCAAAAGAGGTTTGAGAACCAATGTCCATTCGCAGTAACTTTCGATAGAGCCAATTTTTCATGGATAAAAACGGTGTATACCTTGCGAGTTGGATGACCACAAAGTTTTTAACAACCTTCCAAAACGGAACGGTTTTATACACATGCCAAAGGGAATTCGCTCCTTCAACAGGATAACGTGTCGTCTTTCTCACACTCATTTTCCTCCGAGAATATCAATTAAATCTCTCATGTTTTCAAGCATAAAGTCTGGGTTGTAATGAGCTAAGTGCTCGCGACCCTTTGCACTCCATGCAACGCCTGCTGTTTTCGTTCCAGCATTTTGCCCTCCAACGATATCGTGATGATTATCGCCAATCATTAACGTCTCCTCAGGCTTTGCATTCAACTGAATGAGCGCCTTTTCAATCGGCTCAGGATGTGGCTTTGCATGTTCCACATCATCAATCGTCACAATCACATCAAAGAACTGATCAAGCTTTGTTAACTTTAAGCCCATCATCACCGTGTTTCGTTGCTTTGTTGTGACAATCCCTAATTTGTAGTTTTGTTCGTACAGCCATTGAACAGCTTCCATCACGCCTTCAAATTCTGTTACAAATACATCGTGATTGCTAATGTTGTAGTCACGATAATATTGAACCATTTCGTCGACACGATCTTTATCCATTTTTACAAACGTATCGTATAAAGGTGGACCCATAAATGCATGAACATCTTCACGTGTGTATTGATTTGGGTAGAAATGATCCAACGTGTGCATAAATGACGAAATAATTAATTCGTTTGTGTCAATAAGTGTTCCGTCTAAATCAAAAAGAATAGTGTTAACGTTCATAAGTGGCTTCCTTTCTATTGGTTACTTCTACTCGGTTCCAAATTCGCGCAATAACCATGGTGAGTATAATAGCGACAACAACACGAATAAGGAGAAGAGGTAAAACAGGAATTCCTAATGGAATAAAAATTAACGTATCTTCAATGACAGCATGACAAGCAACAAGAAAAATAAAAGCGAGTGTTGCGTCTTTTTGGTCGACACCGTCTTCTTTTACTGCTTGAATCATGACACCTGCACCGTAAGCCAAGCCGATAAGGAGACCTGTCGCGAGTGTCATTGATGTGTTTTCTTTCATTCCTAATACTCTTGTAATAGGTCCCATTCGCTTTGAAAACGCATCAAGCCAATGTAAATCTTTTAAAATTTGAATCCCCATCATGACTGGGATAACAATCAATGCTAATTGAAGAACACCTAATCCTGCTTTTTCGACTCCTTGCATAAAGATGGCTAACCACCCGCTTACTTCTTCCGTATTTGATGCAAGAAAGCCGTACTGCGCTTGCTCTGATCCACCGCTCCACAGTAGATTAATGAAGAACGCAGAAACCACTGCTAGTCCAATTCGAACGGTTAAAATAACCCATAGTTTCACCCCAACTTTTAATGCCACACCCGTTTCAACTAATAAGTTATGAGAAAACGAAAGCATAACCGCTAAAATAAACACTTCTTTAACGGTCAAGTCGAGTGATAAAATGGCTCCAATCCCTGCATATAAGTTCAAAAAGTTCCCCACAACTAACGGAATGGCTGCATCACCAGACAAACCAATTAATTTCATCAGCGGTGCAATGAGATTCGCAAAGCCTTCAAGAATTGGTGTGTACTGCAGAATCGACACAATTAACGTAATGGGGAAAATAATTTTCCCCAAAGACCATGTTGTTTTTAATCCAACTAAAAAGCCTTTTTTAATGGACTCTCCCACAAACTCTCCCCCTTGTGGCTTTTATTCACTTTCTAAATAACGCTCTTTGCTTAACCCCTTTTTACGACGGAAAACGATTAACACGACAGCTAAGGCAATAAGTACAAGTGAAATGACTTGAGCGATACGCAACGTCTCTGTCAGCATTAAGCTATCTGTTCGCAATCCTTCAATGAAGAAGCGGCCGATTGAGTACCAAATGACATACGATAAGAAGAGTTCACCACGTTTTAAGTTCACACGACGAAGGGAAATAAGAAGGATAAACCCAATGATGTTCCAAATGGATTCGTATAAAAACGTCGGGTGATAATATGTACCATTAATATACATTTGATTCACAATAAAATCTGGCAAAAACAGTCCTTCTAAAAATTCTCTCGTCACAGGTCCACCGTGCGCTTCTTGATTCATGAAGTTCCCCCAGCGCCCAATTGCTTGCCCAAGAATAATACTAGGTGCTGCAATGTCTGCTACCTTCCAAAATGACAAGCCTTTAATTTTACAAAAAATAACCGCTGTGACAATAGCGCCAATCAGTCCACCATGGATGGCAATGCCACCTTGCCATATTTGCGGAATCTCATTTAAATTTTGCGAATAGTAGTCCCATTCAAATAGTACGTAATAAATACGAGCTGAAATAATGGCAATCGGTACTGCAAAGAGGACTAAGTCAATAAAAGTGTCTTTCGGAACACCTCGACGCTCTCCTTCTCGGGTTGCGACATAAAGAGCTAAAAGCACTCCTGCACCGATAATCAGTCCGTACCAATAAATCGTAATGGGCCCTAATTCTAAAAACACACGATCTAGCGGTTGAATCTCCGTTCCCACGTTTGTTACACCCTCTCTTTAAATGTCTTCACGATCTCCATCTTCAATTACATCTGTTAAGCGACTTGAAAATTGTTCTGCTGCATTGATTCCCATTCGTTTTAAACGGAAGTTCATCGCTGCTACTTCGATAATAACAGCCAAGTTTCGTCCAGGGCGAACCGGCAACGTAATTCTTGTTACATCTGTATCAATGATTTTCATTTTTTCTTCTTCTAGTCCGAGACGGTCGTACTGTTTATGTTGATCCCAAATTTCAAGGTTAATAATTAATGAAATGCGCTTATAGCTACGAACAGAACCTGCACCGAATAACGTCATGACGTTAATGATCCCTAACCCACGAATTTCAAGTAAATGCTCAATAAGTCCTGGTGCGTTTCCAACAAGGGTATCTTGATCTTCTTGGCGAATCTCTACGCAATCATCTGCTACTAAACGATGTCCGCGCTTTACAAGTTCTAGAGCTGTTTCACTTTTCCCAACTCCACTTTTACCTGTAATCAATACACCAATGCCATAAATATCGACTAACACGCCATGCATCGCCGTGGTTGGTGCTAATTTACTTTCAAGGAAGTTTGTTAAGTGACTCGTTAATCTCGTTGTTTTTAATCGCGAACGCAACACAGGTACAGATTCACGTTCCGATGCTTCAATTAACTCTTTTGGAATTTCCATTTCACGTGAAACAATAATGGCTGGCGTAATATCTGTACAAATCTTTTCCATTCGAATTTTCTTTTGTTCATCATCTAATTGCTGAAAGAAAGAAATCTCCGTTTTACCGAGCAATTGAACACGCTCCGCTGGATAATATGTAAAATAACCGGCCATTTCAATTCCAGGTCGTGACAAATCACTTGTTGAAATTGGACGATTAATCCCTTCTTCGCCACTTACTAGCTCTAAGTTGAATTTTTCAATGATGTCTTTTGTCCGTACTTTAACCACGATACGTCCTCCTTTGCTTTGGCACTTTCTTAAGCCTTTTCTTATTTTAGCACTAATTACCTGATAAAGTGAAACATCGCAAATGAGCGCGATAAAATATTTTGCCCTTATTTCAAAACAAAAACCCCACTGAATCCATTTTACCGGATTCAATGAGGCTGTTATCTTTTTCGCTTTTGGAGAGGTTCAACAATTACTTTTTGAATAAGGGCATTTAAGATAGATATGACAACTGCAGCTAGAATCGCCATACCAAACCCATCAATTTCAAACGCACTTCCCATGATTTCATCCGTAATCATAAGCGTAACGGCGTTAATAACAAAGAGAAACAATCCTAACGTTAATACTGTCACAGGAAGTGTTAATAATACGAGAATCGGTTTTACAAATACATTTAAAATCGATAAGATGAGACTTGCAATGATCGCATCTCCAACTGATTCTAAGTGAAACGAGCTAAAATAGCCCGCAATCACCACTAAAACAAGTGCATTAATTAAAATGCTCGTAAGCCAGCGAAGGATCATCGTTAATACTTCACCTCTTCATTTGGCACCACAAAAATCCAAATTAAATAGACGAGACCTAACGAACCGAAACCGAAAATGAGACCAAGTACAAATAAAATCCGCAATAGCGATGTATCCCAGCCAGTGTAATCTGCAATTCCGCCGATCACACCAGCTAGTTGCCTGTTCGTGCGAGAACGATATAATTTTCTCATTGCGTTTCCTCCTTACTAGTTTTTAATAAAAACTGAACCTGTTTTTGACTCAGCAAATAATTTAAATCCTCTAACTTGTGTGCCGTTCGCTTTAAACCGAAGGTGCTTTTGAATCGTTTCATTCTTTTCTTCTATGATTTCCATATTGGGAACTGTACATGTAAAATTGCCGAGATTTGATTTTAAATCTCCATCGATAAACACAGTCGGTGCCGCAACGACATCAATGCTTCCTGTTGTTGTTTTAAGAAATACTTTTTCAGTTTGTTCACCTTGTAAATGGCACGTCACGTTTCCGTTGAATGTTTGCACATCCACCTTCTCATATTCACCCATCATACGAATCGCACCATTTAGTGATTCAACTTCACATTTGGCTGCATCTACATTTATTAGATCAATAACTCCATTGGCTGTTTCTGCTTCTAACTCTTGTGTTTGCATATTGTTTAATTTAATGCCACCATGTGCTGTTTTCACTTTCAACTCTCTAGCCGTTAGCTGGTCTCCTTCAATTGGACCGTTAAACATACGCACTTTTACGCGATCGTAACTGACTTGTGGCACATAGATGACCGCTTTTACCTTTACTTGCTTCTTCGGTACGTTAAAGCGTATTTTCCCTGCTTCTACTGAAAACGAAACATCTTGTAAAAACAATTGACGCGCCTCATCTTGTGTCGTCACTTTATAAACAGAAGCTTCACATTCAACACGAACCTGCTGCTGATTCCATGGTTTCAACAGGACACTTCCATTAGCAACATCGATGTCCACTTCATTCACCGATACATCTGATTGCTGAAAAATATGCTGAATCTCAACCGATGGCCCAAAGTTAAAGTCTAAATCTTTATCTTTTACTTTCTTAACCGTCTGATCAACGAATGAGAAAAGTTTATCTTTAAAAGAAGATTGTGGAGATTGATACGTATTTCCTTCTACTTTCTTATTGGTATCAACCACATATGTTGAAACATCCTGAATCACTTCTGTATTAAATTCAGTTGGCTGTGTTGAATTTTTGTCTAACGACTCTAGTAAAATCAGCGCTTCATCGACTGTTAACTTACCCGTTTCTACCATTTGTAAAATTTCTTTACGCTTTGTTGTCATAAAAAAGCCTCCTTATCGTAAACATCTACACAAAAAGCTTAAAAGATCCCAAACTTTTACTTTCTCCACATCACATGAAATCCCTTTTTGAACTACCCCGACTTACTCATTGGGGTTCGCCCTTCACATTCCTTGAAGATGGGAGTTTTCTCGCCTATTTTAGATAAAAAGCGTGACAATTAAGAACCTAACACTTGAATTCCCTTAATCACGTTCCAAACAACAATTCCAAAGCTTAAAAGAATACTCACACCAACAGATAAGAACACCCATACTAAAGCAAACCCTTCAGACACATGAAGACTCGGTAATAATAAGAGGAAAAAGAGTGGAATAAGAACAATTGGCAAGACGTGTGACCACAGTGCCGCTTTGGCATGGTTTTTCACTTCTCGCTCATCCGTTATAAAATAAATAACAATCGGTACAAGAAAAGGAGCAAAAAAGACGCTAAAATAACACAATGACGCAATAATCTTATTAGGTTCCATGTCATCACTTCCTTCTGTCTTTTAGTACGCTTCATTATCAAAAAGGTTTCATCATAATTAATTAGCGGACCCTTACGAGGAAATCTAAAGAGACTCGGTGACTGCTTTAAAAGCACGTTTCTTTCTAAAAATCGCGTTCAGTCATTTACTTAGACTTATATATATCAGGTTAGCCGCTTTGAAATGCCGAAAAACAATTCTTTTATCAAGGCTTCTTGGCCGATGTTTCGTTATATATTCAAAGAAAGAGACACATCACTAAAGTGTAAAAAGGAACTTCAAATGCAAGACCCCTTGCCTCTCTATCCATTGATGGTTGCTGGACTTTGGGTGCAAGGGGTCTTGTAGATTGAGCCAACAGGAGTTTTGTCTGTCCCTTTTGCCTCAATTCCTATTTTGTCACCGCTTCTTCTAAACGACTTTCCATTCGCTGGCGGTCACGCTCTAAAATTGGTTTTAAATAACGTCCTGTGTATGATTCTGGCACTTCTGCTACTTGTTCAGGTGTTCCTGTTCCAATAATTTGACCACCTTTATCGCCACCTTCTGGCCCTAAATCTACAAGATAGTCAGCGGCTTTGATCACATCAAGGTTATGTTCAATGACGAGTACGGTATCTCCATTTTCCACGAGACGCTGTAACACTTTCAACAAACGCGAAATGTCGTCGATGTGCAGACCTGTCGTTGGCTCATCTAAAATATAGAATGTACGGCCGGTTGAGCGACGATGAAGTTCAGACGCTAGTTTTACTCGTTGCGCTTCTCCACCTGATAACGTTGTCGCCGGTTGACCAAGCGTAATGTATCCAAGACCTACATCGTAAATTGTTTGAAGCTTTCGCTTAATTTTTGGAATGTTTTCAAAGAATTTTAATGCATCTTCGACTGTCATATCTAGTACGTCTGAGATGTTGCGGTCTTTGTAGTTTACTTCTAACGTTTCACGGTTGTATCTCTTTCCATGACAGACTTCACATGGAACGTAGACATCAGGTAAGAAATGCATTTCAATTTTAATGATTCCATCCCCACGACACGCTTCACAACGCCCACCTTTTACGTTAAAACTAAAACGTCCTTTTTTATAACCGCGTACTTTTGCTTCATTTGTCTGTGCAAATACATCTCGAATATCATCAAATACACCTGTGTACGTCGCTGGATTTGAACGAGGTGTACGGCCGATTGGTGACTGATCAATATCAATCACTTTATCGAGGTGCTCAATTCCTTTGATTTCTTTATGATCACCCGGCTTGCTTTTCGCTTTATGAAGCTTTTGGGCAAGTGATTTTTGGAGTACTTCATTAATGAGCGTACTTTTACCGGATCCTGACACGCCTGTCACCGAAATAAACGTTCCAAGCGGAAGCTTTACTTTGACATTTTTTAAGTTATTTTCTTTTGCGCCTACAATCTCAATGATGCGTTCTTTATCCATCGGTCGACGTTCGGTTGGAAGTGGAATGAACTTTTTACCCGACAAATACTGACCTGTCAGTGAGTTTGGATCATTAATGACTTCTTCTGGCTTACCACTTGAAACAATAGATCCGCCGTGTACACCTGCTCCTGGTCCAATATCTATGAGATAATCCGCTGCAAACATCGTGTCCTCATCATGCTCGACGACAATAAGTGTATTTCCGATGTCGCGCATATCTTGCATCGTACGAATCAGTCGGTCATTATCTCGTTGATGCAGACCGATGGATGGTTCATCTAAAATATAAAGCACGCCTGTTAAACGCGAACCGATTTGCGTCGCAAGGCGAATACGTTGCGCTTCTCCTCCTGACAACGTACCAGCAGAGCGGTTTAGCGTTAAATAATCAAGTCCTACATTTACAAGAAAGCTAAGACGTTCTTTAATTTCACGTAAAATCATAGTAGCAATTTTCATCTCTTTTTCAGAAAGTTGAAGAGTGGTGAAAAATGCATGTGCTTCTTCGACAGAAAGACGCGTTACATCCCCAATATGCTTTTGATCGATTAACACCGCTAGGCTTTCTTTTTTTAAACGATTTCCTTTACACGTTGGACACGGTTGTTGCGCCATGTATTTTTCCATTTGTTCACGAATGTAATCCGAACTGGTTTCACGATAACGGCGTTCAACGTTAGAGATAACTCCTTCAAAATCAATGTGATTTTCACGTACTTGTCCAAAATCATTTTCGTAACGGAAATAAATGAGCTCTCCTTTGCTTCCGTATAACACTTTATCTAATAAATGTTGCGGAAGATCGCGAACTGGTACATCCATATCAATTCCATAATGATCACACACCGCTTTTAACAACTGTGGATAATATTGTGAACTCGTTGGTTGCCACGGTGCAATGGCTCCCTCGTTTAGGGATAACTCATCATTTGGAATCACTAAATCTACATCTACTTCTAGCTTTGAGCCAAGTCCATCACAAGACGGACACGCTCCGTAAGGGCTGTTAAATGAAAACATGCGCGGCTCTAGCTCACCAATTGAAAATCCACAGTGTGGACAAGCATGATGTTCACTAAATAACAGTTCTTCTTCACCAATCACATCAATCATGACTTTGCCATCACCAAGTTTTAGTGCGGTTTCAAGTGAATCCGATAAACGAGTTGCGACTCCCTCTTTCACCACAATACGGTCGACAATGACTTCAATGGAATGCTTTTTGTTCTTCTCAAGCTCAATCTCGTCTGTTAATTCCATCATTTCTCCATTCACACGTACACGTACATATCCTTGTTTTTTCACATCTTCTAACACTTTTACATGTGTTCCTTTTCGTCCTGACACAACCGGTGCTAAAATTTGCAGTTTTGTTCTCTCTGGATACTCAAGGATGCGGTCTACCATTTGTTCAATGGTTTGTGATGAAATTTCAATGCCATGCTGTGGACAAGTTGGATGTCCAACACGCGCAAACAAAAGACGTAAGTAATCGTAAATTTCTGTGACCGTTCCGACTGTCGAACGTGGGTTTCGACTCGTTGTTTTCTGATCAATTGAAATCGCAGGCGACAAGCCCTCAATTGAATCAACATCTGGCTTGTCCATTTGCCCTAGAAATTGTCGTGCATAAGCAGACAGCGACTCGACATAGCGACGCTGCCCCTCTGCATAAATCGTGTCGAATGCTAACGATGATTTTCCCGAACCAGATAAACCTGTTAACACCACAAGTTTATCGCGCGGAATCTCGACATCAACATTTTTTAAATTATGAGCTCTTGCTCCTTTTACAACGATTTTCTCCATCGCCATCTCTTTGTCACCCTTCCGCTTTTAACTCTAAAATTAAATCACGCAGCTCAGCCGCACGTTCAAAATTAAGTGCTTTCGCTGCTTCTTTCATTTCTTGTTCCATCTCAACTAGCAACTTTTCTTTTTCCTTCTTGTTTAACTTGCCATAAGCTGGTGCCTGGTCGTACGTTTCGGTATCTTCGGCTACAACCGTTGCACGAATCGACTCTCGAACAGCTTTTTTAATCGTTTGTGGAATCACTCCGTGTTTTTCGTTATATGCTTCTTGCATTTCACGACGACGCTTCGTCTCACTAATCGCAATATCCATTGATTTTGTCATTTTATCTGCATACATAATAACGTGACCGTTGGAGTTACGAGCTGCACGTCCAATCGTCTGAATAAGTGAACGTTCAGAACGAAGGAAGCCTTCTTTGTCTGCATCCAAAATGGCAACAAGCGATACTTCTGGAATATCGAGCCCTTCACGCAGCAAATTAATTCCGACTAATACATCGTACTTCCCAAGTCGAAGTTCTCGAATGATTTCAATCCGCTCTAACGTTTTTACTTCCGAGTGAAGGTATTGAACTTTAATTCCGATTTCTTTTAAATATGCGGTTAAGTCTTCAGACATTTTCTTTGTCAGTGTCGTAATTAACACACGTTCATTTTTCTGAATCCGCTCGTGTATTTCTCCAATTAAATCATCAATTTGTCCTTCAATTGGTCGCACTTCGATGTTTGGATCTAGTAGTCCTGTTGGTCGGATAATCTGTTCCACAACTTCTGGTGCTTTTTCTAATTCATAAGGGCCTGGTGTAGCTGATACATGAATGATTTGTGGAATGTGTTGCTCAAATTCATCAAACTTTAACGGACGGTTATCAAGTGCTGAAGGCAGACGGAAGCCATGGTCAACAAGGACTTGCTTTCTTGCTTGGTCACCGTTGTACATCCCTCGAACTTGTGGCATCGTTACATGGGACTCATCAACAACAATTAAAAAGTCTTTTGGGAAGAAATCTAACAATGTATAAGGTGTTGAACCAGCTGGACGCAACGTTAAATGGCGAGAGTAGTTTTCGATTCCTGAACAAAAGCCCATCTCACGCATCATTTCTAAGTCGTAACGCGTGCGCTGTTCTAACCGCTGTGCTTCTAACAACTTATTGTTCTCGTTAAGTTCTGCTAAGCGCTCTTCTAATTCTTTTTCGATATTTTGAATGGCAACTTTCATTTTCTCTTCACGTGTAACGAAGTGAGATGCTGGGAAGATGGCAACGTGCTCACGCTCGCCTAATATTTCACCTGTTAATGCGTCTACTTCACGAATACGATCAATTTCATCACCAAAAAACTCCACACGAATACAATGCTCGTCACGCGAGGCTGGAAAGATTTCAACCACATCTCCACGTACACGGAACGTTCCGCGCTTAAAGTCAATATCGTTACGCTCATACTGAACATCGACAAGCTCACGTAAAAGTGCATTGCGTTCCTTTTCCATCCCTACTCGAAGAGACACAACAAGCTCTTTGTATTCTTCTGGTGAACCTAATCCGTAAATACACGATACACTGGCAATAATGATGACATCATTTCGTTCAAATAAAGAAGATGTCGCCGAGTGACGAAGTTTATCAATTTCATCGTTAATACTTGCATCTTTTTCAATAAATGTATCTGTTTGAGGTACATACGCTTCTGGCTGATAGTAATCGTAATAACTAACAAAATATTCGACTGCATTATTTGGAAAAAACTCTTTAAACTCACTATATAATTGACCCGCTAACGTTTTGTTATGCGCAATAATTAGCGTAGGCTTATTTACTTGTTTAATGACATTTGAGATGGTAAAAGTTTTACCTGTTCCCGTTGCTCCTAGTAATACTTGATGCTTTTTGCCTTGCTGGATTCCTTCCACAATTTTTTCAATTGCTTTCGGTTGATCACCTTGTGGTTCATAGGCCGATACTAATTCAAACTGATCTTTCAAGCAAAAAACCCCATTTCTAACAAATGATATTCTTATCTTACCACTATAAGGGAAAAAAGAAACAAAGACCGAACTGATATTCGTATTTTATCATTTTACTATTTGAAAAACAATTTCTAAACCTAAGCGATTGAATCCGAAATGAAACGGTCGACATGATCACTTGAGCACTTCTTTTACATTAAAGTCAATTAAACACATACGAAAAAGCCTTGGCTGTTAAAAAGACAAGGACAGCAAAATGACACATCTACCTCAATGCAACGAGGGTATATCCTTTTTTACGAATACCTTCAATGATAGCTGGAAGCGCTTCAATGGTGGCTGGACGGTCATGCATAACAATCACACTTCCCGATTTAACTTGATTGAGTACTCTCGTCTTAACTGTTGAGACATCTCTTGTATCCCAATCACGAGGATCCGTATCCCACAAAACGACATGCATACCACGCGCGTAAGATTGAGATAACGTCGTGGAATTGTAACTCCCATAAGGCGGACGAAACAACGTAATCTTTTGCTTCGTCACTTTTGACAAAGCAAGTAAGCCGCGATCTAACTCTTGACCTTGCTGTGTAGCAGATAGCTTTTTAAAGTCTGGATGTGTGTTTGAATGATGAGCAATAACATGCCCTTCTTCTGCAGCACGCCGAACAGCAGCTGGGTACCTCCCTACATTGTCTCCAAGAAAAAAGAACGTAACCGGAACGTTGTAAGCTTTTAAAATATCAAGCATTTTGACTGTTTGCGCAGTAGGACCGTCATCGATGGTTAAGGCGACATACCCTTTTGGTACGGAGCGAATCATTGTCGGCTTATCGATAGATGGAATATAACTCACTTTTTCTTTTCTTGCTTGCCATTCTGCCTTTACTTCGTCACGAAATGGAGGATGCAACATACGTGCTAGCATCACCGCAAATTGCGACCGAGTCACTTTATGCTCAGGTCGATATGTATCATCTGAATAACCAAGTGTGATAAAATTAGCAGTCATTGCTGTAACATATGGGTAAGCCCAATGGATAGATGGGACATCACGAAAACTAAATGATTGACTTCCCTTTAGTTTAAAAGCAGCTACCAACACTTTCGCCATTTGTGCACGTGATAGTGGTTGATCAGGCTGAAACGTAGAAGATTTTTGAAAGATGCCCATCTCCATTAACGCCGCAATCGAAGAGTAAGAAGGATGAGTAGAAGGAACGTCTTGAATAGGAGTGGTATACGATTTTTGAAGATTGACCTGCAAGGCTTTTGCTAGGATAACAGCCGTTTGCTCTCTCGTGATCAAGTCATTCACTCCAAATGGCTGGTTGACGCCAGACACGATATTTCGTGAAGCCAAATACATAATCTCACTATTCGCCCAATGATTCTGAGGAACATCTGTGAACGAACTTGAAGCTTGAACAGTGTTTAATGAAACGAACAGCATAAAACTAACCATCACCCACACACATTTTTTCATCAATTAACACGAACCCCTTCCGCTTCTCTAGTAAACTTGTTTTTACTAGATTATGAGTCTTGCAACGGAAAAAGAACGCCGTAATCAATCTTAGTGGAAACAGTCTTACATAGCGAAAGGAGATCTAGTTAATCTTCTATATCTAAACATAAAAAGGTAGGGGCTGAGTCAAATAGGGATGTTTTTTTACCCCTTTTGTCTCAGTCTCTACCTTTTTTCATTATCCTACGTCTACTTCTGATTCACGTTTTTGGTAATTTTGTACGAAAATGATACCTAATTCGTGATGTTCGTTATCATAAAGCGCTCGCTGCGCAAAGCGAACTTCTCCATTTTCATCCACCACTTCTAATTTACAATACGCGCGGTTATTGGCTTGTAATGCTTCATAAAAGCTTGAAACATGTAAAACAGGAAGACCATTTACCTTCGTAATGACTTCTCCAACTCGAAGCGACATTTTTTCTGCCGGTGACATTGGGATAATTCCTAAAATGACAAGGCCACTATCTCTTTTTGAAAAGAACACCGGAGCACGCTCATCTGTCATGCGCTGATGAATGGTAATAAATTCACGGATGAAGATAGCAATGACAGCGATGTAAATGGACACAAGTGGATAAAAGAAGGCAGCAATGCTCGCTAGTGTAATAAACACACCTAGTCCTAACACACGCTTTCCTGTGAAACTGATAGAATGAATTGGCAACATTCCCTTTACGCGCTGTGAAAACCCGATCGCAAATGGCACAAGACATAAACTGAACGTCGCGTTATTCACCGTTAAAACTGGCCACCACGACCAAATGCTCGTAATCGCATCACCTGGAATAAGTGTAAATACCGGCACGACCCATAGCTTTTGGGAGAAATGCGCGCCTACTTCTTGTCCACGTTTACTCGTTACCATAATCGGTGACGTGCCTTTATGACCATACTTCCAAATTAAAAATCCTTCTGCTAGTAATAAAAGCGACATTAAGACAACCACTGACGGTAAATGCATATCCTTCGCTTCCATGACAAGATTAGCTACCATTCCCGATCCCAATCCATCCTGAGGAATGAGCAGTGCGGCAATCATCGCAAATCCAAGTACAAATACAGGTGATAACCACCTAAACGTAAACGGTCCACTTAATAGAAACGTGATGACACCAATTAACGCAATCGTACCTAGTGATAAATATGTACCTAGTAATATCGTGAAAACAGATAGCACAAGTCCAATTAAAATACCAGGAAAGAACAAATACTTGAGTTCAAGAATAAAATCAAACACTCGAATGTGAAAATGTTTCCGTTCCCTTTTCACACGGGCTAATCCAACAAAATAAGCAACCATAATAAACACATACGTTAACGGATGTAAAAACAAACGCCCGAAGCCTCTAAGTCCTTCAACAACAACATCCAACCTATCCACCACCTATTCAAATCATCTACTGTTTATTAAAAATAACGTTATCAAACTCTTTTTATGTATCTTTAAAATCTCATTTACCACACGTATTGCTCTTTTACTTAAGCTAGCAGAACATCGAATACATTGATTCATTTATATATTCTACTAAACAATCTAATAGAGCTCGTCAAACAGGAAGACACTCCACAAACAGTCACGTAAACATCATGAGTCTTCCCGCAGGGGGGCGTCATACGCTTATATCTCCTATTTTAGCAAATGAATGGATTAAAGAACAATGTCGTTTTATGGATAATTTTTCATATTACATCCACCCGTCGAACTTTTATAAAAAAACACCTCTGTTTGCAAACAGAGGTGCTTTCATTGTTATTGACTTACTACTTTTAATGCTGATTTTAATTGAATGTCTGTGTCATCTGATTGCACTTTTTCAAGCAATTTTGCTTGTAGCAACTCAGCTGTATCACCATCAATTTTACCTGTTACTTCAAGGTCATTGGCTTTTTGGAAGGCCCTTACCGCTGTTTCTGTTTCAAGGCTGAAATAACCATCCTCACGACCAGGTTCAAATCCTAGACCTTTTAACATCACTTGTGCATTTTTCACTTGGTTATCATTCATATCGCGTGTTAATGCTTTCTTTTCTTCTACTTGGATCGGGTTTGCATAATAATAATCAGGTTGATTTACTTTAATTGTTGGTTCTACACCTTTTTCGTTAATCCAATTACCGTCTGGTGTTAACCACTTATAAAACGTTAATTTTAAGTTACTGCCGTCTTCCATTGGAACTGCTTGTTGAACTGTTCCTTTTCCGAACGATTTTTCCCCAATAACTTCATAGCCACCCGCTTCTTTTAATGCACCAGCTAAAATTTCAGACGCAGAGGCACTTCCACGGTCAATCAGCGTTACGATTGGATAATCCTTTTTCTCTTTCAACGAAGAGAAGAAACGATCTTTTTCACCATCTCGTTTTTCAATTTGAACATAAGGCTTCTCATCTGTTACTAATTCTTTTAAAATTTCTTCGACACTTTGTAGATAACCACCTGGGTTACCACGCACATCAAGTACAAGGCCTTCAATATCTTTTTTCTCTAGTGCTTTTAACTGCTCTTTAAATTCTTTTGCAGTGGATTCAGAGAATGATGTGATTTCCATGTATCCGACCGTTTTACCATCGACTTTCTTTGTTGATGAATAAACGGTTTCAATCGGAATCTCATCGCGCACAACATTGACTGTCATGACATCTTTCACACCAGGGCGTTGAACATCTAGCTCAACCGTTGTTCCTTTTTCACCACGAATTTTTAGCACGGCTTGATACAAATCAAGACCTTCAATGCTTTTTCCATCAATCTTTAAAATTTGATCGTTTGGCTTTAAGCCTGCTTTTTCTGCTGGTGACGACTTGAACGGTGCGACGATGGTTACTTTGCCATCGACCATGCTTACTTCTGCACCGATTCCTTCGAATGAAGAATCAAGAGATTGGGTGAATTGCTGTGCAGTGTCTTTATCCATATACACAGAGTAAGGGTCTTTTAATGTTTCCACCATCCCTTGAATCGCACCTTCAAGTAATTGCTTTTCATTCACATCTTCATAGTACTGTGTTGAAATCAATTCGTACGCTTGTTTAATTTTATCGAATTCTGCATCGACGTTTACAGATTGATCACCTGTGTCCGCTAGTGATAAGCTTTGTGTCCCCCCGACGCCTCCACCAAAAAAGTGAAGTCCTACATACGTTCCAGCTGCTCCGACTGCTAGTGCAAGTACCATTAACATTGCAACGATTTTTCGATTCAAAACGTTTCATCCTCCTCAACCCTGACCCATCTCTTTTTATTATAGTAGATAGTGGACAAACTATGTAATAAAAAGGATGTTTACGTAATTTGTAACAAAAGGCATCACACTTGATTGTGTGATGCCTTTTTATTACATTCTTATGATAAGCTTGTACGATGTATGCAAAAAAGTGATGATTAGAAATTAATGTAGCTTCTTGGATTTACAGCAGAACTACTTCCTCTCCAAGTGCCTTTGTGTAATTCAAAGTGTAAATGAGCACCGAATGAACGACCTGTGTTCCCCATGTACCCTAGGAACTCGCCTTTTTTCACTGTTTCACCTTCGGATACTGCACGATTTTCTAAGTGAGCGTAAATCGTTGTCCATACTTGACCGTTAATGTTATGCGTTACATACACTACGTTACCATACGAAGATGAGTAGTAAGAACGGAACACACGACCATCTGCTACAGAAACAATTGGTACATTCGCGCCGCGTTTTCCAATATCAATTCCGTAATGCATACGGCCAAATGTTGGACGATATCCATATTCAGATGTAACAGGTCCAGCTGCTGGTCTCATAAACGAACCGCTTGTAACTGGTGGCTTTGAATCTTGTGGCTCACTACTGCTTGAACCACCTGAATTAGAACTATTAGAACTTGGTTTTGATGCACGTTGTTGCGCCGCTGCTGCTGCCGCTTCACGTTTACGTTGCTCTGCAAGCTCACGTTGTTGCTTCTCCCAAGCTGCTAATTCCGCTTGAATCGCTTTTTCTTGAGCTGCAAGCGTCGCATCTTGTTGCTCTAAACCAACTAATTCATCATGAGCTGCTTGCTCTTGACTTTGAAGTTGTTTCATTAACTCATTTTTCTCGTTACTTTGCTTTTCTAAATCTGCACGTAACGTTTCAAGTTCAGCTAATGCACGCTTCAATGAATCGAGTTTATCGTTTACTTGTGTTTCTTTCTCTTGCTTGTCATTTTTATCATTTTCATGTTGCATTAATAAGTCACGGTCTGCTTGAACGATTGTACTGACCGCACTCACACGGCTAATAAAATCGCTAAAACTTTGCGCTCCTAATAACACATCCATGTAATCAATCATGCCGCCACTTTCTTGTAATGAACGAGCACGATCTTTTAACAATTCATTTCGTTTATTAATACGTTCTGTTAAAATCTCAATCTCTTTTTTCAGCTGTGCAATTTCTTCTTCCGTTGTTTTAATTTCTATTTCACGGTCACGGATTTTTCCGTTCGTTTCCGAAATTTGCGCATCCAACTTTTCAATTTCCGCTTCAGCTTGTTGTTGCTTCGCTTTTAATTGTTCAATTTCTGAACGATTTTCGTTCATGTTATCTTTTACGTCTGAGCGCTTCTGCTGAACATCACTCATTCGACTGTTAATCGTGCTAGCTTGTGCTGTGTCCCCTGCTCCGGCAAACAGACCGCTTAAACCGATTACAGCGGCTGTCGTAACTGTTAACCATTTCCGCTTCATTTTTCATTTCTCCTCACTTTTTTGAAACTTTTCATCGTTGCTTATCGTCTAATATGTATAAAGGATTACGTACGACGTTTAAGCCGTACGTAACCAGGTTATAGTATCTATAAAACTTATTTCTTTAAGAACTTACGAACCGACAACATACTTCCCCAAATTCCGATAAATGCTCCAAGTAACACGAGTAATAATGACACTTGAATCGTGAATGGGAATTTCGGTAATAATTCAAATAGCCCTTCTAATTTGGGATCAAAGTTATCAACAACAAAGCTATATGAAGCAATGACAATCCCTACTGGAATGACTGCACCAAGTAATCCTAAAAATAATCCTTCTAAGAAAAATGGCCAGCGAATAAAGGAGTTCGTTGCTCCAACTAATCTCATAATCTCAATTTCCTCGCGACGTGCGACAATCGTAATTTTAATTGTATTTGAGATTAAGAACATTGCTGTAAACAGAAGACCAATAATTAAACCAAGTCCAATGTTACGAGAGACACTTAATACTTTGAACATTTTTTCGACTTGCTCTTGACCATACTTTACTTTCGCAGCGTATGGGTACTTTTCAATTTGTTTCGCAACTTTTGACACGTCTGTTGGCTTGTCCGTTTTAATGACGAATACATCATTTAATGGATTTTGCTGCTCAAACAGTTCAAATGCTTTTCCTTCATCTCCCAAGCTCTCAATTAAACTTTTAAGCTCTTGTTCTTTTGAAGAAAATGTAACCGTATCTACTTCTTTAATCGCTTTTATTTTTGCTTCCATCGCGTTTCGATCTGCTTCAGTTGCGGCTGGATCAATATGTACGCGAACTTCTACGTCTTCTTCAATAACGGTCGCAAAATGATTTAAATTTAGCATTAACACAAGGAAAACACCAACTAATAAAAGGGTAACGGTTACAGCACTCACTGAAGCAAATGTCATCCATCCGTTACGTCCAAGACTTTTCGTTCCTTCTCGGAAGTGACGTCCTAATGTTCTAGCCTTCATAACCGTATTCACCTCTCACTTCATCGCGAACAATCTTACCGTTTTCAACTGCGATAACACGTTTGCGAATGGTATTAACGATTTCACGGTTATGTGTTGCCATTAAAACCGTTGTGCCTGCTTTGTTGATTTCCTCAAAAATGTCCATAATCTCCCATGATGTTTCAGGGTCGAGGTTTCCTGTCGGCTCATCGGCAATAACCACTTTTGGTTTATTGACAATCGAACGAGCAATAGATACACGTTGCTGCTCTCCACCCGACAGTTCATCTGGTAAGGAACGCATTTTATGTTTTAACTTAACGAGGTCAAGAACTTCAATTACTCGCTGTTTAATTTTCTCAGGATGTTCTTCAATTACTTCAAGTGCGAATGCAACATTTTCATACACCGTTAACTTCGGAAGTAATTTAAAGTCTTGGAAGACCACGCCGATATTACGACGGAAAACAGGTACCTTGCTGTTTTTCAACTTTGCAAGATTAATACCATTTACAATGATACTTCCTGATGTCGGCTTTTCTTCGCGGTACATCATTTTAATAAATGTAGACTTACCTGCACCACTTGGCCCAACCACGTAGGCAAACTCGCCTTGATTGATTTTTACTGTAATTCCATTAATGGCACGAACACCATTTGGATATGTTTTATAGACTTCTTGCATTTCGATCATAGATAACCACCTAATTGATTGTCTTGTTGAGAATACTGAAATGATAGTTCGACGCTTATCAACAAAATCATATTTTTTCCAACAAAAAATCCGCTCTCTACTTTCACACGCTCTACCATTATAACATCTCTTTTTTACAATATAAGCCCTAAAAATATTACAATTTCATTTCAACAGTGTCAAAAGTATGTTGTTTTTACATAAAAAACCATATCTTTATCTCGTAAAATAAACTAAATGGCACTTGTTCGACATAAAAACATCATTTCCCAAAAAACAACAAAACATAAAAAAAGCAAATACATATGTCGTATTTGCTCGTATGACTCTCTGATTCACTTGTAAAAAGAAATCCATTACTTTTGAGTCGCTAACCACTCCGCTACCTTTGTTGCTTCTTCCCCTTTTAACAATCCTTTAGGCATGGACCCTTGACCATTGATGATGATATTTTCAATCTCATCTTCTGAATACTTATTTCCTACTTTTGTAAGGTTTGGTCCAACTCCACCTTCAAGATTGTTTCCATGGCAAGACGCACAGCTTTGTTGAAACAACTTTTCAGCTTCACCACCATCTGCCGTTTCACCTGCAGGCGCCGCTTCGTTCTCTGCAGGCTCTTTTGCTGTATCGTCACCTCCACCACATGCAGCTAATGCAAGTGATGTTCCCATGAATAGTGCGACTAATCGTTTTTTCACTATAAGGTCCCCCTTATCTAATAAATTTTTCCATATCTATCTTATTATAGCCTACTTCTTATTGTTTAAAACCCTTACCGAGTACCTCTGATGCGTCCGCTACAATGACAAATGCAGCCGCATCAATACTTTGAACCGTTTGTTTCAATTTTGTGAATTCTGCTTGATCAACCACAACCATTAAAATTGGACGCTCGCTATCTGTGTAGCCTCCATATGCCGATAGCTTGGTCACACCACGGTCAATTTTATGTAAAATCGCTTCACGAATCTCTTCTTCTTTGTTTGTAATGATGAGTGCCATTTTCGAGCGACCTACACCGACTTGCACGATATCAATCGTTTTACTTGTGACGTATAACGCAATGAGCGCATACAATCCAAGTTCAATGTCAAACACAATCGCTGCTGTTAGCACAATGAGTCCGTCAATAATCGCGACACAAACACCTAGAGACATCCCAAAATATTTATGAACAATTTGTGCTGCCAAATCTGTTCCACCCGTAGATGCACGCCCTCTAAACACAAGACCTAAACCAAGACCAACACCAATTCCCCCAAAGAGTGCACCTAGCAACGGATCGGTCGTCGCAGGTTCCATATCTTTTGTCAGAAAAACAACCATCGGTAAAAAGACCGTGCCGACTAACGTTCTTACCCCAAACTGCCATCCTAGTAAGAGAATACCTGCAATAAAGAGTGGAATGTTAAATGCCCACTGTACATAGGCTGGCTCCCACCCAAACAACGAATCTAAAATCGTACTAATCCCACTTACGCCACCAGATGCCACGCGGTTAGGTAGTAAAAATAAATTAAATGCAATCGCCACAATGGCTGAACCAATTAACACATATAAGATGTTGATGATACGACGATAAGGACCTAATTTTTCATACAATTGCCTGCGACTCATACGCGCCTCCACTCTACTTCTGCATTTATTTACCTTAGTAAAGGTTCCCACAAAATCACCAGGCCCATGCATACAACTATGCACGGGCCTGGTTTCCTCTTATTTTAAATGGATGTGGTGCTCGCTAAGAACGTCATTGACTTCCGCTAGAGTCACCCACCTTTTGATTAACGTTGATTCACCATGTTCAAAGCAAATTAAATCTTTGAACGTAAATACGCATCGATAAATGGATCTAAGTCGCCGTCCATCACACTTTGGGTGTTACCAACTTCTGTGTTTGTACGGTGATCTTTTACCATTGAGTACGGATGGAACACGTACGAACGAATTTGACTTCCCCATCCGATATCTTTTTGCTCTCCACGAATTTCAGCTAACTCTTCTTGTTGTCTCTCAATTTCACGTTGGTACAATTTAGCTTTTAACATTTTCATTGCTTGATCACGGTTTTTAATCTGTGAACGCTCCGTTTGGCACGATACCACTACACCTGTTGGAAGGTGGGTAATACGAACAGCTGAGTCCGTCGTATTAATATGCTGACCACCGGCACCACTTGCACGATACGTATCAACTTTTAAGTCTTCTGTGCGAATATCAATTTCAATCTCGTCATTGAATTCTGGCATGATTTCACACGATACGAATGACGTATGACGTCGACCTGATGAATCAAACGGCGAAATACGAACAAGACGGTGTACGCCTTTTTCTGCACGTAAGTACCCATACGCATTGTGACCTTTAATTAACAATGTAACACTTTTAATTCCAGCCTCATCACCAGGAAGATAGTCCATCGTTTCCACTTTAAAGCCTTTTTTCTCTGCCCAACGTGTGTACATACGTAAAAGCATGGACCCCCAGTCTTGAGACTCTGTTCCACCTGCACCTGGGTGAAGCTCTAAGATGGCATTGTTTTTATCATAAGGCTCACTTAATAATAGCTCTAATTCAAACTCGTTCATGCCTTTTGTAAGTTGTTTCAACTCAGAAACAAGCTCTTCTGCTAAATCTTCATCGTATTCTTCTTTTACAAGCTCATACGATACTTGTAAGTTTTCATACATTTCATCTAAATGGTTGAACTGATTGACCGCATCTTTTAATGCATTCGCTTCATTAATAACCGTTTGTGCTGCTTGTTGATCATCCCAGAAGCTTGGGTCTGCCATTTGCTCGTCTAACTCATTAATGCGAGCTTGTTTGTTATCGAGGTCAAAGAGACCCCCTAAAGTCCGCTAATCGCTTAGCTGTTCTATCAAGTTCTTGCTTAATTTCTACTAATTCCATGTTTAACACACCTCTATTGTTAGTTTCATTCATGTTATACACACAAAAGAAATGAGGAATCCCCCATTTCCTTGTGATGGTTACTCTTCAGTTGACTGCCTTTTATTGTAGCATATTACACCGTGTAAGAGTTGCTACAACTAAATGTTGCTTCTTTAACCTCTCTACCTGTTTAACAAGAGAGATTACGCTTGCTGTCCGCAACAGTTTTTGTATTTCTTACCGCTTCCGCAAATACACGCATCGTTACGTCCAACTTCAATTGCGTTTACTTTTGGCTTTTTCTTTACCGGTTCGCCGCCTTCTTTCGGATGAACAGCCGCTTGCCCTTTTGCAACTTCTTGACGCTCTAAGTTATTATGAATCTCTGCTTTCATAATATACTTCGCGACTTCTTCCTCAATGCTTGCAATCATCGTTTCAAACATCGCAAAGCCTTCGAATTGATATTCACGAAGCGGATCTGTTTGACCATATGCACGAAGGTGAATCCCTTGACGAAGCTGATCCATCATGTCGATATGATCCATCCACTTTGAGTCAACAGCACGAAGTACAACGACTTTTTCAAACTCACGCATTTGCTCTTCTGGCAGTTGCTCTTCTTTTTCATCGTAGCGTTTTTTCGCTTTTTCAACTAACATCTCAACCATTTCTTCTGGTTCTTTGTTACGAAGGTCACTTTCAGAAAGAGCTCCTTCTTCTAACATGTTCGCTGCCATGTAATCAACGATTGCTTTTAAGTTCCACTCTTCTTCAAGTTCTTTACGTGGTGCATTGGCTTCCACCACACGTTCAATCGTTGAACGAACCATACGCTCGACAATTTCACGAAGGTTATCGGAATCTAACACTTCAAAGCGTTGTTTGTAAATCACTTCACGTTGCTGACGAAGAACGTCATCATATTGAAGTAACTGTTTACGCGCATCAAAGTTGTTACCCTCGACACGTTTTTGCGCAGATTCAACGGCACGCGTGACGATTTTACTTTGAATTGGCTGTGAATCGTCCATACCGAGACGATCCATCATCGCCATCATATTATCTGAACCGAAGCGGCGCATTAACTCATCTTCCATTGAAAGATAAAATTGCGTCACCCCTGGGTCACCTTGACGACCTGCACGTCCACGAAGCTGATTATCAATACGGCGGGACTCATGACGCTCTGTCCCGATAACCGCAAGTCCACCTACTTCACGTACACCTTCGCCAAGTTTAATATCCGTACCACGACCAGCCATGTTTGTCGCAATTGTTACCGCTCCTTTTTGACCAGCGTTCTCGATGATCTCCGCTTCACGCTCATGCTGCTTCGCATTTAACACGTGATGAGGCACACCTTTTTTCTTTAATAGCGCCGATAAAAGTTCAGACGTTTCAATCGCAACCGTACCAACAAGTACAGGTTGTCCATTTTTATGGCGCTCGACGATGTCTCCTGCGACTGCAAGGAACTTCCCTTCCATCGTTTTATAAATCAAATCAGCACGATCATCACGTGCGATTGGTTTATTCGTTGGAATTGCGACAACATGCATGTTGTAAATGTTACGGAACTCTTCTTCTTCCGTTTTCGCTGTACCTGTCATACCTGATAATTTTTCATACATACGGAAGTAGTTCTGGAACGTAACCGTCGCAAGCGTCATGCTTTCATTTTGAATATCAACGCCTTCTTTTGCTTCAATGGCTTGGTGAAGACCTTCACTGAAGCGACGTCCTTTCATTAAACGACCTGTAAATTGGTCAACGATAACTACTTTTCCTTCTTCAACTACGTAATCTACGTCGTTTTGCATCGTCACATGTGCTTTTAATGCTTGGTTAATGTGATGATTTAACCCAACATGAGCAATATCAAACAGATTCTCAATGCCGAATGCTTTTTCAGCCTTTGACATTCCGTCTTCTGTTAACTGCACGCTTTTCGTTTTCACGTCATACGTGAAATCATCTTCTTTTTTCAACGTACGTACAAACGCATTCGCTTGAATGTAAAGCGCCGTTGACTTTTGAGCCGTACCTGAAATGATCAATGGCGTACGCGCTTCATCAATTAAAATTGAGTCAACTTCATCAATGACCGCAAAGTGAAGCGGACGCTGAACCATTTGCTCTTTATAAAGAACCATGTTATCACGTAAATAATCGAAGCCAAGTTCGTTATTTGTGCTGTACGTAATATCAGCTGCATACGCTTTTTGCTTTTCTTCACGTGTTAAGCTGTTTAAATTCAAACCAACAGTTAAACCTAAAAACTCATATAAGCGTCCCATTTCAGTCGCGTCACGGCTTGCTAAGTATTCGTTGACTGTGACAACGTGAACACCTTTACCAGTAATCGCATTTAAATAAACAGGCATCGTCGCTGTTAACGTTTTACCTTCCCCTGTTTTCATCTCAGAAATGTTTCCTTCATGAAGGGAAATCCCCCCCATAAGCTGTACTTTGTACGGATACATCCCTAATACACGCTTCGCCGCTTCACGTACAACCGCAAAAGCTTCTGTTAACATATCATCGAGTTTTTCACCCGCTTGAAAACGTTGTTGAAACTCTGCTGTTTTTTCACGCAATTGATCATCTGTTAGTCCACCCATTTGTGATCCTAACGCATCAATTTGATCGGCCATCTTTTCATAACGGTTAATTTGGCGTTGGTTGCCATCGAATACTTTCTTAAATAATCCAAGCATCTAAAACGCTCCTCTATTTATAATGAATTCAATTCAACATCTATCTAGTAGCTGATTGACGGCTCTTTGAACGAGAAATTCATTTCCTCCTTAGGTCGCGGTTCGAGCAGTAAGCCTCCTCGTCGCAACGCTCCTACGGGGCCTCACCTGTCTCGCTGGAGTCTCGCACCTTCCGTTTCAATCAACTCTTTTATAAACAATTCTCACTTTTAAAGTTTAGTTTACATCACTTTCACACGCTGAATGATTCATAAGCGTATTTGTTTTCTCTATTATATATGATTATCAGTAAAATTGTAACATTCATGGGATAACCATGACAAATAATCGACGTAGTGGGCATGACGAGACGGTAAAGATGCCTCGTCATGCCCACTACACCTAAGCGACTGATTCCCTCTTGCGGGGTTGGAATCAGTCGCTTAGGTAGATCTTTTTGGGAGGATTCGGGGAGGTTATTTATGAGGGTTCGTCTGACACTACTGATTATTAGTTCTAAAGACTCATAAATTATACATATTCTTCATGTGTTTATGATATAGTTAAATTACTAGATAAGTGACGTTATATACAGACAAATGGAGGGCAGGTAGATGAAAAGAATCTCAATTATGGAGGCTCAAGCGGGGGATACGTTAGGTAATCATATCTATGGATCGAACAATAGCGTGCTTTTGAAAAAAGGAACGAAACTAACGGATATCGTCATTAACCTTTTAAGAAAAAAGGAATTTCTTCTATTTGAGATTGATTTGCGTCAATCGATGAACACGACGATTATTAAATCATTGTCTTAATTCGAAGGTAGATAAGACCGGCCTCCCCTCACGTACTAGAAGGGAATCGGCGAAACGATAAAAGGCTGACGCGAAAATGCGTCAGCCTTTATGTATCGGATTAGCTTGGCTCAATTAAGCCGTACTTTCCGTCTTTGCGTCGATAAACGACATTGGTTACGTTTGTTTCTGCGTTTGTGAAGACGAAAAAGCTGTGACCAAGCATGTTCATTTGAAGAATCGCCTCTTCACTATCCATTGGCTTTAAGTTAAAGCGCTTTGTACGAACTAATTCTAAGTCTTCTTCCTCTTCAGTCGCAATCGCTGTTGCCGCTGCTTCGTCTTCTAATTGTGCGAATACATATTTCGGTGCGCCTTTTTCACGCAGCTTACGGTTTACTTTTGTTTTATGTTTGCGGATTTGACGCTCTAGCTTATCAACCACAAGGTCAATCGCTGCGTACAGATCTCCATGTGTTTCTTCTGCACGAAGAACTAAATCCGTCATCGGAATGGTTACTTCTATTTTTTGATTGTTGTTGTATACTTTTAAATTTACATACGCATCTGTTTTCGGAGTTTCATCAAAATATCTTTCTAATTTGCTTAACTTCTTCTCCACGTAATCCTTTATCGCTGGAGTTACCTCAATGTTTTCACCGCGAATGTTGTAAATCATGTTTGAACTCCTCCTTTAATCCAAGGTATGTATCTATATTTCTACAATACCCGACACATCTCCTTCTTAAACCAATAAATTATGTGAAAATTTTGTGAATATATCTTTTCTTCACTTTCACTCCTTTAGTATGGCAATGTATTTAGAAAATAGTATGAGAATAAAAAGGAAAAAATGCGTCTAACAAAGAAGAGATCAAGCGTTTATTTCTTTACAATCAGTATCCATGAAACGTCACATCGTGCACTGGTAATAATCGTGGTTGCTACACTTTCAAACAACCCCTTAACATTTCCACTAAAGAGTAAGCGCATATAACATATATTCTTCCGCAACCATCCTGGCTCGTTCAGCAGTTGAAAAATAAATGCTGCATCCTCAAGCTCAAGCCAGCGAAGAAGTAACCGCTCTGTTTCCATTACCTTCATCATTGACACCTCGTTCTTTTTTAACGATCTTTTCAAACATTTCAGCCTAAGTATAAGCTGTTTTTCACTCATGATTACAAGACAACCGAAGAACGTTCTTTCTAGAAAAAGCAGAGTATGTAAGACACAGCTATCGGAGTGTCTCTGTGCTCCACAACCATTATATGTCACGAACAATTCCTTTCATGAAAAAGAAAAACTCCTTCTTCAAGTCATTCACTATGAATGAGCATAAAAACAAGGAGTTTTGTTGATTAATGCATAAACTGTGGATGAAGTTGTTGTTCCATTCGCGTTTTCCACTTCTCGAATGTTGGTAAAATATCTCCAATTAGAATACGTTGCTTCATATAATAATCGTTCATGTGACCTTCTAATCGAAGAACCGCACGTAACACCGTTTCATACTGATCAACCGTTGTCATCATGGTTTTGTTTTCAGCAAAGTCTTTCTGGAGCTGCTCATTTGTATGAGTGAGCTGACTAAACGCAGCTAGCACATCACTTAAAATACGGTCAGCTTCTGTTTTGGTTTCATCATCAAAGCTTGCTTCCACATAAAGAAGCCCTTCTTCAATCGTTTGTAGAAGTTCATAATACGTTTTGAATACATCTTGTTGACTAGCTACGGATGTCATAATTTCACTCATTTCTTTTTATCGTAAAATGTACCGTCAAATGATACGTTTACGTACGGATTTACATAACGATCTGCTTGTGTTTTTTTCGTTTTTAATTTACGAATATCAATGGCAACGTGCTCTTTGATTATCACAAGTGCTTGATCAATCTCGTGATTCATCTTAATCATGTCTTGTGCTTGTTTCTTCTCTTCAACCGACATAGGTGCGACGATATGAGGAAGGAGTGCTTGACGAGCTTCTAATAACTCATCAACACGAGCGATGTACTCATCGCGTTCTTCTTCTAACGGTGTCGTCCCCACGTGTGTATGTAACGATTTTGTGAGATCATAGAGCGTTTGAAACACACTCACTACGCTTGCCCACCTTGACCGTGTGATTGCTGGCGACTCAGTTGAACCACTTGTTTCCACGTATCACGAAATTCGATCACATAGCCCTCGACTTCATCTAAAATCGCGATGTCATTCTTGATGTTCGCTTCAATCAAACGATTGTTTAAATAATCGTACATCACTAATAGTTGCTCTGACACGGGATATTTTTTATCTAACGTCACCATTAACTCTTGAACGATCTTTTGTGCTTTTAATAAGTTTGTATTTTTCGCTGAAATATCTTTTTGCTCAATGGCTAACTTTCCAAGCTTAATAAACTTCAAACATCCTTCATATAACATTAACGTCAATTGTCCAGGTGACGCTGTATTGACATTGTTTTGTTGATACGCTTGATATGGATTATTCACTGCCATCTCCACTCACTCCTTTACTATTACCCACCAAATTGTTGCATCATAAACATCGCTTGCTCATTTGAACGTTGAATTGCTTTTTCCATTGCCGTGAATTGACGCCAGTAGCGGTCTTCGATTTGTAAAAGGCGTGATTCGAATGAACCAATTTGTTTATCCACATTATTCAAATCTCTCCCAATCGTAAATTGAGTATTCGTTGATAAACTACTTCCTGCTCTTGCACGAATATCACCAATTGATTTTTGGAGACTATCGTATAAGCGGTTTACGATTCCTTTTTCACCGTACGTGTCACCAGAACTCGAAAACAATTGCTCAACCGCTGTTGGATTTTCTTGAATCGCTTTCTTTAATTCAGCTTCGTTAATTGTTAACTTTCCACCTTCAAGATAGTTGTTACTCGTCTTAATCCCAATTGATGCAAGCTGTTGAAACGGCGATTCTGCATTTCGGCTATTTTTAACTGGCGTATAAAAATCAAGACGCATTTGACTCAATACACCAGATAAAATCGGATCTCGTCGAAGCAATCCACTTTTTGCTTTTTCTTCCCATTGCTCTTGTTGCTTATCTGACAATTGTTCTTTTTGCTCATCAGTTAACGGTTTATATGAACGATACACATCTTCCGATAACTTCTTTTGAAGCGTTCCAATCACTTCATTATATTTATCTACAAACTTTTTAATGTTTTCAAACACGGCATCTGTATTGTTCGATACATTCAATGAAATCGGTGAATCTCCTGGTAACGTTGTATCTTTTAACGTTAACGTCACACCATTCATTTCAAATGTATTAGACGTACGCTCTGTTGTGAGTCCGTTCACGGTAAAACGAGCATTTTCACCACCCGTTTCCGTTGTACCCCCAAACTGTAACACTTGATTTAAGAAACTACCCGTTGTCGTAATTTCAGCACCAGCTTCATTGAAGTTACCTGTCTCTTTGCGCGTTAACGTTACTTGGTCAGTAAACGAGTCGTAAAACGCCGTCACGCCTGCTTGAGAGGTGTTGATGCGACTTAACACATTGTTTAGTGACTCTGTTCCTGCTACACTAAACTTCTCTTCGACAGGCCCCTTGGCATTATGAGTGGTTAATGCAATTGTAAAGTAATTTTGTTGATAAGACACTTTCACTTCTTCATTCGCTGGAAGCTCCTTTCCAGCATTAAACGTTACTTTACCTGTCGCATAATCGATGTTTCCAACAACGATGTCAGTTTCATCTTTGATTTCACCAGCAACATTACTTGTATACGTTTTACTAGCTACCTCAATGGTTACAGAACCTTCTGCTGCGTAAACTGAACCTTTTGTTAGTTGTAACTCTTTCAGTGGCGTTGAAGACTGAAACGTATCAATTTTTTTATTGGCTGCATAATCAACTTTAATGGTGCTCCCTTTGGCAATCGTTTCACCGAACGTGAGCTTACCAGCTGAATCAATCATGACTTGCCCTTTTTCAAGTGGCGCAGTGCCGTCTACCACTTTAAAAGACGTGCCGTTTACTTTTACAGACATCCCAGCAAGATCTGCCTTTACAGTAACACCCGTTGGAACTTTCAAATTAAACGTAGCCCCACTCTCAGCTGCAGTTATCGTTTCCGTTTCTAAACTTCCACGTTTCCAGCCGAATGTGTCGTTTTTAAAGGTATCTTTGATTTCGTATAAACTCTTCGTTTGATCGATTTTAGACGTAGTTGATTTTGAGATTGATTCTTTATTAATTTTAGTCGCTGCCGTTGCTAAACGTTCAATACTCGACACAGTATATGACGATAACGCCGCAGCACTTGTTCCAGTAGCCGTAACCTTTGACTCATTCGACGAACTCACTGATCTTGCGCGGTAATTAGAACTTAACCTCATATCAAATGATAAATCTCGTAACGAAAGCATTAACGTGTTCATTGAGCGATAATCATCACGCTTCCACTCTAACGTTTGCTTCTTTTGCTTGTATTTATCTAATGGCATTCGCTCTGCCTTCATTAAATCTTTCACAAGCGAATCGATGTCCATTCCACTTGCTAATCCACCAATCCGTACCATCACACTCACCACCGTTACACTTTATAATCAAACAACAAACCGAGAAACCGGTTCATCTCTACATACATATCAATCAGCTTCTTAGGAGGAATTTCCCGAATTACTTCTTGTGTTTTCACATCAACCACTTTGGCGTAATACCGCTTCGCTTCTTCATGAAGCTCAAAATGTACCGCAGTAAACGTTGGTTCCAAAAACGCATTTAATTCCTCTACTGCTTTTTCTAACTGTTCTTTTTGATAACGCTCTTCATGTTTCACTTCAGATGAAACCTTTCGTTCTTGTGAACGTTCACCTGTTGAGACTTTCTTGATAGAATCTGAGTTGTATAAATCTCTTGATACTGAAGAAATGCGATCAACCATCTCCTCAACTCCCAACCCTTTTACTTTGTTTATCGGATGAGGTGAGGAAATTTGAATAGGGAAATAGGAGGAGGTTTTAGACAAAAAACAGTGTCAATTACATTTACATTTTTTAGCGAAATAAATATAATAAAAATTAACAAATATAGAATGTTTGAGAGGAGTTACATATGTATGAAGCAAGTAGAATTACTATCAACACTCTTGCCTAAAGATGTAATTTCTTTATTAATAGGAAAGTTGCTAGGAGATGCAAACCTCAATATTCAAGAGAAGAAGCGACCTCGGCTCTACTTTTCTCACTGTGCAGCAGATCGAGAATGGTGTTATTACTGTTACACAAGACTAAAAGACTATATTCCAGTTCCTGCTCCCGTTTACACGAAGGTAATGGACAAGCGTGTAAGTAAAGGGTACACAGAAAAATATTACGTACAATCAAGAACAAGTGAGGTGATTGATTTACTAAAAGAAAGTTGGTATCCTAACAACTCGAAAACGATTCCTTTTGAACTGTTAAACCAATATCTTTCTAGAGAAGCTCTTGCCTGGTGGTATCAAGATGACGGACACTTAAAGAGGGAAAAAGGTATCGTAAAAAAAGTTGTGTTATCAACTGACGCATTTACAAAAGACGAAAATACAAAGCTTACTAAACTATTATACGATAAATTTCAACTAACATTTTCAGTTGACGGTCAAAATCGTTTACTTCTTTATGACCAGCCACAAATGTATTACTTCCTTCACTTAATCAAGCCGTTTATTCACAACAGCATGAATCGAAAACAAATGGTGATGTCACAACACATCCCAACACTCTCTACAGCTAAACGTACAACGATTTATCTACCAATTCACATTGAAATAAACGAACCCACAAAAGAGATAACAAACACTTTAAAGCTACTTCCTATCCTCCAAGAAAAAATATCGAATCGCAATATGTACGAAAATTTGTTTCAAAGCTACTTTCCGATCATTACAAACACAAAAAAATCCGAAACAAACGGCTATCAAATTCAGTTAAGTCCACGTACTTTACAAGGCTTATACAAGATTAAAATATTTACCGGACTTAACTATAGCCAAATTACTTACCTTTGTTTTTTGATAAAATAGTAGATACTCTTTAACAAACAATTAAATTAATGATTAACAGGACGCAAATGTGTTTCTAAAAAGTCTACTTCATATTTTAATTCGTTTAGCCGCCTATTTAAATCTCTTGTGTCAAAAGCAGTCAATTCATAACCTAAAGCATACATTACAATATCTCTCATCTCATGAAGCTTCACTTCGATTGCTTCTAAAATATCATCTTGCTCCTTGCACCAATTGAGTTGCTGTTCTAGAAATTGTTGATGTTCTGGATCTTTTGAATTCACCTTGTTTCTCCTCTCATTAAATAGATAGATGAATAGAACTAGTATCTGTTCATGAAAAAAGACTCTAGCCACGCTAGAGCCTTTTTATATCATTTAAAATTAACGAAGAAGTTGTAAAACTCCTTGTGGTTGTTGGTTCGCTTGCTTCGCGACTGCACCTTTCAGTTACAGAATAGACTATATCTTCATCCATGTTTTTCATGGAGCTGAGCACTTCGAACAGCTTTTGCTGCCCTACGAGATTCATAGTCATAGCTTTTCCCTTAGACCGTGTTCTCTAGTCGTTGAACCTTCTCCATCCTTTCGGAACAGGAGCTTGGCTGCTGATTATCCATTGTTTCATCTTCATCATTTTCACACCTTCACGCTTACCGTTTCCAGTTACGTTGTGGTTGATGAAGCTTTAGGAAGTTCCAGCAATTCACCCAGTTATCCTCTAGCTCGTTACCAAGCTAGACGCCCTTCTTATCAATTATCTCAAAAGTTGTAATACTCCTTGAGACAACTGATTAGATTGAGCCAACATTGCTTGTGCTGCTTGAGAAAGAATAGAATTCTTTGTTTGGTTCATCATTTCTTTCGCCATCGTGCGAACATTTGCTTTCACAAATGACCAGACTATATCTTCACCCTCTAGCAATCTAGTAGGGGCCGGGCACTTCGGATTCACAATGCTGATGACCATTGTTTCACCTACGGATTTCATCATCATAGCTTTCGCCTTAGATGGTCTATCCTAGTCGTTGAACCTTCTCCATCCTTTCGGAACAGGAGCTTGGCTGCTGATTGCCCATATCTTTTCTTTTTTCCAACCATCACGCTTGTCGTTTCCAACTACGTTGTGGCAAGAAAAGCTCTAAGGGTTTTCCAGCAATTCACCCGATAATGATCTCTAGCCGTTACCAGCTAGGACGACTGTGCTTGTCACTGCTTACGCAGCTAAAGCATAATCTACGTCACGGATACGAGATTCCGCAGCTGTTAAGTTTTCAGAAGATGTGTTTAAGTTGTTGATTGTGTGTTCTAAACGGTTTTGATATGCACCAAGTTTTGAACGTTCTGCTGAAACGTTTTTAATAGCATTATCAAGAACTTCAATTGCCTTTGTTGCTTTATCATGAGTAGATACATCTAGTCCAGCTTCACCAGGTGTATTTGATGTACCATTTGTTACTCCGTCTGCAGCTGTAAAACTAGCTCCTACAGAACCGTTAGTAACTCCTCCTTCAATATTAGTTACACCGTTTGCAGTTCCACCAGCAGTTCCCGCAATACCAAGTGACGCAGCTCTCATATCATTAATTGAAATAACGAATGCTTGTGCATTATTTGCTCCAATTTGTAATTGTGCAGCTCCACTTGCTCCGTTTGAACCTTCAACCTGACCAGTAATTGTTACCGAACGCCCTGATTTAAAATCAATACTATCTTTACCAGCTGTTCCAGCATAGTTACCCGCTGAATTAGCTGTAATCTTTAATTTATCTGTATCATTTGTAAAAGTAAACTCAGTTAAAGAAAGCGTTGGGTCTGCACCTCTCATATCTGAGAAAGCACGAACTAAATCGTCCGTTAATTGCTGAGCTGTTGGCGCAGTGTTAGTACCCATACTATTTCCTGTTTTAATGTTGATAGTTTTAGTTGTCGCATTGAAAGTAGTTGTGCCAGCTACATAGTCAGCATCAGCTTGGAAATTGATTGTATAATCAGTTCCTCCAACTGATAAAACAGTAGAACCAGTTGTACCAGCAGAAACACCAAAGTCAAAAGTTGCAGATGCATTAGCTGCTCCAGCACCACCAGTACCTTTAACATCACCATTTAGCAATTTTTTAGTGTTAAATTCTGTTGTATTACCAATTCTATTGATTTCTGAAGTTAATTGGTTAATTTCCTTTTGTATTTCTTTACGGTCATCTGTAGTATTTGTATCATTTGCTGATTGAGTTGCTAGTTCACGCATACGTTGAAGAATGTCATGAGTCTCATTTAACGCTCCTTCAGCTGTTTGAATCATAGAGATACCATCTTGTGAGTTCTTTGATGCCATGTCTAATCCTTTGATTTGTGAACGCATTTTTTCAGAGATTGCAAGACCAGCAGCGTCATCACCAGCACGGTTAATACGAAGACCTGAAGATAACTTTTCCATTGATTTTTGTTGAGCACCTGAAGCACTATTCAACTGACGAAAAGTAACCTCAAAAATCAAAAATCTCCCTAACCAAGAAACCCATGTAACTCAAAGAATTTGCAGAAAGTGAAGTTGCATCATTAGGAAAACCAAATAGAATGGAAAGAACTCGTTCCAAAACATTAGGAAATCATAAAAAAATGGAAGAACGAAAAACAGCAGGTCATTAGGAAACCATTAGAACTGTTTGTCATTTCTTCCATTAGAAATCCATTGGCTAGGCATTTTGTTGTAACAATGTCTCAACTTCTCGCTCATAGCCATATTTCTGAAAGAACTCAATCAATGCAACCTCAAAGATTTCCCGCTGATTGATGTTCTTTTCCTTGCTGAAATCTCGAACCATTTGGTCAAGGGTGTTCGTCATGTGGACTGATTTTGTCACAAATAGACCTTGAAGGGTAAAGCGGGGAATTTGTCCTGACGCTACTGACGCTTCTAAAAGACTTTGCAAGCCCTCCTTGTTCGAAGCTAACCATCCAAGTAAAGGTAGAAATTGTTCGATACCACCACCATTTCCGATGGACAAAGAACCCTCCAATGAAGCGTCACTACTGGCAGAAGAAATCCCGTCCTCATCATTCGGCATAGTCGGGGAAGCTGAGAGGTAATTCCCTGCTTCCTGCGACCACTCAAAGCCTTTTGATTTCATGTAGCTTGCCATTTCCAAATGATTTTCAAACCCTACCTTCAATGCAACTTTCTTCAAATCCGCTCCTTCCTTGTTCAATTCCATCACAATTCTTCGTACTCTGTCTGATGGGAAATTGACCATTGTTTCTAATGAAGCTTTTAAGGCATCCGCTGGTACATAGTTCCCCTTTTGCTTATCCCAAACAAAGTTTTTACGCCTCATAAAGCTTTCCATCGAACGATAACCTGAATAGCGATACTGTTCAGCTACCTCTTCCCTTGAAAAACCCTCCCCTAACAATTTCAAAATTCCTTTAACCTTATCATCATAAACAGGTTGCATTGCTTCTATCTTCGCCATTGATTCCTCTCCCCTTTACATTGTATTAACGGCATCCATCAAATCATCCATGTTGCTGTGAACGTAAATGCTGGTTGTTTTCAGGCTGCTGTGCCCAAGTAGCTTCGAAATCTTGACCAAATGAACATCGTTTTTTACTAGCTTAGAAGCAAAGGAGTGGCGCAGGATATGTGCAGTCACGTTCTTTTTCCACCCCAATGCTAGATTCGTATCCCTGAAAATCTTTGATACTCTAGTTTTAGAAAACATCCCCGTATTTCTAGTAGCAAAGAAATAGTCAGAATTCACCTTCCAGTTCTCCACATAATCCACCAGCAACTCCTTCAATTTTGAATTAATTGGAACAAAGCGGTCTTTGTTGCCCTTTCCATGCCTAATATGAATTAGATTTTCTTCCAAATCTACATCATCCACTTGAAGATTTAGGCACTCAGAAATCCGCATACCAGTGTAATAAAGCGTTTGTGCGACTAAACGTGCAAGGTCATGTTGAATGGCATTCACAAATTGATTAACCTCCTCCTCAGAAAGATACTGACGCTCCTTTTGCTGGCATTTGATTGGCTCCAACCTTACTGTCACATTCTTGTCGCACCAATCACTCTTGTATGCATAGCCGAAGAATGACCGCATGCTCCCTAACACACGTTTCCTGCTAATGGGTTGGTGACCTTTAACTTCCTTTAGATAATAAAGATACTCCTCAACATCTTCTTGTGTAATGTCCTCCAAATAAACTGGACTGTTGTATTTCTCTTCAAGATAACGATTCAATAGTGATAAATCTTCACGATATGCTTTAATGGTAACTGGACTCCGCTCAATATTCCCTTGGTACCTCCCAAACAGTTCGACTGATTCCATGAATAACATGCCAATATCCCCTTTCTAATTCATACAAGGTAATAATATAATTTTGGATTCTTGTTTTGATTCGGGTAGGAAGTGCCTCCAATAGCGTCAGTAGCAACCCTTCTTTCGCTACTGACACTACTGTTGGTACAAAGGAATGATTACCATCCCGCAAATTCATCGTAATCTTCCGACAGTTCAATGTCTGTGGCTTCATTTGAATCGGTTCCCGTCAGTTTCAATGTTCCTTGTTGTGGACGAATTGGAACAACATTACCGCTAGACCTTTGAATGGAAATCTTTTTCGAATCCCCTGCATGTCGGATGTCGAATGTAATCCCCACATCCTCCAAATTGGACTTCACTTCTTTTAGCCTTCTGCTCAAAATGTGAGCCGCTTTCGGGAATGATTTTAGATTGGTATTAATTTTTTCTTGGAAGGCTACTCGTTCAAGTTCATTCAACAAACTTGCGACAGAACCCGACCATGAGTGATTTTCTCTTATTAGGGCAACAACCGCTGCCGCAACTGGATGTGAGGAAATGGCTTCTTCGTTCGATTGATTACGATTTCTGCGATAGGCTTGTAAAAACCGTTCTCCTCCAAACCCTATGACTTCTGCAATGGCATAGCCCCATCGGGTGAAATCTGCCATACGTGGAAGCTTGTCTAACTTTACATTCGGGTAGATTGCCATTGCCTTTGCCAAAACCTGCAAAGCCCCTCCGATTATGCTTCCTCTGTCTTTTTCGAATGCCTCCCATACTTCACGTTCTTCTTTTCGTTCATTTTCTGGAATACGGTCAAGTTCAATGATAATGGAACGGTCAATCAAATCCGCTCTTGTAACGACTACATTGATACCTGTCAATCCAACACATCTTCGGAGGTCGAGTATCGTTTCATCCTCGTCTGTAAACAATGTTCGCTTACTAAATCCCCCGCCTGTAGAAGCAATACATAATAGGTCGCTTTTTTCAGCCGACAACCCATCCAAATTGTCAAAAGAAGGCATGTAATTGTTAGACAATGAAAGCGCCAGGTCTTGCATACCGTTTGGCATTGTTAACAAATCTTGTACGGCAGGGTCAACTACTTGTCTAGTCAATCGCATAGAGGTGGATTTAGACGCTCCCTTTTCTCCACTGAATACGAGTACAGCATGCGGAATACTCGGAATAAGGCACGTCACAATATAAATGAGATAAAGAATTTGGTCATCTTCATTTTTGATTCGTATGTGATTTAGTAATAGCTTCAAGTCACCAGCGAAATCAGGCAAAGCTTGTGCTTTCGTATTCTTGTTGCGAGTAAACAGAATTGGAGGTTCATTCAATACTTGGCATTCATTCGGTTCAATCTTCACTACACTCCAATCTTCATTCGCTAGGTCATAATAAAAGACACCATCTTTTTCTGCTACTCGTAACTGCAGGCGATGTTCATCCCCATCAAAGGCAGCTTTCATTTCCACGACACCTAGTGCTTGATTCATGGCATCACTGCTCGGTGCTTTTTTCGTAGCATCATAGTATTGCTTCGTTAGCCACATTTTGAATTTCTTACTTTTCACTTTTAACACTTCTTTATGACCATTGATGGTTACCCCAGCAAAAGCTTCACCCAAATCATTTTGAAAGAACTCGGCTTCATCACTTACCCGCAACAAAATGTCTGCTTGTGATTCACCCTTTGATTTTTCTTGAGATAAAGGTTCTCAGCTTGGGTCAAGTTTCTTCCGTAATGTCTGCCAGCTTTCTTCCGAACAACTATTATGGTGGCAACCTGCGGCAATCCCTCCATTTTCAAATCGAATGATGAACGCACTTTTATTCGTATGATTCTCATTCCAAGGGCAAGTTGACAATACATACTTTGTTGCACCTTTTTGCCATGGGGCAGAAAAAGATACATCCAATTCATGTTGTTCAATGAATTCCTCTAGATTGAATCCTGTTTCTGTGTTGCTCTTTTTGGAAGATGATTTCCCTTTGGTCTGCATCGTTGGGCATAAATCTGCTAATGTCTTCAGCTGTTCTACTGATACTTCTTTTAGCTCTTCTGGATATGTCAAAATTTTGGATAGCCGATGTGGTCGTTCTTCTGTATGGTCACCTTTGCAAGCCATCGTTCCATAAAGCTTCCAAATGCGAGCCGCATTATATACACTTCTATCGACATTGACCGATTCATTACTAAATTGGAAGTCCAATGCTTCCAATGCCTGTTTGACAAGCATTGTACTTTCATCATCGTTTAGAAGGTCAATAGGGTATAATAGATGGGCACCGTTACCACTGTCGGCAAAAATAGGTTCACTCCAGCCCCTTTCCGACAAAAACTGATGCACTTCTTTTGCCATTGTCAGTGCGGCTTGGTGTTCTTCATTAGTTGATGAAATACCTGATGGACGTACAGGGTCAAAATCTATTGGAAGCCAACGTCTGCATTCAATGTCAGCATCGGCGGTTGTATTTTTTGCTCGTTGCACAATACGATTTGCCGCTCTTGAAAGCAAATCGGGCTTTACTGGATTTAATGTGAAATAGATTGCTGGAACCTTCCCATCATATTCCGCTACAACATCCGCTAACCTTTGGTAATCATCAAAATAGCCGCTAATTGCACCTCTTTGCGCTTTTAAGATGCGCACTTCCGATACCTCTCCATCTGATTTAATAATAGAAAGCGATTCTTCCGTTGTTCTAACTTCTGTGTGTGTCATTCTAGTAGTCTCCTTTTTGTCTTTTTTTGTCTCATGTAGCGTCAGTAGGGACTATAGGAACTCTGGTCACTATAGTCGGTACTGTTGCTTTGTTAGGGTGATTACATGTCATCAAAGTCGATGTCATCAACATTGAACAATTCATCCATCATTTCACTATCTTCTTCATTCGATGGCTTAACTGGAATGCTAGTTGCTCTTTTCTGGATTCTGACAATATTGCTATAAACAACATTGTCACGTTCCACGTTTTCAATCGTAGCTGTCACATTCATACCGACCAGTGAATTAATATCTAGTTCTTCACCCATAGCTGGAACTTTATCTAGGTCATGTAGCATTTTCATAAACTTTCCTTTTGGTGACCATGTAATGGTTGGTGCATAAAACAAGTAGACTAGGTCACCGTTCGGTTTAATAAATTCTACTTTAAGATTAAGCGCATCCCGCTTACCTGAAGCGTGATAGATACTATCAAACTCTTTAATTTCCACCGAAAAGATTTTCCCCTTTTGTGCCCCTTCATCTAAAACATTCTTGTTAGACGGACGAACTAATTTTGATTTATTCATTTTTAATGAACCTCCATTTGCTATTAACTAATTGATTAGCCTTTTTCAGTACTAACCCTTCACACGTTTATTTTAATTGCAAACAATAACAAAAAGTGGGACACAAAACAGAGCAATTTTGTCTCAAAAATTGAATGGATTAAGCTTGACAACTTTTGAGTTATTGGACTTCCTAACAAAAAAAAGAAACAGACAATCATCAACTGTCTGTTCCATCCGTATTTTTTAGATATGTATCCACATCTCTTCTAATCATTTCACTTATGACTTCTTCTAATAGGTTGTGGTCTTTTCCTTCCAAAACCTTTTGAACATCTAACCCTTTTTCGTTTGCAATCGCAATCATCTTTTTCTTGAATATCTCTCCCCTTAGGTCTGTATGTACATTTGCTCTCCATGTATTCATATGCGATGAATCTCTCAGTAATGAAAGATATTCCGTTGCCCGTTGCTCCCGTATAGAAAAGAGTTCTAAATCGATAAGAAGATTAATGTCTTGTTGCACTAACTGCTCTATCTCATCTTGTAATTGATAGAAGCGGTTCTCGCTATTAACCCGCTCAAGCAATAACTTATGTAATGGTAGTTCAGGATTTGCTTCAAATCCTTCTTTGAATAATTTAATTAACAATTCATATTCCTTTGCAGTTAATGTTTCTCCTGCTGCCATTCTTGCAAATAGTTCTTGTCCTTGCCCCGACTGTTCATTTTTTACCAAGTTGTACAAATTTCTCGTTATTATAACAAACGAATCCTTTTCATCTTGTGGAATTCGTTTGTTACTTTCGATGTTCCCCGTTATGTTTCTCATCACTTGGACTATTCGCTGTACAGCTTTATATTCAGCATCAAAATTATAATCGTCTTTTTTTACTCCTGTTATTTTAGGGACAAGTTCCCTAAGGGAATAGGACTGCTTTGTTTTCTCTTTTTTACTATTCTTACGCTTATGCTGCTCCTTTTTCATTTTTCCTGACCAACCTTCATTATTCGTTTTCTTTATCATATCATTCTTAGCAGAAAATTAAGAAATAGGATTTCACAAGCTTTACTAGAATAGCGTCAGTAGCGTCAAACTGTTGCTACTTACACTTCTGACCCTTCATTAGGAATTCAAATTGAATTGCCAAAAAAAAAACAAGAACCACAACGGATTCTTGTTCATTCGTTTGTACAAATGTGACTCATTTATTTTCTATTTTTCTTAGACAGTTCTTCTAAAGCAATCGTAAGAATAGCACATACTACTTTTTTAATGATAAGAACTTGCTTAGTATCCATCTTTTTCACCTCAATCAGTATTCATTAGGAAACAGCATGATACAATGGGAACCATCATCAATAATCCAAATGGTTGTATCAATAGGTTGACTTTCTTTGAGGTCTAATCGGACTACCATTTCCATTGGCGGCTGTTCCTGCTTGTTGGTAATCATTTGCATATCACTGATTCTTTGAAGATGAAACATTTGTAAATAGTCTAATGGTTCTTGATTGTTCCTTTGGTTGTCTATTATCGTCCAAAGAAGTACTTGTATTTCAACACTCACGTTAGATGCTATTTGGCGTGTTGCGTATCTTGGCTTTTCTTTTTCAAACATTTTTCCACCATCCTTATAGTAGATTAACCGCATCCATCTTCTCTTGCTTGGTTGTTTGGATGTAGAACCTTGCTGTCATACTTACAGTGGAATGCCCTGCCAGCTTGCTTACGGTTGTAAGGTCTACACCCTTTTTCAATAGCCTTGTACAAAATGTATGACGAAACAAATGAGGATGTAATTTAAACCCTAGTTCCTTTGAAATCTTTGCTAACCAATCCCTTACAGCATCACGATGCATTTTTTCTGCTCGCTGGCTTACTAATAGATAGTCGCTATGACGGAAATTAGACTCAGAACGCTCTTCCTTCATGTAGTCCCTTACTAATTGAAGCACATCCTGTCTAAGCCCGATTTCACGTCTCTTTCCGCCTTTTCCAATCACCGTCAATTGATTCGTTAGAAAATCAATGTCTGTAATCTTGATTCCGACTAGTTCGCTAACCCTTACACCCGTATAAAGCAGTAAATATACAATCAGCTTGTTACGAACGCTTACCTTGTTTCTGTTTTCAACATAGAAAAGTAACTGTTCCACCTGTTCATCTGATAAAGCTTCCACATTGTCCTCACTGCCAGCGGCAATTTTAATTCTATCTCGCTTCAACTGGATGAATGATTTACTTATAATTCCTTTGGTTCTTAGAAAATCGTTGTAAACTTTTAGGCTATTAATCTTTTTGTTAATCGTTGAAACAGCATAGCCCTCCTTCATCAAATGTTCCTTGTACCTAACAAATGAGAAGCGGGATAGGACTGGAATATCCTTCAATTTCTCTTGCAAATATGATTGGAACCCTTTCACATCATTTACATAGGACTCGATTGTTTTAGCTGCTTTGCCCTCTGCAAATAGCCATTGCTTAAACTCAGCTATTTCCAAGATTGATTCACCTCCAAAAATGAAAAAAGGCTATTGATGTACGCAGTTATACACCAATAGCCTTTTACGTTTTCTTTTTATTCATTTTCCAGTCCCTTTCTAGTCCGCTCACGACAGTTATATAATAATGTCGGCAGTTTTTTCATACAGATACCATTCCATTTCTTTGTCACTCATACATTCTGCAAAACATGATTTTATTCCTTTTAGTTTTGTCGTAAGATTGCAGTAAGAAATGTCGTGAATCCCATTTAGTCAGCATAAATCTCATAAGCAATTTGTTCCCCATTCTTTATCCATACTTCGTACAACTTCTTTCTCGTTTCCTCTTCCAATACATAACCAGCAATCCACTCGTACCCTTTATCATCCACATACGAAAGTGTTTCAATGAGCAATGGGTTAGGTAGCTTTTCTAAGTGTGCCGCTGGAATGAGCAAATCATCCAGTTCTTCATGATAGAAATCATAGGCTTCATAACCTACCTCCTCTCTTTTGACATGGATATTAAACGTCTTTTTCATTGTTCCTATAAACCAGTCTAAATGCATTATCTTTTCTCCTCCTTCAATTGAAAAAGGACTTCCCTCCGAAGAGAGAAGCCCAGTTTGACGAACATCCTGTACATAAATGCTCAATATTATGATATATGCTTATTTTTTCTAATCATTTTTATGAGTAATGATTACAGGAATTTAATTTCAATATAGTTTTTTTCATACATTACAGTTTTATCACCTTCAATAATAAGCGGACTTCCAAAAGGATAGATTATCTTAACTGTAGGAACATGGTTCATCATATCTATTTTCTTCTCCACAAAGGTAACGTACTGATTTATATCCAGAGTAAGATTAAACGTCTCAGTTGGTTTGCGTATAACCAAGTCCTCAATTACACCAATCTCAATTCTTACCTTTTCCTGTGAATTACTCGGAAAACTTCGAATTAGCTCTGTATGAAGCATAAAATCTAAACCTCCTATTAAAAAGAGACCCTAGCAATGCTAGAGTCCCTGATTTGCTTAATAATATTAACGAAGAAGTTGTAGAACTCCTTGTGGTTGTTGGTTCGCTTGCTTTGCGACTGCATCTTTCGATTACAGAATAGACTATATCTTCATCCATGTTTGTCATGGAGCTGGGCACTTCGAACAGCTTGTGCTGCCCTACGAGATTCATAGTCATAGCTTTCGCCTTAGACCGTATTCTCTAGTCGTTGAACCTTCTCCAGAGTTTCCTCACAGGAGCTTGGCTGCTGATTATCCATTGTTTCATCTTCACCATTTTCATACCTTCACGCTGACCGTTTCCGGTTACGTTGTGGTTGATGAAGCTTTAGGAAGTTCCAGCAATTCACCCAGTTATCCTCTTATCCGTTACCAGATAAGACGCCCTTCTAATCAATTATCTCAAGAGTTGTAATACTCCGTGAGGCATTTGATTTGATTGAGCCAACATCGCTTGTGCTGCTTGAGAAAGAATAGAATTCTTAGTTTGTTCCATCATTTCTTTCGCCATCGTGCGAACATTTACTTTCATAAATGACCAGACTATATCTTCACCCTCTAGCATTCTAGGAGGGGTCGGGCACTTCAGATTCACAATGCTGATGGACATTGTTTCACCTATGGATTTCATCATCATAGCTTTGGCCTTAGATGGTCTATCCTAGTCGTTGAACCTTCTCCACTCTTTCGAGACAGGAGCTTGGCTGCTGATTGCCCACATCTTTTCTTTTTTCAAACCATCACGCCTGTCGTTTCCAACTACGTTGTGGTAAGAAAAGCTCTAAGGGGTTTCCAGCAATTCACCCGATAATTATCACTAGTCGTTACCAACTAGGACGACTGTGCTTAGCTACGCTTTCTACTTATGCAGCTAAAGCATAATCTACGTCACGAACACGTGATTCAGCAGCAGTTAAGTTTTCAGAAGATGTACTTAAGTTATTGATTGTGTGCTCTAGACGATTTTGGTAAGAACCTAACTTTGCACGTTCATCAGAAACTTGTTTAATTGCATTATCTAGTACATCAAGTGCAGTGTTAGCATTTGCCTTAGTATCAATACTTGTAGCACTAACTTTAGTAGCTCCACCAAGTGCAGTAGAACGCATATCTGAAATAGCTATATTCATTTTTTGCCCACTGTTTGCACCAATTTGTAAGTCAATAGAACCTGTTGACGTAACATCAAAAGTATTGTTTGAAGAGACATCTGCGATGCTACTATTAATCTCAACACTAATACCTAATGACCCAAAGTTAACCTCTTTCGTATCAAAACCAGTAGGAGCACCACCATAATTAATGGTCTCAGACTTACCAGCTCCATTATCTAATGTAATTGTTCCCGCAGAAGTATCAATATCTATACTATATCCAGTTAGTACCTCTGCACCATTTGACTTGATACCTACAATACCATTAGCTGTTGTCAAATCTGAACCAGTATTTGCAACACTTGAACTAAGTGAGCCATTTAACAATTTTTGAGTGTTAAATTCAGTATTATTCCCAATTCGAGTTATTTCAGTTGATAACTGTTGGTATTCCATGTTTAAAGCTGTACGGTCATCATCTGTATTTGTATCATTTTGAGATTGAACTGTTAACTCTCTCATACGTTGTAGGATAGCATGAGTTTCATTTAATGCACCTTCAGCAGTTGAAATCAAAGAAATTCCATCTTGTGAATTTTTAGCAGCCATATCCAATCCACGAATTTGCCCACGCATTTTTTCAGAGATAGCTAAACCTGCTGCATCATCACCTGCACGGTTGATACGCATTCCTGAAGATAATTTCTCCATTGATTTAGATTGAGCGCCTGTAGCACTATTCAACTGACGATAAGTATTAAGCGCCGCAATATTATGATTAATTCTCATTTCCTTTTTCCTCCTTGAGTATCGATTCCACGTCCTTGTGGATGGTTTGGGAATGAGTCTCGAAGTCGGCCGCCTTTTGACTCATTCTTTACACTAGTTATATCGTCATGGAGGAGGAGTTGTTTAGTGAATTTATTTCTCTTTTTGTAACTTTTTTAGTTGTTGAAACAAGTTTATCGTTGTTTCGGATGCTTGTTTGTTTTCTTGTTGAATGGCTTCGTAAATTTCGGTTCGGTGAATGTCGATGTGCTTTGGTGCGTTGATGCCGATTTTGACTTGATCGCCTTCGACTTTTAGGATCGTGATTTCGATATCGTCACCAATTTGAATCGATTCGTTCGTTTTTCGTGTGAGAACTAACATGCTCCTCCCTCCTTACTTGATTGATTGTTTTGCGAGTGAGTGTTTTGTTTTATAGCTTGTATTGGTTAAGATGATTTGTTTCGCTTTGTTTGTTTTTGTGTTGATGACAATTGGTGCTTGTAGGTTTGCGGTTGACTGTTCGATTTGGTCCGTCATCGTTAAGATGGTGTAGACGGCTACGTGTTCCTCATCTTTTATCTCTAACTTTTGAAGATGTGACGTGTCTAGTTCAAAGTCGTATTCTTTAAAGAATAGGAACGGATTCGTGATCACAAATCCGAGATTGGGTGTTTGCGTCGATTGCAGAAAGTAAAACACGTTGTCGTCTCCAAGTGGTAAGACGATAAATGTTTTTTCTTCTACAAATCCAGGCAGTCCGTCATGAAAGTGAAGAATGTCTTGTTTCTTTACTTCCATGCTTCCGTGGTATTTCGTTTTAATGTTCATATGTTCACAACCTTATATTTTTTGTTCGTAGTTTGTTCCTCGGTAATAAAGATGTTCAAAGTCAATTTTTAACGACGAATATTGCGCCATACTAACATTCACTTTTCCTGGTTCATAATTTAAGACAGGCTTATTGATTGATGATTGAATAATTGGCGCATTCGTTTTCCAACGAATGTCTACTTTACCAGGGGTGTAGCCAATCTTTACACCACCAGGCGACGGAATCCAGCCGATGTTAAAGTCGTACGTTGGCGACTCACTGTTTTGTTTCGCATGATCTGGAATCGGGTTTCCTCCGTCTTCAATTCGCATGAGATCTTCTCCTTCTTGTGCACGTCGAGCGATTCCAGCTAGCCAATCTTCATGGCCTTGATCCACTGCTTCTTCCACACGTCTTGAAATGTGCTTTAAATCCATGTCTTCCCACGCTTTTGTTTGGTCAATGCTTAACTGAGACGGTGTTCGCTCAATCGTCATTTCGGCTTGTGGCTGTTGAATCGACAAATCAGCAGCTGGTTGACTTTGTTCCATTTTAGCGGGTACGGTTTGTACATTCACTTTTGCCGACGTGGACTCTAACCGAATTTGCGGTAAGCGCATTTCCTTCCCTCCCTAACAAAAATCACTGTCGATGCATGTTCACGTAAAAAATGAACAATGTGACAGTGATTGTAATGAATGTGTTTGTGACAAGTATCTTTATCTTAAAAAGTCCATTAAGGTCGGCTGAATAATACGTGACCCTACGCCAAGTGCAGCACGATGGACACTTTCTTGTGTTTTCAAGTCAGTGATAACTCGTTCAATATCGGCATCTTCGTTATCCGATAAAATCCGATTCGCAATTACTTCTTGTTCGTCGATGCGTAACTCCATCATATCGATGCGATTTTGACGTGCCCCAATTTCTGCCCGTACCGATAAAATCGCCGTTAAGTTGGCATCTAACTCTTTTAACGAGTCGCTAATATCCTCACCGTTACTTGTGAGTTTATCTTGAAGCGCTTCAATTCGATTGAAGAAGTCAGCATTAAACAGTTTATTTCCAGGTACGTTTACACCGATGTAAATGCCTTTTGATAGTTCGATTTTCACTTCATTCGCATTCGTTGACGTGGTAGTAATTTTACCGTCGGCTCCGACTGTGACAGGCTCGTTCGATGTATTCGTTCCGTTAAAAATGTATTTATCGCCAACTTTACTATTCGCGATTGTGACGAGATGTTCTTTTAACTGTTTTATCTCTTCTTCAATCGCTTTACGCTGATCGCCTTCATACGTGCCGTTACTTGCTTGAACGGTTAATTCACGCATACGTTGTAGAGCTTGAGTCGCTTTATCGAGCGCTGCGTCTGTATTCTCTGTCCATGTATAGGCTTCTGAGAAGTTTCGTTTGTATTGTTCGACTTCCATTAAGTTTGTTCGGTATGTTAAGCCTTTCATCGCGACAACAGGGTCGTCAGATGGTCGGTTAATTTTTTTACCTGTTGCGAGCTGATCTTGGTATTTACCCATGTTGGCATAGCTTTGACTTAAATTACGCAACATGTTGTTTGCGAGCATGCTTTGTGTCACACGCATTAATCTCTCCTACCTTCCTCCGACGCCCATGCCGTTAATGATTTTATCTAACATTTCGTCAATAACCGTTAAGTTGCGTGCCGCTGCATTATACGCGTGCTGAAACTTTACCATATTGGTCATTTCTTCATCGAGTGATACCGCACTGACAGATTGTCTTCTCGTTTCAACCGATTGCAGTAACGTATTTGTATTTAGCTGCATACGCACCGCTTGTTGGCCGTCTACCCCAAGCTTTCCAATCCAACCACCGTAGTTCGTTTTTAATGTCCCACTAGTTAAAATATCATTAGGTAAGGCCAGGTCAGGCAAGCCAACTAGTTTCATTGATCCATTTGCTAAATTCGTACTATTTAAGTTTGCGAGATTAAGCGCATGAAGCCCGTTCCCTGTCTCTCCTTTTTCAGTCGATACAGCAATGTTTTTCAAGTCAATTTCAATGTCGTTATGTAACACAATTGCTTTGGCCGCTCCTTTGTGAGGAGGAGTACCGCCTGTGTTTAGTCCATCAAAGAATGACTTATTGGTGTTATCATCACCAATTCCGTGACCTTGTTTATGAACCTCATTAAATAACGTACCGAATGAATACGCTAGGTGGTCGATGTTATTCAACATTTGTGGATACAGTCCTTGTTGTGGATCGGTCGTTCCATATCCGTATGACTCGACTAGCCCTTTGAGTCTCCCCATCGGAAAAGCAGCTTCGTTGCCCGAACCTGCCGTAATCGTCACTCCTCCGTTTAACGCACCTGTCAATTGAAATGCTGTGAAGCTCTCACCGGGTGTTTCCGTCACACCGTCTCCGTCCAAATCTTGCCCATTTTCGACTGACACTTTGTCGAATTGAGTTCCTTCCACCAACTTGTATTCTGTTCCACTATGTATAAATGAGATGGTGTACGATCCTTCTGCCATTGGTGACGCGTTTGTTTTCTCTGAATCAAGCTTTACTGCTGTTACTTTTACGGCCATATGTTTCGATAGGTCATCCACTAATTGATCGCGTTTGTCATACAAATCGTTTGGCAAATAACCGTGAGGCTCAATCTCGTTGATTTGCGCATTTACTTTGGCGATTTGTTCTAAAATGGCGTTTACTTCATTAACTGAAACCCCAATTTGACTTCCGATTTCCGTTCGCACTTGATGTAATGAGTCAGACAAGTAATGAAATGTATCCGTTACGGCGATACCACGTTGTCTAACAACCGCACGTGCTCCTTCGTTTTCCGGACTCACACTTAAATCTTGAAGCGACTGCCAAAACTCATCCATTACTTTTGACAAACCACTTCCACCGATTTCGGTAAAAATGTCTTCCATACGTGAAATGTTATTGCTTCTTGCTTCCCAATACCCTAACTTTTGGTTTTCTCCGCGGTATTGCACGTCTAAGAACCCTTCACGTACACGCTGAATGCTTCCTGCTTCAACACCCGTTCCCATTTGACCCGGTATTTCAGGACGATTTCGTGACGGTGCAGGGTAAGGCTCGGTTTGAACAAAGTTCACGCGCTGACGTGTATAGCCTGGTGTGTTCGCATTGGCAATGTTATGGCCAGTTGTATAAAGTGCCGCTTGTTGTGTCGTCATGCCTCGTCTCGCTACTTCAAGACCGTGAAATGTTGAGCGCATCTATGTTCCTCCTTTTTCTTATGCTTTTGAATGAAAATAAGCTGTTGGTGTTGGCTGTGTTAGCTGAGTTGGTCGTTCGTAGTTATAAGACTTCGCTTGAGGACGTACAAGGTCCATTGTCACGTTCACAAATTGTAGCGATTGATAGATTAGTTGCTGATTCAGTTCATTTCGTTTCTTTAAATGAGTGAGACAGCTTATTAGCTCTGTTTGTAGGTGAGTTAACTGTTTTCCCTCTTCTTCGTTCGCATGATTAATCACATCTTGTAACGTAGGAGAATTTCCTTGAATGGTTTGACCGCTTAGTAGACGAATGACCGCTTCATTTCGTGCTTCTTCTACTTTGGCAATGGCCGTAATGTGTACGTGTTCTTCGTTCATTAATGTGTTTAACGCTTCAAGGTTTCCTTCTTTTACGATTTCTGTTTTCCGTTCTGCAAGCTGATGCAGACTTTGATGTAAGGTTAAAAGTTTGGTTAACAAGCTAATAAGAGTTTGCATTGACACGTTCATCCAACTCTCTATTTATTTTTCGTGTAGAAATCAATCATGCTTTTGGCTACATCTTGAGGTTCTACTTTATACGTTCCTTGTTGAATTTGTTTCTTTAATTCCTCTACTTTTTGTTGACGTTCTGTCGAAAAAGCGTTCACATGTTGCATTTCTTTTCCTTGTGACGAAATTTCCACTTTATCTTTTTTATGATCTATAACATTCGCTTTTTGTTGTTGATCCATTTGTTTCTTATATGGGTTCACACTAAACGATCCGTATCGATTGATTTTCATCTTCTCATCCTTTCGCTTCACGTTTCATTACTTCTATTATCGGCTTTTTTCACAAAAAATTAACTTTTTCACAAAAGATGATTCAAATAGCACAAAGCTGTTCAAATGATAGATTTTTTGACCTATCGATACACAATCAAAAATGAGACCTAGAAACTAAACATTCAAGTTTAAAAGAAGGAGTCGTTATAACTCCTTCTTACCCCCATCGAACGTATGATACGTTCGATTCGTTTTCACTTCTGGGTGTTGTTGACGCTGTTCCGCTTCTTTTAATTTGCTCAATTCTTTATTAAATCTCGCTTGACAACCTCCGCATATTTTTCCTGTTTGGATAAGCTCTCCACATTGTTCACACGGATAGCCTAAATTCGGAAATTGTGAGATTTGTAGTCGCTTTTGTTTAATGAATTTATAAATCAGAGCCTCAGATACTCCTGTTGCATTTGTTACTTGAAGAAGTGTAGCTGTTCGATTTTGACGTTGACGAATGAAGTTGTACACTAAATTAAATTGACGCTCTTCATCTTTGAAACAAGTATCACACACTTCGCGAAATGCATTTTTTCTAAAAATACTATGACAATTTGGACAGTTTATAATATCTCCCATCTTTAATCCTCCATCTATGACGATTTACTCATTATATCGTCTCACTTTCAAAAGTATTAACTTCTTATGAGTGTGAAAGATTGAACAGAAGTAGCACCTGCTTGTTTTAACTGCTTCGCTGCCACATGAAGCGTCATCCCTGTCGTATAAATATCATCAATTAAGAGAATCTCTTTTCCTGCCACTTTCTCACGTTCTTTTACTGCAAGAAAATCTCTCACTTGTAAACGCTCTGCTCGTGATTTTTTCGATTGTTTTTCATGATTCGTTCGATACAACCCATCATATACGTCATTTGAAAGCATGTTTGCAAGAACATTTGATTGATTAAAGCCTCGCTCATATAATCGTTCATCACTAAGCGGAATAGGGACAATAAGGTGTTTAGAAGAGTATGTCTTCTGAAACAATGAACACCAGTCGTTTTTCACTGCCTCAATTAGTGCGTAATCACCGCGAAATTTAAATTGAGCCATCCATGCTTTTAAAAAATCATTGTAGTGATAAAGCGAGCGATTTTGACATAACACACCTTTCCACTCAGAACATTGCCACATTTGACAATCAGTACACATCTCTCCTTCATAATGTTCAGGAGATAACGTCGCTAGAGACCTTCCACACTTTTGACACAGATTCCCTTGAATTTTAACCAGTTGTTGCTGACAAGCTTCACAAAGAACGTTTCGTTTAGTTGGTGAAAATAACCCTTCCCAACTAACTGAAACAACAAGTGGTTCTTCACAATAAAGACAATTAGTCATGAATCAACCCTCGCTTTCTTGCGAGTTCGTTCATATTGAGAATGTGATTCTTCGCTTTGACCATTTCATTTGTTTTGCCGTAATGAAAAAATGTGACATCTCCCGTCGGATAGTCTGCACTGCGTCCGACGCGCCCTGCAATTTGAACGAGCGCACTTTCCGTAAAAATCTCATCTTCTGCCCCTAACACCGCTACATCAACGTTCGGTACGGTCACACCTCGTTCTAAAATCGTCGTCGTCACGAGCACGTCTACTTGACGATTGCGAAATTTTTGTACGTTCTCTTTTCGATTCGGGTCTTCTGCGTGCACGCCTTCACTCGTCACACCCATCACCTTTATAAGCTGAACAACAGCATCTAGTACATCAATGCGCGGAACAAATACAAAACAGGCTTTGTTTTCGTGAATGCGTGTTTGAAGCCACCGTTCAAGCGCCGTGGGGAGACACTCCTTTTTCACTTTTTTACGCCAGTTCCCACACCAAACAAACTCTGGCACAGGGATAGGATGACGATGATAACGAGCAGGGATTGTGACCGCTTTTCGCTTGTTTTCGTTCACTTCTTTTTGCCATGCTTCATTTGGTGTTGCAGTTAAGTAAATGACAGTTGCTTTCGTTTTTTGTGCATGTTGAACGGCATATTGAAGGGTGTGATCCATTGAATACGGAAACGCATCGACTTCATCGACAATGACAACATCAAATGCTTCGTAAAAGCGAAATAGTTGATGCGTAGTGGCTATGACAAGCGGGGCGTACACGTGACGATTAGGACTACCGCCGTATAACGCAATTGCATTCGCATGGGGAAAAGCTTGCTGAATACGCGGGGCTAACTCTAACACGACATCGGTTCGAGGCGTCGCAATGCATACTCGCTTTCCTTTTTGAAGTGCTGATTCAATACCTTGAAACAACAATTCCGTTTTGCCTGCACCACATACCGCCCACACGAGCAAGCTCTCAGCTTTCTCAATCGCTACCACAACAGCATCAGAAGCGACTTGTTGAGCAGGTGACAATTCCCCTTTCCAATGAAGCTCATGAACATCTTCATTATGTGGAACGAACGGCCCACACCAACTAATAAGCGGTGTGCATTCGCTTACTCGTCCCATCATGATACACGCCCGGCAATATTGGCAGTGCTGTCCACAACGCGCACAATCAAATGAAGAAAACCGCTGAACATCTTCGTTACCACAACGCTGACATGTTAAAAAAGGATGCTGAACAATTCCTTTACGGTACGTGATATACCCTTGTTTATAATGTTCATGAATCATGTCAACAGGAAAAGAAATTTCATCGAAGAGAAGTTGCTTTCCACTTAAAAGCTGTTGAAGGTCCAACGAGTAAGAAAAGGTGGGATTTAAAGGGGGTGTTTTCCATGTGTCACAGTGTGAAAAAGGGTAGCCTTTGTCACGATTTAACACAAGCAAATCATTTGAAACGAAGAATTTCATTGCATCATTCCTTTCATGTAAAAGCATACAAAAAAGAGTTCGTCATCGTAAACGAACTCTCCTGCTATGATTTATAGTTTGTACCAACCAATGCCCATTGACCCTTCACCTAAATGCGTACCGATAACTGGACCAAAATGTGAAATGCCCCATTCAATTTGTGGGTATTCTTTTTCAAGCTCTGCTTTTAGCTCTGCTGCTTCTTCATGACGATTCGCATGAATCACGACTGCTTTCATTGGCTCGTTATGAGCTGCGTCTTGATCAAGGAGTTCAACAATGCGCTTAATCGCTTTTTTGCGTGTGCGAATTTTTTCAAACGGAACGATTTTCGTATCTACAAAGTGAAGCAATGGTTTCACTTGAAGAAGACTTCCAACGAACGCTTGCGTTGCACTTAATCGTCCACCGCGCTGTAAGTGAGACAAGTCATCAACCATGAAGTATGCACGAATCGATTGTTTCATTTCATCTAAACGAGCTAAAATATTATCCGGTCCTTTTCCTTCGTTTGCCATTTGCGCTCCTTCAATGACGTAAAATCCTTGAATCATGCAACTGATTTCTGAATCATATACGCGCACATCGATGTCATCGACCATGCTACCTGCTGTAATGGCACCTTGATACGTGCCGCTAATTCCGCTTGATAACGTCACGACAACCGCTGCATCGTACCCTTCGCTTTTTAGCTGTTCAAATAATTCAACAAATTGCCCAATAGGTGGTTGTGATGTCGTCGGAAGTGTTTCTGCTTGACGTACTTGTTCATAAAATTGTTCTGCTGTAATGTCCACTTCTTCTCGGTACGTTTCTTGACCGAAAATCACACTAAGTGGAACCATATGTATGTTGAGCTTATTGAGTACTGAGTGGTCAATATAAGCCGTACTATCCGTGATAATTGCCGTTTTCATAAAGGAACCATCCTTTTGTTTTTTTGAAAATTTTTTGTACATGTAAATAAAGTAGCGTTGTGTTTGTACAACTGACCTATTTGCACCTTTCTAAACCTCTTTAAACGAGTGGTGACATAGGTTCATATCAATTTCTTTATTGTACACCATTTTCAATTTGTTTGCATTATCGAATCCCTTGAGCGAGATGCAAGTCAACCAAAGCATATTAACTAGACATACATGTTCACAAGCAACCCTTGAATTTCCCCGATGGTTTGCAGTAAGTCTAATTGACCTCGCTCTTTATGAAGCACCGCTTCGGTTAGTTCATGCAGACGATGATCCACTTCTCGTACGGTATGGTACGTCGTATAAGAGCCACGGTTGTTAAAGCCACGCTGTTGATCAAGATCTAACCCGTTTTTCACGACATCGTCCATAAACTGTTTAACCAGTTTTTTATAGTGGCGAAGTCCATCAATGGAACGATGCTTCGCTAACACTTCTCCTTGACGTTCAATTTGTTCCATCAGCTTGTGTAATCGTTCGTACGTGATATCTTGTTTCTTTTGCCTCATCACTTCCGTAAACGTTGTTGAAGCCGTTACACCCTTGTCTGATGCTTTCATCTTTTGAAGAGATGCTTGTTGCAATCGCTGGATTTCCAAATCTTTTTGACCTCCTTACTGCTTTTCAATTTCTTGAATAAACATTAACACTTCCGCAATGACAGCGTATAGCTGAGGTGGAACGTTTTCCCCTAAATCGAGATCCATCAAGTTATGCAATAACACCATATTCTCTTCGATTGGAATCTCTTGTTGCCGAGCTTGTTCCATTAATTGTTGAGCCGCTAATCCTGTTGCTTGTGCGATTACTTGTGGTTGTTGATCAGCATGTTCTTCATAACGAATCATCATCGCTTTCTTTGCCGAGTGTTTCTTACGATTAAGTTGGTTAACATGTTCATAAATCATACTGAAAAATCAAACCCTTCCTTCGTAGCCTCAGCAGATGACGCGACGACCTCTGTTTGTTGTGGTTCAGGTGATGAAGATGGAGTGAGCGATTGGTAATTCACTCCTTCAATCCGAAAACCAACAGCCTGCACTTTCTCCTTTAACCATTCTACAAGAGGTGCTGCTTTTTCGACAAACTGTTTATCATTGTTTTTAAACGTTAACATCAGCTTCCGCTCGACCGCTGTTAATAACAGCCCCATCGGCCCAAGCTTATTTGTTTCAAACAAAAAATACAAACGACAATTTTCCCAATCAATCGTTTCCTTCTGTTTCTGCGATTGAATGTACACGTTCACACTTTTAATTTGATTTTCTAACATGTAGGGCAGTTGAAAGAATAAACTTTGCAAGCTTGTTCCGTGTTCTGGCTTACTTAACAATTGTTGACCCGTTAAGTTGTTGAGCGCTTGTTCCACTCCAATCGGTACTTTTCCGTTTGGCGATGTTTGAATGCTTTGTAACAGTGCTTCTTTTACATTTTGAACAGCAGTCGGTTGGTTGTTTTTTTGAAAAAACAAAGAACGAACAACTTCACGTTCATGACCAACCCCTAGCTTTTTTAACACTTCTAACACTTGTCGCCCTGACGGTTGTTCTCCTGCTTCTATTAACACTTTCTGCATTTGCGATATAACAGCGGAAGGCATCTTCGTATCATGACTTTTTGGCCCAGCCATCGCCCCTTGCATATTTGCACTTTGAAAAGAAGTAACCTTCTGTCCAACTAGAAGTTCATTGTTTACAACGTGGACCATTTTCGTGACCGATGGCTTGTAGTCGATTTCCTCTAAAAGAGCTTTTACTTGTTTGATTACTTCTGCCCCTTCTTTTACTTGTCCATTGGCAAGATGCTTTTTCGCTTGCTGCAAATTTGTGCTCACTTCTAACAGTTGCTTTTCTGTCTTCATATCTGCATACAGCATGACATCACTTTTTAACAACAAATCATCAACTTTTTTAATCGCTGCTTCTAACCATTTATGTGCTTGCTCTGCTATTGGCTTTTGCGGCACGACATAGTCAGCAAGTGCTTGCACATTTTTAAAGAGAACACGCTTTGCATCGGTAAATTCATTCGTTAATGCTGCAAGCTTCTCTGTAACGACGTTGACAATGACTTGCTTTGATTCATTCAATAAACCAGAAACCGGCTGTTGAAAAGGAGGCGAAGGTGGTTGAATGTCTCCTTTATATCGGATACCCTCTGCGTGTCCTTTCTCAAGGTTTGTGTCATCATTTAGTAAAAGATCAGCTTGTTCCATTGCTTTTTCATTTCCTTGACTTTGTTCTAGTTGTTGAAGAACCTCTGTCACTATGTCGGTTAAGACAGAGCGATTGTTTTCTTCACTTACTTCCACCTCATTTAATAGCTCTGTAAACGTACGGCCGTGAAGTGCTTCGTGAATAGGCTTTAGTAGTTCTGGCATAAGAGGAAGTTTTTTTGCTATAAGTGCTTCAATCGTTTGTAGCTTTTGCTCAATCGTTCCTTTCGTTTCCGTAACAAATGAAACGAGCTTTTGAACATCTTCTTTTCGTAAAGATACTCCTTTTGTTTCTAAAGTGCGAACAAGTTCCTTTACTTCGTCGCGAACTTGCTGATCAGGAATGTTCGTCAAAAGTTGATCAACAGACTGACTGCTTGACATTGAAGGAGATTGAAATGCTTCTTTTATGACTTTTCCTTCGATGACTGACTGAGATACATTCGTAATCTCCATTGTCATTTTTTGATTTGCTTCAATCGGCTGATCAACTTTTACGCGCATCATCTTTCCATTTACGTTCATGATGCCTTCAAATTTACTAAACACATGTTGAATTGTCCCTGTTACTTGCATTCCTTGTTTTGCTGTAACCATTGCTTGCGAGGCGGTATTTGCATACGCACCTAACTGATTATAAATCTGCAAAAAATCCAACCTCCATTTTTATTCACCGTTTCTTCTTTCTTTATCGGTTAGATGATACACATCGTTAAGGGGTTCCCCTTAGGCTTATCTACCTAAAAGGAACCCCTCTACACAACCTTTCCTATTTACTTCATTTCACTTGCCACCATCAACCCAATGGTAACGTTTTGCTTCCAAATTCGGTCAAAGTTTTTAAGCGGTACAGGTTGTCTTCCTGCGTAAGGAGATAGTTCAGGTGTAAATGCAGGCATTTTTTGCGTGCTAATAAACCAATCACTATACCCTCCACCCGTTCCACTCGCTGATTTTGGAACCATTGAATACCCTGTTGTGTTCGAAATTTTGCGAGCTAACTTTTCATCACGCTGTAATTGACTGCCTTGTTGTTTGAAGTACCAGTACAGAATTTCTCCTGACGAATGATACGAAATTGCTGCACGGAAGTTGTGCTTTAACGTAAAATCATACAACGCTTTTGCTTCTGGTTCGCTAAGTGCTTTTGTGCCTTTGTAGTTTTCAGGCCCTGGATAACGCGCATTGCAACAAAGATTGTTCCAATTTGCAGGGTACTGTTTATTTAAATCCACACCACGAACATTTGCTTTCCATGAAGCAAAGTTCGTGCTACCACCGTTCATTTTTAACACGTCTTGTGGTCGCTTCGCACTTTTATGACCAAGCTGAACAAGCGACACCCCGTCAGGATTCACCATCGGAACAAACCAAATGGCTGTATCATCTAACACCGTTCGTGTATGGTAAGCACCAATTTTTGTACCACGCGCATACGAATATGCATATTGATCAATTTTCTCCATCACTAAATTAGTGGAAATGTATTCGCGTGCATGATGAGAACCATTAATAAAGATTTCTTTTTTGCCTTTTCCAAGCTTCACCGCATACAAATGACGCCCATCAACCGACTGACCAATTGTATGTACTTCAAGAAAGTCACCATACATCTTTTCAAGAATCGTTAAATCTCGTTGCATTTGTGTGTATGTATAAACAGTTTTCGGATTCACAACGTCAGTAGGTAAAAATGTAACACTCCCTATATAGATGTATCCTTTCCTATTACCCACAATGGTTTCGATCCAATTGCCACTCATATTGGTTACGTTAAGACTAATGCCTTTTTTAACAGTCGCAAATGGAACAAGCTTTCCTGTGCTATTATCGTAGATGGTCGCATCTTCTTTTGCTTGTAAGCTATATTTACCCGCGACGTTTCCTTGCCATGTAACAGCCTTTCCAGCCGATGGTTCAGTTGCTTGTTTTAACACAAAAGCAGTGCGGCCACCGAAATCAATTTGATGCCAGTTTCCGATATCTTTAACACGTTCATAGTCCATTCCTTTTACAACACGCCCCACTTCAATGAGCGTTCCGTTGCGATTCTCATAAATCGGGACATTATCACGTACCACTTTAAAATAACGGTCTGCTGGTGAGAAAATCTTTTTCGTGGTTGAAGAATGGATATAGCCGATTCTTCCTGCAACATGAACTTCTAGCCAATTACCAAGATCGTTGATCACAGGATACGAAACACCTTTTTTCATAACACCAAAAGGAATTAATGCACCTGTCGCATTATCATAGATGGTTGTATCCTCCGTTACCTCAATGGCTCCGACTTCCTTTTTATTGCCACTCTTTTTGATGATACTTTTTCCATCTGAGGACGTTGTCGCTGCTTTTAAAATATACGCGCGACGATCTCCGTACTGAATTTCTAGCCAGTTGCCAGACTCAGCTATGACTCCATACTCCATTCCTTTTAACAGGTGACCCATTTCGACTAATTGACCGTTTTGATTTTCATAAATCGACAACCGCTCTGCTGTCACCGTCACATACTTCTCGCTCGCTTGAACATCATCCGCTGTCAACAGTATGCTAAACACGACGAACAACACCAACCAAACACTTCTACATCTACTACAATGAATACCCACAAAAACACCCCATTCACTAAACTATAAATCTACAAGTTTATTATATAGACTAAAGAACTAGTAAAAAAGGTTTATTTTATCTGAATGAATCTTTATTTTTTCGTAGAATAGAAGAACGGACAGATGAAGAGAGTAAGAAATAAATGTCTTTCACTCTTTCGGTAAGTAGCTCGCATACACAAAGAACCCCTTGACTGTTTTTAGTCAAGGGGTTCTGCTTGTCTTAGCGAACTTCTACCCAACCGTTTTTAATTGCCACAACAACGGCTTGTGTACGGTCGTTTACGTTCATTTTTTGTAAAATGTTACTTACATGGTTTTTAACTGTTTTTTCACTAATATACAATGCTTCACCAATGCCACGGTTACTCTTTCCGTCAGCTAATAATTGAAGAACTTCACACTCACGACGCGTTAATAAGTGAAGTGGGCGACGAATTTCAATTGGCTCGTTCGGATAAGATGACGATTGACCTTGAGATGCTAGACGACGGTATTCTTTCACTAAGCTGTGCGTCACTTTCGGATGTAAATACGATCCGCCTTCTGCTACAACCTTAACGGCTTCGATTAGCGCATCTGCGTCCATCTCTTTTAATAAGTAGCCACGTGCACCTGTTTGAAGCGCATGTGTTACATACGTCTCATCATCATGGATCGATAAAATAATGACTTTTGTATCTGGGTTTGCGTCAACTAGTTGCTTAGTTGCTTCAACACCATTTACTGATGGCATATTAATATCCATAATGACAACATCTGGTGTGTGCTGCTCAACAAGAGCTAACGCTTCACTTCCGTCATCACCTTCTGCTACAACTTCAAAGTCTTTTTCAAAATCAAGAATTCGTTTAACACCTTCACGGAACAATTGGTGGTCATCAATAATAACAATTTTTGTTTTCATTTGTTATGCCTCCCCAAATCAAACAACAAAGTGGTTAATCTATATTGACCCCTTTTACTTTACATTCTTTTCTCTCTCTCTCTATTTCGTATCTGGAACATGTATAATAGGTACATGTATTATGACAAGTGTACCTTGCCCAATCTTTGAATGGATTGATAGTGTTCCATCTAGTAAGTCTACTCGTTCTTTCATTCCCATAAGTCCAAACGAGTTTTCTTTTTTCTCTTCAGGATGAAAGCCTTGGCCATTATCCTTTATTATCAGAATAGCATGCTTTTCGTTAAATTCAATCTTTACTTGAATTTCCGTTGACTTCGCATGTTTTAGTGCATTTGTCACCGCTTCTTGTACGAGACGGAATAATGCTACTTCTAATTTTGACGGAATTCTCTTTTCCTGTCCAATGGAAATAAACGTAATTCGTGGATTTCCGTCATTGTATTCTTCAATCGTGGCTAAATATTTTCGGAGTGTTGGTGTTAATCCTAAGTCATCTAATGCCATCGGTCTTAAATCATAGATAATGCGACGAACTTCGTATAGAGCCGAACGAACCATTTTACGTAAGTCTCTAATTTCTTGCATGGCTTCTTCAGGGCTGCGCTCTCGGTAAATTCGCTCAACAAGTTCCGAACGCATCATCACATTAGCAAGCATTTGTGCTGGTCCATCGTGAATCTCACGTGATAATTTCTTCCGCTCTTCTTCTTGAGCTTCAATAATCCGGAACCCAAAATACTCTTTTTGAATCGCATCTTCGACAATTTCCCCTACTTGCTTTAAATCACTATTTAAATAATTCAACACCACTGAAATTTGACCAACAAGATGATCCGCACGTTGGATGGTTTCTTGGAGCGTACGTAAACGTCTCTCCAATTCATCTCGGCGGTTACGAAGTTGGAACTCTTGTTGTTGTGTCATCAAAAGTTTTGTTTGAAGCATGTGTGCTTTTTCGTATGCTTCTTTTACTTCTGGCTCAGAATAAATTTTAAAGTGGCGACTTACTTCTGAAAGGCGTTTTCGCGCCACACGAGACTGCATCTCTAGCTTCTCAGCATCTTGAATGGTGTCAATGACTTTCACTTTTAGTATTTCTAATTCTTCGAGAATTTTATCATATTCTTGTCTCGCGTCTTCCGCTAATTGATAAATTTCTCCTTTACTCGTATCCACTGTTAAAATGATTTTTTCTAAAATTTCATCTAACGCCTTGCTGCTTAGTTTATTTTTTGACATCACTTCACCTCAAAGTAAGTCCGTAAATCTCATGTATTTCTCTACATCCATCTATATAGTTCGTATTTCCTCATTTCTTTTTGAGGATAGAACTCATTTCTTTTCATTATTCCATAAATAAACACTTATTAGCCAAGCTTAATCAATCTGCTAGCTAAATTCAACCCGTCCATTTGCCCTATTTTCATGATGATGGAAACATTTTCTTTCGATAAGGAATATTAATTGCTGGCTAGAAGCTGAAACTTTATAATAAATGAAGAGATTTATCAAAACCCGACAACATTCTTCATATCTCCATGCCATACCCTTATTTTTAGTGAGATAAACTTATTTTTTAAATTAGGAGGTTTATTTAAATGCTACCTCAATACCATACAGTAAAAAAATACGGTGAACATGAGATTGTCATCCAAAAGTCTCGATTCATTTGTTACGCTCAACGTGCAACAACAGAAGAAGATGCACAAGCTTTTATTCAAGATATTAAAAAGAAACATTGGGATGCAAACCATAACTGTTCGGCTTATCTCATTGGTGAACGAGATCAATTTCAAAAGGCAAACGATGACGGTGAGCCAAGTGGAACAGCTGGTGTTCCCATGCTTGAAGTATTAAAAAAGCGTGGTTTAAAAGACACCGTCGTTGTGGTCACTCGTTACTTTGGCGGCATCAAACTCGGTGGAGGCGGCTTAGTTCGCGCATACGGAAAATCCGTTTCTGAAGGGTTAAATGCTATCGGTGTTGTAAACCGTACGTTAATGCAAGTCATGCATACAAAAGTGGACTACACATGGCTTGGAAAGCTGGAAAACGAACTGCGAAACTCCGTTTATCAAGTAAAAAACATTCATTACCTTGATCAAGTCGACATTGAAGTGTATGTAAAAGAAGATCAAGCAGATGCTTTTTCTGAATGGATGACTGAGTTAACAAACGGGCAATGTGAACTGTCAAAAGGAGAAATCACTTATTTAGAGGAAGACGTAAACTGATTATTTACGAAATCGTCAAAAAAAGGTACAATGAATTTTAGCGCAATGGCTCGAATCATTGCTTTTTATAGCGAAAATAAAGACAACATTTAACGATAAAAGCTCAAATATTTGATACATCATCAGAAGTTACATATACTAACAACACTATTTATGCTCGAAATGGCTAAAAAGGAGAAACCGTATGCAGCAATACAGACGTTTCCAAAAGAAAGTGAACAAACGAAAGCGAAGAAGGCGCATGTTTTTGTTTATTTTACTTCCTATTTTAATTGTCGGACTCAGTGCCACGGCTTATGGGTCATACTTATTTGCAAAAGCAAAGTCCGTCGTATCAGGTTCCTATGAAGAGCTTGATCGTCAATCATCACCGATGCGTGAAGGTAAAATTGATCCAAAACAAGATAACATTTCTGTTTTATTTATGGGAATTGATGATAATGACAATCGAAAGTATGGCGACGCGTCTCGTACTGATGCGCTTTTACTTGCAACGCTGAATGAAAAAGACAAGTCAGTGAAGTTAGTCAGCATTCCTCGTGATTCAAAAGTGTATATTCCAGAAAGAAGCACGGAAAGTAAGATCAATCACGCTCATGCGTATGGCGGCACAAAAGCAACCATTGAAACGGTTGAATATTTGTTTGATGTCCCTGTTGATTACTATGTCAAAGTAAACTTTAAAGCGTTTATTGATATTGTGGATGCGTTAGGTGGAATTAAATTCGACGTTCCTTACGACTTAAAAGAAAAAGATTCCAATGATCGTCACAACGGTGTTGTATTAAGTAAAGGCATGCAAACATTAGATGGTGAAGAAGCGCTAGCGGTAGCTCGTACACGAAAGTACGATAACGATGTAGAACGCGGAAAACGCCAACAGCAAATCATTGAAGCGATGGTTAAAGAAGCTTCATCTATCGGATCTGTTACCAAGTATGGTAACCTAATTGAAGCAGTTGGCGACAATATGAAAACGAACTTGACGTTTGGGGAAATGCTTTCGTTCTATGACTACGGTACACAAGGTACAAACATTGACGTCCAAACATTAAATCTTAAAGGTGAAGATAGCCGGGATGACGGAATCTATTACTACAAGTTAGATGAAGAATCAGTTGAAGAAATTTCGGATACGCTACGTACACATCTCGAACTAAAAAGTGGCGAATATCCAAATAAAAGCGAATAAATAACATCCCTTGCTGAGATATCCAGTACGACAATGGATCGATCGGCAAGGGATGTTTGCATATAAGGCTTATTGTTAACATTGATAAAAAAACATCCTCTTTAAAGAGGATGTTTTTTTATCGGCTGACGCGGAATCCGCGTACCATATTCAAGATTGGACGGTATGTTTTATCAACAAGTCCAATCTTTTCTACAATGATCTCAATCGCAAACAATAAAATGGCAAGGACTAAAAATGAGCCCCACATTGTTTCGACTTGTGAGAAGATTACAGCTGCTAGACCGAAAATGGCACTCATGCCATAAATAATTAATACCGTTTGGCGATGACTATACCCTAATCGTAATAAACAATGGTGTAGATGTGACTTGTCCGGTGCAGATAGCGGTTGTTTTTTCACAATACGACGAATAATCGCGAAAAACGTATCTGAAATCGGTACACCTAAAATGATAACCGGTACGATAAAGGAAATAAGCGTAACGTTTTTAAAGCCTAACAATGAAAGCACCGCAATCATGTAGCCTAAAAACAATGCTCCTGTATCTCCCATGAAAATTTTCGCTGGGTGAAAGTTATACACTAAAAAGCCTAAGATGCTTCCTAACATGATAAAGCCCATGCTTGCGACAAACGCATCGCCCATCATAATCGCCATTCCAGAGATCGTAATAAGGCCAATGGATGACACACCTGCTGCAAGGCCATCTAAACCGTCAATTAAATTGATGGCATTTGTAATTCCAACAATCCATAAAATCGTTAACGGAATACTGAAGTAACCAAATTCAAGAACGAGACCAAATGGCAAGTTAATGAATAGCACTTGCACGCCACCATAGATGACCACGATACATGCAGCCAATAGCTGACCGCCTAATTTTACTTTAGCCGATAACTCCATCATATCGTCTAATACACCAGTGATAATGATGATAAAACTTCCAAGAACAATCGGTAACGCATACGTGCTTTCTGGTTGTAAAATAACGTAACCGATCAAAAAGCTAATGAATATTGCTAAACCTCCAAGGCGAGGCATGATTTTTTGATGGACTTTTCGTTGATTCGGTTTATCCGTTGCACCTATTTTAAACGCAAGCTTTTTCACAAGTGGCGTTAATAAAATCGATGCGATGAAGCAAATAAACAAGGTCAAATACAGCATATAGACCCTCCTCAGGTTTATCTTAACCAAAACATGCAACAATGCATACTGTATGAATCAAATGGATACTATTACATTTTATTTTTTTCTGAATTTTATAAAAAGTTATGTCGGTTTTTTTATTCACACAATGAGGATTATAACACATTGATTCTATGACTTAAATAGAAATTTATTCTCAAAACCTCCTAACTCTTTCAGACTATTGTATTTTTCTACCTTCCATCCAAAATTCCTGCTTTTATTCAAAAATAAGTCAAATTCTATCAAATTTTTGATATAATGCTAGATAAATCAATACTGACATTTCCCAACCAAATTAGGAGGTCTTTTCATAATGAAAATGAGAAAAAAAGCAGCGGTAATCGTACTTGCATCCATCATTTCTATATCCGCTTTTGCCGTCCCTAAAACATTTGCAAATAGCGAAACAATGCTTGCGAGTGTCGAATGGGTCAACAGTAAAATGAATCCTTTATCGAAAAAAGTCACAGAGTTAGAAACAAAAGTGAAAGATCTTGAGGCTCAAGTTGCAGAGTTAAAAAAGCAAGTGAATCAATAGGTGACGAACATGAAAAAAGTATGGATGATTTTATTCACAATAGGTTGTTTCTTTTCACTTCCTCACCTTTCATTCGCAGGTACAACACCTATTTCTTATGAAAATGAAGTAAATGTTCGTTTATTAACCAATTCAACGTTTACAACGGCAATAGATGGTCAATACACGCTCGTTAACCTAGATACAAACGCACCGATTAATCTCGGCACAAATAAATCTGTACGTTTTGAAGCAAAGACTGGACAAGTGATGATCACAGTTGGCACACAAGCGCTTGTCTCCACAAAAGGATTCATGTTGCATGAAACAACGCATCAAGATGCAAATCAATTAACGCTAACCGGGATGCACGCCAATGCAAAAGTAGAGAATCACACCATGACCGTTCGTGGATCTTTAACCGTTCAGCCAAGTGGAGCGGCATTGTTAGTTGTCAATACGTTGGACATGCAAAACTACTTAAAAGGCGTTGTCCCTTATGAAATGTCGAATTATTTTCCAATGGAAGCATTAAAAGCACAAGCCATTGTCGCGAGAAGTTTTGCACATGTGGATTTGAAGAATAAACCTTATATTGAAATGACTGAACAAAGTCAAGTTTACAAAGGCAAAGAAAATGTAGCGATACATAATCAAACAACAAAAGCAGTTGAAGCAACAAAGAATGTGTACTTAACCTATAACGGATCTCCAATCAAAACGTTGTTTTATTCAAGCTCTGGTGGTCGCACAGAGAACTCTGAAGATGTATGGGGTGGTTCAGCACTTCCTTATATGCGTTCAGTCGAGGATCCTTATGATAAACACGCCCGGAACACACACTACAACTGGAATCGCACATTAAGTAACGCACAGCTCGCTCAACGATTAAAACTATCAAGTTCCGAGTTAGCAATTGGATTAGAAATCAAAAGTCGGACAGTTGGTGGAAATGCACGAGAAGTAGAAGCTGTCATCTTTAATCGCGTAACAAAAACGGTATCGAGAAAAGCACTTCTTGGGTCCGACGTTCGCTCTCCAGATGCGTATCGTAGCTTTTTCCGAACAACGGAAAGCGGTATGGAGCGTAGTCTACCTAGCAGTCGATTTAGTGTCCAACCAAGTACATCAAATGCCATTATGACTGGCAGTGGCACTGTTCAAAAAACGGACTATCTTGTTGGCTACAAAGTTCAAAAAGCAGATGGTACCGTTACAACCGTTGATGATGTCAACTTAAAAGTAAAAACGAAAAACAGTAGCACGCTCGTTCCAACTTCCCCTGTTAGCTTCACGTTTACAGGTAGCGGCAATGGGCATGGTGCTGGGATGAGTCAATGGGGTGCTTACGGCATGGCTGAAGCTGGTTACACATATGATGCGATTTTAAAGCATTATTATACAGGTACAGAAGTCAAAGCATTAAAATAAACAAAAAGGTTGAGTAACAAGGGATACTCAACCTTTTTATTTATAGGGTAAAGCTCGGTCTACAAATGCAGCAAACTGTGCTCGTGTTGTCGCATTGTCAGGCTGAAACATTCCTTTACTTCCTGTAGAAATTTTATGCTGCGTAATCACTTTAATCGCTTCGTACGCTTCTAAATTTTGAGGAACGTCTGGAAAAGGCGTATAAGCTACTCCGTTATCAGTTAACTTAAAGGCGCGTTGTAACACCATCGCCATATGGTGTCGCTTCATTGGCTTAGAAGGATCAAAGTATCCATTGTTTCCTTTGAAAAAGCCTGCTTCGTACGCAGTCATCATTTCTTGGCGTACTCGACTATCGCTGACTGAATCTTTAAATATGTAAGGTGAATTAGAAAGCGGCAAATTGAATGTTTTCACTAACATACTTGCTGCTTGATAGCGTGTAATAGACACTTCTGGTTTAAATGTTCCATCACGATATCCGCTAATAATTTGTTTTTCATATAAGCTTTTAATATGTGAATAAGACCAGTAATCTGATGATACATCTTTAAACAGCGAACGATTTGTTGAAGCGAGCAGTACGTTAATTTCTTTTTGTAACGCATCCGCTCGTGTATGAACAGCTGTTGCTTTAGCATCAACCGTGTTCATTTGGTCATCTACCCACTCAGTACTTGCAACCTCAACGCTCTCTTGTGCTTGTGTTTCCTGCTCGATCACGTTTTCACTACATGCAGATAGGAGTAACATCGATCCTATACTCATGACGAACCATTTTTTCATCGACTTCATCTCAACCTCTCCCAAGATTGCTTCACTTTCGTGTAAGTTTCATCCAAATCATCTCAATTTCTGAGATTCGACATAGTTTACCTAACCCAAGAAAAAGAACAATAAATCCTATAAATCCAACCATTAAATTCACAAGTGTAACTGAACTAGGTATAAGCTCAACAAAAAGGAACATACCACCTGTTAATAGAATGGATAACATGACATATTTTGATAAAAACAGGAATCCTTTTCTTGTTAATTTTAACACGAACTGACTAATGATGAATAGAAAAATTAGTTGTGCATATGCACTAATGGTCGTAGCAGCAGCAATCGCATGCGCTCCAAATGAATCAATAAAAAGCACGATTAAAGCAATATTAAGGCCAAATACTGCGATCACACCACTCACGACAGGATACAACGGATGCTCCATCGCGTAGAAAAAGCGCGTCACATACACATTCGCTGCATGTGCAAACATACCAATTACAAATAACTGCAATAGCTCGGCGGTTATACGTGTCGATTCCGTGGTAAACGAACCATATTCAAAAATAAAGCGTACCGTATCTTCGGCATAGAAATACAAGAAAATCGACACCGGTACAATAAACAAAAACAGTAATCGAATTCCTTTTTCATACATCATACTCACTTCATCAAACTGCTTTTTCGCCACTTGACCTGCAAGCTTTGGATAAATCACCGTTGTAACAGCGGTCATTAAAATAACTTGAGGTAACTGCACAAGCTTTGACGAATAGTTCAATGCTGCAATGAACCCCTCTGTTAACTCCGACGCAAACACGCGGTGCAATAAGAAGTAAAACTGCAGAGTCGCCCCACCAAGCAAAATGGGAATCCCAATCTTTAACATTCTTTTGACATATTCACTTTGCTCTAAAAAGAAACGAAAACGAAATGACATCAAGCGATTTTTACGCACGTCGTAAATAAGCCAGACAAACATCCCTACGGCTCCAACCACTGCACCGACACCGTAGGCTTGAATTCCGATAGCAGGATATAAAAGAACGGCTAACAGAACAAAACCTGCATTATTTAATAGTGTTGCAAGAGCAGGACTAAAAAAGCGATCATGTACATTTAACACTCCTGATAGCCACATAGACGTCACTAGAAATAGAGTTGAAGGCGCCATCACTGCAAATAAAAACGCCGTGACTCGTGCTTCTTCTGTTGATAACCCTGTAAAGAAAAACGACGTAATCGGCTTTGCGAACAGCACAAAAACAATCGATAATAAGCCCATGATGAGTACCGTATAGGTCAAAATTAGCTCTTTAAATTGTTTTTGTTGTTCCGGTCTATCTATTTTTTTATAAATACTAATAAAAGCAGTCGTAATGGCACCTCCGACAACCATATAAAGAAACGTCGGAATGGTATAAGCTAATATGACAGAATCTGCTTGTGATGACGTACCAAAGTGATAACCAATAACAGCCTCACGAATGAAGCCGAACAAGCGCGATACGACGTTGATAATTGTCACAATCCCTATAATTGCAAACAAAGATTTTTTAGCCACTTCATTCACCTCTTCACTTTCTACACAAAAAAAGACGGTGTTAAACCGTCTAACCGCTACTCTCTAACGAAAAGCCACATGGAGATTATGTATTCATCTAACGGTATGAATGGTAAAAGACGTAAGGAGAGGGTTCTAGTCCTCTCTCCACCTCTTGTTTTACTTATCAATAAACTCTCGTAAAATGGAGATAATTTGCTTTTTACCACTTTGAAAAGGTTCAGGTTGAAATGTTGGCATTTTTGAGAGGGCTTCACTTAAGTCAATCCCATCATGCCACGCAACGAGATGTCCTGTCTCTTCAAATTGATTGACAATCTCTAGTTGATGATTGTCATTATGCTCTCCATATTTAACAAGACGAGGTGCAGCAATCATCTTTTTTCCTTTTTTCAAACCCGTTGTAATGGAGCCTGTTCCACCATGTGTAATAATAAAATCAGCTTCGTCATACAGACGGTCCATCTCTTCATAACTCGTAAATTTCACTAACTTCATGTGCTTTGATTTGAATGGTGTATGTCCAACTTGTACAACCACCTCATCGCGAATGGTGTCACGCTTGATTTGCTCATCAATCGCTTTTAGCAACCGAGTAAACGGTAGTTCATGAGTACCTAACACAACTAAAATCAATAGATTGACCCTCCATGCACAGCTTTTGGATAATGTACTTTCATTGATTCCCACTGCACGATGAATAAATCAGCAATAGGATACACCATTCTACCTGAAATCGTCGGAGTTGTCGTTTTCGCAAAACTTTCAATGAACACAACTTTTTTCCCGAACAATTTTGCAATATAACACATCGGAACTGCAGTATGAGCCCCTGTTGTGACAATCACATCCGGTCTCTCTCGTAAAAAGTAATACAGTGACTTCATCGTGTTATATGTAAATTTAAACAAGTAACGAAACAAATAATTGCGTGCCCCGTATACGAGAAAAGACATGTTATATTCTTCTTTTAACGCTTCTGTAATGACAGACTTCTCGGTAATAATATGATAATCGTATTCAGAAAAAAGTGGTTTTAACTGCAACAATTGCGTCAAATGTCCCCCAAGTGATGCGATAAATAATACTTTCTTCTTTTTCTTGTTATTCTTTTTCATGCTTCTACCCTCCAAGAGGAGAATAAACTTCCAATACTCGTTGTATTAACTGTTCTTGGTCGTTTTTCTGGGCTTGTTGCTCACCGTTTTGTATTAAGTGTTCCACAAACGTGTCGTTTTCTAACACACTCATTATTCCTTCGTATAAAGAATGCGCATTTTGTGGTTCAACAAGTACACCTGCATCATCTGCTAGTAGATAGCGCAAACCACCAACACGTGTTCCGACAACTGGTGTATGACAACTCATCGCTTCAAGTGCAACGAGACCAAATCCTTCAATATGAGAAGGTAACACAAATAAGTCTGCTGCATTCATCCAAGTGGCCACTTCACTTTGTGACAACGCGTCAATGATGTGTACGTCTTCTAACCCTTTTGTTTGAATCATTTGTTCTAACTTTTGGCGAAAACGAACGTCTTTTGTGGCACCAATTAAATACAAGGAAGCTTCTCTCTTCCGCTCTTTTACTTTTTCGTACGCTTCGACAAGCTCCACAAGACCTTTTTGTCGAATTAAGTTCCCAACAAACAACATAATGTTTTCATCCTGTGACACACCTAACGTACGACGAGCTTCTTGCTTATCCATTGGCGCAAAGACCTTTCGGTTGACTCCCATGTTAATGATGGATAGTTTTTCTTTCGGTACGCCAAACTCTTCATGAATTGTTTGATGAAGCTCATGCCCCACCGCAATGACATGATCAGCTTGTTGCAAGATTTGTGTCGTTAAGCGACGAATACGTGGTGATTTTTTCGCCATTTTATCAATGTCTCCACCATGTGCTGTTACAATCATTCGTTTACCGAACCACTTTTTATAGGCTAACGCAAGCAAACCTGTTGGAAAGACGTAATGTGCATGAACAACATCGTACGACTTCCCTTTCAATAACAGATTAGAAAAGGTCTGAAGAAGCCACGCACTATATTTCTTGATGACATTTGCTTTTCCCATATTTGGATTTTGAACGGCAACGACATCTACATCCATCCCTGCTGCTTTTAATGCTTCGACTTGGTTTTTCACAAAAATACCAAATGTCTTTGCTTCTTGACTTGGATACATATTACTAAGTACGAGTAGCTTACGTGTCTTCATTCCTCTTCACCATGCTTACATTAATTTCGTTAACTGATTTAACCCTTTGGCAGCTTCTTGTCGAAATTGAGCGGATAGATTCCCAAATGTCTCATTCGTCTTATCCCACTCTGTTTCCATTTGTTTAATAAGAGAGACAAACTGCTGATCACTCTGATGAAGCCTATCAATTTCTACAAAATTCGCCACTTGATTAATGGTTTTCATAAAATCTTTCACTTTACGATGATATCCTATACCTAGAATTGGTGTTTTTGCAACGACTGACAAGATAAGAGAGTGCAAGCGTGTCCCAATCACCACATCATGTTCTCCACAAATCTCTACAATTTTCTCTGGATATAAATTTTCTTCTAAAACCGTTACAGCTTCTTTTTCCTCCATCAATTGAGTAATATCTTTTGTCACTTCAATATCTTGAGGATACTTTGTTGAAAAGAAGGTAATCTCAATTCCTTTTTGCTTCACCAATTCATCTAAGTTATGAGCCATCCCACGAATATAGGATTGGTAAGTTTCTTCGTTTGAAGAAGGCCAATATTGCTGACTAAAATAAGGAACGGCTGTCACCGCAACTTTCTTAATAGAAGCTGTGCGACGCTTCTCCTTCACCGTTGGAACAAAAAAAGCAGGATCTCCGATGACCTGTACATCTTTTTTGATTCCAATAGACTTCAATAACGCTTTTGATTGCTCATCTCGAACAGAAATCGAATGAACTTTCGAAGCAAGCGTTTTAATAAAGAATGTACCTGGCTTGGTTGTAATAGGACCTGCGCCTACGCCATAGATCACTACTTTACAACCTGCAAAATAGCCTAGCAATCCTAGTGTACTATAAAGCGGAGCATCACGTTTGTACATATCCATTAGCAACCCGCCGCCACCAATAATGAGCAAATCGAGCTGTTTCATCGTCACATAGCTTTCTTTCACAGTTGCTAAAATAGACTTTGCAAAACTTCCTTTTTTATGAAGTAACCTTACTGACTGAACACCATAACGATTGACGGTATTCTCAGGGTTATTACTGAATACAATAATTTGTTCTTTTTTGATTGAAAGCTCTTCTGTTAATTGAGCTAAGATGCCCGATAAGATGGCTTCATCACCATTATTATCGTGCCCATAATTTCCAATTATGCCTACGTTCATGAGACACACCTATTCTTTACGTAATACGTTCTTTTTGCTTCACGTTACGAAACATCAACTTTTTCATTATACTACTGTTATAACAATGATTAAACCATTGTTTATGCATTATATCAATTTTTTACCTTGGATGAAAAGAGAGCGTTTATCTTTTGGATAACGTGGTATAGAGTAATAAAAGGTTTTCATGAATCAGTAGTAAATGCGGCGATTTCAACATCGGCTTGTCCGATTGATTGAAGTTTAAATAGCCCGCTTTCTAGAAATTCACTTCATCATTATTAGATAAAGAAATGCTCGCCACTATGTTGTGACGAGCATACTTGAACTTAAACCTTACTTTTTATAGTATTCTAAAATACCACGATAAATAGCTTCTGCGAATAAGTCTTGATTTTTTAACATTTTTTCACGATCACTTGTATTTGTAATGAAACCAAGTTCAACGAGTACACTTGGCATGTCATTGTTTTTAATCACATAAAATCCGTTGTCTTTAATACCACGATCTCTCATATTTAAAAGTGCAACAATTTGCTTTTGGATTTCAGCAGCGAGTAGCTTACTTTCTTCTCCGTTCAAGTTGGAAGATGTGTCATAGAACGTTTCTGTACCGTTTGCAGATGCAGCGGCTGCATTTGCATGAATACTTACAAACATATCAGCATAATTCTTTTTCGCGAAGTTTACACGATCTGCTAACGCTGGATATGTATCACTAGCGCGAGTCATCATCACCGATGCACCTGCAGCTTTTAATTTCTTCTCTAACGATTGAGACACAGCTAGTACAATAGCCTTTTCTGTTGAGCCACCACTCACAGCACCTGGATCTTTCCCACCATGCCCTGGGTCGATAACAATGATACGGTTTGCCACAGGTGTTCCGGATAGATTACGTAACTTTGTATACAGCTTATGTACATATCCAACTTGACTGCCGTATTGTACTTTTACCCAATAGTTGTCCACTGAATGCACTGCAACTTTTTGCCCTTTAGATAAGGTTCCAATTACAGGCGCTGTTGTCGACGGTGCAGAACGAACATTTAAACCATTTGTTAAAATAACCGCTTCTGTACTTGTTTTAATAGGCTCTGGTGTTGGTTCTGGAGTTGGTTCAGGCTCACCTTGTGAGACTTTGACACGGTATTTAGGCTCCATTGCACGTGCTAGGAACATGGCCATTTGTGAACGAGTGACATTGCCCCATGGCTGATAACGATTCGGTTTCACACCTGTTGTAATGCCTTCCCAATACAATGCAATGACACGTTCACGGAAATCATGATTTACCCAAACATCGTCGAACGGCTCTCCTAAGCTCTTGTCACCTGTTATATCGAATGATTCAGCCAACACCTTACTCATTTGAGCACGATTTAATGTGTTTTCCGGACTAAATGTACCATTTGCGTTTCCTGAAAAGATTCCTAATTGTACTGCACGCTCAATCCACCCTGCTGCCCAGTGACCTTTAGGAACGTCTGAAAATCGTTGAGTGGTCACAGTCGCTTCTTTCTCACCAATTGCAGTTAACAGCATTTTAGCTGCTTGAGCACGAGTGACAGATCGATTAGGTGCAAAATAATCTCCACTTGTGCTCTCATATCCACTCACAATCCCTTTTGAACGTAAGTACCCAATTTCGTCATATGCCACATGACTGCTCGAAACATCATGAAAGCTTACACTTGAAGCTTCTACGCTATCTTTTATCACCGCAATAGGAGAACTAACGACAATCGCTCCTGCTATCGCACACGATAATACCTTTTTCAACATCATTTTCCGACTCCTTCCAACACACTATGTTACTAGATTAGCAAATATCTTCCTTTATTTCTATAAAATATAAGTACTGATTTTCTATTACTATCTTTAGGATGAATGACTCTACGTTTGCCAAATGAATGAAGATTCTCTACTGAAAGACATTTAGAACATGTAATTTTTAGAATCTATGTATTCGCTTTTCATCTCTTTCTAAGAATGAGCGCAGACTTCTTCGGTCATTTCTACCACTTTATGTATCGGACAATGGAGACAATATTAAAGGAAAATGCATCATCTATTGATAAATAGGAAAAAACATCTATGTTTTACCAATTTAGAACCATTTTTAACCTACGTAAACTGAACCCCTGCCTCTTTAAGCTAGTAGAGATCGTAGACAGGGGTGTAATTGATTTTCTGTTCAGATTATTTATTGGTTGATACGATATAAGAAAGCACTAAACTGCGCACGTGATACAGAGTTTTGAGGTCTAAACGTATGGTCTACTTCATAACCCGTTGTCACCTTATTTGCTGCAAGAGCTGAAATTTCTTTGTATGCCCAATGTGTAGCAGGTACATCATTGAAGTCTTTTGGTACTTCTCCGGTTAGTTTGTAGGCACGAGTTAAAATAGCGGCCATTTGTGCACGTGATAATGTTCCAGTTGGATCAAACGTTTCGCTATTTTTACCATTCATAATACCCTTATTCGCTACCGTTGCAATGACGTTGTAGTACATATGTGAGGACGAAACGTCTTTAAAGTTTGGATTAACCGGGTTCGTTGTATCTAGGTTTAACACCTTCGCTAACAGCAACGCTGCATGCATACGAGTCAACGAATTTTCTGGTTTAAACGTTTGATTGTTGTAACCCGTAATCACACCTTTTTTTACTAAGTGATTAATTTCTTCATACGCCCAGTGAGCAGCAGGGACATCTTTAAATGTTGTGTTTATTGGTACTACAGGTGTTCCTTCAGGTTTTGTGACCGTTGGGTTTTGCTGATAAAACGCTTGAAGAAAGTCAAATGTAATGGCTCCTTTTCCTTGACGATCTTCGTAAGCTTCCGCTACATAAATTTGCTTAAATGTTAACGGAAGTGGCAAGTTACTTGGAAGTGTAGCACGAACATGTTTCCAACCTGTCCAATCAAGTCCACCTTCTGCAGTGAAGTTGATCGTATGTTCATTGCCGTTTCTATCAACAATCTTACCGCGCAGCCAATGTTTTCCACCATCTCCGTACACCCATAATCCTAAACTAGAAGGAACACCTTGAATGGCTGCCGGTTGCTTTGCATTGACATATGCTGCTGCAATTTCACCTTGAGCCGACGTAAAATCGTATTGTAATTTCACAGCACCTTTTCCTTCTGTCACCTGTTCACTATTTCCAATAGAAGCTGTGGCACGCGCTGCTGAGCTTGTCCAGTGTGAAACATCGTCAAACGTTGACACAGTAGTCGGCTGACTGCCTACTGTAACGGAAGTAGAAGCAGTATGATCTCCGTATGCTGCTGTAATTGTACCTGTGGCTGGTGAAGTGCTCGCCTTAAATTGGCCATTAGCTGTAACGGTTCCAATATTCGTTGGTGTACTCCACTTTACAAGCGATGAACCAAGAGGTACAGACTTACCTTGTGCATCTACACCTGCTGGCATTAGTTGTACAGAAGCACCTTCACCGATTATGAGACGATTGGGGTTCACTGAAATACCCTTTATTGAATCCACTACCTTTAACGGAATTCGGGTTGCTGTTTTCCCAAACATCACAACAATTGAACCTTCGCCCGCTTTTGTTGGCGTAAATTGCAGTCCGTTAAATGTACCCTCTAAACTGCCTTCTGTCTTTAGGGTTACCTTCGATACATCAATTGGTACGATATTATTGTAACTGTCTAAAGCATCACTAATGCGAACATCCACTGCACTTCCAAGTGTTAATGGACTTGCTTGTGAGAGTGTGGCTTTAAATCGTACCGCATCTCCTGTTGGGGCCGTACTTACAGCATGTAGCGCTGTTGAAATTGCGCGTTCTGTCAATTGAGATGGGCTATTTGCAAGTGTCGCATACTGACTTCCTACCTTACGTACAGCCATCGTTGTTGAACCGCCACCATCCAGATTAAGCGCACGATCCACACCTAAACTAACTAAGTAATTCGCGAACTCAGATAAGGTCATGCCTGCTGAATAACCAGATTGGCGACCATCTACGGTAACAAAGAATACTTTGTTTCGACTTTGATCAATCGCTACTGCTGTACGAGGATGACGCTCTCTTGCACGAGGGCTATTTGGATCAATTGTCATGGATACTTTGCTATCCTGGACAAGAATAGGACCACTTGCTAAAATATATTCTGCATTTTTCCACTTTGGTTCCATATCAATAGTTAACTGAATGGGATCTCCCGCTTTCATTCCACTAAGAGTAGTAGCCAATGCGCCTCCTTGAACAGATAGCACGAATCCATTCTCTGGAATCGTTGAATTTCCTTGGCCGTACGGAGTAACAGATTGAATCGTACCAGTTACTTTCTCTCCGAATTTCAACCCTTGGTCTACAGGCTTTGATACATTTGTGACGACAACTTCCATGCCATATGTATTCGTTCGTGTACTTGGATAACTAAACTGCGGTGTATACACAATAACTTCACTCGCGCTACGTGCTTTATTAATAGAAGAAACTCGTAGCGGCTTATTGTTATACGTGAATGTTGCTTCATAAGCAAAACGGTCAATTAACGGCTTTCCGTCATTTGCAATCCCGAACGCTGTAGGCACACTCATGTACTCATCAAATCCTGTTGAAATGACCCCTAAATTGACGATGACATTGTTGACAGATAATAAGTATGCTGGTAATCCACTACTCATATGAAAGAAGCTAGCATTAATAGCTCCTACCACTGAATGATTCGCATACGTTTGTGACTTTGCTAAATTTGTAACTGTTGAGCGTTTTGTCACTGGATTATTGATTCCTAGCTCTACTTTTGTGTACGAATCTGCTAAATTCATCTCCATGACTCGCACAGCTTGTGGCATCGATCCTCCATGACGGATATCTTGATACTTCACTCCCGGTGTTACTTGAATCGTTTCTCTCACCGTTCCAGTCGATACATTCGCTTCTGCTTGCTCAGGAGGCAAACCAACCGCCAAGACTTGAACAGCAAGTAACGATGCAAGTAACGCTTTTGTAAACTTCATTCTCCTACTACACTCCTTATTTCCATCTATGAAAATATGATGATAAAATTTGGCTTCCCATCATATTTTTACAATAAAACCCTTATTTTGTCGTACTATTGTATAATACTATAAGACTATTAGGTAATGATAGGTTTAATAGGATGATATTAACTTATAAACCATAGAAAATTATTCTATTTACTAAACCCCCCTGATAATGCTATCAGAGGGGTTTTATTACACTTAATTGAGTGATACTACCTTGAAAAGATTTGATTAATAGACTTGTTAAAACTCTGTGAAAGGGAATTAGAAGTTTTCATGATATTTTTAATAAGATAGTGGAAGTGATCTCGTGACTTCATGTTGTTAGTTTTCTACCATCTGTGCAAATTGTTCAAGGGTGATCCCAGGATTTACGTTTTGACGTTTCAATTGGTAGATATCGTCATGCGGATGAACTCTTCCATTTTTCGTTGTAAAAGCCATCGTAAATCCGGCTTCTTTAATTTGTTTGATTTGTTCCGTTGTATATTGACCAAATGGATAAGCGAAAAAAGTAGTGTCAGTAATTTCTTGTCTATTCTTCCGCAAATCTTCCATAACTAGAGCATGCGACTTTGATACAAATTCAGATTGATTATTTACAAGGTTATGTAACTGATGAGTGTGACCTCCATAATCAAATACATCTGACATTTGATTCATTTCCTGCATACTAAGAAATCGCAATGAAAATGGATGAAACGGTTGTGAAGACGCAGGGATACGTCCAGAAATGATAAACTGTATGGCTTTAAATTGATGTTCTTTTAGCTTCGGATATCCGTATTCTAAGACACTATTTAGCCCATCATCGAATGTGATGAGTACCGCTTTACTTGGTGGTTCCTTCTCCCCTGTAACGATGTCAAATAATTCTTGTGCTGTAATTGATTTAAATCCATTTTCTTTCAGATAATCCATCTGCGTATAAAACTCTTGATCCGTCACGGTTGTGCTAGCATTCGCATAAATAGATTCAGCTTTCTCTTCCGCGGTTAAAATATGATGATACATCAAAACAGGAATGCCTTTATCAGGATTCACCGCACACTTACAAAGAAATGCTTTTTGATTGTCATACTCAACTTCATACCAATTTGGGCCGTAATCTTGTCTCACTTTATACCGCGTTCCTTTTTCTAATATACCAACTTCTACTAAAGCTCCCGCTCGATTTACATACACAGTTGCACGCTTAGTGGTAACCACTCGCTCATGAACTGGCTTTTTTTCAATAGGCGGTGACACCTCACTGCCCTTCTGATTGATAGGCGTTGTTTCTTTCACTGACTCTAATGTCGAAGATGCCTTAGTAGTCACACCTTTTTTAGGTACAAAAGCTTCTTGACCTCCAAAATGAATTTTATACCAATTGACTCCGTAGTCAGAAATAATTGAATAGCGAATACCTGGATGAAGTGCACCAATTTGGATTAAAGTTCCCTCTTTGTTTATATAAATATGGACGGTGGTCGTTGTGGTCAAAGCCGTTTGAGTCGTTACATTTGAATGAATATTCATGGTTGTGGGAGTGCTAGCGCTTTTTGCAACATATCCTACTTCTTCACCTAATTGAATGGCATAATGACTTTTCGTTTCCCCCACTGCTTGAAAACTTTGTCCTTTATTCAATAAACCAACACTTTTTAACACACCTTTTTCACTTTTAAAAATTACAACATCTTGCTTCACTAAAAAGGTTGTTGTTTTTGCCGTAACATCTATTCCCGTACCTACAAACAATATAATCCAAGCGATTACTATAAGTACTACCTGTTTAACCATAACGCTCATTCCTTCTAATCTCGTTTAAATGTGAACACTTATAATATATCGGACTTAAAGTTGAACATCTTAACAAAAAATTACATTTTTTGTTTGTTTTTGTCTAAAAGGCACATCTTATCCAACATGAGGAGCGCTTTCGGAGCTACACGAGCTAGAGAAAGGAAAAATGAAGCCTTTGCATAAATAGATGTTTGATGAAAGCACAAGAACAATTATCGATAAAAAAAACGACTGCTCAGACAGCAGTCGCTTAAGGAGTATAATAGTTTTGTGTAAAATAAGGGACGTTCGTAGCGTCGAAAGCCACACCTACACCGAGGCGCTTCCACTTCGGCTGTAAAATATTGCGACGATGACTTAATGAGTTTAGTAAGGCTTCATGTGCAAATATACTACTAAACTGCCCCATCGCAATGTTCTCCCCAGCCATCATGTAAGGAATCCCATCTTCTTGAATACGATCAAATGGAGACTTTCCTTCCAAATTTGTATGATCAAAATACTCATTTGTTGCCATATCATTACTATGTTGAAAAGCTGTTCTTGAAATAGGTTCATCCCATTTTAATACAGACAATCCATGCTTCATTCTTGAAGCATTGACAAGGTCAAACAGTTGTTCTTCAAAACTTTGACGAAGTTCTTCACTTTTCACCCCATAAAAGCCTTGTTTGTTTTGTTCAATCTCTTTATCAATGAGTTGAACAGCCGTTACTTTATTCTCATCATGAATGTCATAAAAGAACGTCACGTAAAAGTTTTCCACTAAATACGTATCGTATTGCTCATCTTCAATCACATAATGACCGGTTTGTTTTTCAATCGAAGTGATGGGTTCACCTAATTGGTTATGAACTTCTTCTTTTGTAGAACCTAGCGTCACTCCTTCTACACCACTAAATAAATCATGATTAGTATAAAGCCCCATGACCTTTCCGTGTACATAACTCACCATAAAGAACTGATTGTACTTTTTGTGGTATGTATGCCAGTAGGTTCCGTATTCATTTAACGATGTTCGCTTCGAAGCACCAAATGCTTCTTCCACATCTTCTTGGCGGTCACCAATGGCAATACGTTTAATTGAGTAAGGCTTTTCTTTTTGCACTTTTTTCATTTCTTTTGGAAGAGAACTCTTATGAAGCTGATATAAAAGCGTGACTCCTTCTGCTCTCGTTAACGATGCATCTGGTTTAAATGCGCGATAGGTTTTCGAATTGTTCTTCACTGTCGCGAATAACTCGTGGTCGTATACCCATTGAACAGCTTCTTTCTCTGTCATCTCTTTACCAGTTATCGCTTCTGCAAGTAATTTAACGGCATCTCCTCGACGTATCGGCTGATCAAAGCCCTTGTCTCGATTACCTTTTACATGAAGGTTATACTGACTGGCTAACGTATAGTATGCAGAAACATCGCTTGTATCCATGTCGTTCGAACTGTCAGGAGATAAATAGTGCGTAATCATACGTAAATATTGGACTTCACTTAAAGTAGCATCCGGCTTCAGTTTTCGTTCATTTTCATCACCTGTAATGATTTGCTCACGAACAGCCCATTTCATTGAATCAGCCCAGTAGGCTTCCTCTACAAAGTCTCGATAGTATAAGGCACTGTTAGCATGTGCATCATGAGAGTGATTCCCTGTAAAACCTAATATGATAGACATCATGATTACTAAGCTAATAAATCGGTTCAATCTCATTTCACCTCTGCCTACCTATTGATTTTCTTATCTACCTTTATTGTTTCTATTATAACAAAGCCATTTTGGTTTTATGGGGGTTATTCACGAATTTAGGACTATTCATTTAGACAGATAAGTCTTAAAGAGGAGAATAAAGGCGTGGTATTTATGACAAATGTCGGTTATGAGGCAGGTTTTAGATAATTTTTTTCTTTTTATTTCCACTTATTTTTGAAGTTAACCTTTTCTATATCCAATGAACCATTTTGTGAAAGAAGCGCACTTTAAATCCAAAGTCCTATTCGTATTTTCTTCAACAAGTGTACGAGAGCAATGATCACCGGTAAAATAAAAGAAACATAGGAGCGTTGGTGAACACCTCATAGACGAATTATTACTTACACACATGATAAAAGCATCTAAATCCATCAATAAAGGCCTTAAAAAGCAAAAAGGCTGCTAGCATAGTGCTAGCAGCTCAAAAGCAAATAGTCAAATTGATTATTTGCTAAGTGAGGTCAAATATTTATATTCAACCTCGGTTGGTATATCTACTGTAATATGAAAACGGTATAGATTCAACCGGTAAAATCTGCTGTTCTAAAAAACAGTTACTAAGTCTTAATTTATTTCATTTTATGATCAAGACTTATCTCCCTCTGTTTTACATTTTTTATATATTAATGAAATAAATAGACATAATTCCATATTTATCAACATGCAATTCAAAGCGATTTTTCGTATAATACGTTTACGATAAGATTTTGGTTGGTAAACCATGTGTGTGTAGGGCTTCTCATTTGGAGAAAGCCCTCTTTTTTTAACCTTTTTTACGTACATATATTCTATTGAATTTCCGTTTTATTTTCAAACAACTATAGTAAAATGATAGATAATAACATTCTTAAACAAGGAGAAAATGGATGATGTCAATGAGAAGCATGTCGATTGCCTTTTTATTCGTGTTTTTTCTTTTTTCGCCCACAATCTATGCAGCGGAAGACAACAAAAAAGACTGGCTTATTTACTTTGATTCTACGCATCATATGAGTCAATTCCTTGAGCGTTATCCATCCACAATTTTTGATACAGAAAATCGCATTGTTAGCTTTTCTGCTTCTCTTTCTTTTATAGACAAAGTTGAGCAATTACCCTTTGTAAAGAATGTAGAGCCAAATTACACAAAAAGCGCAACCGCTCAAACAGCTCCCTATAATGATCCATTATTTTCTCAACAATGGGCTTTATCCAAATTGGATGCTCTTCACACATTGAAAAGATATCGCGATAAACAAGTTAATGCCTTAAAAGGAACGCAATTAACGCTTGAACCGTCTGGCCAAAAGATGACGTATCAAGAGCAACCGTTCACCACTTCTCATTTTACACTAAGTGGAAAAGAAAGACCATTATCACGAATTTCCGTTACATTAATGAACACACATGCTTTATGGTCCATTGAGGTATACGACGAACATAACCAATTAATCGGTCAAAATAAAGGCGACTTACCAACACTCGATGTGTTAGTACCAAAGAATCGAACGTACACTGTATTACGAATGAAACTTATTACAGATGAAAAATGGACGTCTCCACCTACGATTAAACGAGTGACAGGCGTCAATCATGCTCGCGTTGCAGTGGTTGACTCTGGTGTGATACCACATGAAGACTTTTGCGACAACCTATTAATCAGTCTGGGAAAAGATTACAGAGAAAAGCTTCCTTATGCGAGAGATCAATTCGGACATGGTACTCACGTTACGGGTATTTTAGCTGCTTGTGGTCATAACGAAAAAGGAATGACGGGTATCATTGGTAACGCACCTATTGATATTATTCCACTGAAAGTGCTTGATGAGTTTGGAAATGGAACAGACTTTGAGATTAGCCAAGCTGTTGAAGACGCTACAAAAATGGATGTAGATGTTATTAACATGAGTTTGGCCGGCAAAGGCGAAACGGCCGTGCTAAGAGAAGCTGTGATGAACGCTTTTAAAAAGAACATTCTCATTGTAGCATCAGCTGGTAATCAGCACGTACCAACGGATCACATTTATCCCGCTTCCTATCCAGGTGTCTTAACTGTGACAGGTACTGAACAAACAAATGTACCTATTGCAATAGCTAATTACGGCTGGGCTGTTGACATTAGTGCTCCAGGTGCTTCTATTTTAAGCACTCACCTAAACAACCAGTACAAAACAATGCGAGGTACGTCGATGGCTACTCCTTTTGTGTCAGGTGCGGCTGCGTTATTAAAAGTAACATACCCTCACCTCGATGCAATCACAATACGACAACACTTATTACGCACAGCCGTTGATATAAAAGACAGAGGATACGATCAATGGACAGGTAGAGGTATTGTACAAGTCGACAAAGTGCTATCACAAAAACCACCCACTTACGCTGCGGAATGGGTAAATCTAAAACCGAATCAACCATTGCGTAAAGGTGGTAGCTACCTACTAGGCACAAGCCCATCTCTCCTCCAAAAAGATGCGTTGCTATTTGTAAACGAATCACTTGTTGAGCGTAGAACAATCGAAGACTCGTTGCAACTTTTCACTTTTCCAGTTGTACAGTCTAGTCAGAAAAAAGTAGATGTACACACGCTACTCGTTGATCAAAGCAGGCATATTTTATCTACTACTCATTTTCCTGTTCAACATCACCAAGTTCAAGCAACTCGTACATTAAAAGATGTTCCCCCATCATTTTGGGGCTATGAAGAGATAAAAAAAGCACATGAGGCAGAACTAATAAATGGATATGAAGACGGGACGTTTCGGCCCATGGAATCCATTACTCGACGACATAGCGTGATGATGTTAAATCGCTTATTTCAATGGCCGTTACCTTCGTCACTCGAACTACCCTTTGAGGATATCACGATCAAGACACCTGGATTTATTTCTATTTTATCTACGTATCATCAAGGGATTGTAACAGGGTACGGACAAGAATTCCGTCCTGAACGGCGCTTAACACGCGCTCAAATGGCCATCCTATTAGCACGCTCATTGCAAGTAAGTGTTAATCAATCGTTAGCAGTTCATACGTTTCGGGATGTTCCCTCTTCACACGATGCCTATCATGCCATTCAACAGTTAGTTAAGTTAAACATTATTACAAAACAAGACATGTTCCACCCAAATGCTTCCTTAACCCGCGCTCAATTTTGCGCGATGTTAATAAGAGCACAACAACATATCGCGGCACAACCATCGTAAAAAGAGTGGGACGTAAGTAAATAAAAAAGACCGTAGACATGAAACATCCCTTGCCTCTCTATCCATAAGAAAGCACCCCAAATGTTAGATTCGGTGTCTAACATTTGGGGTGCACTTCAATAACTAGATTCGTGACAAGGGTTGTTGTAGGCTGAGTCAAACAGGAGTGTTTTTCTCCCTTTTGTCTCGGCCTTTTATTTTACTGAATGCTCAAAGATAGCATTTGCTAATAATCGATAACTTTGCTGTGAGTGAGCACGGAACGTTAAATCATTTGCAAAAGCAGTAATACGATAATCGTTTTCTGACCATGTAAATGCAAGGTCTTTTCCTTTTACTGCTTCCTGTCCCGGCCACCAGCCAGCTTTATAAAAATCTGCATCATCGCTTACTTGAAGTAAGACTTCGCCATTTTGCGGAACACTTGTGAACCATGTACCTGATCCTGTGTACAGCCATTCTGTTGACTTATAGCCATTCGTTAATGGATGAGGTTTGACATTCACTTTTAAAATACCTTCATGATAGTAATCAGTTGTTTCTGCTTTTAAGTTCGGCACTACCTCTTGTGACGTTAAGAACTGAGCTGCACTTCCACCTGCGTAAATGTAAGCTTTCCCTTTTTCAGGCTTCACTCGTCCTTGATCATCCACAATGACTACACTGTCTTTTGCTTCTCCTAATTCAAAACCTAAGTCTTTTAACGCATATTTTAATGCGGCACTACCATTCGCTGAAACGATTGGCTTTTTAAGGGCAACAGTTGGTACTTTCCCTTTTTTAGGCTTCGTTTCAACAAAGAAATCCTTTTTATAGTGAGAAAGATAAATACGCTTTAAGATAAAGTCGCCTTTATTATATCCATCTCCAGATTCTGTAATGACTTGTACTGGTTTTCCATCTTTTAGTAATTGGTTTACTACACGAATGACATCGTTATTTGTGTTCGGGACAATTAAATCGGCTTGTTGGAACTTTGTATTCGTTACTAGTTGCTTCACATCATTTACATCTTTTACATCAGATGCAAATGCTCCCTTTTCGTAAATCGCATAACGGTCAAATCCTCTTAAATCTGGGAAGTTCGTAATGACCGAATCATACATAGCATCCCAATCTGATACATTTTCACCATCGGATAATACTGCATTGGCTAACCCACGTTTTGCTTGGTGTAACGGAACAATGAATGTGCCTTTTGGATAGGTGACATCATCGATTTTGACCGGTTTTGTCGTTTCTTCTACCTTTACTCCGTTACGAATTAAATAGTCAATCATGTTGTAGACTTCTAACTTATTTTTTTGTAAAGACTGATCGATTGGTAGCGCGTAATAATCCGGGAAGAATTGTCCGCTCTCTGAGTAATCACGGCCAACAACATCACCTTTTTGGTTCACTAACCATTTATCCACTTCTTTACTTTCTGTTCCTTCAATTCCACGCTTAAAGATTTCCAATTGATTTGTGTAGAGACGTTCTTTGTTGTCTAACGAATACTTAATCGCCCCTAGACTTGCATAGACTAACGCTTTGTTTGATTCTTCGTTTAAGTCAGGAATTTCAACTGTATGACCCATTGCTCCATGGAACATCGCATACATCGCTGTATAAGCAGTCGTTGCATCATCCCACCCATTTTCATAGTCTTCTAGTGGAATTTTATAGCTGTCGTAAGTAGTGTTCGCTATACCTGCATTCCCCATCGCATGAGCATGCTCAATCATGCCATCCATTAATAAATCATATTCAAAATTCGGGTTATGTGGGGGTGTACAAGGCTCAATTAAGAAGTCTTTTACAAATCCATGCAGATCAACAAAGGAAAGCGGTGTCCATTTTGCAATTTCTTCTGTTACGATGACAGACTCTTTCTGAGTTTGGTATCCATTATCGCGGTTTAAGTCAAAACCGTTTGCATTTTGACGTGTGTTGTTTACGCGACCATCTGCGTTATGACCGGGATTAAAGATGAAAATAAACTGATCCAACGCTTCTTCTACGTTGATGCTGACTTCCTCTTCTTTTCCTTCTTTGTTTGTTGCTTTATACGTAATCTCATCTTCTGTTGCGAATTGCTTTAAAATATCCATCATCGCATCGACACCTGGTGCTTCGTCTGGATGAATATTGTTGAACCAAATTGGAATCTGATAGTCTGTTAACGTTCCAGATTTAATGTCTTTTTGCAATTGCGCTGGATTTTCTAACGCTTTTGGTAAAATGTCTTTTTGATAGCGTTCAATGGCTTCTTTGTCCTTTGCTAAAATAGCAAAGTGCATATCTCTTCCTTGGACTGATTGACCAAGTGATTGATATTCAATGTAACGACCTTTTGAAGGATTCGCAACAAGCTCGTCCATCTCTTTTTTGATTTCATCGTATGTACGATAGCTATCATAGACATTAAGCTTTAAAGAAGCACTAGCTTTTTCTTGTTTTTTTACGTCTGTTACAGCTAATTCATAGTTATTTAGGAATTGAGGGTATTTCGTGCGAATAGAACGTGGTGATAAATCCGTTGTATTGAATAACAAATCAAAACGAACCGTTGCTTTAATTTTTTTTGTTCCTTTGACATAGTGAGGCTCTTCTTTAAAGGTAATATACGGATCACCCGTAAAATCTCCCGCTTTACTATTCCACTTCTTCCACTCATCGAACGTCTTTCCTCCAAACGTCCACGTTAAGTGTTTAAGGTTTGCTTTGTAACCTAACTCTACTTCAACTTCTACATCACGCGCTTCTGTCATAGACAATAAGGATTGACTCACTGTCATTGATGTTTTTGTGGCATCAGCAGTTGCGGTACTTACAAAGTTCGGTAAGATAAGTGAAACCACAAGTGTAAACGCCAACAAAAGGGACCATTTTTTTTGATTCATGGACACCTCTCCTCTCTCTTCTTGTTTTTATACTCTACTAGAATTCTATCATATTCCTTTCGAGAACAGAAATATCATAACATATTTAAACATATTTATGTATAAAAATTATATTAATATATATTTCTATTTATTCTAATAATAACAGTTTTAAGTTTCTATTATAATCATTTTATCATTCCACCTCATTGTAAAATGAATGATGTCATTTATAGTTATAAATATAAATAAAAGAAATTTCAGAATAAAAGAAACTTTTTTCCTTATAATCCGTATTACATAGAAATCATCATAAAAGAGAAAGGAGCGCATGTAATAAATAAGAGTACTTAGAAAAGGGGGTGATGTAGTGGAATTATTCGGAATACCCATTCAAACATTTTACCTTTATGTTCTCATCATTAGTGGCAGTATGACGCTTTTATTTATTTTATTTGGTGATCTATTCGACGGACTATTCGAAGCCATTCCTCTCTTTAATCTCGCCCTCATCTTTCCTTTTTTAACGATTTTTAGTGCGAGTGGTTATTTATTTGAAACAACTAGCTCATTGTCAACCGTACTCATTATGGCTATTTCGTTTATCATGGCACTTGTTCTTGTGACTATTCTTCATTTATTCGTTCTTGTACCGTTAAGGTCAGCTGAAGAATCACTTGCGTTCACGGAAGAGTCATTAAGAGGACGTGTCGCAAAAGTCATTATCTCTATTCCTGAAGATGGGTTTGGTGAAGTGGTCATTGAAGGAATAAGTGGAACCATTTCGAAACCCGCTTTCAGCTATCGACACATTCCGATTCCATCTGATACAAACGTATTAATCATTGAAGCTGAAAAAGGAAATGTAGCTGTTGTCCCATATGAAACGTAATTTAAAGGAGGAGATAGAATGGGTACATTATCATTTATTATTATTGGATTTGTTTTCTTTTTACTGATCGCATTCGTAGCCGTGTTTGTCATGAAATATCGAACAGCAGGACCTGATGAAGCGTTAATTGTCACAGGCAGTTATTTAGGAAATAAAAATGTGCATATCGATGAATCGGGTAATAGGATTAAGATCGTTCGTGGTGGTGGTACGTTTGTTTTACCTGTTTTTCAACAAGCGGAACCACTGAGCCTTCTGTCTAGTAAATTAGAGGTTTCTACTCCTGAAGTGTATACAGAACAAGGTGTACCCGTAATGGCTGATGGGGTCTCTATTATTAAAATCGGTGGCTCAATTGGTGAAATCGCCACAGCGGCCGAGCAATTTTTAGGTAAAACGAAAGCTGATCGTGAAACTGAAGCACGTGAAGTATTAGAAGGGCACCTCCGCTCTATTCTTGGTTCGATGACAGTAGAAGAAATTTATAAAAATCGCGAAAAGTTCTCGCAAGAAGTTCAGCGTGTGGCTTCGCAAGACTTGGCTAAAATGGGGCTTGTGATTGTTTCTTTTACGATTAAAGATGTACGTGATAAAAACGGCTACTTAGACTCTCTCGGTAAACCACGTATCGCACAAGTGAAGCGTGACGCTGACATCGCAACAGCAGAAGCGGAGAAAGAAACACGCATTAAACGGGCGGAAGCTGACAAAGAAGCGCAAAAAGCGGAGTTAGAGCGCAAAACGGAGATTGCGGAAGCTGAAAAGATGAATCAGTTAAAAACAGCCGAGTATCGTCGCGAGCAAGATATCGCAAAAGCACGTGCTGACCAGGCGTATGATTTGGAAACAGCTCGCGCAAAACAAGAAGTAACAGAGCACGAAATGCAAATTCGAATCATTGAACGTCAAAAACAAATTGAGCTTGAAGAAAAAGAAATTTTACGTCGTGAGCGTCAGTATGACTCCGAAGTAAAGAAAAAAGCAGATGCAGACCGCTATGCTGTTGAGCAATCAGCAGAAGCCGACAAAGCGAAGCAACTAGCGGAAGCCGATGCCAATAAGTACCGTATTGAAGCGATGGCGAAGGCAGAAGCCGAGCGCGTCCGTGTTGATGGATTAGCCAAGGCTGAGGCCCAGCGCGCGCAAGGTGAGTCAGAAGCCGACATTATCCGTTTAAAAGGTCTGGCGGAAGCTGAAGCGAAACAAAAGGTCGCCGAAGCATTCGAACAGTTTGGCCAAGCGGCCGTCCTTGATATGATTATTAAAATGCTTCCAGAGTACGCCAAGCAAGTAGCGAGTCCTCTAGCTAACATTGATAAAATTACGGTTGTAGATACAGGAAGCACGAGTGAAAATGGTGGCGCAAACAAAGTAACGGGTTATGCAACCAATTTGATGTCCACTCTTCAAGAATCGTTAAAAGCCTCTTCTGGCATTGATGTTAAAGAACTTATTGAAAACTATGCTGGCAAAGGCAACATTCGCCATAGCATTGATGATCTTACAAATGAAATGAAGCATCAAAAACGATCATCGACCGAGGAATAACTTATCCCATAATGACCAAGAGGTTGAGACATAAGTAGCGAAAGATGAAAAAAGAACGTAGACATACAAAAATCCTTGCCTCTCTATCCATTAATACAATTGGATTGTTGGGGCAAGGATTTTTGCCGGTTGGGTCAAGCCGGGGTGTTCTTTACCCCTTTTGACCTAGCTCTTTATTTATTTCACTTTGACTTTTAATCCTGATTTTACTTCTGGTGAAGCTTTTGGATTCACTAAATACGTTTCACCATGTTTTAATCCTTCTATCACACGATAAGTTTTTTCATCTACTTCTTCAAGAACGACTTCACGATTTTTTAATTTGCCCTGACTAACGACGTAGACAAACTTCTTCTCTTCTTTTTCTCTTACACTTTGTTTCGGAATCGTGATTTCCATTTCAGACGGAATTTCAACACGAATGTCAGTTGGATAACCCAAATAAAGTTTATCCGCTGAATCAAGTGCAATACGGAAGTTAAACGTTGAGACTTGTTTCTCTTTCTTCTTTTGCTCTCCTACGATTGAAAGAAGCTGATCTAGCTGCGGATACTCATCGATTGTTGCAAAGCTACCTGACCATAGTTGTCCAGGAGCCGATTTTGATGTGACTTTAACAGGAAATCCTTCTTCGAGTTCACTGCGCTGACGTTCCGTTAAAACACCTTGAACTTGATAAGGTTCCTTAGAAAGAATCGTTATGAGCGGTTTCTCACTACTAGCATTCGCAGGATCTTCGATATGTGTAACAATTCCATCTATCTTACTTGTCACTTCTAACTCTTTTTTCTCTGACTCTAACACTTGTTGCTCTGTTTTCGCTTTTTCAAGCTCTAATTGCGCAAGCTCTTTATTGTTTTCGTTATCATCTAACTCTCTTTTTAACACAAATGCGCCCATCGTTGAGTCTGATTCGATTAACGTATTATTTTCAATTATTGCTATTTCACTTCGAATCTCACTAACTGCTTTTTCTGCTTGAGAAATACGCAGCTGTGCCATCTCCTGCTTCACTGCATTTTCACTTAGTAGACGATCGATTTCTGTGTTCTCATACGTAAAAAGCAAATCTCCTGCCGCAACCTCTTGTCCTTCTTCAACCGCTATTTCTTGAACACCATCTTCTTTTGAATCAGCATATACCACTTGAACATCGCTTGGAACTACTTGTCCTTTTAGCGTATTCACTTCATTTTTTTCAGGCTTGGCAATTGTATTAAATTGAAGCTTTGGCTGACTTGTTACCTGCGCAGCGATTACTCCACCAATCGCAGCAAGTACGAACAAACCAACCACAATACTCACAATCCACTTCTTACTCCATTTACGTTCAGCCCTCACTTGCGGACTTTCCATGTACTAGCACCTCTTCTATTTATTAAAAGTATTTTCATATAAATTCCATACTTTTTTATTATAGTCTGTTACCTACTACCTGTCACTTCAAGTCTTAATAGTTTTCAAAGAAAATGTCTATTTATACACAAATTAGTCATTTATTCTTAATCACTATCAAGCTAGTAACAAATTACTTTAACCTAAAAAGAGGCTTAAAACTAGAAGAGTAAAGGCTTTAAAGTAAACAAACAAAGTAAAAAGACAATGAACTCGTCTTATCCTTTCATTTGAATAGTTGATGATGAAAAAGATCTAAAAAAGTCGAAAAATCTCGAATTAAGTGTCTTTTTACCTATTAGTTACCACCTGTTATCTAGTACTATGTAAACAATCACATAAGTCTGCGAAAAAGCAAACTCATTGAGAATGGAGGCACAAAACTAAAGGGAGTAAAGGTAGCCAAAATGATACTCTCCAGTCGCCCAATCGCTACCTCTCCGCGTCTCATGGATCATTAACAATTAAAGGAGGACCTATAAAAATAGCTTTTGTTTGGACAAATTTCAGTAAACATGTAACGTCTCTACAACGGTTCTTTCCCCGACTTTCTGACCCTCAGCGTTAAAAGCTAAAAACACCGCTTCTGTATAGAAGGTATAACCTTTAATTTCAGCAATTTCTTTCTTAAGGGCAAAATAATCCTGCCCGCGATATACTAACTCGTAGTCCACATCTCCGTCTATTGAGCGGAAACGGACAACAACTCTTTCTACTTCTCCACAAATACTTGAATTGATAGACGTATTCATGTACACATGATTATTTTTCTTTTCTAAAACCGGTGTGTCGAATACATAACTAGGTAACAGACAACTGTTAGGTGGAGTCCCACAGTTGATACGATCCAAAATCGACTGATACGCAGATCCAATATGGATATTTTGTTCAATATGGTAATAGTGCCCACCTGTTTCATACGCAATTTTTTCTAAAAGAGCTTCATTTAATTGTTGTTTCTTACCTAGTCCAATTGGATAGATGGTAATGCCTTCTCGCTTCGCTCGATCAATCATTTGTAACACTTTTACTTCATTTGATTTGCCATCTGTTAAGAGAATGGCCACCTTTTTTTGATTGCCGGTAAAATGCGTAAAAGCTTTCTCTAATCCTTGTGCAATATTCGTCCCACCCGACTGTCGAACTCCATTTAAACGATTACTCACTGGATACGGTAACCCTGTGTCTAGAAGATATCCTTGGGAATTAAAGTGCGTAGCAATGTTTTGCGTTGCATTCAAAGTGCGAATAAAGGCTTTTGATTTAGAAACGCGTAACCGCTCTGGGTCGTTTTGCTTCATGCTTCCTGAAGAATCAATTACAACTGCCACTTCGGTTTCTTCACGATTACACGCATTATTAATCGTCAAAGATGGTTCATAAGCCACTTCAAAGACATATCGTTTATTCACCAAAGAAGATAATTCATTTTCATAACGTGAATCCATCTGAACAATTTCTGCGGTAATGGTATCATCTACAAGACTTTCAGACGAGAGTGGATAAAGATATGTACTGGCTACTCCATTGACCACGCTCACTTCTGAACTTCCTAATGAAGCTCCTTTAGACGACCGAAAAGCAATACGGCCATTAAAATTGTACGCTGTTTGCCCACCAGGACGAACAATCGTGGCTCTTACCCATGCACTTTGATTCATCGGTAGTACTTTAGGACTCAACTTACTCGTTTCATAGTCCACTTCTATTCTGACTTCTGCTTGAGGAGCATAAGTCAAATTCACGTCAATAGGCGTTTTATAACAAGCCATATTCGCTGCACCATTTGCTACCTGAAACGAAATTTTGTCTGTTACTTCTTTACTCGTTTTAGGCGCAACCACTTCCACACTCAAATCAGGACCATCTGTTTCAGTCGAACTAGAACCAGAAAGTTGATAACCCAAACCTACTTTATCATAATCATTGTCTTCGTCTTTAATCATTGCACCATTTCTCGATGTAACATTGAAGAGATGATTCTGTTCATAAGGAATCTCCCTACCATTGCAATCTTTTAATGTTAGATGAATAAATGTTGAATCGACTCCATTGGCAATCAATGAAGGCTTTTCAACTTTGATCTCTACATTTGAGAGTTTAGATGGTGGTGAAGAGGGCTTTTCTTTTTCAGGGTCTGGAAATTTGACCGTTTCTTCTCCCATGAAGTGGAGTGGCAATGGAATTTGAACATCATCTTTTCCCGTTGCTTTCTGCTTTAAACCTTTCATTTGGCAACTTCCCTGTTTTGAAAGCCGCTGAAAAAATGCCGTAACTTGCGCTCTAGTCATGGGACGGTCGACACCAAAATCTGCATAATCTCTCTTTCCTGTTTGACCACTTGAAAGATTTTGCATATACAGATACTGCGCAGCATGAGGCGTACTTAAATCAAGTCCATTAAAAGCGGTAATCACTTTCGCAACTTGTCCTCTTGTAATCGGCTTATCACGTAAAGAGGCGTTTGTGTATCCATTTAGCGGGATATGTTTATTGATTAAATAACGATAGTTTCCTGAAGCACTATGTTCACCTACTTTGGCAGGGAAGCCATTCTGAGATGAACAATCATACCGAATGAGCATTGCAACAAATTGAGACTCCGTTACAGGACGCTCTGGTTGAAAAGTTCCGTCTGCATACCCTTTAATTAACCCTTTTTGAAAGGCCCATTCAATGGATGAATAAGCCCAATGAGTTGTTTTGACATCTTTAAAAGGGCTCGCAGCACTTGCTGTAAGTGAACTATTTCCTAAAAACAAAAACATCATCATTAAAAAAAGAACAAACTTTTTCGTCATCGACATCCTGTGCGCCGTCCTTTCCTAGTTAAAAAAGAGAACATCATCACGATAATTCTGCTTTAAATCATTTTCCATAAAATCGAGGAAGCGAATGATTAATGCTGAGGCCTGTGCTCTTGTTAACGGATTGTAAGGAAGGAAATAGTGATTACTCCCTTGAATCAGTCCTAGTTCACTCCCCATGTACACACTATCTTTCGCCCAACTTTCAATTTGACTATCATCAAGGAAGCGAGTTTGATAGCCTGGACTTGGTGCACGCCCTTCCATTCCTAATGCACGAATAAGAATGGCTGTCGCTTGCACACGAGTTAGTGATGCCTTTGGCTTAAAGTAGTCTCCTTTTTTAATAATCCCTTTCTCCACTGCACTTTCAATCAATAAGTAATCGGGATCTTTCGGATCTAAATCTTTAAAAATAGGTGTTCTTGGTACTTTTTGATTTTTTGGTTGCTCAAGTACACGTAAATTCACTGCTTTTAACACACCCACTGTGAATTCATATCGATTCATCGGTACGTTCGGTGCAAAAAATGGCGACGATTCTTCAAAAATTCCTAACGAATATAAACGCTCGATATGGTCTTTTGCCCAATTCCCCGATAAGTCTCGAAACTTCGGTACAATCAAACGCTCAATAATTGGCACGTTTTCTTTGGAAAGATGAACGGTTCCTTTTCCACTTCCATAAGGGATGTCATATGTATATTCGCCAATCGTATTTGAGCTATTAATCGCCACATAACCACCAACAAAGCTTGATAAGTCTGGCATATGAGGCTCATATTGAAGTGTTTTCGACTTACTGTCAGATACTTTACTTTTGATAAATGCTTTTCCTAAAGCAGACTCAATTTCATAATCAACTAACTGCGTTTCCGTAGCACCCCAAAAGTTTTCATACCCCATGTTTCGACCAGTCAAATGAACTGTTACTAATTCATTTGTATTATTCACTTTATAAATTTTACGACCAACGAGATTACCAGAATAAAAGTCAGATGCTGGTCGGTTATCACTAATTGAAGCCTGAGAAAGCTGATAATCGTCCAACGTATAAGACATCTTTCCAATGGTCACTTTCTCTGAGAAGCTTTTCACAGATGTTGATGAAGTTGTTTGTCCTTTATCATCTCGTGTCGTACGCACTGTTTCATACATGACTGTACGTGTTAACTTATCATCTGTCCCACTCGTTAACGAAAATTTATGAGTGGTTGTTACCCTATCTTTACTTTCTCTCTCTGTAACGGTTGCCTTACCTGTGAATTTAATTGGCTTACCTGTTAGAAAAAAGACTTCTTCGTAGACGTATTCATTTTGCACACCACCATGAACATCTAGCACTTTTGCTTCGACTGAAGGGATAGTAGCTAGAAAAAAGGCGAGAAACATAAACGTTGTCATCACTACCCCTTGTCGTAATTTTATAATCACGATTGTGATTCCTCCTATCTGAGTACGATTGGTTGCCTCTTCAAAAAGAAAACAGGGGATTTCAATAACCCCCTATTGATGATGATCCTAATCAACCAACAAAACGCGCCCTTTTACATGTGATTCATGCAGTAAGTACAGACGATCACCCACTTGCAAATCTTTCGGTGAGATGATTTTTCCTGCTTTTATAATCGTTGCTTGTTCAATGTTCATACTTGAAATGCTGCCTGTTTCACGCCAAGATTCTTGCTGCCATTGACTGACATTCCGAACAGAAATGACAGCTGGATTGAATCGTTGCACACTTTCTACACGCCCTACAGATACTAATGTCGCTGGCAAATCTTTCCCGATGATATGAAGCGCCCTAATGTGACCGTTCGCTACATAAAAATAACCATACTGACCAACTCGGTCACTTACTTCATTTTCACTAGGTAACACTTTTAAGACAGAATTCCTTGAATCTTCAACAACTGTTGTATCATTGCTAAACGTAAGCAATGGAGCGGATACATTTTGCCAATAGTTATTGGATAATACTTTTGCGTGACTAAGCATTACTTTATACGGTGATGTCGCATACACCTTGCCATAATAGAGTTGATGATTAGCTAAGTTCGGACTTTGAAAGCCGTCGTTTGATACATGAACGACATTGGCATACTGACTTTTTGTCACCCCATCTGTCACGACAAAAGCTGTCCCACTTGCATACAAACTCTTTGAATCGACAATGCGTCCGTTACGAATTAGAATGGTCCCATCGTGATAGCGCAGTTTGCCTGCATTCGTTAATTCAACCCACTTTACTGCTGAGTTAACCGCACGCATCGATTCATAAAAGGTTCGCTCGTTGGTTCGTTTAATCACCATTTTTTCAATGATTTCTTTGCCAAATTGGTTGACCGTCACAACGTACACTTCATGATTGGCATAATGGCGTAAGCGATCACGATCGATTTGCTGATCCCCTACATAAATCGGTATTTTTGAAGAATACGTGTAGCTACTGATACTATTTGCCTGCAACGGCTGCCACAACCAATTTAAAAACATCTTTTGATTCTTTAGAATGATTTTGCGGTTTATCGGATCAATCTGTTGAATTGTTCCTTTATATAGACCTTGAATGTGCGTTCCTTGTTCGTTTACTTCAATGGAATCAATAAAGTTTGTGTCATACTCAGAAAACGTTAACTTCACTCGATCTCCTTCAAAAAGAACACTCAAATCAGATAAATTCGTTCCTTTAAAAATCTCTGTTTTTTCATTTAAATAATAGGTTCGCTCCTGTCCTTGATCCAGTCGAAGCGACAAGTACTTTCCACTTTTATCAACCTGATTGACCGTACCTGTCACGACCTTTTCTCGCGAATTGATGGCTCCAGGAGTCGCAGCGGAAGTTCCGCGCAATTCACTTACACGTCGAAACTGCACATCCGCTTCGACTTCCATCCCTGTTTTAAATGCATTAATTGAAACGAGCAGTCCATTAATCGACAAAACCGCTGTCGAATCCATACGAAGCGTCGTCATTCTACCTTCTGTATTTTTAATCGTGATACTTGCTAGTCTCTTTTCTGTTTGCTCATTGTCCACTGGTACCTCTTCATACGTCACATCAACAAACGTTCCTTTTACAAGTGTACTAGCCGATGTTGTCTGAGTGACAATAAGACCCGTTAACAGTGTCACCATAACAACCAACACAACACATTGCTTCCTACTCAATCATCTCACCTCTATTGGAAAATTCTTCACATCTCTCTACTAGGTATATCGTCTTATCATCCATAACTATTAGGAAAATGATAGAAAAAGAGATAGGAATGTCTTGTGAAACAAGATTTTTCGGGACGTCACTGTGACGAATTTTATAGTAAACCTTCAAAAAGTAGTTATTTTAACTTATAATAATTACTACATATATACATTCATTGAGCCTAAATAACTATAAAGGGAGTTCTGAAGATGATTATAAATTTGCTCAAAGATTTAGCAGACAGTAATATCGCACTGTTATTTATTTACACATTTGCTGTATGTACAATCAATGTTTTGTTTATCTATATAGGAAAGTGGTTGAAAGACAAAAGTCGAAGTGCTCGATTAGCTTTCTTCCTACAAATCATTTCTCCCGGAAGTGGTTATGCTTATGCATCTGCTGTGGTCTATTCTTGGATTAACATTGGACTCTTTGTATGTGCGCTAATTAGTATGCTTCTCATTCATTCAGACGATATGAAAGCACTCATATTTCTAGCCTCACTTCTCATTCCTGCTTTCGGAAGCGCTCATTATGCCAACCAAGCTCGTCGTCGCATTCATCAAAAAGAAAAAGAAAAAAAGCAACAACAACGAGAAGAGAAAATGAGCGAAATCATGAATGCCTATCGTCACGGCTTACTCGAGCATGTCCAAAGAGGTTATCATGTGGCTGTAGATACTAATTTTCTCATGCATTATCACCAAGTGTTGTTTCAACTTTATCAAGAAGCTCGCTTTGATCTTTACCTTCATCCAACAGTCTTTGGGGAACTAGAAGGACTAAAGAAAAGCTCTGATTGGAACACCAGAAATGCAGCACAACTTGGATTTGATATTTTAGAACTCTACCAAAAAGCGCACCGACTACAATGGACGAGGAAAGACTCTCGTATTAAAGATGCTGATCAACGCATCGTTATGGGGATCGCGAGTGAAGTCAAAGCAGGTACGCTGTTAGTATTTGCTTCTCACGACAAAGGCGCCCGCATACTAGCACGCTCTTTACATATTCCTGCCGTGGATCCTTATTATCAAAAAGGAACTGGGTAATTGTAGGTTTATCATTCATCTAGCACATTACCAGACTCTCTCTGCATGGAGTATAAATTCTTACCTAAAGAATGGCCTACTTGTCAAAAAAGAGTAGGCCATTTTTTGGTTTATGCTGTTTCAAAGAATGACTGACTTCCATGCTAAAGCAAGCTATGTAGAACCTACCTTCATCCACACGAACCCATGTCTCGTGAAACAATGGCTAGAATGATTACAACGGCTTTTGACTTAAAAGGAGAAAGCAAAATAACCTTTAAAGATGTACCAAAACAATACTGGGCCTATCCATACATCACAAAAATTGCTGCCAACAACATTACAACTGGCTACAGCGATCAAACGTTTCGCCCTAAAAACAAAGTGTCACGCGCTCAATTTAGTGTATTTCTCTCACGATCCTTAAACAATGATTTTAAAACCTATACGTATACAAGCTCGAAACTAAATGTAAACATGACCTTACCAAACTATATGAAAAACAAATTAATCATCAAAGAACATACACATGAAGATACGTATGGTGTAAAAGCAGATATCGTTAGCTTTTATTACAACGACACATCCGTAGCCAAACAGCCAGTATGGATAAGTGGCGTATCCCGCGTGCGTTCCCAATATGTCGAGCCATTCTTTGGTCCGGATGCAGTTGTCATCGCCAAAGGCTCCTCCTACACATACGTGATGCAAACGCCAGGCGAACACCCTTATATGTACTTTGAAAACACATCTTACCCTAAAACAAAAGAAGCACACGAATATATCCGCTTCTACAATCGCCTATCAACCTCCATTCCTACATGGAGTTATCGTTAATCAAAGAAGGCCCTGCAAAGATAGATGCAGGGCCTTTCTTATACAAATTGATACAAAAAAGAAAGCCCCGCAGAGATCTCTCTCCACAGAACTTCCTTTCATACAATCAATCACTCAACCGTGAAACGTCTTGTGAAACAAGATTTTTCGGGGCGTCACTGTGACTGATTTTATGAACCCTTTTCCCATTTTCCTTTATTAAGCAACTTTTCCTGCTTCAAATGCATTTACAGCAGCATCTAAATCAGCTTTCGCTTGGTCAAGTTGAGCTTTTGTAGAAGCCGCATTGTCGTGTACAGCCTTAGCTGCATTAATCGCTGTTTGAAGAGTAGCTTTTGAACCTACTGCATAATTTCCTTGAGCAGCTCCATCATGTTTAGCTTGGGCAGCAGTTACTGCATTACCTAGTGCTAGTTTAGAGGCAGCAAGTGCCTGAGCATCAATAGCTACTTGAGCGGCAACAGCTGTTAACGCATCTTGACCTGTACGAGCATTACGAGCAGCATCTTCAACAGTACCAACTAAAGTTACTTTAGGTGTTGCAGCTAAATCATTAGTAGTTTTCTCTTTTACAGTTAGTGTTACTGTATCTCCACTTACAGAAACGCCTGTAATTTCGTATCCTTCAATTGTAAAATCACCGTCTTGAACAGATGCTACGTAAAGCGCTTCGCTGAATTGTACAGTGAAACGGTCAACGAAAGTATCACCATCGTTATCAATAGCTGTTGCAACAGTTGCCATTGGAGCATACTTATCGGCAGCTGATGTTGCATTTAAGCTTACAGCAGTACCGAAACCGTTCTTAGCACTTACTGAACCAGTAGTCTTAACTAATACGTTTGCAGCAGTAGTTGGAAGGTCTTGTGAAGTTGTTAAAGTAATTACCGACTTACCGTCAACTACTTCATTTGAAATACTTCCAGCAGCTGAATAGCTAGAACCATTGTCATTAGATACTAAGAAGTCAGCAGCTTGTGCAGATGTAATTAGTTCTTTGAAGTAAAGTTTAATAGTATTTTTGCCAGTTACTTCTGCTTTGTCAAATAATGGAGCAGTAACTCCTGCAGGTACTAATACGTTAGTTGAAGCAACTGCAATTGGGTTACCAGCAGCGTCAGCAACACGTAGCACTTGTAAAGTTGCAGAAGCAGGTGTAGCTTGTGGACCACTTGTTACATCTGTGAAGTCAAGTATTACTGCTTTGTTGTTATCAACAGCAGTAACAGTTACTTTACTGTCTAACGCAACTCCACCAAATAAGTAGTTAAGTTTATTTTCAATTGAAGCTCTATCCATTGCTTCACTGAATACAACTTTAACTTTCTTAGAAGATAAAAGCTGAGCTTGAGTTCCGCTTGTAACTGTATCAAGGTCAGTAATTGTTGGAGCAACTACGTCTTTAATAGCTACAGTTGTAGTGTAATCAGCAAGTTTATTTTGGTTAATTGATGTATCTTTAATGTTCTTAACAGTTAATGTATAAGAACCACCGTTTAAAGCAGCAACAGGAATCGAATATGTGTTACCACTTACATTTGTAATTGTCCCATTAACTGAAACTGTGTTACCACTTGCATCTTTGATTTCATAGTTAGCTGCAGTTGTAGCACCTGATACAGCTTCACTGAATGTTACTTTGAATGCTGTATTTCCATCTACTTCTACTTTTGTTACAGTTGGAGCTACTGTATCTGAGACAACTGTACCAGTTAGTGTTTGTTCAGCGACTTTGTTACCCCAAAGGTCAGCAATTTGTGTACCATTATCCACAGCATAATTCAAGAATAACTTGAATGTACCTTCTGGAAGTGGGTTAGCAAATGATAGAGTGATTTCTTTACCGCTAACTGATTTAGTAGCTTTGTAAGCTGCAACTCCATTATAAGTGTGGAAAAACTCTACATTGTTATCAGCAACTCCTGTGAAATCTTCGTTTGAAGAAAGTACGATTTGAGTAGGAGATGCAGATTTAACTGTTAATACAGGTGCAACTGTATCAACCGCAAATGTGAACTCTTTAACAACTTCATCAATTTTGAATCCAGCATAATCAAGACCATCTTTGACTTTTAGTTTTAGCGTGCCAGAAGCTGGTGCTGTTCCTAAAGTTAAAGTAGCTTCACTTGAACCAGCTGTGAAAGCAGTTGTAACAATCGCAATTGTTCCATCATTTAGAGAGAAAGTTGGAGCAGATTGTAATGGTTCTGAGAATTTAACTTTGATAGTTTTTGGTCCAATAGCATCAACTGATGAAACAACTGGAGCTACAGCATCAACGAATTTCACTGATTTAGTTGTTTTTGCAACAACTGTACCATCAGCTACTTTAACACCTTCAACTGTTAAATCAGCAGATTGCTGTTGAGAAGTACCAGAAACAGTTAATGTTACTGATTTTCCGTTTACTTCAGCAGCAGTAACAGTTACACCGCTACCAGACGCAAACGTATAGTTACCTGTTGAACCAGCAGTAGTTGAGTCAACATCTTTGTTGAAAGTTACTACAACTTGCTTAAGGTTAACCGCACTAACAGAAGTAACTTCTGGATTTACAGCTACAACAGTAAACTCAGCTTCTTTTTTAGCTTCACCAGCTGTTACACGTACAACGTGCTTACCTGCTGGAAGCTTTTCAAATGAAGTAGAAATTTTACCGCCTTTTACTTCTACTTCTTTTTTAGCAGCTGCATCTTTAGTAGTGTCGCCGTTAGCGAATACTTCTACAGTTGCTTTTTCAGCGTTACGTACATCTGCAGTTACAGTTGTTACTTCGTCTGCAGTTGTTGCAACAACGTTTTCGATAGTCTCTTTAGTAGAAGCTTGTGCACGGTATACCATTGAAGCAAACGCAGCACGAGAAATGTTACCACGAGGGTTAAAGTTTTCTACTACAGTTACTCCATTTTCAGATAGAATTTCAATGTATTCACGGAAGCCTTCAAAAGCAAGATCTAAATCTTTCACTTTGCTTTCTTTACCTTCAACTCGCTCTAAGCCAAAAGTTTCAACAAGAACTTTCGCCATTTGTTGACGAGTAATTTTACCTTGAATATTTAACTTCCCTTCTGAACCAGTCATAACACCTGCATGGAATACTTCGTAAGCAGCTTTCACTAACTCTTCATCTGCAGTAACTGGAACATCTTCAAATACTTGCTCAACTTTACCTTCGCCAGGAAGTACACGAGCCATCATGATTGCTGCTTGAGCACGAGTGATTTCTGCATACGGTGCGAATGTTCCATTAGGTAAACCTTTGATGATACCTTTTTCTACTAATGAGTAGATTGCTTCAGCGTGTTCATGACCTGCTGGTACATCTGGGAATGTTTTTTCTGCAGCACTTGCTACTGGAGCTAGTGCAGAAGCAACTACTGCTGCTGTAACAGTACCTGCTACAAATTTACGATAAGACTTTGGTTGGTAAGCCATTGAATTATTTCCTCCCTTGGTTGTGTAAAAAATAAAATATTTAGACTAACATTAAGAGATTTGTACTATATGTATCTATAATCCTTAATACTAGCTGTTAACAAATTACAGTATAATAATTACTAGTTTTATTGTCAATATTTTTCATAAATGGTTTAAACATACTTTTTTTCTCTTTTTATTTACCATTTACATGATTAATTAACAAACTATACCTATTATTCTACATGTTTCTAGGGAAGTTTCAATACTTTTTTACATAACTTTGTAGAAAAATAGGTTTTTATGTTCACAACTTAAGAAGTCAACAATTTTACAATATGAGACTATAGAATTAATTATTCTTTCTTTTTGTTACACAATTGTAAAATAATCCCCCTCTTTTTTATGATAGACTATTTTCAGAAAATACTTTAAATACATACAAAATTCGATAATATCGATTATATTACGAGGTGTACATATGATTAGACGTTTAATAGTCGGAATCGTTTCATCATTATTTATAGTTTTATTTACCTATCAACCCATAAATGTACATGCCACTACATCATTAGTGAACTATGATAAAATTATCCCAGCCGCTAAGAAGTACATGAACATTCCGTACCGGTATGGAGGGACTGCTCCTACTGGGTTTGATTGCTCTGGTTACATTCAATATGTGTACAATGAAGCAGGTATTAAACTACCTCGCACAACGGTTGACATGTATAGAGTGGGACAAGCCGTTTCAAAAGCAAATTTACGCGTAGGAGATCTCGTTTTCTTTAATACAACCGGACGCATCCCTTCTCATGCGGGTATTTACATAGGAGATAATGAATTCATTCATTCTTCATCTTCAAAAGGCATTAGTATCTCTAACCTTAACGACCCTTATTATTGGGGCAAGAAATACATAGGCGCTCGTCGCGTTCTTTCTTATCCGTTAGCACAAGGACAGTTCAAAGACATTAACACATCTTACTGGGCGCATCATGAAATTAAAACACTTGCGAATAATGACATTGTACAAGGCTATCAAGGGAGCTATTTTAAGCCACATGATACAATTACAAGAGCGGAAGTAGCCGCTCTGCTTGCTAAATCATTCGACTTACCAATGTCAAATCGAAAGCAAACGTTTAAAGACGTTCCAACGAATCACTGGGCTGTCGGTGCCATTAATGCCCTTCACGCAAAAGGCATTATGAACGGAGATAACAACGGAAACTTCCGACCGAATGATCGCTTAACACGCGCGCAACTATCGAAAGTATTAGTAGAAGCATTTCATTTACAAAAAACAACAGCAACTACTTTCACAGATGTACCTTCTACTCATTGGGCAAATGACTATGTAAACCAACTGGCTGCATCAGGTATTACAACGGGTTATGACGATGGCTCATTTAGGCCGGAAACGAAAGTAAACCGTGCACAATTTGCTACTTTCTTATATCGAGGTTTATAAGATAAACAACAAGATCCTACGCTGAAGCGCGTAGGATCTTGTTGTTTAAGGCTTTAATTGTACAGATCGCGTTAAAAACAACGCAAATTGTCCGCGCGAAACAGATTGAGTGGGCCTAAAATAGTCAGTTACAACTGTGATGTTGTTAGCCGCTAATTGATTAATCGCGTCATAACTGTGATAAGACACCGGAACGTCTTTAAATGTTCGCTCTGTTGAAGCAGGACTGTATGTGTCTTTGTAGACTCTTGTTAAAATAGATGCCATTTGAGAACGACTTAAATTAGCAGTCGGTTGAAACTTCCCCCCTACTCCCATCAATCCATGTGCTTCGACCGTTGCCATTTGACGATAATAAAGGTCTGTTGGTTTAATATCAGTCGATTTTACTTTATACCCTTCAGGTAACGTTAAACCGAGCGCATCGACTAACATTTTCGCTACATGCTGACGCTGAATGACATTTCGCGGTTTGAATGTTCCATCATCGTAACCTTTAATAATGCGATTGAGCTGTAAATATGCGGTTGCTGCAGCGAGTTCTCGGTCTTCACCTGTAATGTCGTAAAAGAAGTGAAGGTCTCCTTTTTGGAGATAGGACTGCTCTACATACCCTTCAAAGTTATAGCCCTTTACTTCATACATAAACGTCGAATCGGATTGCTTATATGGTCCACTCATCACTTGAAGCGGTGTATACATTGGAAGCATTGTGACTTCTTTTCCGTTTATTCCACTTACATAGGGCGCAGCTTTTTTCATGTACACCATTTCTCCGAGATAATAAGTACGCTCACGTTCTTCTCTTATGAGCTCTTCTTTATCTCGCTTTGCATCATCAAGGTGATCGTATGCCAAATGTAATCGTGCAGAGCCACGATTAAATCCTCTCTCTGCGTGTTGAACAGCTTGAAGACTTACTTGATCAATCTCACTTTTGTTTAACAACCATTTATTTGTACGAAGATTACTTTGTTCAAACCACTGTTCGCCATCATCTCCACTTTTAACAGAACCAAATAGTACAGGAAGATATCTTCCTTCATAATCTTGCCCTAAAATATGTGTTGTTTTATTTTGTAGATGTTGAGAAAACAACTGAAGGTCAACGTATTGATTGTCTATGCGGTTCAATCGATATTGAGTTAAGTTTACGACGATTGGTATTTGAATTTGATAGTCAGGCGATGACAGATGCTGCTGCCAATAGGCTTGTAGTCCGCTTGTTTCAAAGGCCGTTGGCAGTTGTGCATTCATTTGCATATGCTGCATGAGGGCTTTTTCAGATCCAAATAATTGCACATAATCTTCCGCTAAAATTTCTGGAATCATCCACAGATAGTCGCCATCTCCTGTATTTACCTTCGAATACTGATCGAGCTCACGTACTTTTGCATACTTCGACTTTAGCCAGTCGTCTGGTAACAATCGTTCATTGTTTAATAGATGATAAAATGTAAAATGATGGCCATACTCGTGAGACAGTGTGAGGGCAAGTGCGTCCACCGTTTCATTCGTATTTCCGTTATATAGATGGATTTTGCGTCCTGGTAATAACTTCTTTTGTCGAAGGTCATATTCAGCAAAATACTGACCTAATACCCCTTTGCCGGCGGGGGCGTTGGGAAAAATAATTACTTCTTTTAAAAGAGAGAGTTCTTTTCCATGTTTATTACGCAACAATTCTTGTTCAAGCTCTTTTAACTTACTCGCTGTGTTCCACTTCGAGCTGTAACTCTTAACGGTCACACCACTTTCCCCTTTATATGTAGCGATCAGTTGATAATACTCTTCATAACTAGACTGGGCACTTTTCACCTTGGTTTCGTCTACGACCTGTGCATACGCGTCACTCGCTTGCACAGAAAAGAAAAGTACACCCACCAAAATAAGAGACCTTATAAATGCTTTCATACATGTCCTCCTTCTCTATGACACTACTAGACGTAAAGTCTACTAAATTTTATCATAAACAACCGTTTAAGAAGGAGAAGAAGACAACAAAAAGGATGAGTCGAAAAATCGCACTTTTTCGACTCATCCTGGACCATTCATTGCGTCATCATTCATTCCTATGAACGAACAGATGAGCAATGAAAGCGGCCTATGCGATTTAACTCACTTACACCTTAACTTCTGTTACTTCTTTTCAATCGTTAATGCATAAGCGTTACTACTTGAACGCATATCAGCATCTCTTACTTCAACAAAATATTTACCTTTGTCCAATGATAATGTGTCAATTTCTTGATCACCTGTCATGTAGTGGTCCATCTTTTTCACTAATTGACCTTTCGCATTATAAATCGTCACTACACCATCTAACTCGACTGGTGCATTGAACGTAAACGTATAGTTCCCTTTTGCCGCAACATCCAATTGATAGTAATCTTTATCGCCAAATGGGACGCCTGCATTTAACAACCCTTTCGCTTCCCATTTCTTATCATTGACTTTCTTCAATGAAAGTGGCTTTGATGGAACGTTGTTCACTACTTTAGAATCAGCGTCTTCATCTTTTGTATTTAAGGCATTTAGTGAGAGTTCATAGCCATTTACGTTAGAGCCTGTCCAGCTTTCTAAAATAAAGAAGTAGCCCACATCTTTTTTCGCTTTAAATGAACCTACTTCAGGTTCATTTCCCCAACCGTAGTCGTAAAACATCGCACTATTAATTTCACTACCGTCCATTCGCATATTGCCGTTTGTATCTTCGACAATTACTGCAAGTGGATCTAACGGTAATGTCAAGTGAAGGGGTAACCCTGATTTTTCAGATGCTGTTGCTTGTAGTGGGTTAACATAGAAACCAAATAATCCATCAGCTTGACGATGCTTATAGTAGAACATATCTACATCATTTTGCTTCATAAAGTTTCCTTTCACTTTACTCCCCGCTTTTAACACCTTTGACTTAATGTCAGTATCGTTGTTTTCATTCTGGTCTACAATATCGTCTTTGATTTTCTTTGATGTTAGTTGATAGGCATCAAATGAAAGGTAGCCTCCGTTCTCTACTTTCACAAAATAATGCTTAGACTTATCTAGATGTAGCGTTGCATACGCTTTTTGCTCGCGATCTGTATGAAGAGCTGGATGATCTTCAAACCAAGAATTCGTCACTTCGAACAACGTATCTGTTTTAGGATCATACTCGTAGATACCTATGTTCGGCTGTAAGGTTTTTGACTTACCCATCGCAAATTGATAAATAGCTGATTCATCTACATTTAGCTTGAACCAATCTTGATCACCCATCACTTGGAAGTAGCCTTTTTGTGTTTCACTGATATTCATCTCTTGTGCACGTTCTTTAATAAGAGCGACTTCTTCTTTTCCATATTCAGACCATCCGAAGAAGAAATTCATATCGTACGTATCTGCTAATAAGCTAGATTTACGAGAGAATCGAGCTTGTGGATTCATTTCTTTCATCATTTCTTCTAGTTCTTCCGGTGTCGGCTCTTGTTCATAAACTGGGAAGCCATCTTCATCCTCTGGTAATTCCTTCGTCGTCACATTGAGCTCATAAGGTAGTAAAGAACCTGCTGATTTTACATTTGATGTTGCACTCATTGGCCCACCAAACAAAAAGTCAAAAATAGAAGAATATGACGATGCCTCAGAAGACACTTCAAGGATATACTGCATTCCAGGTGAAGCTTCAAATGTAAGTGATTCTCCTTTGCTGTAGCCGTAGTTATTGCTCACAAACTCAGCGTGAGGCCACATATCTTTTTCCCACTCCGGTAAATCGGCGGGCGGCTCTTCGTTAAACATATCAGCTGTATACACTTTTAACTCTGTATCTAAGCCAGGAAGAGCAGATAAATCCACATTTAGCTTTGTTGGTTCATCAAATGTAAACGTGTAGTAGTGTTTACCTGCTGCATCTTTCTCACCTAATAATTGTAAATCTGATTGTTTAAACGGAAGCGATGCAATTGGAATTGGCTCTTCTTTTGTTGCTTTTAACTCTTGATTTGGCTGATCTTTCATCACTTTTAATTGATACGTTGATTTTCCCTCTTTGCTGTAGTTTTCATTTCGATCTGCTACACCAATGACTAACGTTCCTTTGCTGTCGGCTTTGTATAAATAACCTTCTACTTCGCCTTGTTTAACTGTTTGAACTTGAACAGGCTCTGCACTTTCTGTTTTTCCTTCTGGATAAAAACGTAACTCAAGCTTGTAGTCGTAGTTGGCCGCTCCTTCTAAAATAGACTGAACATAGTCACCTTTGTTCACATCTACTTTATACCAATCTTTTTGCTTCATTGCTTTTAACGAACCTGTTTTCGTCGCACCTTGCTTTGCAGCATCGATAGCTACGGCTGCTTTTAACACCTCTGAAGCTGTTTTCTCTTTAAACGAAGGAATGTCTTTCACATCCATCTTTAATGCCGCAACCGGATCAACTAATCCATGACCATAATCAAGGTCAAACCCTTTGTTCCCTAAGTCTTTCGCTGTTTGCTGTAAAATGTAATTGACTTGATATGAATTTAAGTCTGGATATTTTGATTTAATTAATGAAGCCACACCCGCCACAATCGGTGATGACATTGATGTACCGCTCATGTTCGCAAACGTCGATCCTTTAAATGGTGTATAAAGAGATGAATAAACATTTTCTCCAGGCGCTACTACATCAATACTTGGACCATATGTTGAAAAGTAAGCTTTTTCATTTTTGTCATTTGTTGCACCAACGCTAATGACACCATCAAACGAAGCAGGATATTCATAATTCATCTCAGCACCATTACCCGCTGCCGCTACAACAACAATTCCTTTGTCTACTGCTTTTTTTACAGCATCTTTAATAATTGGCGATTCATAATAGCTACCTATACTCATGTTAATTACATTTGCACCTTGCTCTACAGCATATAAAATTCCATCAGCAACAGAGTAATCAGTTGCTCCCATCATGCCACCAAACACGTCAATCGGTAAAATAGTCGCATTTGGATTCACACCTTTTCCACCGATTCCATTATTGGCTTCACCAGCAATAATACCTGCTACATGTGTTCCGTGCTCTTCGGGACGCCCTGGGTTCGCTGGATCATTTACACTATATGGAGCCAATACTTTATTTTTTAATTCAGGATGATTAACATCAATTCCTGTATCAATTACCGCTACTTTTACCTTATGATTCCCTGCTAGCGTCAATGCTTTATCAATTTCTAAGAGCGAAAGGTGATACATCTCCTTCATTTTCGGATCTGCTTGTCCACCAAATTTTTCGACTTTCACACTCGGTGTAGCAGATACCACACCTCCTAATTGACGGTAGGCCCGTAGCGCATCTTCAAGCTTCTTTCCCTTTTGCAACTTCACCACATCGTATCCAAACTCCGGATACGTACGAATGACCTGCCCACCAAGACGACGATGATCCGCAGCTGATAGCTTTTTACTATACTTCACAACAATCGTGTCTTGGCTATATTTTTTCATTTCTTCTTGCTTTTGTTTGTACAGTAACTTCGTTTTTTCTTTTGAAGATAATCCCAATCGCTCTTTTGCATCGTATTCTGGTTTCTCTACATTCGCTGGTGCTGCAGATACAGCAGTCGGAATGACGAGTGAAGATGCAATACTAGCAACAACCGCTTTCTTTTTCCAATTCTTCATCTTTTAAAAGCCCCCTGTTATTACCTGAATTTTACCTACAATATATAAGACGGCTGAATGCAGGTAAAAGTTTCATATAAAACTATAATTTTCTAATTAATAGTTAAATAGAACTATTAATTATCAAATTCCTTAAATTGGATATGGAATAAAAGAGAGACTCTACCAATTTAAGATGAAAGTGGAATTGAACAGTGCTATACTAAACCTAGAAAATTAGTTAGAAAGGCCAGGAGAAGAAAGATGTTATCTTACATCAAAAAAATGATTGGTGACAACCAAGAAAAGCGCATTAAAAAATACTATAAATTAGTTGAAGAGATTCAATCTCTTGAAGAACAGTTTGCGACGCTCTCAGATGAAGAGCTACGACATAAAACGATCGTATTTAAAAAACAATTACAGAACGGGAAAACCATTTTTGATATCCGTGCCGAAGCATTTGCGACAGTACGTGAAGCTGCAAAACGCGTTTTAAACATGCGACACTTTGACGTTCAACTTATTGGAGGTCTTGTTTTATCAGAAGGAAACATTGCCGAAATGCCTACAGGGGAAGGAAAAACACTCGTTGCTTCTCTTCCTAGTTATTTGCGAGCGTTAGAAGGAAAAGGCGTACACGTCATTACCGTGAATGATTACTTAGCCAAACGTGACCGTGAACTCATCGGACAAATTCATGAGTTTTTAGGCTTAACCGTCGGCTTGAACCTACCAATGATGGGATTAGAAGAAAAGCAAAAAGCTTATCAAGCAGACATTACATACGGAGTTGGAAATGAATTTGGCTTTGATCACCTACGTGACAACATGGTCTACGAAAAAAGCCAGCGTGTACAACGTCCTTATCATTTTGCCATCGTTGACGAAGTCGATAGTGTCTTAATTGACGAAGCAAAAACACCACTGATTATTGCTGGTAAAAGTGGCGTAAGCGCAAACTTCCACCAACTATGTACGCGTATTGCAAAGACATTCAAACGTGATGTGGACTATCATTTTGACGAAGAAACGAAAGCCACAAGCTTTACAGAAGAAGGCATTGAGAAAATCGAAAAAGGATTTGCTATCGATAATCTTTATGACCTTCAGCACCAAACGTTGTATCATTACATGATTCAAGCGTTACGTGCACATGTAATGTTCACGCGTGACGTCGATTATATCGTGCAAGACAACAAAATTTTATTAGTCGACATGTTTACAGGGCGTCCAATGGAAGGACGTACATTAAGTAACGGCCTTCATCAAGCAATTGAAGCAAAAGAAGGCGTCGAAATTACTGAAGAAAACAAAACACAAGCGTCCATTACGATTCAAAACTACTTCCGCCTGTACCCAACCCTTTCTGGTATGACTGGTACAGCGAAAACAGAGGAAAAAGAGTTTCAAGAATTATACGGAATGGATGTTATTCAAATTCCAACGAACCGTCCGATTCAACGTGAAGATCAAACCGATCGTGTCTATGCAACGATTGATCAAAAATATAAAGCGATGGCAATTGAAGCAAAGCGTATTCATGAAACAGGGCAACCTATTTTAATTGGTACCACCTCCATTCTTCAATCTGAAAAAGTAGCGGATTACCTAAAAGAAATCGGCCTCTCTTATCAATTGCTTAATGCGAAAAGTGTAGAACAAGAAGTAGATCTTATTTCACTTGCCGGTCACAAACATCAAGTGACCATTGCAACAAATATGGCTGGACGCGGGACAGATATTAAGCTTGGTGAAGGTGTGGAAGAGCTAGGTGGTTTATTTGTTCTTGGAACAGAGCGCCATGAGTCTCGCCGTATCGATAATCAATTAAAAGGTCGCTCTGGTCGTCAAGGTGATCCTGGTCGCTCTCAATTCTTCATTTCAATTGAAGATGACATGTTCCGCCGATTTGCAAAAGAAGAAACGGAAAAGTTTGAGAAGAACCTTAAAACAGACGAAACAGGATTAATCTTAAATACTAAACTTACAGAATTTGTTGATCGTGTACAGCGCATTTGTGAAGGTAGTAATTATGCAGTTCGTGAGTACAACTTAAAACTAGATAATGTGATTAACGAGCAACGTTCAGTGATTTACTCTCTTCGTGATAAGACGCTTGAGGGTGATGACAGTCTATCTGTGATTGAACCAATGGTTTCATCTTGTATCGACTATGCAATGAACGATTATTGCCCAGAAGAGTTGCTTCCAGAAGAGTGGGATGTTCAAGCGTTAGCAGAGGAAGTAAACGCACTACTTGGTGAAAAAGCTGTTTCATTTACCCACACTGTACATGACCGTGATGAAATTGATCAAGCTGTGAAACCTGCGATCGAGCACTATGTGGAGAAGCTAACGCTTTATAAAGAAGACGAAGCATTTCAACGTTCGTTAAAGCCCCTTCTTTTAAATGCGATTGATGTAGAGTGGATTAAGCACCTTGAAGCGATGGAACGCTTAAAAGAAGGCATTGGTTTACGTGGATATAGTCAAGAAGATCCGATGCGCCAATATCAACGTGAAGGATTAGAATTATTTACGATTTCTTATCACGAATTAGAAAAAGTCGCGGTGAAACAACTCTCGAGCCTTATCGAAGCAACAGAAGAAATGCGACAAGGAAACTTATCATAACAACGGAGGTTACACATGCTTTCATTTTTCAAACGAAGAGGAAAAACCCCTGAGAAGCAAGGGTTAGATAGCACAGTTGAATCAAAAGAGATTGTCGATATTGAAGAAGCAGCTGCTGAAGAAGAAGTACAAACAACGTTATCCATTCATCCTGATTGGAATGTATCAGAAGAAGATCGTTACATTTATCAATTTATGCATAATAGCTGCGATCCATTAAAGCCAAATCAACTTTCTTTATCAGGTCTTGATTTGCATCGCGAAGAAGGTATAGGAAGTATCACCGTTACAGCGCTTGTACGTAGCAGTCTTTCACAAACGATTCAACTACAAGCTGCTCCGCTCGTGTTAATTGGACCAAACAATGAAATACTCGCAAAGAAAACATTTGATTTAGCAGCAATCGGAGAAATTCCAGCCAAATCAAGTCGCCCGTGGCAGTTTGTATTCGAAAAAGAAACAATTCTAGCAGCAGAATTGCCAGAAAACGAGTGGAAGTTGGCGTTTCAATTAAAACCATCTCATCAACTTGATTTAGATGAAGCTTGGAAAAAGTCATTAACTCCTGATCAGCAAGCATCATTAAAAGAGCTTGTTGAAACAAAATTACCACCATTAAAAGAAGGAGAAGTGAACTTCACAGGCCTTCAAGCGAATCGTCCAGAAGATAAAAGTTTGCACATCACTCTTTTAATTCGAAATGGTAGTGACAAGGATTTAACATTGCAGCAACTTCCTCTCTTTGTTGAAGATGCAACAGGTGAAGTTGTGGCAACGGGTGGTTTTACATTAGATAATCTAATGGTAAAAGCACATACAACAAAGCCATGGACCTTCATCTTTCCTGCTGAACTTGTTCAAAAAGAAGAAGTGGATTTAAGCAAATGGCGAGCATATGCGAAACAATAATTCTTTTAGAACTAAACAAAGCTGTTGAGACTTCATCTCTCAACAGCTTTTTTGTATCTTTTTTTCGATTTATTGTTATACAATGGTCAACATCCAACAAAATAACCCACGACCTCAAAGCAGTTGGGTCATGGGCTATTTTGTTACGTTTTCTCTATTATCTTAGTAATTACATTATAAAATAAGTCAGTTTGACGCAAAGTCTTCTACCTTTTCGTCAAACTGAAATGAGAAAAACGCCTAATCTATTAGGCGTTTTTCTCATTGGGCTACCAACCGAGGTTATTATTTCAAAAGAAGGAAATATTTCTCTCTGCTTCTATTCTATCACCGAAACCTCAATTGGACAATTGGTTTTTTTGTTTTTCTTTAATTATTTTTAGTCATACTTTACGAGCCTCAGTTACAAAAATATGGGCGTTTTTATGTCGAGGCTTTTACCTTTTGACGCTCTTGCTCAATACTTGTTGAGGCAATTGCATACGCAATCATCAACAAGAAGACGAGGTCTAACAAGCCTGTATGAATTGAAATAACAAAGATTGTCAGGACAAAGCCATAAGCAAGTGATTGATACGATTTCACACCTGTGCGCTGCATTTGGTTATAGATCATTGATAAAACAGCTCCATATAATGCAAAACCAAGTGCAATGGCAATATAGCCACCTTCGATAAAGAATTGACCAATGATGGTTGGTGTCGTTGTACGCCCAGGACGTGTCACATACTTGCCTTCATCGACTGTTCGTTCATTAACAACCTGTGTAATCATCATACGAGGTGACGTCTGTTCACCTGGTAACACCGTTGAGAAAATGCCTGTGTGCAAACGGCCATACATGTAGCCACTCTCTTCTGTATGCTCTATGATTTTACTTACAACGATACGTCCTGTTACCATTTCACCCGTCATTGCTCGTACCCACTTCGGCGTACTATTTATTTTACGGATGAGCTCTAAATCTTTTGATACCTCTTCTTGTTCACGAGGCTGTTCTACTTTCGGGCCTTCACGACTGTTAAACTTTTGTGTTGTATCTTCAGTTACAATACGGAACAAACCAAATAGAGAAAATGATACCCCGATAATAACCATAAACAAAATAAGCCAAGATGTTTTAATTCGTTTCACAATGTAGTGGAAAACAATTAAAGATGTAAAGAACATAACCGCAATCGGTGTACGATATCCCATTAAAATGAATGCAACGAATACGAATGCAAGTAAAATCAAGTAAAATAATTTACGTTTTGATGTTAGTTCTTTTTCTTTAATCACGCGGTAACAAATTAAGAAAATAACCGCAAACCATAAAAATGAGCTTAAAAAGTTTAGTTTTGGATCTAAGTTACGACGAACTGATTCATCTGTAATGCCAATTTGACCTGTGGCTAACATAATGATGTAACTAACAAGCCCGATAATCCCTAATAAATATAAGAAATAAATCGTTTTTCCTTTTAAGAAGCCAAGTCCAAACGCTGGAAACGTCCAACCTAATCGCTGGATCGCGTATACCGCTAAATAGTAAGCAGCTAATCCAACTAAAATCGGCCATAAAATATTCTTATGCGCTTCAAAGTACTCAATTCGACCAAAGTCAAAAATACTTAAAAAGAAGTAAATAACTAAAATCGCAGGAAAGAATATATAAGGCGAAAATACGTCATGCTTGTTAATAGCCTGAATGAGGCGATTATTTTTAAACATATTGTTTTTCAGGGTAAAAAACGACTTACGTTTAATCCCCACTTACCTCCCTTCACGCGCTTGGCGTCTAAATTCTTTAAGGTTGATTAACTCTCGCACGGATTGTGATTTCATGAACCATAAAAGGATAAAGTAAACGAGTGCACCGATTACTCCCATAATAGCTACATAAAGATACACATGAAGCTGTTGAAGTGGCAATTCCATTTTTGCAACCCAGAGTACTCCTAGCATTCCCGCTGTTGCAATCGTCATTTTCATATATTCTGAACCGACATAACGCAAACTGAAGCCCTCAATCATCCGATATAGGGTTGTGAATGTGATTGCAGAATAAATAAAGCCAACAAGTGAAAAGGAAAGAGCTAGACCTGATGCTCCCATTGTTTTGGATAGAATCGCATTTAAGATGACATTACAAATGATCGAAATAATACCGACCTTAAGCATATAATGTCCTTTTTCAAGTGTATAAAACCCTTTTGCAATAACAGCTTGAATACTATAGAAGACCACAGAACCTGTGTACAAAACAGCATATTTCGCTGTTTCAGAGGCTGCATCTGCTCCAAATGCTCCTCGCTGGTATACAATCTGAACGACTTCTTGCATTAAAAAGATCATTCCTGCAACCGTTGGCGCTAGCAATAAGAACATAAAGGAAAGTCCCTTTTCAATTCCTCGCTTAAATAAACCCATGTTATTTTCCGTCTTCGCACGAGCAATGATTGGAAAGATAATCGTAGCAATGGTCACTCCAAATACCGCTTGTGGAATGTTCACTAGACGAAACGCATAGTTTAAATTTGCTAAAGCCGTTTTATCCTCTAATTGAGCAGAGAATAGCGTGTTAACAAACAAGTTAACTTGCCCAACTGCAATCGTCAGTCCAACCGGTAAGAAGATTAAATAGAATGCATAGACTTCTTTTCGATCGATTGATTGCTTCCAATCGAGAAAATTCTTTGGTTTTACGTACACTAACTTGATTAAGAACGATAAGACCGTTCCAATCAAATAACCAAGTGGTACGGAATAAATGCCTAATGACGTATGAAGCAACATTGCACCACCGATCGTACAAAGAACGACAATCGTTTGAGAAAAGGTTGAAAATGAGAACTTCTTCTGAGAGTCAAAGTACCCTTCGTAGACAGCATTAATGCCGACTAAAAAGACAGAGCCGAAGTAGATGATGGATGTCCAAATCGCCACTTGGATGACTTCTTCTTCCCCTGCCCATTTCGGGTAAATCAGAGGCATTAAAAAAGGTGATAAAGCGATGCCAATAATCGATACAGCTAACGAAATCCAAAACGTTCCTTTTAAAATGTTCGTTAAGTGCGAAAAACCTTTTCCCTTTGCTTCAAATTTATAGTAGCTAGGTAAAAAAGCTTCTTTCATTCCCGTTAACATAAATAAAATAAACGCATTTGGAATCGTCATGGCAGCAAAATAAGCACTGGCCATAGCCGTTGAACCGAAGTAGTTTGCAATGACTACTTCACGTATCATACTCGAAAATTTCAGAACAAAAGTGGAAACAAAAAATAAAAGAGTTGCAAACCTTAATTTTGACATAGCAACCCCTTCTATCCTTTTAATACTTTAATTAGAAATTTTGGTAGCACAAGCTGTCTCTTCCAACGCCATGGCTCTTTTAATAATCGATACAACCACTCTAATCCGAAACGTTGAAAAATAGCAGGTGCACGGTTTAAACGACCTGAAATCACATCAAACGAACCACCTACACCTTGATACACAGAAGGAGAAAGCTTGTCCTTATGTGCGATGATCCAATTTTCTTGTGATGGACTTCCGAGTGCGACAAAGATAATATCTGCGTGTGATTCATTAATGCGGGATTGAATGACCTGTTCATCTTTTTCATATCCATTTAATGTGCCAACAATTTGAATACCAGGATACATTTCCTCAAGCTTTGCTTTTGCTTCGTCAGCAATGCCTGGCTTTGCTCCATACAGGAAAACTTTCTTTTGATGAATAGCTGCTTCTTTACAAAGATGAAGCATCATATCAATTCCTGTTACACGATTACGAATCTTTCCACCTTTTAACATCGAAGCCAAAAGAATACCGATTCCATCTGGAATTTGGTACGTGGCTTGATTTAAAAGATAATGTAACTCTTCATCTTCTTGTGCTTTCATTATTTTTTCCGGGTTGATTGCAACAATAAATGACTTTCGCCCATGTTCGATATCCTCTAACAATTTTCCGGCTAATTGTTCATATGTATCGCTACAAACATCTACCCCTAAGATGTTTTCTTTCATCAAATCACCTATTCAAAAGAGTTCTTGAGCACTTATCGCTCAAACTACATACAATCTATTTGGGCCGCACTATAACGAAGAAGCGGTATAAAAAGAAGTGGAGAAAGACGGGCAAATTGCCCATCTTTGCTCCCTTACCTTATAAAGATGAGTTTTTGGAATCACCTAATGAAACAACGTCGAATCCAGCTAATTCCCACTTTTGACGATCAATGCAGTTTTTCGTATCAAAAATAACTGGTGTGCGCATAGATCCTTTGACTGTTTTAGGACTTAATTCTTTAAATTCATTGTGATCTGTTAAAACGAGAATTAAGTCTGCGTGAGAAACCGCTTCTTCTAAGCTTTGTGTTTGACGCGCTAACTTGTTCTCTTTAATATGTGGATCAAAAGCTGTATAGTCTACGCCAGCTTGTTCTAGGTGATGAATCACTTCTGTTGAAGGACTTTCACGCATATCATCAATGTTTCCTTTGAACGCTAACCCTAGTACGGCTACACGACCATGCTGAATCCCTTTTTGCTCAATAATGCTCTTTGCTTTTAATGCTGTATATTCTGGCATCGAGTCGTTTGTTTGACGAGACAATGAAATAATCTTCGCTAACTCAGGTTGAAGTTCTACTAAGAACCATGGGTCAACCGCAATACAGTGACCACCTACACCAGGGCCTGGTAAATGAATATTTACACGTGGATGATAGTTGGCAAGTTTAATCGCTTCCCAAGCATTCACTCCAATTTTTTCACTGATTTTAGCCAACTCATTTGCAAAAGCAATATTCACATCGCGGTACGTGTTTTCAATTACTTTTACCATTTCGGCTGTTGTCGCATCCGTTACATGAATATTTCCTTTAACAAATGTTTGGTAAAGTTCAACAGTTAGGCGACTTGATTCTTCATTAATTCCACCAACAATACGGTCATTGTTAATTAACTCTTCAAATACTTTACCTGGAATCACGCGCTCAGGTGAATGCGAAACGAAAATGTCTGTTCCAATCTCAAGGCCTGTTTCTACTAATACAGGTAGCATCACATCTTCTACTGTACGAGGAGGAACAGTTGATTCTAAAATCACTAAGTTGCCTTTACGAACAAATGGAGCAATCGATTTCGTTGCTTCACGCACGTAATTTAAATTTGCTGTTTTATCCGCATTAATTGGAGAGGGAACGGCGATGATAAATACGTCCGCTTCTTCCGGTTTCGTTGAAGCAGTAAAGTTTCCGCTTTCAACCGCTGATATTAAGCGTTCTTGTAATCCATTCTCTTCTATGTGAAGTTGTTTTTTATTAATTAATTCAACTGCTCTTTCATTTACATCTACACCATGAACCATTAAGCCATGGTTTGCAAACATCACAGCTGTTGGTAGTCCAATGTAGCCTAAGCCAACTACGCATAACTTCTTTGTCATTGCAGAAAATCTCCTTTGTATGACTTCCTTTGTAATTTTAACCTACATGATATTATATCGAAAAATACAAAATCATGATAGCATTTATCGAAAAACATGAAAAGAATTTATCTCTTGCCGCCTCAATGGGCTGTGCATATTTCTATCATGATACATAAAAAACAAACCTTACTTCCTAATAAAAAGACTGAAGAAACTTAAAAACAGGAGGTAACAATTCCTACCTATTTAAAAAGAAAAGTTGAGTATCCTTATTATTTGTTTAGAGGTTTATTCTTATTATCATTTCACACAACAAAAAAGTCGCTTATAAGCGACTTTGTTCGATGGACTCTCGACCGATTGATACGTACGTAATCGGATGTTTCTTCGCTTCTTCTATGGTATAACAATTTCGTCCGTCTAAAATGATTGGTGTGTGCATCTTTTCGAGATAAGTCGTTAGTGGCAAGCTCTTTATGTCGTTCCACTCTGTTACGATAAACGCAACATCTGCTTCAGTAATGGCATCAACTGGAGATGCGGCATATTGAAGCTTTTCACCAAATAACTTCTCCACATGTGGCATCGCAATTGGATCATACACAGATACGTGTGCGCCATCTTTTAATAAGGCATCAATTAACAACAGAGACGCTCCTTCACGGATATCATCTGTGTTCGGCTTAAAAGCAAGACCTAGTACGGCTACGCGTTTTCCTACTAATGAGCCAAGTCTTTCAATGGCTTTTTGATAAAGCACAACTCGCTGCTTGTCGTTCACTTCAATGACAGACTGAAGCATCGGAGACGTGTAATCCTGTTCACTCGCTAATTGAAGCAGTGCTTTTGTATCTTTAGGGAAGCAAGAGCCACCATAGCCAATTCCTGCACGTAAAAACTCTTTTCCAATGCGTTTGTCCATGCCAATCCCTGATGACACATCATCAATGTTCGCACCTACTCGCTCACAGATGTTGGCCATTTCATTAATAAAGCTAATTTTCGTAGCTAAAAATGCATTCGCTGCATATTTAATCATCTCAGCACTGCGAATGCTCGTTTTCACCATTGGTAAACGAAACGGCTCATATAAAGCCGCTACTTTCGATGCTACTTCTTCATTTTCTGCCCCAATGACAATTCGATCACCATTGAATGTGTCATAGACAGCAGAACCTTCTCGTAAAAATTCTGGATTTGACGCAATGTAAAACTGAACATCATGCTTATTTTCCTTTGTTAGAATCGCTTTTACATGTTCATTTGTTCCAACGGGTACCGTACTCTTCGTAACGACAATCGTATCTTTTGTTGCATGCGTCGCAATGGCTTTGGCTACCGCCTCTACGTATTGTAAATTCGCTGACCCATCTTCTCGCTCAGGTGTTCCTACGGCAATAAAAATGAAATCTTTATCTTTATACGCTTCGGTTGCTAATGACGTAAAGTGAAGGCGACCTGCTTCAATGTTCTTTTTCATTAGCTCTTCAAGGCCTGGCTCATAAATTGGTGAAACACCATCTCTCATGCGTTGCACTTTCTCTTCATCTATGTCATAGCACGTCACATGATAGCCGACCTCAGACAAACAAACACCTGTCACAAGGCCTACATATCCCGTTCCTGCAATTGAAATTTCCACAAAACTACCTCCACACATCTACAATCTATCTCACTTTTTCAAAACCTACATATGTCCCATAATCGACTTTATAAAATGTGAGTGATCCCTTGCTTACCCTTGCTTCATAATATCATCAAAATACGCCAATAACTCATCTCGAAGATGCTCTCGTCTTAGTGCAAAATCAACGGTTGCTTTAATAAAACCAAACTTATCTCCGACATCATAGCGCACTCCTTCAAAATAGTAAGCAAGGACAGATTGAAATTCACTCAACTGTCGAATCGCATCGGTTAACTGTACTTCTCCCCCTGTACCTGGAGGTAACTCCTGAAGAATATGAAAAATTTCAGGTGTTAATATATAACGTCCCATAATCGCATAGTTTGAAGGAGCTTGTTCAAATGAAGGCTTCTCAACAAGTGATTGAACCGTTAAAATCCGATTATGTAACGTTGATTCTTTTGGAGCAACGATTCCATACTTTGAAACATCCTCATCGGCTACTTCTTGCACACCTACAACCGAGCAGCGATGCTCTTCGTACACATCCATTAATTGACGTAAACACGGCACATCTGATTGTACAATGTCATCGCCTAACATCACAGCAAAAGGCTCATTGCCAATAAAACTTCGTGCACAATGAATAGCGTCCCCTAGCCCTTTCGGCTCTTTTTGGCGAATGTAGTGAATGTTCGCTAAGTTTGAGATCGCTTGAATCTCTTCAAGAGAATCCCATTTTTCTTTTTGCGCTAACGTTTCTTCTAACTCATAAGATTTATCAAAATGATCTTCAATCGCACGTTTACCTCGACCACTAATGATCATAATATCTTCAATTCCTGATGCAACTGCTTCTTCTACAATATATTGAATGGTTGGTTTATCAACAATCGGTAACATCTCTTTTGGCTGCGCTTTTGTCGCAGGTAAAAACCTCGTCCCTAATCCCGCAGCTGGAATAATGGCTTTACGTATTTTCATTCATTGTCCCCCTATCCTCTATATCGCTTATAGAGCTATCTTATCGTAAGGAAGCGCTTTTTCATGCTAAAGGATCGCTCATCTCGTTCTTTTCATCCTTATCATACCAAAATGGGTAGGGTAATTCTATTTCTATTCCGTAAATATAACGCGAATCTTCTTTACAAAAGGTGGAAAATATTGAAGTGTTTTAACTCGTATAAATTTGCATAAATCTTATGTTTCGCCTCTCTTTCGTTTTACAAAGAATGTTTATGCAACTTGCCCATTAGATTTTCTATCTGCATTCCTTTATAATTTTTTGATAGATATTTAAACGATGTAACCACTTTACTCAAAAAAAGAGAGGTACATCATCAGCCAAGAAAACACAAACTCTCTCTTAGGCTTAGAACGAAAGGATTAGTCAACGATGAAGGAGCAATTTTTTCAATTATTTTCATATGACGATGTGACGACTAGAAAAGCGGCATTAACTGGACTTCAGCTATATCGTTCGGGACAAGTAACAGTAAAAGACGCGTTAGAGCGCACCTTTGTTGAAAATGAACAAGTTCACTTTCATGAACAGTACTTACAAAACTGCACATGTTCTTGTGGCAAGCCTTTTCCTTGTGAACACATTTTTGCTGCATGCTTTCATCACTATGCGTCACAACATGACATTATGGCATTCATTCGTGCATGGAAGGAGCAAACAAAACCGCTCCTTTCATTATCAGCGTTAAAACCTTCATCTCAATCAAAAATATCTAACTCTTTTGCACATTGGAACGAAGAATTTCAACAACAGTACGAGGCTTTTATCGAGCAGCATTCAACCGTTGATTTTACCATTTATGAGAAGTTATATCGCCACTATCATCACAAAGTCAAAAAGCAAGCTCCTACTTCTTCACCGTTACGAGAGCTTTATATTATTTACGGTGGCGTGTATCTATTTTTAAAAGTAGGAGAGTTGATTGCGACTCAAGACATCACGTCACAGCGCTTAGATTCATTTGTACGCCCGTATGTTTATTCATTGTTAGAAGAGGTTGATCTTCATCTTTCTCATCTACACGAGCAAGATTTATCTCCTTATGAGGAAACGCTTCTTCTCTCTAGTATGTCGCACGTACGTACATTGTTGCATCCATCAACCGTGTTGCAAAATGAAAAGCTCGAGCTTTATCAAATGCTATGGTCGAACTTGTTTGCAAAACCTGAATGGATTCAACGTGAACAACAACACACTAAAGGAGATTCATTAGAGCAAACGGTTGCTCAAGCTCATTTATTTTTCTTGCAACAAAAAGATGTCAAAGCCATTACTTGTATCAAATCTCAACCTCTTGTCACGTTTCTTCATGCCATGAAATGGGCTACTTCTGTTGTGATGAGTGGAGAAAAAAAACGTGCACAGAAATGGATGACGTATATCGAGAAACAGATGAGCGCTTATATCCGAAGTATCCCTTCTTACCAAGGCAGCCGAAATATGGTGGCAATGATTTTAACAGTAGCAGAATCGTACGACGAACACTCTTATGTGCGAGCATTGCGTCAATTACTTCCGTACAGTTTTATTGAATATAGTCGCTTTTTATATGAACGAGCAGAGTTAAAGCAATGGATTGAACTGCAAACCTCTTTTCAATACAACATGATTGAGTACGAAAAAGACGTGTTAGCCGTGATAAAAAGGGAAAACCTTCGATGGCTGTTACCGATTTATCACCAATCCATTCACCACCTTATTGAGCAGCGAAATCGAAAGAGCTATGAAGAAGCCGTTCATGTTCTATGTGAATTAAAAGAATTGTATGTATCTCTAAATGAACAACAAGAGTATGATATTTTTTTAAAAAAACTAACAGCATCAACAAAATCGCTACGGGCGTTTCAACAAGCATTGCAGAAAGGAAAGCTGATTCATGTTTGATTTATTTGATATGACCTTACATGTAGACCTACAACCAAGTCACCAATTTTTCATTTATTGCACCACAAAGCAAGGTGATGGAATCAAAGTGGACTCATGGAAAAAAGCTGTCCTTTTGTGGCATCAGCCGACGTATTATGGAACACTCGTTCAAACGACAACACTTCATGATAAGGAAGGTATCTTACTGTCGCCGTGGGAGGCTTTTTGCTTACTGAAACAATCATGGGGTGAATCTGTTCTGCAATTGTCTCTTTCAACTGAGACAGAAAAGTGGGTCAACCGAGCAAAAGACGTGGAAAAGTTAATTGAACGTGAACAGTTTATTCCAAGCTTGACGGGTTGGGAAAATGGAACCCTTCAATGGGAAGCAACGATTGATTATGTAGACGTAGAAACAACGTATTTACTTTCTCATGTGGTGAATGAGCTGATTGATGAAGATGAACAAGTGAGAGTCGCTTGGAATGACATCACCACTCAACATGCATCCTTCCAATCTGACTCCATTATTGTCGATAAGCAGGATTGGCTGGAGCAAGGAGGACTTCAGGAAGTAGATGTGCCCTTTCAACTCATTTTACGCCTTATGGAGCCTGATGAAGACGGAGGTCTATGGCACATACAAACACTGATCCTTCCACATCATGAGAACAAAGAGCCATTTATCTTTCATGGCTCCCTGCCTCATGAATGGGATCAACACACATCTTATATTGCAAGACAACATGCAAAGTGGAAAAAGCTTGCACCTATTTTAGACGGTGAATCAGTGTGGGTCAATGAATGGTTAACAGAAGAAGAAGCATGGACTTTTTTGACAAATGAAAGTGAAACATTGCTACAAGCAGGTGTTGATATTCACTTACCAGCTTGGTGGCAAGCAGTCAATAAGTTAAATATGAAGATGAGTGTATCACTGACAGATGAACCAAGTCATGAAGGCACGTCATTTTTTGGCTTACAATCACTTGTCAATTATGAGTGGAAGTTTTCGTTAGGTCGTGTATCTTTGTCAGAAGCAGAATTTCAACGTCTTGTTGAGCAAAAGCGCCGCTTGCTTTATGTTGATGGACAATGGATCAAACTAGATCCCCACTTTATCAAACGAGCACAGTCACTTTTGCGTGAAGCAACGAAACGTGGCATTCATGTGCGGGATGTGCTTTCAACTGAGCTAAATCGCTCTTCTCACGAAATGATTCAATCAGAAGATGACACAGCATCACGCTCTTCTGTTTCCATTGACTTATCACAGTCATTCAAAGAGTTCATTCAACATTTAAATAGGAAAAAGCCATTAGCAACACATGGTGTTCCTTCTTCGTTTCAAGGTAAGCTTCGACCTTATCAACAAGAAGGAGTAGATTGGCTTTTATTTTTACGCCAACACGGTCTAGGCGCCTGCTTAGCCGATGATATGGGACTTGGAAAAACGATTCAGCTTATTGCATATTTCACTCATGTACACAAACAAAAAGATGCAAAATCATCATTGCTTATTTGTCCAACATCATTAATTGGCAATTGGGAACGTGAATTCAAACAATTTGCCCCTTCGTTAAACATTTACGTACATTACGGGGCAAAGCGAGCAAGTGAGGAAACGTTTCACACTCAAGCGAAGAAGGCGGATATCGTTATTACCTCTTATCAACTGGCCGTTCTTGATTTTGACATGTTGTCTTCTCTTCATTGGTCTACCGTTTGCTTAGATGAAGCACAGCATATAAAAAACGCTTACACGAAGCAATCTCGTATGATTCGAAAGCTAATGGGTACACATAAAATTGCCCTAACTGGGACACCGATGGAAAATCGTTTAACAGAACTGTGGGCCATTTACGATTTTATAAACCCAACCTATTTAGGAACATTGCCGGCTTTTCAACGAACATTTGTTACACCCATTGAAAAAGAAAAAGATGAACAAAAAGTGACACAGCTGCAGCGATTCATTCAGCCATTCATGATGCGACGCACCAAACAAGATCAGCAAGTCCAGCTGAACTTACCAAGTAAAAGTGAACAAAAGCACTACATTCCACTGACAATTGAGCAAGCTTCTTTATACGAACAGCTCGTAAAAGATACATTAACAGAAGTCGAAAAGCGATCATCGTTTGAGCGAAAAGGTTTTATTTTACAGATGTTAACTAAATTAAAACAACTGTGCAATCATCCAGCTCTTTATCTAAAAGAACCTGTCACAAAACAAACAATTCAACGCTCTCACAAACTAGAGACATTACTAGCATTAATAAACGAAATTCGAGCGCATGGTGAAAGCTGTCTCATTTTTACTCAATATGTGGAAATGGGCATGATGATTGAGCGAATGGTTAAAAAAGAAAGAAACGAAGAAGCTCTATTTTTACATGGAGGACTTTCTAAAACACAACGAGACGAAATGGTCGAAACATTTCAAGAAGGAAACGCATCTATTTTTATTCTCTCGTTACGAGCCGGGGGCACGGGTCTTAACTTAACAGCGGCAAACCATGTCATTCACGTCGATCGCTGGTGGAACCCTGCGATTGAAAATCAAGCAACCGATCGAGCGTATCGAATGGGTCAAACAAAATTTGTTCACGTTCACAAGCTGATGACAGTTGGAACAATCGAAGAAAGAATTGACAGAATGATGAGCGACAAACAAGCATTAAATGAACAGATTATCGGGGAAAATCAGTGGATAACCGATCTATCTACTGATGATCTAAAGGAGTTGTTGACTTATCACAAAGAAGGCGCAACAGATTCAAAAGAACCAAGTCCAAACAACTAAAAAATCAGAGAAATGGACAACATTTTACAAGATTTTAAAAGAAAAAGTTAAAAAGTCCTAGTTCGGACTCTTTACTTTTTCTTTTTTTTCTATCATATTATACATATATATGGCTCAATCTAGTAAATGCGACATAATAGAGAAAATAGATGTCAGATTTGCTAGATTTCTGAAAAAACACGTAACAAATTGGAATAATTAGCAGGAAAATACTCTTTTTTCATGAATAATTGATGATACTTACATCGTTTTTATCCATTCAAAAGATTATTATCAGACTATTAAATCATTTATACATAAACATACTTAGTTAGTAGATAACTAGGTTTCAATTATCTTTTACAAATTAGGAGGAAAAAAGCATGAACAAAAAAAGGATGGCGGTTACATTTGGAGCTTTAATTGGAGGTACTTTTTTGTTTCAGTCGTCAGCGGCAGCCTCGACAGAAACCATTAAGGTTAAAAGCGGCGATTCACTATGGGGGATTGCACGCACTTATCAAGTATCAGTTGCAGACTTAAAAAGTCAGAATAATCTAACTTCAGATACAATCTATATTGGACAACAGTTAGTCATTCCCTCTTCCTCTACAGGTAATGTAGTCGCGACTCCACCACCTACTCCCCCTATTCCACAACCTGTTAAGGCTGAACCAACTACGTATGTAGTGAAAAGTGGCGATTCATTATGGGGCATTTCACAACGTTTTAGCCTATCAGTTCAAGACATTAAAGCACTTAATCTACTGCGTTCTGATACGATTCGTGTCGGTCAAGAGTTGACGATTAAAGGTGGAAACGAGTCACCGAGGCCAACTCCTGTTGAAAATACACCTACACCTAATCGTGTCAATGTCACGACATTGATTGACGATGCAAAATCCTTGATGGGAGTTCCTTATCAGTGGGGAGGTTCTACTCCAAAAGGCTTTGATTGCAGTGGCTTTATTTATTATGTGTTAAATAAACAGCAACCTAATGCAAAGCGAGTAAATACAGCTAGCTACTGGAATGCATCACAACCTGTCACAAACCTTCAGCCAGGAGATTTTGTCTTTTTCACTACTTATGCAGCAGGGCCGTCTCACATGGGGATCTATGTTGGTAACAACTCCTTTATTCATGCAGGATCATCCACTGGTGTTACCATTACAAACCTAGACAATAGTTACTGGAAAGCACGTTACCTTGGTGCAAAACGCTATACTCAATCCTAATTACCATTTAGATAGATACTTACGAGGTTACTAGATAAACTCCTCTAGTAACCTCTTTTACGAATAACATACTGATCCAAAAGGTCACGTTACATGGTATCACTGAAAAATGTAACGTGGCCTATATATCTTCTCTCCCCAAAAAAAGACTGTTGAAAACAATGTTTCAACAGTTCAATAAGTAGAGGGCACTTTCGTGCATCATATAAGCGGATTATTTCTTATCTTTGGAACAGCGTTTTGGAGAGAGTTTAGTGACTAAACTCGTTGTTGAGAGGACAGTGCTTCTTTTCAGCACCTTAGAGGTTTTTCTTTTATATTCGCATGTGAACATGTACAACATAGAAAGTTGCTAATGAATGATTATAATGACAGTTACGTTACCTTTTTGTTATCGTCCCTTTTATTCCAATTCGCCCCCTTCCACATCAAGTACTGCATCTCACTCACCACCCCCTTTCTTTTTCTTTAATTACATTTCACGTTTACTACTTAAAAATTTCACATAATCAGCTACAATATCAGTTACGTAGACGCGTTGTTGCTGTTGGTTTTCAAATGACCTGGATTGTACTTTACCTGTCACTCCTATAAGGGCGCCTTTTTTACAATAACTAACCGTATTTTCAGCCTGCTTCTTCCACAGCGTGACATTTACAAAGTCAGCTTCTACTTCTCCATCTGAGTTGCGATAATGGCGACTAACCGCAAGAGTCACATGTGAAAAAGGAATTCCTTCATTTGTATAACGAAGCTCTGGATCTTTTGTTAATCGACCGACAAGAACTAATTGATTGATCACATTCTCTCAACCTTTCTGTTCATCTGACATCATACTGGCCGCTCTTTCAACTAGAAAGAATAATGTGAAAATTAACTCGTTCGTATGTTATAATGGTTCACATGAAAGCTTCCAATTAATTGTAAAGGAGGATTCAATTATGAAAACCTTTAAATTAGTGGCTCTTCAATTTGCTGATAAACACGATAAACCTCAGCCTGTTACGTTACTAGATGGATTGATTATCAATAAAGAAGATGGTGAAAACCATTGGGTTTTAGAAGCTTTGCTTGATAAGGAATATGAAGTTATGTTTCAAAGATTAATGATGAATAAGGAAACGTTTAAAGTGTACGCAACCATTTCAAAAAAGAGTAATGATCCAGCAACACTGTCTGCAGTTGTCACACATATTACCACAATTGGTAATCGAATTAGCGTATTAATGGATGGATTGTTAACGGAGCGAAGAACGAATATGTCAGAGATCGTATTAGCTGATTTAATTGAAAAAGGTTTAAGCGGTCCACAACTGTTAACCCAATTCAGATTGCATCTACAAGATAAAAAGACAACACGTCCATCAGCACAGTAACGAATTAACTATACAGTGATCATTTAAGGTGGAGAGTTAGGAAGTATGGAAACAAATTTCGATGGTTGATTTATTTCCTTTTTTTGAACGCAGCATTGCTGAAGAGAATAGTTTTGAAGTGGATCGAATACAGAATGCGGCTGTCGCTTTCCTAAAAATAAATGGGCGTCTCGATTTAATCTTACATCTCTTTTATGTCTATGTGGCTTTCGTAGGTAATATTTCGCCATTTTCCCCCTCCTTTTTACATGTTACAATTGTAATAATAAACCTTTTTTACCAAATTACAACACGTTTTTTATTTTGTTAGAAACGCAAAACACGAAGGTTTTCATCTTATTTTATTCATCTTAATCAGCTTTACTTATTAATAAGATTATCACTATACAAATCTAGTTAACTTACTTTTTTCCTTTTGTTCTCTTAATTAATAAGAAATTCGTTGATGTCATACCTCGATCGTTTTTTACGTAAAAACCTAATATTGTTCATAATACGAACAAATTTAAAAAAGTGTTCTTTTTGTCTTTTGGTAGTAAAAAATGTGACAAATTTCTTAGAAAGTAGTGTTTATCCATGAAGTCTATTGGAGAAAAAATAATATCTTTGCGGAAACAAGCTGGACTTTCACAAAACGAATTAGCTCATCGAATAAAGATGTCACGTTCAAAGTTAGCGAAGTTTGAGATTAACACTCAATCTCCTTCTTTAGAAGATCTAACAACAATTTGTGATTTTTTTAATATTAGCCTTGATTACCTTGTCGGAAGAGACTTTTCAAAAATGCAAACCTTATCAGAAGGACGATCATCTTACCAAGTCGGCCAACCTGTACTAGATGCAGGATTATATGAGGTTGTGGAATTACTTACAAACTATCCTCTTTTACAATTTTCCTTACATAAGCTCACACATTTATCCTTAGTCAAACAAAAAAATCGTGTTCCACTGATAACCTCATTCATTACACAATTAGCGGAATTAAATGACTAAAAAGCAATGAAAAAACGAGATGACATTTCGTTTTTTCATTGCTTTTTGAGAACAACATCTTTTCATTTATCATTTCTTTCGACAAGAAATTGCATGCTTGTTATTAACCGATCGTTAAACATGTAGTGAGCGGTAATGTGAAGGTTTTTTCCGTTCTGTCTACTTATCCTTTACTCTACTTTATCCCTTACTTTGAAGCTTCTCAATCCAGAAACGCGCTTCTTCTTTACACGAATAATGAATATGAGTCATATTGTGTTGTTTTAAAAGAGCTTCTACTAATTCAATCTGCTCTTCAGTCGGACTTTCCTTTAACACTTTGTCAATTGTCTCATTAATTTTACCTGCTAATTCCTCATGAAACGTGGGATTGACCTTTATTTCTTCATCAAGGTTCTTATACCAAGATGCATGTTCTGCAATATACTGCTTCCATTCCTGAATAAAGTCTTCTAACTTAAATTGCTCCTCGTTCCACTCAATGTTGCTCATATACGTTTTAAACGTTGTAGCAATTGATCTTGTAATACTACTCTTGGTGCCAGGCGATAAATTTTTTAACATTTATTGAAAGTACCTCCAACATCTAGTTTCCATATTTAATAATTTTATCAAACTTTACAAAGACTGTCATCTTCCATCAGAGTTGAGGTCGATCTATCACTCTTTTTCACTTATCCATACTTATCCGTACTAATCCTTCTCTATTAGGAGATAAATTGACTTAATCAAAAATAAATCCCTTTCTTAAAAAAGCTTTAAGAAAAGGGATTGGTGTTTACCTATTATTCGTCTTTCTTGTCTTTATCGCCCATATCTTCCGGGTCTTCCATCATGTCTTCACCATCTGATTCCATGTTCTCATCGTCGCCCATTGAATCATTTTCTTCCATACCAGGAGCTTGATCTTCTTCTGGCGCCATGTCGTTTTCACCGTTGTTATCTTCAGGAGCTTGTTCCATGTTTGGATCTTCTTCTGGTGGAGGCTCTTGATTATTACAAGCTGTTAACGCCATTGCCGATAAAAGTAATGCTGTTACCATCAAAGATAGTTTCTTCATCAGTTCGTCTCCTTTCTCTTGTATGTATGACCACAAATTGCAGCGGTCTGTGTATAGATTACCCATTGATTAACGAAATATTCATATCCCTTACACCAATACAAAAAAGCTGCTTCCATTCACTCCTGAAGCAACTTTTATCATAAAATGAACTATTCGTTTTTTTCACCTAATGCAAACATAATGTCTGTTTCACAAACAAGTTCTCCGTCTACAGTGGCAATGCCTCTTCCTTTTCCAATTGCACCTCTGACGCGAACCATTTCAACTTCTAAACGTAGTTGGTCACCTGGTCTCACTTGCTTTTTAAAACGACAATTATCAATGCCTGTAAAAAAAGCTAAACGACCACGATTTTCTTCCTTTTTCAGCATGGCAACTGCACCAACTTGAGCTAACGCTTCCACAATTAGTACACCAGGCATAACTGGATAGTCTGGAAAATGTCCGTTGAAAAATTCTTCGTTTGCAGAAACATTTTTAATTCCAACGGCACTCTTGCCTTCTTCAATTTCTAAAATTCGATCCACTAGTAAAAATGGATAGCGATGTGGAATAATGTCTTTAATTTGTTGGATATCAAGCATAGTGTAGTCTCCTTTCGGATAAAAGCATAAGTTACTTTAACTATACCGAATGCTTGTCAATGGTGCAATCATTTTTTATGACCAACTACTAAAAACTAGTACCATTATTAGCGAATACCATTTACAAGCCCCATCATTTGATCAGCAATCGAGATTGCACGGGAGTTAAATTGATAAGCCCGTTGAGTAACCATCATGTCCGTCATCTCTTTACTTACATCTACGTTCGATTGTTCAAGTGCGCCTTGTTGCAACCCTGCTTGCTCACGCTCTCGCCCTATAAGCGATTCAACAGCACCCTCTGCATTATTAAGAGATAACGTAAAGAGGTTACCTCCACGACCTTCTAACAATTGCGGACGATTGACTTTAACAAGTCCCAATTCAAAGATTTGTGTTGGAAGACTTTCGTCAAGGGGTTTGATGACAAATTCTCCACTTGGTGTAATGATAATGTCTCTTGGGTTGTTCGAAAACACAATCGGGTTATCATTGACATCAAGAACTGGGTGTCCACTATCGTTCACTAACATCGCTTCATCTTCACCACTTGATCTAACATAAAGATTTCCACCTCGTGTATAATGAACTTCACGTTGACCATTTTGTTCTACAAGAACCTGTAAGAAGATTCCTTCTTTCGAAAATGCAACGTCTAAATCTCTGCTTGTTTCCTGAATCACCCCTTGAGTAAGTACAAGCTTCGTTTCACCTAACTTTGCACCGACGCCTTGACGAATACCCGGGGGTGTAAGACGATTCGTTTCATTTCTTTCCATGTTTTGATTCGTAAACTGTTGATACAGCATCTCACTAAACGTTGCATCTCTTTTTTTGTATCCTACGGTGTTCACATTAGCTACATTATGACTAATAAGGTCTAATTGTTGCTGTAGTTGGCTCATTGTATTAGCGGCAGTAATCATTGATCTATTCATTCATAATCCCCCTAAACGTTCTTAGCGAACTCTCCCAATTTCACTTACAGCCTTCTCCATACTTCGATCGTAGGCTTGCATCACTTTTTGGTTTGCTTCAAACGCACGATAAGCAGTTAACATCTCTGTCATCGTTTGAGAAGTGTCGACGCTTGATCGCTCTAAAAAGCCTTGCTGAATATCATAAGCAATCGTATTATTTCCGATAGCAGAGGGCAATGGTTGCCCATCTTCTGTTTGATAGAGACCATTTCCGCGCTTGACGATATTTGATAAATCATTTGCATATGCCACGTTTAAACGTGCCACTTGAGTATTACCTTCAAAGATCGTTCCGGCTTCGTTCACTCGAATATTTTCACCTTGCAATTGAATACGTTCGTTTGTCTCACTTAAGACGTAACGTCCATCTGTTGTTGTTAAAAAACCTGCTGCATCAATTGTGAAGTTACCATTTCGAGTATAATTCAACTCATTGTTGTTACCTTCTACCGCAAAAAACAATGCCCCTTTTTGCCCACTTTCATCTACTGGCACAGCACGTTCTAGTAGGGCTATATCGGTTAAGCGACCTGTTTGTTGCATGTCTCCTTGCGCCATATTAGGTATCGTTTCTTGCATATAAACCCCTGCGTGTATAGACCCAACCGTTTGTTGCATTGGCAAACGAAAGGCATTTTGCACAGGGACGTCTTTGGATTCCAAACGTTGCAATAACATCTCAGGAAAAGCTCGTAGTGACGATTGATCTGCTTTGAATCCAGGTGTATTTGCGTTTGCCAGATTGTTTGTTAACAAATCTGTTCTTCTTTGCTGTGCAATCATACCGGCTGTTGCTGTATAAAAGCCTTTAAACAAAGTAGTCACCTCTTTTTATCATCAATAATCTATCGAAAAAGGTGTATTAGATGAGCTGACGACGAGAAAGGTTGTCCATATTATCTAACATAATACCTGTTCCAATCGCTACACAATCCATTGGATGTTCAGCAATCAAAACCGGTACCTTTAGCTCTTCTGCTAATAATTGATCCATCCCGTGAAGCAGCGCGCCTCCACCTGTCAAAATAACACCTCTATCAATAATATCGGCAGAAAGTTCTGGTGGTGTACGCTCTAATACACTTTTAGATGCTTGAACGATCACACTCACTGACTCACGTAACGCCTCTTCTACCTCGTGAGAATGAACAGTCACAGTACGTGGTAAGCCTGACACCATATCACGTCCACGAATCTCTAGCCCTTCTTCACGTGAACCAGGAAATACTGTTCCAATTTTAATTTTTATTTCCTCGGCAGTACGCTCACCAATCAGCAATTTATATTTCTGCTTGATATATTGTAAAATTTCGTTATCAAACTTGTCGCCAGCCATTTTAATTGAAGAAGCTGTCACGATATCTCCCATAGATAGTACAGCAACATCTGTTGTACCTCCACCAATATCGACAACCATATTTCCACTCGGTTGGAAAATATCCATACCAGCGCCGATTGCCGCTACTTTTGGCTCTTCTTCCAAATAAATTTTCTTTCCGCCACTTTTCTCGGCTGCTTCACGAATTGCTTTTTGCTCAACAGATGTGATATTCGTTGGGCAACAAATTAAAATACGAGGCTTTGATAACAAGCCTTTTACGTTTAACTTATTAATAAAATGTCGTAACATCGCTTCTGTAATTTCAAAGTCTGCAATTACCCCATCTTTTAATGGACGAATTGCAATAATATGACCTGGAGTACGCCCTACCATTCGGCGAGCTTCCTCTCCAACCGCTAGAACTTTCCCATTCGTTTTATCTATTGCAACAACTGAAGGTTCGTTTAACACGATTCCTTTTCCTTTTACATGAATTAAGACGTTAGCGGTACCCAAATCGATACCAATATCCTTAGCTAACATACTTACAATCTCCTTCCATTTAACCATTCTATATAGGAAGATGAATCTTTTTTCCCTAATTTACTATTTTATCATAAATTGGTTTCACATGTAGATAATTACAAAAATAAATCTCAGTGTAGGATACCCCCTTATGGAGTGTTGAGGAAGATTATTTAGCGAGTATCTAAGATATGTAGGTGGCTAAGAGGTTGCGTCTAAAAACAAACAAAGACCAGGAGCGCTCATGTTGCGTTTGCTCCTGATCTTTATTTACTATGTTGATTGGATTTTTCATAATTGACTGTCGGGTTTATTTGACAGGCTCCTCTTGTAATTCTTCTTTTTTGTACTTTAACTTTGTTGCTTCCCCTCCGCGTAGATGTCTAATGGATTTATGGTAATCGAGAATTTCTTTTACTTCATTTGCTAATTCAGGGTTTATTTCTGGTAGCCTCTCAGTTAAATCTTTGTGGACAGTACTTTTGGAAACACCGAATTCTTTCGCAATCACACGAACGGTTTTCTTTGTCTCCACGATATACTTTCCAATCTTGATAGTCCTCTCTTTGATGTAATCGTGCACACCACTCGCCCTCCCCAAATTGGATGTGAGAAGTGTGAAATGAGACTGACTTTTCCAAAAGGAAATGATTCGTTTACGGCCTCACCTCAAACACTCTCTTTGTTAGGTTTGTAACATTTTATTAGCTTGGGTGAGGATATATGCTAGAAAAGTCAAGAGGGACAAGGATTTTATCATATTTTTTTGATTTTTTTTTTGGTGTTCGACATATTGAGTAACAAGCTGATTTAAAAAGACAAATACCGCGTTGGCGAATAAGTCACTTGTAGAAGATCTCCCCATGTTGAGTAGCCTCGATCTTTGAAATGCTCTAATAATTCCACAAATAGATAAGCAGTGGTTAATGCATCTCCCATTGCTTGATGACGAGGATAAATCCGCGTACCAAATACTTGAGCATATCTTTCAAGATCTCTCATGTCAAAAGAAGGAGCAATGAAACCAATTAAGTCGAGTGTATCGAGATGTTGGAGTTTCTTCAAATGAAACTTATTCCGTTTTAGCTCATTTTTCAAAACAAGAATATCAAATGCGACATAGTGACCAACAAGACAAGTGGTGCCATGCTTCTGAACAAAATGAAAGAACTGTTCAATTGCTTCTAAGGAAAGTGGTGCACCCGCAACATGTTCATTTGAGATGGTTGTCAAATCCGTTATTTCCTGAGAAATTTGTCGTTCTGGGTTCACATATAATCGAAATGTGTCAGACTGTTGAACTTCACACCCTTTTATGGTCACCGCTGCCATTTCAATTAACCGGTCTGTCGATGCAATTTGAAATCCAGTCGTTTCTGTGTCAAACACTGTAAATACAACATCTTCAATCCTTGTGTTGAGCGGAAGTTGCTCATGTAATTGAACAGGAAATGGTTTTCTTGTAAAAAACACACGTTACCCCCTTTCTCTTCACAATGAGAAGTGTAGGAACATTTTAGTTTGTAGTTCCTTTAATGTTTTGAGGCTCCAGATGAGTTCATCCTTTTGACGAAGTGTTAATGTCTGAAAAGATAACACAGAGCTTTTCTCTTCATGATTGACATGTTGCCGCCACTTTAATTGCATATAGAGTTCAAGGATTGTTTCAATCGCTTTTTTAATATCTTGTGAAAAAGAAGCAGTAAACACCCCTTGTTGAACTAGTCGATCAATTTGGTCCATCGAAGAGCCTTGAAGCATCTGATGAGTAGCCGCTAAAATTTGTAGTGAATGATGATACGGAAACAACACTTCTTTTTTTAAATCAATTTGTTTTCGTTCAAGGTGTAGCAGGGAACGAAAGCGTTGCTGAATAGACGGGATTAATTTTGTCTTCTCTTGTTCAGCTAATCGATATAATAAGATTTGGCCTCTCTTCATATGTGTTTGAACGTGAGATTCAAACAATTGATGAACCGATTCATTTCCATACAAGAAGCGATACGAAAAGAAGTTTTGCACATTTAACATCACTTCATTCGTTGATTGAAGCGTCCAAGAATGGAGACGATTGTTCCATTGTTCAACAGATCCTCTCCAGTAATGATTACTTGCCATCATGTTACCTTTACAACGCTCATAGCCCGCTTGTTCAAGTAACTCTACAATTCGCTTGCTTAACAACATAAAATAATCATGGTTGTCTCCTTCATAGACTAAAAAATGGTCTTGATCGGTTAAGAGAAACTGTTCCTTGCGACCACTGCTTCCCATTTGATAAAAGCAAAAATCTGCCGGTTGCTGCTGTCCTTCTTTCTCTAAATCTTGTAAAGCTAGCTCGATGCAACGGGTAACGAGGCGATCATAAAGTTTCGTTATAATATCTAATAAACTGAGAACGGGTACTTGGTGCCGAAGGAGTGTTTGGAGCACTTCGTAAGCTGCTTCTTTCACGACTGGTAGAGTAGATGCATCTGCTTGATCAATTTTTTGAATGACCTTCATCATATTCTCATTTTTCTTACGTAACAAATCAGATAAAGAGACAACCCCTACTACTTGCGTTTGATCAATTACGGGGAGATGCTTGATTCCTCTTAGTAACATCATCGCGAGCGCTTCATAGTAATAAGAAAAACGAGATACCGTAACAGGCTGTGGTGTCATAATCGTTGCGATAGGATCTTCTACATCTCTTTTTTCTGCAACAACTCGCTTCACCAAGTCTTTTTCGGTCACAATGCCGACTAGCTCATGTTGGTCGATGACAACAACCGAGCTAATATTGCGGTCAATCATCCGCTTTGATACTTCGTAAATAGACGTATTAGACGACGCTGAAACGACATCACGAGACATGACTTCTTGAACACGTAAAATGATGGAATCCTTCTCGCCAAATGAACTGGCTAAGTCAATTTGGTCCGCTAATGATTGATAAACTCCCTTTAATCGAATAGACACTTGTGTTAATAAATAATGTTTGACGTGTTCATCTTGCAGCCTACTTTCAACAACTGAAAGTGGCACAAGTATTGCTTCTACTTCTGTTAATGTGCGAACTTCTAAGTTATCTTCATGCGAAGTAATTTCTGTCTCTGTTAGAAAATTAGCTAGTGTAGGAAACCCGATAAGTTGTCCGTCTCTCACAACTTCTAGTACTTCTTCACGCTCATGTTGTGAATCTTTAATATATACTTCTGCAATGCCATGAAGCAGCAAAAGGAGACCCTTTTGCTGCTTCGTTTCAAACAATATATTATGATGAGATTGATAGTTTTTTAACTGACATGATTGTAAAAGTGACGAAATCTCTTCGTTTGTTAATCCTTGAAACAATGGATGATGTTCTACTTTTAACAGCGCTTGTTGCTTACATTTGTTTGTCTGTTCCATCGTTCATCCAAACCTCACCGTCTTTATAGGTCATCTGTTCAGGATAACGAAGATCCATCACTTCTTCTTGAATTTTTTGTGAAGGTGCTTTCGTTGCAAGTGAAACCACAACATTTGCTAAAATAGCCGCTAACGCTCCAAACACACCCGCACCTGTATCAATAACACCTGCAATTGTGAAGCCACCGTATTTTGCTGCAATGATATAACCTAACGTCACAAACAACCCAACAAGCATACCCGCAATGACGCCTTGTGCATTTGAACGCTTCCACCATACTCCTAATAAAAGCGCTGGGAAGAATGTACCCGATGCAATGGCGAATGCCCACGCGACGATTTGTGTAATCGCTCCTGGAGGATTTAACGCAATTAATCCTGCAAAAAGAGCCGCTAATGCAATTGATAGACGAGCCATAAATAAGCGTTTCTTTTCAGATGCATCTGGTTTTAATACACGATAGTAAATGTCATGAGCGAACGAAGACGAAATGGCAATCATTAATCCACCGGCTGTTGAAAGGGCTGCTGCCATCGCCCCTGCTGCTACTAATCCAATGACAAATACACCTAGATTCGCGATTTCAGGCGTCGCCATTACGACAATATCTTTATCAATCATCAGTTCTGACCATTGTAAAATTCCATCACTATTTGCATCTGCTAATTGTAATTTACCTGTGTTAACCCACGACTCTGTCCACGCTGGTAAATTATTAATATCACTTCCTGCTACATTTTTCATTAAAATAAAACGAGAAAATGCCGCATATGCCGGAGCTGAAATATATAACAAACCGATAAACAATAAAGCCCATGCTCCTGACCATCTTGCTGCTTTCATCGTTGACACGGTATAAAAACGTACGATTACGTGTGGTAAGCCTGCTGTACCTGCCATTAACGTAAACATAAGAGCTAAGAACTGCCATTTCGTATCGACTGTGAAAGGCGCAAAGTATTCAGAGATACCTAGTGCGCGGTCAAGTTCTCCTAATTCAGACACTATTTTTCCATATGATAACCAAGGAATTGGATTGTTCGTTAATTGAAGAGACATAAAAATCACTGGAATTAAATATGCAATGATTAAAATAATATACTGAGCTACTTGCGTCCATGTAATCCCTTTCATTCCACCAAATGACGCATAAAAGGCAATAAGGACAACCCCAATCATTGTTCCTACTTTTGCATCGATTTCAAATAAACGACCAATTACAACCCCAGACCCTGATAGCTGTCCTACGGAGTACGTAAAACTAATTAAAATCGTACAAATCGCCGCGATAATACGCGCTGGGTGGCTATTAAATCGATCACCAATAAACTCAGGTACTGTATATCGGCCATATTTACGAAGTTGTGGTGCTAATAAAAATGTTAAGAGTAAATAACCGCCTGTCCATCCCATAATGTAAGCTAGTCCATCATACCCCATTAACATAACGGTTCCAGCCATACCGATAAACGATGCTGCACTCATCCAGTCTGCTCCAATTGCCATTCCGTTATAAATAGCTGGGATCCCCCGACCGGCTACATAAAACTCAGACGTCGCACGTGCTTTATTATAAATAGCGATTCCGATATATAATGCAAACGTAACAATAATAATAGAAAATGAGACCCAAAACTGCGTATCCATTCACGTTTCCCCCTTTATTTGAGCGTGTTTCTCTAATCCCCGTCTTATCTTAATTAATGATCGAACACTTTCCCCTCTGACAACTGCTTGTTTTTCGCTTCATCAATTCCATATTTGGCATCGATTGAATCACTGACTTTTGCATTCACAAATAGTAAAGAAATAAAGACCAAAATAGACCCTAGCGCTCCCATAAAGTAGTGAAACGGAAAACCAAGGAACGTAAACATTAATGATTCCGCAAACATAACGACGCCAAATGATACGATGAACCAAATAACTAAGCAAACAGCAATGAGCTTTGTTCGCTCACGAAAATAAGAATCAGCAATTTTTTTATCAATTTTTTTCAATTGTTCCACCCCCAAAAAATGTTGAAAGCTTTTTATTTCCACACAACTTTTTCCTATGCATTAATTGATACGCATCACATCCTTTCAAAGTAAAAAATAACAGAAATGAAAGAGACGTCACTTGAGGACACAATTACATGTTGATAAAAACGACAAAGCGTTCATTTCTGCTTTGCTCATCCTTAAATAATAAAAAACAGCGATCTAAAAAAAGAACTTGATAGAAAAAAATCGATAGGTAGTTAAAACGATACAGTGGTGTACAAGAACAAGTGGTGGTTTCCTTATTACTTTGTTGAGATAGGTGATAAATGAATGAATATCCAAAATGTGAATTCTTGCTGTAAGGTAAAGAACGAGGTGTCTAAACTAGAGGTGAACATATTTTTTACTGCAAACTAAAAATAAATTTAACTGTTTCAAAGAATGGAGCTGGTACAAGTGCAACTTCAACCACAAAATAAAGAAATAAACTTAAAAATGGAACGGCAAAGAAGAATGTTTTTCGTTTCCGTAATCCCAAAAAAATACTAATTAGTGTAATGATAACGAGTAAACTCAACACCAGCATGCTATCCCTCCTCTTTTGTAACCGTTATCAATATTGTTCTAACGAAACAACTATTAATTTTAAGAATATTCTAATAAGTAAAATATTACATTTTTTTATCCATTCGTCAATACTTGTTCTCATATAATTGGAATATGAGTCTTTTCGCTTATAAGATAACCTGTTAACTGATGAGTCAAAAAAAAAAAAGAAGCCGAGTCATTCTCGACTTCTTCTTCATTATGCTGTTTTATTAAGAGATGTAGAAGAATCTTCTTCTTTTACATCGTTCACATCTTTTTCTTCATCTGAAGAACCTTCTGTTTCAGACTGTTTGTCTTTATCAGTTGATGGTTCATCTGATTCAGGTTTACTTTCTTCTTTTTCACCTGACTCAGCGTCTTCTTTATCTGATTCAGATGCTGGTGTTTCTGCCTCTACTTTAATCGATGATAATGTTTTTCCAAAATAACTATCTGGATTAACCGCAACGCCATCTTTACGTACTTCAAAGTGGACATGCGTTTTTGCTTCTTGATTGTAGATATTTTGACCAGCTTGTCCAATCACTTGACCTTGTGTAACTGTGTCACCCACTTCTACACTCACACCTTCTAGCGACTGATAGTTTGTAACGACACCATCTGCATGCTCTACTTCGACAACATATCCAAGTAAAGGATCTTTTTCAGCATTAACAACCGAACCACTAGCTGCAGCAACTACTTCAAATGCACTACCATCTTTTGCAGCAATATCAATTCCTGTATTTGGATGATACGTATTGTTGTAGAATACAAGCGCTGCTTCTTGTTCTTCTTTTGAAGCTTTGCTATCGTAGAATGGCTTTTGAATCACTGTTTCTACTTCTTCTGCTACAGGCATTACTAACTCTTCCATTGCACTGTTTACTTCTACTGCATCTTGATTAGGATCGTATGCTGTACCTTCTGAAGCATCATTCTTTTTATCTTGTGCATTTTCTGGGCCATTTGCTTGAAACCAAAGGACTGCTGTAAGAATGATTGCTGCACTCATTAAATAAATTGCCGGAAATACCCAACGTTTTCTTAAAACCTTTTGTAATTTTGACGATTGAGAAACTCGATTCTTTTCTTCTTCTCTCATTTATAATCACCTCTGCAATCATTGTGAACAGAATCTGTTAAATATATACACATGAAAAAAAGTTTTTTAGATTATTGTTCGACAAAGTTTGCAGGATTATACAAGTTGATATGACGAACTTTGATTAAGTCGCTAGAAAACAATAACCGATTAATTTTCACTGAAGATAGCTCGCCTTCCATAGAAGATAAAATAGACGTCCTCATTGTTGATCCCTTATTGGTTTCTATCCTTCTCTTCTACCCCTTAAATGAGATTACCTCATTTAAGGATACTACTCTTTTAAGATAACATTGACTACGTTAATTGAAGGAAAAATGACATCAATTACCTACCCTATTCCAACAAATAAAAATCGATGCAAGCACGACGCCTGCATCGATTCTATTATTGTTTCGCAGTTAGTTTTGACGCGTATTGATCGGGTGATGCAATGACGACTCCTTTATAGTAATGCGAAACAATGTCTTGATAGGATTTTCCTTCTGCTGCCATCCCGTTTGCACCATATTGGCTCATTCCAACACCGTGACCTGAACCTTTTGTTGTGATGACAATTTGGTTACCTTTCTTTACCCAATTAAAATCTGCCGAGTTTAAACTTAGTTTGTCTCGAATTTCTTTTCCTGTTAATGTTTTACCACTAATTTCAACCGTTGCAATTCGCTTTCCTGTTGTGCGAGAAACGACTTTACCTAGCGAACCATCTGTCGGAAATTTTACCCCTAGACGTTGTTCAAATTCTTTTAATGACATCACTTTTTGATCTGTGAATTTTGGTGATTTTTTATCCCATGGACTTTCTACACTTTTCAAGTATGGAAGAGCATTTGACCAGTATTCTTCTGAGTTCTCTGTATATCCATTACTTGTTGAGAAAAATTGTGCGCTAATAGGTTGATCTTCAAATGTCAAAATTTGTCCTGCCGTTTCTTGCACAGCCTTGGTGACTCGCTCCATGTTTCTTTTGTAATCACCTTTCCATTGAAGCTTTAGTTCATCTGGACTTTTATACACTTGATGAGTCACGGTATCAGAAATATTGGCTCCTTCAGGAAGTTCTGTACCAATATCACCATTTAACATTCTTTGTACAATGTAAGTTCGAGCTGCTAAACTTTGTGCCTTTAACGCTTCTATTTCAAAATTAGCTGGCATTTCAGATGCCACTACGCCAACAACATAATCTTCTAATGGTAGCTTTTCAACTTGTTTTGTTTTCATTCTATAAACGGCTACTTCGACTTTAGGACCTACTTTCGCTTCTGTCTGTTGCTTGACCGATGAAGGTTGTTCTGTAAGCTCACCACCTGTTTTATCACCAAAAGGAATGACAAGTAACGTGGGAATCATTAATACAATAAAAAAGAAAGCTGAGACGAGTAGGACTACTGGTTTTAGATGCTTCATCAATATTGAACCTCCATTGCCTGTTTAGGATAAGAATGATCTTCATAACATTTGTATGGAGATGGACAACCTTTTATGACTGAAATAAAAAAGTCGCCCTTGGAAACCCAAGGACGACTTTTTATCGAAAAATTAGTTTATATCAGATGAGACTTGCTTTGCTTCATCATTTGTTTCAACTGCTTCGTTTACACGTTCAATATCGGCACCTAATGCAAGTAATTTACCATGGAAATCGACGTAACCGCGATCTAAGTGTTTTAGTTCCGTTACGCGTGTATATCCATCTGCTACTAAACCAGCTAATGTTAAAGCTGCTGCTGCGCGAAGATCTGTTGCTGCTACTTCTGCACCTTGAAGCTTAGAAGGTCCATTAATAATCACAGAACGTCCTTCGATTTTAATATCGGCATTCATACGACGGAACTCTTCAACGTGCATAAAACGATTTTCAAACACAGTTTCAGTAATCATACTTGTACCTTCAGCTGCTAGCAATAATGACATCATTTGTGACTGCATATCAGTTGGGAAGCCTGGGTGTGGCATTGTTTTAATATCCACTGCTTTTAACTTTTCAGGACCGATAACACGTAGGCCATCTTCCTCTTCAGTAATTTTAACACCCATCTCTTCCATTTTGGCAACAAGTGAGCTTAAGTGCTCCATTACAGCACCGCGCACAAGTACATTTCCACCTGTAATTGCAGCAGCTACCATAAATGTTCCTGCTTCAATACGGTCTGGAATAATTACATGGTTTGCACCATATAATTTCTTAACACCCTCAATTCGAATTGTACCTGTACCAGCACCTCGCACTTTACCTCCCATTGCATTTAGAAAGTTTGCTAGATCGACAATTTCTGGTTCTTTTGCAACATTTTCAATAATGGTTGTTCCTTCAGCTAATGCTGCTGCCATCATAATATTCTCTGTTGCACCAACACTTGGGAAGTCTAGATAAATCTTAGCTCCACGTAATTTACCGTCTACTTCTGCATCAATAAATCCGTTTCCGACTTTCACTTTAACTCCCATTGCTTCAAAGCCTTTAAGGTGCTGATCAATCGGTCTTGAGCCAATTGCACAGCCACCTGGTAATGCAACGCGTGCTTTTCCTGTGCGTCCTAGTAGTGGACCCATAACAAGAACGGATGCGCGCATTTTTCTTACATATTCAAACGGTGCATCTGTTTTTAATTCTCTCGATGCATCTACAACAACACGATTTGTCCCAAAGTCTACTTCTGCATTAAGATGACGTAAAACTTCGCTAATTGTAAATACATCGGAGAGAGCTGGTACATCATTTAGAACTGTTTTTCCATCACTAGCTAATAAAGTTGCAGCGATAATAGGTAACACGGCATTTTTAGCACCTTCTGCTTTTACAGTACCGTTTAACCTTTTTCCGCCGCGGACGATGATTTTTTCCAAGGTATTCCCCTCCGCGTCCATTTTCTATATATTAATATTCAGACGTGATGATGGGTGTGCCAACAACTAGGGTTGTTTGACCGCCCAATCCTGTCTCTCGTAGTGCTATCTGTAAATTCATCTGCTGTTCTTTTGTCGAAATTGCGTTTTCCCACAATTCAGTATATGCCGACACTGATACGAATGACTCTTCGGTAATCGATTCAACCGGTGTTGCATGAAAAGCTTTTAATAAATGATCAATTTCCAAAGACAAAACACTTTCCATCTTATCATCTAATTCACCTTTTATACAAGAGAAAATTATGGGATTTGATAAAAAGAGCTTGTCATAACGTGCTTGAAACATCTCTTCATAAGAACGCCACTTATCGTTGCTCCAGCCTATGCCTGTCACATGATATAGTATATACGCATGCTTCATCTTTTTTGTGGGTGTATAAGCAAAGGTAATTTTCTCTGTGATTGAGCCACTTACATTTAGACCAACGGCTTTCCACACTTCTCTTTCCCTCTTTAACTCCCAATTGAAACCACTAAATACACGTTTAAGCTCATTTATTTTTTTGTAAAAGTCATCTTCATCTTGAATCGATGTTACTTCTTCCTTTGCATATAACGACCATTCGTCTACATCAATCTCTTGTTGTTGAAGAACTTGAGCCAATTGCACAATCGTCCTATCGTTGCTTTGTGCTTGACTCACATAATTTCCATGATATATGAATAAAGCTAGAATGAAAATAGCTAAAAAGACACTAATTTTTTTATTCATTTTGCCACTCCCTCTCCTTATCCTCATTTTTTCCAGAATAAAAAGTGGCATACATGAAAATGGTCGTCACATTTAGACAGAGAAGCGACATTTTTGCATGTTCAATCTTTCACAATTAAAGAGATAAAAACGTCATTAAAATAATGAAGAAATACGTTGAGACCAGAATAAGTAATCTAAAAAGAAATTGCTAACGGCCGATCCAATTGCAATTGTTAATAAAATCATCATTACTCTTGCTTGCAGTACCCGATTTGGTTTCATCAATTTCTCAAGTTGGAACCCTTGCAATGCATACCAAGTAATAATCATGAATAATAAATGAGAAATAATGGCTAACAAAGCTTGTGGCCCAGCTCCTGGTATCATCATATAATATTCACTCCCTCATTTTTCTAACACTTCAAGTTCACACATAAAGGACTGACAAGCTAAATTCTCTTGTCAATCCTTTTCGTCTTCCACTTATTAAAGCACACTACCTGTTCTTACGTAAATATCACTTTAGGAGAAAAAATCTGTAAAACCACTAAACTGATCGAAGAAGAACGAATAAGCAAGGTTTGGTACTACTCCTAACAAAACCGTAATACATGCACAAAAACCAATTGATAAAACGAACCCACTCGGCTTCTTAAAGGGTTCGGTTCTATCACCACCCCGAAAGAACATGTAAACAAATATTGTAAAATAATAGTAGTAAGAAATGACAGTCGTTATAATCATAATGCTTACGAGCACATAATGAGTAGCAGAAACAGATAGTGCACCCACAAGAATATTTAACTTACCAATAAAACCCGCCGTACCTGGTATTCCCGCTAAAGAAAGCAAGAAGATTGTCATACTCACTGCCAGAAACGGCGATCGCTTATATAACCCCGTAAACGATTCTAATTTTGTAGTACCACTCGAACTCGCTACAAGTTGAATAATAGCAAATGCACCTAGATTCATGAACACATAGGCTAATAAATAAAACCAAATTGCATCTAACATAAAAGGTGATAACGCAGTAAATGCCACAAATAAGTAACCTGCATGAGCAATACTGGAATAGGCAAATAATCTCTTTATATTTTGTTGCCTCAATGCAATGAGATTACCAACGATCATCGTCACTCCCGCTATGATTCCAATGTAACTTTGCATAGACTGTAAGATTGATGTTGTCATTTGTTGTGCTGGAGCACTTGCAAAAACTGTTAAAAACAAACGAAGTAAAAGAGCAAATCCTGCTATTTTTGACACAACACTCAAAAAAGCGGTGACAGGTGTCGGAGCGCCTTCGTATACATCAGGTACCCACATGTGAAAAGGTACAGTCGCTACTTTAAAGGATAGGCCCACAAGCATAAGCATAAAAGCAAGCGACAGCATTTGCTCATAAGACTGGCCATCTAAAAAGGTGACTTTTGACGCAATCGTCAGTAAGTTCGTTGATCCAGTCAATCCGTATACATAACTTATCCCAAATAACGTAATCGCCGTTGCAATACCACCGTTAATGACATATTTCATCGCCGCTTCATTCGATGGAAGATGTTTTTTTCTAATACCTGCTAAAATATAAGAAGAAAGAGACAGAAGTTCTAACCCAATAAACAATGTAATAAGATCACCGCTAGAAGTCATGAACATCGCTCCTAGTAACGCGGTTAAGAAAAGATAATAAAACTCCCCTCTATCGTCTATCCTCTCTTTTGGTTCGTATTGAATAGCTAACATCATGACAATCGCGCCACCTACTAATAAAAGAAGTTTAAATGCTTTGGCAAACCCATCAAGTCGAAACGTATTTTCTAAAATCGTAATAGGTGGTTCATTTAATAATGTAAGAAGTGAAACAAATGCGAGTGCAATTCCAACTATTCCGATATAACCAAACCATCGCCGGTTCACATTCTTTGAAGCAAATAAATCAAGAAGCGACAAACATGTTGCGACTCCTAAAATAATAAACTCTGGTACCATAGCTCCCCACTGATAACTTAATAACGTCTCCATGTTCACATCATCCACCCCCTAACCCGTCTAGTATAACTTGTAACGATGGTTGAATAACGCTTATTAGTACGTTCGGGTATACACCAATTGTTATAATGAAGAAGAGAAAGATAGAGGCGACCATTATATCTGTTTTAGCCATATCTGTCTGATGAACGAGCGATACATTTAATCGACCAAATGTGATACTCAATACCGCTCTTAACATATAAACAGCGGTCATAATAAGCCCAATCGTTCCAACAGTCGCTAACCAAGGAAATTGCTTAAATGCCCCTAAAAAGGCCATAAATTCACTAATAAATCCTGATAAGCCAGGTAAGCCCAACGAAGCCATTGCACCTGTTAGTAGTACGCCACCAAAAATAGGCATTGAGCTTGCTACTCCACCTAACTTTGAGATTGTTGTCGTTGCTGCTCGCTCTAGCAAAAGACCGACAAGGAAGAACAACAAAGCCGAAATTAATCCGTGAGAAATGACTTGAAACATCGCTCCTTGAATACCGGCACTATTTAAAGCACCTAGCCCTATTAACACAATCCCCATGTGAGAAATACTTGAATAAGCAAGTACTTTTCGTAAATCATCTTGTCTCCAAGCTAAGAATGCACCGTATAAGACGTTCACAACTCCCAATGCCACAATGATCATGGCAATCGATGCAAACTCTTCTGGAAATAACCCCATTCCAAATCGAATGAACCCAAACGCACCAATTTTCAATAAAACACCGGCATGAAGCATCACAATTGGCGGTGGTGCTTGCACATGAACGCGTACCATCCACGTGTGAAGAGGAAATACCGGTAACTTAACTGCAAAGGCAACGAGTAACGCAAGGAAAACTCCCCACTTTTCTTTCGGTGATAAGACGGTTATCGTTTCATTTGTTAATATATCTGTTAAAAGATTAAAATTCGACGTACCTGTTTTCGCAAATAATGTCATAATGACAACTAATAAAATGGCCGATCCGATTCCATTGTATAGAAGAAAAGTGTAAGCTGCTTTTTCCCGTTGAAAACCACCCCATTTACCAATTAACAAAAACATCGGGATGAGTGTTAACTCAAAAAAGATGAAAAACAAAATGAGGTTTTGAGCTGTAAATACACCGAGCATCCCTACTTCTAATAGTAGAAATAAAGAAAAGTAAGCTCTTACCCCCGTTTGAATCGATAATGAAGCAATGGCTGCCAATGTCGACAGAGTGGCCGTTAATACGAGAAGAATAAGCGAAAACCCATCAATTCCAACCTCATACTGAATGGCATACAAGTTGGTTGGATTTTCTACATATCCAAAACGAAACCATTCATGCTGTTGTGAAAACGATGTATAAGATCGCCCTGCTCGTACTTGTATATATGTTGTCCATGCCAATATGAGTGGAGTGAGTGTGGAAAGGACTCCACTCCATCGTGTTCGCTTTTTGTTCTTTTCTTTTAAAAAAAGCAATGCAAGTAAACCAAGAAGCGGGGAGAAAATTAAAAACGTAAGCAACATATTATACGCCTCCCTTCAAAACGAATAACAACATCAGCAACGCCAATCCAATAAAGGCAACAAACCCATAGCGCTGAACTTGACCGTTTTGACTGTGAGAACCTAACTTACTTAAAGTTACAACCGTACTCACAATGCTATTTAGCACCCCTTTAACAAGGAACGTTTCAATATAATTAAATAGGAGAGAAATCAGTAAGACGCCCTTTACAATCGTTGCTTTGTAAAGCTCATCTACGTAGTAGCCGTGAACAAGTACTTTTGTGGTAGTTGGAAACGAATTACTCAACCAACTCCGAGAGATAACCTCCCTTTTATATACGATATAAGCTAAACCAATTCCAAGTAGTGAAAGCATGACTGTTACAACCATGATCCAAAGAGGTCCTTCAGCGTGAGAAGTTTGCAATGACGGACGATCACTAATGAGCCAATCACCTAAAAACGTCCCAAACCAATGTGTATGAACATACCCACTAAAGATAGCTAAAAAGCCTAATACCCCCATAGGAACCGTCATGTATAGAGATGTAGCGGATTGTTTAGGAATAGGTGCTTGAGATTTACCAGCAAACACAAGGAAAAATAAGCGGAACATATAAAATGCTGTTAAAAAAGCGGTGAGAAGTGCCAAGATAAACAAAACATATCGACCGTCATTCCATGTAGCGATTAAGATTTCCTCTTTACTAAAAAAGCCTGAAAATAGAGGTACACCACTAATGGCTAACGTGCCGATTAGAAAAAAGAGAGCTGTCACTTTCATCGGCTTCCAAAGTCCACCGAGTTTTTCAACATGTTGAACGTGGATGGAATGAATGACACTCCCTGCTGCTAAAAAGAGAAGCGCTTTAAAAAATGCATGTGTCATTAAGTGAAAAACTCCCGCCACATAGCCTGCTGATCCTAACGCAAGCATCATATACCCCAGTTGGCTAATCGTCGAATACGCCAAGATTCTTTTTATATCTGTTTGCACTAACGCAATCGATGCAGCAAATAGAGCTGTTAATCCTCCGACTGTTGCAACAATTGTTAAAGAAAGCTTACTCTCTAAAAATAACGGAAACATTGTAGCAACGAGGTATACACCTGCAGCAACCATCGTCGCAGCATGGATCAGAGCTGAAACAGGAGTGGGACCTTCCATTGCATCGGGCAGCCATGAATGAAGTGGCCATTGACCTGATTTTCCAATCGCTCCGATAAAGATAAGGATGCTTGTTAGTGTAATCATTGTAGGTGAAAGGGTCTCACCATTAAGGGCGGTGAAGATGTCTTCATAATTAAAACTACCAACCTCCCAAAATAATAGAATGATACCAATAAAAAGGCCAATGTCTCCAATGCGTGTCATGATAAACGCTTTTTTAGCAGCGGCTTTTGCTTCTTCTTTTTGAAAATAAAATCCGATAAGCAAAAATGAGCCAAGTCCGACTAGCTCCCAAAACAGATAAAGTTGCAGCAAGTTAGGCGATAAAACGAGGCCGAGCATAGCAAAGGTGAATAGACCAAGGTACGCATAGAAGGTTGATAATCGCTCTTCGCCTTTCATATAAGCATTCGCATATATATGTACAAGCAGGCTAACCACTGAAACAATGATAAGCATTAGCGCATTTAACGGTGTGACTTCAAACCCAAATTGGACCAACACATCACCAATCGTAAACCATGTACCTTCTTGCTTAAGTGTCGGCATATAGAAACGGTCAACAACCACAAGGGCTGAAAAAACCACAGAAACAAAAGTGAAAAGAATACCGACATATGCACTTTTTTCTTTTAACTTTCTTCCTATAACTAGCAGTAAAATAAACGAGACAAGTGGAAAGAGTGGTATCAACCAAGCATTCGCCATCATCGATTTGTCCCCCCTTTTTTAATGAAAGGTTCTCTCTTAATTCTTTAATGCGTTCATGTCATCCACATTTACCGTTTTACGATTGCGATAAAGCGCAATTAAAATAGCTAAGCCGACCGCTGCTTCTGCCGCTGCTACAGTAATGGTAAACAACGAAAAGATTTGACCTGTTATATTCGCATCCATTCCATATTTACTAAATGCGATTAAATTGATATTTACCGCGTTTAGCATCAATTCAATACAAATAAGCACAATGACTGCATTACGCTTTGTAAGCGCACCATATAAGCCGATACAAAATAGAATAAGTGCTAACACCAGATACGACGATAACGGATTACTACTCACTGTTTTCCGCCTCCTTATCTTCTTTCTTAGCTAGAATAACAGCTCCAATAAGTGCTACTAATAATAAGACAGACGTTAATTCAAATGGGATAATAAAAGTTGAATACAATGCAATTCCAATCTGTTTTGTGTTCTCTTCATGTAGTGAAGTGGCTTCACCTTCTAGTGGTAAGTTACTAATGGCAGAAAACATCACCATCGCAAATAAAAGAATGGATGCAAGGATGATTGCCTTTTTCCACCTTTTTATATGAGGAAATGTTTGGTCATTGTGTTTAGTAAGCATAATTCCAAATAACATGATGATGGTAATCGCACCTGAATAAATGAGAATTTGCACAGCAGCGACAAATTCTGCTGATAACAACACATATAAACCAGCGATACTGACAAATGTAAAAACAAGGGCAACGACCATGTGCACCACTTTAGACAATCTCAACATGCAAATGCCCCCTGCGATGGCAATAAGAGCAAGACATAAAAAGATGATGTATTCACCTGAGAACATCATGCTTTATTCTCCTCTCGCACGTGTTGATTATTTTCATCAAGCCACTTCATATCTTTAAACAGCGCATCGCGACTATACTCAGCTAATTCAAAATTGCTTGTCATAACAATCGCTTCTGTCGGACAAACTTCTGTACACAAATCACATAAAATACAAATCTCAAAATTTATATCATACGTATCAATGATTTTCCCTTTTTTCGTTGGATCGGGGTGTTTTTTACCTGTTAATGTAATGCAGTCAGTTGGACAAATATTGGCGCACTGATTGCACACAATGCATTTTTCAGGATAAAATTTTTGAATACCTCGAAAGCGATCTGGAAGCGGTAAAGGTTCATTTGGATAGTCGTATGTGACTTTTTTCTTCGTTAAGTTTTTAAGTGTATAAGCTAATCCTTTTGCTAAACCAAGCATATTCTTCACCCTTTCCTTTCTACTTACATCATTAAAAGAATAGTTCCTTCACAAGAGCGGTGATAAAGATATTGGCTAATGCCACCGGAAGCAACACTTTCCACCCAAATTCCATGAGTTGATCTGCACGTACACGTGGAAATGAGACACGGAACCAAATAAGCACAAACACAACTACACTAAACTTTAACGCAAACCAAACGGCTCCTGGAATAAAGTCTAACGAGAAAACAGGATGCCATCCTCCTAAAAATAAAACCGTTGTTAATGATGCCATCGCAAAAAAGTAAACGTACTCAGCAAGCATAAAGAACGCCCAGCGGAACCCTGAATATTCAACATGAAATCCCGCAACAAGCTCAGACTCCGCTTCTGGTAAATCAAAAGGTGTTCGGTTTAACTCTGCTACAGAAGCAATAAAGAAAACAATGAATCCTATAGGCTGCACAAAGATATACCATACATCTTGTTGTGCGTACACAATTTCATTTAAATTTAAACTGCCTGTTAAAAGGACAACTCCAACAATGGACATGACAAGGGGCACTTCATACGAAATCATTTGCGCCGCTGCACGCATTCCTCCTAAAAGTGCATACTTATTATTCGATGCCCAAGCCCCTGCAACAATCCCCACCGTTGATAATCCTGAAATCGCAATGTAATAAAGTAAACCAATACCGATATCGGCAAACTGAAGCTGCTCTGTAAAAGGAATCGTCGCTAACACCATAAACGCTGGAGTAAATGCCAACACTGGAGCCAAGATGAACAACGGACGATCGGCCACTTTCGGGATTGTATCTTCTTTTAAAAGAAGCTTTAATACATCCGCCACTGTTTGTAACAATCCCCATCGTCCACCAACTTGGTTCGGCCCATACCTTCCTTGCATAAATCCCATGACTTTCCTCTCAGCTAGAATGCCGTACGTAACGAACCCTAAAACTACAAATAAAAAACAAGTGGCTAATCCAAAAAACACAAAAAAGTTCATCCAACTAGGAGATGATTGCAGTAAACTCTCAATCATTAACCGTCGACCTCCCCTAACACAATGTCAATGGCGCCTAAGATCGTAATCAAGTTTGCAATGTTCTCTCCCTTCAACAATTTCGGTAAGATTTGTAGATTATAAAAAGAGGGTCTACGAAACTTTAATCGGTAAGGCTCTTTTTTGCCTTCGCTGGCAATGTAGCAGCCAATTTCACCTCGTGGCGATTCAATTCGAACAAACACTTCTCCTTTAGGCGGCTTAATGATTTTTGGTACTTTTGCCATAATGTCTCCGTGCCTTGGCATTTGTTCAACCGCTTGTTCAATAATTTTGAGTGATTCTTCTATTTCTTCAAGTCGACACTCGTATCTCGCAAAGGCATCTCCCTTTTCACGAATAGGAATGTTAAAATCAAAACGATCATAGATCGAATAAGGTTCAGCTCTCCGAAGGTCCCATTTCATTCCTGTACACCGTAAGTTCGCCCCACTTAGTGAATATTGCAGAGCCTCTTCTTTTGAGTAAATGCCGATGCCTTTTACACGATTTAAAAAGATTTCATTGCCTGATACAAGATCGTGGTAACCCTTTAACTGCTCCCTCATGTACGGAACAAACTCCTCTACTTTTTCAATCCACCCTTCTGGAGCATCCCATTTCACTCCCCCTATACGCATATAATTAAAGGTGAGACGTGCTCCTGATAATTCATTTAGTAAGTTAATAATCATTTCTCTTTCACGAAACGCATACAAAAATGGACTAACTGCACCAATATCAAGTAAATATGTTCCCCACCAAACAAGGTGGCTTGCTACTCTACCTAGCTCCATCACAAGGATACGCAAATATTCAGCTCGCTCAGGCAATGTAATGTCCATCATTGTTTCGACCGCATGACATAATACATAATTGTTCGTCATTGCTGATAAATAATCCATACGATCGGTATAAGGAATGATTTGTGTATATTGAAGATTTTCCGCTAATTTTTCTGTTCCTCGGTGCAAATATCCAATTACAGGTGTAGCTTCCGTAATGATTTCGCCATCAATTTTTAAAACGAGACGAAACACGCCGTGTGTACTAGGGTGTTGCGGACCGACATTTAAAAGCATTTCTTCTGTACGAATCACTCGCTACACCTCCACATCATCAGCTTCGTAGTCTTTTCGTAAAGGATGACCAACCCAATCATCTGATAGCATAATTCGCTTCAAGTTTGGATGATTAGTAAAAGAGATTCCTAATAAATCAAACGTTTCGCGCTCTGGCCAATCAGCTCCAGGCCAAACGGGTTGCAGGGATGAAACGACAGGATGATTTCGATTTACTCTCACCTTTAACGCAACAGATTGTTTATGTTGAGATGAAAATAAATGTACATAGATCTCAAAATGTGTCTGAAAATCCGTTCCGTGTAAATCAGATAAATAATCAAACGCTAATTCTTCATGTGTTTGTAATAATTGCGCAACTTGGAAGTATGTATCATGGTTGGCTACGATAGTGGGTACGTGTTTTGAGAGACGATTAATATAGTAATCGTGGATGGCATATTCATTTAAATGCTCTTGAATGACCGTTACATATTTATCTAGAAATGATTGATTAGGAGATGGTTTTTCTTCTTGTTGTGGTTGATGGTTAGATTCACTTTCATGGACTGCTTTTGCTTTGGCGGCGGCCTTCGCTTTCGCTGCTGCGGCTGCTTTTGCTTTTCTTGCCGCTTCCCTTTTTACTTCCTCTAGTGATTTGTCTTCACTCATCGACTACATCACTCGCTTTCCTGTCTTCGCTTCGTATCTTATTTTCTCTTTTAACTTATTAATACCGTAAATTAAAGCAGCTGGATTTGGTGGACACCCCGGGATATAGACATCAACAGGAATGATTTGATCCACACCTTTTACAACAGCATATGACTTCACATATGGTCCTCCAGCGGTTGCACAAGAACCCATCGCAATGACCCATTTTGGCTCAGGCATTTGATCATACAGCCTTTTAACAACTGGGGCCATCTTCTTTGTTACCGTTCCTGAGATAATCATCACATCAGATTGACGAGGCGATGTCCGAAAGAAAGAACCGAATCGATCCAAATCGTAGTGAGAAGATCCTACTCCCATCATTTCAATGGCACAGCAAGCCAGTCCGAATGTAAGTGGCCATAGGGAATTACTTCTTGCCCATGCCTTTAATTGTTCAAGTGTTGTTAAAAAGATGTTTTTTTGCATTTCTTCTAATTCTTGTTTTGAGATGTTACTCATGTTTAATTCCATTTCAACACCTTCTTCTTCCAAGCATATAAAAGACCAATTAATAGCATCGCCACAAAAATAAGCATTTCAACGAGTGCAAATAAACCAAGCTCGTTGTAAGCTACTGCCCATGGGTATAAAAAAACCGCTTCGACATCAAAGATTACAAATAATAACGCAAAGATGTAATACCTTACGTTAAATTGAATTCTTGCATCGTGAAACGGTTCAATACCACTTTCATATGTTGTTTGCTTCCCTTTCGTTGGCGCATGTGGCCGCAACCATTTTCCAATCGTCAACGCAACAACCGGAAGTAAAATACCAATCAGTAAAAAAGCTGATACAATGACATAATTATTAAAATAAACATTTTGGAAGTTCACTTACCCACCTCCTGCCTAATTTTCTGATTTTTCTAAATGTAATCGCTATCATTATAACAAATCTAGTTAATAGTGTCGACAAAATTAAGACTGCAAACCTGTCTCTACTATATGTAGTAAATAAGCTACAAAAAAATAACCGCTCTTTTGAAAAAGAGCGGTTATTTCGTTAAGCACGCTTAATTAATTTAACAACTAGAACGATTAGAGCAATAACGAGTAGTGCATGAATTAAGCTACCTACGTCGAAGACTACACCTAGTAACCATGCTAATAATAAAACTCCAATAATTGTCCATAACATTTTATCATCACTCCTTATGTATAAGTTTCTTTATTGTTTACTTGTTTTATACCCAAGGATTTTTATGAAAAACATTTATTTTAAGAAAATAATGGTTTAGTATCTATATTTTATCTACCCTTTAACTAAAAACACGTCTAAAAATGTTGCTCTTTAAGGGCTTTGACTCATTTTGAACAGACTATAGGTATCCACATCTTAATACGTAAATTTTGTCGTTTCTTCATTCAATTCTTTTGATAAAGCGGTAAGGGTTGCCGCAGCTTCATTTACGTGCTTCATGGATTGCAATTGCTGCTCGGATATTGTCAACACTCCTTTTGAATGCTCAGAAGATTGATCGGAAATTTGGGATAGTGCCACAACTGTTGAATTTAATTCTTCCGCAGTGCCAGCTATATGTTCAGTAGAAGAAGAAACTTCTTCCATTTTTTCCGAGACGTTCTGAATAGACTGTAAAATAGTCTGGAAAACTTCACCTGTTTTATTAATGAGTAACATTCCTTCAGCTACATCTTGCTTGCCTTTTGACATCGATTCAACCGCTTTTATTGTATCCACTTGAATACTTGTTACTAACTGTGTAATCTGATCAGCAGAGTGTTTAGATTGTTCGGCTAATTTACGCACTTCCTCAGCTACAACAGCAAAGCCACGACCATGTTCCCCAGCTCTAGCTGCTTCAATGCTTGCATTCAAAGCAAGTAAATTGGTTTGCCCTGAGATGGCTGTAATGACCTCTACAATTTGTCCAATTTCTTTTGAATGTTCGCCTAATCGACTTACCAACTCTCCAGATACACCAACGGACTCTTCAATTGAGTTCATTTGAGAAATGGCTTTTTGAACAAAGTTGTCACCTTCTCCTGCTTGCTCCGATGTTTTATGAGCTTCATTCGCCATATCAAGAGAAAACTCCGCAATTCGTTGAACTTGAATAGACATACTATCCATTGCCGTTACATATTCTTTTGCACTTTGTGAAGATGTTTCAGCTCCATAGGCAATTTCCTGAATAGAAGATGTCACTTGTTTAGAAATATACGAAGAATGCTCAGCTGTTTCACTTAAATCTAATGCTGACTCTCCCACTTGACGAGACGTACGACTAATTTGGCCGATTAAATATTGAAGTTTTTGTGTCATTTCATTTAATACATACATTAATCGACCTACTTCATCTTCTGTTTTTACTTTCAATGGTTCTTGCTGAAGATTACCCTTTGCGACTGATTCAAGGCGACCTACTACAAGTTCAATACCAGAGGAGATGCGACGAGCTTGAAAGATAGCAATAAAAATACCACTCAAAATCGCAATAAGTGAAGCAACTGACAACACCACTCTTGACTGTGCAACTTCACTCTCCATTTCATCTACCTGCTTATTCGTTGCCTGATCTTGTAGGTTAACCACCTCGATCCAAGCATTAATGGCAGCTTCACTATATGGCAAACATTTCACTTCCATTAACTTAAGCGCTTCCTCTGTCTTCCCAGCGTCATACATTGGAATAATTTCCTGTATGACAAGATTTAACCATTTCGCTGTCTCTGCTTGCGCCTTTTGCAAAGCAGATTCGCGCTGTTGAACGGTTTCAGCCTCTCCCTGTTTACTCAATTCAAATAGTCGTTTTTCTTGTTCAATTGCTTTTTCCGTTTCTTGAATAAATTGTTCTTTGGATTCGTCACGATCAAACAAAATGTAGTCCCTTGCTAGCTTCGCTCGGTTCGCTACACTAAATGACATAGCATTTGTCGCTTCTAACACTTGAATATTATGAGAAGCAATTTCATCTAATTCTTTTGATAAAGCACGAATGGTTACATAGCTATATGTACTTAACAATGCAAACATTATTAACACGATTGAAAAACCGATTAATATTTTCCCCTTAATGCTTTTCATCTCCACTACCCTTCCCATTCTGTACCGTCCTATGGACTGTTCCTCTATATTTCTACGTTACGATTACCTTTCGTCCCTATACTACCTGTTGTATAACCACAAGTTGCTTTTCAAGCTATTTATCCGTCTTTTGAGACCTTAACCCCCTCATTTGGGTCTTTTTACACACCTTTTATATTATTCCTTAATTAACAAATAATTTCAATTGTTACCTCTCTAATTTGCTAATAAAAAAAAACTTGAGGGATAGCCCTCAAGTTTTTTTATTTATATTGTGTGATCTCAATACGGTTAATCGCACGCTTTAGTGCAAGTTCTGCACGTTTGAAATCAACGTCATCTTGTTTACTGTTTAATCTTGCTTCTGCTCGCTTTTTCGCTTCTTCAGCACGAACAAAATCAATATCTTCAGCTTTTTCAGCAGTCTGTGCTAAAATTGTCACTTTGTCAGGTCTTACTTCAAGAAAGCCTCCACTAACAGCCACAAGTTCTGTGCTGCTTCCTTTCTTCAAGCGGACAGCTCCAATTTGTAAAGGAGCAACCATTGGGATATGTCCTGGTAAAACACCTAACTCACCACTTTGAGCTTTAGTACTTACCATTTCCACATCTGATTCATAAACCGGGCCATCAGGAGTGACTACACTGACATGGATCGTCTTCATTTAAAAAACCTCCTATGTCCCTAAATTAAACTTCTACTCCCATACGCTTCGCATTCTCAATTACCTCTTCGATGCGTCCTACTAGACGGAATGCATCTTCTGGTAAATGATCATACTTACCTTCAAGGATTTCCTTGAAGCCGCGAACTGTTTCTTTTACAGGTACATATGAACCTGCTTGACCTGTAAATTGCTCAGCCACGTGGAAGTTTTGAGATAAGAAGAATTGAACGCGACGTGCACGTTGTACAACAAGCTTATCTTCTTCAGAAAGCTCGTCCATACCTAAGATCGCGATAATATCTTGTAACTCTTTATAGCGTTGTAATGTTTGCTGTACTTGACGAGCAATTGCATAATGCTCTTCACCAACGATTTCAGGTGATAACGCACGAGATGTTGATGCTAAAGGATCCACGGCTGGGTAGATACCCATCTCTGATAGCTTACGCTCAAGGTTTGTTGTTGCATCTAAGTGAGCGAAAGTTGTTGCTGGAGCTGGATCCGTATAGTCATCGGCTGGTACGTAAATCGCTTGAATTGATGTTACAGAACCTACGCTTGTTGACGTAATACGCTCTTGTAATTGACCCATTTCTGTTGCTAACGTTGGCTGATAACCTACGGCTGATGGCATACGACCTAGTAATGCTGATACCTCAGAACCAGCTTGCGTGAAGCGGAAAATGTTATCAATGAAGAATAATACGTCTTGACCTTGCTCATCACGGAAATATTCTGCCATTGTTAAACCAGTTAATGCAACACGTTGACGTGCTCCAGGTGGCTCATTCATCTGACCGAATACCATCGCTGTTTTCTTAATAACGCCTGAATCAGTCATTTCATGATAAAGGTCGTTACCTTCACGTGTACGCTCACCAACACCTGCGAATACCGAGATACCGCCGTGCTCTTGAGCGATGTTGTTGATTAATTCCTGGATTAATACCGTTTTACCTACACCGGCACCACCGAATAGACCAATTTTTCCACCTTTGATGTATGGTGCAAGTAAGTCTACTACTTTAATACCTGTTTCAAGAATTTCTGCTTGTGTTGATAATTCTTCAAACTTTGGTGCTTGACGGTGAATTGGGTCACGACGAGCACCCGCTTCAATTGGTGCATCTAGATCGATGTTTTCACCAAGTACGTTAAATACGCGTCCTAATGTTATATCACCAACAGGAACAGAAATTGGTGCACCAGTATCTTCTACTGCTAAACCACGAACTAATCCGTCAGTAGAAGACATTGCTACTGTACGAACTGTGTCATCACCTAAGTGAAGCGCCACCTCAAGTGTTAATTCGATGCCTACTTCATTTTCAGTGTTCGCTTTATGAGAAATTTTAAGGGCGTTATAAATTTCAGGAAGGTGTCCGCTGTCAAACTTTACGTCTACAACAGGACCCATGATTTGAGTAACGCGTCCTTTTGCCATCGTGTTCCCTCCTAACTTGCTTCTCTATGATATAGAACCAGTTATTTTCTATTCTAATGCAGCTGCACCGCCGACAATCTCTGTGATCTCTTGCGTAATTGCAGCTTGACGAGCTCGGTTATAAGATAGAGTAAGTGAATTAATAAGTTCTTTTGCATTATCTGTAGCACTTTTCATCGCTGTCATACGAGCAGCGTGCTCACTTGCTTTACCATCTAGTAATGCACCGTAAATTAAACTTTCTGCATACTGTGGTAATAATACTTCAAGAATTTCTTCTTGTGATGGTTCGAATTCATACGACATAAGCTTTGTTGAAGAAGCAATGTCTGTTAATGGAAGCAATTTCTTTTCCGTTACCTCTTGTGAAATTGCGCTTACAAAGTGGTTGTAGAACATATAAAGTTCATCAAACGTTCCATCTCCAAACATATTCACTGTTTGAGAGGTAATGCCTTGGATGTCAGCAAATGTTGGCTGATCAGATAAACCTGTAATTTCTAAAAACACCGGAATTTGACGTTTTTTGAAGAAATCACGACCTACACGACCAACGGCAATAATTGCATATTCATCTGTTGACTTATGACGCTTTTGAATTGTTTGATAAACCGTACGTAATACGTTACTGTTGTAAGCTCCTGCTAGACCACGGTCCGATGTAATAACAAGATAACCTGTCTTTTTAATCGGGCGTGATACAAGCATTGGATGAGATGCATCTTTGCTACCAACAGCAATACTTGCTACAACTTCTTGGATTTTATCCATGTATGGAACGAATGATTTCGCATTTTGCTCTGCTCGGTTAAGCTTGGCAGCTGAAACCATCTCCATTGCTTTTGTAATCTGGCTTGTCTTTTTTGTCGATGTGATTCTTGTTTTTATATCACGTAATGATGCCAAAGGTTTCACCACCTTTTTTCAGAAGATCACATGGTAATGGAAGGTGAACAGAATGGTGTCATGCTCACCTTCATTTTTATTTATTATTCAGATGGAACGAACGTTTTCTTAAATGCTGCGATTGCTGCTTCGAAATCAGCATCTTCTGGTAACCCACCAGTTGTGCGAATTGTTTCAAGTAATTCTTTACTGTTTAAACCTAACCATGTTAAGTACTCGTCCTCAAAACGTGTAATATCCGCTACAGGAACATCGTCTAAATGGCCACGTGTTAACGCGTAAAGGATTGCAACTTGTTTTTCAACAGCAAGTGGCTTATGTAAGCCTTGCTTTAATACTTCTACTGTACGTGCACCACGATTAAGTTTCGCTTGTGTTGCTTGATCTAAGTCAGAACCAAACTGTGCAAATGCTTCAAGCTCACGGTATGATGCTAAGTCTAGACGAAGCGTACCAGATACTTTCTTCATTGCTTTAATTTGTGCTGAACCACCTACACGTGATACAGAAAGACCGGCGTTAATCGCTGGACGTACACCCGAGAAGAATAGATCAGATTGTAAGAAGATCTGTCCATCTGTAATCGAGATTACGTTTGTTGGGATATAAGCAGATACGTCACCTGCTTGTGTTTCGATGAATGGAAGTGCTGTTAAAGAACCTGCACCTTTTGCATCTGATAATTTTGCAGCACGCTCAAGTAAGCGAGAATGCAAGTAGAATACGTCACCAGGATATGCTTCACGACCTGGAGGACGACGTAGTAATAATGAAAGCTCACGGTAAGCCGCTGCTTGCTTCGTTAAATCATCGTATACAACAAGAACGTGCTTGCCGTTATACATGAACTCTTCACCCATTGTTACCCCAGCATAAGGTGCTAAGAATAATAATGGAGCTGGTTGAGAAGCTGATGCTGTTACAACGATTGTGTAATCTAATGCACCGTGGTTACGAAGTGTTTCTACTACGTTACGTACTGTTGATTCTTTTTGACCGATTGCTACATAGATACAAATCATATCTTGACCTTTTTGGTTAAGAATTGCATCAATTGCAACCGATGTTTTACCTGTTTGACGGTCACCGATGATTAACTCACGTTGACCACGACCGATTGGCACAAGTGCGTCAATCGCTTTAATACCTGTTTGTAATGGCTCATGTACAGATTTACGATCCATTACACCTGGTGCTGGGCTTTCAATTGGACGTGTTTTTGTTGTTTCAATAGGACCTAAACCGTCTACTGGTTGACCTAATGAGTTTACAACACGACCGATTAATGCTTCACCAACTGGTACCTCCATGATACGACCCGTACGGCGCACTTCGTCACCTTCACGAATGCTTGTATAAGGACCAAGGATAATGATACCTACGTTATTTTCTTCAAGGTTTTGTGCCATACCCATGACACCATTTGAGAATTCAACAAGTTCTCCAGCCATGACATTGTCGAGGCCATGAGCACGTGCGATACCGTCACCAACTTGAATAACTGTACCTACATCACTCACTTTAATTTCAGACTGATAGTTTTCAATTTGCTTTTTTATAAGCGCACTAATTTCTTCAGCTTTGATGCTCATGCATTTCACCCCTATCTACGATCTGTTCGCTAGAAGCTCACGATGGATACGCTCTAGTTTACCGTGGATACTACCATCATAAATACGATTACCGATTCGAAGCTTCACGCCACCAATTAAACTTTTATCTACAACGTTTGAAATACGTAATGATTGCTTACCAACTTTACGTGCAAATGCTCCTGATAATGCCTTTTCTTCATCTTCACTTAAAGGTTTTACAGAATACACAGTTGCTTGAGCAATCCCACGCGCTTCATTCGCTAGTGTTACATATTCATTGATTACACCTACTGTACTATGAACGCGATGACGCTCTAATAGTAAGAAGAGTGTATTTTGTACAAACGGTACTAATCCTGCAAAAGCTGAACTAACCATTTGTTTTTTTGTTTCTAACTCAACTTTTGGGTGCGTTAATAGCTCCAATAAGTCTTTGTTTTCTACAAACACTTGTTTCACAACAAGTAACTGATCTTCAATTTGATCGACCATGTTCTGTTCGTTTGCTAATTGAAAAAGAGCGAGTGCGTAGCGCTTTGCGACTAATTCGTTGCTCATCGCGCGTCCCCTACCTCTTGAATGTACTCATTGATTAATTTTTCTTGATCTTGTTCAGAAAGTTCTTTTTCAATTACCTTAGAAGCGATAAGAACAGATAATGACGCTACTTGCTCACGTAAAGCTGCAACAGCTTGCTCTTTCTCTTGCTCGATTTCTTTCTTTGCTGCTTCTTTCATACGATCAGCTTCAGCACGAGCTGTAGCCATGATTTCTTCTTTCTTGTCTTCTGCAGACTTTCTTGCACTTTCCATTAAAGCTTGTACTTCTTGACGAGATTCTTTCATTGCTTGACGTTGTTCTTCCATCAGCTTTTTCGCTTCTGCATTTTGTTTTTCTGCTGAAGCAATCTCGTTTGCGATATGGTCTTCACGCTCTTTCATGATGCCCATTAATGGACCCCATGCGAATTTACGAAGTAATACTAATAAGATAAGGAACATGACTAATTGGAAAAGAATATCTCCCGTATTTAGACCAGCAGCTCCTACTACAAACATATTTGACACGACCATGTTCACTCCCTTCAGAGATTCAACATATGTGAATGTAAGACAAATTTTTGTTCATTAAAAACATAAAGCAATGGCGAAGGTTCTTTTCGAATGATCTTCGCCATTTTTGAACGTTGTTAAATTACTATTATTGACCTTGTACCATGAACGCGATAACTACAGCGATGATAGGAATCGCCTCTACTAATGCTACCCCGATGAACATAGTTGTTGTTAAAGTACCACGAGCTTCTGGTTGACGAGCGATACCTTCTACAGTTTTAGATACGATTAAACCGTTACCAATACCTGCACCTAGTGCGGCTAAACCAATTGCAATTGCAGCTGCTAATAAACCCATTGTATAAAGTCCTCCCTTAATGTATGTAGAATTTTTTCAACAAAGTTTCAGATTGTTCAAAATGGGTATTTGAACAAAAAGGTGTATAAATTAATGGTCTTGACTCACTTTGTGTGCCAAATAAACCATTGTTAACATTGTAAAGATAAATGCTTGGATTGAACCTACGAAAATACTAAATCCTTGCCATACAAGCGTTGGAATTGCTGCTCCAAGTACGCCCATAAAGCCAGTTGCTGCCATACCTGCTAGTAAACCTAATAAAATCTCACCAGCATAGATATTCCCGAAAAGACGAAGACCTAGCGTTAATGTGTTCGCAAATTCTTCAATAATCTTAAGTGGGAATAAGAAAGGCATTGGTCTAAAGTAGTCCTTCCCGTATTCTGCGAAACCTTTCATCTTAATTCCATAGTAATGTGATAACACAACGACCATGGCTGCCAATGTTAAAGTAATCGCTGGGTCGGCAGTCGGTGATTTCCACCATAAATTGTGATCTACAATGATTGCGAATGGTAAACCTAACATGTTTGATACAAAAATATACATTAGTAATGTCATACCAAGTGTTAAGAATCTTCCACCTGTTTTCCAGTCCATCGTGCTGTTAATAATGTTTTTCACAAAATCAACAATCCACTCCATGAAGTTCTGAATACCCGTTGGTCTCATAGCTAAAGAACGAGTGGCTATGACAGCAATAAGAAATACGATGGCAGAAGCTACTGTAATCATTAAGACGTTACTTAAGTTAAAGGTAAGACCTAAAAACTCCGTAGTTGGCGATTCGTGACCCAACTGTTTTCACCTCTCTTCCCATCTCTTACGTAAATTTTGAACAACTAAATCTATGATTATGACAAGATAGGATGTCATTAATCCCAAAACAACACTAATGATATGAAAATGATTTGGATAACGCATTGCAACAATGACTGCTAATGCAGCAGTAGCAAACCGTGCAAACGTTCCTACTGAACGGGGTCTTCTCCCCTCTTCTAACGCTTGTCCAAACTGTTTTGATCTTTTCACTAGCACCCAAAGGCTGTACAAGCTGAGTGATGTTCCTAAAATCAACCCTAAAAAGACAGACTGATAGCTAGTAAATCCCCATCCTAATACGTATAAAGCTAGTAAATTGAACATGTATGAACGAAGTCGTGGAAACATTTGGTGCAATTCTTGCATAGGATTATTCTCCTGAGAAAAAATGTCGGACTGATCGCAACATGGCATAGACACCTGTTGCAAGCCCTAATAGAAGGCCAATAATTAAAAACAGTGGTTCGGTTACAAATCTTTCGTCGAGCCATTTCCCTAAAAATAGCCCTATTAAGACTGACCCCGCTAATTGCGAAAGAATGGCTGTCATAAGCGCCATTGCTTGTAAAGGGTGACGTTGTTTTCGACTCATTTATCCCACTCCTTTTTAGCAAATATTTCATCTATTCGAAATATTTTTCTTTACTCCATTATATGTATATACAATGTGAAAATATTGCTAAAAGAGGGTAAAATATTGTCGAAAAATTATGGCAAAAACGTTGATTTTTCAACATTGAAAACCTTACCATTTATATCCCCTGTAAGCATACAATAGGTACTATTTATTGTCAATGTCTTTGAGCCAAAAACTTCACAAACTGTCAAGTGTTGTTCACAAATTTGTCATACCATAAAGAAAACTCTTTAGAAAGCTAGACTAAAGAGTTCTTTATTGTATTTCAATTGTAACATCCATTGTATCTTCGTGACCATTCTTTTTCGCAAATACAATCGCTTTGTACATTCCACGTGGAATTGTCTTACTTATTTCAAGTATACGACGTATAGTCCCTCTTTCGACATTTTCCTCCACACCGACATACGTAACAAACCTTAACGTATCTGGATCATAAAGGGCAATCCCTACTTCATCTGCACCTTCTGGTAAAAATAATTCGTACATGTATACCTCTTCTTCATCACCTTTGACAAATTGAAAACCCATTACTCTCGGATAATTTGGCTCTTCAACAATAAATAAGTATGGAATTTCGATGACTTCTTGACCGGATTGAACGAGTAAAGCACCATGATGCATCCCCGCTTCCCACTTATCAGCTTCTACTTCTAACCCTATCTCCACTTGTTTCTTCTGCTTAGGCGCTACTGTAACAGAAAGTGGAACATCCCACTTTAACCCTTTTTCATAATGAGGAAACTCAATGGTATATTGCTGAGTGCGAGTCGATTGATTATCAAATGTGATGACTTTTTTAATAAAGCGAGAAGATTCTTCTTTTTTATAAACACCATAAGATAGTGCACTTGGGTAAACGAGAGACGTTGACTTTATCGCTTTATCTACTTGTATTCTTCCCGTTCCTTGCTCGTATGGCGCATACCGTGTACCATTAGGCTTCACTAATGGCTTGGCTGTATTCATAAGTGCTGCTTTCACTTGTTCCGGTGACCAATCAGGATGAGCTTGTAATAAGAGAGCACAAGCACCCGCTACATGAGGAGCGGCCATACTGGTTCCATGCATCGAGACATAACCTCCTGGTATTGTGCTATCGATGCTATATCCTGGCGCGACAACATCTGGCTTAATCTCCCACGTTGATGTCACTGGTCCTTTCGAACTAAAAGAGGCTAAAAAGTCTTGAATAACTTTATGATGCGTGTACAAAAGTTCATTCGATTGCATCCCTTTTTTTAACGCTTGTGCATCTTCTTTGCTCATTGAAACAACCGGAATGCTTATTTCTTGTTCTAACGCTCCTAAAAAACTACCTTTTAAGTTATTCGCAATGATTAACGCAACCGCTCCTGCTTTCTCTGCGTTTAATGCTTTTTGTGTGAAAGACAATCCCCCTCTTTCGACTAGCACCACTTTCCCCAATGCATGTTTGATTTCATTCTCTCTGCCTATCCCACCCGCTATAATTGGATAACCTCGACGAAATGACCAAGGAACTGACCCTTGAAGTGGGTTTACTTCTATCTTTTTGGAGTGAGAACCAACTTGAAGGTAAGGAAATTTCACAGGAGGAAGTGAGGCTCCTACTGAAATAGCTTTGGATGCGGTACCTGGTGATCCTACCGTCCACAGTTCAGGACCAGAGTTTCCACTTGATGTCACCGTCACAATCCCTTTTTCTGATGCTTTATTTAAAGCAAGGCTCGTTGGTAAATCCGGGCCGTTTACTTCGTTACCAAGTGATAAATTGATGACATCGACTCCATCTTGAATGGCTTTTTCAACTGCTAAAATGACACTTTCTGATGTTCCAACGCCACCTGGGCCGAGCGCGCGATATGCATAGATTTCTGCCTCAGGTGCAACCCCTCTCATTTTGCCGTTTGCTGCAATCACACCTGCTACATGCGTACCGTGAACAGTCGGATCCCCCTCCCCTTCTCTCGTTTCCATCGGTTTATAGTCTTTATCAATGACATCATAACCCCCAATGTAATTACGTTGCAGATCAGGGTGAGTAAAATCGACTCCAGTATCAATGACACCGACTTTGATTCCTTTACCTGTTAAACGCTTATTATCTTGATCGAAAATCCCCCGCACTTGTTCACTTCCAATGAACGGAACACTCTCATTCATCGTTACTTTATATTCAGAAAGCGAATGGGAACTTTCCACAAAATGTTCTTCTTCTAATTTTTTTAATTCTGCATGCGTTCCTTTAATGGATAATCCATAAAAAGCAGTTTCAAACGTAGCTTGTACTTGTAAGGTTGGATATTTCCTTTTCACGGTTTCTTTTACACGCTTCACATTCTGATCGTCCAATACGATAATTTTTGTTTCTTCGATGTCTACTTTAACATCTTGAATAGAAGGACGATTTGGAAAGACAAATGCGGAAGGAAGACTTGTTGAGAGGAAAAGAAATAATGATAGCATCCACTTTGATAAAAACATAAAAAACACCCCTTCACTTTAGCGTGTCTCAATTGAGCACATTTCATGTGAAGAGGTGTTCATTTTACGAATCAACCTTTTAAGTTAAAGGACGAAATTCTTCCGGTCGCTCGTTTCGCTGCTTAAAGTGATAACTAATCGCATCACAAATTCGCTTTGAAGCTAATCCGTCTCCGTATGGATTGGACGCCTTGGACATTGCATCGTAAGCAAGCTGATTCGTTAATAGTTCTTTCGCGAACGAATAGATTGTTTCTTCTTCTGTTCCTGCTAGTTTAAGCGTTCCAGCTTCGATTCCTTCTGGTCGCTCCGTTGTGTCACGTAACACTAATACCGGAACACCTAAAGAAGGCGCTTCTTCTTGGACACCACCTGAATCGGTTAAGATAAGGTGCGCTCGCTCGGCAAAGTTATGAAAATCAATCACATCAAGTGGTTCAATGAGATGAATACGCGGGTCATCCCCTAAGATATCGGCTGCTGTTTCACGTACAACCGGATTTAAGTGAACTGGATACACAACTTGAACGTCATCGTGTTCATCAACAATTCGCTTTACCGCTCGGAACATGTTTTTCATCGGCTCGCCTAAGTTCTCTCTGCGGTGCGCAGTTAAAAGAACTAAACGATCATTACCAATTTGGTCTAATACGGAATGTGAATATTCTTCTTTGACCGTTGTTTTTAATGCATCAATCGCTGTGTTTCCAGTAATAAAGATCGCTTCCTCCGGCTTATTTTCAGCTAGTAAGTTACCCGCTGACTTTTCCGTTGGTGCAAAGTGGAGGTCGGCTAACACGCCTGTTAACTGGCGGTTCATTTCTTCAGGATACGGCGAGTATTTATTCCACGTACGAAGCCCTGCTTCTACATGGCCTACTTCAATTTGATTATAAAAGGCTGCTAAACCTGCAATGAACGTTGTTGTTGTATCACCATGCACAAGGACAATATCAGGTTGTACTTTTTTCATCACATCATCTAACCCTTGTAATCCTCTTGTTGTCACATCCATTAATGTTTGACGATCTTTCATGATATTTAAATCATAATCTGGTGTAATCTCAAAGATGCTTAGTACTTGGTCTAACATTTCACGATGCTGTGCAGTTACAGTTACGATTGCTTCAAATTCTTCCGGACGCTTTTTTAACTCTAATACAAGAGGCGCCATTTTAATTGCTTCAGGTCTAGTTCCAAATATTGTCATTACTTTGATTGGTTTTTTCATTCTCTATCACCTGAACTTATCAAATTATTTTGTACCGAACAAACGGTCTCCTGCATCTCCTAAACCTGGCACAATGTAACCATGGTCATTTAACTTTTCATCTAATGCTGCAATGTAAATATCCACATCAGGGTGAGCTTCTTTCACAACTTCTACCCCTTCAGGAGCAGCAATTAAACACATAAATTTAATGTTTTTCGCTCCACGTTTTTTTAAAGAATTGATTGCTTCAACGGCAGAACCACCTGTTGCTAGCATCGGATCAACAACGATAAAATCACGCTCTTCTACATCGTTTGGTAATTTCACATAATATTCAACAGGTTGTAATGTTTCAGGATCACGATATAAACCAACATGTCCAACTTTTGCAGCTGGCATTAACTTCAAGATTCCGTCTACCATTCCAATTCCCGCACGTAAAATTGGCACAATACCAAGCTTTTTACCTGCTAACGCTTTCGACGTTGTTTTGCATACAGGTGTCTCAATTTCAACCTCTTCAAGAGGTAAATCACGTGTAATTTCAAATGCCATTAAACTTGCTACTTCGTCTACTAACTCGCGAAATTCTTTTGTACCTGTCTTAATATCACGTATGTACGTTAGCTTATGTTGAATAAGAGGGTGGTCAAACACATATACTTTAGCCATTTATATCTCTCCTTTAAATAAAAGTGGAACTAATTGTCGCAATGCGACTTGATTCAAAACTTAGACACATGGAAGTGGCTGACTCATAAAAGCTTACCTTTCTTTTTCGTTAGTATCCCCTTCTTATAAAGAAACGAACGAATAAATCGAAATAGTTCAGCTCTTTCATTTTGTCAGCCACTTACTTAAAAATAATACGATACCGTTTTAGGCATTGCGTCTATTTTACAGAAAAAGAAAATTGAGTTCAAGCGTTATCAGTAAAATGACAAGGATTGTTAGGATTTTGTTATATTCGTCAAAAGGGACCATCTCCTAAGATGGTCCCTTTACCTTACTTAACGTGTTGGGTATAGCTCAAACTTTGCTGATAACGTTTCAACACGTTTTTTTGCTTCTTCTAACTTTTCTTCATTATCTGCATTCTTTAATGTAAGTGCCATAATCGAAGCTATTTCATCCATATCTTCTAATCCAAAACCACGACTCGTCACCGCTGCTGTCCCGATACGGATACCACTTGTAACAAATGGACTTTCAGGATCAAACGGAATCGTATTTTTATTGACTGTTACTCCAACATCATCAAGAGCTTTTTCAGCCACTTTACCCGTTAGATTCATTGAACGAACATCGATTAACACAAGATGGTTATCTGTTCCGTCCGAAACAAGCGTAAAGCCTTCTTTCTTTAACGACTCTGCTAAACGCTTTGCATTATCAATGATGTTTTGTGCGTACGTTTTAAAATCATCTTGTAGCGCCTCTCCAAATGCAACAGCTTTGGCAGCAATCACATGCATAAGTGGGCCACCTTGAATCCCAGGGAAGATTGATTTGTCGATTTTCTTTGCAAACTCTTCACGACAAAGAATCATTCCACCACGTGGTCCACGTAATGTTTTATGTGTTGTTGTTGTCACAAAGTCTGCGTAAGGAACTGGATTTGGATGAAGACCAGCTGCTACTAATCCAGCAATATGCGCCATATCAACCATTAAATAAGCGCCTACTTCATCTGCGATTTCACGAAAACGTTTAAAGTCAATTTCACGAGGATACGCACTTGCGCCGGCCACAATGAGCTTTGGCTTATGTAAGCGAGCTTTCTCTAACACATCTTCATAGTTAATGCGGTGAGACTGCTCATCGACACCATACTCAACAAAATTATATTGAACACCACTGAAGTTAACAGGGCTACCATGCGTTAAATGACCACCGTGTGATAAATTCATACCTAAAACCGTGTCACCAGGGTTTAGCACAGTAAAGTAAACAGCCATATTTGCTTGAGCACCAGAATGAGGTTGTACATTCGCATGTTCTGCACCAAATAATTGTTTTGCACGATCACGAGCAAAATCTTCGGCTACGTCTACATGTTCACAACCACCATAGTAACGTTTACCAGGGTACCCCTCTGCATATTTGTTTGTTAAAACAGAGCCTTGTGCTTCCATTACGGCTTCACTTACAAAGTTCTCAGAAGCAATTAACTCAATTTTTGTACGTTGTCTTCCTAATTCCTCTTGTATTGCTTTGTAAATCTCTGGATCTTGCTGCATTAATCGGTTCTCCATCAAAATCCTCCTCACGATGATAACGTTCGTTTTTTATAAAATTCAGTTACATTGTAACATGATATAACGGATTTTTGAAACTAAAAACGTTCTAACACTCTTCGTTTTCTTCAGATTGTTCGTAAACAGCCCGAACTCCTCCAATTAATTTTGGCCGAGTTGTCGCAAATGTCACATGTGCATTTCCAATTTGCTTTATTGAACAACGAACAGGTACTGCCACATGCTTTAGATGCATTCCGATAAATGTATCCCCAATATCGATTCCTGCATCAGCTTTTATAAACTCCACCACAACAGGGTTTTTAAAATGGTGATACGCATACGTAGCCATTGCGCCTCCTGCCTTACGAATAGGGATAACCGAAACAACTTCAAGTCCTCGCTTCTCCGCTACTTCTTTTTCCACAACAAGGGCTCGGTTTAAATGCTCGCAACATTGAAACGCCAATGAAACACCTGTTTCTTGCTGAAAGTGCGTGAACGTCCGAAAAAGCATCTCTGCTACTTCTTTCGTTCCAGCTGTACCAATACGTTCCCCTACCACTTCACTTGTACTGCAACCAATCACCATTAGTTGACCTCTCGTGATGTTTATTTGCTTGTGAAAATCATGCAGAATCGTTTGAAGCTCTTCTTGCCACTGTAGAATAGACAATTTGGACACCTTCTTTTCAATAAAAAGCTAATTTACCCTTCGTACTGCTTAATTTTATTCACACGGTTTTCGTGTCGTCCACCTTCAAACTCAGTCGTTAACCAAATTCTCGCAATATCACGAGCAAGACCTGGACCGATAACACGCTCACCCATCGCTAAAATGTTGCTATCATTGTGTTCTCTCGTTGCCTTTGCACTAAAAGTATCGTGAACAAGCGCACAACGGATACCTTTGACTTTATTTGCCGCAATACTCATTCCAATGCCTGTTCCACAAATCAAAATCCCTCTATCTACTTCACCGCTTGCAACCTTTTCGGCTACTGGAATTGCATAGTCAGGATAATCAACAGACGTCCCACACTCACACCCTAAATCTTCGTACTGAATGTCTAGTTCTTTCATTAATTCAATAATTTCTTGGCGAATATTTACACCGCCATGATCAGATGCAATTGCTACTTTCATGTTCTAATATCCTCCTCTTGCTTCTTTTTGTCTGGCTATTTCTATAGACTCTGTTGCCGTTTAACAAGTAGTTGAAAGGAAGAGAAATTTCTCCTTAGGGTGACTCGCACCTTTCGCTTCAATTAACCTTAAAACACGACCTTCCAAAAAACAAACTTAAAAACAACCATCCTATAGAAAAAAGACTCGGACTAACTAAAATCAATTATCATAATGTTACATCATTTAAACGCAAAAATATATAAATGTATCTAGAAAATTCAAGCGGTCTCGAAAGCCACATTTAGAACTATCTCTCTTTTACAAATTAAGCTAAGTTTGTGAGTTAGCTATACATACTGAAACAGAATTTCTTTGTGGTCACTTTAAAGATGGAAAAGACACATAAAGAATCTTTATATATAACATCCCTTGCCTGTATATCCATGTTGCTACTGGACTTAATTGGCAAGGGATGTTACAAACTGATTCAAAAGAAATTGTTTTTGTCTCTACCTATATAATGAATTTGTTAATCGTCTCTTGTAGTTGTTTGGCTTGGAACGATAGCTGTTTTGACGCTTCATCGATTTGGTCAATGAGTGCACTTTGTTGTTGAGTAGCCGCATTGACTTCTTGCGCACCTGCTGATGTTTGCTCGGCAATGGCGGCCACTTCTTGCGATTGATGAGCCGTGTGACGGATGCTTTCCATTTGCTGTTCGACAAGATCCGTAATATCTTTTACTGCTTCTACTACTTGGTGAACAGAATGTGTCATCGTTGTCATTTCTTTTGTCGTTTCATTTCCTTTATTTGCTTCTTGTCTTGCAATGGTCACTTGCTTCTCAATATGTACGACAACATTTGTCACTTCGTCTTGGATATTTTGAATGAGACTTGTAATACCTTGCACAGCTTTTGCACTTTCATCAGCTAGCTTTCTTACTTCCTCCGCAACCACTGCAAACCCTTTTCCTTGTTCACCTGCTCTTGCCGCTTCGATGGACGCATTTAACGCTAGCAAATTGGTTTGGCCTGCAATATCTCCAACCAGTGAAATAATGTACTCAACTTCTTTCGCATGCTTCTCAAGTCGTTGAACGGCATTGAGCGATTGCTCATTATTTTTAGCTAATACACGGATTCCATCAATTAGCGAAGTAGTTGCCTCTTTACTCGTTTGTAACGTTCCAACCATTTCCTTTGAAAGTTCCATGGAGGTATACGCTTTTTGTTGTACTTGTTCGGCAATGACAATGACTTCATCAACAGACTCTGATGTTTCTTGAATGGATACAGCAGACCCTTCTGCCCCTTTAGAAATTTCGTCAATGGTACGAGCGATGTTTTCTGCTTGCACAGCGGCTTCACTCGAAGAAACCGAAATGGAAATCACTCCGTCATTCGTTTTCTCAAAGTTTTGATTGATGCTATGAATGATTCCTTTCACATTTTCAAGCATTTGATTAAATGCAAGTCCCAGTGCACGAATCTCATCATCCGACTTTGAAACGTTTACTTCTTCGGTCAGAATCCCTTCTGCTGCTTTTTTAGCTACAATCTCTAACTCCTGAAGAGGTCTAATAATAAAACCCGCAGCTAGATAAGCTAATAAGCCAGACCAAAAAATTCCTAGAAAAAGCGTGCCAATTGTAAAGGTGTGCTGATTCATATACCCTTCGACAAAAGGATAGATAAAGTAAATAAAGAATGCACTTGTAGAATACGTAATAATAGCTAAAATTGAGATAAACACAACAAGCTTTACTCTTAAACCAAACCGATAATGCGATTTCTCCCCCATATTGGCCTCCTACTTATTTTAATTCATTGACAAGTTTCTCTATAAATGAATCAATTTCTTCTAAAGTACCCCGATAGACCGATAACGACCCACCAAATGGATCTGACACATCTTTACGATCTCCCACAAATTCCCCTAAGGTGTATGTCTTATCTATCGCTTCTGGTACACGATCTATCACAAATTGCTTATGAGTATCTGTCATAGTAAAAATGTGAGTCGCCCATTGAATTAACTCTTCATCTAATAAACTAGCTACATGTTGATGTTTAATTCCTCGTTCTTTTAGCGCTTGCTTTGCATGAGAAGAAGCATCGCTTCCGGGTGAAGCAAAGACACCCGCTGACTTCACCTCTACTCCTTTTACGCCCCTTGCCTTTAACAGCGCTTCAGCAATCGGGCTGCGACATGTGTTTCCTGTACAAACAAATAAAACATGCTTCACAAAAAGACCTCCTTTTTACCTATTATAAGTGATAATACCCACTCGTATAATCCTTTTCACAACATGTTCATAATCTTTTATACAAAAAATGACACTCTTCTTATGCAACTTAGTACGTCGCATAAGAAGAAGCGTCATTTCAACCCACTATACTTTTTAACATAGCTTTATTATATAGGAAATAAGAGTTTAATTCCAAAAGCCAAAAGAATGCTACCACCTAACACTTCACTATAAGAACCAATCCAGCCTTGAACTCTCTTACCAAGTAACAGACCCATCCATGTTAAAATCATACTTACAATGCCGAATACTACAATCGTCATGAGTGTTCGGGCACCAAAAATCCCCAGACTTAACCCAACTGAAAAGCTATCTAAGCTCACACTCAACGCAAAAACTAATAGTCCAAAGCCCACTGGTTTAATAAATGAATCCTCTTCTTTTTTAAAAGAAGAATAGATCATTTGCACACCAAGAGCAAGGAGTAAAATACCACCTGCATAAGAAGCGATATTCCCTAATTTGTCTGATAACAATTTACCAATGGACATCCCTAATAAAGGCATCCATAGATGAAAGAAGCCAATGATCACACCAATATAAAAGATCTGTTTTAACCGAAGTTTTATAAGTCCCATACCTAGCCCTACTGAAAAGGCATCGAGTCCTAATGCAAATGCCATAATAATTAGTGTAATCATTTCACTAACAATCTCAGAAAAATTCATCCCTCTCCCCCTCGGACTTGCCTATTTCACCATATGCATGTACAAGGGTGTTTAGAATAAGTTTTTCAATGCTCTTCTAGCCGTTATTCTGAAATGATTTGATGACCTGCTGCTTTTTCTAATCGATTCATAATAGCCTGTCCAACGCCATCAGAAGAAAAGCTTTCGCTTAAAATAATATCAACTTCACATTCATTAAATGCTCGTAATGTATCATAAAGATGACTTGCAACCGTTTCTAAGTTCTTCTTTGTTCCACAAGAAAGTACGACATTTGCTTGATAAAAGGATTCATTTTCAACTGTTGTCAAAACCCCTACTCTTTTCCCTTGTCGTTGATATTCTACTATCTTTTCTTGTAAAAACTGTTTGGAGCCTTCCACAATTATTAATGAAGCATCAGGTGCATAGTGTGTATACTTCATTCCCGGAGATTTAGGTGCTTGCTTTTCATCCACTAGAGCTTGATCAGTATGTACGTTACCAATGACACGCTCTAACTGATGTTTTGTCACACCACCTGGCCTTAAAATGGTTGGAACCTCTCCTGTACAGTCTAATACGGTTGACTCTAGACCGACCCCTGTTGGGCCTCCATCCACAATACCGCTAATTCGACCGTTCAAATCATTCATTACGTGCTTAGCTAACGTAGGACTAGGCTTTCCTGATAAATTCGCACTCGGAGCAGCAATGGGAAGGTTCACTTCTTTTAAAAGCGCCAGTGCAACAGGATGAGCAGGCATTCGCACAGCAACTGTTGATAAACCAGCTGTTACTTTCTCTGATAACCCAGCTTTTTTCGGTAAAATCACGGTTAGAGGACCAGGCCAAAACTGTTCAATTAGTTTTTCAGCTTTTGCAGGAATGTCTGCGACAATGCTATGAAGTTGCTCTTTATGCCCAATGTGGACAATAAGTGGATTATCACTAGGTCTTCCTTTTGCTAAAAAAATCTTATCAACAGCTTGATCTGAAGTTGCATCTCCACCTAATCCATATACGGTTTCAGTAGGAAAAGCTACTACTTCACCTGCGCGTAATCGCTTAGCCGCTTCGTTTATTTGTAGATAACTTTTATTTTCATCAACATTATTATCCACAGTCCATATTGTTGTATCCAACTTATTCCACTCCCTTTGTTTTTTATTTCTACTTATAAAAAAACTGAAATATCAAGGTTTTACCTCTTCTTATTATGGTAATTATTCTTCTATTTTATCAACAAACAAGCTTTATCCACATTTTGTGGATAAAGCTTGTTTGTTTGTGGGTAAGTTTGTGGATACTAAACCTTCAATCTTGATAACACATTACGTATAACTTATCCACATTGTCCGTTTGTAAAAGAGCTGACTGTTCTTGTAGACCCGCTGGTACGGTGTCTTTCGGAACCACTTGAAAGTGTAGCAATTCAAAGAAAGAGAGAGAAGCTTCTTTATTCGTTACAAGAAACAATTGGTCAATATCACTTTCTTTTGCTAAACGAACTACACTTTTAAATAACATTAAGATTTTATCTTGCGTTAATGTTGGTACGATCACAAGTGACCGTAACAACCCAGCATGTCCATCTTTTTGAAACCCCACTGTTGCGACTACTTCTTTTTCACTATTTTCCATTATAACAAAGTGCTCAATGTTCGACTCTAGTTCTTCTACGCTCACACAAGCTTTCTCTAGAAAAGTCTTCACTTTCCGTACATCTTTTACATGGGCTACTCGAATCAATTCGTTCATTCTCCTATCACCTCGACTAGTTTTCTAGTAACTAATCTATGAGCGATTGAGAGAATTAGAACTGCTTCCTAGCATTTTTTATGAAGTCACATTTATAAAAGTAGGTTGCATCTGCAAACTTCTTGCTAGTGAGCTAAGTGTGGCGATTGGTTCGCTTGAAAACAACGACCTTTTAGAAAAACATTCTCTATGAAAAGATTTTCGTAAACCATTCTACTAGAAAGAATTTAACCTCAACTTCTTGTTGTTGAACTTGTGGTTCCTCAGTAACTTCAGCTTGTTCTTCTTCATTCAATGGCTCTTGAACTGCTTCACCGTTTGAAAAGTCTAAGAAACAAAGTGGCGGAAACAGTACACACCACCAATTCGCTCCTTCTGCCTCTCCTAACGAAATTAAGATTGCTTCGTATTCACCTGCTGGATATAAAAACTGTCCATATAATTTTGTCGGGAAGCTTACTTTACCAAAGTCAACTGTAACGGATTGATTTACATTTTCTTCTTTTAATACTTGCTGTGCAATGCTTTCAATTTCATCTAGATTTCCACGAATAATACGACGCGCTTCTTCAACCGATGTTAGTTCTTGTACCCACTCTGTGATTTCAGCATTCACACGGTCACGAATTAATCTCTTTACATGTTGATCTTCATCAGCATCACTATTTGCAAGAATCCGTAATCGAATTGCCTCGTCTGGAATCACCATTGGTTCATTTGCTTGCACTTCTTGACTTGTATATAAAAGGTGCGTATGAGCTCCTATTAATAATAAGATAAAATAAATGATTACTTGTTTTTTCATGTTCTCCACCATCCCCTCATCAAACAGTATGGACAGTGGATTCCCATATTAAACTACCAATCTTAAAAAAATCGATGTTAGATCATACAGGGAAATTGAAGGGCATTCCCCTGTATGATCTAAATCTAATTAAATAAGTCAGCATGATTCCCTTATCAAGCAGTCACCTAGATCTCTTGAATCCTCTAGCAAAGATTCAACTAAGGATTTCGAACCACCTTATGTCTGTAAATCGATTTTTATAGTTCAGCGAAAACCATTCGGTCTTTGCCGTTTATGTCGTAGACGACTTCGACTTTGGCTTGAGTGAATGTTTGTTGAAGCATATGTGCGACTACTTTTGCCTGTCCCACTCCAACTTCAAAGCCAATAATTCCTTTTTCATTCATGACAAGCGGTAGTTCTTCCATGAAACGCCTGTAAAAATCTAACCCGTCTTGTCCACCAAATAACGCTCGACTTGGTTCATGGTCTTTAACTACTGTAGATAGTGCCGCCGCATCTTCATCAGGAATATAAGGTGGATTTGAGACGAGCACATCCACTTTCTTTCCTTGTTGTATAAATGGTTGTAGTAAGTCACCTTGAATAAAGGACACATTCGCTTGTAATGCTTCTGCATTTTTCTTTGCTACATCTAATGACTGTTGTGCAATATCCGTCCCTGTAACAGATGCAGATGGTAACTCTAATGCCAATGTAATTGAAATCGCACCACTACCTGCTCCAATATCTACAACCTCGATGGAATCGTGTGGAAAGATACGTTGAACACGACTGACGATGCCCTCTACCAACTCTTCCGTTTCAGGACGTGGAATGAGAACTTCTTTATTGACATAAAAACGTCGACCATAAAATTCTTCATACCCCATTAAATGTTGAACTGGAATACCTTCTACATGTTTTTTTACATCTTCTTCAAACTTTTTAAAGATGTCTTCATTGAGTTCATCCCGAAATGAACTCAACAATTGCGCTCGACTCATATTCATATGATAACGTAACAATAATTCCCCAGCATTTTCATCGCGACCTGCTGACTTTAAAAAAGAAGAAGCCCATTTAAGGGCTTCAAATACTTTTTGTGACATGTTAGTCTGCTTGCTCCATCTTTAATGCTTGATCTTCCATGATAAGAGCGGTAATAATCTCATCCATTTTTCCTTCTAGGATTTGATCAAGCTTTTGAATCGTTAAACCGATGCGATGGTCAGTTACACGATTTTGCGGGAAATTGTATGTACGAATACGCTCTGAACGATCACCTGAACCAACCGCTTGTTTACGAGTTGCATCGTATTCTGCTTGTGCTTCTCGCTGGAACTTATCATAAACACGAGCACGTAATACTTTCATTGCTTTTTCTTTATTTTTAATTTGTGATTTCTCATCTTGACATGAAACTACGGTACCTGTTGGAAGATGAGTTAAACGCACAGCTGACATCGTTGTATTAACACTTTGTCCACCAGGGCCACTTGATGCGAATGTATCAACACGAATATCTTTTTCATGTATATCCACTTCGACTTCTTCAGCTTCTGGTAAACATGCAACTGTCGCCGTTGACGTATGAATACGTCCCCCTGATTCTGTTTCTGGTACGCGTTGAACACGATGAGCACCATTTTCAAATTTCATTTTTGAATAAGCACCTTTACCGTTGATCATAAAGATAATTTCCTTGTACCCTCCAACACCTGTTGATGTTGCTTCCATTACCTCTGTTTTCCAACCTTGTGCTTCTGCATAACGAGAATACATGCGATACAAATCACCAGCGAAAAGAGCTGCTTCATCTCCACCCGCTGCTCCACGAATCTCCATAATAACGTTCTTATCATCATTCGGATCTTTTGGTAACAATAGTACACGCAGACGTTCTACTAGATCTTCTTCACGATCTGCTAGCTCGTTAATTTCTTCTTTCACCATTTCACGCATCTCTGCATCTAGCTTGTCCTCAAGCATCGCTTTTGCTTCTTTTAGCTGTTCACTTACTTCTTTATATTCTTGATAAGCTGTTACAGTTTCTTGGATATCTGATTGTTCTTTTGAATACTCTCTTAACTTAGAAGGATTATTCACAATCTCCGGGTCACTAAGAAACTCATTTAGCTTCTCATAACGAGCCTCTACCGCTTCTAAACGATCAAACACGTTATTCACCTCATTTTTCACTTTTCTCTACAAACACAATCATTGCTTTTCTATTCATTTAACCTCTTATATGTGCTAGAACATCGCTGTTCTATTCAATAAGAAGTTGCTTTTTACCCATAACATTCTAATTATAGTATAGGTCACAAATTGAGTCAAAAGCAAATTGCCTACGGTCAATAACGTGCTAACAATCGTTAAGGCTTTACATTTACATGAAAATGCAAACGCGGTAATCCTTCTGATAAAATGCCCGTAACTTCTTCTGTCGTTTTCTTTTGTTGAGATTTTGTCATCTCTTGTCCTGTGTGCACCGTTATCCAGGCATCTCGACCATTTACGACAACGTTACCTACTTCATAAGGCGTCTTTGCATGAATAATCTCTTGAAACTTTTTATTGTTATTGGTTGATTCTGAACGAATAGGCGTTGTATTGGGAAAGTTTGGATTTTGATCTGTGGACTCTAAATAATTTTCTGTTTCTCGTTTCACTTCTTTTTCACTTTTTGTGTATGTCATTAACTTAGAGCCATCTTCATTTTGACGCTCGTTCGCTTGATTTGACTGATTCGAACAAGCTGCTAAGCACAGGATTGATAGAAGAAGAATTTTCTTCATTTTATACACCTCCTCCTCTTAGCTTTCCCACACTTTTTTAAAATTTACGTAAAAAAGAAAGCACCGGAAAAAGTATATCCACCTATACTTTTTCCGGTGCTTTCTATGGAAGCTATGATTTACTTTGTTGTTTCACTTGTCATCTTCATATGACCAACTCGATTCTTCTTGACAACGTGACAGTGACGGCATCTCGGCTCATACGATTCTGACGCACCAACTAAAATAATCGGATCATCATAGGAAGCTGGCTCCCCATCGATAAGGCGTTGTGTTCGACTTGCTGGTGAACCACATGATGCACAAACCGCTTGTAGCTTTGTAACAGATTCAGCAATTGCCATTAAGCGCGGAACCTGTCCAAACGGTTCACCTCTAAAATCTTGGTCTAGACCCGCTACAATCACACGATATCCTCTGTTCGCTAATTTCTGGACAACTTCTACAATATTATCATCAAAAAATTGAACTTCATCTATCGCAACGACGTCTGTTTCTTTAGACACTTTGTCTAAGATTGTCAACGAATCAGAAATAGGCTGAGCCATCACAGACGTACCATTGTGTGACACAACTGCCTCTTCACTATATCGATTATCGATAGCAGGTTTAAATACTTCAACTGCCTGCTTTGCAAATTGTGTACGACGTACACGACGAATTAATTCTTCTGATTTACCAGAAAACATACTACCGCAAATTACTTCAATCCAACCACTTTGTTTCATTACGTACATGTTGCGGGTCTCTCCCTTCTGTCTTTATCATTATCATTGAGCGAACCGCTACTTTGTATAACCTACCTATTTATGTAGATGATACGATTTATATGAAATGTTCGTCCAAATTGGACTTCTCATGAATCATGCTTTTCGCGTAAAAAAGGCTTTTACAAGTAAAAAAACAGGCAAGAGGTAAATTTACTTGCCTGTTCCTTTAAACAATGTTGATTATTTAATACCGTACTTTTTGTTGAATCTATCTACACGTCCACCAGCTTCAGCGAATTTTTGACGGCCAGTGTAAAATGGATGACACTCAGAACAAGTCTCGATGCGCACCTCGTCTTTTACAGAACCACTTTCAAATTCGTTTCCACAAGTACATTTCACCATAACTTTTTTGTAGTTTGGATGAATTCCTGCTTTCATTCTTTTCATCTCCTTCCGCCCTGAATCATTTTTGAAACAGAGTTTATCGATAAACGTCAGCATCCATAGTTTGTACTACTTGATACTGTAATTTATCAACACACATGATGAAATTATAACAAGGGTTCTAACGTTTTGCAACCACCTGTTTTGACAATCATTCAATCTTTCATCATGTAGATTTTACGTCACACTGCCACCCATTATAAATTACCTTTTCGAAGCAAGCAATGCCTTTCGCTCTTCATCTAACATTTGGAAAAACTCAAGGTTTGTTTTTGTTTGTCTTAATCGTTTCATAAACTTTTCAACAAAGTCCGGTGTGTCCGTCATTGATTTACGAATCGCCCATAAATGATCAAGATGCTCTTTTGGAATGAGTAACTCTTCTTTTCGCGTACCTGAACGACGGATATCGATTGCTGGGAAGATACGTTTCTCTGCTAACGAACGGTCTAAATGAAGCTCCATGTTACCCGTTCCTTTAAACTCTTCGTAAATGACATCATCCATACGTGATCCCGTATCAACAAGTGCCGTTGCTAAAATTGTTAAGCTTCCGCCCTCTTCAATGTTTCTCGCAGCTCCAAAGAAGCGCTTTGGACGATGGAACGCAGCTGGGTCAATACCACCAGATAACGTTCGACCACTTGGCGGAATGACAAGGTTATATGCTCTTGCTAGACGTGTAATACTATCCATTAAGATGATTACGTCTTTCTTATGTTCAACAAGACGCATCGCGCGCTCTAACACAAGCTCCGCTACTTTAATATGATTTTCTGGTACTTCGTCGAATGTCGAGCTTACAACATCACCTGCAACCGAACGTTCAATGTCCGTTACTTCCTCTGGACGCTCATCAATTAACAGTACAATTAGCTCTGCCTCTGGATGGTTCGTTGTAATGCTATTAGCAATTTCTTTTAACAACATCGTTTTACCCGCTTTTGGGGGTGCAACAACTAAGCCCCTTTGACCAAATCCAATCGGTGCAATTAAATCAATGATTCTTGTCGAAAAACTGCGTGGAGTTGTTTCTAAAACCATTTGGCGATTTGGATAAATTGGCGTTAAAGCTGGGAAATGGACACGTTCTTTTGCCGACTCTGGATCGTCACCGTTGACTGCTTCTACATGAAGCAATCCGTAATAACGCTCATTCTCTTTCGGTGGTCTTACTTTACCTGAAACCTTATCTCCATTACGTAAATCAAAACGTCTAATTTGCGAAGCTGAAATGTAAATATCTTCCGAACTAGGTGAATAGTTGATTGGTCGAAGGAATCCGAACCCTTCTGACTGAATAATTTCTAATACACCTTCCATAAATAAAAGACCGTCTTGTTCTGCTTGTGCTTTTAGAATTGCAAATACAAGCTCTTTTTTTGTTAATTTACCATAGTATGAAATTTTATACTCCCGTGCAAGTTCGTATAACTCTTTTAATTTCATATTTTCTAAATTCGATAATGTCAAACTCATGGGAACACCACTCTTTATTTAATGAAATAATTTCTGATTTCCCCCATATTAAATTCAACCGTTTACATGAGATATGATATGGATGGAATGTATAATTGAAGATGGAGAAGGTAGTCTAGAAGTATGCATAAGTAGAATCTTTTAGATGTGTTCAGACAAGTCATTTAAAAGATAGAACTTCCTATTTCCGTTTACACAAATAATTAAGTTAACGTAGCAATTTATATTCTACCCCTTTTCTATCTTTTTAATCAATCTTTTTTTCTCTAGCCCACGTTCTACTAAAACATAGAACGCTGATTTTTGCTAGATTATAAGGTTACGAGTTAGAAATAGGTAAAATATACAAGAACAGAAAGGAGCGAAAACCATTGTGGTTATCACTCCAAACGTTCTCAGATGCTTGATTAAGGTTTAATAACTAAGTTTGGTTTTTTCTTCAGGCTATGTTTGCCATCAATAAAACGAACCGTCCCTGATTTTGCACGCATAACAATGGATTGAGTTGTACCCGTTAACCCTTTAAACTGAACACCTTTTAGAAGTTCACCATCCGTTACACCTGTCGCTGAGAAAATGGCATCGTCCCCTTTTACAAGGTCGTCCATGTATAATACACGGTTCACATCTGTAATCCCCATTTTTAAGCAACGTTGTAACTCTTCATCGCTTTGTGGAAGAAGCTTTCCTTGTAACTCTCCACCGAGACATTTTAAAGCAACAGCTGCAATCACGCCTTCAGGTGCACCACCTGATCCAAATAAAATATCAACACCTGTATGATCAAATGCCGTATTAATTGCACCTGCTACGTCTCCGTCATTGATTAATTTGATACGAGCACCCGCTTCGCGCAATTCACTAATAATCTTCTCATGTCTTGGACGATTTAAGACCGTGGCAACAACATCTTCAATGTCTTTGTTCTTCGCTTTGGCCACCGCTCTTAAATTATCGATAACAGGTGCGTTAATATCGATTTGACCAACAGCTTCAGGTCCAACGGAAATTTTATCCATGTACATATCAGGTGCGTGTAACAAGTTTCCATGATCTGCCACAGCTAAAACAGCTAACGCATTCCAACCACCGGATGCCACAATACTTGTGCCTTCTAAGGGATCCACCGCTACATCTACTCGCGGTCCATAGCCTGTCCCTAATTTTTCACCAATATAAAGCATCGGCGCTTCGTCCATTTCCCCTTCTCCAATGACAACTGTCCCTTTCATTGGAATCGTATCAAACACATCACGCATTGCAGAAGTAGCTGCATCATCGGCTTCGTCTTTCTTTCCTCTACCCATCCAGCGAGCTGAAGCTAAAGCAGCTGCTTCTGTTACACGTACTAACTCCATTGATAAACTTCGTTCCATCTGACTTCTCCCCCTTGTTGTCAATCAAACAGCTCTAATTTATGTGTATTATGAATTTTGAAATTGCTCAATTTCAAGCTCAGTCATTCGTTCACGCCAAACCATTGCACCTAAGTTTGATAACTTATCAACGAGATGGCTATAACCACGATCTACATGTTCTAATCCTGTAAGTTCTGTAATTCCTCTTGCCATTAATCCAGCTGTTACAAGCGCTGCACCCGCACGTAAATCGGATGCTTTCACACGTGCACCTTGCAACTGAACAGGTCCATTAATAATGGCTGCTCGTCCTTCTACTTTTACCGATGCATTCATTCGTCTTAATTCATCAATATGCTTAAAGCGCGCACCATATATAGTATCCGTAACCATGCTTGTCCCCGTCGCACTAGTTAAGAGTGACGTAAAAGGTTGTTGAAGGTCTGTTGGAAACCCTGGATATACTAATGTTTTAATATCAACTGCTTTTAAAGTAGGTTGTGTCGCAATAAGAATCTGGTCTGAGCTCGTTTCAATCCGAATGCCCATCTCTCTCAGCTTGGCAATAACTGATTCTAAATGCTGAGGAATAACATTATCAATGATTACTTCTTTCCCCATTGCTGCACCCATAATCATATACGTACCTGCTTCAATACGATCTGGAATAATGGAATGACGACATCCTTTTAGTTCATCTACACCATCGATACGAATAACGTCTGTTCCAGCTCCTTTAATCCTTGCGCCCATGTTAGTTAATAGCGTAGCGACATCAATGATCTCTGGTTCTTTTGCTGCATTTTCAATGATTGTACGACCTTTGGCGCGAACCGCCGCTAACATAATATTAATCGTAGCTCCTACACTCACAACATCTAGATAAATCCGTGCTCCTCTAAGCTCATCTGCACGTAGATAAATAGCTCCTTGTTCATTGGTTACAGTCGCACCAAGCGCTTCAAACCCTTTAATGTGTTGATCGATAGGACGAGGACCTAGGTGACACCCTCCAGGCAAACCTACAACCGCTTTCTTAAAACGTCCTAGCATCGCACCCATTAAATAATAAGAAGCACGTAGTCTTTTTACTTTTCCGCTCGGTAAAGGCATCGCAACCATTCTTGATGGATCAACAGTCAATTCGTTATTTTCATATGTTACTTGTCCACCAATCTCTTCTACTAAGTCACTTAGTATTTGCACATCAGAAATATCTGGTAATCCTTCTATTGTTACTGGTGACTCAGCTAAAATAGTTGCAGGTATAAGAGCTACCGCACTATTTTTCGCTCCACTCACCCGAACTTCTCCACTAAGTGTGAATCCACCTTGTATTTTTAATTTTTCCATTTACTTCTCCTTTCTAGCGAAGATGCCTATTATCTTCCCTATCCATTATATAAGGAATAATTTGGAAATCAAATAAACAAAAGAATGGTTATTTTCCTTATTACCTACTAGTTTACACGAAAAAAATTTTTTCATGTATAAAATCGTAAATTTTACAGAAAAATGGAGGTTGAGCCAAAGAAGCTATTTAATCTCTTTGATCCAACCTCAACCATATATTGCGGTTTTATCTCTTGTTAACATTGGAATAGAAAGGAGAACATTGTTTTAATGTTAGACTTTACGGTTTTCCCAATCTGCTAAAAACTTTTCAATTCCAGAATCTGTTAACGGGTGCTTAAATAGTTGCATCAACACATTGTAAGGAACTGTTGCGATATGCGCACCATTTAATGCTGCTTCTGTTACATGCATCGGATGACGAATAGATGCTGCAATAATTTCTGTTGAAAGCTGATGGATTGAAAAGATGTCAGCAATTTCAGAGATTAGTTGTATACCATTATGACCAAGATCATCTAAGCGACCTAAAAATGGTGATACATATGTAGCCCCTGCTCGTGCAGCTAACAACGCTTGGTTCGCAGAAAAGACAAGCGTTACGTTTGTTTGAATGCCTTCGCGAGCAAAGACATTTACGGCTTTTAGTCCTTCTGGCGTCATCGGTACTTTAATTGTAATGTTCGGTGCGATTTTTGCCAGTTCTTTTCCTTCTGAAATCATACCCTCTGCATCTGTCGCAATGACTTCAGCACTAACAGAACCAGACACAAAGCTAGTAATCTCTTTTAAGCGATCTTCAAACTTAACCCCTTCTTTTGCTACTAGACTTGGATTTGTCGTCACCCCTGATAATAGACCCAATGAATGCGCTTCTTTTATTTCGCTTAAGTTAGCTGTATCAATAAAAAATTTCATCGTCCATTCCCCCGTTGTTTTGATGAATATCCCATATTTTTAAGATGCCTTCTGTTTCCTTTAAACAATTTATGATAACTATATCTCCCAAAAGGAAACGCTTACTTTTTTTGATTAAAGAGAAACCGCCCTACTCATAAGGCGGTTTCTGAATGAAGCTTTAATAGAAGAAAGACTTCTATTACGCTTTATTAGAAGAACCGAACTCACGCATTTTACCTTGTACCGTTTCCTTGATTGCATCACGAGCTGGCCCTAAGTATTTACGTGGATCGTATTGCTCTGGTTGTGCAGCTAATACTTCACGAACTGTTTTAGCAGAAGCAATTTGGTTCTCAGTGTTTACATTAATTTTTGCTGTTCCTAAAGAAATCGCTTTTTGGATATCTTTTGTTGGGATACCAGTACCACCATGAAGTACTAAAGGTACACCTGTACGCTTACCGATGTCTTCCATTTCAGCGAAACCTAGGTTTGGTTCACCTTTGTAAGGACCATGAACAGATCCTAACGCTGGTGCTAGGCAGTCAATACCTGTACGTTTAACAAGTTCTTCACACTCGTTTGCATCAGCGTAAATAACACCATCAGCAATTACATCATCTTCTTGTCCACCAACAACACCTAACTCTGCTTCAACAGATACACCGTGGAAGTGAGCTAACTCTACTACTTTAGAAGTTGTTGCAATGTTTTGTTCGAATGGGTCATGAGAAGCATCGATCATAACAGATGTAAAACCTGCATGAATTGCTTTTGCACATGATTCAAAGCTTGAACCGTGGTCTAAGTGAATTGCAACTGGAACAGTTACTTTGTACTCATCCATTAAAGCTTTTACTAATGCTACGATTGTTTTGAAACCACCCATGTAACGTGCAGCACCTTCAGATACACCAAGAATAACTGGGGAGTTTTCTTCTTGTGCAGCTTGAAGAATTGCTTGAGTGAATTCTAAGTTATTTAAGTTGAATTGACCTACTGCATAACCTTCTGCTTTTGCTTTATTTAGCATTTCTGTCATTGATACTAAAGGCATGATAAATCCTCCTTGAGATAAGCCATTATCAGTACTATTCGAAAAGCTTGACGTACATAGTATGTTCCTGAATGAAACTTTCATGTAATGAGACTATAATATCTAAACTTGTCGAATAGTCAATCACAGTAATTAGGATACCAACTATAAAGCAAAACAGCAACATTTTTGAGCAGATATTCAAAAAATGTTTGGCTTTTTAAAAATGATTACGCTTCATTTGCCCTAACTGGTAAATACTGTTTAACAGCCTGGCGTATTTCATCAATATCAAACGGCTTGGCGAAGTGCGTTAAAGCACCTAGGTCTTTTGACTCCTGAATCATATCTAATTCACCGTAAGCGGTCATGATAATCACTTTAATATCAGGGTCATGTTCTTTTAGCCTTTTCAAAATTTCAATTCCATCCATCCCAGGAATTTTCATGTCTAATAACACTAAATCTGGTGTTTGCTTCTGTGCAATTTCAATTGCTTGAAATCCATTTGCAGCTTGAAATGTATTATATCCTTCTTTTTGTAAGACTTCGGTTAATAAAATCCGAATTCCGTACTGATCGTCAACAATTAAAATATTCTCTTTCAATGTAACCCCACCTTTTATAAGAAATCCCTCTTAAACATAACTATTTCTATATTTCGACTTGAATAATAAAATCCCTTCTTTTCTAACAAAATGCTACAAGGATTGTCTGAATAGCTCATCTCTTTTAAAAATAGTCTATCTATAAATGATTCGTTTCTTTACTAATAAGAAGGTTCTATTTTATTACAATTTAGTAAAAATACCCCATTTTAATCCGTTCATTCGAACAAGGAGGAAGCGTCCATTTTATATAGTAACATAATGAATAAAACCTTTTGTTTGTCTACATTCGGTCTCGTTCGTTTCCTTTCTTTGTGTATGCACTTTCGTTATAATGACTAACAGAATGAAAAAAGAGAAAGGTGACAAACAACATGCTTAAAATTTTCACAACGCAACTAACAGGGTTATTTAAGCGAATTGATGAAAAAGAAGAATTGAATATAGAAGATGGTGCACGTGTATTAGCACAAGCAGCGGTAGGAGACGGTATCATTTATGTCTATGGAGTTGAAGAGATGGAGGCTGTTACATTAGAAGCAACCATAAGCGAAGAGCCGCTTCCTTATGCAAAACCTTTTGTATCCTCTGATGACATCACATCTGTTGATCGCGTACTACTTGTTTCTCGCTTCTCAACGAATGAAAAAGTTATCAAGGTTGCAAAACAATTACAGGAAAAGGGCATTCCGACTGTTAGTATTGGGACGATTCCAAAAGAGGTTGAAAGTGAATCTGTTCATTCTATAACAGATGTACACATTGACACAAAACTTCTAAAACCACTAATCCCTGGTGAAGATGGAATACGCTTTGGGTTTCCTGCAACAATGACTGCGTTATACGCTTACCATGGCTTAGCATTTACGATGAAAGAAATGATTGAAGAATACGAATAACAACAAAAGCCGCCCCAATTGGGACGGCTTTTATGATCATTATTTATTTTCACCAAGTTCAATTGACGCGCGAACAAAATCTCTGAATAGAGGTTGAGGTCTTGTCGGACGTGATTTAAACTCTGGATGGAATTGTGATGCAACAAACCAAGGGTGATCTTTTAATTCAATAATTTCAACTAAACGACCATCTGGGCTTGTACCCGAGAAGATAAATCCTTCTTTTTCCATCGCTTGACGATACTCGTTGTTGAACTCATAACGATGACGATGACGCTCATAAACCACTTCATCTTGGTATGCTTCATACGCTAATGAACCTTCTGTTAATTTACAAGGATATAAACCTAAACGTAATGTTCCACCTAAGTCTTCTACATCCTTTTGTTCCGGTAATAAATCAATAATTGGATTTGTTGTTTCAGGGTTAAGCTCAGCTGAATGAGCGTCTGTTAAACCTAATACGTTACGTGCATATTCAACTGAAGCCAGTTGCATTCCTAAGCAAATCCCTAAGAAAGGCACTTTATTTTCACGTGCATATTGTGTTGCAACAATCTTACCTTCAACACCACGATCGCCAAATCCACCTGGAACTAAGATCCCATCAACATCTGATAGTAATTCTTTTGCGTTTTCAGTTGTCACGTGTTCAGAGTTAACCCACTTCACGTTTACATCTGCATCAAACGCGTATCCAGCATGACGTAACGCTTCTACAACTGAAATGTATGCATCTTGCAGTTCTACATACTTACCAACAAGCGCAATCTTTGTTGTTTTTGATAAACTTTTCACTTTTTCTACTAGCGCTGTCCACTCTGCCATGTCTGGCTCTTTAGAATCTAATTTTAAGTGGTCGCATGTAATTTGATCGAGTTTTTGTTGTTGTAACGCTAAAGGTACTTCGTATAATGTCTCTGCATCACGACACTCAATAACTGCTTTTGAGTCAATGTCACAGAATAAAGCCAATTTGTCTTTCATGTCATCAGAGATTGGCATTTCTGTACGAACAACAATAACATTTGGTTGAATACCTAAGCTGCGTAATTCTTTTACGCTATGCTGTGTTGGTTTTGTTTTCATTTCACCAGCCGCTTTGATGTAAGGAACAAGCGTACAGTGAATGTACATCACGTTGTCTCTTCCGATGTCACTCTTAATTTGGCGAATCGCTTCTAAGAATGGTAATGATTCAATATCCCCTACTGTTCCACCGATTTCTGTAATAACCACATCTGCATTTGTTTCTTTACCAGCACGAAATACACGCTCTTTAATTTCATTTGTAATGTGGGGAATTACTTGCACTGTACCACCTAAGTAGTCACCGCGACGCTCTTTACGTAAAACTGTTGAATATACTTTACCTGTTGTAACGTTGCTGTACTTGTTTAAGTTAATATCGATAAAACGCTCATAGTGACCTAAATCTAAATCTGTCTCAGCACCATCGTCAGTTACGAATACCTCACCATGTTGATAAGGACTCATTGTACCTGGGTCTACGTTGATATATGGATCAAACTTTTGAATCGTTACATTTAATCCTCTGTTTTTTAATAAACGTCCTAATGATGCTGCTGTGATTCCTTTTCCTAAAGATGACACTACGCCACCTGTTACAAAAATATATTTTGTCATTTTTTCTTCCCCCTCAAAATTGAAGTAATACAATATTAAAAGTGTTCACATAAACCATTGTCATTCATTCATGAAAGCCTCTAAAATAACCGTTTTATGTTGGTGAAAAACAAAAAAATTGCTCCCAATACCTAAAAGGATTGGGAGCAATTATCTATATACGTAGATTCTATTTACTAGAATCCTTACTTGAAGAGCCCAAAAAAGATTCTACCCATTTCAACCTAAAAAGTCAAGAGACGATTATTTATCTTCTTCTTCCTCTTCTTCGTAATCTAAATCATCTTCTAGTTCTTCGTCCTCTAAATCATAGTCTTCTTCTTCATCTTCGATTGATTCATCGTCAAATTCGTCTGCATCAATGCTTTCAAATTCTTCTTCATCTTCATCGTCGTCATCATCAAGGACATCTAAATCTTCATAATCTAGATCTTCTTCATCTAAATCATCAAAGTCTTCAATGTCTTCAGCCACAGCTTTCTTTGCCTTTTTCTTCTTTGGCTTTGCAACTGGAAGTACTTCTTCATCGATTTGATCGTATGGGTACCAGCTGCGTAAACCCCAGCGATTCTCTCCCACAGAAATGAAACGACCATCAATGTTTAAATCTGTATAAAATTGTGCGATTTTCGCTTTTACTTCTTCATCAGTCAATTCTAAGATGGTTTTTACTTCTTCCATGATTTCTTGAAAAGACATTGGTGTACGGTCTTTTTTCTCAGAAAGAAGCGTATAAGTTAGTCCAATCATTGACATCTCTTTTAATTGCTTGTTTGAGTATTGTGCTAGACTCAAATTAGGCACATCCTTTCTATGTATACATAAAATCTATTTCATACGTGCATCATACGTGCAAAATGATGGAAATGAATAAATACATACCATTCATTATAAACAAATTCAATACATTTATGCTAGTGTTCCTTTTAAAAAACTATGTGTAGAAAGAAAGAGTTTAAGACAGAAGTAGCGAAAGCTAAAAAAGAACATGTACATGCAACAACCCCTGCCTCTCTATCCATTGCTACTACTACAGGATTTTGTGGGCAAGGGTTGTTGTGGCCTGAGCCAAACAAGGTTGTTTTCTCAGCTTCTTTTCTTTTACATGTTACGACGGTATTGACCGCCTACTTCATAAAGTGCTTTTGTAATTTGACCAAGACTTGCTACCTTTACCGTTTCCATTAACTCTTCAAAGATATTTCCATTTGCTTTAGCGACGGCTTTTAACTTTTCAAGCGCTTCATCACTTTCATGACGATGCTGCTCTTGGAATTGTTGAAGCTGTTTAATTTGATACGTCTTCTCTTCGTTTGAAGCACGCGCTAATTCAATTTCATTCAATTCTTCTTTTGAAGGCGGATTTGGATTTAGGTATGTGTTGACACCAATAATCGGAAGTTCACCTGTATGCTTTTTCATTTCATAATACATGGATTCGTCTTGGATTTTACCACGTTGATATTGCATTTCCATGGCTCCTAATACACCACCACGGTCACTCATTCGCTCAAACTCTTGTAAAACCGCTTCTTCTACTAAGTCTGTTAACTCTTCGATGATAAAAGCTCCTTGAAGTGGATTTTCATTCTTTGTTAATCCGTGTTCTTTTGTAATAATCATCTGAATGGCCATCGCACGACGAACGGATTCTTCCGTTGGTGTTGTAATTGCTTCATCATAGGCATTTGTATGAAGAGAGTTACAGTTATCATGCAACGCCATTAAGGCTTGTAACGTTGTACGAATGTCATTAAAGTCAATTTCTTGTGCATGCAACGAGCGACCTGATGTTTGTACATGATACTTTAACTTTTGACTACGTTCATTCGCTCCGTATTTATCTCGCATCACAACAGCCCAAATGCGACGTGCTACACGGCCAATTACGCTATATTCTGGGTCTAGGCCATTGCTGAAGAAGAATGAAAGGTTTGGTGCGAAATCATCAATGTTCATCCCGCGACTTAAATAGTACTCTACATACGTAAACCCATTTGCTAATGTAAAAGCAAGCTGTGAAATTGGGTTTGCTCCTGCTTCTGCAATATGGTATCCCGAAATGGAGACAGAGTAATAATTACGCACTTGATTTCCAATAAAATACTCTTGGATATCCCCCATCATCTTTAACGCAAATTCGGTTGAGAAAATGCATGTATTTTGACCTTGATCTTCTTTTAAGATATCCGCTTGAACCGTTCCACGCACTTGTTGCAACGTACGCTTCTTCACCTCTGTATATTCTTCTAACGTTAGTATACGCCCCAACTCAGCTTCTTTTTTCTCGATTTGCTGACTAATCGCTGTGTTCATAAACATCGCCAAAATAATAGGTGCGGGACCATTAATCGTCATGGAAACTGATGTAGATGGTGCACATAAGTCAAAGCCTTTATAGAGTTTTTTCATATCATCAAGAGAACAAACATTGACCCCACTTTCACCAATCTTTCCGAAAATATCCGGACGGTAATCTGGATCCTCTCCGTAAAGGGTAACCGAGTCAAATGCTGTACTTAAGCGCTTTGCATCATCATCTTTTGATAAGTAATGGAAGCGTCGGTTTGTACGCTCAGGCGTTCCTTCACCCGCGAATTGTCGCTTTGGATCTTCTCCTTCGCGCTTAAATGGAAACACTCCCGCTGTAAATGGGAATACTCCAGGAACGTTTTCTCGATACACCCAACGTAAAATCTCTCCGTATTCTTTGAACTTTGGTAATGCAACTTTCGGAATAGATAGTCCTGATAATGTTTCAGTACGAAGAACCGTGACAATTTCTTTGTCACGAACTTTTGTAATTAACTTGTCACCACTGTATGCTTTCTTTGTTTCATCCCACGTCTTTAAAATGTGTTTTGATTCTTGCGTCAACTTTTCTTCATACTGATCTTTTACAGATGTTAACGTTTGAACGACTGGTTCATCACGAACTTCTTCTAACGCCCCTTCAAGTTGATAAAACTTGCGCGCGATTTCAACTTGTTCTTCAGCATGCTTATGATACGTACGAACCGTATCTGAAATCTCTCGTAAGTATTGCTGTTTTTCATTTGGAATGATGATGTTTTGCTTTTCAACTATGGCTGCTACTTCTAATGTCGTTTGCCAATTTAATTCGAACTTTTCATTCACACGATCTAACAACTTAGCAAAGAATGTATTCGTCCCAACATCATTAAATTGACTCGCGATGGTTCCGTATACAGGCATTTCATCAATGTTTTTTTCAAATAAAACATGATTTCGTTGATATTGCTTTTGAACTTGACGTTTCGCATCTAACGAACCTTTCTTTTCAAACTTGTTAATGACAACAAAGTCTGCGTAGTCAATCATTTCAATTTTTTCTAATTGAGATGGTGCTCCAAACTCACTTGTCATCACATAAAGAGACACATCTGAAATGTCCTTAATTTGTGCATCAGCTTGCCCAATCCCACTCGTTTCAACAATAACCAAGTCAAAGCCTGCTTTTCGTACAATTGAAATGGCATCTTTAATAGCTGTTGATAACTCTGTTCCTGATTGACGCGTCGCCAAACTTCTCATATAGATACGTGAGGAGGAAACAGAGTTCATACGGATGCGGTCACCCAGCAAAGCGCCCCCTGTTTTTTGTTTCGTTGGGTCAACAGAAAGGACCGCAATGTGAATATCTTTTACTTCTGTTAAAAAGCGTCTTACTAACTCGTCTGTTAATGAACTTTTACCTGCTCCCCCTGTGCCTGTAATCCCAATGACAGGAGCTACCTTCTTTTCCTCGCTACTCTTCGTTCTCACTTCTTCTAACGTAGCCGCATGTTCATCCACTAATTGGTGAGCGTTTTCTACTAAACTAATAAGGCGTGCAATGGAGAGATGATTTGAAGGAGACAAGTGTGCTACATCACTTTCAAGATGTTGAATCGTTGTAAAATCACACTCTTGAAGCATGACATCAATCATCCCTTGTAATCCTAACTCTCTTCCGTCTTCCGGTGAGAAAATGCGTGCAATCCCATATTCATGAAGCTCATCAATTTCTCGCGGAATAATGACACCACCGCCACCACCATAGATGCGGATGTGTGAGGCGCCTCTTTCTTTTAACAAATCATACATGTACTTAAAGTATTCAACATGACCACCTTGATACGAAGAGATGGCAATTCCTTGCACATCTTCTTGAATCGCTGCATTCACAATTTCCTCAACCGAACGGTTATGACCTAAGTGAATCACCTCTGCCCCGCCAGCTTGCAGAATACGACGCATAATATTAATAGAAGCATCATGACCATCAAATAAACTAGAAGCTGTCACAAAACGTACATGATTTTTTAATTTATACCCCGACACGTAAAATCCCCCTTGTTAACACGTCGTTTGACGCGAGAAATCTTGTAATAAAAATTTGATTTGCATCTTTGTGTATTCTTCAAGACTATATAGACGATGCAAAGCCCATCTCCTAAACGCCCACATTTGACCTTGAACAAAAATATGATGAGCCAGCAATTGAATTTCTTTTTCTGTTAACGAACACTCATGATTTAGAACACAACCTTGAATAATCGTTTCAAACATACCGACCATCTCAACTTCTTTATTTAAGACGTAGGGCAGTGCATCTTTTGATAACGACTTTGCCTCTTGGTACATGACAAGGACCTCATCTTGTAACTCATCCACTACCTTGAAATAGTTTTCAATTGCTTTCTCTAAATTTCTTAAGGTGTATTGCTCTGTATGAATGGCCTGTTCTAAGCGTTGGCGAACTTGGTCATAGATACTGTCACAAACAAGGTAGAGGACATCCTCTTTCGTTTGAATATACTCGTATAAGGTACCAATGCTAAAACCTGAAGACTTCGCAATTTCTCTTGTCGTTGTACGATGAAACCCTTTTTCTTTAAAAAGATTTACCGCTCCTTTGACCATTTCATTACGTCGTTTCTCTATTAAACGCTCATCTTTGACAGAAGCCGGTACTTCTCGTTTCTTCAAACCCTCCACCTCATTTAACAGCTAAATTTTACTTTCCTAAATATCTAGAAATCACAAGACGTTGAATTTCTTGTGTTCCTTCATAAATCTGAGTGATTTTTGCATCACGCATAAAGCGCTCAACAGGATAGTCTTTTGTATAGCCATAGCCACCAAATACTTGAACCGCTTCTGTTGTGACTTTCATGGCTGCATCCCCTGCATAAAGCTTCGACATCGCAGATTCTTTACCGTAAGGAAGACCTTCTGATTCTAACCAAGCTGCTTGGTACGTTAATAAACGTGCCGCTTCAATGCTTGTCGCCATATCCGCTAATTTAAAGGCAATTCCTTGTTGCGCAATAATCGGCTTGCCAAATTGATGACGCTCTTTCGCATAAGCCACGGCCGCATCAAGCGCTCCTTGTGCAATCCCAACGGCCTGAGCAGCAATGCCGTTGCGGCCGCCGTCTAAAGTCATCATGGCTACCTTAAAGCCGTCGCCTTCTTCACCTAACACGTTTTCTTTCGGCACTCGGCAATCTTCAAACATAATTTCTGTCGTTGGTGATGAGCGAATACCAAGTTTGCTTTCTTTCTTCCCAACTGAAAAACCTTTCATGTCTTTGTCAACGATAAATGCAGTCGTTCCACGTTGTTTCTGATTTGGATCTGTCAATGCAAAGACAACATAGAAATCAGCAATTCCACCATTCGTGATAAAGATTTTTGACCCATTTAAAATGTAATCATCGCCATCTTTTTTAGCTGTTGTGCGTAGGCCACCCGCATCTGAACCAGAACCTGGCTCTGTTAAGCCATATCCTCCAATGCTTTTTCCTTGTGCCATCGGTTTTAAATACTTTTGCTTTTGCTCTTCTGTACCAAATTTGTAAATCGGCCAACCTGCTAATGACGTATGAGCAGATAACGTTACCCCTGTTGATGCACAGACACGTGATAACTCTTCAACCGCAATACAATAAGCCAAGTAATCGCTTCCAATTCCGCCGTACTGTTCAGGCCAAGGAATACCAGTTAGTCCGAGGTCTGCCATTTTATCAAAAATGTCACGATCGAATCTCTCTTCTTCATCACGCTCTGCCGCTGTTGGTTCTACTTCATTTTTTGCAAAGTCTCTCACCATTTTACGAATCATTTCATGCTCTTCTGATAGTTTAAAATACATAATTTCATCCCCCGTTTTATAAATGTTTACTAATGACAATTCGTTGAATTTCACTTGTACCTTCGTAAATCTCACACACTTTAGCGTCACGGAAATAACGCTCAACTGGGTAGTCTTTCGTATAACCGTAACCTCCAAATACTTGAATGGCTTCTGTCGTCACATTCATAGCCGTGTGTGAGGCGAATAATTTTGCCATCGATGCTTGCTTACCACATGGCATGTTGTTTGCACGTAAATAAGCAGCTTGATAGGTTAATAGTTTTGCAGCTTCTACACTTGTTGCCATATCAGCTAACTTAAAGGCAATTCCTTGTTGCCTTGAAATTGGTTTTCCAAATTGATGCCGCTCTTCTGCGTATTGCGTCGCTTTCGTTAAAGCTGCCTCAGCAATGCCTAACGACTGTGCGGCAATTCCAATTCTTCCAACGTCTAAGTTCGCCATCGCGATTTTGAACCCTTCGCCTTCTTCTCCTAAACGGTTTTCAAGCGGAACACGTACATCTTCTAAAGTAATTTGAACCGTTCTTGAACCATATAAGCCCATTTTTTGTTCGTCTTTTCCAATGTGGAAACCAGCCATTTCTTTTTCAACAATAAACGCAGTAACCCCTTTACTGCCTAACTCTGCGTTTGTTGTAGCAAAGACGATATACGTATCCGCTTCGCCCCCATTTGTAATGAAGACTTTTGAGCCATTTAAGATATACGCATCATCTTCTTTACGCGCTCTAGTTTTTAAGCTTGCTGCGTCTGATCCTGCTTGTGGTTCAGTTAAACAAAACGCTCCTAAATACTCCCCAGTCGCTAGTTTAGGTACGTACTTTTGTTTTTGTTGCTCTGTTCCAAAGTACAAAATAGGATTCGTGCCAACTGATGTATGAACCGATAAAATCACTCCGACTGTCGCACTTACTTTTGAGATCTCATGAATCGCAATGATATAAGATAAAAAGTCCATGCCAGAACCGCCATACTCTTCTGATACTGGAATTCCCATCAACCCTAGTTCACCCATTTTTTTCAAGATGTCACGTGGAAACTGTCCCTGTTCCATCTTTTCAACAAACGGTTCAATTTCATTTATGGCAAAGTCTCTTACCATTGTTTGCATCATCTTTTGTTCTTCTGTTAATGGAATCATGTTGTCCCCCCTAAGAGATTAGTCGTATTGATAAAAGCCTCTGCCTGTTTTCTTTCCTAACCAACCTGCTTTTACGTATTTACGCAAAAGTGGACATGGTCGGTATTTATCATCGCCAAATCCTTCGTGAAGTGTTTCCATAATATACAGACACGTATCAAGCCCAATAAAATCAGCAAGCGTCAACGGCCCCATCGGATGGTTCATTCCAAGTTTCATGACATCGTCAATGGCTTCTTTCGTTGCTACCCCTTCGTACAATGTATAGATTGCTTCGTTAATCATTGGCATTAAAATACGATTTGAAACGAAGCCTGGAAAGTCATTTACCTCAACTGGAACTTTATTTAAGACGTTCGTTGTATCATAAATCGCTTGATACACATCATCACTCGTTGCTAACCCACGAATAATCTCTACTAGTTTCATAACAGGAACTGGATTCATAAAGTGCATGCCAATGACTTGTTCTGGTCTGTTTGTTGCAGCTGCAATTTCTGTAATTGGTAACGAAGATGTATTTGATGCTAAAATGGTATGTGCAGGCGCTAGTTCGTCTAACTTTGCAAACAACTTCGTTTTCACATCCATGTTTTCAACAATGGCTTCAACGACTAAATCCACTTCTTTTACTGCTTCTACTTCCACAGTTGGCTGTAAACGACTTAAGATTTGATCTCGGTCATCACTTGATAACTTTCCTTTTTCTACTTGTCGGTTTAAATTTTTTTCAATCGTGTTCATCCCACGCTGTAAAAAATCTTCTTGTAAGTCTTGAAGTTTCACTTCATATCCAGCCATTGCAAACACTTGTGCAATACCAGACCCCATTTGTCCTGCCCCTATAACCATTACTTTTTTTATGTTCATATTCATCCCCCTGTTTCTCTCTTAATCTACTTGAATCATAATCGCGTCACCTTGGCCGCCACCGCTACAGATCGATGCAATGCCAATGCCGCCGCCACGACGCTTCAGCTCATGAATGAGTGTGACAATGATACGTGCACCACTTGCGCCAATTGGATGTCCAAGTGCTACAGCTCCACCGTTTACATTAACTTTCCCCTCTGGAATATCTGCTAACTTCATACTAATTAAGGCTACAGCCGCAAACGCTTCGTTAATCTCAAAAAGGTCAATATCTGCGACTGTTTTACCTGTTTTCTCTAATAGTTTTGTAATGACAAGTCCTGGTGTTTTCGGGAAGTCTTTCGGCTCTCCTGCTAACGATGCATGACCTAAAATAGTCGCAAGTGGCTTTTTGCCTTCTTTTAATGCTCGTTCTTCACTCATTAAAACAAGCGCCGCCGCTCCGTCGTTTACTCCTGGCGCGTTCCCTGCCGTAATGGTTCCAGATTGACCAAACACTGGTCGAAGGGTCGATAACTTTTCAATCGATGTATCTTTTCTTGGTGCTTCGTCTTTTGACACAACAAGTGGCTCACCTTTACGCTGTGGCACTTTCACGTCCACAATTTCATCACGAAATTTTCCTTCTTCATGAGCCGCCACCGCCAGTTGATGACTACGAAACGCCCATTGATCTTGCGCTTCTCTTGAGATATCCATTTCCTTTGAAATATCATTGCCGTACGTACCCATTTGCACGCCTGTAAAGCTACATGTTAAGCCATCATGAATCATTAAATCTTTCACAGCACCGTCGCCCATTCGTAGTCCCCAACGAGCTTTCGGAAGCATATAAGGTGCATTGCTCATTGATTCCATACCACCTGCAACAATCACCTCTTCATCTCCAGCTCGAATCACTTGATCAGCAATCGTGACACTACGTAGTCCAGATGCACACACTTTGTTAATGGTCTCTGTTTTTACATGTGAAGGAAGACCTGCGTAATGACTCGCTTGGTGCGAAGGAATTTGACCTTGTCCTCCTTGTAGCACACACCCCATTAATACCTCTTCCACTGCTTCTTTCGCAACACCAGCTCGGTTTAGTGCTTCTTCAATGGCAATTCCACCTAGTTCAGCTGCTTTTAGTGAACTGATACTTCCCCCTAATTTTCCAAACGGTGTACGGACACCACTTAAAATCACTGTTCGACTCATACCAAATTCCTCCCCTATGATTTTGACTGAACGCTCGCTCGACACCATCTAAAGACAAAAGGAAATAGTGCATACGCACCTATTTCCTTTCAACGATTAAGACACTAATTCTTGTTGTGTACCGAATACGGCTTTTTCTAGAAGCTCTGCTACATCGTATGTGGATACTTGCTCTTCAACTTCTTTTGCTTTTGTTCCATCACTTAACATTGTTAAGCAATACGGACATCCTGCACTAATGACACTTGGATTAACTGCTAATGCTTGCTCTGTGCGTGCAACATTCACACGTTGACCTGTGGTTTCTTCTGTCCACATTAAGCCCCCACCTGCTCCACAACACATGCCTGTTTCACGCTTACGTTCCATTTCGACGAGCTTGACACCCGGAATGGATTTTAAAATCTCACGTGGTGGGTCATACACTTCGTTATAGCGACCTAAATAACAAGAGTCATGGAAGGTAATCGTTTCGTTTACTTCAAATGTTGGCTTCAACTTGCCTTCTTTCACAAGCTGATCTAATAGTTCCGTATGATGATAGACTTCTGCTTCTAAACCAAAGTCTGGGTATTCATTTTTAAAGATGTTGTATGCGTGGGGATCAATCGTGACAATTTTCTTCACATCATTTTTTGCAAACTCTTCAATATTCTTTGTTGCAAGCTCTTGAAATAGGAATTCGTTTCCTAAGCGACGCGGTGTGTCTCCTGAGTTTTTCTCTTTATTACCGAGAATCGCAAATTTCACGTCAGCTTCGTTTAATAGTTTCGCGAAAGATAGTGCAATCTTTTGACTGCGATTGTCATATGAACCCATTGAACCGACCCAGAATAAATACTCAAATTCTCCGCCAGCTTTACTCATTTCTTTTACCGTTGGAACATGCACATCTTCACGTGCTTCACGCCAAGTTTCACGCTCTTTACGGTTTAATCCCCACGGGTTACCTTGACGCTCAATATTTGTCATTGCACGCTGAGCATCTGCGTCCATTTTCCCTTCTGTTAAAACAAGGAAACGACGTAGATCAATAATTTTATCAACGTGTTCATTCATAACTGGACATTGATCTTCACAGTTACGACATGTTGTACATGCCCAAATTTCTTCTTCTGTGATAACATCACCAATTAAAGAAGGATTGTACTCAGTTGTCGCAGCTGCTTCAACACTTCCGCTACCAGCAGCCATCATAGCTAGCTGATTTCCTTTTGTGTTTGCAAATGCATATGTTGGTACCCAAGGAGCTTTTGATGTAACGACTGCTCCTTTTTCAGTTAAGTGATCACGCAGTTTAACAATTAAATCCATCGGTGATAGGATTTTTCCTGTACCTGTGGCAGGACACATGTTTGTACATCGTCCACATTCTACACAAGCATACAGGTCAATTAATTGCGATTGCGTAAAATCTTCAATTTTCCCAACACCGAAAGATTCTTGAGATTCATCTTCAAAATCAATCTTTTCAAGCTTTCCAGGATTGGATAAGCGAGTAAAAAAGACGTTTGCTGGACCTGCAATTAAATGTGCGTGCTTTGATTGTGGTACATACACTAAAAATGCAAGCAAAACTAGTAAGTGAATCCACCATGATACATAGAACAAAGCAATGGCAACTGTTTCATTGATGCCACCTAATAGGAAAGCAAAAGCAGATGCAACAGGCTCTGTCCACGTTAAGCTATGTTCATGCCAAATGATTGACATTCCATTTCCAAATAAGACGGATAACATTAATGAACCAATGAAGATTAAAACAAGTCCGGATTTAAAGCCCCTTTTTAAACGAACTAATTTTTCAACATAACGACGGTGAAATGCCCAAATAACAGCAACTAAGATGGTGAGTGTGACAATCTCTTGGAAGAAAGTAAATGCAGGATATAACGGGCCTAATGGTAAGTGAGCCCCTGGAATAAGTCCTTTTAAAATAAAATCAATGGCACCGAATTGTACAAGGATGAAGCCGTAAAAGAACATGACATGCATAATGCCACTCTTTTTATCTTTCAATAACTTCTTTTGTCCAAAAACGTTCACCCAAACTTTATCAAGACGCTCTTTAAATTTGCGGTCAAACTCCACTTTCTTTCCTAACTGAATATACGCAATACGGGTTTTGATCAGGTACACAAACAACGATAATGCGTAAGCGGTTACAATTAGGAATAAGACGAGGTTGATCCATACTAAAACATCCACGCTGAAAACTCCTTTCATCCTCATTATAGTCGGCTCTTAGGTGTTTGACTATAATAAATTTTCAGATAATATTGTTAGTTTTATTGTAATTATGAATGAGCATTCAGTCAACAGGTTTTTTTACTTCTTTTCATATTCTTGGTAAAGAAGGTGAAACTAATAAAAAGAAAAAGGAGGAGTTACATTTGTTAGCTACTCTCGTGATGATTTTGCTCTTTATCATTCTTATCGCTTGGTTTGCACTCGATTTTTCACTTGGAAAAAAAGCACACCTGAAACAGCAAAAAGAACAAACCTTTTCTAAGCATGATGCACATATTCAATTGTTTACAAATGGGACCGATCTTTTTAAAGATTTGTTTGCACAAATCGAGCAAGCCGATCACTATATCCACATTGAGTTTTACATTATTAAACGAGACAACATTAGTCAGCAGTTTTTTGAGCTTTTAGAGAAAAAAGCAAGTGAAGGTGTGGAAGTTCGGCTATTGATTGATCGCATCGGAAGTTTAAAAGTACGAAAAAAAGATATTTCTTCTTTAAAAACGCATGGCGTTCAATTTTCCTACAGCCAAATGCCTCGCTTGCCTTTTTTGTTTTATACCATCAACTCAAGAAATCACCGAAAAATCTCTATCATTGACGGGAAAGCAGGATACGTTGGTGGATTTAACATTGGGCAAGAATACTTAGGGCTTGACCCTACATTGGGGAAGTGGAAAGACTATCATCTAAAACTTCATGGGTTGATTGTAAATGACTTGCAACAACAATTTTTAACAGATTGGAAAGCAAATACAAAAAATGATTTACTTCATGAATCAAGGTATTTTTCAGCTAAGCCCACAGGTACGGCAACCGTTCAACTGAAAGCAACTGAAGGAAATACATTAGAACGAGATTTTTTAGTGCTCGTTCAAAAAGCAGAGCGTGAACTTCTTATTGGTACCCCTTATTTTATTCCCAGTGAAAAGTTATTTGATGAACTATTAAAAGCGGTAAAACGCGGGGTGAAAGTAAGTGTGTTAATTCCAATGCGAGCCGATCACCCCTTTGTACGTGATGCAGCTTTTGCTTATATTCCTACACTTTTAAGAGCAGGTGGGTTCGTGTACGAATATTATTACGGTTTCTATCATGCAAAGGTGATCATTGTTGATGATAAGATTTGTGACATTGGTACAGGAAACTTTGATCGACGGAGTTTATTCTTAAACCAAGAAGTGAATTGTTACATTTATGACCCAGCATTTATTCGCCAAGCAAAAGAAACATTCTACAAGAGCTTAGAAGACTCAAAACAGCTAAAGATAAAAGATTTGGAGAAACGAACAAGAATTGATCAGTTAAAACAAGCTGTTGCAACATTCATCTCTCCTCTTTTGTAACAAGGTTAAGGGTTTTGCTGTAAGAGATCGTAAAAGAGAGTGGTTGCGCCCAACTTAAGCTTTTAATTAAGAACTCTAGTTAGAAAATAACCTAACACAAAGAAAGGATTTCTACATGGATATTCGATTTGGCTATGTGTCTCACGCTCTGTCACTTTGGGATTGCTCTCCGGCTAAAACACTCACGTTTACAAGATGGAGCAAAATGGACAAAGAAGAGCGAACTAATAAATTACTGGACGTGACTAGACAAAATTTACACCATACAAAACGAGCTTTACATTTTAATATTGCACACGAAATTCACCTTTATCGCCTATCTTCTTCACTTGTCCCACTCGCTACTCATCCCGAAGCACAGTGGGATTATGTTTCGGCTTTTAGAGATGAATGGAGAGAGCTTGGAGAGTTAATTAAAAAACACCACCTCCGTGTCAGCTTTCACCCTAATCAATTCACTCTGTTTACAAGTGATAAAAAGCATATTACTGAAAATGCAGTCGTTGATATGACCTATCACTATGACATGTTAGAATCGATGGGCGTGGCAGATCAATCCCTTATTAATATCCACGTAGGAGGTGCATATGGGAACAAAACAACAGCGATTGAACGATTTCACCACAACATTCAAAAGCTTCCGTTACCTATTAAAAAACGGATGACACTTGAAAATGATGATAAAACGTACACCACAGAAGAAACACTAGCCGTTTGTGAAGCAGAAAAAATTCCGCTTCTTTTTGATTATCATCACCATCAAGCCAATCCTTGCGAAACACCTTTAGAAACGCTACTTCCAAAGATATTCGCAACATGGAAACACATTGGACTAAAACCAAAAGTACATCTCTCTTCTCCTAAGTCTGAACAAGCTTTTCGTAGTCATGCCGATTATGTTTCTTTTGAGTTTATTCATCCGTTTCTTGAAATGGCTAAAGAATTAAATCAAGATTTCGATGTGATGATTGAAGCAAAATTAAAAGATAAGGCGTTGTTAAAGCTAGTAGAAGACATTACGAAAGTACGCGGTGTGAAGCGAATTGGTGGGGCTACCATTCGCTATTAAAAAAACCGAGTCAAATGGGACAAAAAAGCATCCCTATTGACTCGGCCTTCAAATTTCCTTTACTTTCCTTTATTACCTGATGTTCTATCTTCTTACATTTTTTCTGGTGCAGATACACCAATTAGTTTTAATGCATTTTGAAGAGTAATTTGCACAGACTTAATTAGAGCTAAGCGAGCTTTACTTTTTTCCACGTTCTCGCTATCTAATACCTTTTCAGCATTATAGAAGCTATGAAGCGCTGAAGCAAGATCAAACACATAGTTTGTAATACGGTGTGGAATACGTTTTGTTGCAGCTTCTGCTACTGCTGCAGGGAACTCTCCCACTTTCTTTAATAGATCCATTTCTTTTTCGGCACTAATATGGCTTAATACGAAGTCGTTATCTAGAGAAATACCCATTTCCTCACCTTGACGTAAGATACTGCAAATACGAGCATGTGCATATTGTGCATAATAAACTGGGTTCTCATTTGATTGAGATACGGCTAGGTCTAAGTCAAAGTCCATGTGCGTATCACCACTGCGCATTGCAAAGAAGTAACGTGTTGCATCCAATCCTACTTCTTCAATTAAATCACGCATTGTCACAGCTTTACCTGTACGCTTACTCATCTTCATTTTTTCACCATTTTGATAAAGTTGTACCATTTGAATGATTTCAACTTCAAGCGTATCTTTTTCGTATCCAAGCGCTTGAATTGCTGCTTTCATACGTGGAATGTAACCATGGTGATCAGCACCCCAGATGTTAATTAACTTGGTAAACCCACGCTTAATTTTATCTTGGTGATATGCAATATCTGGTGTTAAATACGTATAAGAACCATCGTTTTTAATTAATACGCGGTCTTTATCGTCGCCAAATGTTGTTGAGCGGAACCAAGTTGCACCTTCTTCTTCAAAAATATGGTCTTGCTCACGTAACGTTGAAAGTGCTTCTTCAATTTTTCCGTTTTTATAAAGAGACGTTTCTGAATACCAAACATCAAATTTCACACGAAACTCTTCTAAGTCGCGCTTCAATTTTTCCATCTCGTACTCTAGTCCGTATTGACGGAAAAACGCTAAACGCTCTTCTTCTGATACATTTGCATAGTGGTCACCGTGTTGATTTGCTAGCTCTTTTCCAATGTTAATAATATCTTCACCGTGATACCCATCTTCAGGCATTGCTTGCTCTTTACCTAATGCTTGCATGTAGCGAGCTTCAACTGATTTGGCTAAGTTGTTAATTTGGTTTCCAGCATCGTTGATGTAGTATTCACGTGACACATCGTATCCTGCTTTTGCCAAGACGTTACAAAGTGAGTCTCCCACAGCCGCTCCGCGCGCATGACCTAAGTGTAAGTCTCCTGTAGGATTCGCCGATACAAACTCTACTTGTACTTTTTCACCGTTTCCTGTGTTTGTTTCTCCATACGCTTCACCTGCGTCTAGAATCGTTGGAATAAGGCCTGTTAAGTATGAGTTGTTCATATAAAAGTTAATAAATCCTGGGCCAGCAATTTCAATCTTTTCAATCGATGCTTTTGTTTTATCAAAGTGACTAACGAGCTCTTCTGCAATCATACGAGGAGCTTTCTTTGCCACACGAGCTAATTGCATCGCCATATTTGTTGAATAGTCACCGTGCGCTTTATCTTTTGGTGTTTCTAAAATGACATCTGGAATTTCTTCTTCTTTCGCCAGTCCTGCATTTAAAACCGCTTGTTTCACTTCTTCTTTTAGGTTCAATTGAACTTTTTCCACTATATTCATGACGTTACGCCTCCTTAAAAGTGATTGTTAACGCGTATTTACCTGCATAATCTCCTTGCATATGTAAATCATACGTCATAAACAATCTTCCTTTTTTATTCATTTGTTTATATTCAATGTTATGGGCAAGTGTCTCCATGTCCATACGCCCAAACGGACTGATGTATGTACTCCCTAAGGACTCTTTCTTTCGAAACACTTGTTTCATTTTGACAGCACCAGATCGTGTTACACTCACTTCTTCTTGCGCTACTTTTACAATCGTTTGGATCTCACCAACTTCTTGCTTTTCTTTATACAGTAAGTAGATGGTTTCACCTTTTTTATAATACATTCCTTTTGCATCCATCGCCGTTGTTTCTTTACGATGACCATCTCGAATGTCTGTGACAATACGAATATGAACGGACTTCTTTTCTGATGAATCATGTTCCATCAAAAAACACTCCTTATTAAACAATTCAGTTTACCTATATGGTTATAACCTAACTAGTATAAACATTCTAGAACAAGAATTCAACAAGCTGTCAATGTAAACATGATTAGTTTCTCTTACCTGTTTTCTTGTAGCGATTGCAAGAAACTAATTCCTTGTATCGTAATCTTCGTTCCAGCCCTTCCTCTTCCCTTCGTAACAAGTGACTGCTGTTCTAGTAAATCAAGGCGATGTCTAATTTGCTGATCAGTTAAGAAGTGCTGAGTACGCGCCAGTTCTTCCACAATGATTCTTCGACTTGCCGTTTGCCCCTCTTCATTGTAGCGTCTTACAATGTCTAGAATAAGCCCATACTCTTTTTTCTCCATTAGCGTTAAATGAGATTGTTTCACATGAAACACATCTTCTACTGAATGCGTAATAGACGACCAGTTTTTAGGGATGTCTCGCAGCGTTAACCGCTCTCCATCACAAACCGTCAACATGTAATCAATTGTATTTTTTAATTCACGAATATTCCCTTCCCATTTATGTTGAATAAGCATATCCATGACTACATGTTCTATTTCAACTGTTTGATTGCTTTGACTCATAAAATGCTCGACCAATAATGGAATATCTGACTTCCTTTCTGTTAAACTCGGAAGCTGAAGGCTTAATACATTTAAGCGATAGTAGAGATCAGAACGAAACTCTCCTTTTAAAATCTTTGCTTGTAAGTCTTTATTCGTGGCGGCAATGACCCTTACATTAATCGGGATTAGCTTTTCTCCACCAATTCTTCTTACTTCTTTTTCTTGTAATACACGAAGCAATCGTGCTTGTAAGTTTGGACTGATATCACCAATTTCGTCTAAGAAAATGGTACCACCATCAGCCAATTCAAATAACCCTCTCTTTCCACCTCTTTGCGCACCGGTAAATGCTCCTTCTTCATACCCAAACAGTTCACTTTCTAGTAACGTTTCCGTAATCGCACTACAGTTCACTGCTAAAAAAGCGCCGCTATTTCGAAACGACGAATGGTGCATAGCATGAGCAAATAGCTCTTTCCCTGTCCCAGTCTCCCCTTGAATTAAGACTGGGAGTTCTGATTGAGCGAGCTTCCTGGCAATTTTCTTCGTTTCTTTGATGGTAGGATGAGAACCGATGATATGAGTAAATTGATATTTCGCAACAAGCCCACTTTTTAATTGTTCTTTCTTTACTTTCTTTTCAATTTCAATGGCTTGATTGACATTTTTAATTGTCACGACAACCGTTTTTTCTTGTTCAAGCTCTAGCGGATGCACAACGACATCAATCCCATTAATCGTAAATAAACCATCTTCTCCTTGCTTTCTTTGAATAAACGCCACAACGTCTTTTTGGATTCTTAACTCTTCTAGTCTTTTACCAATGACTTCTTGCTGAGGAAGACCAAATACTTTCGCTGCAAATTCGTTATAAACGGTTACTTCTTTCTTTTCGTTTAATGCAAAAACTCCTTCATCTACAGCATTTACCACGTTCTCTAGATGTAGACGTAACTTATCTGCTTGTTTTTCTGCATACAAGAGCTTTTGGTTTAAATGAATAAAGCTTTGGATGTAACGCTGTGACACCACAGTTGCAATGTACGTTAGCGAATAATGATTAACGAGCTTTAAAATAGTGGACACATCTAATAACCGCACTCCAATATCGACTTTCTGAGGAATATACTTTGGAATAATATTCATCTCACCAGGAGTGATAGCAATTTCAATATCGTTGTAATAGCGTTTGTTTGAATCATAAGGAATGTAGTCTAGGTGCTGCAAGCCAATTTCAAGAAGTGTGTCAATGAGCTCTAGAGCCGTTTCCTTAAAATCGTTCACAACTAACACTCTTTTTCCTTTTTCAAGCTTTAATAATTTATCTAGCTGTTCATGATTGACCGTACGATTCGCCACCATGACGTTCGATTGCGTAGATAATCGTTCTTTCACTTCATGTAGAACATGATTAGATGACAACAAAATGGTATCTCCATCAATCTTACTCGGCACCCCTTCGTCTACTGCAAAACTATGAATATGTAAAAACTCTCCCATTAAATGATGCAGTTGCTTCGTTAATGCATCTTTTGTTTCAATGGTACCTGCAATTAATGTCAACGAATGCTTTCTCATGTTGAACCTCCCCCTAATTGGTTCTATTATAACAACCAAAAGAACCTCATTTACATCCAATTCACAAAAAAGATTTCTAAAAAAACTGATAATAACAATTTGAGTATGTTGGCACACTTCTTGCATGTATGATGTAGTAGATAAATAAAAAGCAAAAGTAGAGAGGGGATACCAGTTATGAAAGAAGAGCAAAAAAAGCAACCGAAAGCGATTTCAATGCCACACACTTTTGTCATTATCTTTTTTGTTGTACTATTTGCAGCTTTACTTACTTATTTAGTACCAAAAGGGATGTTCCAAACAGAGGAAATTACGTATTCCGATCAGGGAAGCGAAGTCACCAAAACCGTTCTGGTTCCTGACAGCTTTGAATACGAAACAGATGATAGCGGAAATGCTGTTAAAGAAGGGGTCAGTTTATTCGAACCGTTTGGTGAAGTTGGTATTTTAAACTATGTGTTTGAAGGTCTTGTATCAGGAGATAAATGGGGATCTGCCGTTGGAGTAGTTGCCTTTATTTTAATTATTGGTGGAGCGTTTGGTATCGTGATGCAAACGAGAGCCATTGACCATGGTTTGCTATCAATGATTGATAAAACAAAAGGAAAAGAAATCTTATTAATTCCATTAATGTTCTTTCTCTTCTCACTTGGTGGAGCTGTATTTGGAATGGGAGAAGAAGCGATTGCATTTGCGATGATTCTTGTACCGATTGTGATTCGACTTGGTTATGACGCGATTACAGGGGTTATGATTACGTACGTTGCCACTCAAATTGGATTCGCCGCATCTTGGATGAATCCATTCGGTGTCGCCATTGCTCAAGGTGTTGCGGGAGTACCGGTTTTATCGGGTGCGCCTTTTCGTATCGTCATGTGGATTGTCTTCACAGCAGTAGGTGTTGCCTATACAATGTGGTATGCTTCAAAAATTCGTAAAGACCCTACAAAATCATTAGCATACAGCACGAGCGAATACTTCAAGAAACAACAAGACAAAGAAGAATTAAAAGCAGATTTTAGATTAGGGCATAGCTTAGTTGTCCTCACACTTGTACTCGGGATTGTATGGATTGTATGGGGAGTTGTCAAACATGCTTATTATATCCCGGAAATTGCTACACAGTTCTTTATCATCGGGTTTATCGCTGGTATTATCGGAGTTATCTTCAAGTTAAATAACATGACAGTAAACAGCATTGCAGAAAGCTTCACACAAGGTGCAAAAGATTTGTTACCTGCAGCATTAGTGGTCGGTATGGCAAAGGGAATTGTGTTAATTTTAGGTGGCGACTCACCTGATGCTCCTTCTGTATTAAACACGATTTTATATCATGCAGGTGGCTTAACAGACAACATGCCAGCCGCTTTATCAGCTTGGTTTATGTTAACATTCCAATCCATTTTTAACTTCTTTGTTGTATCAGGTTCAGGTCAAGCCGCTCTCACAATGCCTTTAATGGCTCCATTAGCGGACGTAGCAGGAGTGACGCGCCAAGTAGCCGTTCTTGCCTTCCAATTAGGTGACGGTTTAACAAACATTATCGTTCCAACGTCAGCAGCATTAATGGGAACGTTAGGTGCAGCTCGTATCGACTGGGGAACTTGGTTTAAGTTTATTTTTAAGTTTCAAATCTTATTGTTCGTTCTTTCTAGTATTTTTGTTATTATCGGTGCTTTAATCGCATTCTAAGAGCGACACGTTCAATTTCGGTAAAGGGAGTTCTAGATATGCTTACATTAATTAAAAACGCAGAAATATATAGCCCAGACTATCTTGGTAAAAAGGATGTGCTCGTGGTATCAGATAAAATTGGATACATTCGTGATTCCATCCAAATCGATGAAACACTCGTAGCAGAAACCATTGATGCTGAAGGAAAACTTTTATTTCCTGGCTTTATTGATTCACATGTTCATATTATGGGAGGTGGCGGTGAAGGAAGTTATAAAACCCGCACTCCTGAAATGATGCTTACAGATGCGACCACATCTGGAATTACAACTGTAGTTGGTGTCATTGGGACAGATGGTACAACACGCACAATGAGTGCCCTTCTTGCAAAAGCTCGCGGGTTAGACGAAGAAGGGATTACATGCTATGTGCATACAGGAAGCTACCAAGTACCTGTGAAAACTCTCACTGGAAAGATTGAAGATGACTTAATTTTAATTGATAAAATTATTGGAACAGGCGAAATTGCCATTAGTGATCATCGCTCTTCGCAACCAACTGTTGAAGAAATGGCGAAAATTGCTTCTGCTACTCGAATCGGAGGCATGTTGTCCGGAAAAGCCGGCATTGTCAATGTTCATTTAGGAGATAGTCATTCGAAGCTATCACTGTTAGAAGAAGTCGTCGAAACGACGGATATTCCCATTCGCACGTTTCACCCTACTCACATTAACCGCAACCCTTACTTATTTGAAGCAGGGATTGAATTTGCGAAAAAAGGTGGGTATGTGGATTTCACAACCAGTACCATCCCACGCTTTTTAGAGATGGGCGAAGTAAAATGTAGCGAAGGGTTAAAACGAATGCTAGACGCAGGAGTAGCGATTGAGCAAATCACTTTTACATCTGACGGTCAAGCAAGCTTACCTGACTTTGACGAAAAAGGTGAGCTACTAGGTCTTCAAATCGGGCGAGTATCTTCGCTTTATCGCGAAGTAAAAGACGCTATCCTAGAGGAACACGTACCAATCGAAACAGCTATCCGCGTCATCACAGCAAACCCTGCCCAGTTATTAAAACTACATCAAAAAGGTAGAGTTCAAACAGGTAGAGATGCAGATCTAGTGCTAGTGGATAAAAACACACTCGAAATTGACACTGTTTTTGCTAAAGGTATCTGCATGGTGAAAGAAAAAGAAGCTCTTATCAAAGGGACATTTGAATAACAAAAACAAAACAGAGGTAAGCGCGCTTACCTCTGTTTTGTTTTTATAAGCTAAAAGGCTCCGCTATCTTCTTTCTACACAGCCTTACCTGCATAAACTAAACAACCTCCACCAAACTTAAAAAACCCTCTTAACCTTGCCACCCAGACCTCCTCGAACACTCCCCAAAAGGTCCACATATGCGATGGATGCCAACCCCGCAAGGGGGGCATCTATCGCTTAGGTCTAGCAAAAAAGGGCATAACAGCTCTTCCGTTATTCCCTTTCTTTCTAAATCCATCTATACACATCTCCACATCAACTGAATAACCTCACCAAACTAAAAAACCACTCTCAACCTGCCACCCAGACCTCCTCGAACACTCCCTAAAAGGTCCACCCAAGCGATGGATGCCACCCCCGCAAGGGGGGCATCCATCGCTTGGGTCTAGCAAAAAAGGACATCACAGCCCTTCCGTGATGTCCTTTTTTGCTAGATCAATCCTACACCCAGCCTAGGATCATTTCGCGGATTAACTTACTAGCCGTATTCGCTGTTTGCTCAGACGGATCATAAATTGGTGCTACTTCTACTAAATCTGCTCCCACTACATTCACATCTGAATGAGCAATCGCATGAATTGACGCAAGCAACTCTTTTGATGTGATGCCTCCACAGTCAACTGTACCTGTACCAGGTGCATGCGCAGGGTCTAATACATCAATATCAATCGTCACATATACAGGACGACCTGCTAATTGAGGCAATACTTCTTTTAATGGCTCTAGCACTTCAAATTTTGAAATGCGCATGCCATTTTCTTTCGCCCATTTAAACTCTTCTTTCATACCTGAGCGAATACCAAATGAATATACATTTTTAGGACCAATTAATTCAGCAATTTTACGAATAGGAGTTGAATGAGATAAAGGCTCTCCTTCATACTCTTCACGTAAGTCTGTATGAGCGTCCATATGGATAATTGCTAAATCTGGGTACTTTTTATACATAGCTTTCATTACTGGCCAAGATACTAAGTGCTCTCCACCCATCCCTAGAGGGAATTTCCCTGCAGCTAATAATTGATCAATGTACTCTTCAATCATATCTAAGCTGCGTTGTGCATTTCCGAATGGTAGTGGAATGTCACCTGCATCAAAGTATTTTACTTCTTCTAATTCACGATCTAAATACGCACTGTATTCTTCTAAACCAATTGACACTTCACGAATACGTGTTGGGCCAAAGCGAGAACCGGGTCGGTAACTTACTGTCCAGTCCATCGGCATGCCATATAATACCGCTTCACTTTCTTCAAAGCTTGGATGGCTTTTAATGAACACATTTCCTGAATAAGCTTCATCAAAACGCATGGTGAAATCCTCCTTGTCTATACACATGAAACATGACAGAAGTGAACGTACTTCTGCCTTGTTTCATGATGAGTCGTTTATTATTTAATTAAATCAGATACAAATTTAGGTAGAGCAAAGCAAGCTTTGTGTAGTTCTGGCGTGTAATACTTTGTATCAATATCAAAGAAGCGCTCGCTGCTTACTTCTAATGGATCGTGCTTTTTAGAGCCGATTGTAAATGTCCACATGCCACTTGGGTATGTTGGGATGTTTGCGATATAAAGACGTGTCATTGGGAAAATTTCTTTTACGTCACGTTGTACGTTTGTAATAAGCTCTGGTGTGAACCAAGGATTATCTGTTTGCGCAACAAAAATACCGTCTTCTTTTAATGCTTTAGAGATTCCTGCATAGAACCCTTTTGTAAATAAGTTAACAGCTGGTCCAACAGGTTCTGTTGAGTCAACCATAATCACATCATACTCATTTTCACTTTGTGCAATGTGCATGAAACCGTCATCTACTTTTACTTCTACACGTGGATCTTCTAACTTACCTGCAATTTCAGGTAAGTATTTCTTTGAGTACTCAATTACTTTTCCATCAATCTCAACTAGTGTCGCTTTTTTCACACTTGGGTGCTTTAATACTTCACGAATAACTCCACCGTCTCCGCCCCCTACTACAAGGACGTTTTCAGGATTAGGGTGTGTAAACAAAGGCACGTGTGCAACCATTTCATGATACACAAACTCATCTTTTTGTGTTGTCATAACCATGCCGTCTAACACTAACATGTTACCAAACTCTTCTGTTTCAATCATATCTAATTTTTGAAACTCAGTTTGCTCTGTATGTAAAGTACGTTTAATTTTTGCCGTAATACCGAAATTCTTCGTTTGTTTTTCAGTGAACCATAATTCCATTTGTGTTCTTCCCTTCTATTTTGTATTAGACCTATCCATAGATTACCCTAACATAATTTATACAAACATGAAAAAAGTATAGAGGAATCTAGCAAAAATGCAAGTAAATTTTTTAATATTTATATGAATGACGTTTAAAAAAGTAGTTTCCATTTCATACTGTTGAAGAGTGAATAACAGGACGGTGAAAACGATGGAAGCTGTACGAATTGAACAACTAAAACGAGCACGTAAATATTTGCGCATGATAGCCGTTATTGCCTTTATCCTATTAATCTTCTTTCTTTTTATCGTGGCAAGCATTTTTCTTTACGCCAAAATACAAGGTCCTCCCCCTCTCACTGTTCCTCAGACAGCTATCTTTTATACAGATGATGGGGAAGAGGTCCTCGATGAAGTTCATCACGGTGAAAAACGATATTGGATTCCCATCGATGAGATCTCTCCATTTCTTTTACAAGCAACATTAGCGGTTGAAGATAAGAGATTTTATCAACATCATGGTTTTGATTACAAACGAATTGCCGGTGCAGTGCTCGCAGATATAAAAGCGATGTCGAAAGTACAAGGTGCTAGTACAATCACACAGCAATACGCGCGAAATTTATTTTTAGAGCATGACAAAACATGGAAACGCAAACTTGAAGAAGCGTTCTATGCGATACGTTTAGAAGCAAATTATGATAAAAATCGCATTTTAGAAGGTTACTTAAATACAATCTACTACGGACACGGAGCTTACGGCATTGAAGCAGCCTCTAAAACTTATTTTGGCAAATCAGCAAGTGAACTAACACTAAGCGAAGCAACACTATTAGCAGGGATACCAAAGGGACCTAGTTACTATTCTCCTCTTGTTCATTTTGATCATGCGAAAACTCGTCAGGGTATTATTTTAACCATGATGATAGAAGATGGATTCATCTCAAAAGAACAAGCAGATCAGGCCCACAACAAAAATATCACCTTTGCTTCAGCACCTCTTGACACGAAGGAACCAATCGCTCCTTACTTTGTAGCTGCTGCGATGTCACAGTTAAAAGACGAACTTCAGATTGACGAAACGATGATTAAAACAAAAGGGTTAAGAGTCTACACAACCCTGAATCCAAAGCTACAAAAAATTGCAGAAGAGAAAATGCATGACACCATTGCAAAAGAGTCTTCCATTCAAGCTGCTTTTGTCGCCATGAACCCTAACAATGGAGAAGTAAAAGCATTAATTGGTGGGAGAGATTACGAAGAAAGTCCATTTAACCGAGCGACGCAGGCGGTTCGACAGCCTGGTTCAACGATGAAGCCATTACTGTACTATGCAGCACTCGAAGACGGGTTTACCCCTTCAACCTTAATGAGAAGTGAACGTACGACGTTTACGTTTGATGACGGGGTATCTACCTATACGCCTAGTAACTTTAATCACTACTACGCAAAAGGGCCGATCACACTCGCACAAGCTATTGCTTTATCAGATAATGTGTATGCGGTGAAAACCCACCTATTTATTGGTCAAAACCGTTTAATTGAGGCAGCGAAAGAAATGGGTATTACCACTGCGCTAAAACCTGTCCCTTCCCTTGCTTTAGGAACATCTCCAGTCAAAGTGATTGAAATGGTGAATGCGTATAGCATTTTGGCAAATGGAGGAAAAGAAGTTAAGCCAACATTTATTACAAAAGTAGAAACCTATGATGGAGACTTATTGTATGAAGCAAAGAACGAAAAAAAGCAAATTCTAGATGAAGACCTTTCATCTGTGATGACTCACTTAATGACTGGCATGTTTGATGAAAGTTTAAATGGCTACACAACCATTACAGGAAAACCCATTTTAAAGTACACTTCTCGTCCTTATGCCGGTAAGTCTGGTACGACGGCTACGGATAGTTGGATGATTGGCTATTCTAATGAATTAGTATCAGGGGTTTGGACAGGTTACGACAAAGGAAAGTCGATTGACTCGGTGCCAGAACGCTCTTACGCGAAGAAAATGTGGGTCACATTTATGGAAGAAGCATTGCGTGACCAACCTGCTTCTTCATTTGAGTTACCTAAAGGTGTAAAGAAAGCGGAAATTAACCCAGAAAACGGCTTATTAGCGACAGAAAATTGTCCAATCAAACATACCGCTTATTACCTTAGTGGCACAGAACCCACTGAACAATGTACGGCCCATTTGCACAACAATGACGAAGTCACTCCAAGTAAAAAAGAATTACCACACCAACCAAAATGGTACAAACGATGGTTGCCTTGGTTCAATTAGAAAAGCCGAAGGGAAAGTTCCCCTTCGGCTTTTCTAGTGTCCTAGTTCTATAAAATATCCATAATTATTTTAAGTTTACTTATTTTGTGAGAAAACCTCAAGTAGCTAAAAGACAACCGTCACAATTTAGACACATTTCGTTCGTTTTTTTCGATTACTTATCTAATAAATCTTCTTTCAATTTCGTTTCAGAAGCATCCCACATGTTCGGGTTGTGTCCTTTTAAAAATTCTTTTAAAACGTGCTTTGATGTTTCATCCATATGGTCTACCATGATGTGGCGTTTTAGTGATTTATCCATTTTGTTTACATGTTCTGGCAAAGATTTGTATCCTCTACGGATTTCGCGGTCTACCGTCATTTCACATGCCGTGACACCTGCATAATAAGGCCCTTCTTCTCTGCGATCAATCGTTACCCACACAAGCCAGTACAATTTGCCGTTTGGTACTTCTTCTTTGTTTGGAAGAAATTTAATTCCTTTTTCCACAACACTACGCGCATGCATCGCACCGATGTCGACAAATGCTTCCTTTTCTGCCGGATCAACAAATACAGGAGAGATGTTATCTAAACTTAACGCACCAACACCAAATCCTCCATGTCCATCTGTTGGATCATTTTTAATAATATTAAAACCAATGTTTTTCTTTTTTGGTTGATCTGTCATAATAATCCTCCTATCGTTACGTGTATGATTGGATCTAGTAATTGTTCAAACATCGTCATAAAAAATTGGACTCCGACGTTATAGATGGGTGCAATGATGTAATTGCTAAGTGGCGTAATCGCAATAACAAGGAAAATGAGAATACCCCATGATTCGTACTGCGTCATTTTCGCCCGAAGATCTGCTGGCATTAAATCCTCAATAATACGATACCCATCTAAAGGCGGAAATGGCAACAAGTTAAATAAAAACAACACAATGTTAATGACAATGAACATATTAAAGAACTCATATAGCCATTGACTTGTTCCTGCATCAACACCAAAGCGAATACATAAATACCAAATTACCATTCCTAGAAAAGCGAGTATAAAATTGCTGATTGGCCCTGCAATTGAAACAAGAATGCCTGCTAAACGCGGATTTTTAAAGAAGAAACGGTTTACAGGAACAGGACGTGCCCACCCAAACCCCGCAATGATAATTAAAAGTGTTCCAAACGGGTCGAGATGAGAGAGCGGAGAAAGTGTCAAACGCCCTTGATTCTTAGCCGTTGGATCACCAAATTTATACGCAACATAGGCATGTGCAAACTCATGAAATGTAAAAGCAATTAACAAGGTAATCACGACATAAGGAATGGTTGAAAGAGGAAACGCTAAAAATTGATCCACATCATAACTCCTTTATTTTTGTTTTCACTGTCTTACAAGTATACTATAGATGTAGAGATGAAACACGTTCGCATTGTGCTGTGAACCTAGTTATCTTTACAGTAGATTTTATGAATGAAAGGAGCGATTTTAATGCCTTATGTAACCGTTAAAATGCTTGAAGGGCGTACAGAAGATCAAAAACGAGCGCTTGTTGAGAAAGTAACAGCAGCTGTTTCTGAAACAACAGGTGCACCTTCTGAGAAAATTGCAGTATTTATCGAAGAAATGTCTAAAAACCACTATGGTGTAGGTGGGAAGCGCCTAAGCGACCAAGAATAGGTGTACATAACACTAACAAAGATGGTAAGAGCGACCTCAGAATTCAGCGTTCAACGTATAAGGTCGCTCTCCACCTTTTCAAAAAGCATAAATACGATTAGTGAATGAACCTCTCTGTCCCTTGAATGGTCATCGTTTTTCTCAGTTCTTCAATATAGTCATATGCTTCTTCAATGTCTTCTTCTGTATAACGCTGCTTGCTTTTTAGCGTAAATACCTTTTCTTTTACTTCTTCTTTTGATAAATCTTCAAAGTACAGCACAGTCGATACGAGCTCAAGAAACTTAGAGCTTCGGTCATTCATGTTCGTCATACAACCTTCTAGATTGGGTAACTCTAGCTCATAGTGGCTAAGAAACCCCTTCCCCTCTTCTGTTAAGTTATAACGATATTGCATGTAGCCGCCCTTTTTCTCTTTTACTTCACTTAAAAATCCTAAGTTACACAGTTCTTCAATACGAAGTGTTAATTCTTCAGAATACGGTCCGAAAAAGTGAAAATTGTACTTTTCATAAAAAGGAAACCTCAGTTTTTTTGCAATAAAAATCATTTTTTGCAGCTTTTTTCGCCCCACAACTTCTCCAGCTGCCGCAAATACCTTTACAATTTTTGCATGATCGTTCAGCAAAGCCCCTTCAACTCCTATACTATTGAACTCTTATCTGTTTTTTAATAAGTTTAAAATTTGCTCTTTCACTTTTCTCTTAGACGATAACTGATCAATTAATTCTTGCGGAAAGTAAAGCTTATGATCGGTTCGTTTCTTACCAGAGATAGACTCGACAATTTCAGACTGACGAGAAAGCTCTTTTAATTCTTCAGTAGGCATTAACAAATGAATCGGAAGACGCTCTTCTTCTTCGCCTGGACGATAAAAATCATAAGGAAGATCACTTGAAGAATCTACTACGAGGTAATAGTCTGGATTAATCCCTGCTTTTTTAAAGAGCTGTGTTAACTCCATCCACATTTTCATTTGTGAATTTGGGTTAAATTCAATATACTGAAATAATTTCCGATTAAGAAAGCGACGACATAAATCAGACAGTATCTCATCCTCTTCGCCTTGCCACGCTTGAAAATAAAACAACACAACCGATTCATCTAGTTTTAAGTATTCTTCAACAGATACTTCATCTTCAAAGATTGAGTAAAAATGAACAGGTTGTTGCTTAAATGGATAATACCCTTGGTGTAATTCTTTTGCGCGGTGTAAAATCTTTGTTAGAATCACTTCTGCACTTCGTGTGACTGGATGAAAATATACTTGCCAATACATTTGGTAACGACTCATAATATAGTCTTCAACCGCATGCATACCACTCTCTTTAATGACGACTTGATCTTCTCTCGGTCTCATTACACGTAAAATACGCTCCATGTCAAAATGACCGTAACTAACGCCTGTATAGTAAGCATCACGCTGCAAATAATCCATTCGATCTGCATCGATCTGACTTGAGATTAAGCTCACAACAAGCTTATTTTTATACGTTTTCGCAATGACTTCTGCTACTTTTTTTGGAAAGTCTTCTGCTACTTTTCTTAGCACGTGATTCACTTCTGTGTTACCCATAATAATCGCTTGCGTAAACTGCTCGTGATCTAAGTGAAAGACCTTTTCAAACGAGTGCGAAAAAGGGCCGTGACCTAAATCATGCAACAAAGCGGCACAAAGGCATAAAAGCCTCTCTTCATTATTCCAATGCTCTCTATCCTGAAACACATCATCGATAATACGACGAATGATTTCATACACCCCAAGGGAATGATTAAATCGACTGTGTTCTGCCCCGTGAAACGTTAAATATGTCGTTCCTAGCTGACGAATTCGACGTAATCGCTGAAAATCTGCCGTACCAATTAAGTCCCAAATTACTTTATCACGAACGTGAACATATCGATGAACAGGATCTTTAAATACTTTTTCTTCACTTAACTTTTCGTTAGGATATGCCATCTACTACATACCTCTCTATTTTTTATACTTGTTGCTATTACTTTCTACATCTAGTAGAGATTTTCCTAGTGAGAAGCACGAATAAAAAATCACCTTCTATAAAAAACAAAGGTGACTTTATCTCAATCCGCTCAACTGACGACCTCATGTTGAAATCGCTGTTTCACGTTATTTGTTTAATTTTTTTTCAATCTTATCTATAAGCTCGTCCTCAGTTAGAGCTGAAACCGGACGATTATTGACAAACGCAAACGACTTCTTACGACCTGGTCCACAATATGACTGGCAACCAATCTCGACTTTCGCCTCTGCATCTACTTTCTGTAACTTCGGTAATAATGTTTTTAAGTTTGTAGCCTGGCAATCATCACAAACTCGAAACTCATTTGCCATTCTCATACAACCCTTTCAAAATTCGTTCAACAAATCCTTTTTAACCTAAAGGGTATTTTACATTTATTTAACCATCAATGCAAGCTAGGGTAGTTGGAAATAAGACAAAAAGAACACCTACAACCTAGACACCCTTGAATAAACCCTCAAAGATCCACCTAAGTGAATGATGACAACCCCGCAAGGGGGGCATCATTCACTTAGGTCTAGAAACTGAACCATGACAGCCCTTCCGTCATGGCTCAGTTTCTAGAATCGATTTATATATATTAGTACTTTGGTATAAACTAGTTTCCTTTTGTCCATGCTGATAGTAACGAAGTTTCTCTATTAAATAGCCGCAAGGAGTGAATAAAATGAAAGATAGACAAGATGCTTGGACAGAAGAAAATGATTTGTTATTAGCAGAGACGGTCCTTCGCCATGTACGTGAAGGAAGCACACAATTAAATGCATTTGAAGAAGTAGGAGATGAACTAAACCGTACATCGGCTGCATGTGGATTTCGATGGAATGCCGTCGTGAGACATCAGTACGAAAAAGCATTACAGTTAGCTAAAAAGCAACGAAAGCAGCGGATGCGCGCACTTGGACAAACCCAAGGCAAAAAGAAGTTACTGTATACACCACCTACACCTAATTTAGAGATGATAGATTCAGTTGAAGAAGAAGAGGTAATCTCTGTACAGAGTGAAGTGATTCAAACTCAACCGAGCATGTACACCAGTATACCTGCTACCACACCGACGACTACAGCAAACCTTACGTTAGATGGTGTCATTCAATATTTACAAACCTTACGCTCTCAAGCTGGTGATCTTCACGTAGTGCTTAATGAAAACTTGAGTCTTGCACAAGAAAATCAAGAGCTTAAGCGAAAGAATCAAGAATTAATGAAGAAAGTCGAATTACTCGAGGCGAACGCTACTACTATTCAAGAAGACTATGAAACATTAATGCAGATCATGAATCGCGCACGAAAATTTGTCTTGCTTGATGATGAAGAAAGACCGTCCACAAAGTTTAAGATGGATCGAAATGGAAATTTAGAAAAAGTAGCTGAATAAGATAAGAAGAAATGGACATACTAAAAGTAGGAATCCCATCCCCCTATTCTATAGATGAAAAGACGAGCACTCTTTTGAGTGGTTCGTCTTTTCTGTTTTCAGAATGTGCTATAATATGTTCGGCTTATATATTGAGAACAATTTTATTAGATAAAAGGAGTTAACTCGTGTGGATTCTATGACCTCTGAACTTTTAATTCAGCCGCAATGGCGATTGATCGATCAATCTAGCCTTGGACCTCAGTTTGATGCGCTTCAATCCTTTGCCATTGACGATACGCTTTGTACATCTGTTGGAAAGAAAGAATCTCTTCCTACCATTCGCTCTTGGGTTCATCACCAAACCATTGTATTAGGTATTCAAGATGCGCGCCTTCCTTACCTAGAACAAGGCGTTTCTTTTTTACGTGAACAAGGGTTCCGCGCCATCGTTCGCAATTCTGGTGGACTGGCTGTTGTATTAGATGAAGGAGTATTAAACCTTTCGCTAATTTTCCCCGATACGGACAAAGGAATTAATATTGACCGCGGATATGATGCGATGTGGATGTTGATTAAAGAAGTCTTTCAATCTTATGATGTCAAAATCGAAGCAAAAGAAATTGTCGGATCTTATTGTCCCGGAAGCTATGATTTAAGCATTCAAAACAAAAAATTTGCAGGCATCTCGCAACGTCGTGTACGTGGTGGTGTCGCTGTTCAGATTTATTTATGTGTATCAGGAAGTGGCGCAAAAAGAGCACAGCTCATTAAAGAGTTTTACTCACTCGCTCTTCAAGGTGAACAAACAAAATTCACTTATCCAACAATTGTTCCAGAAACAATGGCATCGTTGACAGAACTAGTAGGTGATGACATAACGGTCGCTTCTGTCATGCTTTCACTGTATCAAACCTTGCAAAAGTTTGGGTCTTCCCTCACACCTTCTGCGCTTAACGAACAAGAGGGATTACTTTTCAATCAAAATTTACAGCGCATGTATGATCGAAATGAAAAGGCACTAGGTGAATTCTACAAATAAAAAGCTGACTCTTTTACTCGAGTCAGCTTTTATTGATTTTACAGCGCTTGAGCTGCTGTAATAAGAGCTAGTTTATACACATCTTCTTCGTTACAGCCACGAGATAAATCATTTACAGGCTTGTTTAAACCTTGTAAGATTGGTCCCACTGCTTCAAAGTTTCCAAGGCGTTGTGCAATTTTATAGCCTATGTTACCTGCTTCTAAACTAGGGAAAACAAATACGTTCGCATCCCCTTTAATAACAGAACCCGGTGCTTTTGCTTCTGCTACAGATGGAACAAACGCTGCATCGAATTGGAATTCACCATCTAGTGTTAGGCTTGGTGCTTTCTCTTTCGCAATCTCAACAGCTTTTGCTACTTTTTCTGTTTCAGGAGATTTTGCTGAACCTTTTGTTGAGAAGCTTAACATCGCAACACGTGGATCAATATCAAACATGGACGCTGTACGAGAACTCTCAATCGCAATCTCTGCTAAGTCATTGCTATCTGGTGAAATGTTAATTGCACAATCTGCAAATACGTATTTCTCATCGCCACGAACCATGATGAATACACCAGACGTTTTCTTTATACCTTCTTTTGTTTTGATGATTTGTAGAGCTGGACGTACTGTATCTGCAGTTGAATGGGCTGCTCCACTTACAAGTCCGTCCGCTTTGCCCATATGAACAAGCATCGTACCGAAGTAGTTTTCATCTAGTAAAATCTTACGAGCATCTTCTTCAGACGCTTTCCCTTTACGACGCTCAATGAATGATGCAACCATTTCATCAAATGCAGGGAAGTTTGTTGGATCATAAATTTCAACGCCATCTAGGCTTACGTTTAAATTAGTTGCTTTCGTTTCAATTTCTTCTTTGCTTCCAATTACGATTGGTGTTAAGATATTTTCACCTGCTAAGCGTCTTACCGCTCCTAAAATACGCTCATCTAATCCTTCTGGAAAGACAATTTTAATGTCTTTTTCAGATACTTTGTTCTTTAGTCCTGTAAATAAATCACTCACGGTGAATCCTCCTTAATATGTAAAAAAGCTTTCATCATAATAGGATACTTTACTTTTTGTGAAATTCAAAGGAATCTACCTTAATATTTTTCACCCGGTAAAAAGTCTTTCAATTGCTAATTTTCCACAAATAACAACTCTTAAACATCTCTTTATAATATGAACTTCCTTTCTTTCCTTTAGTCACAAATTTGAGGGTTTTTCGTTAAGGTGATTCGGTTAAACTGTGATATAGTAAAAGAAGATCTCAACAAATTGTGCTAATAGGAGTGAATAAATAATGGCAGAAGCTGCTCAAACACTAGACGGATGGTATTCTCTTCATGATTTACGTTCAATTGACTGGAGTGCGTGGAAGCGCTTATCTAGCGATGAACGTCAAGCGGCCATTCATGAATTTTTAGGATTAATGGAAAAATGGAAGAAGACAGAAGCAGAACAGCAAGGAAGCCACGCGTTATACACAGTTGTTGGCCAAAAAGCAGACTTTATTTTAATGTTCGTACGTCCAACAATGGAAGAGTTAAACGAAATTGAACTAGAGTTTAATAAAACGAAATTAGCAGAATATACAATTCCTACATATTCGTATGTATCCGTAGTAGAGTTAAGTAACTACCTACCTGCCGGAGAAGACCCATATGAAAATCCTCAAATTCGCGCTCGCTTATATCCAACATTACCAAAAGCAAAGCATATTTGTTTCTACCCAATGGATAAGCGTCGTCAAGGAAACGATAACTGGTACATGCTTCCGATGGAAGAGCGTCGCGATTTAATGCGTAGTCACGGTATGATTGGACGTCAATATGCAGGAAAAGTAAAACAAATCATTACTGGTTCGGTTGGATTTGATGATTACGAGTGGGGCGTTACATTATTCGCTGATGACGTTCTACAGTTCAAAAAATTAGTTTATGAAATGCGCTTCGACGAAGTAAGCGCTCGTTATGGAGAATTTGGTAGCTTCTTTGTTGGAAATATCCTTCCTGAAGAGCGCATTCAGCAATTTCTTCATGTGTAATTAATGCTCTCATTGCCTTTTGTGCAGTGAGAGCTTTTTTTGTGTAAACAAAGCATATTCTATGTTGCTCCTCATATTTATGAAATAGTGGAGTGTTAAAGCGAGGTGAGAAGATGGCAGTAGTTGCACACAACGAAGAAGATGTAAAGCTTCTAGCCAGACTCCTACGCGCTGAAGCTGAAGGCGAGGGTAAGCAAGGAATGCTGCTAGTAGGAAATACTGGAGTGAACCGAGCCAGAGCAACTTGCTTAGACTTTAAGAATATTCGAACCATTAGACAGATGGTGTTTCAAAGTCCTGGTGGATTTGAAGCAACTCAAAAAGGCTATTTTTATCAACGAGCTAGGGATTCAGAGATCGCACTTGCAAGACGAGTTCTACGAGGTGAGAGATTTGACCCTGCTAGAAATTCTTTATGGTTTTTTAAGCCTAGTGGAAGTTGTCCCGCTCAATGGTATAACCAAAACAATAGCGGACGGTTTAAATCGCATTGTTTTTATATTCCAACACGTGCAGATTGTCCTCAAGTGTATTAGTTAAAAGGAGGTTTTATCTATCATGAAAAAACCAAAATCAGGTCAAGGGCAGCAACAACAGCAACAAGCTTACATGCAAAACCCGTACATGAGTTATAACTATCCATACTATAACAGTCCTTATCAAGGCCAAGGACAGCAAGGGGGTCAGATGCAAATGCCTCCACAAATTCCAGCTGGAGGTTCAGGCGCTCCTCAAGATTCATCCATGCTGCCTATTGAAGAGTCGTACATTGAAAATATTTTACGTTTGAATCGTGGAAAAATCGCAACGGTGTATATGACATTTGAAAATAACAACCAATGGAATGCGAAAGTGTTTAAAGGTGTCATTGAAGCCGCTGGACGTGACCATTTAATTTTAAGTGATCCGCAAACAGGAAAGCGATACTTGTTGTTAATGGTATACTTAGACTACATTACATTTGATGAAGAAATTAATTACAACTATCCGTTTAACGGTGCTCAACCACAGCTCAGCAATTACTCTCCGCGTTAAAAAAAGCCCTAAACACCCGTTATGTAACAGGTGTTTAGGGCTTTTCAACGATTTTTTTATAACCATTTAATCGCTGCAATTACAATTAGAATCCATGCAACGATAAAAGCAACGCCACCAAACGGTGTAATTGCGCCTAAAATTTTAATGCCAGATGTACTCAATACGTACAAGCTTCCTGAGAATAAGACAATTCCTACCAACATGATCCATCCTGAAGCTTGAACGAGTGATGATTCAGGAAAGCGACCTGCTAAAAATGCCACAACAAACAAGCCGAGCGCATGAAACATGTGATAAAGAACGCCTGTTTTCCACACTTCTAAATACTTTGCCGAAATTTTACCTTCTAAACCGTGAGCACCGAATGCTCCTAATGCCACTGCTAAAAGCGCGTTAATGGCTCCTAAGATGAGAAAAATCTTCATACCGTTCTCCCCTACCCTTTACTTAAAAATCAAAAAGACTATCACCATTAGCATCATCAGATACGTACTTTTTCCCTTCTTGTTGAGAAGGTCCTGGTTGCATCATTTGTGGCTGTACATACTGAATCGCTTGAGTTGAAGGTGTACTTACGGATTGTTGTACTTGTCCTTTTTGTTGATCAAGCGCTAGTTCGCACAATGTTTTAATCGCAATAAGCTGATCGCGAACTTGAGCTTGTTGAGAAGAGCTTGCTTTTTGCTTTGCCTTCCCCACTTCTTCACTCATCTTATCAAGCAAACGAGCAATTGTAATATCCATACTCATTGTCACCTCTTCGTTCCTTTAAAGCCTTTTTATCTCTTCATCATTTTAACAAAAGGTGAAAAGACAAGCTATCATTCAATGTTGTCAATTTGCCAGTCAATCGGTTTGCGGCCATTTTTCTCTAAAAATTGATTGGCTTTTAAAAAATGACCGTTTCCAAAGAAACCTCGATTGGCTGAAAAGGGACTTGGATGAGGACTCTCAAGTATGAGGTGATGACTACTGTTAATAAGCGTCTTCTTTTCCTGCGCATGTCTCCCCCACAACATAAAGACAACTGGTTCTTCTTTTTCAGCAACTAACTCAATTACTCGATTCGTAAACTGTTCCCACCCTTTCCCTTTATGGGAGTTTGGGTTACTTCGCCTCACGGTTAAAACGGTGTTTAACAGTAAGACGCCTTGCTCTGCCCATTTCACTAAGTAACCATTGTTCGGAATGTGACAGTTCAATTCCGCTTGCAATTCTTTGTATATATTCACAAGTGATGGAGGTGTTTTAATGCCAGGTTTTACTGAAAAACTTAACCCGTGAGCTTGTCCTGGACCATGGTAGGGATCTTGACCAAGAATGACGACTTTTACATCTTCATAACTCGTTAAATGTAGCGCATTAAAAATATCATATTTATCTGGATAAATCGTTTGATTATTATACTCCTCAACAAGGAAATCTCTTAACTTTAAATAATAAGGCTCATGAAACTGATCTTCTAATAACGGAGCCCAATCATTCTTTAAAACTGACATCGTCTCACACCTTTATTTCAATAATAGATACAGTTAGAATACCCTAATTACGCTCTCTCAACCACTGTTCAACATCTCATTGTCATGTTCTGCTTTTATTTGTATAAGATAATAAAGAGAAGATTTTCAATTCAAGGAGGGATTACCATGCTTATTTTAAATCCCGACAAAGTTGATATCAAATACCAACTAGGTACTACACCAACACAACCAATCGTTCCACGTAAGTACACGTTTCTTCCTGTTTCAAACAACTCAATCATTACCATGATTGTAGGCTTAGAATATGCTTACGATCAAATGAAGCAATCGAGAGATGAATTGTTAGCATCTTTTAAATTTCATCGTCATCATTATTTTCTTTATCTATACTGTTATATTAGTGAGAAAGCAGATTTTCATACAGCTCGTAAACGTCATGACATGTTTTCAAAACAAATCCCTCTTGCCCTAAAAGCGATGCATCAAGGTGACCAAACATTTTTTAGCACACACCCGTTTTTAGAGCAATGCCCTGTTTATATTCATTTTGATTCGCATTATCCATCTTTAAATGGGGTTGAACAAATTGGTTACTTATCAACCTACAAGTAAAGGACGTTATGAGTGAAAAACAACAATCAACGAGTATATGTATCGATATACACATAGGAGATTCCTTTTTTAAGATAGCAAACAAGCGGCTATCGAAGAAAATGAACTCCTTTTTTTGTTCCTTTCATAGAATGAAGATAGCTCTTTAGTAAACACTAACCTTGGTTATGTGTTGTACAATATCGAATAAAATGCTTTTAAAGTGAGCAAAAACATGGAATAATAACAACAAAACGTCTATTATTTACTTTAAACTTTTACATCTGTTGCTTTTGCAACAACAACATGTACATAACGAAGAGTAAACGTATTACAACAAAGTGAGGTCCTGTAAGTGATGACAAATACACAACCGAAATCCATTATTGTAATCTTTGGAGCTACCGGTGATTTAGCAAAACGCAAATTATTCCCTTCTATTTTCCGCTTATACAAAGAAAATAAGCTATCAGAAGATTTTGCTGTAGTAGGTGTAGCAAGAAGACCTTGGACAAATGACGAGCTTCGTAGCAACGTCAAACAATCGGTCGAAAAGTTACAAAGCGGAGACGCTGATGTAGAAAAGTTCGCTTCACATTTTTACTACCAGCCTTTTGATGTGACAGATATTGCATCTTATCAAGAGTTGAATCATTTACTAAGTGATCTAGATCAACAATATAACGTTCCAGGTAATCGTATCTTTTATTTAGCGATGGCTCCGGAATTCTTTGGCACCATTGCATCTAATTTAAAAAATGAAGGTCTCACATCAACAAGTGGATGGAGCCGACTCGTGATTGAAAAGCCATTTGGTCACGATCATCCTTCAGCGCAACAGCTTAACGAACAGATTCGTGAAGCATTTAACGAAGACCAAATTTATCGTATCGACCATTACTTAGGGAAAGAAATGGTTCAAAATATCGAAGTCATTCGCTTTGCCAACGCATTGTTTGAACCAATGTGGAACAACCAATACATCTCAAACATTCAGATTACATCAAGTGAAGTACTAGGGGTGGAAGACCGCGGGCGTTATTATGAATCGTCTGGTGCACTGCGCGACATGGTCCAAAACCATATGTTACAAATGGTCGCTTTACTTGCGATGGAACCACCAATTAAATTAACACCAGAAGAGATTCGCAGTGAAAAAGTGAAAGTACTACGCGCCCTTCGTAAGTTTGAAGTGGACGAAGTAAAAGATTATTTCGTACGTGGACAGTATGGAAAAGGAATCGTCGAAGAAAAAGAAGTAGACAGCTACCGAGAAGGGCCTTCTGTCGATCCGCAGTCGAATACAGAAACATTTGTGTCAGGTAAACTTTTAATTGATAACTTCCGCTGGGCTGGTGTACCGTTTTACATTCGTACAGGAAAGCGTATGAGTGCAAAATCAACGGAGATTGTTGTTCAATTTAAAGACTTGCCAATGAACCTATACTTTAACAAAGGGAAGAACATTCATCCAAACTTATTAGTGATTCATATTCAACCGGATGAAGGCATTACGCTGCACTTAAATGCTCGCAAAGCAGACGGCGGTGCAACATCTACTCCAATCAAACTGGATTACTGCAACAACTGTGGAGATAAAATGAATACACCTGAAGCATATGAGCGTCTTATTTATGACTGCATGCGTGGTGATGCAACGAACTTTACACATTGGGATGAAGTATCTCTTTCATGGGAGTTTGTTGATAAAATCTCAGAAGCGTGGGCAAGCACAAAAGAAGAAAGCTTCCCGAACTATGAGTCCGGTTCAATGGGACCAAAAGCTTCTGACGCGCTTTTAGGAAAAGATGGATTCCAATGGTGGAACATAAGTACGAATCATACGTTAGAAACTGAATAAAGAAGGTTGTCTTAAGAAGAGAAATGACTTTTTCAAGATAACCTATTGAAAATAAGACCGTCCGTTGACGGTCTTATTTTCATATTTTAAACTTTTATCCAATCACTACTTCATTAGTTCTATAAACAAAAACCAAAGCATTCTGAGCTTTCGTTTTACTCTCCTTCAGCTTGTTCCCGATGCTGAACAATTTTATTAGTGTTTTCAATGCCCCATTTCAACATAAGTTGAATAATAGGTATAAGTGTTTGACCAAACTCTGTAAGGCAATATTCTACTTTCGGCGGAACTTCCTTATAGACTTCACGGTGAACAATTCCATCTCTTTCTAGTTCACGTAACTGCAATGTCAGCATGCGTTGAGTGATACCAGGAACAAGTCGTTTAAGTTCGTTAAAACGTAATGTTTGATCTGTTAAGTGATAAAGAATAACACTCTTCCACTTTCCACCAATAATATCAAGGGTTGCTTCAACTGGGCAGGAATATCCGTGAGGCTCCCAGTTGGAAAGATTAATTTTAGCTACCATCTCAATCCTCTCCTTTAGTATAAAAAATGATACTATATTACAAAAATGTGCGTACTTTTATTTTTTGTGGCTACTCTTATAATATAACGTATAAAGACAAACAACTAATCTTTCATCTTATAGAACTAAACATCAAAGGAGTGATGAACATGAATAAAGAAGCAAAAAAACAAGAAATTTTAGAAGCTTACCAATTCAGACATGCGACAAAGGAATTTGATCCGAAAAAGAAAATTTCTGACGAAGATTTTGAATTTATTTTAGAGACTGGACGTCTATCTCCAAGCTCATTTGGATTTGAGCCTTGGCGCTTTGTAGTCATTCAAAATGAAGAACTTCGTGAACAATTAAAGCCCGTTTCGTGGGGAGCACAAAAGCAGCTTCCAACTGCTAGTCACTACGTTGTCATACTCGCGCGTACTGCAGATGATATGATGTACAACTCTGATTACATCGAACATATGAAGAAAGATGTCAAACAACTTCCAGAAGAAGCATACAATGCCATTAGCAGTTTCTATCAAACCTTTTTAGAATCAGACTTCAAACTTGTTGGAAACGACCGTGCAATGTTTGACTGGGCTGCCAAGCAAGTATACATCGCTCTAGGCAATATGATGACAGCTGCGGCTCAAATCGGCATCGACTCTTGTCCAATCGAAGGGTTTGATCAAGAAAAAGTGCATGATATTTTAGAACAAGCAGGTGTTTTAGAAGGTGGAAACTTCGACGTAGCCGTTATGGCTGCATTCGGTTATCGCACTCACGACCCACGTCCTAAAGTACGCCAAGATAAAAAAGACGTCATAAAATGGATTAAGTAAGTAAAAAAGAGGAGGGAATGCCCTCCTCTTTTCTTTATTACTTCAACCACTCTGTATGGAAGATACCTTCTTTGTCGACACGTTGATACGTGTGCGCGCCAAAGTAGTCACGTTGTGCTTGTAAAAGGTTTGCTGGTAACGTTTCTGTACGGTAGCTGTCATAGTATGCAAGTGCACTTGAGAAGCTTGGTACAGGAATTCCACGTTGAACCGCAAGCGAAATGACTTCACGTAATGCAGATTGATAGTTTTCTACAATATCTTTGAAGTATTCATCTAATAATAAGTTCGTTAAGTTTGCATCACGGTCGTATGCTTCTTTGATTTTTTGTAAGAATTGCGCACGGATGATGCACCCTCCACGGAAAATCATCGCAATATCGCCGTAACGCAAGTTCCAATCATATTCTTCAGAAGCTGCTTTCATTTGTGCAAACCCTTGCGCGTATGAACAAATTTTACTCATGTATAATGCTTTACGAATCGCTTCGATTGCTTCTTTCTTATCACCGTCAAATGCGCTTACTTCAGGACCACTTAACACTTTGCTTGCTTTTACACGTTCGTCTTTCATTGCTGAAATGAAGCGTGCAAAAACAGATTCTGTGATAATTGGAAGTGGTACACCTAAGTCTAATGCACTTTGACTTGTCCATTTCCCTGTTCCTTTTTGACCAGCTGTATCTAAAATGACATCAACAAGTGGTTTACCTGTTTCATCATCTACCTTTGTGAAAATATCAGCCGTAATCTCGATTAAGTAGCTATCAAGCTCACCTTTGTTCCACTCAGCGAACACTTCATGTAATTCTTGTGCACTCAATCCTAGTACGTGCTTCATAATGAAATATGCTTCAGAAATTAATTGCATATCTCCATATTCAATCCCGTTATGAACCATTTTCACATAGTGGCCTGCTCCATTTGGTCCGATGTATGTGCAGCAAGGATCACCATCCACTTTAGCAGAAATGGCTTTTAAAATGGGCTCTACAAGCTCATATGCTTCTTTTTGACCGCCTGGCATAATAGAAGGACCTTTTAGTGCTCCCTCTTCTCCACCTGATACACCTGTACCAATAAAGTTTAAGCCAGCTTCAGCAAGCTCTTCACTGCGACGAATTGTATCGTAAAATAGTGTATTTCCACCGTCGATTAAAATATCACCTTTATCTAAATAAGGTTTTAATGACTCAATCGTTGCGTCTGTTGGCGCACCCGCTTTTACCATTAATAAAATTTTACGTGGTGTTTCTAACGATTGAACAAACTCTTCAATGCTGTATGTACCAACGAAGTTTTTACCTTCTGCTTCGTTCTTTAAAAATTCTTCTGTTTTTTCAGATGATCGGTTGTATACAGCAACAGAATACCCTCGGCTTTCAATGTTTAAAGCAAGATTTTTACCCATTACTGCTAAACCAATTACACCGATTTGTTGTTTTGACATATGCTTTCTTCCCTTCTTTAATTTATGGGACTTCGCAAACATGTTCAGTCGCCTAAGCTTTTAATACTTTCTTGAAAATAACATAAGAAAGACAAGTTTTTCAAGTTAGATGCAATCCTACCGAAACCATTGAGTCTTCTCTTGTAGTATCTAACAAACATGGTCATTTATGTTTTGTTTAGTATGAACATTCATTTCTGTTTTTTTTGAAAGATGTGGTTTTAACCTGTAAAAGACAGGCTATATAGTAAGCAAGAAACAAAGTTGTAGCTACAACCTCATATGACGTTTAAATGTATAAGGAAAAAGAGATGAAAAAACATTAGGAGGTTTTTATGATGGTAAACGTAAAAGTAGTGGAGAATGGTGTACAAGCGAAGGAAGTTGTTGAGCAATTTGCACGTAGTGGATTCACAATGAAAGAAATTTACTTGTTAGCACATGACAAAACACGCTCAGAAGACTTAGAAAAAGCTATTAATATCAATAATATTGGTGTATCTGAACAAGGTTTGTTTGATTCTATGGCAAATATTTTCCGCTCACGTGGTGATGAATTACGATCAAAAATGACATCACTCGGGCTGTCAAAACCTGAAGCAGAACAATATGAAGAGCAATTAGACCGTGGCAAAGTGATCGTCATTGCTTCAAAAGTAGCTTAATAGAAAGAGGGTGTCGGCATGTTGAACCGACACCCTTTTTCTATTAGCTTGCTTTTTTCATTTCTGTCATTTTATAGTGATTTTCAAAGTAATCGTTTGTTTCTCCTACAATGACTTTATAAAGTAAGATTAATGCGATTAAGTTTGGAATCATCATCAGTGCGTTTGCCATATCTGCGAAAGCCCACACAACTGTTAAGTTTGCAACAGCACCTAATCCACAAGCAAAGACATAAATCCCACGATATAAGCTTGTTAACTTTGTACCAAATAAGTATTCGAAACATTTCTCTCCGTATACATACCAGCCAACAATCGTTGAGAATCCGAAGAAAATAACCGAGAAAGCAACAATGTATTCTCCAACAAACCCTAACGATGAAGCAAATGCTGCCGATGTTAACGCTCCACCATCTAAACCTGGATCATGTGTTACACCTGAAAGCAACCCACCTGTCGGATCCCAAAAACCTGTCATTAAAAGGACAAGACCTGTCATTGTACAAACAATAATTGTCACAATAAATGTACCTGTCATCGCTACTAACGCTTGCTTAACGGGATGGTCAGCACGTGCGTTACCTGCGATTAATGCCGCTGTCCCTAAACCAGCTTCATTCGAGAAAATCCCACGTGATACACCACTTCGAATCGCTTCTGAAACCGCTACTCCCACAAATCCACCTGTTGCAGCAATTGGGCTAAACGCATATTCAAAAATCAATGAAAATGCTGGAAGTACTTGATCAAGATTTAACCCAATAATGACAAGTGCGCCTCCGATGTATAAAAACGCCATCAATGGTACGAAAAATCCTGCTACTGTACTGATACGTTGAATACCACCAAAGATAATCAATGTTGTTAAAACAGCTAGTACAATACCTGTTGTTAAGTTTCCTACACCAAAACTTTTATCCATTACACTTGCAATTGTATTTGATTGAACACTATTTCCAATTCCTAACGCCGCAAATGCTCCAAATAGCGCAAACGCTAACGCTAAAACTTTAAACTTTGGTCCAAGCCCTTTTTCAACATAGTACATCGGACCGCCTGAATATTCACCTTTATCATTTTTAACACGATATTTCATCGCTAATAATGCTTCTGCATATTTTGTAGCCATCCCAAGAAGGCCAACAACCCACATCCAGAAAATCGCTCCTGGACCACCCACTGTAATAGCGGTTGCAACTCCTGCAATGTTACCATTTCCAATTGTTGCAGCAAGAGCTGTCATAAGTGCTTTAAAATTACTTACGTCTCCTTCAGCTTTTGCATCTTCTTCTTTTTCTCTTGTAAAACCTAATTTAAACGCATAGATTAACTTTCTAAACTGTAAACCTCGTAATACAACGGTTAAAAATAGCCCTGTCCCAAATAATAAGATTAAGCTAGGTGTTCCCCATAACACCCCGTTGATTTTACCTAAGATGTCTAGTAAATCCATTTGTAGTTCCTCCCCTATTTGTTAACGCTTACAGTTAATGTAAGCGCTTCAATAGTCCCGTTGCTATAATATTAACATTTTTGTGAACAAGTTTTTTTGTTAAAATATAAAAAAAAGGAAAGCTTTTTTTGTTTATTTTCACAAAATACTTTTTTTCAATAGTCAACAGAGTACCAAAACATTTATGATAAATCAACATGTATTATTTTAATAAAGAGGAGCTAAAAATGAGCGCTATGAACATAGACCCATTTAAAGGAAATTTAGATACATTAGATGAGTTTGCCGATCGAATTAGTGAAGTATTACAATGTCCAATTACAATTGAAGATGCGAATCATCGCCTAATTGCGTATAGTACGCACGACGAACGTACAGACCAAGCGCGAATTGCAACCATTATCGGCCGTCGCGTACCTGAAAAAGTGATCAATAATTTATGGAAAGAAGGCACCATTCCTGCCTTGCTTGAAACAGACAAACCTGTTCGGGTAAAAAACATTGATGAAATTGGTCTTGGAGATCGTGTGGCGATTTCGATTTGGAAAAACGAAGAAGTGTTGGGGTTTATTTGGGCCATTGAAATTGATAAAACGTTAAATGAAGAAGAATTGTCACTTTTAAAACAAGCAGCAAACGCTGTTAAAAATAAACTTTTACAATTACAAGTACGTAAATATAAGAAAGAAGAGAGATTTCAAGAGTTTTTCTGGCGACTTTTAACCGGTCATATCAAATCGCACGAAGAAATTGTCGAAAAGTTCCATGACATTCACATTACGCCTCCTTCTTCTTTTTCGATTGCCATTTTTCGCTTTCAGGAAGATATTACGCCAGAAGCCGAACGACAAATCTCCTATATTTTAAAAACGATGCAGCGATTGAAACTTGTGTTGTATACGATTGATTGCAATGATCTCATTTTACTGATTTCTCTTGATGGTATCGAAAAACCGACGGAAGAGCGAAAACAATTCGTAGAATCTTTCACGAAAAAAATGAAAGAACGATTTGGTGTTGATCAAATTCAAGCAAGCTTTAGTAGCATTTACTCCACGTATAAGCAAATTGAAAAGAGTTACGGAGAATCGTTAACCGTTTTAAAGATTAAAAAGACATTTCCAGATGAAACAGCTCATGTTCTAGGCTATCAAGAACTTGGCATCTATCAATTACTTGATGTGATTCTAGAAAAGCGAAAGCTTGATCAATTTGAAAATTACTCATTGAAAAAGCTTGTCGATTATGACGAACGCCACAATAGTAACTTAGTGGAAACATTAGAAGTATTTTTAAACAAAGATCATAACATCAATGAAGCCGCAAAAGAATTAAATGTTCATACAAATACATTAAGTTATCGATTAAAAAGAATTTCAGAAATTGGCGATATTGACTTGCGTGATCCGAACCAAAAAATAACACTTTACATCGATATTAAATTAATGAAGCTAAAAGCAAATTAGTCCAACGTGTGGGTGCTTATCACTCACACTTTTTTATTACACTCAAGTCTTTTGTCATTTTACCTGACAAATGAACATTTTCAACAAAATAGTAAACGCTTTCTTTTGTGGAATTTCACAAAAACATGAGAATCGATTCTCTTTTCTAGACAATGAAAAACAAAAAAAAGTTTTTTATACTGTAGTTACAACAAAACGTTAAACGTTTTCAAAGGGAGGATTTTTACCATGATTATTGGTGTACCTAGAGAAATTAAAAATAATGAAAACCGCGTTGCAATTACTCCAGCTGGAGTTGCTTCATTTATCGGATCGGGCCATCGTGTATTAGTGGAAACAAATGCAGGTATGGGAAGCGGTTTTACAAACGAAGATTACAAAGTAGCAGGTGCTGAGATTATCGAACTTGCATCTGACGTATGGGCACAAGCTGACATGGTAATGAAAGTAAAAGAGCCACTACCAAGTGAATACGATTACTTCCGTCCAGGTCTTATCCTTTTCACATATTTACACTTAGCTGCAGAGCCAGCTTTAGCACAAGCTTTAACTGAAAAAGGTGTAACAGCTATTGCTTACGAGACAGTAGCAGTGAATCGTACACTACCATTATTAACACCAATGAGTGAAGTTGCAGGTCGTATGGCTGCTCAAATCGGTGCTCAATTCTTACAAAAATCAAACGGCGGAAAAGGAATTCTTCTTGCAGGTGTTCCAGGTGTTAACCGCGGTAAAGTAACAATCATCGGTGGCGGTGTTGTAGGAACAAATGCTGCGAAAATGGCAATCGGCTTAGGTGCAGATGTAACAATTATCGATTTAAGCGCTGACCGCTTACGTCAATTAGACGACATTTTCGGTAACCAAATTAAAACATTAATGTCTAATCCAATGAACATTGCAGAAGCAGTGGCAGAAGCAGACCTTTTAATTGGTGCTGTATTAATTCCTGGTGCAAAAGCGCCTAAACTTGTAACAGATGAAATGGTTCAAGCAATGAAGCCAGGTTCTGTTATCGTAGACGTAGCAATTGACCAAGGTGGTGTTGTTGAAACAATCGACCACATTACAACTCATGACAACCCAACATATGATAAACACGGTGTTGTTCACTATGCAGTTGCAAACATGCCTGGTGCGGTTCCTAGAACATCAACCATTGCATTAACAAACGTAACGGTTCCATATGCACTTCAAATCGCTAACAAAGGTGCTCACAAAGCAATTGCAGAAAACGAAGCACTGAAGTTAGGTGTAAACGTAGCAAACGGCGCTGTAACATATGAAGCAGTGGCACGCGACCTTGGCTATGAGTATGTATCAGTTGAAAAAGCACTTGAAAAAGAATTAGCAGCAATCTAATTTACACACACCAAGAGGCTGATCCAAACGAGTGTTTAGCACCTCCATACAAATATATTGTGTCTTAGTTGGATATAAGTACAATATAGAATGTAACATGGAGAAGCTGAACATGAGCGGATCAGCCTCTTTTTCATACACACACTATAGGGGATGTTAACATGAAAACAACAAGTTACCGTGATACATGGGTAGAAATTGATGTACATGCCATTCAATTTAACATGGAACAATTCCGAGGATATGTCGCACCTTCTACTCAACTAATGGCCGTTGTAAAAGCAGATGGATACGGACATGGTGCCGTAGCAGCAGCAAAAGCAGCATTAGCAGGAGGCGCTACTTATTTAGGCGTTGCGTTATTAGATGAAGCACTAGAACTACGAGAAGCGGGCATTGATGTGCCAATTTTAATTCTTGGTTACACGGCTCCTCATGCCATTAAAAAAGCAATAGAAGCGAATGTTACACTCACCGTTTTTGATCATGAAGTGACCGATGCAATCATTGCTGCTTCTGAACAAGCAAAGAAAATGGTGAACGTGCATGTGAAAATTGACTCAGGAATGTCACGGGTCGGTGTTAGAACAAGTGAAGAGGCTTATGAACTAGCTACGAAATTACAAGCGGCTTCTTGGGTAAAGCTTGAAGGCATTTTCACTCATTTTGCACATGCAGACAGCACGGATTCTTATTATACCGAAAAACAATTTTCAACGTTTTCGTCAATTATCGAGTTTTTGCACAAAAATGATATTACTATACCAATAAAACATTGTTGCAATACTGCAGGAACAATGAATTTTAAAAAAATGCATTTAGATATGGTTCGAGTGGGTATTGGGCTGTATGGGTTATATCCGGACGATAGTTTAAAGCATCACGACATTCAATTGAAGCAGGCAATGAGCTTTAAAACATCTGTTGCATTTATCAAAGAAGTTGAAGCTGAGCAACCGATTAGCTATGGGTGTACGTATGCTCCGAAAGAAACGAGTACGATTGCTACATTACCGGTTGGATACGCAGACGGATTATCGAGACTGTTATCTAATAAAGGACACATGCTAATAAAAGAACAAAAAGTTTCAATCGTTGGAAGAGTTTGCATGGACCAAACGATGATTGATGTCACAAAAATTGATAATATTAACATCGGGGATGAGGTAACAATCTTCGGATACGATGACAACTCATTTCAATCAGTAGATGAAGTAGCAGAAATCATGGGTACCATTAATTATGAAGTTGTTTGTTTAATCGGAAAGCGCGTACCTCGTATGTATAAACCAGGTAAAAACTAGAGAATCATTCAATCACCTTACAATTTTTGAAATAAAAGCTATAATAGAGGAAACACATGAAATTCTATCGGAAAAGATAGAATGATGAGGGGGATTTTCATGACAATGTATAAAGCTTTAACAATTGCGGGTTCAGATACTAGCGGTGGTGCTGGTATTCAAGCTGATTTAAAAACGTTTCAAGAGCTAGGCGTTTACGGTATGACTGCTTTAACAACAATCGTAACGATGGATCCGGAAAATGGTTGGTCTCACGGCGTGTTTCCTCAAGCGGTAGAAACAGTCGAACAGCAATTAAAAACAATTGTACAAGGTGTCGGCGTAACAGCTTTAAAAACGGGCATGCTTGGTTCTGTTGAAGTCATTGAGCTTGCAGCCAAAACAATTGAGCAACACAATTTACAGAATGTTGTTGTAGACCCAGTAATGGTGTGTAAAGGGGAAGATGAAGTGCTACACCCTGAAACAACAGTTAGCTTACGTGATGTGCTTGTGCCAAAAGCAACAGTTGTCACACCTAACTTATTTGAAGCTGGTCAATTAAGTGGATTAGATCCAATTAAAACGATTGAGCAGATGAAAGAAGCAGCAGTTAAAATTCATGAATTAGGTGCGAAATACGTCCTTATTAAAGGTGGAAGTAAATTAGCTCATGAAAAAGCGGTTGATGTACTATACGATGGACAAACATTCGACCTTTTAGAGTCTGATCGCATTGAAACAACGTATACACATGGAGCTGGTTGCACATACTCAGCTGCGATTACAGCTGAACTAGCAAAAGGAAAAGACGTGAAAGAAGCGATTGAAACAGCTAAAGCATTTATTACAGAAGCGATTCGTCACTCATTCCCGCTAAACCAATACGTTGGTCCAACAAACCACGGTGCATACCGTCGTCAAAAAGAAACAGTTAACGCATAAAAAAAGTAGCGTCCTTTACGGGCGCTACTTTTTTGACATGTGTGTGGAAAGAACAGCTAAAACCGCTTGTGCAACACCATCTTCATCGTTTGTTCCCGTCACTTCATCACTATAGACTTTCACGCCATCAGGTGCGTTCCCCATGGCAACTGCTTTTCCTGCCTTTTTGAACATTGACACATCATTGTAGTTATCGCCAATGGCCATTGTATCTTTTAAATCGATGTTACGCTCGTTTACGTATTGTTCGAGAGCTAGTCCTTTTTGTGCACGAAAATCGTTGACCTCAATGTTTTCTTTACCTGATGAGCTCACTGCAATGCCTTCAAGGTCGGCTAAATCCACTTTGGCTTTTTCAAGCTTTTCTTCATCAAATGAAAACGCAAGAAGTTTGTAAATTGAAATGCGATCATCATTATAAAGGACGTCATACTCATCAATAAGCTTCACATTTCCTTTTTCAAAGCGCTCTTTTGCTCCTTCTAACAACTTTTCATAGTCATTTTTAAGGCTTGCACTCATGTAGATATCCATAACAACGGCTAATGCTTTGTCATAATCATTCGAATACGTTCCTTCGTTTGTATACACTTCAAAGTACAAGTCATGCTGTTGAAATACTTGTTGTACCTGTTTAATATGGGTGGCATCTAATCCAACAGAAGAAAGCGTTTCTCCTTTTGGTGTTCGAACTTCCGATCCGTTTACACAAATAATATGCGTATCAATCCCTGCCTCTTCTAACACATACTTTGCTTCTGCGTAAGATCGCCCTGTTGCAATGACAACCTCTATGCCTGCACGCTGAGCTGCTCGAATCGCATCTGCGTTTTCGTTACTGACTACTTGTTCACTGTTTACTAATGTTCCATCCATGTCAATCGCAATACATTTCATAACGTGTGACGACACCTTCCTTTTATGTAAGTCCTTGTTGTTCATTTTATCGTAACAGGTACACATTGACCTTTTATATGCTTTTTGTAAAAGTCTTGTTTCTTATCTTTATCCTCACCTATATGAAACATACCCTTTTGAACTCATAAAAAAACAACTACTCACTTAAAGAAACGATCTATATCGCGCTATTTGAGTAAGTAGTTAATGTCTTGGTTTATTTTACAATGATTTTAAACGGCATAGTTGCATGACCTACTCCGCACAGTACGGTACATTTACCTAGGTATTCACCTGCTTGCGATGCCACAAATTCAGCTGTTTGATTTTCTTCCACCTTCACATTTAATCCAGGAATCAACAGCCCGTGAGGAACACCGCCTTCACTATCTAATGTTAATTGAACCGTATCTCCTTTATTGACCACAACCTCTGCTGGCTCAAACGTAAAGTCTTCAGGGTTATCTCCTGTTTTCCCAACAACCGTCACTTCTTTTACTTCACCTGTTGCCGGCACTGACTCCTCATTTCCCGCACTGTTTTCTTGCTTCTCTGTACTGCCACATGCGGCTAACAGTCCAACCATGCTCATAGTCATTACTATCATCAACCATTTTTTCATTTACTCTCTACCTCTCTCTGCGAATTTCTTTTGTATGTGTGTAAGTGTTAGTTCCGTTGTGGATTCTACATGCCAATCTGCATGTTCCATCGCTTCATGTGCACCGACTCCAATTGAAAACATGTCTGTTTGCTGAATCGCTTGTAAACCTGCTTCACCATCTTCGATTGCTACACAATCACGTGGCTTCACGTTTAGCGATGCTGCTGCGGTTAGAAAAATCTCTGGATGAGGCTTTCCATACTTAATCGTTTTCACATCCACTACATGATCAAAGAGCGTAGACAACTCTAATTTGTGAAGAACAGCTTGTGCATTTGAGCTAGAAGAGGCAACAGCCGTCTTTATTCCTTCTTTTTGTAAAGAAGCTAACAGTTCTCGAATACCTGGTAAGCAATCTTTTGGAGTAAGCTGTTGAATAGACTCTTGATAAAAAGCATTCTTTTTCTCACCTAGCTGGACTTTCTCTTCTTCTGTATAAAATTGAGAACTTTGACGAATGAATGCTTCAATTGTTTCTTTTCGACTAATCCCTTGAAGCTGCTGATTCCATTCTTTTGTAAACGCAACCCCTACTTCATCAGCAATACGCTTATTGGCAAGGTAATATAAATGTACCGTGTCTGCAATCACTCCATCTAAATCAAAGATAACGGCTTTCATGCATTCTCCCCTCTTTCTTTCCATTTATTTTAGCACAATAATAGCGTAAAAAGCTGTGACGAAGCTGTTAAACTGCTCCTCTTTTTAATACCTAAAAAAAGAAAAAATAAAAAAATAGTAAAATAGCAAATAATACTATTGCATTATGTAAGCACTTTTATTACAATAGGTTCATGCAAACGGTTGCACTGAGTTGCACAAAAGTTGCATTCAAATCTTGTTCTTTTAAACAATTCTTTTTAAAAATAATGAAAACCCATACATAGGGGAGGGAGCTAACGTTATGAAAAAATTATTTTCATTTGATTTTTGGCAAAAGTTCGGTAAAGCGTTATTAGTTGTTGTAGCCGTTATGCCAGCAGCAGGGATTATGATTTCCCTTGGTAAGTTAGTGGCGATGACTGGTGGAGACATCACATTGGTGCAAACGATTGCACGTGTGATGGAAGACATCGGTTGGGGTGTTATTACAAATCTTCACATTCTATTTGCAGTAGCCATCGGGGGCTCATGGGCGAAAGAACGTGCAGGCGGTGCTTTCGCAGCATTAATCGCATTTATTTTAATTAACCGTATCACTGGTGCAATCTTCGGTGTAAATGGGGCAATGCTTGCAGACCCAGAAGCAACGGTGAACTCATTATTCGGTCAAGAGTTAGTTGTAGCAGATTACTTCACATCTGTATTAGGTGCACCTGCTTTAAACATGGGTGTATTCGTCGGTATTATTTCAGGTTTCTTAGGTGCAAATCTTTTCAACAAATACTATAACTACGATAAATTACCAGATGCATTATCATTCTTTAACGGGAAACGTTTCGTTCCATTCGTTGTAATTGGTGGATCAATTGTAACCGCTATTATTATGTCGTTAGTGTGGCCGTTTATCCAAGGCTTGCTTAACGATTTCGGTCAATGGATTGCAACATCTCGTAACACAGCGCCAATTATTGCGCCATTCATCTTTGGTGCATTAGAGCGTCTATTACTACCTTTTGGTTTACATCACATGTTAACGGTTCCGATGAACTATACAGAACTTGGTGGAACGTATCAAATTCTTACAGGTTCTGGCGCTGGCTCAACAGTAGCTGGACAAGATCCTTTATGGTTAGCTTGGATTGCAGACTTAAATAACTTCCTTGCAGCTGGCGACACAGCTAGCTACAATCAATTATTAAATGATGTAACACCTGCTCGTTTTAAAGTAGGTCAAATGATTTTGTCTTGTGCATCATTAATTGGTATCGCGTATGCCATGTACCGTAACGTAGACAAAGATAAGCGTGCAAAGTACAAATCAATGTTCTTCTCAGCTGGTTTAGCTGTATTTTTAACAGGTGTAACTGAGCCTATCGAATTCATGTTCATGTTTGCTGCTCCAGTACTATACGTTGTATATGCAGTTATGACTGGTTTAGCGTTTGCGGTTGTTGATTTAGTAGATGTACGTGTTCACGCATTCGGTGTAATTGAGTTATTAACTCGTACACCAATGATCGTAAAAGCAGGTTTATGGTTAGACTTAGTAAACTTTGTTGTAGCATGTTTAGTATTCTTCGGTTTAAACTTTACAGTTGCAAACTTTATGATTAAGAAATTCAACTTCCCAACTCCGGGTCGTAACGGTAACTACATTGAAGATGAAGCAAGCACTGGCGGATCGAACGCTGTGAAAACAGATTCACTTGCTCCAACAATCATTGAGTTACTAGGTGGGAAAGAAAATATCCAAGACGTTGACGCGTGTATGACTCGTTTACGTGTAACAGTAAAAGATACGTCGTTTGTTGCAGGCGAAGCGGATTGGAAGAAAAACGGTGCATTAGGGTTAATCGTAAAAGATAAAGGTGTACAAGCTATTTACGGTCCAAAAGCTGATGTATTAAAATCAGATATTCAGGACTTGTTAGGAGCGTAATTACATGAAACTTTTAACACTCAATTGCCACTCATGGCAAGAAGAAAATCAGCTAGAGAAAATTCAATCTCTAGCTGAGACTATCAAAGAAAACAGGTACGATGTCATTGCTTTACAAGAAGTGAGTCAACTCATTGAAAAGCCGCTTGTTTATGACAACGTAAAAGAAGGAAACTATGGACTTGTTTTAGTCGAGGAATTGAAAAAGCTTGGAATTGACGAGTATTCCCTTGTTTGGGACTTTGCTCATATCGGGTACGATGTGTATGAAGAAGGTTTAGCCATTTTAACAAAACATCCGATTGTTGAAAGTCATTCATTTTTCATCTCGCAAAGCAAGGACACAGATTTTTGGAAAACACGTCGCATTGTTGGTGCAACGATTGCTTATGACAATGAAGAGCTCTCGTTCTACTCTTGTCATCTTGGCTGGTGGAACGATGAGGAAGAGCCAGTGAAAGAACAAATCGACGCACTGCTTGCTCACGTTCCAAAAGATAAGCCATTTTTCTTGATGGGTGACTTTAACAATAATGCTTATATTCGAAACGAAGGCTACGATTATCTCATGAGCCACAACCTCTATGATACGTATCAGTTAGCTGATGAGAAAGATAGCGGCATTACGGTTAAAGGTAAAATTGCTGGGTGGGATCAAAACAAACAGGATTTACGTATCGACCTTATTTTATCAAGCAAAGAAGTAGCCGTGGCGAAGTCGGCCGTTATCTTTAATGGTGAACATAAGCCTGTTGTCTCTGATCACTTTGGTGTAGAAGTTAACATACGCAAGTAAGCACGGCCATCAGGCCGTGCTTTTTTAATACGTTAACTTGTTGATTTCATCGTTTAACTGCTGACGAAACGCATCAATCTTTGTAAAATCCATCGCTTCGACGTAATAATGTTCAAGCTGGTCGTGAAGTTGTTTTGCTTGAGCTAGACAAGCAATCGCTTCTTTCATTTTTGTTGAGTATCTTGCCGCCACGTCTTTTAATTCCTCTTCGTATTTCTCGTCTGTCCCACTCGCAATCACCGTTCCGTACATATCTACCACTTCATCTGAATCATGTTCTGGGAAATATTCATGAGGAGCCGTACTATCAAAGATCGCGAATCCAAGCTCTCTTACAATGACCATGTCTAAGCTGTTTGGATCAAACCCACAATGATACACTTCTACATCAAAGCCTCGTTGCTCAGCGGCCGTCACCAACTTTTTAAGCATTGTCGATTTCCCAGATCCAGGACGACCTTTAATGAGATAGCGCTTTGCTAGCCCTTCTGTTAAGTTAGGCACAAAGTCAACGGCCCCTTTTGGCGTGGCAGCCCCAAGGAAGCGATGGCGAACATTGGCCGCTTTGTTTGATGATTTCCCTTGAAATAAAGAAGCAATTAAATTAGTAGTTAACTCATTAGCTTTTTGAAAATCCATATTTTCAATATAGAATTTCTCCCACTCATCATGAACGCGCAATGCTTCTTCAAAATGACGATACGCCGCTTGAAATGATTGACTAATCTGATTAGAAAGCGTGACAATCACTTCTTTTTCACTAGCTAACTGTGCGGAATCCCACGCCGTTCCTAAATTCACATACTCCTCAATTGCCCCTGGTGCCTTTGGTTCAATAACATGAGGAGCCGTCCCATCGACAATCCCCACTTTTAATGCAGGGATAATGACACCATCAATCGAACCGTTGTCCGATGCACAATGAATGTATTCTACATCGAAACCTTTGTCATTCCACTCTTGACCAATCTGTTTCATTAAAGTGGATTTCCCTGTGCCAGGTCCGCCTTTTAAAATGAATAAACGGTCTAACCCTTGTAAATTGGAATCAAACAAGCTATGAAACCCTCTCGCTGTATTACCAGCTGCATAGTAGTTTTTCACGTTTCCAGCCATGATAATCCTCCCTTAGTTGAAAGAAAATATGTCACATGTTCTAACATATGAACGCACATCAAAATGGGTGAATACCTAATAAGAAGTGAGACAGGATAAGGCTAAAAAATAATGAAAAAACTCCTTGCTCATGTATCCATTTATGTGAATGGAGGTTAGGAACAAGGAGTTCTTTTAGGACAGAGTTACCGATGAGCAGTTGCTTCTTTGCTCTCAGATCCACTTATATTTAATAATACTTATTGCTCAATTCTTGCATTAGGGCTTGAATGCGATATGCTGCGTGTTCTTGTACAGCATACATATCTTCTTCAGTCATCTCTAACACATTGATTGCGCTGTTTGTGTTCATTTTAGGCATCGTTACTTTGTCTTTTAATTCTGTCTTAGAATCTACGTTTAAGAATAGTGTTCCCGCTTCTTGACCATCTTCTACGTTAAGTTCGATATCAAAGACATAATTCGCATATTCTTTTTCAAGATTAATATCTTGCTCTTGCATCAACATTCCATTTATAGCTGGGATCCCTTCATCCGCTTGTAACGAGAATTCACGTTCCACTTTACCAGCCTCTTTAAATGTTGAGTCAACTGTTAACCCAACATTCGTTGGTTCAGCTCCTTTTTCTTCAAGCAGAAGGTTTAACGTGCGTTTTTCTACACGACTTTCTTTTTGTTTTTCAATTGCTTTTGTTGATTCAAAAGAAAGGAACGAGTCTGATTTCCCCTTTGTCCCTGCTTCAAATTTAAATGCTTTATCTGTTTTATTCTCACCAACAGGAACATTCTTTGTTTCTACTAAAAATTCGACTGCTTCTTCACTTTCGATATGATCTTTTGGCTGAACAGCCAGTTGCATATTGCGCTCAATGACAACATCTTCTTTTGTGACCAATAGCGTTGATGTAAAGCCCTTCGGATATTGAGCATCTTTAATATCTTGTTTCATTTCTTTTAGACCCTGTTCAATTTCTTTCTTTGCTACTTTAGGATCTGTATAATCAGCTTCCATTTGAGGCTGTATATTCATAGAAGAAGCTTTGGCCATACTTACCATACGCTTTGTTAACATATCAATGAGCTTTTCATCTTCACTCATTCGACCTACAACGTTAGATAAAAACGTTTTTATTTCTTCTGGAGACATCGCTAACGTTACTTTTGTTAGCTTCATTTCTTCTCCTTCATGTTTATACGCAATTCCTTTTTCTTTTGTAAAATATTCTTCTTTTAGTTGGTCCATCATGAATGTTCCATAGTGTTCTTTTAAATGCGCTTGTTCTACCTCTGTTAACTTAGCATCTTTCCACTCAAAGTAATCAATTTCTAATGTTTCTGTTCCTGTGTAATACGGATCAAACATACGCATCAAGTTTCCGTAGTCATTCGTATTCAAATAAAAATAATCATCATAAATGAGTGGTACTTTCACACCTGCTTGTTTTTCTGAATAAAACATGTCAAAGCCCACTTTTGTACCTTGTGAGTTTAACAAGATACTACTAGCACTCACTGCCGTTTTTGGGTCTTGCTCCGTTTTAACGGTAATGGCTGTTTCTTTTAAAATCTTTTGTAACATTTCTAAATTGGGATCTCCTTGTGCCATTTCCATGTCGACATTTCCACTGATCTTCATGTCTGTGCTTGATGGCTTTTCAAATGTTTTTTCTTGAAACGCAAGTTGATCACCGTATTTGTTATGTATTTCTTTTGATAATTGTTGATAGGCATTATATTCGGAGAGTAAATAAATATCTTTTGCAGACTTACTGAAGAACACACCGAACGTCACAGATGCGCCGATGAGTACAAAAATAAGAGCCGCCGCTACAATCCATTTCTTCGGAACACGCTTTGGTGTTTGTTCCGTTTCGATCGTAGCACCAGCTTCTGCTCTTGATGTATGTTGGTCATTCACTATGTATCGCTCCTCTTTGATTTTTTATACCTTGTTCATCATAGGGAAGCGAAAGGCTTATTTCTACCGTTTCGACAAAAGAAGACATTTATTGGTTATTTGGCAGGGGTGGTTTAGACTTATGAGTTGAGCGACATGTAGGTACAAAGACCATGATTATTTCCTTATTTAGCTAAATTGTGTTTAAACGCGTAAATTACAGCTTGCGTACGATCTTGAACTTCTAACTTACTTAAAATGTTACTTACATGTGTTTTGACCGTTTTTAACGCAATAAATAGCTCATCAGCAATTTCTTGATTCGTTTTTCCTTCAGCAATCAATAATAAAATTTCCATCTCTCTGGTTGTTAGTTGCTCATGTAAGTGTACCATCGGCTTTTGGCGCATCTTCATCATCATCTTTCCTGTTACTTCAGGTTCTAAGACAAATTGCCCTTCATACGTCGAACGGATAGCATTTGCAATTTCGCTTGCCTTTGACGTTTTTAACATATAGCTAACTGCACCTGCTTCTAAAGCCGGATAGACTTTTTCATCGTCAAGGAAACTCGTGACAATAATCACCTTGGCTTCTGGCCAACTTTCAATAATGTTTTTCGTTGCCTCGATTCCGTCCATTCCATCCATGACTAAATCCATTAAAATGATATCAGGGCGTAACGACAATGCAAGCTCTATCGCATCTTTACCATTTGATGCTTCTCCTACCACTTCAATATCTGCTTGCGCGGATAAATAAGAAGACACTCCAATCCTTACCATTTCATGATCATCTACAAATAACACTCTAATCATCGCTTTCACCCTCTCCTTTTACGAATGGTACTTTTACTTCTAGTCGTGTCCCTTTATCTTTTAGGCTCACAATCTTCATCATGCCACCAATTTCTAACGCTCGTTCATACATGTTTTGCAGCCCATAAGATCCTGCTTTTTCCGTTTCGACATCAAATCCTTTTCCATCATCTACAACTCGTAAAATAATTAAATCATCTCGTTGGACAAGTAATACGTCTAAGCTTGTCGCTTTTGCATGTCGAAGTGTATTGGAGACAGACTCTTGGAGAATGCGGAATAAATGATCTTCTACACCTTTATCTAATAAGATATGTTCGACTTTCCACGTAATATCCATTGGTACTTTTTGAGACAGTTCGATTAGTAGCTCTTTCATTCCTTCTTGTAAGGATTTTCCCTTTAATGCTATCGGACGTAAGTGTAAAAGTAGAGCTCTCATCTCTAACTGCGATTGATTGATCATCTCTTCAACCATCTTTAATTGCTTTGTTTCCGATGAATTTATTTCTTCCCTCGTTTCAGTAATCGCTGACATTAGCATCGAAGCAGCAAAAAGTTGCTGACTCACTGAATCATGTAATTCTCGTGCTAAACGGTTGCGTTCTTGAGAAACGATTTCTTGAATTCGCTTTTCTTGATCTTCTACTTTTTCATTCGCCATTTTTTGTGAGATTTTCGTTTGCTCTGTCATTTGCTTATGAATGTTCGTCACACGGTTTGTCATTGCAGTTAACTCATGTGTAAGTGCCCCGTCTGGAACAGAACTACTTTTACCTAGTTCAACATCGTGAAGCATATTTGACACGACTCGTAACTGCTTACGCCACACAAACCCGTTCACAACTCCTGCCAACAGACCAATTGTTAAACTCACACTAAGTGAAAGGACAATAAATGGCACATCAAAGATCTCAAGTTCCCATAGAAGACGCCAGTCTGACAATGGAAAAGTAGTAAAAAAGAGGATCATGAGTGTAAAGAACTGCAACAGTGATAAAGAGATACCCCATAAGAGTTGACGTTGAATCGCACTCATATTCGCTTCACCTCTAAATCACCTGTCATCATAGCTGTTACAATTTTTATTTTTTGCGAAGCTTCTTCGTATTGAGCCGTTTGAAAACAGATCGTTTGATTAAAAAATTTCGGATGTTCGTGCTCAAAAATTTTTACGTTCCCTGCAATCGCTGAATGACGAACTGAGACTTCTACTTCATAAGGAACGAGGATTTGTACGTTTCCAATGAGATGACGAGTGACAATCACAGCTTCTCCTTTAGGTAGAACGGTATAGCTAAGGTCAATCACCGTATCGCCAATGCCACTTTGAATGTTAATATCGTTCCACTCATACACATGTTCTGGCGTTTTTTGACGCTCAAATAAGGTATTTTGAAACAGCGGCGCTTTTTTAAAGACTTCACCATTTGTAATCGATGGTTCTGTTATAGTTGGCTTAATCAGCGTTGGTGTACGCTTTGTTTGCACAAACTTCAACACGAGATGAATCAAAACAGCGAGTAAAAAAAACTGAAACGTCATCATGTTTAAAATTTGAAAAACAAATGCAATGACTCCACCCCAAAACAAGAGCTTTCCTGATTGTTTTGGGAGGCGTCTACGGCCTATATAAATACAACCAGCGGCCACGAGAAGTGAAAAGATGAGCCCTCCATTAAAAAAGGAAAGCTCTAGTAAAAGCAAAACAACCCCTACTAGTAAGATCCAATTCATATAGTCTGTTTTGTTTATCTTCATTGCTTTTCCTCCCTTCGTCGTTGGTCGCTGAGAATATACGAAAAAGACGCAACTGTGTACGTCTTTCTTAGCATACCATGTTTTGTACTTATGAAATAGCAGGCGCTTCTTCCTTTTTGTCATTTTTTTCTAATTGAGCAATACGACTATCAATCGTGCTTCGGTGATAGTCATTGTTTACTTGATGTTCAAGGCGATCAATGTAACTTTCCATGTCTTCAAAGCGTGTAAATGATTTAGTCGAATATGCGTTATTTTCTAACACTTTGTTCATACGATGATGTGCACGTGCAATGTTTTCACGTCCCATCAGTTCCATACGCTTAATGTGCATATCTTTTAACTTATGCTTCATTTCTTCATATTTTCGCTCAAGTTCCGCTAATTGCTGCTCTGCTTTTTGCACTGCCTCTTGCAGGTGACGTGTGCGCTCTTCGTATTGAACTTGCTCTTGCATTGCGAAGTCATGAAGCTCTCTTTCGTCCGCTTTTGCTGCAATCGTTGCTTGATATTGACGCTTTTCAGCCATGTCTTTTGCATAACGATATTCACGAGTAAATTCTTCTTTTAACAAGTATTGACGCTCGACTAATTTACGAACCTTTTCTGTTTCTTGTTCACATTGGCGTAAGTAATGATTTAACGAGCCAAGTGGGTTTTTTTGTTCTTTTTGATCAAGTAATTGATGTAAATCGGATATAATTGAATCTTTCATACGTGTAAATAAGTTACTCATTTTATTCTCTCCCTTTTTATCGATTTTGTTTTAATTGAGACCATTCTTTTTCAAAGCTCATGAACGGATCTGTTGTGTCTCCTACCACATCTTTTGATTCGTTCCACTTTTTATAGATAACGTATAAAACATAAGCGGCAATGACACCGACAATAGCTGGAATATTTGAAATTGAAGCGGCTACCACAACTAAGCCAATTCCAACCCATAACACTTTCTTACCTGTTGTATGTGCTTTTACAAATTCTTTGAAAACAAAGTACAGAATCGCTAAGCTAATGGCTAGTGCAATCATCGGGCCTAAATTCGCTAGTAACACCACCGCTGCGACAGCTCCTAGAATAAACAATCCAAATTTCTTCACGTTCTATTTCCTCCTTTCGTTTCTTCATGTCTTTATTCTATCTATAAATAAAAATCGCCATAACGAGCCTGAGTTTTATTTTCAACTAAGACCTGAGACGTACTTACACCCCTAGCCATAACGGAAGACCCTTTCTTTACACTTGTTGGGGTGATTCAAGAGAATGAGTATGAACATAAAAAAGCCTGCGATTTTAGACGTATCTAAAATCGCAGGCTTTTTTTGTTTACTTAACGTGTTGAAGTGATTCGACTAATACTTTCGCAGATTGTGCTCGTGTTAAACGCTCTCTCGGTGCGAAAGTTCCATTGGCTTTGCCAGAGATAATATTTAACGCTTTTAATGCTCCAATCGCTTCTCGCGCATAGGGAGAGATCTTATCATAATCTTTAAATGCTTTATAGTCACCTGTTGGAACCTCTACTTTTTGGTGATCATAAAGTCTTGTGATGATAAGAGCCATTTGCTCACGTGTAATCGGAGCGTTTGGTTTAAAAAAGCCATCGTCTCCTTTTACAAGCCCCATCTCTGCTGCTTTTAATACATAAGGCGTATAGTACTCGCCTTGTTTTACATCTTTAAACGTTTCGTTAGATGCTGCTGCTTCAACTTTCAACGCTCGTCCGATCATCGTGACAAACTGAGCGCGTGTGACAGATTTTCCTGGTTGAAATTCAGTCGGTGTAACCCCTGTTGTCACTTCTTGATCAACAAGCTCTTGAATGTAAGGTTTTGCCCACTCGTAGCCAGCTGGTACATCGTTGAACGGGAATTTCCCTTGATTTGAACCTGTGTTTCCTTCTAACACGAACGTGCTAAGAGCTGGAATTGTTATGACATTTCCTTTTATTTTTTTGATTGCTTTTGTACCTGCTTTTTCTCCGTTCACAAGCAATGACCAATCACTTTTACCAGGAAGCGTAATTGTCATTGCTTCTTTGTTTGCATTGTGAATGACTGCGAGTTGTTTTGCTGCATTCTTTTTCGCTGGATCTGTTAACGTGTACGCTACGACATTTTTAGGCGCTTGAACAAACGATACATGTTGTTTGATTTCTTCAGCAGTCGCCATACGGAATGCCGGATACTGTTTGCGTAATTCAATTAAACCTTTCATGTACTCGACTTCTTCGTTAAACGCACCTCGACGCACCCAGTCTAATTGGTTGACCGCATCAGGTGATTTGTAGCTGTTATGGTCGCCGCCTTTTGTGCGCATGAACTCTTGACCAGCGTGAATGAATGACATTCCTTGTGATGTTAAAATGATCGATGATGCTAATTTATGCATTTGCTTACGCTCTTGCTCTGTTGCGTCTGGGTTTGTTAAAAGTAACTTATCCCATAATGTGTGGTTATCGTGCGCTTCCACATACGTAACGACTTGTTCAGGGTCTTTGTACGTCGCAGTAGCAGCATTATAGTCAAGACCAGCTACTACGCTTTTCCTCATGATATCTTCCATGCCTTGCTTGCCATTGACAAAGCCACTTTCCTCATCATAGAACACGCTTCCTTTTAATCCATCACGAATCGTGTCGTTAAAGTGTGCCACACCTGGCATTTTGCCTGCATTTTTTTGATTGGCTTTTTGGTCAGCAGGGAGTGGGGTATTTAAGTCCCAACCTTCGCCTAGAATGATGATGCTTGGGTCAATTTTGTTTAATGCTTTGCGAACTTCATTCATTGTTTCAACATCATGAATTCCCATTAAATCAAAGCGAAATCCATCTAAATTGTACTCAGTTGCCCAATAAGTAACAGAATCGACAATGAATTTGCGCATCATGTTGCGCTCTGAAGCCGTATCATTTCCAACACCGGTTCCATTTGCTAATGTTCCGTCTTCGTTATAACGGAAGTAATAGCCAGGAACAAGCTGATTAAAGTTTGACTCGTTTACTGCATACATATGGTTGTACACAACATCCATAATGACACGTAAATCATTTTGATGTAGCGATTGCACCATTTGCTTCATTTCATGAATACGCACTTTGGGTTCGTATGGATTGGTTGAATAAGAACCTTCTGGTGCATTGTAGTTTTTAGGGTCATACCCCCAGTTGTATTGAGGTTGATCTAGCTTTGTTTCATCAACTGTACGATAGTCGTAGATTGGAATAAACTGAACGTGTGTTGCACCTAAGTCCTTAATATGGTCTAATCCTGTCTTCACACCACCTGGACCCTTCGTTCCTTCTTCCGTTACCCCTAAAAATTTCCCTTTATGTTGAATGCCACTGTCTTTATGAATAGATAAGTCACGAACGTGTAATTCATAAATAATCGCATCTTCTGGCTTTTGTAAAGCTGGCTTTTTCGCCGGCCACTTTTTTGGATTCGTTGAGCTTAAGTCCGCAACGGCTCCTTTGTCACCGTTTACTGTTACAGCACGAACATACGGATCGACTGCTTCATTCCACTTGTCGCCAATCTTTACTTTATACGTGTAAATGAGACCATCTTGGTCACCTTTTAATTCTGCTGTCCATGTTCCTTTTTCAGTTTGTTTCATGTCGATTTCTGTGCCTGTCGTGTCATCCCACTTTTTATATGTAACAAGTTTTGCTTCACTTGCTGTTGGGGCCCACAGACGAAAGGCTGTTTTTTCTTTTGTATACGTATTTCCTAAATCGTTGCCTTGATAATAAAACAACTCGTCAAACTCTTTTGAACGTACAGCTGCTCCTACTTCTACAGTGGCCTCTCCAAATAACGCTTTTGAAACCGTATATGATTTCGTTAAATCAAGGTTTTCTTTTGTCATAATTCGAACTTTATTGGTCGTTTCATCTTTGCCGTTAAAAGGTACGACTTCTTTAATTTCAGCACCTTTCAATGTAATACCAGCATTTGTACCTTCATTTACCTTAAAAGGCACATTCGTTTCAAACGTAATTTCATTCATTTTATCAATGGCTGCTTTTACAACTTTTGGATTACGATCAATAACAGATGGATCGTAAAACACTCGTTCCATTCCTTGTGCAATCCAAATTTCAGCAGAACCATCTTCATTAAACTTTGTCACATAACGATCATTAAACTCTTTATTTGCCCACTCATTGCCTTCTACACTTTGGCGAACAATAAACCCAACTTTCTTGATGCCTTCTGGATCTGACAACTCGACGGTTGCGACTTTTCCAAACTCATCTTCTTCCGTAAATTGAACAGCTTGTCCATCTTTTCCTTCTGGCCACATCCATAGGTTCCAGCCGTCGTAGTTTTGATCATAACGAGAATAATGGATTGTCAGTTTGACTTTTTCATATGATGGGAAATCACGATATTCTCCATCTGGTGGCTCTGTATACGTCGTTGTATCTCCACCTTTTATCCATACTTCTCCTTCACCATTTTGAATGTTAATCCAACGGTCTTCTCCATCTTTTTCCCATGTATCTGTACGGACAATAAATCCGACACGTTTCACATCTCCTGGTACTTCAATTTCAGCATATTTGCCAAATGCATCTTCCCCTGTAAACTCATAGGCTTTCCCATCCCCGCCTTCTGGCCATACCCATAAATTCCAGTCTTTTGTATTTTCAGGCTTCTCCTGATAATGAATAATCACTTTTGTTGCACTTGCAAGCGTTTGCATTGGAAAACTCGAAAAAATAGATGCAATCATTGCAAGCACCGTTACTATCGCAAACCAACGTTTTGCTCTCACGGTACCCCATCCCCTCTTTAATCTAGTAAAGAACAACTCTATTATATAAAAAATGGAAACGTTTGCACAATAAAATTATTTGAATTTTTCATTTTGGAGACTATAGTCCTATCTTTCATCCTTCTCATTTTAACCAGTAAAGCTATAATAAAAAGAGGAACAAATTAGAAGGAGATTTCTATGAATACAAGTGTCGAAAAACGAGAATTTAAAATCGAGCGGTACGGATTAGAAGCGGTCCCAAAAGAGCTTCGGCAAACAAAATGGTATGAGTATGCGAGTTTACAAGCCGCTTTTGCTGTCAATGCTGGTAATTTTCTCGTACCTGCTTTCGCCGTTTTACAAGGTGGCCTTTCGGTTATGTCTGCAATTGTCTCCACTACAATAGGAGCCACACTAGCTTTTTGGCTCGTTTCTTTTTTATCACTGCCAGGGGCGCAGCATGGTATTCCTGCTCAATTTGCCATTCGGTCCATTTTAGGGATAAAAGGTACACAATGGGTTTCATCTCCCATCCGCTCCATTACATCTTTATATTGGTTTAGTGTTCAAGTCATTGGCGGAGCCTACGTTGTACAAGAGGTAGTCGTACACTCATTTGGATGGTATGTTCCATTTGCACTTATCACGTTATTACTTAGTAGCATCATGATTTTACTCTCTCTCATTGGATTTGATGCGGTTAAAAGCGTCACCAGAAAGTTCTTTCCCGTTTTATTAATCGGGCAAGTCGTGATGATTATTTTGTTTGTTCAGTCTGATGCATTTACGACGACAGATCTTTCTTCTAGCACATCGTCGTCCTTTTTAACGATGAGCTTTTTTGCTAGTTTAGCATTTATGCAGTATGTATCAGGTGTAAGTGCTGCTTCTGATATGACGCGGTACGCCAAATCCACAAAACATGGATTTTATGGCGTTTTAGTTGGAAATGTATGGGGATTTCTTGTCACAGCTGTTTTAGGTGCATTTAGTGCAGTCCTTTTTCAACATGTCAATCCGTATGTCGCAGCTATGTCACTGACGACGTCAAAGTGGCTCATTGCGTTTATTTTACTATGTACGCTTTTATCGATGATTTCGATTAACTTAAGCAATGCCTATACGGGTAGCCTTAGTTTATTAAATAGCTTTCCAGCTCTAGGTAGAATAAAAGCAGCTCTTTTATTTGGAGTGTTTGCGCTCATTTTAAGCATGCTTCCACAACTTGTGAATGAAGCGAAAACATACATTGCGTTACTGGGAGCCTTTATTATTCCGCTTTCAGCCGTCATTGTCACAGACTTTTTATGGATAAAAAAGAAGCAAATTGACTTAATATCTCTCACTCAAAAAAATCGATCGATGAATAAAATCGCATTTTTTCATCTATTTATCGGAATCATTTTATACTTTACCATTCCAGAATCTATCTCTCCGGGATTTATGACATTTCTATTCATTTCACTGAGTTACGGATTGAGTTACAGATGGTTGACGAAACAAAAAAACAATGCCAACGTTTAACGACATAAATACCCCCCTGTTTTTTATAACAGGGGGATATTTTACTTTCTACATTGTTTTTTTCTTTTTAGATGGAAGCACTTGGTCTTTTAGTTCTTCTACTCGATATTTAATATTTTGGGGGTCAAGGCCGTGACCGAGTGAACCATACATTTTATTTTGATACGGGTCGACTAGTTCGCTTCCTTGATAGTAGACGCGCGGCGTTTTCCAAAGTGCAATCATCGCTTTCATAAATGACATCTCATGATAGCGGTCTGGCCACATTCGTTTAATATGATGTTTCACTAACGGATAGTATTTCGGGTTCATTCCTGGGAATAAGTGGTGCTCTGTATGATACGAAAAGTTAAAGTGAAGAACATCTACCCACTTCGGTACAGTGACCGTTAAGCAGTTTGCTAATGGATCATTAACCGGAACTAATGGATTTAAGCGGTGATTGGTTGCAATGTAAGACATGACAATAAAGTTTGCAATTAGTAACGGTAATAAAAATGCGAAAAACCACTTTGTCGGCCCCATGATAAATAGCAGAGTAATCCACGTTGCCCATGGAAGAATCAGTTGAAGCCAAACCCCTGGACGTTTTGTAGGCTTAAATTCACTGATGTAAAGCTTAAACATTTTCGTAGAATGAAGAGAAAACGAGATCGCTAAAAAGCAAAAACTCGCAAACGCTCGAAATGAATGCGGAATGCGATAGACCCAACGTAAAAATCGACTTCTAGCAATTTTATCGACCGTTGGCCATGCATCTGGATCTTTCTCTTCATCTTGCGTATGAATATGGTGATTCATGTTATGCCACTTTCTCCACAGTCGAGGTCCAACACTCAACGGGAAAAACGAAACAGCTCCTAAAAAGTCACGAAGCCATGCTTTTCGCACAACCGTACCATGTAAAATTTCGTGTCCTAAAAACCCCATTGCAGCAAAGCTAGAACCTAAAATAACGGATATGCCCAGGCTAATCCATGAATTTAATTCTAGTAATCCAATTGTCAAAAATCCCCCAATTACCACCAGAAGATAAGCAAGCCCTCCTAGAAGACGAGTGGGGACAGGCTTAAATGCTTTTTTAGGAAGGTGAGGAGCAACTCTCGCTGCATACCATCCAAATGTTTTTAACTCTTTCATTCTATTAGCTCCTTCCATTTTCAACTCCTATTACTCTCAATGACTATGACATCCACTCATGTTGCTGAAAATGAAGAAACCATTCATTTTATCGTTTCGAATTTTCTAACTATTTAAGACGCGAACGTGCAACATGTTAATCATTCATCTCAACATTTAGTACCTACTTCTAACCACAACTATTATGTTATCAATAGATTTTCATAGTTGTCAATTAATTTTATTACTTGGTTCTAAGTGAAGGTTATAACTTCTAGTATAAATCCTTTTTCACCTTTGTTCGTTATGCTTGAAAATAGTGATTACACCTCTTTCATATCATAAACAAAAAGCCACCCTTCTACAGGTTGACTTGTAAAAGAGTGGCTTCACACGTTATTGTGAGTGGCGTTTCGGACGAGACGATCGTTTTGGTTTTGAGGTGGCTGATCGCTTTTGACTTGAGTAAGACTTTTCATTGCTTGGCTTGGCTTTTCGTTTCTGACCGCCTCTACTCGTGTGGCTTTTGCTTTCTTTCTTTTCACGTTGGTGTTGTTTTTCTGTTGGTGCATGTTGTTCATTCGTTGTTTCGAGTTCAATCGTTTTTCGCTTAATCGTCTGCTCGATTCCCTTTTCAATAAGTTGAAGGTATCCTCGGTCTTTCGGCGCAACAAATGTAACAGCTACTCCTGACCCGCCGGCGCGACCCGTTCGACCAATACGATGAATATAACTTTCCACATCTTCTGGAATGTCATAGTTAAACACATGGGTAACTCCTTCAACATCAAGTCCGCGAGCCGCTACGTCTGTCGCAACTAGAAATTGAATGTCAGCTGAACGGAAGCGTTCCATTACTTTTTCACGCTTATTTTGAGATAAATCACCGTGAAGCTCATCAGCATTATAACCATGTTGCTTTAATGCCTCATACAACTTACTAACACGTCGCTTTGTACGGCAAAAAATGACAGCTAAAAACGGTCGATACATATCAAGAACGTGAAACAGTGAGGCTTGTTTTGCTCGATCGGTCGTTTCAATAACAGATTGCTTAATATCTGTCAGGGTAATTTGTGTACTTTCTACTTTTACTTTTTCAGGTTTGTTCATATAGGCTTTTGCTAAACGCTGAATCTCATTCGGCATCGTTGCTGAAAACAGCATCGTTTGGCGATGTGAGCTTGTTGCCTTAATAATGTCTTCTACTTCATGTAAAAAGCCGATGTGAAGCATTTGATCAGCTTCATCTAAGACAAGGTGAGTTGCTGTGGAAAGGTCAAGGGTTTGTCTTCTCATATGATCAAGAATTCTACCAGGTGTTCCAATGACAAGATGTACACCTCCACTTAACTTCTTAATTTGTCGTTCCACATCTTGTCCACCGTATACAGCAAGTACATTAACATCCTTCTTGTAGGCGAGAACTTTCTTAATTTCATTTGTAATTTGAAGCGCTAACTCCCTTGTTGGAGCAACAATTAACCCTTGCACTTCAGCCTTATGTGTATCTATCCTTTGAATCATCGGCAGTGCAAACGCGAGCGTCTTCCCTGTACCGGTTTGTGCTTGAGCAACAACGTCTTTCCCCTCAAGTAAACGCGGAATGGACGCTTCTTGCACAGGTGTTGGTTGGGCAATTCCGTTCTCTCTTAATGCTCGGTTTAATTCTTGGTCAATTCCTAACTGTAAAAAGTCTTGCAAATAAGACACCTCTTCTTTTCTTTTTTTATTTCCTAGGTGATAAAACTAGACAAAACACGACACAATCACTTGTTTTTACTTGTCGATTTTTTTAATAAAAACAACCTTCAAGTAATCGCCTTCTTTGAACTCTTTAATCGTTTTAAAGTCTGATGGCAATGAAAACTCTTCAAGTAGCTGATAGTTCATTTTCATCTCTTTGAATGCATCTTTAATAAATCCTTTAAACTTCTTCATACCAAAGGAGCTACAGTTTGTCGAAGCAACAATTGTTCCACCATTTTCTGTGATTGCAATCGCTTCTTTTAGTAAGTTTTTGTAGCCTTTTGACGCACTAAACGTGAATTTTTTTGATCGTGCAAAGCTTGGTGGATCTAGGATAACCGTATCAAAGGTTAACTCTTTTTTTACTGCATATTTAAAGTATTTGAACACATCTTCCACAATAATATCCTGTGCTTCGTAATCAATTTCGTTCATGCTAAATTGTTCAATTGTTTTATTCAGACTTCGATTTGCTAAATCTACACTCGTTGTTTTAGCTGCTCCACCTAATGCGGCAAATACAGAAAAGGCACCTGTATAGGAAAAGGTATTCAGAACGGTTCTTCCTTTTGAATACTTTTCTAAAATTGTTTGACGAACGTTGCGTTGATCTAAAAAGACACCTACCATGGCCCCTTCATTAAAATACACCGCGAAATTCACGTCATTTTCTTTAACGATGAGTGGGAACTCACCTCTTTCTCCAGCTACAAACTCATCATCTTCAATATACTGACCACCTGTATGAAAACGTTTCTTTTCATAAATCCCCTTAAATTCAACAAGCTCTTTTAATGCTTCAATAATCAATGGCTGAAATGTATAAATGCCTTTGCTGTACCAATTAAACAAATAGTACCCATCAAAATACTCTAACGTAAATCCGCCAATTCCATCTCCTTCTCCGTTAAACACACGAAAAGCCGTTGTATCTGTCGATTGATAAAAAGAAGAACGCGCCTGGATGGCTGCTGCTAACTTTTGTTTAAAAAAAGCCTGGTTAAATGACTCGTTTCGGTTGTAGCTAATCACCCATCCATACCCTTTATTTTGTCGACCATAATATCCTTTCCCGATAAACTTCTTATTTTCGTCTACTAGTGTCACAATCGTTCCTTCTGAATCAAGACCCTTACTGTTCTTTAATGCTTCTTTATGAATAAGAGGATATCCCTCTTTATACTTACTACTAAATGTTTCATTCACTTGTAGCGTTACTTCTACGCTCATTCGTTTCATCCTATCTCTCATTTTTTGCCCAATGGGACGTTTGCACATCTTCTAACTATAACAGATATCTACTTTCTCTTCAGTTTCTTCTTAATTCTGAAGTCTATAAAAATACTTATTTATCACCTATTGTTTCTTTTAATTAGAAATTTATTCAAAACTCTAAAGATGCGCATTCCTTTACACCTAAATGTTTTACTATTTTAGTAAATTGTATAACCTATACAATTTATCTAAAATTTGTTTAAAAACCCTTTATTATTACTTTTCCAAATATTTCTTTGACAACACATCACAACTAAAAGTATTATATTAAAAGAATAAGGAGGTTACCCTATGTCAGATTTTAATAAACAGAAAATTGTGTCAAGCGTTCCCCAAAAAGGATTCTTTGGACACCCTAAGGGACTCTTCACGCTTTTCTTCACAGAATTTTGGGAACGTTTCTCTTATTATGGAATGAGAGCGATCCTTGTCTTTTATATGTACTATGAAGTATCAAAAGGTGGATTAGGACTGGATGAGAATACAGCTCTATCCATTATGTCGATCTACGGCGCACTCGTTTATATGTCCGGAATTATCGGTGGTTGGCTAGCCGATCGTATTTTCGGAACGTCAAAAGCCATCTTTTACGGTGGAGTACTGATTATGTTTGGTCATATCGCCTTAGCATTTCCAGGTAGTTTATCATTGTTTTTCGTATCAATGGTTCTTATCGTTCTTGGTACTGGTTTATTAAAACCGAACGTTTCAAGTGTAGTCGGAGACATTTATAGCACAAATGATAATCGTCGTGATGCTGGGTTTAGTCTTTTCTATATGGGAATTAACCTTGGGGCTTTCATTGCTCCGTTAACAGTTGGAACAATTGGGACAGAAGTGAGCTTTCACTTAGGGTTTAGTTTAGCGGCTGTTGGAATGTTTTTAGGATTACTTGTTTTCGTTTTAACAAAGAAGAAAAACCTTGGTCTTGCAGGTACGTATGTGCCAAATCCATTAGCACCAGATGAAAAGAAAAAGGTATTTACAAGAATTGGGGTTGCTACAGTTATTCTAGCTGTTTTAATCGCTGTTACAATCTCAATGGGTATCTTAACTTTGAATGTCTTTGTTGGACTTGTTGGTATTTTAGGTATTTTAATTCCAACGATTTATTTTACTGTCATGTACCGCAGTCCAAAAACAACAGATGTAGAGCGTTCGCGTCTTATCGCATATATCCCGCTCTTCATTGCTTCTGTTATGTTCTGGGCGATTCAAGAACAAGGTTCTACCATTTTAGCTAACTATGCAGATAAGCGTACACAATTAGAATTTGCAGGCATCACCATTTCACCTGCTTGGTTTCAATCATTAAATCCATTATTTATTATTGTGCTTGCACCTGTGTTTGCATGGCTTTGGGTAAAGCTTGGTGACCGTCAGCCATCTGTACCGAAAAAGTTCTCGCTTTCTCTATTATTTGCCGGCTTATCGTTCCTTGTGATTTTATTACCTGCGTACTTTGGTGGTAGTGACTCACTTGTGAATCCATTATGGCTCGTTCTTAGCTACTTCATTGTTGTTCTTGGAGAATTATGTTTATCTCCTGTTGGGTTATCTGCAACAACAAAATTAGCACCCGCTGCGTTCTCTGCACAAACGATGAGCTTATGGTTTTTATCGAGTGCGGCAGCTCAAGCTATTAACGCTCAACTTGTTAAATTTTATAACGCTGAAAATGAGATCTTATACTTCGGTTCAATCGGTGGAGCATCCATCATATTGAGTATCATCTTATTTGCGTTATCGCCGAAAATTCAAGAACTGATGAAAGGCGTTAAATAATGAAAAATCCTTACCTATTGAATCTAGAATACCCTCTAGATAATAGGTAAGGATTTTTTATTTCGTGAAAATTATTAACCTACGATTGCTCCTTCAAAAACTTTTTGCTACATAAGGATTTCCACTTAGTTGTTTTCGCATGTCTTCTGTGATAACGACTTGTTTGGACTTCGTTGAAGAGGATGATTTTACTTCTTTCTTTCCAATTCCACTGCCATCAAAATAGACCGGTTTTTCATGTTTCACGTGTAACACCCTTTCTCTTTTAACTTAAAATGGTTTTGTTGACATCAAAACAATTAAGATAATGGCCGCGGCGTGTGCGACCATGTTTAACTTGGCAATTTTCTTATCTAACTTATGATAGTCAGCTGACAAAGAATCACCTTTACTATCCATTACAATTTGCACTTGCTTCTCGACTGTTTTTGGAATCATAGCCGCAACAACTGTTTGAATTAGAAAGTAGATGACAAGAGAAGCAATGAACTAGCCTTGTGTCCATAGGTTAGGATTGATAACTCCCATTAAGATGGCAGTTGCTAGTAGGATAAGTGAGCCTGCTTTCGCAAACTTCTCAATTTTTTTATTAATTTTTAAAACACAACTTTGCATTCGAAACCGACTTCGCATTATACTTTGCGACTACAGGCATTCCAAAGCTAGCTCCTAATCCAACAACTGCTGCAATCACATGAATCAACACTAACAAACTATAAAATGACACGTATTCATTCCTCCTATTAAAGCAGTGGAATAAGAGGGATAATTACCTATATTTGTATTATAATGACTTTATACATATAATTCACTAAATTTTTACAATAAATGAACAAATTGTACTATCTTATCTAGGTATATAAGATAGCATATGCCTTTTTAAACTAGATACTCGTAAACTGGTTCTCATTTGCGTTATAATAGAGAGTAGATTTTAAATAGATTCACAATTGAAAGAGAGTGAAATAGAATGGGTCGTAAGTGGAATAATATTAAAGAAAAAAAAGCAGCAAAAGATGCAAATACAAGTCGTTTGTATTCGAAGTTTGCACTTGAAATTTATGTAGCTGCCAAACAAGGTGAACCAGATCCAGAGTCAAACCAAGCTTTAAAATTCGTGCTAGAACGTGCGAAAACATATAACGTACCACGCAATATTATTGATCGTGCCATTGATAAAGCAAAAGGTGGCGGTGAGGAAAGTTACGACGAACTGCGCTACGAAGGATTTGGACCAAATGGCTCAATGATCATTGTTGACGCACTAACAAATAATGTAAACCGTACCGCTTCAAATGTACGTGCTGCCTTTGGTAAAAATGGCGGAAACATGGGTGTGAGTGGTTCTGTTGCCTACATGTTTGATGCAACAGCTGTAATTGGTATAGAAGGAAAAACAGCAGATGACGTATTAGAATTATTAATGGAAGCAGACATTGATGTGCGCGACGTATTAGAAGAAGAAGAAGCAGTAATTGTCTATGCAGAACCTGATCAATTTCACGCGGTGCAAGAAGCGTTCAAAGGAATTGGTATTACAGATTTCACAGTGGCAGAGTTAACAATGCTTGCTCAAAACGATGTCGAATTACCAGAAGATGCACAAGCACAGTTTGAAAAGCTAATTGACGCCCTTGAAGACTTAGAAGATGTTCAACGTGTGTATCACAATGTAGATTTAGGTGAATAAACATAAAAAAGCTCAAAGTGATCTGCTTTGAGCTTTTTTCTATGAGTAATTGCCTTTACTTTTGTTTGAGAAGCGACATGGAAATGATGAGAGTTTCCAAGCTGGAATTAATGATTAAATGTCAGAGCGGTTCGTCACAACATGGCGATCTGACTGAAAAGCATTAATGAATAAGAAAACAGCGGTGATAATATGCATCACCATGCCGACAAATGGAATCCAGCCAATACATGATGTAACAATTCCTAAAATACTTCCTGCTGAAGCGCCGCCATCTTTCTTTGTGAAAACAAGCGTCACAATGTGTAGAGCAAGCATAAAAACTAAAGGCGTCTATGAAAGACCCAGAATAATGGCTCCTCCTAGAATGGGAATACCCCAGAATGCTTCCAATCCACCTGTAATTAATTTCATGGTTTTAGATGTTGACATCACAAAAACCTCCTACTGTTTACTGAATAGCTTTGTTCTATCATAATTGATTTTTATTGTTTCTTCCTCTCTTTCTTACGAATAGTCCTCAAAGCAGTTCCGTTTTTTATTCATATTTCTGTTTACCCTATCTGTTAGGTTACACATCGGAAGAGCTAACCATGCAGTCATAGAGCGCAACACCTAGTGTATTACTTTCTACTTTTATTCCTACTCTTTGACTATTTCTTTTAATAGAAAAATGAAAGCACTTGCAAAATGGATTCATTATATTATAATACTTGTATACAAGTATACTTGATTGACAAAAGAGGTGAATGTATGGCTGAATCAACTGAATTTTTATATCCTACAAAGTGGTTATTGAAAGCTTCTTCTGGTGATCGCGTGGCGTCTGAGCTTCGAATGCGTATTATTTCTGGTTTAATTGAGAGCGGTACCAAGTTGTCAGAAAATAAAATTGCTGCCGATTTTGCTGTAAGTCGTTCACCAGTGCGTGAAGCATTAAAAATCCTCGCATCTGAAAACATGATTCGTTTAGAACGCATGGGTGCGGTTGTCGTTGGATTAACAGAAAAAGAAATTGAAGAAATTTATGATGTACGTCTACTTATTGAGACATTTGTATTTGAGCGTCTTGTCAAAATGGATACAACGGAGCTTGTAACAGAGCTTAGTAAAATACTTGAGATGATGAAGGTCGCGATTAAATATGAAGATGCTGATGAGTTTTCGTTTCAAGATGTGTTATTTCACGAAACCATTATTCGGTCTATCAACCACTCGCACATCCTAATGATTTGGAGTAATTTAAAGCCAACGATGGAAAGTCTCATTCTTCTATCGATGAGAATGCGTTTTAAAGAAAAGCTCGATGATTTTAACCGCATTTTGAGCAATCATGAATTATATGTTGAAGCGATTCGAACAAAAAATCGAGAGCGAATGATTGAGTCATTGCATCAAAACTTTGATGATGTTCAAGGAAAAGTAGAAGACCTCTGGATGTCGCAACAAATTCTATCCAAAGGAGTCGAACAAGACCATGACTAACTACATGATAGGAGTCGATATAGGGACCACTAGTACAAAAGCGGTTCTGTTTAGCGAAAAAGGGGAAGTCATCCACAAAGAGAATGTCGGGTATCCCCTTTATACACCTACCATTTCAACGGCTGAACAAGACCCTGAAGAGATTTTTCAAGCAGTTTTACAGACAATGACAAATATTATGCAAAAGCACGGCAAAAAGAATATCTCTTTTGTTTCATTTAGTAGTGCCATGCACAGCGTCATTGCGATGGATGAATACGACCAACCACTTACTTCATGTATAACGTGGGCAGATAACCGAAGCGAAGCATGGACACGCAAACTAAAGAATGACTGCAATGGACATGACATTTATAAACGCACAGGCACACCAATTCATCCGATGTCTCCCTTAAGTAAGATTATGTGGCTCGTGAATGAACACCCTGACATCGCTACTAAAACGAAAAAGTACATCGGAATTAAAGAATACGTATTTAAGAAATTTTTTGACCACTATGTTGTCGATCATTCGTTAGCTTCAGCGATGGGCATGATGAATCTCCATACCCTTGATTGGGATGAAGAAGCGTTACACGTTGCAGGCATTAAACGTGATCAGTTATCTGAGCTGGTACCGACAACGCAAACGTTTACGAATTGTGACGAACAATTGGCAATTCAAATTGGACTTGATCCACAAACACCTTTTGTGATTGGTGCTAGTGATGGTGTGCTTTCAAATTTAGGGGTAAACGCTATTCAAAAAGGTGAAATTGCGGTGACGATTGGGACAAGTGGTGCGATTCGTACTATCATCGATAAGCCACAAACAGATGAAAAAGGACGAATTTTTTGCTACGCCTTAACGGAAAATCATTGGGTAATTGGTGGCCCTGTCAATAATGGCGGCATGGTCCTTCGTTGGATTCGAGATGAATTTGCTTCTTCTGAAACGGAAACGGCAAAACGACTCGGTATTGATCCATACGAAGTGTTAACGAAAATTGCAGAACGTGTTAGGCCTGGTGCTGACGGACTCCTTTTTCACCCTTATCTTGCAGGTGAGCGTGCTCCATTATGGAACCCAGATGTACGTGGCTCCTTTTTCGGCTTAACGATGGCCCATAAAAAAGAGCATATGATCCGAGCAGCATTAGAAGGTGTCATTTACAACTTATATACGGTGTTTTTAGCCTTAATTGAATGCATGGATTGTTCGGTTACTCGTATTCAAGCAACGGGAGGCTTTGCTCGCTCTCACGTATGGCGTCAAATGATGTCCGATATTTTTGAATCAGACGTTGTCGTTCCAGAAAGCTATGAAAGCTCTTGCCTAGGAGCATGCATATTAGGGCTTTATGCCACTGGAAAGATTGATTCTTTTGATGTGGTTTCAGAGATGATTGGAGAGACGTATAGGCATACACCAAACAAAGAAGCGACAAATGAATATCAACAGTTACTCCCTATTTTTATTCATTTATCGAGAGTACTAGAAAGTGATTATGAAAGAATTGCAACGTATCAAAGAAACTTAACGAACACAACAAGATAAAAAACATGGAGGGATTCACATGCCATTACTTATTGTAGCCCTTGGGATTTTAGCGTTACTCATTTTGATCATGGGATTCAAACTCAATACGTTTGTTTCCTTGATTATCGTATCTTTTGGTGTCGCATTAGTGCTTGGAATGCCACTTGACAGCATCGTAAAAACGATCGAAGCAGGATTAGGTGGTACACTTGGTCACCTGGCATTAATCTTCGGTCTAGGGGCGATGTTAGGGAAGCTTATCGCAGATGCAGGAGGTGCTCAACGCATCGCGATGACACTTGTGAACAAATTTGGTGAGAAAAACATTCAATGGGCGGTCGTTGCTGCCTCATTTATCATCGGAATTGCGCTATTCTTTGAAGTTGGACTTGTGTTGTTAATTCCAATTGTGTTTGCGATTTCAAAAGAATTGAAGGTATCTATTTTGCACCTAGGTATTCCGATGGTTGCTGCATTATCGGTGACACATGGCTTTTTACCACCTCATCCAGGCCCGACTGTTATCGCAGGTGAGTACGGCGCTGACCTTGGTGAAGTGTTGCTTTACGGGTTCATCGTTTCGATTCCAACGGTCATCATCGCAGGACCGCTGTTTACAAAACTCGCAAAGAAGCTTGTACCTCAATCATTTACAAAAACAGGAAACATTGCTTCTTTAGGTGAACAAAAGACATTTAAACTTGAAGAAACACCCGGCTTTGGTATTAGTGTTTTTACAGCGATGCTTCCTGTTATTTTAATGTCGATTGCAACCGTTATCACGTTACTTCAAAAAACAACCGGTTTAGATGACAATGCTTTTCTATCTGGGATTCGTTTTATCGGAGATGCATCAACTGCAATGCTATTATCACTTTTAGTTGCGATTTACACAATGGGAATTGCTCGTAACATTCCGATGAAAATAGTGATGAACTCTTGTTCAACAGCGATTCATCAAATTGGAATGATGCTTTTAATCATTGGAGGCGGTGGAGCCTTTAAGCAAGTGTTAATTGATGGTGGTGTCGGGGATTATGTGGCCAACTTATTCGACGGTACATCTCTATCTCCCATTCTACTTGCATGGATCATCGCAGCGATTTTACGTATTTCATTAGGATCAGCAACGGTAGCTGCATTAACAACGGCCGGCTTAGTCATTCCAATGCTCGGACAATCCGATGTCAATCTCGCATTAGTTGTACTTGCAACCGGTGCCGGAAGCTTAATTGCTTCACACGTCAATGATGCTGGTTTCTGGATGTTTAAAGAATATTTTGGGTTAACCATGAAAGAAACGTTCGCAACTTGGACATTACTAGAAACAATCATTTCTGTTGTTGGATTAGCATTTGTTCTTTTATTAAGCCTAGTGGTTTGATAAAATTTAACCGTTTACAAATGAAAAAGCAGGTAGTATACCCTTGCCACAGCGTATGTGTAAGGATATACTACCTTTTGATCTGATAAAAAAGGAGTTCGAAACATGTTAAATACAATTGGTGTGATTGGGTTAGGTGTTATGGGTCGTAATCTTGCTTTAAACATGGCAAGTAAAGGCGAACAAGTAGCCGTTTATAACTACACAAGAGACTTAACCGATCAGTTAATGGAAACACAAAGTGAAAACAAAGCACTTCATCCTTATTATGAGTTACAAGAGTTTGTACAATCATTACAAGCACCTCGTAAAGTGTTTTTAATGGTGACAGCTGGTAAACCAATCGACTCTGTGATTGAGTTACTCACTCCACTTCTTGAAAAAGGCGACATCATCATGGACGGTGGAAACTCTCATTATGAAGATACAGAGCGTCGATACGATACATTAAAAGAAGCAGGCATTCATTACATCGGAATGGGAATCTCGGGTGGTGAAGTTGGTGCGTTAAAAGGCCCTTCTATTATGCCAGGTGGCGACAAAGAAGCGTATGAACAAGTAGCCCCTATTTTTACAAAGATTGCGGCTCAAGTTGATAACGATCCTTGTTGTGTGTACATCGGACCAAAAGGAGCAGGTCATTTTGTGAAGATGGTACATAACGGAATCGAGTATGCAGATATGCAGCTAATCGCAGAAGCGTATACGTTTTTACGAGAACGACTTCATTTATCTGTAGATGAGGTTGCTGATATTTTTGAAACTTGGAACGAAGGCGAACTACAAAGCTATTTGATGGAAATTACAGCGGATATCTTACGAAAGAAAGATGACGTAACAGGTCTTCCAATCATTGACGTCATTCTTGATAAAGCAGGCCAAAAAGGAACAGGAAAATGGACGAGTATGCAAGCAATCGACAATGGCATTACGTCTTCTATCATCACTGAGTCTTTATTTGCACGCTACATCTCCGCTTTAAAAGAAGAGCGTGTTGCAGCTTCTGACGTATTAGTTGGACCAGAAACGGACAAACAGCCACTAGACAAAGACGTGTGGATTGAATATGTAAGACAAGCCCTTTACATGGGGAAAGTATGTGCCTATGCACAAGGCTTTAATCAATACAAAACAACATCTGAATTGTATGATTGGAACTTACCGCTTAAAGATATCGCACTTATCTTCCGTGGTGGCTGTATCATTCGTGCACAATTCTTAAATGTAATTAGTCAAGCGTATGACAAGCAACCAAACTTAGCGAACCTTCTACTTGATCCATACTTTGCAGAAAAGTTAAAGAACTATCAAGTAGGATTGCGTAAAGTGGTATGTGAAGGTATCTTCTCTGGTATCTCCTTCCCTTGCTTAAGTACATCGGTTACGTACTACGACGGATACCGAACAGGACAGTCAAATGCAAACATCTTACAAGCACAACGTGACTATTTCGGCGCACATACGTATGAGCGTAATGACCGAGAAGGAACATTCCATACGAATTGGCAATAATGATAAAAGCTTCTTGTTGACTTCAGCAAGAAGCTTTTTTTATAAAACCATTCTTTCTTCATACGTGTAGCCCTCTTACTAACTAGGCATTTATTACGATTTTCCATTTTTAGTTAGCTCTATTTTCGCTTTGTGTTTGTTTTCACAAACAACCATTTCTATTTGTGCTATCATAACCAAGAAAAGGTAATAACTAACAAATGGAAGGTTGTTTCATGTATGAAGAAATATGTAATCATCTTACTCACTTGTGGTCTTTTAGTAGGCTGTAACAGCAAGCAGAGTGAAGAAGAACCAAAGAAGAAAGACCCAACACCCACAGAAGAAATAGCCACACAAGATCCAAGCACCGAGCAAGCTGATCAGCCTGTCTCAAAGCCGAGTTTAAGTAAGGCTGAGATTGCACTATTAAAGATTCCAACTACACCGATCGAGTCACCGTTTGACGAAGACGGAAATATTAAATTTGAACATGATGAAATTGAATTTGTAAAAGAATACATGGACGAACGCGGCAGAATTTATTTCAATTTAGATGAACAGCCTATCCGAAGCATCACAAGTGGTGAAAACGGCAACATCACAAACGTGACAAACTACGGTGACACGTTCATTGATATGATGGAAGCAGAAGCCTATGGGCTCTCTAACCAACCAGCTATGGATAGCGCTTATCAACTCTTTATCACGAATCCACCAGCGGAGCTAGCTGGAAAAGACCCTTCAGAATACCGAACGTGGGAAGAAGCAACAAATTTAGAACGAGGAATCATGCAGATGATTTACTTGATGGCCCCTTCACTCAATAGCATTGGCTACTTCTCACAACAAAATGATTACGAAAATGAAGCATTTAAGATTATGCTAGAAGATTTTGAAAAACTAGGTTCACCAAGCGTGATGGTTCCAGCTCCTCAAACACCACTCGACCTACAACTATTTGAAAATATGAAAATGGTTCAAGCCATGTGGGGACAGCTCGGTCAATTTAACGATCCAAAAAATAATCAAGAAGCGTTTCAACAGCTCTATACACAAGTAAGAAATGAAACCAATAACATCATTGTACGTGTCAATTACACATTAAGTGAAAAGCTAGAAGCTCCAAACAACAATTAACGTCTACGTTTCCAAAAAAAGGCTGCTCAAATGAGCAACCTTTTTTCTATTAAACAACTATACTAGCAACAAACAGGCTCGTTTTCGTTTAAACCAAGCGCTTGACCCGTTGATGCTTCAATTTCTTTAATGAGTGCGGGATTTTCCATCAATGACACACCGTATGATGGAATCATTTCTTTGATCTTCGGCTCCCACTCTTTCATATGTTGCGGAAAACACTTTTTGATCACTTCAATCATGACGTGAACAGCTGTTGAAGCACCCGGAGAGGCACCTAGTAATGCCGCAATCGAGCCATCAGATGCACTAACCACTTCTGTTCCAAATTGCAGCGTTCCTTTTCCGCCTTCAACGGTGTCTTTAATCACTTGTACGCGTTGGCCCGCTATGACTAAATCCCAATCTTCAATTTTCGCATTTGGAATAAATTCTCGCAGTGCTTCCATACGCTTCTCTTTTGATAACATGACTTGCTGAATTAAATATTTTGTTAACGACATTTCTTTTACTCCTGCCGCTAACATTGTTAATACGTTATCAGGCTTAACAGATGTAATCAAATCAAACATAGAACCCGTTTTCAAGAACTTTGGTGAAAAGCCTGCAAACGGTCCAAATAATAACGATTTTTTGTTATCAATATAGCGTGTATCTAAATGCGGAACCGACATCGGTGGAGCCCCAACAGGAGCTTTTCCGTATACTTTTGCATGGTGCTGTGCAATCACCTCTGGGTTCGTACAAGACATAAAGAGTCCACTTACTGGGAAGCCCCCAATGCCTTTTCCTTCAGGGATGCCTGACTTTTGAAGTAAGTGAAGACTTCCTCCACCGCCTCCAATAAAAACAAACTTCGCTGTGTGGCGTTCAACTTGACCGTTTTGGACATTTCGTATTTTTAGCTCCCACAAGCCATCACTTGTACGATTTAAGTTATCTACACTATGATGATAGTGCATTTCCACCCCTTTACTTGTTAGGTGGTCAAACAACATACGAGTTAATGCTCCAAAGTTTACATCTGTTCCTGCGTCAATTTTCGTCGCCGCAATCGGTTCAGTTGATATACGATCCTGCATAATCAACGGAATCCACTCTTTTAATTTTTTCGGATCGTCAGAGAATTCCATCTCTGCAAATAGCGGATTTTTAGACATGGCATCAAAACGTCGCTTTAAGAATGCCACATTGCTTTCCCCTTGTACTAAACTAATATGAGGCAATGGCATAATGAAATCTTGCGGATTACGAATCAGTTGGTTGTTTACAAGATACGACCAAAACTGCTTCGATACATGAAACTGCTCATTTACTTTAATTGCTTTACTAATATCCACAGAACCATCTGGTCGTTCACTTGTGTAATTTAACTCACACAACGCAGCATGCCCCGTACCTGCATTATTCCATTCATTTGAGCTTTCTTCACCTGTACTTCCAAGCTTCTCAAATACTTTTATATTCCACTGTGGTACTAATTCTTTTAAGAGTGCTCCTAATGTGGCACTCATGATACCTGCGCCAATTAAGATCACATCCGTGTTTTGGTCTCTGTTGCTCATTTCTCCCATCCTTACACCCTTTAGTTTTCAGAAAATGTCTTCTTATCTAATAATTATAAACTATTTAGAGTTTGTTAAAAAGGGAGAAGTTTGTTGAAGAAGGTTTTATGGAATAATTTTCATTTCCTAAATGACTAAAGTGCCTTCTCTAAAAAAGGAGACATAAACGAGTCACCATTGTCATAGCAACGGTTCACAATACAAACTACATATTATAGAGAAAAAAGAACAAGAACGCTCACATTGATGACTCTACAATCAAAAGATACGTATAACGATTAAACACAAGCACCTCTACTTGTATGTTTGAATCAACTCATTCGCAACTGTCCACCCGCTCAAACTACTCCCTAACGAGCCCGCTCCAGGAAAGACCGTATCTCCACAGAACCACAGTCCTTCAATTCGTGCGTTTGGTGAATAGGCTTTAAACAAGCTATATTTACTTGTCGGTACATAACCGCCAACTAACCCATGCTTACGCTGTGTAAATCGCTGAAACGTCACAGGGGTTCCTGGCAGTAGCACCTCGGTATGTGCTGAAAACCCGTTAAATCTCTTTTCAATAAGATAAAGAATGTCATTCACATACCGGTCTTTCAGCCCTTCGTACGTTTCCTTGTTCCACCACTGCTTTACTTCTGTATGGGTCGAGATAGTAATTGCTCGTTTTCCATCTGGCGCAAATGTATCATCGTCTGGACTTGAAACCGAAAATAAAAATTGATTTCCCTCTGACAAAGGACGGTCGTATGTGCCGATAAATTGATGAAACGGGGTAAAGAAGCTTTTTTCATCTAAAAAGCCTTCTTTCGCTCCCACATATAATGTAAACGCACCCCATGACGTTTGTTGTTCTTCTTTTTCTTGCTTAATCGGTAGCGCTTTTCTTTCTTGATCTGCTAACAGTTCAAAGATATTATGAATTGGGGCATTGACGATAAGCTGATTTGCCTCATACATATCGCCTCGCTTCGTTTCCACACGCCAATGATTTCCACTCTTTTTCAGGGAAATCACCTTTGAGCGCATCTTCAACTCTCCACCATTTTGCTGAAACGAAACCGACAGCGCCTCAATCACAGAAGCCAACCCGCCATGAACATAAAAAGCACCGCGGTGAAACACACTTAACGCCATGTATCCAAGCAACGACGGACTATATTCAGCCGTTGTTTGCACACTATCCATCAACTGACCATTTAAAAATGTCATAAATGCTTTGTCATTGTGTAGCTCATATTTACGTAACCGATCATAAACAGATTGATGCAAATAAGGTGCTAATGAAAGAATGGACACGTCTATGGCTTGTAGAAAATTTTTCCACTCTCGAATTGTTACCGGTGGAAAGATTATCTTCTGCTTCACAAAACGATACAGCTTCTCTGCAACAGAAAACACCTCATGAAAAAACGCTTGAATGCGCTCACTCTTCTCAAACACACGCCCGGCTTCCTCAAACCATCGCTCTTTTTGTGCAAAATACATCACATGTCGATCTGGTAAATACACATTCATAATTGTCTCCAACTGCTGCATTGAAGGAGGATTCATCTCTAGCTCATGAAACAACTCTGTCAACAAGCCATCTTTCTCAAAGCCCATGCCAACTGTCGCTCCAGCCGCAAACCGAAATCCTTGTCGATCAAACTTTCCTGCACTGCCACCGAGCTCATTTGCGGCTTCAAGTGTTAACACGCGCATTCCTCTTTTTGCTAACAACGCAGCGGACGTTAATCCACCAAAACCAGTTCCAACTACAATTACATCATGCATCACGATCACCTTTTCCGCCTTTGATAGATGTATTATCTCTTATTTGCCTCGCGATACCAAACTTGAACTGTTTGATGACTAGACTTCCATTATTCTCAATGCAAACCCCTGATTTTCATAGCTCTCTCCTCCACGTCAATTAAAATACATTTATCTATTTCCAGTTTATACAATCATATTATTAGATAAAAAGCACAAAGGAGTGATAAAATATAGAAGAAAACACTCGATAAACGCTTGATTTTCAAAGGAAATAAGAAAATTCGACAACTTTTTTTAAAAAGTAACCACATTTCCTTTGACAAAACAATGTGTTTTATATGATAATGAGTATCGAATTAGAATTATTATAAACTTCCAAGGAGGAATTTTAATATGTCATTAATCGGAACAGAGGTAAAACCATTCGTAGCACAAGCTTACCAAAAAGGTGAATTCCTTGAAGTAACAGAAGAAAACTTCAAAGGTAAATGGAGCGTAGTTTGCTTCTACCCAGCAGATTTTACATTCGTATGTCCAACTGAATTAGGTGACTTACAAGATCAATACGCAGCATTAAAAGAATTAGGCGTAGAAGTATATTCAGTTTCTACAGATACTCATTTTACACACAAAGCATGGCACGATCATTCAGAAACAATTAACAAAATCGAATACATTATGATTGGTGATCCTTCACAAAAGATTTCTCGTAACTTTGAAGTACTAAACGAAGAAGAAGGTCTTGCTGACCGCGGAACATTCATCATCGATCCAGATGGCGTAATCCAAGCAGTTGAAATCAACGCTGGTGGTATCGGCCGCGATGCAAGTACGCTTGTTAATAAAATTAAAGCAGCACAATATGTACGTAAAAACCCAGGTGAAGTTTGCCCAGCTAAATGGCAAGAGGGTTCTGAAACACTTACGCCAGGACTTGACCTTGTAGGTAAAATCTAAGGAGTTTGATTATATGTTATTGGATGCAAATATCAAAGCACAGCTAGATCAGTATCTTCAATTATTAGAAAGTGACATTGTACTAAAGGTAAGCGCAGGAGAAGACAAAGTATCTCGCGACATGCTTTTACTTGTCGATGAGCTAGCAACAATGTCGCCTCGCATTAAAATTGAAAATACTGAATTAGAGCGTACACCGAGTTTTAGCGTAAATCGTATCGGTGAAGACACAGGTGTAACATTTGCTGGTGTCCCTTTAGGACATGAATTTACTTCATTAGTTCTTGCTTTATTACAAGTAAGTGGACGTGCACCAAAAGTAGATCAAAAAGTGATTGACCAAATTAAGAACATCAAGGGAGAGTATACATTTGAGTCTTATATCAGCTTAAGCTGCCATAACTGCCCAGATGTTGTACAAGCTCTTAACCTTATGAGTATCTTAAATGATGGCATCTCTCACACAATGATTGATGGTGCTGCTTACAAAGACGAGGTAGAGAGCAAAGACATTATGGCTGTACCAACTGTGTACCTTAACGGGGAAGAGTTCGGTAGTGGTCGTATGACAATTGAAGAAATTTTAAATAAAATGGGTAGCGGCCCAGATGCAGCAGAGTTTGCTAATAAAGATCCTTACGATGTACTTGTTGTTGGTGGCGGTCCGGCTGGTGCAAGTGCTGCCATTTATGCAGCGCGTAAAGGTATTCGCACAGGTATCATCGCTGAGCGCTTTGGTGGCCAAGTGATGGACACAATGGGCATCGAAAACTTTATTAGCGTCAAGAAAACAGAAGGTCCTAAACTTGTGGCAAGCTTAGAAGAGCACGTGAAGGATTATGGAATTGATGTAATGAACCTTGTTCGCGCTCGTCGCTTGGAGAAAAAAGACCTCATTGAACTGGAACTAGAAAATGGTGCTGTTCTAAAAAGTAAAACAGTGATTCTGTCAACAGGAGCTCGCTGGCGTAATGTTGGGGTACCTGGAGAAGCAGAGTTCAAAAACAAAGGTGTAGCCTACTGCCCACACTGCGACGGTCCTTTATTCGAAGGAAAACACGTAGCGGTTATCGGTGGAGGAAATTCTGGTGTAGAAGCAGCGATTGACCTTGCTGGAATTGTTAAACACGTAACCGTTCTTGAATTTATGCCTGAATTGAAAGCAGATGCCGTGTTACAAGAGCGCCTAAACAGCCTTCCAAACGTAACAGTCGTTAAAAACGCCCAAACAAAAGAAATTACCGGAACAGACAAAGTAAACGGTATTACGTATGTGGATCGTGAGACTGAGGAAGAAAAACACGTTGAATTAGAAGGTGTATTCGTTCAAATCGGTCTTGTGCCAAACACAGATTGGTTAGGCGATGACATCGAACGTACACGTATTGGGGAAATTGTGGTTGATAAGCATGGTGCAACAAACATCCCTGGTGTATTCGCTGCAGGAGATTGTACAAACACACCTTACAAACAAATCATTATCTCCATGGGATCAGGTGCAACAGCCGCATTAGGCGCTTTTGATTATCTGATCCGTAACTAATCATGCATTGAGAGGCTAGCCTCTCAATGCAAAATAGCCGATACCATTTGACTTGGTATCGGCTATTTTTTAACTCATATCGTAGACAAATCATATTTCCCATTTAAAAGAAAAGTGAACACAAAGAGGGTGATACTCAACAGGAAAGAAAATTAGCTTCCTCCTCGCACAAAACGAATGGCCGTAGTACAATAAAGCGCAACGATAATCAAAAGGTCATTGTTCGCCTTTAAGAAAGAATCACTAGGTTATGTTCCAATCCCTTTTATCTCTATGTAGTTGTGATTAGGCTAACTGTTTAATCCAACCATTTCGCCGATATCTAATCATCAAGATTGTCGCCCTTACATAGTTATCTAGCGCGATTGACACCCAAACTCCAACTAATCCAAAGCCAAGCGATACTCCTAATACATAAACACCAAGTGTGCGAATACACCAAATGCCAAGCGCTGTGACATACATAGGGAATTTTGTGCTGCCACCGGACTGTAAGACAGCGGTTAAACTCGATACGAGGGCGGTTGCAGGTTGCGCAATTATATCGATAGCAAGAACGGTAACAATTAAAGTGATAACAGATGATTGATGAACAAGAAAAGAGGCAGCGTAAGGAGAAAGCAAATAAACTACCACACTGACAAGCGTCATGATTCCTACCATTAACATCATTGAACATTTACTATAGACCCTCGCTGCACTTAAGTCTCCTGCTCCAATACTCTTTCCAACAAGAGTCGTTGTCGCAATGGCGAAGCCAGAGCCAATGACTGATACAAAAATGGTAAAGTTGCCGGCTAATGTATGAGCAGCATATACACCTGTTCCCATCCTCACGATCATTCCAAAATAAATCACTTGACCAAACCTCATAAACAATCGTTCTAACCCAGCAGGGACGCCTATACGTATGAGCCCGCTCATCTCTTCCTTGTTGATTCTCCAAGCCTCTTTAGCTCTAGAAAGCATATCTCGTTTCAGCATGTACTTAATAAATAAGCTCACACCAATGAATCTTGCTATAACCGTTGCCATAGCAGCTCCCATGAGACCAAAACCTTCAAAGAACACCCCAAAAATCAAGACATAATCCAAGACAACATGAATGATGTTTATTTGAATACCTATTTTAAGTGGTGTTTTCGTATCTCCATATCCTCTAAAAATCGCTCCAAACGTAAACATCAAGGAGATAAGTACAGATGGAATTGCAATGATTTTAAAATAAATCAAACCATGTGAAACAACATCCTCGTCTGCACCTAACAATCGGAAAAGATGTTCTCCAAACCACATAGAAATAATCCCCAAAGAACATGCAATGATTAAGCTTAGCACAATAGATTGATGTGTTACCATTTTTGCTTTTTCCTCTTGCTTGGCCCCCGTATAACGCGCCACGAAAACAGTAGATGATACACCTAATGCTAAAAACACAGCAAAATAAATTTGGAGGATGGTGTTCGTTACACCGACAGCGGCCACTTCATTTAAACCTAGCTTTGAAATAAAAATCATATCAATAAAGCCAACCATACTTTGCAACGCTTGCTCCATAATAGCTGGAAGTGCAAGCGCGACTAACGCTGTGTAATACTTTTTCTTCATCACTTTTACGACCTTCCACTTATTGTATGGTGTTGATCTAGAATTAAAATGATATAAGAAATAAGTGACAATAACGGTAACTCAATTAACGGACCCATGACTAATACTAACGCAATCAGTGGTTCATGAGGAAAAGCCGTCATCGCAATCGCTAAGGCTACTGGTGAATTCCGAGCTAACGTCGTTAAATGTAAACTCGCAATATTAGGTGTCGTAAATGCAAGACCTTTTCCAACTAGACGCCCGATTAGAAAAGTAATGAGGAAAAATGTGAGAATCGGTAAAAGTAACTGCACAAATAAATCCAAGTGATTTAGTAGTAAGCTCCCTTGAGAAGCAAACATCGCTAAAATGGCCAGACATAAAAAAATCACTGGCAACGAACTAACTTTTTCGATCAAAACATCCTTGTTCCACTTTAAAAGATAATGTCGTGTAACGGCAGCTAATACAAAAGGCAGCACCAACACCAAAAGCATACTCTTCATTACAAGCTGAAAATCAACAACCCCCACTGTTCCAGAAAATACATACAGATATACCGGTAATAACAGCAGCTGCAAAATTAAATTTAAAGGTAAAATGCTCGTCGATAATGCAACATTCCCTTTCGCAATTCCTGTAAAGATGATGTACCAATCCGTACAAGGTGTCACCATTAACATCATAAATCCAAGCCATAGCGCAGGTTGATTGGCTAAGAAAAGCGTTGCTAAAAGCCAGGAAAATAGTGGTGTTAACACAAAGTTTATTCCAATGCTTGCGCATGTAAATGTCCGATTTAAAAATGACTGTTTAAGATCCTTTAAGGGAATTTGTAAAAACGTCAAATACAACATAAGCATCAATAATGGCAAAATCCATTGATCCGCATACATCGCTACTTCATTCACTTGGCCGATGACCAAGCCAAGCAACACAGAAACGATAATCAAAACTGTATACAGCTTCTCAAATAGCCCCACCACTTCTCCTCCTTTCTTTTGGCTCTATCATATTTTTTTTGGTAAAGAAACTATTAATGAAATTAAAAAGCACACAAGTATCCAATTCTTTTATACTTGAGTTGTCGAGACAAAAGTACAAGGATTGGAGTTTGTGTGCATATGAATTTTATCATGAATGTCCCGAGATTAAAAGAGGTTGTCATAAGCAAAGTAGAAGAGGTTGGAGAATACGTTCAGTTGCATGTAGAGATCGAGTGAAGAACCCATAAGTACCCTGATTGTAAAGACAGAACTCGTAAGATCTATGACTATCAAATACAAAAAATTCTTCATTTCTATAGAGCATCAAGATTCATCCATTGAAAAAAGCGTCAAAGGCATGACTGATGCCTTGACGCTTCTTAAAAGTAGTACCATTTATTTACTTATTATCGCCTTCCTTTTACACAGATATAACTCACACTTCTCTTTCAAAGCGGTCAAGCAATGCACGCACTTCATCTGTTGATTTCGTGCTCATCAGCTGATTTCGCAATTCACCCGCTCCACGGAATCCTTTTACGTAAATTTTGAAAAAGCGATGAAGCTTTGTGATCGGCCGTGGCACAATTTCCGAATATTGATCTTGAAGATCGAGCTGAAGTCTTAACAAATCCAAGTATTCTTGGCTGCTATGCTCTTTTGGCTCTTTTTCAAATGCAAATGGATTTTTAAAAATGCCTCGGCCAATCATGACGCCATCAATGCCATACTGCTCAGCAAGTTCAAGGCCCTTTTGACGGTCAGGGATGTCACCATTAATCGTTAATAGTGTATCAGGTGCAATAGAATCACGTAAATCCTTGATAGCTGGAATGAGCTCCCAATGCGCAGGAACGTCGCTCATTTCATCTCTTGTACGTAAATGAATCGACAAGTTGGCAATATCCTGTTGTAACACGTGTGTTAACCATGCTTTCCACTCATCAATTTTATGAAAGCCGATTCGGGTTTTTACACTGACAGGGAGGCCGCCTGCTTTTGCTGCTTGAATGAGCTCGGCCGCAACGTCGGGACGAAGGATAAGGCCGCTACCTTTCCCTCTGGTTGCTACATTCGGCACAGGACAGCCCATGTTGATGTCAATTCCTTTAAACCCTAACTCGGCCATGCCGATACTCATTTGGCGGAAGTATTCAGGATTATCTCCCCAAATATGCGCCACCATTGGCTGCTCGTCCTCTGTGAAAAGTAGACGGCCGCGCACACTGTTGATACCATCTGGATGGCAATAACTATCGGAGTTTGTAAACTCTGTGAAGAAAACATCAGGGCGCCCTGCTTTGCTAACAACGTGACGAAACACCACATCCGTCACATCTTCCATTGGTGCTAATACAAAAAATGGTCGCGGTAAATCACGCCAGAAATTATCTATCATGTCTAGCTCAATTCCTCTCATATTAAATACAACTTCAAACACTTGGTCAGAAAACAGAAAGCCAAATGTTCTACTTCTTTTATCTTATATCATGCTTACTCCATGATTTTCAAACATAAAAACATGTTAATATTTATCAAATGAACAACTAGTGTCCGATACCACTCAGTTTATCCACCTACTCTTATTTTCTCTCATTATCCGTCCATCTATCAAGAGAATATTCCTAAGCTAAACAAATTAAACGATTAATTCGTGACAAATGTATTCACTTTGTATAACTCAAGGCTATGCAGTTAATTAGTATTGTTCAGAAGAATGGTAAAACATTTTAGTTTATCCTCCAATTTTATACTATTATTTATGTAATATAAGGTATGAAGGAAGAAGTGTTTTGTGGATTCTACAATGGTTAAGCATGTTGGACAAATTGGGGTACCTGTTACAAAGTCACATAGAGCAGTGGATTTCTATAAAGAGAATCTTGGTTTCTCTCTTTTATTTTATACTGACAATATGGCTTTCTTCGAATGGGGTGGATTAAGAATCCATGTTAACAATTCGTCAAAAAGAAAAGTTCGCCCATGCCAGCTTCGCTCTTTATTTTTAAGTCAAGAATATTAAAGATACTTGCGAACAATTCGTAGGTAAAGGCGTTATCTTTATTGATGAACCGCATGTGGTAGCGAAAATGGGACAAACCGAAACGTGGATAGTATTTTTTAAAGGTACAGAAGATCCTATTCATGCATTGATGAGTGAAGTACAAGTTTAAAAACAAAAGGACACCTTCATTTACGAATAATCTTCTTCTATGTAAATTAGCTTTTTAAATACTTTTTATCTACAGATGTAATCAACGGTTGTAAAATACTCAATAACAACGGTTTTAAATTCCTCAAAAATA
>NZ_QFRU01000005.1 GCF_003184905.1 Bacillus sp. CGMCC 1.16541
CATAATGGGGAATTTCATTTCGTTGAAATTGGGGAAATTTGAATCGTTGTTGACAGTAACCAATAAACATCTTAGATTCTACACCTTTTTAAGAAGACGGTTATACGCAGCATTCAATCTCTGAGGTGTATAATGAAAAAAAAGAATGAAAAACAAATCCAAAAAAATAGACTTACACAATTATTTAACATGAGAATTAAGTTAAATACCATCTTCTTTAACAGTGGACCTGCAAACTCTGAATACATTGAGTTATCAGAAACGTTAGAGTCAATGTTAGAAACATATACTGCCCTAAAAAATAAAAAGTCTCTTTGAATAACTCATTTATTCGAAGAGACTTTTTATTTTATATCACTGTCGACAGGGAGCAATATTTGATCCTTATAATAGTCAAAATAAACTTGCCCATGTGTACCATAGATGAAAAAACCCTTAACACCAATAGTGTCAAGGGTTCTAAGCATTAATACATACTCATGTATTGATCGCGTTCCCATGGGTGAACTTGTGTGCGGAACATATCCCACTCAATTTCTTTCGCTTCAACAAAGTGTTCAGCTAAGTGTTCACCTAATGCAGATACGATAACTTCGTCTGATTTGAAGTTTTCAAGCGCTTGAGCTAAAGTTGCTGGTAAGTCAACAATACCTTCTTTGATGCGCTCTTCTTTTGTCATAACATAGATGTTACGATCTACTGGTTTTGGAGCTTCAAGTTTGTTCTTAATTCCATCTAAGCCAGCTTTTAGTAATACAGCCATTGCTAAGTAAGGGTTAGCAGCTGGATCTACACTACGTACTTCAACACGTGTACCGATACCACGAGAAGCTGGAATACGAATTAATGGACTACGGTTGCGAGCAGACCATGCTACGTAACAAGGAGCTTCGTAACCAGGTACTAAACGCTTATACGAGTTTACAGTTGGGTTTGTTACAGCTGTAAAGTTAGGTGCATGCTTGATGATACCAGCAATAAACTGATGAGCTGTTTCACTTAATTCTAAGTGACCTGTTGTATCATAGAATGCATTTTCCCCATCTTTGAATAGAGAAACGTTACAGTGCATACCAGAACCGTTTACACCGAACAATGGTTTTGGCATAAATGTTGCATGAAGACCATGTTTACGTGCAATCGTTTTTACCACTAGTTTAAATGTTTGGATGTCATCACAAGCTTTTAATGCACCTGCATATTTAAAGTCAATTTCGTGTTGACCAGGAGCTACCTCATGGTGAGATGCTTCGATTTCAAAGCCCATTTCCTCTAGCTCTAATACAATGTCACGACGGCAGTTTTCGCCAAGATCTGTTGGTGCTAAGTCGAAATAGCCACCTTTATCGTTTAGCTCTAATGTCGGCTCACCTTTTTCATCTAATTTGAATAAGAAGAACTCCGGCTCAGGTCCAAGGTTGAAGTCAGAGAATCCTAATTCTTCCATTTCTTTCAAGATACGTTTTAGGTTGTTACGTGGATCTCCATCAAATGGCGTACCATCTGGATTGTAGATATCACAAATGAAACGTGCTACTTTCCCTTTTTCAGATGTCCATGGGAATACTACAAATGTATCTAAATCTGGATATAAGTACATATCAGATTCTTCGATACGTACAAATCCTTCAATTGAAGAACCGTCAAACATCATTTTGTTATCTAACGCTTTTTCTAATTGACTTACTGGGATTTCAACGTTTTTGATTGTTCCTAAAATATCAGTGAATTGTAAACGAATGTACTTCACGTTATCTTCTTGAACTTTTTTGAAAATATCTTCTTTTGTGTACTTTGCCATTATATAATCCTCCCCTAAAATTCGTAAAAAGTTTTATATGAGTATGTTTCATAAAACATACAAATATTTTAATTTTTAAGTATTAATGAAAGAACCGAGACATATCTCCTTGATTTAATGCAGCACGACTGAAACGACCGGCTTGCATTAGTTCTGTACGAAGTAACTTTCGAAGCTGTTCATCTGTTAATTCAGGCTTTTTCGCTTCCGCCACTTGTTCGTTTGGAGAATGTGTACCTTCTGCCTCTTTTACATGAAATAATTGTTTCACACCTGCTAAGTTTACTCCCTGTTCAATAAGTTCTCTTATTTCGAGTAATTTATCTACATCATTAAAAGAAAATAATCTTCTTTTACCTTCGGATCTAGCTGGTGTTACTAATCCATGTTCTTCGTAATAACGAATTTGGCGAGCCGACAACTCTGTTAATTGCATCACAATTCCAATTGGGAATAGTGGCGTATTTCTTCTAATGTTGTCACTCATCTCAGTTCCTCCTTTAATTGATTAATTACATTGTATGTCATGTTAGTTTATCTGTCAACCATATGTTAGAAAAACTAACATTAAAATTTTCAAGTGATAAATAGTAAAAATAAGGAGAGGAACTCCCCTCCTTATTTTACTGAGTGCAATAACCCTTTTTCCATTAACTGATCAAGAGCCATACAAATTGCTACTTTGACATGCGCATACGTTAAGCCACCTTGTACGTACGCAATATAAGGTGGACGTATCGGGCCATCTGCTGTTAACTCTAAACTCGCACCTTGAATGAACGTACCTGCAGCCATGATTACATCATCTTCATATCCTGGCATATATGCTGGGTATGGGGTAACATGAGCATTAACAGGAGAAGCATATTGAATAGCTTGGCAAAATGCTACCATCATTTCTCGGTTTTCTAATTGAACAGATTGAATAAGATCCGTACGCTTACTATCCCACTTTGGATTTGTATTTAATCCTAATTCTTCAAACATCGCAGATGAAAAAACAGCACCCTTTAAAGCTTGCCCGACTACATGAGGAGCTAAAAAGAAGCCTTGATACATTTCGTGAAGACTATATAATGTAGCGCCGGCTTCTGCTCCGATACCAGGTGTTGTCATACGATACGAACATGCTTCTACTAAATCTTTACGCCCAGCAATGTAGCCACCAATTTTAGCTAAACCACCACCAGGATTCTTAATTAGCGATCCCGCCATTAAGTCTGCACCAATGTGTGTAGGCTCAACGGTTTCAACAAATTCCCCATAACAGTTATCTACAAAAACGATGACACCCGGCTTTATGCTTTTAACAAATGCAATCATATCTTTAATTTCGTTTACTGTAAAAGAAGGGCGTGTTCCATATCCTTTTGATCGTTGAATTCCAATCATTTTCGTATGTTCATGAATAGACTGTCTAACTGCATCATAATCTAGTTGACCTGCTTTTAAATCAACTGCTTTATAGCTAATATTAAACTCTTTTAATGAACCTATTCCATCACCTCTGATACCTACAATTTCTTCTAACGTATCATATGGCTTTCCAGTGATGTAAAGAAGTTCATCTCCAGGACGTAAGACACCAAATAATGAAATTCCAATTGCATGCGTTCCAGAAATAATTTGTGGTCTAACAAGGCATGCTTCTGCTCCAAAGATATCAGCATATACTTTCTCTAACGTGTCACGCCCTATATCATCGTATCCGTATCCAGTAGATGGGATAAAGTGAACATCACTTACTTTATTTTCTCTAAAACTTTGTAACACGCGAAATTGATTGATTTCAATGATACGGTCGATTTCCTCATGAATTGGTTTAATTTGTTCTTCAACTTTACAAGCTAGATCACGAATTACTTCTCCATTTTTTAATTGCTCAAACATTACGCAAACTCCTCAACTTTCTTTGTCTTTACCTAGTTGTTGATAAAAAGGATGTTCTTTTTGAATATATCCTTTGCACTCATACAGTTCTAAATCTTCTCGAAACTCAATCGATTCAACAATAGACTCTCTTTTTAATGATGCTAACAATTTTCCTTTTGTTGGTGAGAGCAAAGTATGAAAGAATTCCATTTCTCTTTTAAAATCATTTTGCAGAATCGTTCCTAACTGCTGTAAATCAGATTCATTAAATGCACTAATACGTACAGATTTTAGGGTGCTTGGTACAAACTTTTCATGCTGGATATCTTTTTTGTTGTAAACAGTCAATATAGGAATGTTTGTCACATCTAACTCATCTAATAATTGATACACTGTTTTTTCATGATTATCATAATCAGCATTCCCTGAATCTACAACATGTAGAATAAAGTCCGCTTCCGTCACTTCTTCAAGAGTTGATCGGAATGCAGCTACTAGTGTGGTCGGTAAGTCTTGAATAAAACCGACTGTATCGGTTAAAAGTACAGTGAATCCAGATGGCAACACATATTGCCTAGTTGTTGGATCAAGGGTCGCAAAGAGTTGATTCTCTTCATAAATACTCGCTTCTGTTAAGCGATTGAAGAGCGTTGACTTACCAGCATTTGTATAGCCAACAATGGCCACTTGAACCACTTTATTACGCTTACGTCGCTCACGGTAACGCTCACGATGTCCGACTACGGTTTTCAATTGCTTTTTAATTTCATCAATGCGTCCACGAATATGTCGGCGATCACTCTCAAGCTTAGTCTCGCCGGGCCCTCTTGTTCCAATCCCTCCACCTAGTCGGGATAATGACGTCCCTTGACCAACAAGACGAGGCAACAAATAATTTAGCTGCGCTAACTCAACTTGTAGTTTCCCTTCTCGCGTTTGAGCGCGTTGCGCAAAAATATCTAAAATTAATTGTGTGCGGTCAATGATTCGTGCAGATAATTCACTCGATAAATTCCGAATTTGACTTGGAGATAATTCATCATTAAAGATAATGATGTCAGGCTCTAATTCTTCCTCTAAGTGAAGAAGTTCTTCCACTTTTCCTTTTCCTATATATGTAGCTGGATGAATACGGTCACGTTTTTGTGTCATTTTCATGACAACTACTCCGTTTGCCGTTTCTGTTAAAGACGCTAATTCATCTAATGAATAGTCAAATCGTTCGTCATCATCGTGTAACTGACAACCAACTAAGATGACTTTTTCTTTTTCATTTTTAATCTCTATGGTCAATTGAGCGTTCCTTCTTTCACTTATCAGTTGTCGTTTTTTATGTAGTAAATGTAACCTTTATGAAAAGTTATATTTATCATATCAAAAAAAGTATTTTTTCTCTATAACACCCTTTTGAATCATTGCATAAGCTTAATATAAAAAAACATGCATTTAACTTATAGAAAAGCATTGAAATTCCGCTCCATCCTGTATAAAATTTGAAATGCTTACAACTTAGAAGAGGGGACTACGTGTATGACATGGGATGTATTAAGTATAATTGGTACAGTGGCATTTGCGGTCAGTGGGGCGATTATTGCCATGGAAGAAGAGTATGATATTTTAGGGGTATACATACTTGGTATTGTCACAGCTTTCGGTGGTGGAGCCATTCGAAATTTATTAATTGGCGTACCGGTTTCAGCTTTATGGGAACAACAACTATTTTTTAATATCGCATTATTATCAATTACAGCTGTCTTTTTATTTCCAAATAACCTACTAAAGCATTGGCGTAAATGGGGGAACTTTTTTGACGCGATTGGATTAGCCGCATTTGCTATTCAAGGAGCGTTGTATGCGTCTCATATGAACCATACAATGAGCGCTATCATTGTTGCTGCTGTATTAACAGGAAGCGGTGGCGGAATCATTCGCGACCTTCTAGCTGGAAGAAAACCAACTGTTCTTCGAGAAGAAATTTATGCTGTATGGGCCATTATTGCAGGTGTCGCAATTGGATTAGGCATTACAAATACACCTTTTGAGCTATACACATTATTCGTTCTCTTAGTCGGACTACGTGTATGTTCATACATGTATAGATGGCGATTACCTATTCGATCTCTCGGGTTATCAAAATAAAAGCATGATTCTAGTTTCCTTTAACATACCTTATATAGTGGATTAACTTTAGATGAAGGAAGTGAGGAAGCTGGCTACAGTACAAAGAGTTGTCATTCCTGCTAACACACCTACACTCATTGTTACAGGAAATGGAAATCGTGTTTTTTTACAAGCTGGTGTGATATATATCGGAGCCTCAAATGTAGATACAACAAACGGAGTTTTTATTTCTGGTACTCGCGAACTCCTTGACCTAGGTCATATCGCAACAGGTGAAACTCTGTACGGCTATTCAGAGACTGACAATGTTGCACTTATTCTAACTTACTCAACCGTGTTTACGTAAAGGCTTTTCATCATCACTTTTATTGTATTTGTGATGATAGTTCGTAGAAAACACTTAAAATAAAGCTGCTAAAACGAACAAACCCCTTATCGATTCATCGACTTTTCTCGACGGATGGATAGGGGCTTCTTTGTTTAGCTGTTTTCACTTTTACACGCTATCTCTCTTATTTAAACTGAATATCTGCTGCTTTTAATGTTAGTAAATCATCTTTTGCGTAATTATCCTCTTCTAATAAACGCATCGCTTGTTTTCGAATAGAGAGCTCAATGACATTACGAACATACCTTCCGTTACTGAAATCTTTCGTATTTCCTCCATATTTAATATCCATGAAATGATCTTTTAGTCGATTGTATGCGTCTGTGCTTAATGTATATTGTCGTTCATCAAGCATACTCATTCCGATGTCCATCAATTCTTTTACTTCATAATCAGGAAAGTGCAAAACAAACGGAAATCGTGAGCGTAACCCTGGATTTAGTGATAAAAAGTTATCCATTTCCTTTGGATAACCTGCCAAAATTAAAATAAAATTCTCTCGTTGTGCTTCCATATGATTCACCAGGGTGTCAATCGCTTCTTTACCAAAATCCTTCTCTCCGCCTCTTGCTAATGAATAAGCTTCGTCAATAAACAAAATCCCACCGATTGCTTTTTTTATTAAATCTCGTGTTTTCTGGGCAGTGTGACCGATGTATTCACCTACTAAGTCTGCTCGTTCTGCTTCAATTAAATGTCCTTTCGTTAGAACATTCATATTTAAGAATAACTTTCCTAATAGTCTGGCTACAGTTGTTTTTCCTGTACCTGGATTTCCTTTAAACATCATATGGAGTGCTTGCTTTCCAGCTTTTAATCCAGCTTCTTCGCGCTTTTTATTAATGTATAACCACGCATAAATTTCTTTTACAATTTTCTTCAACTCACCCATACCTATTAAGTTTTCCATTTCTTTTTCGATGTCTTTTAAAGGCTCATGATTCACAATGATTTTCTTTTGTTTTGTAGGTTGCGGAATTGAAGTCGAGTACATATTCCCTTTTTTTGTTTCATTATTTAATATAATGTTAATCTGTCCATTGTTTTTTAATGTGATAGGCTGATCCAAGAGCGTTCACCTCTCATTTCATACTAGTATACGTCATAGGTGAATATGTGTGACAATCGCCCATTTTCATACAATTTTGCATATATCGACTTTTCATCTGTCTTCTTGTTGTCACATTTTGCGGTTACCCGAGAAATAAGGCTCCTCACTATTTAACCCATTACTATAGATGTATGTTTCAAATTAGGAAACAATGTTACAAAACAAATGAAAAATCCCGCACAACTGTACGGGATTTACGTTCTATTCTAATTCCACCGTAATATTTTTACTTGGAACAAAAGTGGAAATCGCATGCTTATAAATTAATTGCTGCTTACCTTCAGATTCTAGTAGTACTGTGAAGTTATCAAACCCTTTAATTAGCCCTCTTAATTGAAAACCATTTAATAAAAATACAGTTACAAAAACATTTTCTTTACGAAGTTGATTTAGGAATTGGTCTTGAATATTAATTGTCTGTTTCATTATTCGGCCTCCTCTTTTTCTCTACTCTTAGTTATTCGATTTTTCATTTGAGCTTTCCTGCAATATATGTAAAAATTTCAGCGAACATTTCGTGAAATTTGTCACCTGTGACGTCAAACCAATGAACAGGCATTTTATTACGGAACCATGTTAATTGACGCTTCGCGTAGCGCCTTGAATTTTGTTTAAGCTGTTCTACAGCTTCGTCAAGAGATACTTCTTCTTCAAGGTATGCATACAGTTCTTTATATCCAATCGCTTGAATGGATTGTGTATCACGAACTCCTTTGTGATATAACCCTTGAACTTCTTGTAACAACCCTTCATTCATCATCATATCCACACGCTGATTAATCCGTTGATACAAAGTCTCTCGATCCATTGTTAAACCAATCAATATGACATCATAGATTAATTCATGTGATTGTTCTTTTATATAATCACTGAACTTTTTGCCTGTTTCTTCATATACTTCTAACGCACGAATGACACGACGCTCGTTATTTTTGTGAATACTCTTAGCACTTTCAGGATCTACCTTTTGAAGTTTTTCATATAAAAAGTCAATGCCTTTGATATTTGCTAACTGCTCAAGCTCCCATTTTATAGCAGAATCCTTTTTGTCCTCAGCAAATTGATAATCATAAATCACCGACTGAATGTATAGGCCTGTTCCACCTACAATCATCGGCACTTTTCCTTTAGCATGAATTTGTGTGATTTTTTCTCTCACAAGTGTTTGAAACTCAGCGACTGAAAAAGATTCGGTTGGATCTTTAATATCGATTAAATGATGAGGAATACCCTCCATCTCTGTTTCTGTTATTTTCGCTGTGCCAATGTCCATTCCTTTATAAATTTGCATTGAATCACCAGAAATAATCTCTGCATTAAACGTTTTAGCTATTTCAATACTTAGCTTCGTTTTTCCAACGGCAGTAGGACCGATGAGCACAATGACTTTCTGCTTCTCTCCCAACATAACAACACTACTTTCATTTATGTACATTATTCACATCATCTTATCTTGTCCAATTTTGTATAAATTATTCATAAAACAATGCAAGTTTATTATAATAGATGATCGCTCTTATATCTAGTCATACATCCTGTCATATTTTCTAGATTGATTGATATAGTTTATAGACTGGAATGTTTTTCATTTGCAATTTAAAAGCTTTGTTGTATGATAGTAAAAATAAAGTGTATCGTGAAAGGGGGAGGTCGAAAAATGAAAAGATTAACTTTATTTCCAATGTATATGTTTATCTTTTTATTTACTTTTCAATTAACGATTTTTCATGCCCCTGTTCATGTTGTACTGGATGATCAACAAAGCTTTGTAGCAACTGATATCGCACATGAGTTGTTACTCTTAGATGGCGATGGGAACGATAAAAAAACAGCCATTACACTAGTTACACTCATGATTCTTTTACATGTAGCTATTAAGTTGGTACTAGTTCAACGCTCTCATGCTGTTTTTTTCAGGAAAATGATTATTCTTACACCTATCTTTTATCAATCTAATTATGTTGTTCGTTCTCGGTTATACTCATACATTTAAAAACCGAGGAGGAAATAATGATGATGTGGATGAGATTAGTAATGATGGGGATGTTCTCAGTAACAGCCTTCAGCTTATTTTTATATCAAGGAATTGAAATTTCTCATGCTTTTATAGATTTATTTAAAAAACAATAAGACTTACGAGAAACAGCGTTCAAAGAGCATGTTCTTTGAACGCTGTTTCTCTTTTTATGTCCTTAACCACTTTGATTTTTCATTGATTATTTAGAACATGGTTTAAACAGATATATTTTTATAAAAAATAAAAAACCGCCTTCATATTTATTCTAAAATAGAACAAAGTCCCCCCTTTCTATTGTTCTGACAGAACTTCATAGATTAGGGGGGACTTTTTACATCACTCGCTTAAACATCTTTTCCATCTCATACGTAGAATGATGAATGATAATGGGTCGTCCATGGGGACACGTGAAAGGATCTGTTGTATGACGCAGCGTTTCAAGTAACGTAAAAATTTCATCGTTACGCAAATGCTGATTTGCCTTAATAGATGCTTTACAACTCATCATGATTGCTGCTTCTTCTCTCAACTTTCCAATATTCACTTTCTTCATCGTCAACGCTTGTTCAATCATTTCTTCAATGATTTGCTTTTCTTCTCCTTTTGGAAACCATTGAGGGTGTGCACGCACAAGATACGTATTCTGTCCAAACGTTTCAAGAAAAACTCCGACATTTTCTAATTCACATTTATATTCTTCTAGTATCATCGCTTCATTCGCTGAATACTCAAGTGTAATGGGCATTAGCAACTCTTGAACTTCCGTGTCCACTTCACCTAACTTTTCACGGTAATACTCGTACTTAATGCGCTCTTGTGCAGCGTGTTGATCAATAATATACAAGCCTTTTTCATTTTGAGCGAGTATATATGTGCCATGCATTTGACCGATTGGATACAAAGGTGGAACTCTAGGTGTTTTTTCTTTATCTTTTATATCTGTTACCAATGGTGGTATAGTTTCTTCGTTATCGGTCACCTCAAGCTCTTCTCTATGTGCTTGAATAGAAGAAAGCACTGGTTCCCTCTCGAATACGAGGTCTTCTTTTGATTCAGCTTGAGCCTTTTCTTTATATTCATATTGTACAGGAGCATAATCGTTTTTCCTTGAATAGCCTTCTGCCGACACACCTACACCTTCTGTTGACTGTACTCCATGTGTAAATGTGAACGTTTGTTGTTCTTCTTCCGGCTTTATAAAACGAGGCTTCTGTGACACAACTACATCTGGAATAAGTTGTTGCTTTTTAAATGCCCCCTTTACCCCTTGTTCCACTAACTCATATAATTCTGCTTCTTTACTTAATCGAACCTCTAGTTTTGCAGGATGTACATTCACATCAATTAACAAAGGATCCATTCTTATATTTAAAAACACAATTGGATAGCGCCCAATAGGTAAAAGAGTATGATAACCTTGTTGAATTGCTTTTGTTAGTCCGTAATTTTTCACAAAACGACCATTGATAATGGTAGACATATAGTTTCGCGATGCTCTTGTTATCTCAGGTAAAGCAACGAATCCCTCTACTTCATAATCTAACGACTGAACAGAGATAGGAATCATTTTCTTTGCTACTCCGATTCCGTAGATAGCTGCTAATACTTGCCTCACATCTCCATTTCCATTCGTATACAGAAGTTGTCTACCTTGATGAGTTAATTTAAACGAGACAGTTGGGTGCGCCATAGCGAGACGATTGACAACGTCCGTTACATTTCCAAGCTCTGTGTTAACAGTTTTCATATACTTTAAACGAGCTGGTGTGTTAAAGAAGAGTCCTTGAACAACAATATCTGTCCCTTTGCGACTAGATGTTAATTCATGCTTAACAATCTGTCCACCACGTAAAACTAAGTGTGTACCCGCATCTTTTCCTGTACTGGTTTTTAACTCTAATTCAGAAACAGATGCAATACTCGGTAGTGCTTCTCCTCTAAACCCAAGTGTACGTATTCGAAACAAATCATTCTCTGTTTTAATTTTGCTTGTGGCGTGACGTCTAAATGCTGTTAAGCAATCTTCTTGTTCAATACCGTCACCATTATCTAGGATTCTTATTTTAGACAATCCAGCTTCTTCAAGGTCAATTTCAATAACTGTACTATTAGCATCAATCGCATTTTCAACCAGTTCTTTCACAACAGATGCAGGTCTTTCTACTACTTCGCCTGCTGCAATTTTATTTGAAAGCTCATCAGACAGTTGAACAATCTTGCCCATCTCTTCACCACCTACCTACTTTTTCTTTAACGACTTCTGCAATTGATACAAAGCATTCATCGCATCAAGTGGTGTCATCTCTAACACATCTAAGTCCCTCAATTGATTGAGTACCGCTTTTTCACTTTTTACTAAAGATGTCATTTGTTTTGCTTCTTTCTTTTGTTCTGCTTCAAAGAAAGAGAGCTGTGACGCTGTCGTTACGGTTTCAACTTCTTTTTGTTCCTCTTTCCCGACATTGTGATCCACTTTCATCGCTTCATCTTTGATGATATCTTTTTCTTTCGGTTGCTCAAATTCATTTAAAATAATGCGAGCACGTTCAATTAATGATTCAGGAAGTTCAGCTAATTCTGCGACATGAATTCCATAACTCTTATCAGCTGCTCCTTGTTTAATTTTGTGCAGGAAAACAACCTTTCCATTCTTTTCAATTGCACTAACATGAACATTCTTTAACATGGATAATTCTTTTTCAAGTACCGTTAACTCATGATAATGTGTTGAAAATAGAGTTTTGCACCCAATATGCTCATGAATGTATTCAATAATAGCTTGGGCCAGTGCCATTCCATCATATGTCGATGTACCACGACCAATTTCATCTAGCAAAATTAAACTCGATTGTGTTGCATTAGCAACAGCATTTTTCGTTTCTAACATTTCAACCATAAATGTACTTTGTCCAGAAATTAAATCGTCCGCTGCTCCAATACGAGTGAATACTTGATCAAATATCGGAAGTATTGCTCGATCTGCAGGAACAAAACAACCAATTTGTCCTAAAATAGCTGTTAAAGCAACTTGACGCATGTACGTACTTTTACCAGACATATTTGGACCCGTAATTAATAACATTTGACTATCATCGGACATCACACAATCATTCGGTACATATTCTTGAGCGTTCATCACTTTTTCTACAACAGGATGACGACCATTTTCAATGTTAATATCACGATTGGTTGAAAAAGTTGGTTTTGTATAGTGACGCTCTTCACTAATTTTAGCGAAACATTGCAACACATCTAATTCACTCACAACTTTTGCAAGAGCTTGTAGTCGTGGAATGTATGTTTTGACTTCATCACGAATTTGTAAAAACAAATCGTATTCTAATTGGACAATTTTCTCTTCGGCTTCTAAAATTAACGTTTCTTTTTCTTTTAACTCTGGCGTAATATAACGTTCCGCGTTCGTTAAGGTTTGCTTTCGCTCATACATCCCTTCAGGAAGTAAGTGTAGATTGGCTTTTGTCACCTCAATGTAATAACCAAAGACACGATTATAGCCAATTTTTAATGATTTAATTCCTGTTTTTTCTCGTTCTCTTTGCTCTAGCGCTGCAATCCATGACTTTCCGTTACGACTCGCATCACGGTATTGATCAAGCTGGTCATGATAACCATCTTTAATAATGTCACCTTCTTTTATCGATAACGGAGGATGATCTTTTAATCCTCTTTCTAATAGTTGCTCTAAACGTTCACAAGGGTCCATTCCTTCAACTAATTCCGTTGCATATGAATGATTTAAACGTAAAATAACTTGTTGAATCTCAGGTATTTTTTGCAACGATTTTTTTAATTGAATTAAATCACGTGCATTCACATTCCCAAACGCCACTCGTCCTGCTAATCTCTCTAAGTCATAAACGTCTGTTAAAAGCTCTCGAAGTTCTTCTCGTTCAAAAAATTGATTCATAAACGTCTCAACCATATTTAAACGGTTTTCAATTTCCTGTTGTTGAAGCAAAGGACGATCAATCCATGTTTTTAATAACCTACCACCCATTGCTGTCACTGTTTTATCCAACAACCATAGAAGAGAGCCCTTTTTGCCTTTCGTTCGAATTGTTTCTGTTAATTCAAGGTTTCTTTTTGAGAACAAATCGATTTTCATGTATTGATTAATTTGATAAAACTGAACAGATTGCAAATGCTCTAATGACCTTTTTTGTGTACGAATTAAATAATTGACTAATCTCGCAAATGTGGCCACTAGCTTTTGTTGTTGCAATTCTTCAACTAAATGTTCAAAGTTGGAGTCTAATGTCGCATTGTTTTCATATGAAACGGTAATGACTTTTCGCTCTTTTAACTGTTGTAAACGTTCCGCTGAAAATTCCGCATCCACCACAATCTCTTTTGCTTCTCGTATATAAAGTTCAGCTACGACATCTTCCCAAGACGTTGTAAGCAACGTGACGCTATTTTCACCTGTAGATAAATCTGAAAATGCAATTCCATACGTGCCATCTTCAAATACTGTAACTGAACTAATAAAGTTGTTCTCTTTTTCATGAAGACCTTTTTCATTCATTAATGTACCAGGTGAGATAACTTGTACGACTTCACGCTTTACTACACCTTTTGCTTGTCTAGGGTCCTCAACTTGTTCGCAAATTGCAACTTTGTATCCTTTTTCCACTAAACGCTCAATATATGTTGGAGCTGAATGGTACGGAACGCCACACATTGGAATACGTTCTGCTCCCCCACCATCACGACTCGTTAATGTAATCTCTAACTCTTGAGATGCTCGTGTTGCATCTTCAAAAAACATTTCGTAAAAATCCCCGAGACGAAAAAATAAAAAGGCATCTTCATACTCTGCCTTAATCGTTAAATACTGCTGTATCATTGGTGTATATGTAGCCATACTACTCCTCCATACTCTTTGTCTACTGTTTATTTATTATAGCATAGGTTGTTTTTAAACTTCATGCACAGAAAATGACAACATAAAAAAACTAGGAAGACATGCTTCCTAGTTTCTTACTCGTCATCACCTAAAATGAAATCTGGATTTAAATCTTCAAACTCATCGTCGTCTACATCTAAATCAAATTCATCTTCTTCGTTGCAGCCATCTGGATTAACCATTACACACACTTTTGTTTCTCCCACAATCTCGGCTAATAACTCTCTCTCTACTTGAATAATCGTTTTATTACCGTTCGGAGAAATCGTTGCTTCTAAACAATTCGGTTGTTGAAGTACGCGGACAATTACTTCAAAATCTTCCCCAATAGCATCTTCGTCTTTATAACGAAGTTTGATTACATCTTTGTATGACACCGTTTCTGTACAAACTTCTGTTTTTGTATTATCTTTATGAGAATACCAAACGTTAATGTCATATGTGCCATCAACTTCGACTGTATTACCTCGCTTTTGCGCATCATATTGATGATTAATAACCCAGCACCCTAAAATGCTTGTCGGACTATTAGGTGGAGCAATTGTGTGAGATGACTGTGTGAATTTACGCCCTTTTCCTACTATTGCTTTTGTAATAATCTCTCTAAACTGTTGTGACATATGAGCATACCCTCCTCAAACTATCTTCATTTAATCCTATGCAGGTTGTATCGCTTGTTTGCACATTATTTGAAAAACTTTATGAAAAAAACTCATAAAAACGCTATGTTTCATTGTATGCACATACGCCCATAAACGTGACAACTTTAGAAGAAAAATAAAAACTCCTAGAAGCCGTTAAGCATTCTAGGAGTTTTTATTAATGACAACTTGATCCAGCAGGACTATTTTTTACATAAGATCCTGTTTCACCGCGAAGAAGATCTCCTTCAGTCGCCGTAATGATTTGATCTGTTACATGTGTTGAAATCGTTGTGGAAACTAATTGAAGTAAACCATTCACATCAGCTTGAGATTCTTTGAACTGTTGAATAATTGGAAGCTCATCTAGTTCTTCTGTTAGCGCGTCAATTTTCGCTTCTACTTGTTTTAAAGCTTCTACTTTTCCATAGTGCTGAAAGTTTACAGCTTGCTTTTGTAGACTTTTAATACTCGCAATTTTCTCACGTACTTTTTGATTTTCATTCAATTGTGCTTCCGCACGTTTGAAAAAATCAACCTCTTCTGTTTCAGAAATCATCTTTGCTAATTGTCTTGCTTGTTCAATAATTTGCTCTTTTGTAAAGTTCCCCATTTTATCTCACCTCTGCCGCTTCTTCTACCATTTCCCCGTTTAATGTCCAAGTTTTTGCTTCTAATACTTTTACTTTCACAAGTTGTCCAATTACAGATTTTGGCGCTTTAAAGTTTACTAGTTTACTTTTACGCGTGTAACCTGCCAGCACGTCCGGATTATTCTTACTTTCCCCTTCAACTAACACTTCAACGATTTTTCCTTCGTATTCTTTTAATTTCTGTGCTGAAATTTCATTTACAAGCGCATTCAAACGTTGAAGACGATCTTTCTTCACTTCCATAGGTACATTATCTGTCATCTTCGCTGCGGGTGTCCCTTCACGAGGAGAATAAATAAATGTGTATGCACTATCGAATCCTACTTCACGATATAAAGACATCGTTTCTTCAAACTGCTCCTCTGTTTCATTTGGAAACCCAACAATAATATCTGTTGTTAACGAAACATTTGGAATGGCTTCTTTAATCTTTCCAACAAGCTCCATGTAGCGTTCACGGTCATATTTACGTGCCATAATTTTTAATACATCAGAACTTCCAGACTGCACTGGTAAATGAATATGATCAACAAGATTTCCACCTTTTGCAAGCACTTCAATTAAACGATCATCGAAATCACGTGGATGACTTGTCGTAAAACGAATACGAGCTACATCAATTTTACGGATTTCATCCATTAAATCACCTAAACCATACTCAATATCTTCAAAATCTTTCCCGTATGCGTTTACGTTTTGACCTAATAGTGTAATCTCTTTATATCCTTGTGCTGCTAAGTGACGTACTTCTTGAATGATATCCTCTGGACGACGGCTACGTTCTTTGCCACGCGTATAAGGAACGATACAGTACGTACAGAATTTATCACAGCCATACATAATGTTAACCCATGCTTTGATGTTACCTTTACGCACTTTTGGAAGGTTTTCAATAACATCTCCTTCTTTTGACCACACCTCAATAACCATCTCTTTTGACAGATACGCTTCGCTTAAAATGTGTGGAAGACGATGAATATTATGCGTTCCAAAAATCATGTCAACATGTTGATGCTTCTGCAAGATTTTATTAACAACTGATTCTTCTTGAGACATACAGCCACAAACACCAATCAATAGGTCTGGACGTTCACGCTTTAATGCTTTTAAATGTCCAAGTTCACCGAACACTTTATTTTCTGCGTTTTCACGAATTGCACACGTATTTAACAGGATTACATGCGCATCGTCCACCGTGTCTGTAATCTCATATCCAAGGCTTAAGAAAATTCCAGCCATTACTTCTGTGTCGTGTTCATTCATTTGACAGCCATACGTACGAATATAAAACTTACGGCCATTGCCCATACCTCTGAACTTTTCATCAATTTCAAAGTCTTTATGATATTTAACGTCTTCTTTCCCACGTTTTTTTGCATCCTTCAATGAAGGTGGCATATAAACAGTTTGGAAATATTTACTGTAATCCTTTTCGGATTTTTTGTCCGAAGGAGTTACTTGTGTGCTTTCTAGACGTTGATTTTCGTTCATTATGAATCTCCTTTCACATACTACAAAATAAAAACAATCACATTATGTAAGTATATAACTTTACCTCACTGAACACAATATATGAATCCTTTAGAGAGTGAAACATCTGTGACAACATACCTACTGTTTCCCTCTCTATTTCTTCATGATTTATTCTTTTAAAAGAACCATGACCGACCTTGTATCATGGCTCATGTTCTACATGTATTTAGTTTAGAATAGCAAGCTCCTTCCCTGCTTTTTCAAAAACTTGTAATGCTTGTTCTAATTCTTCTTTCGAGTGTTGTGCAGTTACAATCGTTCGAACACGAGCTTTTCCTTTTTCAACAGTCGGAAATGCGATACCTTGTGCAAACACACCATATTCTAACAACTTATCAGAGAATTGATGTGCAAGCGATTCATCTCCAACCATGACCGGCGTAATAGGTGTTTCACTTGTTCCTGTTTGAAAGCCAAGTTTGCGTAGCCCATCTTTAAAAAACGTCGTGTTAGCCCACAGCTTTTCAATGAGCTCTGGTTCTTCTAGCAATACGTCCACTGCTTCAATACAAGCTGCCGTTACAGCAGGGGGATGAGATGTACTAAATAAAAATGGTCGCCCTTTATGAATTAAATAATCAATTAATGTTTGCGTACTTGCAATATATCCGCCTAACACGCCAATGGCTTTACTTAATGTGCCAACTTGAATATGTACACGACCGTCTAAACCGAAGTGATTGACTGTCCCCCTTCCATTTTCTCCTAACACACCAGAAGCATGCGCATCATCAACCATCACAAGAGCATCATATTTTTCAGCAAGTTCTACAATTGTAGGCAACGGCGCGATGTTCCCATCCATTGAAAAAACACCATCTGTGACAATGACACGCTTACGATATTGTTTAGTTTCCTGCAATGCTTTTTCTAAATCGTTCATGTCGACATGTTTATAAACTTTACGAGCTGCTTTCGTTAAACGAATTCCATCAATAATAGAAGCATGATTTAACGCATCTGAAATAACAACATCTTTCTCTGTTAAAATAGACGAAAGCACACCTTGATTGGTTGTAAATCCTGATTGAAACACGAGTGCTGCCTCTGTATGCTTAAATTTTGCTAGTTTCTTCTCTAATTGATCGTGCATTGAAAAAGTTCCCGCAATTGTTCTCACTGATCCTGTACCCGCTCCGTACGTTTCGACAGCTTTTAAAGCTGCTTGTTTTAATCTTGGGTGTGTTGTTAATCCTAAATAATTGTTAGAGGATAGTTGAATGACTTCTTGGCCATTAATGATAACTTTCGATCCTTGTTCAGACTCAATTGAAACTAGTTGTCGAAATGTACCTTCCTTTTTCATCTGATCTAACTCTTCTTGTAAATACTCAAACCCTTTCATATAAACACGCTCCTTTTTTATTATTATGGATGCAGAACTACTTTCCCGCATTTCCCTTGCATCATAAGTTCAAATCCCGCTTCAAACTCTTCGAATGGTAACCGATGCGTAATAAGCGGTGCAACATCTATTTGATGAGAATGTAGTAAATTGGATACTTGTTGCCATGTTTGAAACATCTTTCTGCCAGTAATTCCTTGTACTGTAATTCCTTTAAACACAATGTCATTTGTTACATCTAACTGTACAGGCTTAACGGGTAAGCTAAGAATTGAAACTCTACCTCCATTTGTCACCATTTTAAATCCTTGATTCATTGCCACAGGATGACCTGACATCTCACATACAACATCTACACCGTGACCGTTTGTTATGTTAAGGGCTTCTTCTACAGGATTACCATTTCCTGCATGAATAACGTGTGTAGCTCCCATTTTCTTCGCGATACTTAAACGATAATCATTTAAATCAATAGCAAGAACGGCCGATGCTCCTACAGCTTTCGCTACACCTACAGCCATTAAACCAATTGGGCCACACCCCATTACTGCTACTGTCTTTCCAGCGATGTCCCCTGATAAAACAGTATGAACTGCATTTCCCATCGGCTCTTGAATAGAAGCAACGTGATAAGGCATTTTAGATGGGTTTTTCCATATATTCTTAGCTGGCATCGCTACATATTCCGCAAAACACCCTTGTGTATCTACACCAATAATTTGCGTTTTTTGACAAATGTGATATTGCCCCGTCAAACATTGGGGACAACTCCCACAAACAAGATGAGTTTCCGCTGATACAGAATCGCCAACTTGAATATTCATCACTTTTTCCCCTATTTCTACTATTTCACCCGCAAATTCATGCCCGAATACATACGGAGTCTTTATACGAGATGAAGCCCAATCATCCCATGTATAAATGTGAACGTCCGTTCCGCATATTGATGTAGCCTTCACTTTTATTAACACTTCATCTTCTTTAATAGTTGGTATTGGCACTTCTTCAAGTCTCGCACCAAATCCACGATGATGTTTAATGATCGCCTTCATCATTCCACTCACAACGAACACTCTCCCCTTTTATGAAAACGCTTTATATATTAATATACTAGCATTATTAAAAATTTCCGTAAATAGTTCAGTCCACGTTAAAAAGACAATCGTGTGCAATGAAAATAAAATCTAAACGTTTATTTACTTTTCATTTTATGTTCATAAAATGAGAATATTTTTAAAGAAAGAAACAAAAAACTCTGACCAAAGAATTGCCTAAATTCTTCAGTCAGAGTTATCTATTTTATTTAAGCTGTTGTCGTAATCTTTCTCATGATTTTAACTAAGTACGAATAGACAGTGCAGACAAATCTCTAAGCCACACTTTGCATCCTCTTAGGTGCAAAAATCGATTACATAAATTCAGCTACTAGTTTATTAAATTTCTCTTCATCCATATTTAAGTCAGCATGAGCTAGTGAGTCCTCTTTATAACCGTGAACGAGCTCTTGGTATGACTTTTGATCTTTATTATGATAAATCAATCCTGACACAAGGCCATTATGTTCCATTAATGTTTGCATCGCTTGTACGCGGTTATGAGGATCATATCCTTCAATTGTGCTTAATTTTGTTAAGTTTTCTTTAAACCAGTCGTACGTGTTTACTTTGTTATACGTAACACACGGACTAAATACGTTAATCAGTGAGAAACCTTTATGATTTATTCCTTGCTCAATTAAACTCGTTAGTTCCTTTAAGTCTGTCGAAAAGCTTTGTGCTACGAATGTTGCACCTGCTGTTAAAGCTAATTCCATAACTGATAAAGCCGATTCAACAGAACCTTGAGGCGTACTTTTTGTTTTAAAACCAACATCACTTCTTGGAGATGTTTGTCCTTTTGTCAGACCATAAATTTGGTTATCCATCACAATGTATGTGATATCAATGTTTCGACGAATCGAATGAACAGTGTGACCCATTCCGATAGCAAATCCGTCACCATCCCCACCTGAAGCAATGACTGTTAAATCACGATTAGCCATTTTTACTCCTTGCGCAATTGGGAGAGCACGTCCATGAATTCCATGGAATCCATATGAGTTAATATAACCTGAAATCCGACCTGAACAACCAATCCCTGAGACAACAGCTAAGTCATGTGGTTCTAATCCAATATTTGCTGCAGCACGCTGGATAGCTGCTTGCACAGAGAAATCACCACACCCTGGGCACCAGTTTGGTTTTACATTGTTACGAAAGTCTTTAAACGTCGCCATTTAAAACAACTCCTTGCTTCTTGAATAAACTTCTTGTGGCAGGAATGGGTTTCCATCATATTTAAGAATATTTGTTACTTTTTCAGCATTTCCTACGTTCATTTTCATAATGTTTGCAAGTTGTCCTGTTGCATTGTTTTCAACGACTACTACTTTTTTCGCTGCTTTCACAAGTGGTAACAGCTCTTTTGTTGGGAATGGATGAAGAAGTCGAACATGTGCATGATTTACTTTCAATCCATCACTTTCAAGTCGAGCCATCGCTTCATCAATGACACCTCGCGTTGAGTTAAAGCCTACAAATAGAATATCCGCTTCCTCATGTTTTACATTTTTATAAACTGGTGTAGGGAACTGGATATCTTCCGTTTTACGAAGGCGTTTATCCATTTGATCACGACGATTTTGCGCACTCTCTGACGGTTTACCTGTTTCGTCATGTTCCACACCCGTTACGTGATGAATACCATTTTTCATGCCAGGAATGACACGTGGTGATACACCATCTTCTGTAACTTCGTAACGCTTATAATACGCTTTGTTTTCTAGCTCTGGTAATTCTTCATTTAATTGAAGCTTGCCACGACGAATGTCAATTTTATGATAATCTAAAGGCTCAATAGTTTGCTTTCCGAGTGAAAGTTGTAAGTCTGTAATTAAAATAACTGGACATTGGTATTCTTCAGCCAAGTTAAATGCCTCAATCGTATCATAGAACGCTTCTTCTACTGTACTTGGTGCCATGACAATCTTAGGAATTTCACCGTGTGTACCATAAATCATCGCCATTAAATCTGATTGTTCTTGTTTAGTTGGTAACCCTGTACTTGGACCACCACGTTGTGTATCCACGATGACAACCGGCTGTTCTGTAATACCTGCTAATCCAATGGCTTCCATCATTAATGATAATCCTGGCCCTGCAGAAGCTGTTAATGAACGAACACCTGCATAGTTTGCACCAATAGCCATTGTACAAGCTGCAATTTCATCTTCTGTTTGGATAACTGTGCCTCCAAATTCCGGAAGCTTTTTAATTAAGTACTCCATGATTTCCGAAGCAGGAGTAATTGGATAAGCTGGCATAAAGCGTGCTCCTCCAGCAAGCGCTCCTAGAGCAATTGCATCGTTACCAATCATGAACATACGCTTCTTCCCGTCAGCAGGCTCAAGGTGCATCGTTTCTAATCCATCACCTAACTGTTCAGAAATATATTCAGCGCCGCGCTTTATCGCTTCCATATTCTTGTCAACGACTTGTTGTCCTTTTCGTCCGAAAATTTCTTGTACGACTTCTTGGAAAGCACTAATATCCATATGTAATACTGCACTAGATGCACCTACAGCGACCATGTTTTTCATTAAAGATGTGCCTAATTCCGTTGCAATCTCTGTAAATGGCACTGAATAAAGTGTCACTGTTTCACTTTCAGGAATAGTCGGATTAAATTTTGCATCAGCAATGACAATTCCACCATCTCGTAGTTCATGAAAATTAACATCAATTGTTTCTTGATCAAATGCCACTAAAATATCTAAGTCATCCGAAACAGAGCGAACTTCCGTTGTACTTACACGAATTTTGTTATTTGTATGCCCACCTTTAATCCTTGATGAGAAATGGCGATATCCATATAAATAATACCCTAAGCGATTTAAAGCTATGGAGAAAATCTCACCTGTACTTTCAATACCTTCTCCTTGCTGTCCACCAACTTTCCACGAAAGTTGTTTTGTCATGTATTACACCCCTTTAATTTACAATACATCGTATTGAAATAATATTTATAACTATAAATTGTAGCACTTTTTTTATGAAATAACTAGAATTAGAGGCTTATATCCAATAAAAAATATAGGAATTGTTATAAAAACGCTAACAGTCACACCATCATCGGTGCTGATGATAGTTCAAACTGCTGCTTAAACTTAATAACACTGTTTAGTTAGCCACTTAATTCGCCTTTCATTCTAGTCTCATCACCTTAAAATTGCAACCCTTTCTCTTTGCTTTATGGTAACCTTTTTGCAAAATTATCATAAAGAAAACCTTGTACTTGGGTAGCCGAATAATGTTTATCTAACTCATTAATTAATTGTTCATAGTTTCGATATGAGTGTAGTCCATATACCGTCTTATCAATTCCATCAAAATCCGACCCAAATCCCATATGACATTCTCCACCTAAAGCGCATATATATTCAATATGGTTCAATACATCTTTTAAACTAGCTTCACCCGTCACATTTAAAAACTCTGGTACAAACGTAATACCCATTACACCATTTTTTTTAATGATTGCTCGAATTTGATCATCATTTAAGTTTCGAGGGTTAGAACAGAGACGATACACATTAGAATGTGATGCAATCACGTAGTTTGCATGATCCATTACGTCCCAAAAACCTTTTACGGATAGATGAGAAACATCAGTCCAAACTTTTTCCTTATTATTTTCATTCACGACTTCTTTTCCGAATGAAGATAACCCTGCACCTCTTTCTTCTAATATGCCATCCGCAACGTCATTGCTATAGTTCCACGTTAAACCGATGGATTTTACACCTAACCGAAGCAACGTTTGTAGTCTTATAAGACTATGCCCAATTGCGTCACAACCTTCAAGAGTTAAGATTGCTCCTATTTCATCTTCTTTTAATTGATCAAGGTCTTTTTTAGACCGAACAAGTTTCATTTTAGGCTTTATTAAAACCTTCGTATAAAATAAGTGAATCATCTCTAACGCAACGTCAAACCGGTGTTCACAAGGTACACCTTCTGGAATGTAAATGGCAAATAGCTGTACTTTCGCACCTGTTTGCTTCATTTCTTTATACGTTACGTGCAAAGCTGGATCTTGATTAAATGAAAGGTATTTATTTAGCCACAACTTCATTAACACATCACAGTGTGCATCAAAAATAGCCAACAGTCGCTGCCCCTTTCTTCTCGATGAAATATAAAAATGACCTGCTGCCTTGTGACAACAGGTCAATTAATTTTATCTTGGTTCCACAATCAGTTTAATAGCTGTGCGCTCTTCGCCATCTATTTGAATGTCAGTAAAGGCTGGAATACAAATTAAATCAACACCACTTGGAGCAACGAATCCCCTGGCGATTGCTACTGCTTTCACTGCTTGATTTAGTGCACCTGCTCCAATTGCTTGGATTTCCGCAGCGCCTCTTTCTCGCAATACTCCGGCAAGGGCACCAGCAACTGAATTTGGATTAGATTTTGCTGAAACTTTTAATATTTCCATATCTAGCTCCTCCTTATTCTTTACAATGTATGTTGAGAGATCATTAGACCAATGACTTAAATAATTTCAATGTTACTATATTCACGATAATTAAAACGTATTCCTGCTTGTTTTACCTAATTTTTCAAAAAATTTAAATTAATTAGTTTTTTTAGTACTATCATGTCTTTGGTAATAGATTTGCAGAATATATAAAAAAGCCGTACACCTTTTATAAGGTATACGACTTTCTTCGTACTTTTTAATCAAATAGTGGATGATCATCATTTATTAATAAACGCTCAATCTTTGAAGCATGCCCCGTTTTAGGATTGACATCTACAATAACCGCACTCAACTGTGTACGGCCATCTTTTGGAATATCAAATCGAACAGGTAATGATGTCAAAAATCGTTTAATCACTACTTCACGATCCACACCTAAAATTCCATCATAAGGACCTGTCATCCCAACATCTGATATGTAAGCTGTTCCTTTTGGTAATATGCGGTTATCTGCTGTTTGAACGTGCGTATGCGTGCCCACAACCGCAGATACACGCCCATCCAGATACCAGCCCATTGCTTGCTTTTCACTCGTTGCTTCTGCGTGAAAATCAACGAAAATGATAGATGTTCTTTTTTTAGCTTCTTTAATTAATTCATCTGCTTTTTTAAACGGACAGTCAATCGGAGGAAGAAATGTACGACCTTGTAAATTAATGACCGCAATTTCTTGCCCATTGTATGAGAAAAATGTTAACCCTTTTCCTGGCGTTCCTTCAGGAAAATTCGCTGGTCGAACCATATTCTTCGCATCCTCAATAAAATCAAAAATATCTTTTTTATCCCATGCATGATTTCCTAATGTAACAACATTTGCTCCAGACTCTAAGAAGTTACGATATATTTTTTCATTAATTCCTTTTCCAGATGCTGCGTTTTCTCCGTTCACAACTGTAAGTGCGGGAGAATATTTCTTTTTTAATCGCGGTAAATATGATTGAATCATTTCTCTCCCTGGAGAGCCCACCACATCTCCTACAAACAAAATTCTCATTTACGTAAAACTCCTTCTATGTAAAAGTACTTGATGAAGCATTAGATCATTTATAAACCTGCTTCATTTAGCTTTCCCGATTAGCTCTCTAACTTCTCAATAAAATGAAACCAATCTCTACATTTTATCATAAAAAAATAAAGTGGTGTAACACCACTTTATTTTGCGTACTCGACTGCTCGTGTTTCACGAATAACCGTTACTTTAATATGCCCTGGGTAATCCAGTTCTTCTTCAATACGCTTTCGAATATCACGCGCTAATCGATGTGCTTCTAAATCATCAATGGTATCTGGTTTTACCATGATACGTACTTCGCGTCCAGCTTGAATCGCAAATGATTTCTCTACACCTTCATAAGACTCAGAAATCTCTTCAAGCTTTTCTAGACGACGAATATAATTTTCTAACGTTTCACTGCGCGCCCCTGGTCTTGCAGCTGACAATGCATCAGCAGCTGCCACAAGAACAGCAATAATTGATGTTGGTTCTGTATCACCATGATGAGAAGCAATTGCGTTGATAACAACTGGGTGTTCTTTATACTTTGTTGCTAATTCGACCCCAATTTCAACGTGACTTCCTTCCACTTCATGGTCAATCGCTTTCCCAATATCATGTAATAAGCCCGCACGCTTCGCTAATGTTTCATCTTCACCTAACTCAGCCGCCATTAAACCTGCTAAATGAGCCACTTCCATTGAGTGCTTCAATACATTTTGTCCGTAACTTGTTCTAAACTTTAAGCGTCCTAGAATCTTCATAAGATCTGGATGCAAGCCATGAACACCTACTTCAAATGTTGTTTGCTCACCCACTTCTCGAATATACTCATCTACTTCACGACGAGACTTTTCAACCATTTCTTCAATACGAGCCGGATGAATACGTCCGTCTTGCACAAGTTTATCAAGCGCAATTCTCGCTGTTTCACGGCGGATAGGATCGAAACCTGATAGGATTACTGCTTCTGGAGTATCATCAATAATTAAATCAATACCTGTTAATGTTTCTAATGTACGAATGTTTCGACCTTCACGACCGATAATGCGACCTTTCATTTCGTCATTTGGCAAATTAACAACAGAAACTGTTGTTTCTGCTACATGATCTGCTGCACAACGTTGAATGGCAAGTGAAAGGATTTCTTTCGCTTTTTTATCTGCCTCTTCTTTTGCACGATATTCAGCTTCTTTAATCATTACTGCGACATCATGAGAAAGATCATTTTCCATTTTGTCAAGAATAATCGCTTTCGCATCTTCACGTGTTAAACCTGAAATGCGTTCTAATTCTGTTTGCTGACTTCGCACCATTTCTTCCACTTTGCTTTCCATCTCTTCAATATGCTGTTGTCTAGAAGTAAGCGAATCTTCTTTCTTCTCCAATAACGTTTCACGTTTATCCAACGATTCGTCTTTTCGATCAAGATTCTCTTCTTTTTGCATTAATCGGTTTTCTTGTTTTTGTAACTCCACTCGACGATCACGAATTTCTTGTTCAGCCTCTGTACGAAGTTTATGAATTTCATCCTTCGCTTCTAATAAGGCTTCTTTTTTCAATGCATCCGCTTCACGATTCGCTTCATCAACAATCTGATCCGCAACTGTTTTAGCTCCTGCTATTTTAGCTTCTGCTATCGATTTACGAACAAAAAAGCCAACAACTGCACCGACGATTAGGCCAAGCAAAGCGGAGATGATTGAGATCGTGTTCATCAGGTCACCTCCCCTTGCTATAATTTTGTAAGTAATCAGTTTTCATGTCGGCATGTACATTGTTTCAAATTCCTCAATATACATACAAAGGCTTTTAAAGGCGTTAAAAATGTTTGAAAAAGGGAAAATATACATTCTAATTGTAAAGGTGGTAAATTTTATTGTCAAGCCTGTCTGCACGTCAAAGCATGAAAAATGTTAGTTTCATCCACTTCTCTAAATGAAAAAGGCATTGTTCATCATTCTAGTCTCTTCAAATTCCTTTTAAAAAGGGTTCCCACATCTAGTAGGAACCCTATCAAAAACTTATAAAAGTTCGTCTTGTTCTTCAGAAGCTGCCGCTAAGTCATCTAATCCATAATGTTGACGAATTTGCTCAGCAATCTCCTGGCGCAATTCAATGTTTTCTTTTAAGAATTGCTTCGCATTTTCGCGACCTTGACCTAAGCGCTCTTCATTATAAGAATACCAAGCACCGCTTTTTTGAACGATGTCTAGTTCAGAAGCGATATCAAGAATTTCACCTTCTTTAGAAATTCCTTCTCCATACATAATATCTACTTCAGCAGCACGAAACGGAGGAGCTACTTTGTTTTTCACTACTTTAATCTTTGTTTTATTTCCGACAATTTCGTTTCCTTGCTTTAATTGTTCAGCACGACGTACTTCTAAACGCACAGATGAATAGAACTTTAACGCTCGTCCACCTGGTGTCGTTTCAGGATTTCCAAACATCACTCCGACTTTTTCACGAATTTGGTTAATAAAAATAGCAATTGTTTTCGATTTATTAATTGCACCCGATAATTTACGAAGAGCTTGTGACATAAGACGCGCTTGTAAACCAACGTGAGAGTCACCCATCTCCCCTTCAATCTCTGCTTTAGGAACTAGTGCTGCTACAGAGTCAATAACAAGAATATCAACTGCTCCACTACGTACTAAGGCTTCTGCAATCTCTAATGCTTGCTCTCCTGTATCCGGTTGAGAAAGAAGTAACTCATCAATATTTACACCTAGTTTTTGAGCATAAACAGGATCTAACGCATGCTCCGCATCAATAAATGCAGCTTGGCCACCTTGCGCTTGTACTTCTGCAATAGCATGAAGTGCTACTGTAGTTTTACCTGAGCTCTCTGGTCCATAAGTTTCAATAATACGTCCACGTGGATAACCACCTACTCCTAAAGCGATATCAAGAGCTAAAGATCCACTAGGTACTGTTGAGATTTTTCGTTCTGTTTGTTCTCCTAGCTTCATAATGGAGCCTTTACCAAATTGCTTTTCGATTTGTTTTAAAGCCATATCAAGGGCTGCTTGACGATCGTTCACTTCATTTCCTCCTCTATAATAACAAAAAATTTATATAAAATTTAAAGATAAAAATGACATTTCATTAGCAACTTTCTATCTAATACTATACTAGTTTTTTGATCGTTTGCCAAGTAAAAAACGAATAAATGTTCGATTTTTTATATTTTCTATCCTATCTTGGAGAGAAGTATAATATGTACTGTATACATAGAAAAGCTCGTAAATCATACGCTACTTCTTGAATGATCTACGAGCTTTTCTTAGTCTCTTTCTTTTAATTGTTTTAATAAATAATGACAACCATAGTAAACAGAGCGCTGGCGAATTGCTTGACGACTACCAGAAAGTTGCAGATGATGAACTACCGTTTCTTTCCCTTCAATCGCAATACCAACAAACACCGTTCCTACTTCTTTACCTTCTTGCACTTTTGGACCTGCTACACCTGTAAAGCTAATTCCAATATCAGAACAACATTTAATCCTTATTTGTTCTGCCATTTCTTTCGCACATTGTACACTAATAGCTCCATGGTTATTTAACGTTTCGTTTAAAACACCTAGTGTATGTTGTTTCACATCATTATGATAACAAACGATGCTACCTTTTAACACCGCTCCAGCGCCAGATATGGATGTAAGTCTTTCACTAAACAGCCCACCTGTTAAACTCTCAGCTGATGCAATGGTTTTTTCTTCATTTATTAAATGTTTCATTAATTCCTCTGGAAGAGAGGTTTGGTTATAACCATAGAAGTACGGGCCTACCTTTTGTAGAATTTCAGTTTCTACATCATCGATTAGTTTCTTTGCCTGCTTAGAATCAGCATGCTTAGCGGTTAAGCGTAACGTTACTTCTCCATCGCCTGCTAAAGGAGCAATAGTAGGGTTAGACTGCTTCTCTAATAGGTCTTCAATTTCTGTTTCTAATTGTGACTCTCCAATTCCAAAGAAGCGCAGGACCCGAGATTCAATTCTCTCTTTTATCTCGAGTTTACTTAACAAATAATCTTTGGCATAATTTTCAAACATTGGATAAAGCTCTTTTGGAGGACCAGGAAATAACAGGTATTCGATACCGCTAACTTTAATGGCCATTCCTGGTGCCATCCCGTAATTATTATGTAAAATAGTTGACCCAGACATGACTAATGCTTGTTTCTTATTATTAGGAGTCATCACTCGATTTACTTTTTTAAAATATGATTCAATACTTTGAAGTGCTTCTTCGTCTGTAACAAGTGGTTTATCTAATACAGCAGAAATAGTTTCTTTTGTTAAGTCATCTTTTGTTGGTCCAAGTCCACCAGTAAAGATAATTAAATCTGCCCGTTTTTGAGCTGTATGAATTGTCTCTTTTAAGCGAGTAGCATTATCACCCACCACTGTATGATAATATACATTAATACCAATCTCAGCAAGTTGCTTGGATAAATATTGAGCATTTGTATTAGCAATTTGGCCCAAAAGTAATTCGGAGCCTACTCCTATAATTTCTGCGTTCATCTTATCATCCCCATGTTATTTCGAATTCAGAAAAGCTTGCTTGTTTTTGGCAAAATAATCCCATCCTGAAATGACTGTAAAGATAACAGCAATCCATAATGCAATATCTGCAAACGGAATTGAAATAAGTGCAAATGGAAGGTTATAAAGTAATAATGCTGAAATTGCGATAATTTGTGTCCAAGTTTTAATTTTCCCAAGCATATTCGCTGCCACTACTTCTCCTTCACCTGCAAGAACTAATCGCAACCCTGTTACAGCAAATTCACGACTAATGATAATAATAGCTGCCCAAGCTGATGCTGAGCCTAACTCCACTAATGCGATTAATGCTGCTGACACTAATAGTTTGTCTGCTAACGGATCTAGAAACTTACCTAAGTTTGTTACTAAATTATATTTACGTGCATAGTAACCATCTACCCAGTCCGTTGTTGAGGCAATAATGAATACTGCTGCTCCGATTAAGTGGGCAATAGGAACTGTTATATCACCAATCACTACTTCTCCCCATGGTAATTCAACTAACATTAAAATTAAAAAGACCGGAATTAAAAAAATCCTTGAAATGGTAATTTTATTTGGTAAATTCATTATGTATTCCTCCAATGATTAAAACAAATTGAAAGTGGAGCTGCCTTGTAAGTACATAAAGCTAGAAAAAGATGATGTTGTGGGCCGTGTCAAAAGGGATATATATCCCTTTTGACACGGCCCGCTCTTTCTATTTAGTATACACTTTATTCACATCTCTCATTATTATTGAGCACTTTCACCTTTATTATATTGAATGGTAACAACTTGACGTACTCGCTCACTTGGGTTAAATGGCAATTGAACGTCTTGTCCATTAATTTTCATCTGAACAGCTGGGGAAAAACCGATGTTTATACGCACTTCAGACTCTTGTGTTAAATCGAATTCTTTTGTTTCACCATTTTTTAAACTCGCGTTATAGAAAACGCCACCTTTACCATTCTTAATATCTAGCCATGTATCAGCATCTTTCGCTGATATCTGGAGCTTAAATTCTTCTACTCCAGATAGTTCATATGTTGCGTTTCGTCCGCTTTTTTGAACTTCTGTGTATGTTTGTTCTTCAGTCGATGGCTCTTCTTCTACAGGCTTCTCTTGTGGAGTAGCTGGTTCTTCTGTTTCAGCTGATTCTTTTTCTTTTTCTTCCTCTGCTAACGGTGAGTCAGTCGCTTCTTCAATTTCACTCTCTTCAGTTTGAGAAGCCTTACTATCAGCTGCATCGTCTGTTGCCTTGCTTTGAGCAAATATCCAAACAGTACTCGCAATGGCAATGACAACCACTACAATTAAAATAATTGGGAGAGCATCAAGTGCTTTTGATGCCTTCTCCGGAATTTCCTTGCGAGTGCGAACTCTAGATAATTGTTGTGGCAAATCGTCTGTTTGAGTAGTGGGAATCTCAGATTTATATTGTTCAAATATTTCATCTGGACTTAGCCCTACTGCTTCACAATATTGTTTAATAAAGGCACGTACGTAAAACTTACCGGGCATTAAATCATAGTTGCCTTCTTCAATGCCAACTAGATATCGTTTTTGAATTTTTGTTAACTTTTGTAAATCATCAAGAGTTAAATTCTTCTCTTCTCTGGCCGTTTTCAATCTATTTCCTAATTCTGTCAACCATAACACCTACCAATTTTACTAAAAATCAAACATTGAAAAGCCATTATCCGGGAACATCTGTGAACCTTCTACTTTGTCATATGTAATCTCTTCATCAGGCTCGTTACGTAATTCGATAATATACTCAAAATCATCTAAAGTATATTCTGTATTTTGAACAAAAACATCTGGATGTTCAACGATTTTAGTCGCTGGTACTCGCATAATTTCACGTACTAATTGCCAATGCTTTTCATTTGCTCTTCGTGTAGAAACGATACCGTCTATAATAAAGATATTATCCGTGTTATACTCTTCTTCGATTAATTGACTGCGAATGGTTTGCTTTAGTAATGTTGAAGAGACAAATAACCATCTCTTATTTGCACAAACACTTGCAGCAACAATTGATTCGGTTTTACCTACTCGAGGCATCCCACGAATTCCAATAAGTTTATGTCCATCTTGTTTAAACAACTCTGCCATGAAGTCCACAAGAAGACCTAGTTCATCACGAACAAACCGGAATGTTTTTCGATCATCAGCATCACGCTGTATATATCGACCATGTCGAACAGCTAAACGATCGCGTAACTTAGGTGGCCTAAATTTTGTAACAGCTATGTTATCCATTGTATTTAAAATGGATTCTAGCCTTTCAATTTGTTCATGAGAATCGCAGCGAACTAGTAACCCTCGCCTTTGATCATCCACACCATTTATAGTCACGATGTTAATTGAAAGCATTCCAAGTAATGAAGAAATATCACCTAATAAGCCTGGACGATTTTTTTGTATCTGATATTCTAAATACCACTCAATCTTCGCCACAAAACCCTCTCCCCATCTAATGGCATAAATATATATATTAAATATAAATGATTTGCTTTAATTTATAAACCCTAAAACAAGGCGACATCCTAAATGTTTTCATAAAAACGTTTTCATTACAATGTTTCAAACGATTTGTTTTAATTTTATCTATAAAGCGATGAGAGTATGTTGTAAGTAAGCGAGTAACCGAAAGGGGGAATTGAAGTTAAAGCTGGGCTCTAGAAAAGAATCAAAAACAAAAAGAGAGGTAAACCCCTCTTTTACTTTGCATTCCCATTATTTTGTACAAGCTTTACCATCATGTTCGCAATCGCATGTTGCTCTTCTGGCGAAGCTACACTCCAAAGATCTGCTAACACTTTCTCTTGCTCGTTTTTCGCTTCAACTTGATTTGCTAAATAGCCACCAATTTGATAAGCAAGACCTTGAATGACTTCATTGTTCATTCCTTCGTTTTGCGCGTGGTGTAAACGATCACCTAAAAAATTTTTCCAAGAATCCCAATTGTCTAATACTGACATGAAAGACCCTCCTTAAGGTTTATTCATATCATAGTTTGTACGTTAGATTGTATTTTATACGATATTTTTACGTGTACCACCCACCATTTACAGAGAGTACCTGCCCTGTAATATACGAAGACTTCTGTGATACTAGAAATGACACAGCTTGTGCCACCTCACTGGTCTTGCCTAATCTTCCTGCTGGAATCTCTTCTTTTAATAACGCAAGATCTTCATCTGTATAGTCACTTAACATATTGGTTTGAATAGCACCTGGTGCAACAGCATTCACACGAATGTTACTAAGTGCTACTTCCTTCGCAAGAGCTTTTACAAACGTATTTTGAGCTCCCTTAACCATTGAATAGAGCACCTCATAAGACGCCCCCATCAAACCCCAAATAGAAGAAATCATGACAACATTGCCTTCTTTTTTACGCACCATGTCAGGTAATAACGCTTTTGTTATTTTATAAGGAGCTGTTACATGAAGGCAAATCATCGCATCAATCTCTTTATTAGTATGATCCGTTACTAAACCTGTTAAGGCGTTTCCACTATTATGTATACAAACATCAATCGGTACACTTACTTGACTTAAAAAGCTGTCAATTCCTTCTTGAGTTGATAAGTCTGCTTGAACAAGTAAAATGGTACGAGTCATTTTTGTTAGTTCTTCCTTAAGTATACGCGCCGCTGTTTCATTTTGATGATAATGTAATAGTAACGAGTAGCCATCTTCAGCCAGCTGTTTAGCAATGGCTGTACCGATCCCTCCGCTTGCTCCTGTAATCAATGCGAATTTTTCCACATTCCTCTCTCCTTTTACCAATGCCCGCCCTAACAAAGAGGGTGAGACCTAATTCAATAAAACAGAAAAGTAAATTTACATACAACATCCCTTACCTGCCTATCCATTTTACGACTGGATTTTATCGGTAAGGGATGTTACAAGCTGAGACAATAGGGGTATTTCTCCCCTGTTGTCTCAGCCTTTTTACTTATCCTATCCTATCATTATCCTTCATTGTTTGGAACTACTTGACACACCGTAAAGTTTTCTTCGTTTACTAGTTCACTTACGACCTTTTTTATATCTTCTAGCTTTAATGCTTCAAGCGTTTCTACGACATTAAACATGTCCATATCGTTAAACGCGTACCTTGTGAATTGATTTGCAATAAACTCAGGGGAGTTCAAAGACCGTAAAAACGCCCCAATTTTCTTTTTACGAACACGATCTAATTCTTCTTCAGACATAGACACTGCTTTCATTTCCATTAACATCTTTTGTAATCGCTCTGCTAACTGATCGGGGTTTTCCGTATCTCCTCCAACGATGGCAAACCCAAACCCTTGCTCTTCTGTGTAATCATAAGAAAATGTCTCATCAATTAACCCTTCACTGTAAAGTTCCTCATAATAAGCAGAACTTTTACCGAATAGGTAATCAAGCATTACATTAATGGATAACTCATGCTTTAACATCTCTTCACCTGAACGCATTGGATGCTTTGCTTTTACTCCAACTAAACACTTCGATGATTGTACTGTCATCGGAAGAACTTGCTTTTTCTCTGCTACATGGTCAGGTTCTTCCTCAAAATGTCTTTTAATTTCAGATGCTTGTTCGTACTTTTTCTTTGCTTGATTATCACGAATCTGCTTCATCACTTTATCAGCATCAACTGGACCGACAACAAACAATAACATATTACTTGGATGATAAAACGTCTCATAACAAGTATATAGCAAATCTTTTGTAACTTTTGAAATGGAGTCAATCGTACCTGCAATGTCAATTTTAACTGGATGGTGATGATACATATTTTGAATAGTTCCAAAATAAAGACGCCAATCTGGATTATCATCATACATCGTAATTTCCTGACCAATGATTCCTTTTTCTTTTTCTACAGTCTTTTCGGAAAAATAGGGCTCTTGAACAAAGTCCACGAGTGTTTCTAGGTTCTGCTCAAAATTCGATGTGCAACTAAATAAGTAAGCGGTTCTTGTAAAAGACGTAAAAGCATTCGCAGACGCCCCTTGCTTACTAAACTGCTGAAACACATCGCCATCTTCTTTTTCAAATAACTTATGCTCTAAAAAATGTGCAATTCCATCAGGAACTTGAATCATTTCTTTTTCATTTAATGGTACAAATTGATTGTCAATTGAACCATACTTCGTTGTAAATGTAGCAAAAGACTTATTAAATTCTTTTTTTGGTAAGATATATACTTCTAACCCATTATCCATCTTTTCATGATACAGTTCTTCTTGTAACTGAGCGAATTCGATTTTTTCCATATTATTCACCGTCCATTCCTGTTAAAAAATAAATCGTATCCATCTGAATGTTTTCGGCTACTTTTACAATGTCTTGTGTAGAAACAGCATCAATTCCTTTTAAGTATTCATCAATCGTAATAGACGCGCCTGTAAGCTCATTGTGATAAAGCACCTCTACTAATCCTCTTGGTGTATCAATTGTTTCGAGCAATTGATTATGGATCACTGCTTTTGTTTGAGCAATTTCTTCGTCAGTAAACTCTCCGTCCCTCATCGCTTCCATCTGCTCTTTAATAATTGTAACAGCTTGGTCATAGTTTTTCGCATCGATACCTGACATCACCATTAATAATCCTTTATGACTTTCAACTCTTGACCCAACATAATAAGCTAAACTTGCTTTCTCACGTACATTCATAAATAATTTTGAATGTGAAAATGCACCAAATATTCCATTAAAGACTTGTAAAGCAAAGTAATGACGGTCTCCATACACAACATTTGTACGATAACCAATGTTTAACTTTCCTTGCTTTATATTTTGCTTCTCAACGACTTCGTTAACTTTTTCAGCAGTTTGTTTGGCTTCTGTACGATTTGTTCTTCTTACTGATCTGTCAGGTAGTGAAATAGATTCTTTCACTCCTTTTAAGACGTCTTCTGTTTGGATATCTCCAATCACATATAGATGAATAGAATCTTCTTTTAATACTTGTTGATAATATTCATATAAATTTTGCGCTGTAATGGATTCAATGTCATCAATTCGACCATTTACATGTAAAGAATAGGGTTCTTCTTTACACATTTCTTCCACAAGACGTAAGTTCGCATAACGCATTTTATCATCGAAAACAGCTTGAATACGTTGACGTAACGCTCTTTTTTCTTTTGATACAATATCATTTAAAAATGCCTCTCCCTCAACTGCTGGATGAAGCAAAATATCTCCTATTAAAGACAGAGCATGTTGTAGCAACGGCGTGTGATCTTTCAAATACTTTTCATTCGCAATATCAATTCGAATGGTAATATCATGATTGTCACCTTTTTTAGTTAAATCCACTTGTAGCGTTGCTCCGTATAAATCATCTAAGTGACTTCTTAGCTTTGTCGTCGTTGGCAATTTTTCCGTTGCGCTTTGTAATACGTATGGAAGCAATGCTCTTTTCGTAACGGTTTCTTCCTTTAAGGGTGAATTAAGCTTAAGAATAACAGTGTTTGTCTTATATTTTGATGTTTGAATGGTATGAACAGTCAGCCCTTGCAACTCATGCTTTTGTTCAGCTAATAACTTCATTCATAAACCTCCTTTTTAATGGTAAGCATCGATAACTAGCGTGTTGATTTTCTTCATTTATATTAGATACTTAATGAACAAAGAACTCCTCTAAAAGGATGTAGAGGACTTTTTGCTCAGTTTCCTCAAGTAATGCACATACATAAATGATGTTTCTATTTTTCATCTATCTGTTTATTTTTAGTCTTATCTTCACTATATCCAATTTGAGGGAATTTTTTCAAGTTACATCTTCTTTCGTTTTATCATTCATTTTTTAAAAATAAAAAAACTACTTCAGTCCCCTACAAAGTTTGTAGTGTGAAGTAGTTTTTTAAAATTAGCGTTTTCCTTTTTCGTATGGTGTTCCAAGTGCTTTTGGCGCTTCTGCACGTCCAACAAACCCAGTTAACGCTAAAATTGTTAATACGTATGGAGCAATCGTTAGAATCACTGTCGGAATATCTTGAATGACAGGAATTTGTGCTCCTGTAATACTCAATGATTGTGCTAATCCAAAGAATAACGCTGCTCCCATTGCTCCAATTGGATGCCATTTTCCAAAAATCATTGCCGCTAAAGCTAAAAATCCTTGTCCAGATATTGTTCCACCAGCGAAGTTCGTAGCGATTGACGTTGCGTAAACAGCTCCACCAATACCAGCAAACACCCCTGAAAGCATAACACCAATATAACGCATCTTTGTTACATTAATCCCCATCGTATCCGCTGCCATTGGATGTTCTCCAACAGAGCGAAGACGTAAGCCGAATGGTGTTTTATAAATGACATACCATACGATGAATGCTAACAGTATCGCAATATAGGATGTAGCAGGTACGCGTGAAAATAAAAGGTCGCCAATGAAAGGAATATCAGATAAAACAGGAACATCTATTTTATCAATACGAAATTGAATAAAATCCGTTTGACCTTTTCCGAAAATTTTCTTAATTAAAAAGATAGATAATCCAGCTGCTAAAAAGTTTAACGCAACTCCACTCACAACTTGATCTGCTTTTAACGTAATGCTTGCTACTGCATGAATGAGGGAGAACAACGCACACACAATGGCTGCTACACCAATTCCAATCCAAGGAGAAGCAGCACCAAGTGAGTCTTGCAACATTAAGGTTGTAAAAATACCTGTAAATGCACCAAACAACATTAATCCTTCTAATCCAATGTTTACTACACCAGATCGTTCACTAAACACTCCACCTAAAGCTGTAAAGATAAGAGGTGCGGCAGTATAGAGCGCTGCTGGAATAATGAGTACCAAAATGTCAAAAAAGCTCATTTATTTCCCCTCCTTGCTTAATCTCATCATAAACCAACGGATGATATAGCTTGATGCAACAAATAAAATAATTAAGGCTATGACGATTTCAATAAGTTCGGAAGGTACATCTGCCATAAAGTTCATTTGTGGGGCCGCTGTCTTCAAACCACCAAATAAAAAGGCAGCCAGTACAATTCCAATGGCACTATTTGCACCTAATAAGGCTACAGCGATTCCATCAAAACCTGTTCCTGTAAACGCTGAAAGTGTATTCATATACCCGAATGTACCTAGACCTTCCATCGCACCTGCAACACCAGCGAATGCACCTGAAATGGCCATAGATAAAATAATATTTCGTTCAACACTCATTCCTGCATAGTGAGAAGCATGTTGATTAAACCCTACTGCTTTTAATTCAAAGCCTTTTGTTGTTTTATTTAAAAGAAACCACATAACAATTGCTGCAATGAGGGCAATGATAATCCCATAATGAAGGCGAGAATTGTTTGTTAATGCCGCTAACATTGGTGAAGTTAATGACGCTGACTCATTGATATTATGTGATTTTTCATTTCCAGCATATAAAAACTCACGAATGATTGCGCTCGTTATATAAAGAGCAATATAGTTCATCATGATTGTGACAATCACTTCGTGAACTTTAAAACGCGCTTTTAGTAATCCTGGAATAAAGCCCCAAATCGCTCCAGCAAAACCTGCAACTAATACAGCGAGAGGAATATGAATCACTGTTGGTAACTCAAAAGCGTATCCTACCCAAACAGCCGATAACCAACCGACTAATAATTGGCCTTCTACTCCGATATTAAAAAGACCTGTTTTAAAAGCGAATGCTACAGCAATACCTGCTAAAATAAGCGGTGTCATTGCTCGAATGGTTTCTCCAATTGCTTTAGGACTACCTAACATGCCATTAAATAAAGCTTCGTACCCATAAACAGGATCGTAGCCTCCTAATAACATAATGATGGCACCAACTAATAAGCCTAACACAGCTGCAAACACAGGAATAATAATATTAATAGCACGTTCACTTTTTAGCCATTTACTCATGGAGTTTCACCGACTTTCTTTCGCTGTCCACCAGCCATTAATAGGCCTAACTCTTGTTCATTTGTTTGTTTTGGATCCACGATATCTACAATCTTACCTTCATAAATAACAGCAATTCGATCACTTAGGTTCATAACCTCGTCCAATTCTAAAGATACAAGTAACACTGCTTTTCCTTTGTCTCGTTCTTCTACTAGTTTACGATGAATAAACTCAATTGCCCCAACGTCTAAACCACGTGTTGGTTGAGCTGCAATTAACAAATTTGGACTACGATCTACTTCCCTCGCAATAATCGCTTTTTGCTGATTTCCCCCCGATAACGCACGTGCTGGAGTATACTCACTTGGTGTTCGCACATCGTATTCTTTTATGAGCGACTTTGCTTTTTCATAAATACTCTTATAGTTCAAAATACCCTTTTTTGATAAAGGTTGTTGATAATACGTTTGAAGCGCAATGTTTTCTCCAATTGTATAATCAAGAACAAGCCCATGTTTATGACGATCTTGAGGAATATGCCCAACACCTGATTCTGTAATTCTACGAGTCTTCATACCTATTAATTCTTTTTCTTTTAATCGAATAGATCCAGACTTTACTTTACGTAACCCAGTAATTGCTTCAATTAGTTCGCTTTGACCATTCCCATCTACACCTGCAATTCCTACAATTTCACCTGCACGAATAGACAGATTTAACTCGTTAACAGCTACTACTCCTCGACTATCTTCTACCACTAGATGTTCAATCTTTAACACATCATCAGTTGGCTTTGCTTCTTGTTTGTCTGTTTTAAAGTGTACTTCACGCCCCACCATTAACGATGCTAATTCATCTGGATTCGTCTCTGATACTTCTACTGTACCGATCCCAACACCTTTTCTAATAATTGTACAACGGTCACAAACAGCCATAATCTCTTTTAATTTGTGTGTAATTAAAATGATCGATTTTCCCTCATGAATCAATCGCTTCATAATCTCAATTAACTCTGTAATTTCTTGTGGTGTTAAAGCAGCGGTTGGTTCATCAAAGATGAGAATTTCAGCTCCTCGATAAAGAGTCTTCAAAATCTCAACGCGCTGTTGCATTCCAACCGAAATATCTTCAATTTTTGCATAAGGATCTACAGACAAACCATATTTTATCGATAAGTCTTCAATCGTTTTTGCTGCTTCTTGAATGTTAATTTTTCCTGTCTTGGTCGGTTCATTACCTAAGATAATGTTTTCTGTCACTGTAAAGTTTTGAACAAGCATGAAATGTTGATGAACCATTCCGATACCAAGATTGTTAGCGACATTTGGATCTGTAATCTTCACTACTTTTCCATTAACTTTAATTTCACCTTTTTCAGGCTGATAAAGACCAAACAACACGTTCATTAATGTTGATTTACCTGCTCCATTTTCCCCTAATAGTGCATGTATTTCTCCCTTTTTCACTTGGAGTGTAATATTATCATTTGCCACAATACCAGGAAATTCTTTACGAATTCCAAGCATTTCAATTACATAACTCACTACGCTCACTCCCTATTTGCATGCCATCATGTATATAGTGACTATTCACCTATATTTTCTGTTGCTTTGTTAGTAAAAAGGCTAGCCTACGACTAGCCTTTTCTTATCCATGTTAAGTCTTATTTTAATGTCGTTACAAACTGTTCAAATGCTTCATCAGTAGCTGGTACTTCGATTTCACCTTTTAGAATTTTTTGCTCAAATTCTTCAACTGTTTTTAATGCTTCTTCACTTACGTTTTCTGTTGTAGGTGCAATGCTAATTCCGTCTTCTTCAAGACCAAATACTACTTCTTCACCACCTGGGAAGTCACCTTCCATTGCGCGCTTCGACACTTCATAAACTGCTACATCTACACGTTTAACCATCGAAGTAAGTGTTACATTTTCTGGTAAACCTTCTTCGTGTTGGTCACGGTCTACACCGATAACCCATACATCTTCACCTTTTTTCTTACGGTTTTTCGCTTCAGTAAACACCCCTACACCTGTACCACCTGCTGCGTGATAAATAATATCTGCACCTTGACTATACATTGCAGATGCAATTGTTGTTCCTTTTGCAGAGTCATTAAAATCTTCTGCATATTGAACAACTACTTCTGCATCTGGATTCACCGATTTAACACCAGCTTTGAAACCATTTTCAAACTTTTTAATTAATGGAGATTCTACTCCACCAATAAATCCAATTTTATTAGACTTTGTATGTTTCGCAGCAATAACTCCGACTAAGAAAGAACCTTGTTCTTCTTTAAATAGAATACTAGCTACGTTATCTAATCCTTCTGCTTTTAAAGAATCATCCACTAATCCAAAGTTTACATCTGGATTTTGTCCTGCGACAATTTTCACGTCTTCTTTTAATAAGAATCCGATTCCGTATGTCACATTGAATCCTGCTTCAGCAAATGTTGATAAGTTACTTTGATACTCAGAAGCTTGATTTGATTGCGCGTATTTAAAACCTTTACCCTCTTCTAAGCCGTTCTCTTGACCAAACTTTGTTACACCTTCCCAAGCAGATTGGTTAAATGATTTGTCATCTATCCCACCTGTATCTGTAACCATTCCCACTTTAAAATCAACTTTTTTACCTTCGCTACTTCCACCTTCTGATGTAGTTGATTCACTAGAACCACACGCACTTAATAACGTTCCTGCTGCTAATACAAGTGATAATGCTAACCCTGCTTTACGTTTTTTCATTAGTAAGACCCCCTAGAATTGGTTAAAGTAAGTAAATCGACGATTAAAAAATTATTAAACTATGTTGGCACACACCTCCTTAAAAGTGCTTACAAAACCAATTAATAATATTCAAATAATTATTTGTAAAAAAATAAACCTACTTAGCAATATTCAGATATTTCTCTACAAAAAAATTATACTCTCTTTCTAAGAACGTGAAAGCTAAATTGATCTGCTTTAAAATAGTTTAGTGAATACAAAATTGGTTCATCATCTAAATCATAATGCATTTGTTTTAAGACTAGAAGAGCGGTTTCAGGCTCACATTGTAAAATGGGAGATATTTTCTCATGATAACCAACAGGTTCAATATGAGTCACGGCGTATGAAATATGTTTTCCTGCTTGTGATTCTAGGATTTCAAAGAGTGACTCTTGTTTGTACTCAAAATTTTTCGGTAAATACTTTTGAGGTACTTTGTCGATACAATAAACGACTGGGTCACTATTTGCGGTACGAACACGCTCCACAAGTAAAACGTCCTCATTTACTTCGCATTGAAAGCGTCGTGCATCTTCTTCTGTCGAGCCTTGGACCTGTGATGAAAGAAAGATTGTCCCAGGTTTCATCCCACCCTGCTTAATCATGTCCGTTATACTGCTTAATTGCTCAATACCTGACATAAATGTTGGCTTACTATTAACAAATGTCCCCACACCATGACGACGTATTACAATGTTCTCTTCTTCTAGAATTCGTAGTGCTTCACGCAATGTTGCTCGACTTACACCTAGTTGTTTTGATAAGTCAAATTCCGATGGAAGCTTCTCTTTTTCTTTGTATATTCCTTGATTAATATTCTGTTTAATTTCGTCAATTACTTGCAGATACAAGTGTCGACTATCTGTCTTGATAGACATACAGCTTCCCCCACAATCCTTCTTGGTCATCAGACCTCTGATGTTTGACTACATTTTCCGAAAATAATATATCACTTTTCGACAAATAAATAAATAGGTTATATTAATTTTATTTACAAAAGTTTAATATTTTATTAAAAATACTATTTTTTGAATTTTATCGTCCTATTCTTTCATTTTTTATAGTATGATGAAGTATTAAGAGACCATTATAAACAAACATTTAAAGAGTTTATCGCTCTATCATTCGTGTTTTATATTTATCATTCACTTTGAAAGAGTATTCATTTTTAATTAAAGCGACACAACCGAATATCTATAAAGTCTTAAAAAAAGGATAACACATTCAAATGTGCTATCCTTTTTCTTATTGGTCTAAGATCCTACATCTTCGCTTTGTTGTGAGACAAGTACAGCACGTGGTTTACTTCCTTCATAAGGACCAACCACTCCACGCTCTTCCATCGCATCAATTAAACGAGCTGCTCGATTATAACCAACACGGAATCTTCGTTGTAACATAGAGACAGAAGCAGTTTGCATCTCTGCAACTAGTTGTACCGCTTCATCGTATAATTCATCTTCAAAATTATCTTCTTTCTCTGGAGCATCTTGAGGAATCATTTCTTCCTGATATTGTGCTTTTTGCTGAGAAATTACAAAGTCTACAATTTCTTCGACCTCTTCGTCTGATAAGAATGCGCCTTGTACACGAACAGGCTTTGAAGCGCCTACAGGCATGAAAAGCATATCACCTCGACCTAGTAACTTTTCTGCTCCACCCATATCAAGGATTGTACGTGAATCCGTTTGAGACGATACACTAAAGGCAATTCGAGAAGGAATATTTGCTTTAATGACGCCAGTAATAACATCTACAGAAGGCCTTTGTGTCGCAATAATTAAGTGAATACCTGCAGCACGAGCCATTTGAGCTAAACGTGTAATGGAATCCTCTACATCCGATGAAGCAACCATCATTAAGTCTGCAAGCTCATCCACTATCACAACAATATACGGCAATGTCGGTTGTTTAGCTTCTTCATGTTCGTTTTCACGCTTAATGTACTCGTTATACCCTTCAATATTACGCGTCCCCGTATGAGAAAATAATTCATATCGACGCTCCATTTCACTTACTACTTTTTTCAAAGCTTGTGATGCCTTTTTAGGATCTGTCACAACAGGTGCCAGTAAGTGCGGAATACCGTTATACATATTTAACTCAACCATTTTTGGATCAATCATCATGAGCTTCACTTCATGAGGCTTGGCTCTCATAAGTAAACTAACGATAATTCCATTGACACACACACTTTTTCCACTACCCGTTGCTCCAGCAACAAGTAAATGGGGCATTTTATTGAGCTCAGCTAATACCGCTTCCCCCGAAATATCTCGCCCTAATCCAATTAAAAGCTTCGCATCTGGACGATTGTTTTCTTTTCCTTCAAGTACCTCTCGTAAAGATACCATCGCTACTTCTTCATTTGGAACTTCAATACCAACCGCTGATTTACCTGGTATTGGCGCTTCAATTCTTATATCTTTCGCAGCCAATGCTAATGCTAAATCATCACTTAAATTAACAATCTTACTTACTTTTACTCCTACATCTGGATACACTTCATATTTCGTTACAGCAGGACCTAAATGGACTTTGGCAACTTTTGCTTTTACACCAAAGCTTTGAAATGTTTTTTCTAACTTCTTTGCATTCGCATGAATATTTTTATGTTCTTTTAATTGATTATGCTTTTTAGGCGCTGCTAATAAGCGAATTGGTGGTAATTCGTATGATTTATTTTCTGCTTCTGAAAATGTAATAACAGGTGCAGGCGACTGCTCTTCTTTTTGAGTTTCTTTTTTCACCACTTGCTGTTGAATCGGTTTAGTTTGCACTGGCGATAAAGACTCTGGCTTTACACTTACCTGCTCTTGTGCTTCATCACTATAATTAAAATGTTCGATGATTGGCGGAACGGTTGATTCTTCTTGTTGTTCTTCCTGAACATCTGCGCTTGCCGCCTCTTCAAAGTCTACAGTTGATTCTGCTTGTCTAGATCGTGTTCTGACTCTCGTGCGCGGAGCAGCTTTTCTTTTTTGAACCCATTCTTTTAAATCTTCAATCCCCTCTTTCAATTCTGTCATAAAGAAAGACAAGATCGGTCGAATAATTTTCATCAAGGTTTCTTGCAATGAACGCCCAGTGATTAGAATAATTCCAACCATAATAAGAAGAGAAGCAATTAATTCTGTTCCTAGCCGATCAAATAAGAAGTAGCAAATGGCAAACATAATAGAGCCAATCATCCCACCACCTAAATCGCTAGTGGCTTGCCCTTTTGCTTCTAGCATAAATAAGTCCCATGTATTTAAAATAACAGATGGATGAGCAAAGTTCCCATCACGAGATAAATTTTGAAACAATGTGACATGACTAAACAATAGGATAGCTAACACGATAATATATGTACCAATCAGTTGTCTTGTTATAAATGGAGGCCATGTCCGCTTCCAAATGACATAAACAGATAAAATAAGTAGTCCTATTAATCCTAACATGTACCATTCACCTGCAAAAAGCCTTACAACTAATACAATGGCGCGTCCCACTGCACCTAATTCTGCCATCGCAATTAACGATAGCGCGAGAATGAAAAGACCAATTAATTCAAAACGTATAATCCTTTTCCATTCATCAATCTTCACTTGACTTCTTTTCTTTTTCTTCGCCATCGTTTCACTCCAATCAGTCCTTTTCAACTTGGCCAATCCCAACTATTTACAGAATGCTCAATCTCTTATGTAAACATTATCTAGCATAGTTCGAACAAAAAAGCAGCCAAAAAAAGGCTGCATGTCCATATTGCTACATTCATTATATCATAAACATATTTTACTTTTACAATGAAATTATAGAGATAAAATTTGCCCAGGGCCATATTCGCTGTTTAAATAGTCTTGCGGATCTGTACTAAGCATTCTTACAATTTGATATTGCCTTTGTGTATTCTCCATAACCAAAAAAGAAATACCATTATGTTCAATGGTTTGCAAGCTATCATATTCTGTCGATTCTGTCGGAAAAACAAATTCTTGAGGCATTGATGTATAAAGTATCATTGTAATAATTGGCTATCCTCCCGTGTAATTCCTTTATTTTCAATCAGTTCATTTAATTTTTTTATAGCTTGCCCTACTCCGCCCACTTCGTCAATTAATCCGTATTGCACTGCATCTGCTCCTACTACATTTGTACCGATATCTCTTGTTAAATTACCTTTAGAAAACATTAGTTCTTTAAATTTTTCCTCCGACACATTAGAGTGCTTGGTCACAAAGTTAATTACACGCTCTTGCATTTTATCTAAATACTCAAAGGTTTGCGGAACGCCAATAACTAACCCCGTTAGGCGAACCGGGTGAATTGTCATTGTTGCTGTTCCTGCAATAAATGAGTGAGTGGTTGAGACAGCAATTGGAACACCGATGGAGTGACCCCCTCCTAATACAATCGACACAGACGGCTTCGATAAAGAAGAAATCATTTCAGCAATTGCTAAACCTGCTTCCACATCTCCACCAACCGTATTTAGAATAATTAATAATCCTTCGATTTTTGGATTTTGCTCAATTGCGACAATTTGAGGAATCACATGTTCATATTTTGTTGTTTTGTTTTGTGGTGGTAATTGTACATGTCCCTCTACTTGTCCTACAATTGTTAAACAATGAATTTTCGAGTCTTGAGCAAGCTGCGGAACATTGGTTTGACCTAATTGCTGAATTTTATCTACTAAACCTTGTTTACCGTCTTCTTTTTTATCAGGTTGTTGTGGTGCTGTTTCTGAAGAATGAAGTTCATTTTCTTTAAACATTCTGTAACTCCTTTCAAACATTAATACTGTTATTATGAGCTTCATCCACTTTTTCATGCTTTCTTAACTACAAAAAAGAACAGACTCACTAAACAGAGAGAGTTACCTCACTGTTTACGCCTGTTCTTTTGACTTTGAGCGTTTTGCTTACACTTCCATGATAATTGGAAGAATCATTGGTCTACGTCTCGTTTTTTCAAATAAAAATTGGTTTAAGCTTTCACGCATATTTAACTTTAATGTTGACCATTCAATTGTTCGCTCTTGCATGCACTTTTGCAGAATTTGTTCAACAAGTGCGGTCGCGTCTTCAAGAAGCTTTTCTGATTCACGAACATATACAAAACCTCGAGAGATAATTTCTGGCCCTGCTGAAATCTTTTTATTTCCTTTATCAATTGTTACGACAACAATTAAAATACCATCTTGAGATAGTAAACGGCGGTCGCGAAGAACAATGTTACCTACATCTCCAACTCCTAATCCATCAATAAGAGTGTTACCTGACTGCACTCTGCCCCCCGATTGAGCTAAACCATCTTTTATTTCAATAACGTCTCCTTTTTCTAGAAGAAAAATATGGTCTTGTGGTATTCCTGACGCTTCCGCTAATTTCGCGTGAGCTTTTTGCATACGATATTCACCATGAATTGGTAACACATATGTAGGTTTCATTAAATTAATCATAAATTTTAATTCTTCTTGACTACCATGTCCTGATGTGTGAATCTGCTTTTGTCCATATACAACTGTTGCACCGATTCGACAGACTAAATCAATGGTTTTTGAAAACTTCGTCTCATGACCTGGTATTGGTGTTGCGGCAATTAAAACAGTATCATCTTCTTTAATACTTACAAGCTTATGTGCTTGTCTCGCCATTCTAGATAACGCAGCCATTGGCTCACCTTGATGACCTGTTGTTAAAATGGCTATCTTTTCGTCACTTTGACTGTTAATACCTTGAACAGAGATCAACGTATCTTCAGGTACATTAAGATATCCTAACTCAACTCCAAGTTCAATTACTTTCATCATCGTTCGACCAACAACGACTAATTTACGTTCATGCTCAAATGCTGCATTAATTACTTGTTGAATACGCGTGATATTTGAACCGTATGTTGCAACAATAATCCTTCCTTTTTCTTTTGCATCATAAAAGGCGTCGGAAATTTCTTGATTAATAACGGATTCAGAGACCGTATAACCAAGCCTTTCTGCATTTGTGCTGTCTGATAATAAACAAAGAACTCCTTGTTCTCCGATTGCAGCCATTTTACTAATCTCTGATGCATGAGGTCCACTGTAGGATTGATCAAACTTAAAGTCCCCTGTATGAACGACCGCACCTTGAGATGTTTGTAAGCATATACCCACTGAATCAGGAATACTATGCATGGTTCTAAAGAAAGTAATGATAGTCGTATCAAACGTTAAAACAGTATTAGAATCAATTATATGTAAAAGCTTGTATTTAGAACAACCATATTCTTTCATTTTTTCTCGCACAAGTGCAATTGTCAGCTTTGTACCGTATACAGGTACATCTAGCTTTCTTAAGATAAATGGTAATGCTCCTATTTGCTCTTCATGACCGTGTGTAAGTAAAATCGCTTTTACTCTTGCTTTATTATCTACTAAATACGAAATATCAGGAATAACCATATCAATTCCTAGCATCTCGTCTTCTGGAAACATTAACCCTGCATCTACTACATAGATGTCATCATTAATCTCGATGACATACATGTTTTTTCCAACCTCTCCAACTCCACCTAATGCAAAAATTTTAATATTTTCTGTCTTTTTCATAGCTACTAGTTTTCCTCCCACATAAACTTACAACCCGCTCAAAGTCACTTGCATTTATTATAACGTATGCAAGAAATGGAATACAAGAAATTTCAAAGCTATCACAATCTTCACTTAAATAAAAATCGCCTTTTTAAGTAAAGAGACAAAGGTTTCTTTACTTAAAAAAGGCGATTGTATTACTTATATCGTTTTTAGTACTTGAACTAACTCTGTTCGTTGTTCTTCTGTTAATGGAATAAGAGGAAGGCGTACAGATCCTACGTCTAGACCTTTCAATTGTAAAGCTGTCTTGACCGGCGTAGGGCTCGGAGCTGCAAATAAAGCATTCATAATCGGCAATAGCTTTTGGTGCAATGCTGCTGCCTCTTTTGTTTGACCACTTTCAAAAGCTCGAACCATTTGTTGCATTTCATTTCCTAGCACATGAGAAGCAACTGAGACAATTCCGTTGCCGCCAATTGCCAAGCTCGGCAATGTTAATCCGTCATCTCCACTATAAAGAGCAAAATCATCAGATGTACGTGAGATAATCTCTGTCATGCTATCTAGATCCCCACTTGCATCTTTGACCGCTACAACATTAGGAATTTGAGAGAGCTTCACAATAAGATCAACTGACATATTCACAACTGAACGACCAGGGATATTATATAACATAACAGGCAATTTTGTGCTTTCTGCAATAACTTTAAAATGCTGATACAATCCTTCTTGACTTGGTTTGTTGTAGTACGGAGCTACAAGCATCACAGCGTCTACACCAATCTCTTCTACTTTTTTAGTAAATTCAACAGAAGCATATGTGTTATTGCTTCCTGTTCCTGCGATAACAGGCACTCTTCCATCTACTACTTTTACTGTATGACGAAATAAAGCTAGTTTTTCTTCTAATGATAATGTTGGTGATTCACCTGTTGTCCCTGCTACCACTAATGAATCTGATCCGTTATCAATCAAATAGTTAATTAATTGTGTAGTTTTTTGAAAATCAATGTTCCCTTTGTGATCAAAAGGGGTAACCATAGCTGTTGAAACTTTTCCAAAATCCATCGTATGTTCACTCCTTGCTATTCAATTAACGCTCTATTTTTCCACTTTTGATAGTTCAAATGTGTTGTGAAGAGCATTAACAGCTTTCTTTAAGTCTTCTTCTTTTACTAATACCCAAATTGTAGTATGACTATCGGCTGATTGTAAAATTTGAATACCATCTACTGAAAGTGCTGTTACAATTTTAGCTGCCACTCCTGGTACCCCAGCAATTCCAGCTCCCACTGTAGAGACCTTCGCACAATGACGAGTAACAAACGGTTCATATCCCATGCTTTCTAATACTTCAATAGCACGATCAGTTGACTCATCTGTTACCGTGTAGACAACACCTTTTGGAGAAATGTTAATAAAGTCCACACTTATCTGAGCATTTGCCATTGCTTTAAAGACTTCAGACTGAATATCATAGTTGCCTTCTTTACTAAACACTTTAATTTGTGTCACATTTGACACATGAGCGATACCCGTCACTAACCGTTCTTGTACATCGCTACCTTTTTGTTGAGCATATCCGTGTGATGTAACGAGCGTTCCTTCTGTATCGGAATAAGTAGAACGAACACGAATTGGTACTTTTGCTTGCATCGCAATCTCTACTGCTCGTGGATGAATGACTTTCGCACCTTGATAAGCCATATTACAAATTTCATTATAAGTAACAACTGAAAGCGGCCTTGCATCCTCCACAATTCGAGGATCCGCAGTCATAACACCCTCTACATCCGTAAAAATATCAACAAAATCTGCACTTAACGCCGCACCTAAAGCAGAGGCAGAAGTGTCACTTCCACCTCTTCCTAGAGTTGTTACATCTCCATTCGCTGAAGCACCTTGAAAGCCTGCTACTACAACGACATCATGTTGCTCTAACTCTTCATAAATCCGATCACATTTCATGTCGATAATTTTTGCGTTTGTAAAATCACCGTTTGTTACAAATCCAGCTTGTGCGCCTGTTAAAGCTGTTGCTTTAATTTCATTTGAATTTAATAAGTTTGAAAAAACAACAGACGAGATTAACTCCCCACAAGACATTAACATGTCTAATTCACGCTTATTTAACGTTGCTTGACTTCCGTTTACTAAGGACAGTAAGGTATCTGTCGCATATGGTTCTCCTTTACGTCCCATAGCAGAGACAACAACGACTACCTTGTATCCTTCGCTTAATGCACATTTAATATGATGAACTGCACGTTCTCTACCAACTTCATCACGTACAGAAGTACCACCAAACTTTTGAACAATAATCTTCTTCATAAACACACCTCATTACTTCATTGAAGCAATCTTGTTGTAATTATTTCACAAGTCCTAACTTAATTAATGACTCTGCAATTTGAACAGAGTTCCATGCAGCACCTTTTAATAAGTTATCAGAAACAATCCACATATGGAACCCTTTATCATTATCCAAATCTTTACGGATACGTCCTACAAACACGTCTCTTTTCCCAACACAATCTGCTGGCATTGGATATACTTGATTTTCTGGGTCATCTTGTAGAACAATTCCAGGCGCTTCTGATAATAATTGCTTGACTTCTTGCACGGTAACACCGCTTTTTTCTACTTCAATATATACAGACTCAGAGTGTCCTGTTACAACTGGTAAACGAACGCACGTTGCTGCAACTTGAAGTTCAGGCATATGCATGATTTTCTTTGTTTCGTTGATCATTTTCATTTCTTCGAACGTAAATCCGTTTTCTTGAAACTTATCAATTTGCGGAATCGCATTAAATGCAATTTGATAATGCTTTTTATCACTACCTACCGGCAAAATTTCAGGTGTAAATTCTTTCTCATCTAAAATGGCTTGAGATTGTTCTTTTAGTTCATTAATTGCAGCTGCTCCAGCACCCGATACCGCTTGATACGTTGATACAAGTACTTTCTTTAAACCATATGACTGACGAAGTGGTTCAAGTGCTGCCACCATTTGAATCGTAGAACAATTAGGATTTGCGATAATTCCATTGTGTGCTTTGATGTCCTCTTCGTTAACTTCAGGTACAACTAATGGTACATTTTCGTCCATACGGTATGCACTTGTGTTGTCAACTACGACTGCACCACGCTTTACTGCTTCAGGCGCTAATGCTTTTGAAATACTACCACCAGCACTAAATAAAGCAATATCTACTCCTTCAAAACTATCAGGCGTTGCTTCTTGAATCACAATTTCTTCTCCATTAAATTGAAGTACCTTCCCAGCTGAACGAGCTGATGATAATAATGTTAATTTCCCTACAGGAAATTGACGCTCTTCTAACGTTTTTAACATTTGTTGACCTACTGCACCCGTTGCTCCTACTACTGCTACATGTAATCCATTTGCCATTTTAAAATCCCCTCCAACAAGTTTCAACTATTATCATGTTTTACACTTCAATATCTTTTAGAAAAAACATCATTGTTTCTGTCGTTTATTGCTATATAACGAATAGTGAAATATGTTTAACTTTCACTTCGCGAGCATGATACATAGAACTTCTTACCTCCACAAATCATGAATAGCTTTTATTTTAACATATCATTGCGTTAAAGAAGAGAAGATTTTATAAAATCTTCTCTTCTTTTATTCTATCAAGAACTGTTAACTTTCGCTATCACGGAATTTCTCAATAATAACTGGTTGTAGTTGTTTCCCTTCTAATGCTGCATAGACTGTATCTGTTAATAGATTCATTCTCGCAACCATTGAGTTTGGCTTTTTCACTGGATCATCTTGACCATATGGAATAAAATAAAAATTCTTAGTTGACATTAAACGCATTAAATTAATTCCATTTAATCCTAGCGCATCATTTGTGGAGATACCTAATACAACAGGTTTGTGATTGCGTAAGGTTGCCTTTGCCGCCATTAGAATAGGTGATTCTGTTAACGCGTTTGCTAATTTACTCATTGAATTTCCTGTGCAAGGTGCAATAACCATACAATCTAAAGGAATTTTAGGTCCTAGTGGCTCTGCTTTAACAATTGAATTAATAACAGCATTTCCTGTTATTTCTTCAATTCTTTTAATCCAGTCTGCACCATCTCCAAAACGAGTATCTGTTGATTGTACCGTATAAGAAACCACTGGGAGTACTTCTGCTCCTAAGTTAACAAGCTTTTCAATTTCAGGCATCACTTCATTGTACGTACAATGAGAACCTGTTAATCCAAAGCCAATACGTTTTCCTTTTAGTGACATTATTTTTTCTCCTTTCGTTGAGCAAGATCGTCAGATAATAATTTTGTTAATACATTCGCAACAATCTGACCTGCTGTCTTTGGGGCCACAATTCCAGGTAATCCAGGAGCTAGAATTGCTTTAATTCCCCTTTTCTCTGCATACCGAAAATCTGTTCCACCTGGCTTTGAGGCTAAATCAATAATTAAGCAGTGAGACGGCACTTTCGAAAGGACATTAGCAGATAAAATTGGATAAGGGATTGTATTAATACAAATATCAACATCTGAAACCTCTTCTGCTAAATTTGATAAGTGAAAAGGCTTCAGACCCATTTCTGAAATACGAGCAAGGTGTTCAGATTTCCTCGCACCTACTTTTACTTTTCCACCTAGAGCAGCGAATGACCTAGCAACGCTCATCCCCACTCTCCCTAAACCTAATACAGCAATTCTAGACCCGTGTATGGTGAAATCTGTATGCTGAATAACCAGCATAATTGTTCCCTCAACGGTTGGAATAGAGTTATAAATGGCAATATCATCACGTTCAAATAGTTGTACTAGCTTCCGCTTTGTTGATTTCGTTAACTGATTAAGATAATCATTACTAATACCAGAATAAATTGTACAGTGACTAGGTGTTTGTTTGACTACTTCTTCTTTTAAGTACACTTTTTCGTTTGAAAAAATCGTGTCAACTTGCCCTTCGTGATTAGTACCAGCAACTGGAAGGATAATCGCGTCTACATCTTTAAAGCTAAGTTCATCAATATGATATTTAGTGGCACCTGTAAATCCATGATCAAGTTGATCAAATCCAATTAATGAAATTTTAGCATCGAGTTCAATGAGTTTGCGTATCACTTCAAGCTGTCTGGCATCACCACCAATTACAGCGATGTGCAAATCCGTCAACATGTTGCTCCTTCACCTTCTTTAGTGTTGTATGGATATAGTTCGTTTTCTAAGAGATATTCAAAGGCATTTCATCACTCTTTTTCATGCCCAATTACTTTTGTCTTCAACATACTATGTCGTGACATCTGAATCGGTGAATGAGAAAAGCTGCCTAGATCGCAAACGTTCTTTGCAGTCTAAGCAGCTTTTGGATTCTTGACTTTATAAAGATGAAAAAAGATTTCTGTGTCTACCTTTCCAACGTTATTTACACCCACTTTGGTGCTAACATCACGATTAACTTTCACTTCCTTCTTTATCTGTTTCATAATTTGCAATATCAATAATAATCATATCAGCCCCAATTTTTTTTATGTGTTGCCAAGGAACACGGATATCTTGACCTTGTCGCTTTAATCCAAACCATTTAATACTCGGAATAATGAGGGCATTAATTTGTCCTGTTTGTTCATTGATTTCAAGATCCGTTTGCCCTAAAACGCCAAGTCGTTCAGCTCGCTTTATATCAACAATTTCTTTCCCACTTAATTCACTTAATCTCATCATTCTCACTCCTTTAAGATTTCCTTTATTCTATTGTATCGATCATGTCCTATAAAAAATGACAACACAAATAAAAAAACACAAGGGAATGTAACCCTTGTGTTTTTTTATTTGTGTTGTTTATTGCAACTTTTTAGGAAGTTCACCTGATGGACTAATAAGTGAAAGTGCAAAGTCTTTTGTAAAAATATCTCGAGCTAACGTATCGACACTATTTTTTGTAACGTTATTAACTAGTTCAATGATTTCATCTAGTGTACGATGTTTCCCTAACATTAGCTCATTTTTCCCGTTACGACTCATTCGACTATTGGTACTTTCTAAGCTAAGCATGAGGTTACCTTTTAATTGCTCTTTGCTATTTTCAAGTTCTTTTTCAGTAATACCTTTATCTTTTAACTGAGATAAGGTTTCTTGAATTGTATCGTAAAGAACATCTAGTTGATTGCTACCTGTACCACCGTAAATTGTCACGAGTCCGCTGTCTCGGTAAGAAGAATGATAGGAGAAAATTGAATAAGCTAACCCTTTTTGTTCACGTACATCTTGGAACAAACGGCTACTCATGCTTCCTCCTAAAATATTATTAAGAACAATCAAGCTATACACATCTTTATTACCGATTTCTAACCCTTTAAACCCTAAACATAGGTGGGCTTGCTCTGTATCTTTTTTACGTGCTAAATGATTCGTATGAAATGCTGGTTGCTTATATTGCTGTGTAGAATGAGAAGATGTATATGTACCGAAATAGTTCTCTACTTCTTTGACAAATGACTCATCAATATTTCCTGCTACTGAAATAACCACATTTTCTGGAATATATGTTTCATCCATATATATTCTTAACGAATCACCATTAAATGCCTTTAATGTTTCTTCTGTACCTAAGATTGGATAACCCAATGCATGATCACCATACACTGCTTTTCCTAATAAATCGTGAACGATATCATCAGGCGTATCCTCATACATCTTAATTTCTTCATATACTACATTTTTTTCACGCTTTAATTCAGTCTCATCAAACTCTGAATGAAAGAACATATCCGCTAATACATCTAATGCTTGATTGGCATGTTCATCTAATACTTTTGCATAGTAGCACGTGTATTCTTTTGATGTAAAAGCATTTACTTGTCCGCCTATACGATCAAAGCTTTCAGCAATTTCTCTGGCTGATCTCGTTTTTGTTCCTTTAAAAAACATGTGCTCTAAAAAGTGGGAGATCCCATTTCTTTCAAATGATTCATTACGTGATCCTGTGCCAATCCAAACACCAATGGCAACAGATCGGACCGTTGGAATATTTTCTAATACAATTCTTACACCGTTTTGACATGTATATCGTTTGATCAAACTAGTGCCACCCTTTCTTCATCCATCCTTTTTAACAATTATTAGCATATTTCCACAGACAGTATATCAATAGAAGCTAACATTGCAAAGTACCTTACATGTTTATTTAATCATTCTTTCTTCATCCAGCAAAGTAGTTAGATCACTTATCTCTAATTGCTCGTCTTTTATATTTTGAATTAATCGGTCTAGTGACTTGGCAGTTGAATCTGTTGGATGCATTAAAATAATTGCACCTGGGTGAACTTTTTTCATCACACGTTGAATTAACACATCTGGCTGAGGCTTTTGCCAATCAATTGTATCAACACTCCACATAATTGTTCTCATATTTAATTCAGAAGCAATCTCAACCGTTTCTTGACGATAACTTCCACTAGGAGGTGCAAACCATTTGTTTTCTTTACCTGTCACGGATTTCATGACATCGTTTGTATTAACTAACTCTTCTCGTGATCGATCATTTGTTAACCTAGCCATATCTGGATGGGAGTAAGAATGATTTCCTAGCTCATGCCCTGCATCTAAAATAACTTTGGTCATATCTGGGTTATTTTTCACCCAACGTCCTTCTAAAAAAAACGTCGCTTTTACATGATGCTTTTTCAACGTGTCAAGCATTGATGGGATATACTCGTTACCCCATGCTACATTAATAATAAATGAAACCATCGGCTTGTCTTCATGTCCACGATAAATTGGTTGTGCTGGTAGGTCAGATAAGTGTACATTTGGCTTTACTTGTTTGTAGATTAATTTATCTTCTGTAAATACACCATCTTTTTTCATACTTTTATACGATGCATCTACATCGACTTTTAAACCATTATATCCCGGAACAAGTTTCCATACTTTATCTACTCTAGCATCTTGCGGCTTTATTTCGTACTGTTTTGCTTTTGCTTGAATGTCCATATAAAGTGCATCTTTTTGTTTACTGACAGTCATTGTGTCTGCTTTTAATCCTTCTACAAATGAAGTCGTGTAAGGATTTTGAACAGATTGATATGTAATCGTTAGTAAAAATACAAACGGAACAACTTTTATAAGCATTCTTTTCACTTATTCTTCCCCCCCTATCATCAAAAATATGTATGAAAGGGACAAGGTAGAACAAGTTGAACAAAAGAAGGTGACTCAAAAGAACGAAAATCAGCCCTTTTGAGTCACCTCATAAAATGCCTTTTGTGAAAATAAAAGGTTTATTATTATTTTTGTACTTCTTTTTGTTCTTGCTCTTTTTGCTCTTTTAAAATTGCTTTTCGTGATAAGTTTACGCGACCTTGCTTGTCGACTTCCATTACTTTAACTAGAATTTCATCGCCAATTGCTACAACGTCTTCTACTTTTCCGATGCGTTCTTCTGCTAGTTCAGAAATGTGAACAAGACCATCTTTACCACTGAACAGTTCAACAAACGCACCAAACTTTTCAATACGTTTTACTTTACCTAGATACATTTGACCTACTTCAACTTCACGAACGATATCTTCGATGATTTTTTTCGCTTTTTCATTCATCTCTTGATTCGTTGAAGAGATAAAAACTGTTCCATCTTGCTCAATATCAATCTTAACGCCCGTTTCTTCGATAATCTTATTGATTTGCTTACCACTTGGTCCAATAACATCACGGATCTTATCTGGGTTAATACTCATCATTAGAATTTTTGGTGCATATTCTGATAACTGAGTACGAGGCTCTGCGATAACAGACATCATATGTTCTAAAATATGCATACGACCTGCTTTGGCTTGCTGAAGTGCCTCTTCTAAGATTTCACGAGACAACCCTTCAATCTTAATGTCCATTTGAAGTGCTGTTACACCTTTTGAAGTACCAGCTACTTTAAAGTCCATATCTCCTAAGTGATCTTCCATCCCTTGAATATCTGTTAAAATCGAGTAGTGCTCACCTGACTTAATAAGTCCCATTGCAATTCCCGCTACCGGTGCTTTAATTGGTACACCTGCATCCATCATTGCTAATGTGCTAGCACAAATACTTGCTTGAGATGTAGAACCGTTTGATTCTAACACTTCAGATACTAGACGAACAGTATACGGGAAATCTTTTTCAGATGGAATAACCGGCTCAAGCGCTCGCTCTCCTAGTGCACCATGTCCAATTTCACGGCGACCTGGTCCACGCATTGGCCCTGTTTCTCCCACACTAAATTGTGGGAAGTTATAATGATGCATAAAACGTTTTGACTCTTCAATGCCTAATCCATCTAAGATTTGAACATCTCCAAGTGCGCCTAACGTACAAATGCTTAACGCTTGTGTTTGACCACGTGTGAATAAACCAGATCCATGTGTACGTGGTAATAGTCCAGTTTCGGAAGCAAGTGGACGAATTTCGTCAATGCGTCGACCATCTGGGCGTACCTTTTCTTCTGTAATTAGACGACGTACTTCACTTTTCACAAGCTTTGATAACGTTTCTTTTACTTGCTTCAGAACGTCTTCTTCTACTTCTTGTTCTTCAAACTTAGCTACAACAGCATCTTTTACTTCTTTAATTGCTTCTTCACGAGCATGTTTCTCTTGCACTTGAACAGCACGATTCATGTCAGTTTCAGCTATTTCACGCACTTGCTTTTCAATATCTGCGTCTACTTGATAAAGTTTTACTTCCATCTTCTCAACGCCCATTTGAGCCACAATTTCTTCTTGGAAGGCAATTAACTTTTTAATTTCTTCATGTCCAAACATGATCGCTTCTAACATAACTTCTTCTGGTACTTCATCAGCGCCAGCTTCAACCATGTTAATCGCGTCTTTTGTACCCGCTACTGTTAAGTGAATATCGCTTTTTTCAAGTTGTTCAACCGATGGGTTAATAACAAACTCATCATTGATACGACCAACGATTACACCAGCAATTGGCCCTTCAAACGGAATGTCTGATACTGAAAGAGCTAGAGATGAACCAAACATTGCAGCCATTTCAGAAGAGCAATTTTGGTCTACACTCATTACAATGCTAATTACTTGTACTTCATTACGGAATCCATCTGCAAAAAGTGGACGGATTGGACGGTCAATTAAACGACTCGCTAAAATTGCTTTCTCACTAGGTCGTCCCTCACGCTTAATAAATCCACCAGGAATTTTCCCGACAGCGTATAAACGCTCTTCATAGTTTGTTGTCAATGGAAAGAAATCTAAATTTTTTGGTTCTTTTGAAGCTGTTGCTGTACTTAATACTACTGTATCTCCGTAACGAATTAATGCAGCACCGTTTGCTTGCTTTGCTAGTTGTCCAATTTCAACCTCTAACTTACGGCCCGCTAAATCCATGGAGAACACTCGCTTTTCTTGTTCCATATAAAGGAGTACCCCTCTCTACTTATAAAATATGTATGTAAACAAATGTGATAGTGTTAGTATAAACGAAATAAGAAAAAACAAAAGTTTTTTTCACATTATGTAACATCTTTCGGTAATTTTAAATCTACATACTAAAAAAGCGGGAATGCTCCCGCTTTTTTTTCTGATTATCGACGTAAACCAAGCTTGTTGATTAACTCACGATAACGAGTAACATCTTTGTTACGAAGGTAGTTTAGTAAATTACGGCGTCTACCTACCATTTTTAGAAGACCACGACGTGAATGGTGATCTTTCTTGTGCGTACGTAAATGTCCGTTTAAGTTGTTAATTTGCTCAGTTAGGACAGCAATTTGAACTTCTGGAGATCCAGTGTCATTTGCATGAGTTTTGTACTCGTTGATAAGTTCATTCTTGCGCTCTTGTGTGATAGCCATCCTATTCACCTCCTCATTAATTAAACCCCAATTCCCTAGCACAACGTTGGTGAATCGTTACGCCAAGCAATGGTTGTTTTTCATACATTTGTAATCATACTACTTTCATCATATAATTGCAAGTTTCTATGCATGTTTTTTAAAAATAAATATTTAAAACTGGTTCAACTTTAAACAAGTACCTTTTAAAAACAACCTAATTAATTGATTCTTTCACGTGATCATATGAAGACAAAAAATATTGTTGAGCTTCTTTTTTATCTTGAGCAATTTGTGCTACAAGATCATCGACACTCGAGAATTTTTTCTCTGTTCGAATCTTTTTATGCCATTTCACAGTAACTGATTTATCATAAATTTGTTCATTAAAGGAAAACAAATGAACTTCAATTGTTGGTTTATCAAGCTGCTCTTTATGAAAAGTTGGTTTATATCCTATGTTACATACACCTTTATACCACACATTTTCCACTTTCATCTCAACTGCATATACGCCAATCCGAGGTGTTAAATAGGTATCTGAAAGTGCCACATTAGCGGTAGGAAAACCAATTTGTCTTCCTCTTTTATCTCCATGAACAACATGACCTGCTACTGTATAATGTCTTCCTAATAAACGAGGAATTCTTTCTACCTCTCCTTCAGCTATACATTGACGAATAAGTGTAGAACTAATCTTTTCTTTATCATTTGTCAACTTGTTAACAATGGTTTGTGTAAACTGATTGCGAGAATGAAATGGCAATGTTTCCATTGTACCCTTTCCTAGCTTTCCATACGAGTAATCAAATCCTGCCACCACATGTTGAACATTTAGACCAATGATATACTCATCCACAAATTGTTGAGGTAGTAAGCTAGCAAATTCTTTGTCGAAATGAACAATATAAAGAAAATCAATTCCTAGCTCTTCCATGATCTTTTGCTTTTCATTTAGCGGTGTAATCATCTCTACATGTTGAACATTCCGTCCAAGGACAACGGAAGGGTGAGGATCAAACGTCATAACAGCACTTGCTATGGCTTTTTTATCTGCCAATTTTTTAGCGGTTTTAATTACTTCTTGATGACCTAAATGAATGCCATCAAAATAGCCAAGCGCCATGACTGAAGGTTGTATTGCATCTCGCTGAAAATGATGTGGATGTCGAATTTCAATCGTTTCCAAAGTAGAACTCACCTTTTCTTTTAACCGACTTTCTTAAATTACAAGCACTTTCGTCGGTTTAATTAAATGTTGTTTACTAGGATGTTGTGCATAAATTGCTAAACATTGACCGCTCTCATTCATCATTAAGATTGGGCCTTGTGATACATCAACATCTGTCGGACATGGTAATAACGCTCCATTTTTCACTTTCATTGCTAATGTATCATTTATTGTTAGTTTCGGCAAATGAAAAAGAGCACGTTCGATTGGATACAAATGAGATTGAATCGTTCCATCTTCTACTGCTTTTGCAATCTCCTCAAAAGTTAAACAGTCATCCAATGTAAACTGACCTGACCCTGTTCTTTTTAAATCAGACATGTGAGCTGGATAACCCAATTTCTCTCCCATCATAACGGCCAATGTTCGGATATATGTTCCTTTGCTGCATGCTGCACGAAAACGAAAAGAAATTGTTTCTCCTTTGAATTCTGTTCGTTCATCTAGCAACTCACACTTGTAGATGGTCACTCTTCTTGAAGGACGTTCAATTTCAATGCCTTTTCGTGCATACTCGTATAGCCTTACACCGTTTACTTTTACCGCTGAATACATAGGCGGCGTTTGTTCAATCTCTCCCGTAAGTGATTGTAATAAACGTAAAATGTCTTCTCGCGTATATGTTTCCGTTACTTTCTTTTGCTCAACGATTTCTCCTGACTTATCCTCAGTTGTCGTTGAAAAACCAATTGTTACTTCACCTTCATATATCTTTGTTGCACCTGTTAAATATTCAACAATCTTAGTTGCTCGTCCAATACAAATTGGAAGAACGCCCGTCACATCTGGATCTAATGTTCCAGTATGTCCAACCTTTTTGGTATGCAACAGCTTACGCACTTTAAATACACAGTCATGAGAGGTCATTCCTTTTGGCTTATGTAAAACTAAGACACCATCCATTGTAGACCAACTCCTTTCCCTTTTCTTCATTTTCTGCTTACAATGCTCCTACTATGTATCCTTAAAAAAAGGCTGTCCTAGAAGCATAAACCATACTTTTAGGACAACCTCTTAGAAAGATAGAATACCACCATATTTCATGGCATGACAATTCAATTACTGATCGTCATTTTCTTTTTTTATTTCATGTAACAGTGTATCAATACGGTTACCATAATCAATTGACTCATCAAACTCAAAGATAATCTCTGGCGTTTTACGCAAGCGAATACGCTGACCAATTTCAGAGCGAATGAATCCTTTTGCTTTCGCAAGACCTTTTAAAGTATTTTCTCGTTGCTCAGCATCTCCTAACACCGAGATAAACACTTTTGCTTGCTGAAGATCACCTGATACTTGAACGTCTGTAACTGTTACAAAACCAATGCGAGGGTCTTTGATTTTACGACCAATAATCTCACTTAACTCTTTTTTCATTTGCTCGCCGACTCTATTTGATCTTAATTTCATCTTTCTCACCCCTTCTCTCTATAACCACTCAAACGTTGTTACTGTTCGTTCGATTTCAGGAAAAGAATCAATTAAGCTTAATGCTTTTTGCAACTCTTTTTCTGTTGCTATTCGATTTGATGAGATGGCGACGATGCCAATCTTTGTTCGTTGCCATACGTCTTGAAAATCAATTTCTGATACTGAAATGTTGTATTTTTGTTTTAAGCGCATTAAAATACGCTGCAAAACTGCTCGTTTTTCTTTTAAAGAAGCTGCATTATAAATCATGCACTCACACTCTACAACACCAATCATTTACGTTCGATTTCCTCCATCACATACGCTTCGATTATATCGCCTTCTTTAACATCGTTAAAGTTTTTAATGGTAATACCACATTCATATCCTTGTGCTACTTCTTTTGCATCATCCTTGTAACGTTTTAATGCATCAATTTCACCTTCAAAGATAACAATGCCATCACGGATTAGACGAATACTACTATGACGAGTAATTTTTCCGTCTGTTACATAACTTCCCGCAATTGTACCGATTTTAGACACTTTAAATGTTTGACGTACTTCTACTTGACCAATTACTTTCTCTTCGAATTCTGGATCAAGCATTCCTTTCATCGCAGCTTCAATTTCTTCGATTACTTTGTAGATAATGCGGTGTAAACGAATGTCTACTTTTTCAGCTTCAGCTGTACGCTTAGCTCCACCATCTGGACGTACGTTAAATCCGATGACAATTGCATTTGATGCTGTAGCAAGAATAATATCAGACTCAGTAATTGCTCCTACACCTGTGTGGATAATGCGGACATTCACACCTTCAACATCAATCTTTTGAAGAGCTGCTGCTAATGCTTCTACAGAACCTTGTACGTCAGCTTTTACAATTAGGTTTAAGTCTTTCATTTCACCTTGCTTGATTTTCTCAAACAAATCATCAAGACTAACACGTGATTTTTCACCACGTTGTTGTTCTAATTGTTTTTGAGCACGTGCTTCACCAATTTGACGAGCTTTTTTCTCATCTTCAAATACCATGAAGCGATCACCCGCTAATGGTACTTCGTTAAGACCTGTGATCTCAACTGGTGTAGACGGCCCCGCTTCTTTCACACGACGACCAAGATCGTTTACCATTGCACGTACACGCCCAAATGTATTACCTACAACAATCGGATCTCCAACACGTAGTGTACCGTTTTGAACTAGTAACGTTGCAACAGAACCGCGTCCTTTATCAAGTTGTGCTTCTACAACTGTTCCTAGTGCACGACGGCTTGGGTTTGCTTTTAATTCTTCTACTTCACTAACTAATAAAATCATTTCAAGTAACTGATCAATACCTTCTCCTGATAATGCAGATAACTTACAGAAGATTGTATCTCCGCCCCATTCTTCTGCTACAAGACCGTGTTCCATTAGCTCTTGCATTACACGTTCTGGGTTTGCGGATTCTTTATCCATTTTATTAACAGCTACAATAATAGGTACCTCTGCTGCTTTAGCATGGTTAATCGCTTCTATTGTTTGAGGCATTACTCCATCATCTGCTGCTACTACTAGGATTGTAATATCTGTTACTTGCGCTCCACGTGCACGCATTGTTGTAAATGCAGCATGTCCTGGTGTATCAAGGAATGAGATTTTTTTATCATTAACCATTACTTGATAAGCACCGATATGCTGTGTAATTCCACCTGCTTCTCCAGCCGTTACTTTTGTGTTACGAATTGAATCAAGAAGCGTTGTTTTACCATGGTCAACGTGACCCATGATCGTCACAACTGGTGGACGCTCTTGTAGATTTTCTTCATCATCTGCAATATCCATTGTTTCGAAGTCCGCTTCGTCAACAACAATTTCTTCTTCTACAGGTACACCATACTCCCCTGCAATTAATTCAATTGAATCTTTATCAAGCTCTTGGTTGATTGTGGCCATAACACCAAGCATAAATAGCTTTTTAATAATTTCTGATGGCTCTTTTCCTAACGCTTTTGCTAGTTCAGAAACCGTCATACTTCCAACAAATGTTACCTTTTCTGGTAACTCTTTTGTTTTTGGCTGTGGCTTTGGCGCTGACTGTGGTCGGTTGCCACCTTTTTGATTTCGGTTGTTGCCTTTTTTACCTTTATTTGCAGGCTTTTGAGATGGGTTATTTGGTTTCTTGCCATCACGGTTGTTAGGTTGAGGCTTTTTATTTGCAGGTTTCTCTTCACTTGTAGAGAACTCCTGATTGTATTTTTGATTAGCTGCTGATGGAGAAGGTGTATTCTCTTTTTTATAAATAGAATCTAACTTTCCAATTGCATCTGCTTCAAGCGTACCCATATGGTTTGATACCTCGATGCCCATTTCACCTAGCTTCGAAATAACATCTTTACTTGAAATATTAAGTTGTTTTGCATATTCATATACGCGTACTTTACTCATACTTTCACCCCCAAAAGAATTAATCGAGCATCGTAACTAGCTTACTGGCAAAGCCACCATCTAATACAGCTACAACGACACGGGCTTCTTTTCCTATCGCTTGCCCTAGTACGTAACGATCATCCACAAACTTCACTTGAACATTGTAGTGTGTACATTTGTCGGTTACTTTCTTTAATGTATTAGCTGATGCATCTTTTGCTAAGATGACTAACTTTGCATTTTGTTTTCGAACTTCTTTTACAACAAGTTCTTCACCAGAAATAATTTTACGAGCTCGATTTGCAAGTCCTAAAAAAGAGCGCCATCGTTCATCATTCTTCACTTTGACTGTTTCTCCTTTTCCACAAGCGCTAGTAATTCATCATAAAGTTCTTCAGGAATTGCTACATTTAAATGGTTAGCTAAACTGTTTTTTTGTTTTGCTAACGCAATCGCTGCTTCATCTTTACTTAAATAAGCTCCACGCCCGGACTTTTTACCAGTTAAATCAATCGACACGTCGCCTTCTTTTGATCGTACAATGCGTACAAGCTCTTTTTTAGGCTTCATCTCTTGTGTTGCTACACATTTTCGCATCGGGACTTTTTTACGATTGTTCACCTGGTTTCACCTCTTATTCCATTTCTTCGTCATCTTCAACATCGAATGCATCTCGACTAACTAATGTATCTTGATGATTTTGAACGTAAATACCTTCTTGTTCTGCTTCAGATTGACTCTTAATATCGATTTTCCAACCTGTTAGTTTTGCTGCTAAACGAGCATTTTGTCCTCTTTTACCAATTGCTAGTGATAACTGATAATCAGGTACAATAACCGTTGTAGCTTTTCCTTCTTCATCTACCATTACTTCAAGTACTTTTGATGGACTTAATGCATTTGCCACAAATTCAACCGGATCACTAGACCAGCGAACAATATCAATTTTCTCACCTTTTAGCTCATTTACAACTGCTTGCACACGTTGACCTTTTGGACCTACACATGAACCAACTGGATCTACTTCATCATACTCTGAATGAACAGAGATCTTTGAACGGTCTCCCGCTTCACGTGCAACAGATTTTAATTCCACTGTGCCATCATAAATTTCAGGTACTTCTTTTTCAAACAAACGCTTTAAAAGACCCGGGTGCGTACGAGATACATAGATTTGAGGCCCTTTTGTTGTACGCTCAACTTTTGTAATGTACACTTTAATGCGGTCATGTGGCTTGTACTGTTCGTTTGGCATTTGTTCCGTTTGTGGAAGTAATGCTTCAATTTTCCCAAGACTTACATAGATAAATCGTGCATCTTGTCTTTGAACAATTCCTGTCATAATATCTTCTTCACGATCGCTAAATTCAGAGTAAATAACTCCACGTTCTGCTTCACGTACACGTTGTGTTACAACCTGTTTTGCGGTTTGAGCTGCAATACGTCCAAAATCTTTAGGTGTCACTTCAATCTCAACCACATCGTCTAACTGATAGTTTGGATTGATTAATTGTGCTTCCTCAACTGAAATTTCTAAACGAGGATCGTATACGTCAGCTACAACGTCTTTACGTGCAAACACACGCATTGTTCCTTTATCTAAATTCATATCTACTCTTACGTTATGCGCTTGATTAAAGTTTCGCTTGTAAGCAGAAATTAGTGCTGCTTCAATCGCATCAATAATGACATCTTTACTAATACCCTTCTCTTTTTCGAGTAAAATTAGGGCATCTAATAACTCGCTGCTCATCGTCGTTAATCCCCCTTTAATGATTACCATTCAACGTTAAAATACAATTGCTAACCTAGCAAATGCAACTTTGTCATACGGAAGGACTACTGTCTTTGTACGTGTTTTAATTTTCACTACTAACGTAACAGTTTGTCCGTCAAATGATTGAAGTTCACCTTCAAACTCCTTCTCACCCTCAATTGGTTCGTATGTTTTTATGTATACATGTTTACCAACAGAACGTTCAAAGTCTGATTCCTTTTTAAGAGGTCGCTCAGCACCCGGAGAAGAGACTTCGAGGAAGTAGTTATGTTGAATTGGATCAAGCTCATCCATTTTTTCACCTAATCGCTCACTCACAGTACCACAGTCCTCAATATCTACTCCTGTTTCAGAATCAATAAACACACGTAAAAACCAATTAGGACCTTCTTTTACATATTCAATATCAACAAGTTCTAAACTCATCTCTTGGAGAATAGGTGTCACTAATTCTTCTACAACTTCTGTTATCTTACTCATTCTATTCCTCCTTTCAAGAACCCTTCTCTTTAAAAGGCTTTCCTTGAGCTTATGTTATACGTTTTTTATATCTCTTATGAAAAAGAGTGATTGGTCATTGATAAAAATTCCCTGCTAAAATAGCAGGGTATCATAAGCTTGCTCTGTTAAAAATTAAAAACGAGCCTACGCACAATGAGCAATCTCGCCTGAAGCACTAGAAAGAAACGTACTGCTACTTCCACGACTAGGACTTCACCTTACTAAGTAAACCCGTACCAATAAGAAAGAGTGGGTTTCCCCACTCCTTCTTCGTCCGTATCCTTAGCATTTCCAACATTACTATATCATAATCAACCTTTTTATGCAAATGTTAGAAGAGCGAGAGCTGGTTTTGATCAGGAAGTGATCCTAAACAACCGTGGTTATCTAAATACTCCAAAATAGTTTTTGATATTTTCCCACGCTGTTGTAAATCTTCTTTCGATAAGAATTCACCATCTGCTCTTGCTTTTACAATGTTAATTGCAGCGTTGGTACCAAGCCCTGGAATTGAATTGAATGGTGGAATAAGTTTATCTCCATCAATAATAAATTCACTTGCACTTGAACGATACAAGTCCACTTTCCCAAACGAGTACCCTCGTTCGCACATTTCAAGTGACAATTCCAATACTGTTAGTAAGTTCTTTTCCTTCGGTGAAGCATCTAACCCTTTTCCATTAATCTCTTCAATTTTTGCACGAATAGCTGTAGAGCCCTTCACCATTGTATCAATATCAAAGTCATCCGCACGTACTGTAAAGTAAGCTGCATAATAAAGTAACGCGTGATGCACTTTAAAATAAGCTATACGTACAGCCATTAGTACATAGGCTGCAGCATGGGCTTTTGGGAACATATATTTTATCTTCTTACAAGAATCAATATACCAAGCCGGTACATCATTTTTAATCATTTCCTCTTCAAATTCTGGTGATAACCCTTTTCCTTTACGTACAGATTCCATGATTTTAAATGCTAAGGAAGGTTCTAGTCCTTGATAGATTAAATAAACCATAATATCATCACGACAACCAATTACTTCACTAAGCGTACATGTTCCATTATGAATTAACTCTTGAGCATTACCTAACCATACATCAGTTCCATGCGATAACCCAGAAATTTGGACTAACTCTGAAAAAGTTGTCGGCTTCGTGTCTTCTAACATTTGACGAACAAACCGTGTACCGAACTCAGGGATACCTAGTGTCCCTGTTTTACACATGATTTGCTCTTGTGTCACACCAAGAGATTCCGTTCCACTGAAAATCTTCATCACTTCCGGATCGTCAGTCGGGATGGTTTTAGGATCAATTCCACTTAAATCTTGAAGCATACGAATAACGGTTGGATCATCGTGTCCAAGTATATCAAGTTTTAGCACATTATCATGAATTGAGTGGAAGTCAAAATGGGTGGTTCTCCATTCTGCACCTTTTGCATCAGCTGGATATTGAATTGGTGTAAAATCAAACACATCCATATAATCAGGGATAACAATAATTCCTCCTGGATGCTGTCCTGTTGTTCTCTTTACACCTGTACACCCTGACACTAAACGATCTACTTCTGCGCCACGTAAATGAAGGTCGTGATCTCCTGCGTATCCTTTTACATATCCATAAGCTGTTTTTTCTGCTACCGTACCAATCGTACCCGCTCGATACACATTATCTTCTCCAAACAACACTTTTGTGTAATGATGCGCACGTGGTTGGTATTCACCTGAAAAGTTCAAGTCGATATCAGGAACTTTATCTCCTTTAAACCCAAGAAAGGTTTCAAATGGAATATCGTGTCCATCTTTTTTATACACACTACCGCAATTAGGACAGTCTTTATCTGGTAAGTCAAATCCTGACCCAACTGAACCATCATTAAAGAACTCCGAGTGTTTACACTCAGGACATACATAATGAGGTGGTAGGGGATTGACCTCTGTAATTTCTGTCATAGTGGCAACAAAAGAAGAGCCAACTGATCCACGCGAACCAACAAGATAACCATCATCTAATGATTTTTTTACAAGTTTATGAGAGATTAAATAAATAACCGCAAATCCATGTCCAATAATACTTTTTAACTCTTTTTCAAGACGGGCTTCAACAATTTCCGGTAATTCATCTCCATAAATGCTTTTTGCCATTGCATAACTCATTTCACGCATTTCTTCATCTGCGCCTTCAATCTTCGGTGTGTACAATTCATCCTTAATTGGTTTAACTTCCTCAATCATTGCTGCTACTTTTTGTGTATTCGTTACAACAATTTCTTTTGCTTTTTCTTCTCCTAAGAACGAGAAACATTCTAGCATTTCATCTGTCGTTCGAAAGTGCACATTTGGTAATTGATGACGATTAAGTGGATTAGCTCCACCTTGTGAGCTAACTAAAATTTTTCGGTATATCTTGTCTTCTGGATTTAAATAGTGAACATTTCCTGTTGCAACAACTGGTTTATTAAGCTTTTCACCGAGTTTTACGACGTTCCCAATGATTTCTTTTAGTGCTTGCTGATTATGAATCAAATCAAGTTCAATTAAATGGTCATAATTAGTCGGTGGTTGCACTTCAATATAATCATAAAATTCCGCCGTTTGTTCAACCTCTTCAGGTGATTTTTGCATCATCCCTTCAAACACTTCACCTTTATCACAAGCTGTTCCAATTAATAATCCTTCACGTAACTTCTCAAGTTGAGACCTAGGAATACGTGGCACGCGATAAAAATATTCGAGGTGAGCAATCGAAACTAATTTAAATAGATTTTTTAACCCTCGATCGTTTTTAGCTAAGATTGTCACGTGATAAGGCCTTGCTCGCTGATAAGCATTCCCTTGTCCCATGTAATCATTTAATTGATTATGATGCGTAATGTCTTTCTCCAATGTATCTTTTAACATTTTAGCTAACAAGTAGCCCGTTGCTTCTGCATCATATATCGCTCGGTGATGCTGTGTGAGGTCAACATCAAATTTCTTCGCTAATGTATTTAAACGATGGTTTTTCATATCAGGATATAAGAACCTTGCTAATTCCAGTGTATCAATGACCCCATTTGGCGCTTTTTCTAAACCTATTTTCTTCAGTCCTACGTTTAAGAACCCCATATCAAAACTGGCATTATGGGCAACTAAAATTGCATCACCCATCCAATCATGAAACTTTTTTAGCACCTCTTCTACCTCAGGCGCCTCTTGAACCATGTCATCTGTAATACCAGTTAAATCAATGGTTGTTGCTGATAGAGGATGGTGAGGGTTAGCAAATGACTCAAATCGGTCAATAATCTCTCCTTCCTTCATCTTAACAGCAGCAAGTTCAATAATTGTATCATACACAGCTGAGAGGCCCGTTGTTTCTACGTCGAACACAACATATGTTGCTTCAGTTAAATCAATAGGTTGGGCATTATAAGCAATGGGGACACCATCATCAACAAGATTCGCTTCGACACCATAAAGAATCTTAATGCCATTTTTCTTACCAGCTGAATACGCTTCTGGAAATGACTGAGCAACTGCATGGTCTGTGATAGCAATGGCTTCATGTCCCCACTTTTTAGCTTGTGCTACTAATTTACTAACAGGTGTCACAGCGTCCATTTGGCTCATTGGTGTGTGCAAATGCAGCTCAACACGCTTGTCTCCTTCAGGAGCTGTGTCTTTTCGCTCTTGTGGTTGGATTTCGTTCACATCTTTCCCGATCATCACAAGGTCACGTACAAACGTATCGTTTTGTACACTTCCTTTCACTTTCAACCACATGCCTTTTTTAATGGCTTGTAACAGTGGGATGTCTTCTTTATCACGCGAGAACATTTTGACCATAATGGAATCTGTATAATCTGTAATTTTGAATACCAGTAACGTTCTTCCACTACGTAGCTCTTTTGTCTCTGCATCAAACACATATCCTTGAATTGCGATTGCTTTCTCTTCATCATTAATGGATTGAATCGTTTTAATTTCATCCTTAATGGTATATCCAATCGTGACAGGACCTGTTGGACCCTCACCGTCTTGTTGTTCTTTTTCTTTATTTTGCATATCAGTAATGGCTTGCAATACCCGTTCTTTGTCTTCTTGCTCTTTCTGCTCAACAAACTTACTATATTCCTCTTGAGAGTGAACCACTTCTGTGACAACTTGCAAAGTCGGAAAGCCATATGCAGTGTATTGATCACTAATAAGCTGACCATACTTTTTCTTCAACGCTATTCCTTCTGCATCATTTCGAACACATAACTGTAGCTTAATTCCACTAGAGGTTGGTTCTTGTTCTTTCAATAAGGATAAAAATAGCGGTGAAATGCCTTGCAATTCACTTACACAATGTTGCCAGTATGCTTGTATATCATTTTCTTGACATTCTTTGTCATCTGTTCGAATCGAAAAGGACACGTTGGCAATATGTGAAAATTTTGCTTTCATTTGTGTTAAAAGCATTTCATATAGTTGAAAGGGCAATACTTTTTTGACATAAAGATGAAAATGCCATTTTTTTTGCTCTTTATGAATCACGACTTTTTCAATAGCTCCTTGCTCAAAATAAGGAACTACTTGATCACTCGTTAACTCTAATTGTTGCAATAGCAAAGCAAATCTCTCTTTTTGTTCTGCTGATTGTGGGCTCACTTCGCTCCCCCCCTTATTCGTTCATTTCACTGTTTGTTATTTTAACATAAAGATCATTCAAAAAAGAAGAGAAGATAAGGCTGATTCAAAAAGGGTCACAAACACCTTTTTGAATCAGCCTCCTCTATAGATAACAATTATTTAGTTGTGAGTAATTGTTGAATCGTTTGTTGTAACTCTGCGACAGCAACTTCTAATTGTTCACCTGTTTCACGAACCTTTACTTCTACAATTCCCTCTGAAGCACGTTTACCAATTGTAACACGCACCGGTACACCGATAAGGTCAGAATCAGCAAATTTAACACCTGGTCGCTCTTGACGATCGTCAAGCAATACTTCATAACGGTTATCTAACAATTCATTATATAATTGTTCAGCCACTTCTTTTTGTTCTTCATTTTTCATATTCACTGGGATTAAGTGAACATGGTAAGGGGCTACTGCCGTTGGCCAAATTAGACCATTCTCGTCATTGAATTGTTCAGCAATAGCTGCTAGTATACGAGATACTCCAATACCGTAACAACCCATGATCATTGGTTGAGTACGTCCATTTTCATCTAAGTATGTTGCATTCATTGCTTCACTATAACGTGTACCAAGCTTGAATACATGTCCTACTTCAATTCCTTTAGCAAACTTAATGATACCTTGTCCATCTGGAGAAGGATCACCTTCTTTAATAAAGCGCAGATCAACATATTCAGCTTTGAAATCACGCTCTGGGTTGACTCCTTTATAATGGTAGCCTTCTTTGTTTGCTCCGCAAATACCATTCACAACAGCTTGTACACCATTATCTGCAATTACTTCGATACCTTCTGGTAATGCAATTGGTCCAAGAGAACCAACGGCACAATTCATCGCTTGTTTTGTTTCTTCCGCTGAAGCTAATTCTACTACAGATGCTTCAAAATAATTTTTCACTTTAATGTCATTTACTTCATGATCTCCACGTACTAAAACAAGAACATAACGATCATCAACTTTGAAAAGTAATGATTTAATACATTTGGCTTCTTCTACGTTAAAGAACTTTGCCACTTCTTCGATTGTTTTTTCATTCGGTGTTTCAACTTTTTCTAATGACTCTTCCGCTACATTTTCTTTTTCATATGTTGTCACAACAGGCGCCATTTCAACATTTGCTGCGTAAGAAGATGTATCTGAATAAGCAATCGTATCTTCCCCGATTTCTGATAACACCATAAATTCATGCGTATCTTTTCCACCCATGGCGCCAGAATCCGCAATTACTGCACGGAAGTTCAGGCCACATCTTGCGAAGATTCGACTATAGGCATTATACATTTTGTCATACACTTCATCTAAGCTTTCTTGTGACGCATGGAATGAATAAGCATCTTTCATAATGAATTCACGACCACGTAATAAACCAAAGCGCGGACGCTTTTCATCACGAAACTTTGTTTGAATTTGATACAGATTAAGTGGTAAGCGCTTATATGATTTGATTTCATCACGTAATAAACTTGTAATAACTTCTTCATGTGTTGCACCTAGTGCAAATTCACGTTGATGACGATCTTTCATTCGCATTAACTCAGGACCATACGAATACCATCGACCTGATTCTTGCCATAATTCAGCTTGTTGTAAAGCTGGCATTAATAATTCAACCGAACCTGCGCGGTCCATCTCTTCTCGAACAATTTGCTCTACCTTTTGTAACACGCGTTTTCCTAGTGGTAAAAAGCTATAGACACCACTCGAGTTTTGACGCATATATCCGGCACGTAGCAATAGCTGATGACTTTTCACTTCTGCATCTGCTGGAACTTCTCTTAATGTTGGAATTAATGTAGAACTTTGTCTCATAACATCGCACCTCTTCAATAACTATATGAATGATTTCAAAAACTAATAAATAATAAACGTACTGAACTCTCTAAAGACAAACTCTTTAACATTCAGAATGGGATGACACACTAACAATCCTTTATTCATTATAATGGTTTAACAGCTTATTAGAAAAGTTAGACATGAAGAAAAATCTCCATGTCTAACAATCTTTTTACATTTTATAAAAAGAAACGCTGAATGTCATTCCATGTTACAACTAACATCAATAACATCAGTAATGCAAACCCAACAAAGTGAACTAAACCTTCTTTTTGTCGGTCGATCGGTTTACCTCGTACTGCTTCAAGAGCAAAGAACATTAAGCGCCCTCCATCAAGTGCTGGAATTGGCAATAGATTAACAATACCAAGATTAATACTCAGTACAGCAGCCCATTTCATCAAATAATAAATACCTGATTGAGCAACTTGATCTGTCGATACATAAATTCCAACTGGGCCTGATAACATATCAATAGAGAATTGTCCTGTAATTAACTTTCCTAATCCAACGACAATTTCTTTTGTCCACATAAATGTTTCTGTTACCCCATTTTTAATGGCTCCAAAAAATGATTTTTCAACGGGAGCATACACTCCAATTAATCCTATCGTTTCATCATCCACTTTTTGACTTCCTGGTGTGACGTTAATCTCAGTTGTTTCATTATTACGGTTAATCGTAAATGTTAACTCTTCATTTGGGTGCTGTCGGATAATCGTGACAACATCGTTCCACGTTGTTACACTTTCACCATCAATCGCTTGGATTTGATCGCCTTCTTTTAATCCAGCTTCAATCGCTGCCCCATCTTTTGTAAGCTCACCCATAATAGGTCTATCAACAGCATACCCTTGGGCAATTCCAATGAAAACAAAGACAAAGAACGCGAGTACAAAGTTCATTAAAGGCCCTGCAAAAATAGCCATTGTACGCTGCCCTAATGTTTTAGAAGCAAACTGACGGTTATAAGGTGCAATCTGAACTTCTTCACCATCGACAACAAAATAAGACGTTTCACTTACATCAAATCGTTGTAGACGTTCTTCTTCATCCGATTCGTATCCAGAAACAAACAGTTTGTGCTCTAGGTCTGCTTGTTCGACTTCAATGACTTTCGCATCTGGATGTTGTTCTTTGTTATTAATTACAACTTTATTTACTTTTCCTCGCTCATCGAACTTTAACCCGACAATTTGACCAGGTTTTACATCAATCATTTCTGGATCTTCACCGGCCATACGTACAAAGCCACCTAACGGTAATAGGCGAATGGTGTACACTGTTTCATCTTTCTTAAATGAAAAGATTTTAGGACCAAATCCAATCGCAAATTCACGACATAAAATACCCGCTCGCTTTGCAAATACAAGATGACCTAGTTCATGAAAGAAAACTAAAGCTCCAAAGATGACAATAAATGCAATGACTGTGTTCAATGGGTATTACCCCCTTTTAGTAGTTAAAGATCTAACAAACTGCCTTGCTTCTAAATCTACTTCTTTAATGGTTGATAGACAAGGGTTTTGCATTACAGTATGATCCTGCATGGCTTTTTCAATCATATCTTCAATTTGCAAGAATGAAATATGACCATCTAAAAAGGCTGTAACTGCTGCTTCATTTGCTGCATTTAAAACGGTTGGCATCGTTCCGCCTTGTTGTCCTGCTTCAAATGCGAATGCTAAACATCGGAAGCGATTGTAATCCATCTGTGAAAAATGTAACTTACCTACTTCCCATAACTGAAGTCTTTTTGCATTGGATAATTCAAGGCGATTCGGATAAGTTAAGGCATATTGAATAGGAGCACGCATATCAGGAGTACCTAATTGTGCAATGACACTTGTATCCTTAAACTCAACCATTGAATGAATGATACTTTCTTTATGTAACACGACTTCAATCTTATCGTATGGTAAGCCAAACAGCCAATAAGCTTCAATGACTTCTAAGCCTTTATTCATCATTGTTGCAGAATCGATTGTGATTTTAGCACCCATTGACCAATTAGGATGATTTAAGGCATCTTCCACTGTCACATCTTTTAATTGATCTCTTGTTTTATCACGAAAGCTGCCACCTGATGCTGTCAAGATAATACGCTCAACTGCACGATCATCTTGCCCTTGTAGGCACTGATAAATAGCAGAATGCTCGCTATCTACTGGTAAAATTGGCACATTATATTCTCTTGCCGCCTCCATTACAAGATGACCTGCAGTAACTAACGTTTCTTTATTGGCTAAGGCAATCGGTTTTCCTCTTTTAATTGCTTCAAGTGTTGGTTCTAATCCCACACTTCCTAAAACAGCATTGACTACCACGTCTGCTTCCTTATAAATAGCAGCTTCAACTAATCCTTCGTGACCGTAAGAAAATGTGATATGCGGAAATTCAAGCTGCAATTTGTCTCTGTCTTCCTTATTTAAGACAGAGACAAACTTTGGAGAGCACATTTTAATAATTTTTCTTGCTTCATCAATATTACGACCTATAGAAATAGAAACTAATTGAAAATCGTCTGGATGCATATTAATAACATCCACTGTTTGCTGACCGATAGATCCAGTTGCTCCTAGTAAAGCAATTTTCTTCAAAGTATATTCACTCTCCCCACAACAAAGACATGCTATTTTACAACATTAACAAGAAATATAATATTGGTAAAACAAATAATAAGCTGTCAAATCGATCTAAGATTCCGCCATGACCTGGTAAAATATTTCCTGAATCTTTCACCTCGTAATGACGTTTTAATGCAGATTCTACTAAATCACCAATTTGTCCGAATACGGAAATTACTACCCCCACTAGTAAAAGCTTACTCACTGATTCATCCAACGGGGATAAAAGGCTAAATAAAATAGCCACGACGATGGCACACGCAATGCCACCAACAAATCCTTCGATCGTCTTGTTGGGACTGATTTCAGGCCATAATTTCCTTTTCCCTATAGCTCGTCCAATAAAATAAGCTCCGGAATCAGTAGCCCAAATAAGAAATAAAACAAAAAAGATATACGTTAATGCTTCTTGTCTAATTTCAATGAAATAGTAAAAGCCCATTCCTACATAGATTGTAGACAGCAAAATAAACGCTACATCATCAAATGTAAATTGATTTTTAATTAGTACTGTGTAAGTTAACAAGAGCAGTACAGCTACAAGTGCCACTTCTACTTTATGTTCACTAAATACATGAAAAGTTGAATCCATACTTCTTGGCAATAAGAAAACCCATAACAGCAAGATACTAATCACGCTAGGAAATGACATCATATTAATCTTTTTCATTCGTAATAACTCAAGTACTCCAATTGTTGCTAATAGATATACCATTAACGTAAACGGTAAGCCACCTGCAAACACAATTGGTGCAAACACCGCTATTGCAATAATAGCAGTAATAATGCGTTGTTTCATTATTTGTTCAACACCTTTTTATACACCACCAAAACGGCGACCTCGATTTTGAAATTCTTCAATAGCTTGAATTAAATGCTCTTCTTTAAAGTCTGGCCATAGTACATCGGTAAACCAAAACTCAGTATAAGCGAGTTGCCATAACATAAAGTTACTTAACCTTAGTTCGCCACTCGTGCGTATTAATAAATCTGGATCTGACAGCTCTCTACTCATTAAATAAGATGAGATTGTCTCTTCTGTTAGCTTAGATTCATCCATAAGACCATTCTTGCTATCTTTTACAATAGCTTGAAGCGCTTTGACCATTTCGTCACGACTTCCGTAATTAAGTGCAAAGTTTAAAACAAGCCCTGTATTACTCTTTGTTTCACGAATCGCTTTATTTACAGCAGTTAAAGTATGAGTAGGTAATTCATTTTTATTACCCATTACCCGAACTTGAACATTTTCCTCAATTAATTCAGGAAGAAAAGTCCCCAGGAATTCCTCAGGTAACTTCATAAGAAACTCTACTTCTGTTTTCGGCCTCTTCCAGTTTTCGGTAGAGAATGCATATAATGTTAACACTTTTACACCTAATTCACTTGCAGATTTTGTGATTTGTCGAACTACTTTCATCCCTTCATTATGTCCCATAATCCGAGGAAGTGCTCTTTTTTGAGCCCAGCGTCCGTTTCCATCCATAATAATTGCAATATGCTCAGGAATTGTATGCTTTTTTACTTCTATCTTCCGTGAGGAAAGCGATTCTGATGTTACTGCTTGTTCTTTTTTAAAAAGTTGAAGTTTTTTGAACATGCAAATGTCCCCCGTTGTGTATCGCTACTTTGTACGACTAATCAACGTAGCGATCTCCTATTACACATTATTAACAAAAAAACCCCCTGTAAACAATAGAGGGTCTTTTACAATGTATATTTTACCTTGAAATCAATTAGACTTCCATGATTTCTTGTTCTTTATCTTTTGTAATTGTATCAATTTTTGCGATATACCCATCTGTTAGCTTTTGGATATCATCACCGTAACCACGTAAATCATCTTCTGTGATTTCGCCATTTTTCTCTAACTTCTTCAGATCATCGTTGCTATCACGACGAATATTACGTACGGCTACTTTTGCTTCTTCTGAAGATTTTTTCACAAGTTTGGCAAGATCGCGACGACGCTCTTCTGTTAAAGCCGGTATCGATAAACGAATAATAGATCCATCACTTGTTGGTGTTAAGCCTAAGTCAGATTTCATAATCGCTTTTTCCACTTCACCAATTTGTGATTTATCATAAGGTTGAATCACTAACATACGAGCTTCCGGAACGCTAATTTGTGCTAATTGATTAACCGGAGTCTGTACACCATAGTATTCTACTGTAATTTTATCAAGTAGAGAAGCACTAGCACGACCTGCACGAATTGAAGCTAATTCGCGAGAATATGCTTGAATTGCTTTTTCCATTCTTTCTTTTGTTGAATCTAATACTTGCTTTGCCATCATTATTTCCCCCTTACAACTGTTCCAATATTTTCACCTAAAACGGCACGTTTAATATTACCTTCTTCCATAATAGAGAAGACAATTAAAGGAATGTCATTGTCCATGCAAAGTGATGAAGCTGTTGAGTCCATAACAGCTAATCCATCTTTTAATACATCGATGTATGATAGCGTTTCATATTTAACCGCATCTGGAACTTTTTGTGGATCTGCATTGTATACACCATCCACATTGTTTTTCGCCATTAAAATGACATCTGCTTCAATCTCCGCAGCACGTAATGCGGCTGTTGTATCTGTTGAGAAATACGGATTACCTGTACCAGCGGCAAAAATGACAACGCGCTTTTTCTCTAGATGACGAACAGCTTTTCTTCTTATGTAGGGCTCTGCTACTTGACGCATCTCAATTGACGTTTGAACACGCGTTTGAACACCTAAGTTTTCAAGACTATCTTGAAGAGCTAAAGAGTTCATAACAGTTGCTAACATGCCCATATAATCAGCAGCGGCACGGTCCATACCCATCTCACTACCAATTTTCCCACGCCAAATGTTGCCGCCACCTACAACCACAGCTACTTCAACGCCTAATTCATATACTTCTTTTACTTGTTCTGCAATTGATTTAATAACTGATGGGTTAATACCGAAGCCATCATCTCCAGCTAACGCCTCACCACTTAATTTCAGAACGATACGATTATATTTTGAAACACTCATATTAAACCTCCATTGTAAAAAGTATGATCCACTTTTTTTCAAAAATAGGGAACACAATGTGCTCCCTATTTAACAGCATTCTTACTTTTTAACTTGGCTCATTACTTCTTCAGCAAAGTTATCTTGACGTTTTTCGATACCTTCACCAACTTCGAAACGTACGAAGCTTTGTACAGTACCACCTTTGCTCTCAACAAATTGACGAACTTTTACATCTGGGTTTTTAACGAATGCTTGATCAAGTAAGCAGATATCTTGGAAATACTTACTTAAGCGTCCTTCTACCATTTTCGCAACAATGTTTTCTGGCTTGCCTTCGTTTAATGCTTGTTGAGTTAACACTTCACGCTCACGATCAGCTTCTTCAGCCGAAACTTGGTCACGTGATACGTATTTAGGGTTGATTGCAGCGATGTGCATTGCTACGTCTTTAGCTGCTTCTTCATCCATTGTACCTGCTAAAAGAGTTAATACTCCAATGCGTCCACCCATGTGTAAATAAGCACCAAATGCATCTGCATCTGTTTTGCTTACAATTTCAAAACGACGTAGAGATAATTTTTCCCCAATTGTTGCAATTGCAGAGTTGATGTGTTCTTGAACAGTTGTTCCACTTTCCATCTTTTGCTCTAAAGCTTCTTCAGCTGTAGCTGGTTTGTTAGCTAAAAGGTGTGCAGCTAATTCTTTTGTTAACTTTTGGAAACCTTCGTTCTTTGCAACGAAATCTGTTTCAGAGTTTACTTCTAAGATTACTGCATCGTTTCCATTTACTTCAATGAAAGTTAAACCTTCTGCAGCGATACGGTCAGCTTTTTTAGCAGCTTTTGCAATACCTTTTTCGCGAAGGTAATCGATTGCTTTGTCCATGTCACCATCAGTTTCAGTTAGTGCTTTTTTACAATCCATCATACCTGCACCAGTTTTTTCACGTAATTGTTTTACCATTTGAGCTGTAATTGCCATATTCATAATCCTCCTAAAATGAAGTATGTATATAAAATATTAAATCCGTGTTAAAAAAGGTGATAAAAGGCTTATTCCCTCTTATCACCTTTCGCTCAATTAAGCAGTTGTAGTTTCAGTTGCTACTGTTTCTTCACCTTGTTTAGCTTCTAGGATTGCATCAGCAATTTTAGAAGTTAAAAGTTTTACAGCGCGAATTGCATCATCGTTTGCAGGGATTACATAGTCGATTTCGTCTGGATCACAGTTTGTGTCAACGATACCAACAATAGGAATATTTAATTTTTTAGCTTCCGCCACTGCAATACGCTCTTTACGAGGATCGATGATGAATAGTGCATCTGGAAGTTTCTTCATATCTTTAATACCGCCTAAGAACTTCTCAAGACGCTCTAACTCTTTGTTAAGTTGAACTACTTCTTTTTTAGGTAGTACATCAAATGTACCATCTTCTTGCATTTTCTCGATATCTTTTAAACGTTTGATACGTTTTTGGATTGTAGAGAAGTTTGTTAAAGTACCACCTAACCAACGTTGGTTAACGAAGTACATACCAGCGCGAGCTGCTTCTTCTTTAACAGAATCTTGAGCTTGTTTCTTCGTACCTACGAATAACATTGTACCGCCTTCAGCAGCAAGCTCTTTTACGAAGCTGTAAGCTTCTTCTACTTTTTTTACTGTTTTTTGAAGATCGATGATATAGATGCCGTTACGCTCAGTGAAGATATATTTCTTCATTTTTGGGTTCCAACGGCGAGTTTGGTGACCGAAATGTACACCAGCTTCAAGTAATTGTTTCATTGAAATTACTGACATTAGTGTTTCCTCCTAAATGGTTTTTTTTCCTCCGCTTATTTCATCTTTAGTCAAGACTACGTTTGTAGCACCATCGACTAAATCCAGTAAGCGTGTGTATTAACACCAAAAACAAATATAGCATACTCAATTGTGACTAGCAAGCACAATTTCAACTTTCTTGTCGAAATTGTAACATTAGTTCAATCTCCGTCTTACCTCTATGTAAATTCTTGGCTATTTCTTCTATTGTTAACCCCTTTTTTTCTAAAAAAATCGCTTTTTCTTTTATCTGTTCTAGAGATAACTCATTGTGCTCGTCTTCGTCCTCGTTGCTTCTCTGTTTTTTTAATACTTTTGTATCGCTATCATTTATTTGTTTTTCTTCATCAAATAGTTCCGTTAAACTTTCTGTTGGTTCACTTTTTAAATCGACGGATGAAACAAACGTTTTTTTAGCTGTCGATGCAAAAGGTTGACTAGACTTTTCTTTAGGCTGATTTAATCTCATAAAAAAATCATCATTTTGCTCTTTTATTTCTGTCACATAAGCTAGTACAATCTCTTCCATTTCACGAATGGTCTGTTGTTGTTTCTTTTCTAACTCCTTTACACGAGAAAGCTGCATGTACAAGAGCACAATGCAAAACAAAGACAAGCCGTGAATAAGAAAACTAATAACAATTAATAGTGTTGTCATGTTAAATCCTCTAGTATTTATTTTAAATAATTTTACTTAAAGTCGTCCGAAGTTTAAAAATGGCCTTTGAATGAATTTGTGAAATTCTCGAAGTGGATAATCCTAATACTGTCCCTATCTCTGTGAACGTTAGCTCTTCTTTATAAAATAAAGATAAAACGATTTGCTCTTTTTCGTTTAACTCCTTAATGACTTCACTGAGCTCTTTTACTGTTTCTAGTTTCACAACTTCTTCTTCAGGAGAAACCACTTTTTCATCTTTAATCGTATAGGTTTGGTAATCAGAGTCATCTGATTCTCTAGCTTGATCTTCAATCGATAGTACATTAGCAAAAAAACCTTCGCTAATTGACTGAAGAACCTCTTCTTCTGTTAACCCAACTTCTTGTGCAATCTCACTTGGTGTTACATTTCGTAAATAACGCTGTTCAAGCTGTTCAATTGTACTTTCAATTCGTTTAGCTTTCTCTCTTGCACTTCGTGACAACCAATCCTCTTTACGAAGGCCATCTAAGATAGCTCCTCTCACTCTAAATGACGCATATGTATCAAATTTTAATTCACGTCCATGATCAAACTTTTCTAATGCATCATATAAACCAATTAAACCTAAACTTCTTAACTCATCTTTATTAATTGTCTTTGGTAAGCTCACTGCCATTCGCTGTACATGATAATTAACAAGAGGTATATATTTTCTGACTAACATATTGCCAGCATGAGGATCTCGTGATTGAATCCACTGTTCCCAATACTGCTGCTCTTCGCTTGTCGAGAGCTTCACGAAAATTCCCCTCCCTTATTAGTATTTGACACAACCTATCTATGTCGATTAGACCAAGGCAAACAATTACTACCTTAATTTATAATTGTCAATCAACTCACATTAGATTTCTGAAACCCCAAAATTTACTGTACGAATCGTAAGAACTCCCGTTTTTGGATTAAACTCAATTGTTCTTCCATTTTGTCCACCTGTGTCTTGCGCAACAATTGGAATACCATACTTTTTTAACTGTAATGTAACAGCCTGTACATTTCTCGGACCAATCCTCATCAAGTCGTTGGTAGAATGAAATTGGAACATTTGAGCACCGCCTGCCATCTTTGCCTTTAGTTGAAATCTACTAGCCCCTTGTACAAGTAACTCTTTCATTAAAGAATCAATCGCTGTATCTGCATACTTCGCTTTATTCACTTCACCGCTTTTAGCTAACGAAGAATCTGGTAACATAATATGAGCGAGTCCAGCAATACTATGATGCAGGTCATATAAAACGACACCTACACATGAGCCTAGTCCTGCTGTACGAATTAAAAATGGGGCTTTTACAACACTTAAGTCAGCAATTCCTACTTTAATAACATTTGAATTATGAATCATAATCAGCAACTCCAAGTGCGGTGAAAATTGGTTGTAGAGATCCCGGATTAGGTACAAGTAAAAAGTGCCCCTTCACTAACGGCTGTTTGTTTAATTCTGTGCGTGTTAAGACTGTATCAATTACGATAACTGAATCGCTTTGTTGTAGCACTTCTAATAAACCGTTACTTAGTACAGCTCCAACCATATCTATACATAAGCTTGGTACAGATGGAAGCAACGATAAATTTGTAAAGTCTGACAAAGAAGATACATACGACCCTGATAATATATTTCCTAATTCTTTTAAAGCTGATAAAGCTAACTCTGACAGGCGCAGTTGCTCAATGGAAGAAATATTTTCATCCAGCATGACCTGTAAGAATTCATAGGCTTCTTCAAGAGGCAAGAAGAAAAATAAATTGCTTGGTATATCACCTTCAACTTGTAAAAACACACTTACAACAACATGATCTGGGCCTCCGATTAAATTGATTGCTTCACTAACGCTTGCAACCTTTACATCAGGTACACTCATGTTAATAGGCATTTTTAACAAACTCGACAACGCGGTAGCTGAATGTGCTGCACCAATATTTCCAATCTCCTTGAGCACATCACGATGTGTTGAATTTAACGATTCTTTCTCACTCATACTTTCTTCGTCTCAGCTTCCTTATGAACGTTTAATACTTTTTGTAAATTTAATAAAATGAGTAATCGTTTATCAATTTTAATAACACCGTTTAAATAATCGATGCCAATTCCATCCACCACTTCAGGGGGAGGCTCGATGTCTCCCTCCTTAATATCAACAACATCATTAGCTGCATCAACGATTAAACCCACTTCTATATCGTCTATCGAAACAATAATAATCCTCGTGTTCTCTGTATAGTCAACTGATGTCAGACCAAAGCGGCTACGCAAGTCAATAATAGGCGTGACAACTCCTCTTAAATTAATAACACCTTTTACAAATGGTACAGTTCGAGGAACTCGCGTAATATGCTGTAATTTCTCAATTGACTTTACTTGGTTAACCGGAATTCCGTACTCTTCATCTTGTAGCTGAAAAATAATCGTTTTCATTTCCATTGCAAGGCTCCCTTTCTTTTCTATTTACCCTATAACTCAACCATTATTTAATCAATGCATTACAATCAATAATTAGCGCGACTTGTCCATCTCCTAAAATAGTGGCCCCAGATATAGCAAACACATTCGTCAAATACGTTCCAAGTGCTTTTAAAACGACTTCTTGTTGACCGATGAAAGAATCGACAATTAAGCCAGCCATTTTATCACCTTTTTTCACAATAACAACTGAACAAAACTCTTCTTCTTTCACGTCTCCGGGAACTTCAAATACATCTTTCAAGTTAACAAGAGGCACAATCCTTCCGCGAAAATCAATTACTTTTTGACTATGAGCATGTAAAATGTCTTCTTTTTTTACAATGGCTGTTTCAATGATAGAAGATAACGGCAATGCATACTTCTCATCCGCAATCTCGACTAACAGAACCGAGATAATAGACAGTGTTAATGGCAATTGAATAGAAAAGATTGAACCATATCCTTCTCTTGAATCAACAGAAACCGTTCCTCCTAATGACTCAATCGTATTTTTCACCACATCTAGTCCAACTCCGCGACCAGAAACATCAGAAATCTTGTCTGCGGTTGAAAATCCTGATGCAAAGATTAATTCACTTGCTTGTCTATCTGTTAAATTAGCCGCTGCTTGTTCACTAATAACTCCTTTAGAGATCGCTTTCTTCAATACTTTTTCTCGGTTAATTCCAGCACCATCATCTTCAATGTCGATAAATACGTAATTTCCGCTATGGTACGCTTTTAGACGAACTGTACCTTCTTCACTTTTTCCTTTTTGTTGTCGAACATGAGGCATCTCTACTCCATGATCAATTGAATTACGAAGAAGATGCACAAGAGGATCGCCGATTTCATCAATAACTGTTCGATCAAGCTCTGTTTCTGCACCAACAATTTCTAGGTTAATCTTTTTCCCTAAATCCTTTGCAAGTTGACGAACCATTCGAGGGAAGCGATTAAACACCGTCTCAACAGGTACCATTCTCATGTTTAGAATAATATTTTGTAGATCACTCGATATACGTGACATTCTCTCTACCGTTTCATTCAATTCAGCATTTTTCAAATCCTTCGATATTTGCTCTAAACGCCCTCGATCAATGACAAGCTCTTCAAACAAATTCATCAAACTATCAAGTCGATCAATATTTACTCTTATTGTTTTTTGTGTAGCTTGAGACTTTTGTGTTGACTGTTGATTTGCTTGTACTTCTTGTTTCTCTTTTATTTCTATTTGTTGAACATTCTTTTCAACATTCTCTACATTCACTTCTTCTTGATTTTCTTCTGTAGAAACTTCTATGACATCTACGCTTGTAATTTCCGATACTTTTAAAATACGCTTTTTAACTTCCTCTTGATCTAGTTTTGTTAAAAGTGTAATAAGGAAGGTGGAATCAAATCTTTCTTCCTCAAGTTGTTGAACTTCTGGTACAGTTTTGATAACTTCACCCATTTGCTCAACAACTTCGAATACCATATAGACTCTAGCCGCTTTTAACAAACAATTTTGTTGCAATGTGACCATCACTTCTAATACGTTAAATCCTTGTTCTTTTGACTGTACAATGACAGTTTTTTCGAAATCATCATATGTTAGAGCAAAAGAAGGTCCACTTACCTCTTCATTTGTTTCTTTCTCTTTAGGCTTCTCTTCACAATCACCGTGTTCAATTCTTTGTAATCTAGCAACAATTTCATTCACATCACGCTTGCCGTCCCCACCATTAGCAATTGACTGTACCATGGCTTCTAAGTCATCGATTGAGCCAAATACAACATCTAACACACTTGTCGTGACTGTAACTTTGTGATTTCGTATTGCATCTAAAACATTTTCCATCATATGAGTTAAATTGGCTAAATCATCAAAACCCATTGTAGCGGACATACCTTTTAATGTATGTGCTGAACGAAAAATTTCATTCACAATCGCTATATTACTAGGTTCTTTTTCAAGAGCTAACAAGTGATCGTTAATATTTTGTAAGTGCTCCTTACTCTCTTCAATAAAAACTTCTAAATATTGAGCCATTTCCATGACGATGACACCCCTTACAGTTTCTTTATATATTCTGTTATTTTATTTGAAATCCGGTAAAGTGGCTCAACACAATCTACCAGACTAGTTGCTATTGCAGCTTTAGGCATTCCATATACAACGGATGTTTCCTCTGACTCAGCGATTGCTTTTGTATTACCAGAACCTTTTAATTTCTTTAAGCCTTCTGTTCCATCTGATCCCATCCCTGTTAGAATAACCGCTATTCTTTTATAGTCATGCAATAAACTAATTGATTCAAACAGTCGATCTACTGCAGGTCGATGGCCTCTAATAGGTTCTGATTTATCAAGATTTAACGCTAAAGATGCTCCTACTTTTTTAACCGTTAAATGCAGACCTCCCGGAGCAATGTAAGCTGTTCCTGACTTTAAAACTTCACCATTTTCTGCTTCTTTCACGGGAATTGAACATAGAGCATTGAGTCTTGTTGCTAACGACTTTGTAAATCCCGAAGGCATATGTTGAACAATGACAATTGGTGCGTCGATTTGCTTAGGTAATCCCTTTAATACTTCCTGTAACGCTTTTGGACCGCCTGTGGACGTGCCGATACAAACGATTTTTTTACTATGTTTCGTTATTGTTGGCGTTAACGACTTAGTTAGTTCTATTTTACTAGTATCTTCCCGCAAAAAAGAAGCCTGCTTGATAACTGAATCATTTGACATACGTTTGTTATGAAAGACACTTATATTGGCTTGACTAGCCATCATCACTTTCTCAACCAATGCTTCTTTTACTTTATGTAAATCTAGCGAAATAGCTCCAGATGGCTTTGCTAAAAAGTCTACTGCCCCGTATTCCAAAGCTAAAATCGTATTTTGCGCACCTTCATACGTTGTGCTTGAAATCATCACGACAGGAATTGGGGTTTGTTTCATAAGTTGTTGAAGCATATCTAAGCCATTCATTTTAGGCATTTCAACATCTAGCGTAATGACATCTGGATTACACAGCTCGATCTTCTTAAGCGCATCTTCACCATTTCTAGCTGTACTGACTACTTGAAAACGGCCATCTTCTTCTAAGAAATCACTGATTAACTTACGCATAAAAGCCGAATCGTCTACAATTAACACCTTCACTTTATGCAATTTCATCCTACCCTTCAAGAAAGAACTTTTTCAACTTCGAAATAAAGCTTGATTTGTCCACTTTCGTTTCTTCTCTACTGCTGTTTAACAGATACTTCTGTGTGATAGACATAATAGATTTACTTGCCTCTGATTTTAAATTGTGTAAAAGGAAGGGTACTTGATTACTAACTGCTTTATAGACCGCTCGATCATCTGGAATAATTCCTAGCAGAGTTGTCTGTCTTTGTAAAAATCTTGTAACAGCTCCATTTAAGCGATGATAAACAGACAGCCCTTCTTTTTCAGAAAGCGCTCGATTAATGACAATATGAATAGACGATTGAATATTATGTACAACCATAAATTTTATTGCCGCATACGCATCTGTAACAGAAGTAGGCTCAGGTGTAGAGATAACGACAATCTCTTGAACCGATTGTAAAAAGCTTAACGCTCCTTCTGACATCCCCGCACCCATATCAAAGATTATATAATCATAGTCATCTACCACACTACTAAGCTGAACGATTAAATATTCAATTTTTTCTAAAGATAGTTCAAAGATTGAATTAATTCCTGTTCCTCCAGCAATGTAAGAGATGTTTTCAGGTCCGGTTCTAATAATCTCTTGAATTGTTAACTGTTGATTGAACATATCAACGATTGTCTTTTCAGAAGAGGCCCCCATTAAAATATCAATATTTCCCATTCCAATATCCATATCAAATAGTAGCACATTATAACCTTTTTTAACTAAGGAGAGTGAAAAATTTAACGAAAAGTTTGATTTTCCCACTCCTCCCTTTCCACTTAATACCGCTATCGCTTTCACACTCTTCTGTTTCTGCATCGATTTTAATTGGAGGCGCAAACGTTCAGCTTGGTCGTTCATACTAATTCTCTCCAATTACATAATTTATTATTTTACAAGTATCAGCTTGAGCTAAATCATCTGGCACATTTTGGCCATTTGTTACATAACTCACACCTTTTTTAGTACTAAGAACCATATTGATAATGTTTCCATATGTTTCTGTTTCATCTACCTTTGTAAAAATGAATGAATCAATTGGAAAGGTTGAAAACTGACTATAAATTGCTTTCATATCAGTTAGTTTAGCCGTCATGGCTAGAACAAGAAACGTCTGCATCTCATGATCAAACGAAACAATATTCTGCAAATCTTTCACATACTTAGCTTCTCTGAAATTTCGGCCGGCTGTATCAATGAATACAACATCGTAACTTGAAAATGATTGAATCGCCATTTTAAAGTCTTCCTTGTTGTAACAAACTTCGATTGGTGCACTTAAAATATTCGCATACGTCTTAAGCTGGTCGATTGCTGCAATTCGATACGTATCCGTTGTAATAAATGCAACTTTCTTGTGATGTTTAAGTACACATTCTGCTGCTAACTTAGCTAACGTCGTGGTTTTTCCTACACCAGTAGGTCCCACCACATTAATATACTTTTTGTTAAACGTTATTCCTTCACAAGTATGAACATTTACTTTATCTACAAGCCATTGTTTGACCCACGCTGTTAACTCCGCCTCAGGCTTATTTACATTTAAATAGTGATGCTCTAATAAAGATGGAGTAAGCTCCTCGATGATGCCTTCATCTACTTCTTGTTCTTTCAGTTGCGCTATAATTTCCTTTACAGCCTGTGGATAATGAGTTATGTTATTTAATTGGTTTGATGATAATTGAGTAACTAATGCTTTCAATTCTTTAATTTGACAAGATACACTCTCTTCTCTATCATCAGATGGTTTGACCTTAAATACAGGATTTTCTATTTTTATTTTCTGCTTTTTCGGTCGGCTTTTTTCAACCGTGTCAATTGCTGCAATTACTTCAATGTTTTTCTTTGTAAACATTCCTAGAAAACCACCTGTTTGAACAACTTTTGAGTTTAAAATAACTGCATTATCGCCTAGTTCAGCACGAATGATCTTCATGGCTTCAGGCATCGTAGGCGCCACATATTTTTTTACTTTCATTAGTCAATATTCACCAACCCTACACTTTGAACTTCAACGTTTGCTTCTAATTCGTTGTAAGATAATACCGGAACATGAGGTAAATATCTTTCAATTAACTGTCGTACATACATCCTTACTGCTGGAGAACATAAAAGAATAGGCTTTTGTTCCTGGATAGATGAACGTTCAACTTGTTCAGCAATGTTTTCCACTATTGCTTGAGAAATCGCAGGATCTAAGGACATATAATTACCATGTTCCGTTTGTTGAACACCCTCTGCTAATACTTTCTCTACTCTCCCAGACAATGTAATGACTTTTAACGAATCTCCCTCTATTGCATATTGATTCGTAATTTGTCTTGCCAGTCCTTGCCTCACATACTCAGCAAGTAGATCTGTATCTGAAGTCATCTTTCCGTAATCCGCTAGCACCTCAAAGATAATAGGTAAGTTACGAATTGACACGCGTTCTTTTAATAATTTAGATAGCACTCTTTGCACTTCACCTACTTGAAGAGCGCTAGGCGTCACTTCTTCTACTAAGATTGGATAGGACTCCTTTAAATGATCGATAAGTTGTTTGGTTTCTTGACGCCCTAACAGTTCATGCGCATGAACTTTAATGATTTCTGTAATGTGAGTAGACACAACAGAAGGCGGATCAACAACCGTATAACCAAACATTTCGGCTTGCTCTTTCATCGTATCATTGATCCATTTAGCAGGCATTCCAAATGCAGGCTCCATTGTATCGATTCCCTCTATCGATTCATCTTCTACACCCGGACTAATTGCTAAGTAATGATCGAGTAATACCTCACCTTTAGCCATTTCATTGCCCTTTATCTTTAATCGATATTCGTTCGGTTGTAATTGGATGTTATCTCGTATTCGAACGACTGGTATAACTAAGCCTAACTCTAGCGCAAGCTGACGTCGAATCATAACAATACGATCTAATAAATCTCCACCTTGACTTGTATCGGCAAGCGGAATTAATCCATAACCAAATTCAAATTCAATTGGGTCTACACTTAACAAGTTGACAACACTTTCAGGGCTTTTCATATCATCGACTTGAACTTCTTCTTCAGGAAGGTCTGCTTCTTTTTTCTCCTGATCAGTTTGAACACGCGATAAGAAATATCCTCCAAAACCTAATAAAAGGGCAATTGGCATCGTAATAATATCATTCATCGGCGTTACTAATCCTAGCACGGCAATTGTTACAGCAGTTACGTACAGCATAGCAGGAAAAGCAAGTAATTGCTTTGTAATATCTTGACTTAAATTTCCTGTAGAAGCTGCCCTCGTTACAATAATACCAGTGGCTGTTGAAATCATGAGCGCAGGGATTTGGCTCACAAGGCCATCTCCAACTGTTAACAATGTAAAGGTTTGAGATGCCTCCCCAATACTCATTCCCATTTGCATCATTCCTATAATGATTCCGAATAAAATGTTAATCAATGTAATGACAATTCCTGCGATTGCGTCTCCTTTAACAAATTTACTTGCTCCATCCATTGCTCCATAAAAATCAGCTTCTCGTTGTATCTTTTCACGGCGTTCAATCGCTTGATGTTCTGAAATCATACCTGCGTTTAGATCGGCATCAATACTCATTTGCTTTCCAGGCATTGCATCAAGGGTAAATCGAGCTGCCACTTCTGACACACGCTCCGCCCCTTTTGTAATAACTAAGAATTGAATAATAACCAAAATAACGAATACAACAAATCCAACAAGCGGATTCCCTCCAATAACGAAACTTCCGAACGTTTCAACTACTGTCCCAGCTTCTCCGTCACCTAAAATGGATCGAGTAGTCGATACATTTAAGCCTAGACGATATAAAGTTAAAATGAGCAATAACGATGGGAAGACTGATAACTCTAACGGTTCTTTCATATTCATTGACACGAGTAAAACTAAAAGAGCAAGAGAGATATTCAGCATAATGAGTAGGCTTAAAAGCCATGAAGGCAGTGGGATAACAAGCATCACGATAATTAATACAACACCAACAATGACGGGTAAATCTCTTGCGGACATGAATCATTCTCTCCTTATAGAAAACCATTAAAATAACAATTACACTTTATTTTTTTAGTCGATATACGTAGGCTAAAATTTCTGCAATTGCTTTGAAAAATTCTTCTGGTACAGCATCTCCCACTTTAGCCTGATCATAAAGGGCTCGTGCTAGTGGTCGATTCTCAACCATAGTAATCTCATGACTTGCAGCAACAGCTTTTATTTTCTGGGCAATATAATCGACTCCGCTTGCTACTACAAATGGGGCGTCCATTTTACTTTCATCGTATCTTAAGGCAATGGCATAATGAGTCGGGTTTGTAATGACAACATCTGCTTTCGGAACTTCTTGCATCATCCTTGACATCGCCATTTCTCTTTGCTTTTGTTTAATCTTTGACTTAATGAGTGGGTCTCCCTCAATGTTTTTATGTTCATCTTTTATATCTTGCTTAGACATTCGAATGTTTTTTTCATAGTCATACTTTTGATACATATAGTCAAACGTAGACAAAAACAAAAGAACAAGAGCTCCTGCAACACCCATTTGAAAAGTGAGTTTTGCTAATAAAAATAACCCGTCACTTAAGCTCGCTTGTGAAAGTAACAACACTTCTTCAATATTTAACCAAAGAACAGCAAAAGTGACTACACCAATAAATACGATTTTCAAACTTGACTTTAATAACTCAACAATTGCGCGAATAGAGAAAATACGTTTAGCACCTGATATAGGATTTATTTTCTCAAGCTTTGGTTGAATGGCTTCTGTTGAAAATAAAAAACCGATTTGCATATAATTAGCTGCAACTGCACCTATTAGCGCAACTAACATAATAGGTCCAATTGCAGTTACCATTTTAGGTAACAATTCAAACAGAATCATAAATAAATTGTTTTCCGTGACATCTAGAAGTAAATAGGATTGGAATGTTTGCTTCATCATTAAAGTAATTTGCTTTAAAGCAAAGCTTCCTCCAAACCATAAATATAAAAACACAATCAATAGTACAATAGCTGTACTGACATCTTGACTCTTAGCGACTTGTCCCTTTTTTCGAGAATCTTGACGCTTTTTCGGTGTTGCTTTTTCTGTTTTCTCACCAGCGAAGTATTGTAAATCTAAACGCACAAGCATCATTGCTACACTCCTCCTAGAATCGCAATGAGCCCGCGCATTGCTTTTAACATTTCTTCAAAAATCCCTTGCATGACAAGAAAAAAGCTTGCCATAACAACAATCAACAGAATAAACGTGACCATTATTTTCAGTGGAAAACCAACAACAAAAATATTTAATTGTGGGACCGTTCTTGCTACAATCCCTAGTGCTACGTCCACAAGTAAAAGTGAACCAACAATTGGTAAAGACATTTGTACAGCAACTAAAAACATAGTGGAAAACGTTTTTATTACATGCATCACAAACACTTCACTTCCAATAGAAAAGAAAAGCTCCTGAACACCAATTACTTGATAGCTATAATAAATTCCATCTATTAATAAATGATGACCATTTGTCGATAATAAAAATAAAAGAGCAAATACATATAAATATTGTCCTAACAAAGGACTCTGAGCTCCGGTTTGTGGATCAATTACATTTGCAATGGCAAAACCCATTTGAAAGTCAATTAAACCACCTGCAATTTGAATTGCCATAATCATGATATAAGCAATTAACCCTATCATAAGCCCTACCATACACTCTTTTAAAATCAACATAAAATACATGTTATTTAATTCCATAGTAGGAGCATTAATTGTTGTCACTGCTACAACTGATAGTGCTACAGCTAACCCCATTTTATGTGTTGCCGGAATTGTACGATAAGAGAACAAAGGAACTGTTAAAATAAAGGACGCCATTCGAACAAACATGAGTAAAAACGTTGGGTAGACAAGTAACAATTGTTCCATATTCTATCCTACGTATTTATGTAAGTTTGCAAAAATGTCATAAGTAAACGCAACCATTCTCGATAACATCCACGGACCGAAGAAAACAATACCAACTAACACTGCAACAATTTTAGGAATAAAGGCTAGCGTTTGTTCTTGAATTTGAGTCGTCGCTTGAAAAATACTAACGACTAATCCAACAACAAGAGCTAATAATAGTAACGGCCCACAAACAACTAACACTGTATAAATTCCTTGTTCTGCAATCGATATAACAAATTGTGAATCCATAATTTCTCACCTATTAAAAACTTAGTAGTAACGATTTTATAACCAAATTCCACCCATCAACTAATACAAACAATAATATTTTAAAAGGGAGTGAAATCATCACCGGTGGAAGCATCATCATTCCCATTGACATAAGTACACTAGCGACAATCATATCAATAACCAAAAAGGGAATGAAAATCATAAATCCGATTTGAAATGCTGTTTTGATCTCACTAATAGCAAAAGCAGGCACAAGCGCAGTTAACGGAATGTCCTCAATTGATTTCGGCTTTTCCATTTGGGCATACCCTAAAAATAAAGCTAGATCTTTTTGACGCGTATGATTGCTCATAAATTCTTTTACAGGTAACGCCGCTTTTTCATACGCTTCTTCTAAATCTATTTGATTATTAAATAAAGGTTGTAATGCTTGTTCGTTTACTTGTGAAAAAGTTGGTGCCATAATAAAGAATGTTAGAAATAAAGAAAGACCTATAATGACTTGGTTAGGTGGCATTTGCTGCGTACCTAATGATGTCCGAACAAATGATAGAACAATTACGATTCTTGTAAAACATGTCATTAAAATTAAAATTCCAGGCGCCAGCGATAAAACAGTCAATAAGAGTAACAATTTAATCGAAGTGGAGACATTTTCAGGATCACTCGTGTTAAACATTTCAATCATTTCATTCATGTTGCTATTTATCCCTCTCTAACTCATGTAACACTTTTTGTCTTCTTACTGCCATTTCATTCATTTCTTCCTTCAGCAAGTGTTTAAAATTTGTAGGCGTATGATCTGTATGCGAATTTCTTTTTGTCCACTTCTCAACAATATTCGGAAAAATCGTCGAAACATCTGATTGACTAGTTTGCACTTGGGCATATTTTTGTATAATCTCTTTTTTTTCTTCACTTGAGAGCTTTGATAAAAGTTGAACGTTGTCTCCAACACCTACTACAAACACTTCATTACCTACTTTGACAACTTGAACAGACTTATTACTTCCGACATTTACACCACCAAGATTTTGCACCATATTATTTGATTGTAATAACTGATTTCGTTTATTTAAAAACTTCAATAATATGAATAACAATCCAATCACAAATACAAAAGCAAAAATCATCTTAAAAAAATCCCAACTAGAGATTGTTGTAGACGCACTAGTTGTTGACTTTTCATCTCCGCTGGGAACATTTGTATCTTCACATTTAGTTGGATTCTCCATACACTCTGTCACAGAGGGTTGACCTTGCTCCGCATGAACAGAAATAGACGGAGCAAAAATCGTAAACAAAGTTAGAAGAACAACATATATACTTTTTTGAAACAAAACAGTGTCACCCTCTTAGTTGATAAATAATAATTAGCCAATTGACTTTGATATTGCTTCAATAACACGATCCGCTTGGAACGGTTTTACAATAAAATCTTTTGCTCCTGCTTGTATGGCATCAATGACCATTGCTTGTTGCCCCATAGCAGAACACATAATGACTTTTGCATCAGCATGAACCTTTTTAATTTCTTTTAGTGCAGTAATGCCATCCATTTCAGGCATTGTAATATCCATTGTTACTAAGTCAGGCGTGTGTTCTTTGTATAATTCAATTGCCTGTGCTCCATCAGCAGCTTCTGCTACTACTTCATAACCATTTTTAGTTAAGATATCCTTAATCATCATGCGCATAAATGCTGCATCATCTACAATTAAAATTCGTTTTGACATCATTTGTTCCCCCTAGAATAATTGTTAACTTAGTTTATTAATTCGGTCGCGCTGGCTCAAGATATCTGTTAAACGCACACCAAAACTCTCTTCAATGACCACTACTTCTCCTTTTGCAATCAGCTTATTATTAATCAAAATATCAACAGGCTCACCTGCTAGCTTATCTAGTTCAATAATAGATCCTGAAGATAGCTCTAGTATGTCTTTAACTGTTCGCCTCGTACGCCCCAGTTCAACAGTCACTTGCAACGGAATATCTAAAAGCATATCTAGATTGCGAGATTCTGATTGCGATACACTCGAAGACTCAAAGTTTGAAAATGCTGCAGGTTGCACATTTACAGGTTGTGATGGCTTAACAGGTTGAGACATTTGTTGTTGAAGTTGTGGCTGTGAGTATGATGAATTCTCACCCTTTTTCATAGAAGTATCTTGAACTGTTTTATTGACCATCTCCGATACAGGCTCTGCTGTTACAGATGGGTTATGTAACGGCTTTGACATCGTCACTTCTTCATTTGAGCTATTTGGTAACAACTCGCTTACTAGACTTCGAGCAAACGGTAATGATAGTAATTGCATAATGTTAGAGTTAATTAACTCCCCTACTCTTAGCTTAAATGACACTTTTACAAGTATATCATCATCTGGTATCAATTCGGTTCCTGTATTTTGTAAAATATCCAGAATATCTAAATTAGGTGGGGAGATATCCACTTTTTTATTAAAGATTGTTGACATTGATGTAGCAGCTGATCCCATCATTTGATTCATAGCCTCTTGAACAGCGCTTAATTGAATTTCATTCATCATTTCTGGTGGGTCAATACCATCTCCGCCAAGCATCAAATCAGCAATAACCGAAGCATCCTTCTGCTTAATAACCAGTAAATTAGTTCCTGCAATCCCAACTGTATATTGTACTTCTACAGCCACATATGGATTAGGAAATTCTTGTTGTAGTTCGCTCTTAGTAATAACTGAAATATGTGGTGTTGTAATATCTACTTTTTGATTTAATAACAATGAAAGAGCAGTAGCGGAACTTCCAAATGATATATTCCCAATCTCTCCAATTGCATCTTTTTCAATTTCTGTAAAGTAGTCATCAACAAAAGGTTGATTCCGTTTCTCCTCAAGGATAGGCTCTTCATCCAATGATGTTCCTTTTAGCAAAGCATCGATCTCTTCTTGCGATAACATATCACCATTCATCGTCCTGTTCCCCCCTTTTGAAATCTTCAATAATTTGAACAGCAAGTTTCTTTTTTACTTTTCCTGGTTGTACGAAGAACTTTGGTAATTCTCCAACTTTCACAAGAAGTGGTTGTTCAATTTCTTGGTCTAAACGAATAACATCACCAATATCTAATGCCAAGAATTCTTGAATCGAAATATTTGTTCTTCCGAGTTCTGCGATAACTGGCACTTCAGCAGTATGAATTCGTTTCTTTAACTGTTCAATTTCTCGTTCATTCGGTTCTTTCTTCGTTGATTGCATCCAATAGTGCACAGACAACTTAGGAATAATTGGCTCAAGTGTAACATGGGGAATACATATATTAATCATCCCCGTTGCCTCACCAATTTGTGTATTTAATGAAATAACAACCACCGTTTCATTTGGTGCAATCATTTGCAAAAATTGTGGGTTCACTTCAAAGTCACCTAAAATGGGATCAATGTGTGCTAGCCCGCTCCACGCTTCTTGCATACTATCTAATGTCTGATCAAAAATGGTTTGTAGAAGTTTTGTTTCGATTTCTGTTAAATTTTCAATTTTATTCATCCCTTCGCCTCTACCACCGAGCATACGATCTAGCATGGCATAAGCGATATTAGGATTTACTTCCATAATGACTCTACCTTCAAGTGGAGGCACTTCAATTACGTTTAGCAATGTCATTTTCGGTACAGAACGAATAAACTCTTCGTACGGAATTTGATCAACGGATACTACATTCATTTGCACGACTGTACGAAATTTTGCAGAAAATAAAGTAGTTAGAATCCTAGCATAATTCTCATGTAGTCTCGTTAAACTACGAATTTGATCTTTTGAAAAGCGCAGAGACCGTTTAAAATCGTACACTTTTATCCGCTTTTTACTTTCTTCAATTTTCAGTTCATCCGCATCCATCTCTCCTGTCGACAACGCAGACAACAACGCATCAATTTCACTTTGTGATAAAACATCATCAGCCAACTATTTCACCTCCTACAATGATCATATTGGTTTACTGTAACATTTTGGAGGTCGTGTAAATTCTCACAACAGTACCTTCTTGCATTAACTCGTTTATTTTTGCTTGTATTCGTTTTTCAAATTTCGTAAGTCCTTCTTTCCCCTCTAGATCCTCTGCTTTCATATCTGATAATTCTTTAATAATAATATCTTTGACTTGAAACTCTCGTTTTTGTAATTCTTGTGCTGCTTTTTTATTACTTGTTTGAATTTTAAATGAAATCCGTACAAATTGATTACTTGCTAAGTTTGTTGTAATCTCATTGATATCAATAGACGATTCGATCACTTCATCAATTGAAGGACCTGTTTCTGGTTTTTCATCATCTGTTTTCACAATCACGATGACAGCAATTACGCCAACAAGTGTTAATGCAAGCAAAATGATAAACATGATGTTAACAAGCTTATTTTTAAACACTGTGCTATACCTCCTTATCTCCTTGTAACCCTAACACATTAATTTTCCGATAAAAGGCTATCACACACTCTTCAACTTCACTTACTGTTTCTATCACGACAAGCTTTTTACCACTTGTTAACGTAATCGTCGTATCCGGAAAAGCCTCAACTTGTTCTATGTATAATGCGTTTAAAGTAAATGTTTTTCCATTTAATCTCGTTAAAGTCACCATTGATTGGTGGAGATGAAAAGAAAACTGGTTTTCATCTCCTTACCTCCTAGTCCATTACATTATCGTTTGAGATTGATTAGCTCTTGTAAAATTTCATCAGAAGTTGTGATAATGCGTGTATTCGCTTGGAAACCGCGTTGTGCCACAATCATCTCAGTAAATTCTTCTGAAAGGTCTACATTTGACATTTCAAGGGTACCTGGAACGAGAATACCCACACCTCCACCTCCTGGTACATTCAACTCAACTTCTTCATCTGAAGTATTAGCTGTATTTCTAAAGAGGTTTTGTCCTATTTTCTCTAATCCATCATTATTGGAAAATTTCGCAATACCAATTGTTCCAATGTTAACTAAGCCACCATCTTCATCCACATACGTCACTGCTCCATCTGCTCCAATACTAAAACTTTTAGCGTTTATTGGAATGTTTAGAGGTGTTTCATCAACATTGAGTAAGTAAAGACCATCTGCGTTTACAATAGCCCCTTGTGCATCCAAGTAGAAGTTACCTGCTCTTGTATACCCTTCAATTGCACTACCGTTAGATGATCCTAGTGCAAAGTAGCCATCACCAGAAATAGCTAAATCCAATGTTCGACCTGTCGTCTGTAAACTTCCGGTTGTATGGACTGTGTCAATGGCTGCTAACTGTGAACCTAACCCTACTTGTTTAGGATTAACCCCTCCACGAATATCTCCTGGTCCACTTGCACCAGCAATCTGTTGGCTTACTAAGTCTTTGAAAATGGTTCTTCCTTTTTTAAAACCATACGTATTAACATTGGAAATATTATTTCCAATCACATCGAGCTTTGTCTGAAAATTTTTCATTCCGCTAATTCCAGAATACATTGAACGTAACATTTATTTGCTCCCCCTTTATCTATCTACTAACTTTTATAATTTGATTTAAGGCAATAGATTCATCATTAACTATCAGTGTAAGTGTGCCATTTTTTACTGATACAGAATTTACAGCAGCTGTCTGCTCGACTTTGTCTGACCCTTTCCATGTCACGTGCTTCCCAATTAGTGTACTAGCTTGAACAAGTGAATTGTTCTCAATTCTTGTATCTGTACGATGAACAGTTGAAATATTGGCAGGTTCAAGTTGTGTCCCATCTGTTAATTCAAATAAAACTTGTTCTCCTTTATATTGAATAGACGCGATGGTTCCTGTTCCTTGTTGGACGGAAGAATGGCCGTCACCTTGCTCTGCTACTTTATGCCATGTGACTTCTTTTCCAACAAATTGTTGATATTGAATCAGTGACATTTGATTCATTTGTGTTGTAAACTTTTCAAAGCTTTTCCCCATATTCGTAATCTGCTCTAATGTTGAAAACTGAGCCATTTGTGCAATAAAGTCTTTATCTTCTAACGGATTCATGGGATCTTGATTTTGCAGCTGTGTCATTAAAATGCGCAGAAAGTCATCTTTACCTAATACATCATTCCCCGTCTGCTTAGCTGGCTTTTGATAGTTTTTCAAATATAAACTTGAATCAATTGTGTTCGACATATACTCCCACCTAAACGTTGTAATTAATTAGTGCATCTTGCAATGTCTCGTTAAACGTATTTTCCTCTGTTGATTCAGACGGCTCTATGTCTTGATCGGTTGATTGTTTCTCTCGTTCTTTTTGTTGTTTGGTGTGACCATCCATGTAAGATCGTTCCATTAGAATTGGCTGTTGCTGAACTTCAATCTTTTCAATTGAAATTTGTTGATTTGCAAATGCTTGCTTTAATGACTGAATCTGGTCATCTAGTGCTTCCTTAGCAGTAGCTGTGGATGCAATGATACGAGCAATCATGTGATTGTCTTGCTTCATCAGTTCTACTTGTAATGAACCTAGGTGTTCTGGGAATAGTTTAATAACTAGTCGGGTTTGTTGTGCATGCTTACTAAAAATAGATTTGGATAAAATCTCTTGCACTTGTTTAATAAATTGTTCCGAATCGATGTCACTTTTTGTTCTACTATTTCCTACATGCAATACAAACTGCTGAACTCTCGTCATTTCTCCACTTACAAAAGAAGGTGGAGTAGTGAGGAAGCTTCCTGTACTACTTTTTGCTTCTTCACCATTATGACTAGTGAAGTTTGCTTTTAACGACGGGGAAACAATAGGCAGTGAAAATTTCTTCACATCAGAAAATAATTGAGTAGAAGACAACCCTTTTGACTCTTGAACTTTAGCAAGCATTTCTTTTGCAACTTCAAGTAAACTCGTTAATTCAGACTTAGATAGCTTCATATCAAAGATACGAGGTTGATTTAGACTATTCTTTAACACCTGCATTTGGTTAGTAAATTCTTTAGATATTTCTTTTAAGAGATGCAGCAAGCTAGAGATAGATTCGATTTCCGTTTCGTTTTTGACATTCACTACGTCCATTACTTGTATACTGTCTGAATGACCACTACGGTATTCAATCATATCCGCTAATAAATCGACTAATTGAATCAGCTCCGATTCATCCTTTTCATCTGTTGTTACATGGTTCATCATCTCTAGAACTGGTGCAAACAGAGCACTTTCTTCATTGGCTTCTTCATTGCTGTACTGAAGGTGCATCCCCACTATCTCCATAAGAGTGTTAATTTGTTCATCTGTCGTTACTGGCTTTTTATTCACGCTTGATGTATGAGTCTCATCCATCTTAGAACGTTCATTTATTGAATGTAATACATTACTAAATTCATTAAATTTGGACTGCTTATTTACTTTGTTAAACGATTGCTGCCTCTCATTTCTTATTGAGAGTAACTCTAGGTTCATTTTATACACCTCCTCGTTATTCAAGGTCCATATTTTGAACGAGCAACGATGTGTATTTTGCTGCTGTTTTTGGGTCCATCTTTTCTAGCACCGCTGACCTTTTATCACTCTTTAATTGTTGAAGCAACAACAAACCTTGATCTTCTGTTAGCTCAGATACAATAAGAGCTGTACGCTTTGGGGTCATCTTTTCATAAGTAGACATAAGTTCTTTTAGCTCTATATTTTCTCCCTTGCGCTCTTGCTGTTGTTCATCTAATAATTCTTGTAACTGCTGAACTTCTAGCTGTAGCTTTTCTTTTTCAGCAGATAACGTATTGACTTTTTTCTCATATAAATCAATTGTTTCGTTTCTATTGTCTAATTCGTCTTGAAGACTTTCTATTTGTTTGTTTTGTTCTTCAACACTTCTCTTTTGCACTTCTTCCTTTTCACTATCGATAAAAGGCACATATTCAGCCATCTGTACTACTTTATCTTTGACATCTACCCCCGCTACAGTTAATACTCCAAATAAAATCGACAGAGAAAAAAGCGCAGGGATAAAAATTAGTAAGAAAAACACTTGGAATTTACTATATTTTCTTTCTTGCTCTTGATCTGTTACGTTACTCATACTCACCTAATGCCCTTTCAGCATGTACTGCTGGATAGAAACTTCGTCCATCAGCTTGTTTTCTAGTTCTTTTTGACTTTGCACATAACGGTGATAGTCATTCCCTTTGATCTTTTCAAACTTTTTTACTTCTATATTTTTTTCTTGTAATCTTTCTTCTTTTACATACATTGCCTGTCTTGCTATCATGACTTCTTTTTGTAACAACGTAATAGCATGTTCGATGTTTGTTAAAAATTGCTGAAAATTTTTAACCTCTAGGATTGATACACCGAACATCATTCGATTTGCTTGCTTTTCTAACATTTCTTCTTTTTGTTTAAGTTTGTCATATAAACGTTGACCCACTTTTTCAAACTTATCGACTGATTCATTATATTCAGCTAGGAGACGACTTTTTTCGTTCTCTTTAACGGACATCACTTTGGCAAATTTAAAATGGTATGTCATCCTCATTCACCTTTCTCAATCAATTGTTTTAACCTTTCAACACTATGTACAATTGATGCTTTCTCGTCTGTTCTTTGCTTTAGAAAAGAAATGATTTGAGGGTAATAGTTAATTGCTTGATCGATTTCTAAAGACGATCCTTTTTTATAAGCTCCGATATTAATTAAATCTTCAGAATCTATATACGTAGCAAGAAGTCCTCTTAACGTTTCCGCAGCTGTTCGGTGAGTAGAATCAACAATATGATTCATGACACGACTAACACTCTTGAGCACATTAATCGCCGGATATTGACCTTTATTTGCAATTGCTCGATCTAACACAATATGGCCATCAATAATCCCTCGAACTGTATCAGCAATCGGTTCGTTCATATCATCTCCATCAACTAAGACGGTATAAAATGCTGTAATAGACCCTAAATGATTTGTGCCTGTACGTTCTAATAGACGAGGTAATATAGCAAAGACAGAAGGTGTATATCCTTTTGTAGTTGGTGGTTCACCAACTGCCAAACCTACCTCACGCTGAGCCATTGCAACTCGAGTAACGGAATCCATCATAAACATGACATTTAATCCTTGATCTCTAAAATACTCAGCAATTGAAGTAGCGGTATAGGCCGCTTTTATACGAAAGAGAGCGGGTTGATCTGATGTAGCAACAACCACAACAGATTTTCTTAATCCTTCTTCACCTAAGTCTCTTTCAATAAATTCTCGTACTTCTCGTCCACGCTCTCCAATTAACGCAATTACATTTAAATCTGCTTTTGTATTTCTAGCTGTCATTCCAAGTAACGTACTTTTTCCAACTCCACTACCTGCAAAAATACCCACACGTTGCCCTTTTCCAACCGTTAGCAAACTATCAATTGCTCGAACACCAACTTCAATAGGCTCTGAAATAGGAGGTCTACTTAATGGGTTAGGAGGATTCTGATCTGTACCAACTTTTGTGAGACCAGCTGGCAATTCTGTTTCATCTAAAGGATTCCCTAACGAATCCAACACTTTTCCTAACAAGCCATGACCAACACTAATTTGCAACGGTTTTCCGGTTGCTTCTACAATAGATCCTGGTGAAATATCCCGTACGGATGTATAAGGCATTAAGATCACATGCTCATCTCGAAATCCAACCACTTCTGCTTGAATTTTATTTAGATGCATACTTTGGTGATGGCCAACATGGATATAACAAACATCACCTATAGATGCACGTGGACCTTTTGATTCAATCATTAATCCAACTACTCGATTTACTTTTCCGTATCTTTTCAATGATGGGGTATGATGAATTTGGTTAATTAGTTGTTCTACTTTCACGACTCATATCTCCCATTAAAAGTTCTGCTAGCTTTTGTTTTAATTCATTTAATTGGCTATCAACAGACACATCAATTCGTCCAAAAGCTGATTCAAGAATACAACCATGTGTACTTAACCCTTCGTCTACATAAATAAATAAGGTTGCTTCGCCATTCAATAAAGATAGTAATTGCTGCTTTTGGTCATGTACAATTTCATAATAAGTAGGTGATACAAAAAGCTGAATTTCTCTTTCGTCCCTCACTTCTTTTATTGCACTTTTAACCATTGAGAGGTACGATGTTTTATCTACATTAAATTGCTGGTCTATAATTTTCTGCGCCAACGTAAAACCGAGCTGGAAAATGACTTCTTCTGACTGTTGAAGGTAATCGTAGTACGACTCCTTTGTCTGGTTCGTAATCGTTACAGCTTCGGAAATTAGCGCTTCATAATCCGCATAACCTGCTTTCTTCCCTTGCTCCACCCCGTCTTCATACCCTTTTTGCATTGCTTCTTGTTCAAGGTACTCTTTCTCTTGTTCCCATTGTTGACGTTCTAATTCTATTTGATTTCTTGCTTCTACAAGAAGCGCTTCAGCCTCTTGTTGTAACTGATCAGATTGCCGCTTGGCCCGCTTTATAATCTGCTCAGCCGTTTCCTCTTTCTCAGTATTCACCTGTTTTCCATAAGAAAGAGACTTAATTACAATTTCCTTTTTTGCGCGCTCCTTCTCTGCATAAGAAGCTTTGATAATGTTAGACAATAATATCATCTCCTCCACCACGCGCGATGACAATTTCGCCAGCATCTTCTAACCTTCTAATGATGGCTACAATACGTGATTGAGCTTCCTCTACATCTTTCAAACGAACTGGACCCATAAATTCCATTTCCTCTTTAAATGTGTCAGACATCCGTTTTGACATATTACGAAAGACAATTTCTTTTACTTCCTCACTCGCTACTTTCAAGCTTAAAAGCAAATCTTCATTTTCAACATCCCGAATAACACGCTGTATAGAACGGTTGTCTAATGCAACAATATCTTCAAAAACAAACATTCTCTTTTTAATTTCTTCGGCTAATTCTGGATTTTGAATTTCAAGTGTATCTAAAATGATTTTCTCGGTTGAACGATCTACACCATTCAATACTTCAACAACGGTTTCGATTCCACCAGTTTGTGTATAGTCTTGAGTCACAGTAGTAGAAAGTTTACGTTCTAATACTTGCTCTACTTCATTAATGACGTCTGGAGATGTACTGTCCATTGTTGCAATTCTTCTTGCAATATCTGCTTGTTGCTCTTGCGGCAATGATGATAAAATTTGCCCCGCTTGCATGGAGTCTAAATAAGATAATATAAGTGCAATCGTTTGTGGATGCTCATGTTGAATAAAGTTTAACAGTTGCATTGGATCGGCTTTACGTGCAAAGTCAAAAGGTCGAACTTGTAAAGATGATGTTAAACGATTAATAATCAACATCGCTTGCTCAGAGCCTAGTGCCTTTTCTAGCACTTCTTTTGCATATCCGATTCCGCCCTGCTCAATATAATTTTGCGCAATTACTATTTGTTCAAATTCCTCTAAAATGGCTGCCTTTGTTTCAGGTTCAATTTTCCTCATTGTTGAAATTTCAAGAGTTAATCTTTCAATTTCTTCTTCACTTAAATGTTTGTAAACAGATGCTGATACATCTGGACCAAGTGAAATGAGTAACATTGCAGCTTTTTGTTTCCCTGTTAATTCACCTTTTTGAAATGATTTTGTCACTTACCTTTCCCCCTTAGTCCTCGGAGATCCATGTACGCATTAGCTTTGCAAACTCTTCCGGTTGCTCTTTTGCCATTTTTTCCAATCGTTGATATCTTTTTTGCTCATCAGTTAACGATGGCTTTCTTTCTAAAGACGTCACTTCTTGTTCTTCTATGTACTTATCAAGTTCATCAGTAAAGTCATCAGTTTGCTTTGTTGACTTTCTAATTAATAAAACAAGTAAAACAATAATAACTAGAAGTAACACACCCGCTACGATATATACCCAAGTCGGAATAACAGAAGATGTTCCATTTTGAGGAGATTCAGCTTTTCCATAAAAAGGTTGAACTGAAACCATTACCTTGTCTGCAACCTCTTCCTCTGTAAGCTCTGGTACGGTTCCATCTTGTTGAATCGTTGTACGAACGATTGTGCTTAATAATTGTTGAATATCTTGGACACTCTCTTCTGATAATGTATTTGGATTATCAGGGGTAGGAGGTTCTACCATCACTTGAATTCCTAAATCTCTCACCTTGTATGGGCTCTCTACAATTTCTTTACGAATTCGATTAACATCGTTGTTAATTCGCTCCTCCACACGTTCATAGTCGCCATCTTCTCCCACACCAGCTTCTGCATAGTTTGGAATGTCATCCTCTCCCGTTCCTACTGTTCCCCCTGCCTGCGCTCCACTTCCTGAGAAAGTTTCAGTAATGCGCTCAACACTTACCGCAATTCCTTCCATATTTTCATCATCGACTGGTACTACTAAATTTTCTTCTCGATTTTCTTTCGTAAAATCCACATCAGCAGTAACTGAAACCACCACTTTGTCATGTCCCATCATCGTGCCTAACATTCGTTGTACTTGACGCTGAATATCTCGTTCTATTTCTTTCTTCAACCCATGTTGAGCGACAAAAGAACTAGAATCAGATAAATTTTCTTGATTATTTAGGTCAAAATACTCAAAGTTTTGATTCATAATGACGATATTCTCTGTAGGTAAGTTTGGTACACTTTTAGATACTAGATGATAAAGCGACTTAATTTGCTTTTGATCAAATTCATATCCAGGTTTTGTATTTAGAACAATCGACGCAGATGCTTGTTCAGCTTGATCTTTAACCCAAACACTTTCTTGAGGCAATGTAATCATGACATTTGCATCATTAACACCTTCAATATTTTTGATTAAGTTTCCAAGCTCTGTTTGCATTGCATCAAGTTTGAGTACATCAAATTCATTATCTGTCATTCCGAATCCAGCATTATTACTAAAAAATGAATAGTCGATACTTCCACTATTCGGAATACCTTGAGCTGCTAAATCGACCTTTAATGAGTTCACAGCCTGCTCCGGAACAGAAATTGTTGTCCCATTTTGTGAAATTTCTGATTGAATCCCTCGCGCATCTAATTCCGCTTTGATTTGACCTGTTTCTTGAGGTGATAAATTACTGTAAAGCGGAACAAAGTTTTCTTTATTAGCTAAAACAGATAGTAACACAACTACTAGAAGAGCAATGAGACTTCCTCCAATGATCGAAAACTTTTGTGCTTTAGATCGCTTATCCCAAAATGCGCTTAGTTGTTCTTTAAATATTGCTAATCTTTCGTTCATTATCTTCCTCCGGTTATTGCTACTTTTGTATCTATAAACATAACCGCTTAAAAGCTGTATCAATATTTTTTAGTATGAAGCTATTAAATTGGCATTCTCATGATCTCTTGATACGCTTCTACAGCTTTATTACGTATTTCAATGGTTGTTTGAAGTTGTATACTAGCTTTTTGTGAAGCAATCATGACTTCATGTAAGTCTACTTGCTCTCCTCTTACTAATTTCTCTGTTGCAATATCAGAGCTATTTTGTGATTCATTTAGTTTGTTGATGGAATCCTTTAGAAACGTTGAGAATTGTTTATGTACATCATTCGCTGATATTGCTTGTGACGTTTGAACGTTTCGATCAATCATTGGTATTTGATTCGAGATTGAATTAATCATCTTTTTTCGTCCTACTTTCCAATTTCAAGTGTTTTAATTAGCATGTTTTTTGTGGAATTTAACACTGTAATATTAGCTTCATATGAGCGAGTAGCACTAATTAAGTCTGCCATCTCTTTTAATGGGTCAACATTAGGCATTTGGACATAACCTTGCTCATCAGCGTCGGGGTGCTGTGGATTATAAACGAGCTTAAATGGCGACTCATCTTCTACTACGCTTGTCACTTTTACTCCACTACCTATAGCCTGCGATTTTCCACTTAAAGCTTGACGAAACACCGTTGCAAAGTTTTGATCCTTAGGGCTCGTCACAACCATTTTTCGTCGATAAGGTTCCCATTGTCCATCGACATTTTTCGCTCTTGTTGTGTCTATGTTTGCCATATTTGACGAAATAACATCCATCCTCAGTCTTTGGGCAGTAAGTCCTGATGCAGTTGTATTCATACTATGAAAAATAGTCATCTTTACTTACCTCCTTGGACAACGGTTCTTAACGAGTTAAATTTGCCGCTTAGCCGTTCCACTAACGCTTCGTAATAAATTTGATTTTGGGCCATTTCTGACATTTCTTTATCGATATCAACACTATTACCATTGGGATGATACGCTATATCTTTTCTCGTATGTACATTCAATCCAGTACGAGAGGAATTAGTAAAATGATAGTGTCTGTTATCCGTTCTATTTGCTGTCATCGAAGGATTCATTGCCTGATGAAGAGCTGACTTAAAAGATAAATCTTGTGCTTTATAATTTGGTGTATCTACATTCGCAATATTTTGGGAAATGACTTTCTGCTTCTGAGAAGCGTAACTCAAACCATATTCAAGTGATTGCATTGTCTTTGAAAATAACTCCACACAAACCCCTCATTTTCTTTAGTGATTGAAACGAAAGTGTAAACTTTCTGACAAATTTCGACTTATTACTCAATAACCCATATTGTAAGTAAAAAAGGTAGAAATGTCTATGTATTTTAGCCAATTTTCACTAATACATCTAAATTTTATCAGTTCCTTTACATCAGAAAATAAACAAAAAATCCCATATATTTTTGCGCATCTATATCTTCTCAAAGTTAACATGATTAATATGTAACAAATGTCACACGTATTTAAACATAAGCCATTTAAAAGACCTTGTAAATAAACCAAAATATAGAAATTATTAATTTATCGAAATCTATTGACAATATTACGTAATGATATGTAATTAGAATTCCAATACACATTCTTTGTTTATTTAAACAAAAAGAGGTTGTACCGATAAGGAGCTTCTCGCTTCCTTCGATACAACCTCTTTTATTTATTCATTTCTAGCAACCGTATTAGTTAGACTTTAACTTTGAAAGTTCAACTAAGAACTTATCATTTAACACTTTAATATACGTTCCTTTCATGCCTAAAGAACGAGACTCAATAACACCAGCACTTTCAAGTTTACGTAGTGCATTTACAATAACAGAACGCGTAATTCCAACTCGATCTGCAATTTTACTTGCTACTAGTAACCCTTCATTTCCATTTAATTCCTCGAAAATATGTTCAATTGCTTCTAACTCACTATATGATAACGAGCTAATTGCCATTTGTACAACTGCTTTACTACGCGCTTCTTCTTCAATTTCCTCTGCTTTTTCACGTAGAATTTCCATTCCAACAACGGTTGCTCCATATTCAGCTAGGATTAAATCATCATCTTCAAATTGACGATCGAGACGAGCAAGGATTAGTGTACCTAAACGCTCACCACCACCGATAATTGGAACAATTGTTGTTAAACCAGCTTTAAATAGCTCTTTGTTTTCTACTGGAAACGCAGTGTATTCACTATCCACATCTAAGTTCGAAGATGTCTCATTAATATTGAATAGATTTTTTGTATATTCTTCAGGGAATTGACGAGCCTCTAACATACTTTTCATACGCTCATTTTCAATTTGCTGCTTAATTGCGATTCCTAATAATTTACCGCGGCGGCTTACAACAAATGTGTTTGCTTCAATTACTTCACATAATGTTTCTGCCATTTCTTTAAAGTTTACTGGTTTACCAGCCGCTCTTTGTAACATTGCATTAATCTTTCTTGTTTTATTTAATAACTCCATTATTGTTCCTCCTGCTACTTCGGTTTCTTTAAGCTCCTCTCACTTACCTATCGAGCGATGCTCAATTGATTTTTTGAAAGGAGGGTGTAAATTTAGTCTATTATAAGATAAATTGACTTAGATCTTTGTTACTTGCAATCTTGCCCAACTTCTCTTCTACATACTGAGGAGTAATGACAATCTTGTCTAATGTTACATCAGGTGCTTCAAACGATAGATCCTCTAATAAACGTTCTAATATTGTATGAAGTCTACGCGCACCAATATTATCCGTATCTTGATTAACGTGAAATGCTACTTCTGCAATCTTACGTATAGCATCGTCTGAAAATTCAATTTGTATACCTTCTGTTTCCAATAGCGCTTTATATTGCTTTAAAAGCGCATTATCAGGCTCCGTTAAGATTCTCACAAAATCTTCTACTGTTAATTTTGTTAATTCCACACGAATTGGAAAACGGCCTTGTAATTCTGGAATTAAGTCAGATGGTTTAGAAAGATGAAACGCTCCAGCCGCGACAAATAAGACATGATCTGTTTTCACAGCTCCATGTTTCGTTACAACGGTTGACCCCTCAACGATTGGTAAAATATCTCGTTGAACTCCTTCTCTTGATACATCTGCAGAAGACCCACCTGAATTTTTACGAGCAATTTTATCAATTTCATCGATGAAGATAATGCCATATTCTTCAGCACGGTTAACAGCTTCAGCCGTTACTTCATCCATATCAATTAGCTTTTGAGCTTCTTCATTCGTTAATACTTTACGTGCATCACGAACTGTTAATTTACGCTTCTTTTTCTTTTTAGGCATAAGACTACCAAGTGCATCTTGCATATTCATGCCCATTTGCTCCATACCCGATCCTTGTAGCATATCAAACATAGAAGGTTGCTGCTCTTCAACTTCAATTGTTACATAATGATCTTCAAGCTCACCTAGTGCAAGCTTATGAGCCATTTGTTTTCTTTTTACTTCGATTGTCTGATCTTCTGTCTGATCTGTTTGAGTGTGCTCTCCTTGAGCATTATTTGAAAATAACATTTCAAAAGGGTTTTTAAATGACTGCTGCTTCTTATTACTCGGCACAAGAAGGTCTACAAGACGCACATTAGCGTTTTGCTCTGCTTTATCTTGTACTTTATTCATCTTTTCTTCTTTTACCAGTCGAACAGAAGTTTCAACAAGATCTCGCACCATCGATTCTACATCACGACCAACATAACCAACTTCTGTGAATTTTGTTGCCTCTACCTTAATAAAAGGTGCTCCTACAAGTTTTGCTAGTCTTCTTGCAATTTCAGTTTTACCTACACCTGTTGGACCAATCATTAAAATATTTTTAGGGACTACTTCATCACGCAATTGTTCGTTCAGCATACCTCGTCGATAGCGATTTCGAAGTGCTACTGCTACTGCTTTTTTAGCATTTGTTTGGCCAATAATATATTGATCAAGCTTTTCAACAATTTGTCGAGGCGTTAAATGAGAATTCATTAAAAAATCCCCTTTCTACAATTCTTCCACAATGATATGTTCATTTGTATAAACGCAAATTTCACTTGCAACAGTTAAAGCTGCTTTTGCAATTTCTCTTGCTGTTAGGTGAGTACCAGCATGTTGCTTTAACGCGCGCCCAGCAGATAACGCATAATTCCCACCAGAGCCAATAGCTAAAATACCATCATCAGGTTCAATTACTTCACCTGTTCCAGAAACAAGCAATAGATGTTCTTTGTTCATAACGATAAGCATTGCTTCTAAACGACGCAACACTTTATCGCTTCTCCATTCTTTTGCTAGTTCAACCGAAGCTCGTTGTAGATTTCCATTATACTCTTCAAGCTTGCTTTCAAACATTTCAAAAAGAGTAAATGCATCTGCCACTGAGCCAGCAAATCCAGCTAAAACTTGACCTTGAAATAAACGTCTTACCTTTCTTGCTGTATGCTTCATCACAACAGCATTACCAAACGTTACTTGACCGTCTCCAGACATTGCACATTCTCCATTATGATGCACTGCAAAAATGGTAGTAGCATGAAAGTTTGACAATGTAATCTCTCCTTTTACGCACGAGGATGGTGATTCATATAAACAGCTTTAAGTCGATCTTTTGTGACATGAGTATAAATCTGTGTTGTTGATAAATGTTCATGCCCTAAAAGTTCTTGTACCGCCCGAAGATCTGCACCTTCGTTAAGTAAGTGTGTTGCAAACGTATGTCGAAACATATGCGGAGTAATATGTATGTTCTCAGCTGTTTGTTTAACAACTTTATCAAGAATTAGACGAATTCCTCTCACTGTTAACGATGTTCCTCGATAGTTTAAAAACAGCGTATTTGTATATGAATTTGATTTTTCATGCAAGTGAGCTCGACCTTCATTGATATATGTTTGTAACGCTACTTTTGCGTAACTTCCAAAAGGGACATATCGTTGCTTTTTCCCCTTCCCAGTAACGAGAACTGTTTGGGCTGAAAAATCAATGTCAGTCAATTTCATTGATGCACACTCACTTACTCGGATACCGGTTGCATACATAAGCTCAATAATAGCTTGATTGCGTTGTCCTAATGGCGTTGACACATCGCAAACTTGAAATAACGCCTCCATCTCCTCTTTAAACAGGAAACGAGGATTTCTATGCTCTTTTTTAGGCGATGATACTAAAACAAATGGATTTTCACTCACAAGCTCTTCACGATGTAAATAACGATAAAAGCTACGTAAAGTAGATATTTTTCTTGAAATTGAGCGTTTTGCATACTGCTTTTCGTGTAATTGCGTTAAAAAATTTCTTGCATCTGCATATGTAACGTCATTCAAACTTTTTATGTTTTCACCAGTTAAAAAGTCAATAAAAATCTGAATATCTTTTTCATAGCAAACAATTGTATATTGTGAATAGTTTTTTTCGATTTGTAAATATTCTAGAAAGGAATTTAACATTTTCGTTACAAATCCCACTCTTATCACCTCACAAGGGCTACTAAATAGTATCACAATTTAGTAGCCCTTGCAAACAATTTCGTTTATTTTTTTATAAAATTCTGAATTGTTTCTAACGCTCTTTTTGCATGAGCTTCGTTTCGCTCTTGCTTACTTTTAATCTTCACCTCTAAGTCTTTAAATAAACCAAAATTTGCATTCATTGGTTGGAAATTTTTCGCACTTGTATGTGTAATATAATGCGCCATACTTCCAATTGCCGTTTCTTGTGGTAAAACAGCTAACTCTTCACCTAATACTAAACGAGCTGCATTCATACCTGCCATTAACCCACTTGCAGCTGACTCAACGTATCCTTCTACACCTGTCATTTGACCAGCAAAGAATAAATCCTCACGATCGCGGTACTGATAAGTTGGCTTTAAAAGCTTTGGAGAATTAATAAACGTATTTCGATGCATAACTCCATAACGAACTACTTCTGCATTTTCTAACCCTGGAATTAAACGAAGTACTTCTTTCTGAGCTCCCCACTTTAAATGCGTTTGGAATCCAACAATGTTGTAAAGTGTTCCGGCAGCATCATCTTGGCGAAGTTGGACAACCGCATAAGGTCGCTTACCTGTTTTAGGATCTTCCAATCCAACTGGTTTTAAAGGTCCAAATAACATTGTCTTTTTACCACGTTGTGCCATAACCTCAATTGGCATACACCCTTCAAAATAAATCTCTTTTTCAAACTCTTTTAACGGTACAGTTTCTGCAGAGATGAGTGCTTCATAGAACGTGTTAAACTCTTCTTCTGTCATTGGACAGTTTAAATAAGCTGCTTCTCCTTTATCATAACGAGACTTTAAGTATACTTTGTCCATATCAATGCTATCTTTTTCTAAAATTGGAGCAGCCGCATCATAGAAGTAAAGATAATCTTCACCCGTTAAAGATCGAAGTTGTTCTGAAAGTGCTTGTGACGTTAACGGCCCTGTTGCAATAACAGTAGGCCCTTCAGGGATTTCTGTGATTTCCTCATTAATAACTGTAACATTTGGATGATTCTTTACACTTTCTGTTACATGAGCTGCAAATTCATGACGATCTACCGCTAATGCTCCTCCCGCTGGAACCGAACATGCGTCAGCAGCTTTAATAATAACAGAATCTAAATGCCTCATTTCTTCTTTTAACACACCAACAGCATTTGTTAACGTGTTTGCTCGTAATGAATTACTACACACCAACTCTGCAAACTTATCTGTGTGATGAGCTGGTGTTTGTTTGACCGGTCTCATTTCATACAAATGAACTTTTACGCCTCTCTTAGCAATTTGCCAAGCTGCTTCACTACCTGCAAGCCCGGCACCAATAACATTTACTACCTGTTCTTTCATTATATAGCCTCCCATTTTTAATGCTTGTCTATTTTATCAAGACATATAAAGAGGTGAGCAAACAATATGCTCACCATTTTATCCTTGTGGTTCTTCTTTATAATCGCAATTCGTGCACGTCACTTGAGTGCCTTTCTTTTGTTTCTTTTCAACTAATAAGCTCTCACACTTTGGACACTTTCTTGCAATTGGTTTATCCCAAGACACAAAATCACATCCTGGAAAACGGTCACATCCATAAAACATACGTTTCTTTTTTGACTTGCGTTCTACAATGTTACCTTCTTCACACTTCGGACAATTAACACCAATTTCTTTTACAATTGGCTTCGTATTTCGACATTCTGGAAAATTAGAACACGCCATAAACTTACCATAGCGTCCCATTTTATAGACCATTGGTGAGCCACATTCCTCACAATCCTCACCTGCTGGTTCATCTTTAATTTCTACTTCCTTCATTTCTTTCTCCGCTTTTTCAAGACGTGTTTCGAAATCTTTGTAAAAATCATCAATGACCTTAATCCATTCTACTTGACCATCCTCGATGTCATCAAGACTTGTTTCCATTTTTGCTGTAAATTCGACGTCGATAATTTCTGGAAAGAATTCCAGAATTAGCTCTAATACAATTCCACCAAGCTCTGTCGGAACAAAACGTTTATTGTCTAATGCAACGTAACCTCTTTTTTGAATCGTGTCAAGAGTTGGCGCATATGTAGACGGTCTACCAATACCAAGCTCTTCTAACGTTTTTACAAGCCTTGCCTCTGTATACCTTGGGGGCGGCTGGGTAAAATGCTGTTTTGGCTCAACATCTTTGGAGTAAGCGGTTTCGCCTTCTTCTAGATCTGGTAACATTTTTTCTTTTTCTTCTACTTGATCATCGCTACCCTCTACATACACTTTCATAAAACCAGGAAACTTTATTTTTGATCCATTAGCTCGAAATACAACATCTGAATTTATCAAGTCTACTGACATTGTATCCATAATAGCCGGAGCCATTTGACTTGCTACAAATCGTTCCCATACAAGTTTATAAAGTCGATATTGATCTCTTGATAAATGCTCTTTTATCTCATTTGGCTTACGTAAAGTCCCAGTAGGTCGAATTGCTTCATGAGCATCTTGAGCTTTAGCATTTTTTTTCTCTTTTCGTTTTTCATTACTTCCGTACTCTTTACCATATGCATTCACAATATATTCATTAGCTTCGGCTTGAGCCGTATCGGAAATACGAGTAGAGTCTGTACGCATATACGTAATTAAACCAACCGTACCTTCTTTACCAAGATCAATTCCTTCATATAATTGTTGCGCAATCATCATTGTTTTCTTCGCTCTAAAGTTTAACTTTCTTGCTGCTTCTTGTTGTAAAGATGATGTTGTAAATGGAGGAGCTGGATTTCGTTTTCTTTCTTTTTTTGTTACTTTTGAAATTGAAAACTCGTTACCATTTAAATTCTTTAGTATGTTTTGTACGTCTTCTTCATTTGAAAGAGAAACTTTTTTGCCCTTATATTCAATAAGATTCCCTTCAAAATGATCATTTTCTTTTTGAAACGAAGCATTAACCGTCCAATACTCTTCTGGCTCAAAACTCGAAATTTCTTTTTCGCGTTCAATGATCAAGCGAACAGCGACAGTTTGTACTCGACCAGCACTTAGTCCTTTTTTTACCTTTTTCCACAGTAGAGGACTCATGTTATATCCAACAAGTCGATCAAGAATTCGCCGAGCTTGTTGAGCATCTACTAAATCCATGTTAATAGCACGTGGATGTTTAAAAGATTCTTTAATTGCATCTTTTGTAATCTCGTTAAAGACCACTCGACAATCAGATGTAATATCAATGTCTAAGCTATGCGCGAGGTGCCAAGCAATCGCTTCTCCTTCGCGATCTGGATCGGCCGCTAAATAGATTTTCTTTGCTTTTTTAGCTGCTGTTTTTAACTCTTTTAATACAGGGCCTTTTCCCCTGATTGTAATATACTTTGGTTCAAATGAATCTTCAATTGCGATGCCCATTTGACTTTTTGGTAAGTCACGAACATGGCCCATTGATGCTTTTACTTTATACTTTTTTCCTAAATATCGTTCGATTGTCTTTGCCTTTGCTGGCGATTCTACAATTACTAGGTAGTCAGACATCTATTTGTTCCTCCTCAAGAGGTAAAATAAAATCTTCATTATTATTAAATATTCCAATGCAATTTGTCAAACATGAATTAATAAATTGTTATTGACGATTTTATTTACTTTTATTCACATATAGCTCTTCACATACATCCTTGGCGGTTAAAACTAGCTTCGCACCTAATTGAATAAGCTTATTTGTTCCACATGATGTTTCTTCAAATATAGACCCTGGTATTGCAAATACTTCACGGCCTTGTTGCAACGCTTGATCCGCTGTTATAAAAGATCCGCTACGCTCTTTTGCTTGGACTACAATTGTTCCTAAAGATAAGCCACTAATGATACGATTACGCATTGGGAAGTACCATTTTTTCGGCCGAAATGTTGGTGGATATTCTGATAACAATAAATGTTGCTTGGCAATGATTTTTGCTAACTCTTTATTTTTACTTGGGTAAATATGATACATACCACTACCCAAAACAGCAATTGTCTTGCCTTGTGACTCAATAGCTAACTTATGAGCTGCTGTATCAATACCTTCTGCTAAACCGCTAACAATAAGCCAATTGTTCTCCACGAGAGGATTTATTACCGTTCTTAATGCAGCATAGCCGTATTGAGTAGGTTGACGTGTTCCTACCACACTAACGACTTGTTTAGATTTTAATAGAGATGTATCACCCTTTACATATAAAACCCAAGGGGGATCATAAATATGACGTAGAAGCTCTGGATATTCATTGTCCCAAAAAGTGATACACTGAATTTGTTCCGCTTCATAATTATCTAGAATATCTTGTATTGGAATAGTTTGCAAATCTTTTTTTAAGCGAGTTGCTTGTTCACGAGAGAAAGAAAAGAGATTTTCAAAGTCAAAAGAGGAATATTGATAGAGGTTTTTTAGTGAGGAATCATGCTTTAGTAAAGCATAAATGGCTTTCCACGTCATAGATGAACAGTGAGTTAAATGAATTAGTTTTGTTTTTTTTTCTAAATTCATTTGAAATCTCCTTTTTCGTCTAGTTTTTTCGTAACTTTTGCTTTAGTTAATAAACAACAAAGGTAGTGAGTTTTCACTTTAGCCAGACCCCTTTCTAAAGCTCATGTGATGAAGGGTTCAGAGACTTCTTCTCTATACTTTGTTTCTTTTAAAGCAGCACAAAATAGTCCCCAATAATGGAGACTATTTTGTTAAAAGGTTTAGTGTGTTTTACACTTTTCATAGATGCCTTTTTCTTGTAAAACTGAAATGAGCGTTTCACCCATAACAGATGGTGTTTCTGCTACTTTTATTCCACACTCATTCATTGTTTTAATTTTTTCAGCAGCCGTTCCCTTGCCACCTGAAATAATTGCTCCAGCGTGACCCATACGCTTTCCTGGAGGTGCTGTTTGACCACCAATAAATCCTACAACAGGCTTGGTCATATTCGCTTTTACCCATTCAGCTGCTTCCTCTTCTGCAGTACCACCGATTTCACCAATCATAATTACTGCATACGTGTCTTCATCTTCATTAAATGCTTTTAATACGTCGATAAAGTTCGTTCCGTTTACTGGATCTCCACCAATTCCAACAGCTGTAGATTGACCAATACCAGCTTCTGATAATTGATGAACAGCTTCATATGTTAAGGTACCAGAACGCGATACAACGCCTACATGACCTTTCTTGTGGATGTAACCAGGCATAATACCAATTTTACATTCTTCTGGTGTAATTACACCTGGACAGTTTGGACCGACCAAGCGTGTACGTTTACCTTCCATATAACGCTTCACTTTGACCATATCTAACACTGGGATACCTTCAGTAATACAAATAACAAGATCTAAATCAGCATCTACTGCTTCCATAATTGCATCTGCTGCAAATGCAGGTGGAACGTACACGACTGACGCATTGGCACCTGTTTGTGCTTTTGCATCTGTTACTGTATCAAATACAGGTACACCTTCTACTTCTGTTCCACCTTTACCAGGTGTTACACCACCTACGATTTTTGTACCGTACTCAAGCATTTGTGTTGTATGAAATAAACCTACTCCACCTGTAATCCCTTGTACAATAACTTTTGTATCTTTATTAATAAATACGCTCATTCCTATCCCCCTGCCTTTCTACTTCACTAGTGAAACAATTTTTTGTGCACCGTCTGCCATAGACTCTGCAGCTGTAATATTAAGGCCAGATTCTTCTAAGATTTTCTTACCTAATTCAACGTTTGTTCCTTCTAGACGTACAACTAACGGTAAGTTTAATCCTACTTGCTTCGTTGCTTCTACTACACCTGAAGCAATAACATCACATTTCATAATTCCACCAAAGATGTTAACGAAAATACCTTTTACACTTTGGTCAGACAAAATGATTTTAAAGGCTTCTGTTACTTTCTCTGCTGTTGCACCGCCCCCTACATCTAGGAAGTTAGCGGGTTCTCCGCCGTAGTGCTTAATAATATCCATCGTTGCCATCGCAAGACCTGCACCGTTTACCATACAACCGATGTTTCCATCTAATGAAATGTAACTTAAGTCGTATTTAGATGCCTCAATTTCTTTTGCATCCTCTTCCTCTAAATCACGATATTCAACAATATCTTTTTGGCGATATAGAGCATTTGAATCAAAGTTCAATTTCGCATCAAGTGCCATAACATTTCCATCACCTGTTACAACAAGTGGATTAATCTCAGCAATTGAACAATCTTTTTCAACAAATGCTGTGTATAGACCCATCATGAATTTAACTGCTTTTCCAACAAGTTCTCTTGGGATATTAATATTAAATGCTAGACGACGAGCTTGGAAACCTTGTAACCCAACTGCTGGATCGACGTACTCTTTAAAGATTTTTTCAGGTGTCTTTTCAGCTACCTCTTCAATCTCTGTTCCGCCTTCTTCAGATCCCATCAATACTACTTGGGACGTTGCACGATCTAATACTAATCCAATGTAGTATTCTTTCTTGATGTCACAACCTTCTTCAATAAGTAAGCGTTTTACTTCTTTTCCTTCAGGACCTGTTTGGTGAGTAATGAGCGTTTTCCCTAAAATTTCTTCCGCATATGTACGTACTTCCTCTATGCTTTTCGCTACTTTCACGCCACCAGCTTTACCGCGACCCCCTGCGTGAATTTGCGCTTTAACAACGGTTACTGTAGAACCTAATCCTTTTGCTGCTTCAATCGCTTCTTCAACCGTATATGCTACACGACCGTTTGGAACAGCAACCCCATATTTTCTGAGGACCTCTTTCCCTTGGTACTCATGGATATTCATTTCCCATCCTCCTATCATATGTAAACAGATAAAATAGACTGCGCTTTCATTGTATAAGAATAATTGTCTAATTGTCTACTATTCTACAAAAAAATATAAAAATTCTGAGAAAATGATTAGAATTCATCTCGTTTTTTGTGGAAATTACACAATAGACTTTACATATATATGTATAAAACAGACGTAAGAATAGCAGTCACAACAATGGCCGGAAGTAAGTTAGCGACTCTAATCGTCGTAATTTCGAGTAAACTCAATCCAATCGCGACAATCATTAATCCACCCGTTGCTGTCATTTCTACTATAAACGAATCCATTAACTCTGATGGAACCCACCTTTCAATCTGAGTTGCAAAAAGAGCAATACCGCCTTCATATAGTACGACTGGAACAAATGAAAACAACACACCTATCCCTAACGTAGTAGCTAATATAAGGCTAGTAAATCCATCGATAATTGACTTTGTGTAAAGGACACTATGGTTACCTCTTATGCCACTATCTAACGCCCCTATAATTGCCATAGCGCCTACTACAAAAATTAACGTAGCTGTCACAAACCCTCTTGCAACTCCTCCACCAGACCCTCCAATCTTCTTTTCAAGCCAATCCCCAACACCATTTAATCTTTTGTCAATATCTAACCACTCACCAATCACTGCTCCAATAACTAAACTAAAAATAACAATAAGAAATTGTTCACTTTTAAGCCCCATCTGTATTCCTAATAAAGTGACAGCCAAACCAATTCCTTTCATTACCGTCTCTTTTATTCGATCAGGAATTCGACTAAATAACTTGCCAATAAGTGTACCTGTAATAATGCATAACCCATTTACAATTGCCCCTAATAGCGCCATTCTACTCCCTCTTTCTAATCTCCACTGTACGATCGTTTCATTTGTTTATCAATTTTATAGACGAATGAAAAGATTTCTGCTACCGCTTGATAGAGCTCTTCTGGAATTTTTTCGTTAATTGTGAGTTGACCGAGTAATTCTACTAATGTCGCATCCTCTTGAATAGGAATACCATGGGATTTTGCTTCACTGATAATATTATCCGCTACAAATCCTTTTCCCTTTGCCACCACTTGAGGAGCTTCATCTTTTAACGATTCATAAGACAACACAACAGCCTGTTTACGTTTTTCTTCACTCTTCATACTCGTATGTCTAATCCTCCTTCATACTTGTAGTGTGTGCTCGCAGGGAAGTGGCCCAACTGTTTAACGTCTCTGTTTATGGTTCTAGATACTTTTACGGTTGATAATTGATAGTTAAGCTTATGAAGTTCTTCCTGTAGCCTCACTTTCATTGTTTCAGCAAGAGGTGATACCTTCTCAAACGATTCATTAATCACATTCACTGTGATGACACGGTTTTGTACAAGAACGTCAATAATGGTTTCTTTCATTTGATCTAGGTGTAAATAAAACAAAATATGACAATAATTAGGGTCAATCTGCCCATTCTCCTTTTTCCGACCATTCCATTGTACCGTTATATCATGGAGACTCTGTCCAAGTTGAAAAGGCATTTGCATGTAAATCGTTGTTAGAGGACCTTGTTCTTGATTTAATAGCTGAATTCCCGTTAACTTATGAATTAGCTGATCCACAACTTCTAATACAGAGACAGAGGATGTAGTATGCTGTACTTGTAACAATAAGCTCTTCAATGAGTGTGTGTACGCTTTCTCATTTTGTAGTGATGCCACAACGTCTCCTTCATGTTGCAACCCTAGTGATTGCAACACTTGCATAAATGCTCTATAAAAAGGCTTATTCTCTTTTCCTTCGTTATTTTGAACATGTAAAAGAGAAGATAAATCATCCGTTAAAGCTAAGCTTCCAAGGTGATGTAACTTACTTTTCAAATCGATATGTTCAATGTTCTGTCCATCTTTCATATAAAGAGAGGCTAGCATATCTTCAAGTACCGTTAAAAGTGGCGATTGTTTCATTCCTTGAAGCATTGTATTTGATGTGAAAAAATGCTCGTATATCGCATTTTTTGTCACTAGAGGTTGAGCAGACTGTGAATCTATCTTTTTCACATAGTTTGCCATATGCTCTATCACATTTTGTTCAGACCATCCTTCAGGAATAAGCTTTGCTTGTTGCAATAAAGAAAAAGCTTTATTTGCATGTTCATGATCACTATGAGACAGCCATGTCTTCATGGCTAACGTAAGCGTCTCTTCTCCTTCTTGAATAGAAAGAGGTTTTATAAACGTTTCAACCATTTTTTGTAGCGGTAGAAGTTTTTCGTTGTTATCTTGCAATAAAAGTTGCTGTAACTTTACAAGATCACTTGATAAATGATACTCTCGCTGGACAGCGGAAAGAGCTTTAAATGTTTCACTTATAACAGGTAGTCTCATTTTAACCAACTGCTCTACAACTTGCTTGTCTTGTACAGTCATTCCGTCATCTGTGAAAAGGTTCATTAACTCTCCTATTCTTTGTTTAGATAAAGGCAATCCTTTTTCCATGAAGAATGCAACAAATTCGTTATTTCTTTTCGTAACAGGCACTCCTAATTCTTTTAGTAACGCTGCTTGTTGGTGATTAACTCCGTAATCGAGAGAAGATGGCGCAGCATGTGAGAGAACTTTTAATTGAGGGCCATTCGCGGTTGTCTCTTTCACTTCGAACCAATACGGATGCTGAACAGATAGTGCTGCTTCTAACTTAGCTACTAGCGACATGCCATTTATATGTACTAAAGCTGTATGATTTGAAAACAGCTTCAGTATTTTCCCTTGTACAAAATCTCCTTGTGATAAATGAAGTTTTTTCCCTTGCTTCATCACTTCTTGTTGAAATAACTGTTGAAAAGATGAAACAATCATTGCTACTCTCCCCTTTTATGTTGTTAGTTTTTCTTTAATAGGAGCAAATGATTTTCGATGTTGCTTTAATACACCGTAACGCTCAATCGCTTCTAAATGCTGACTAGTACCATAACCCATATGCTTTTCAAAGCCATATTGCGGGTACTGACTTCCTAGCTCTTTCATCATACGATCTCTCGTTACTTTCGCAATAATAGAGCTTGCTGCAATGGAAATACTTGTCGCATCTCCTTTAATAATGGACAGCTGAGGAATTGGAACAGCAGGTAATTTCATCGCATCAATTAATAAATAATGCGGAGAACAAGAAAGTTGTTCAATTGCTTGTTCCATTGCTTTTTTTGTTGCTTCATAGATATTAATGTCATCAATAATAGAAGCGTCCATGACTCCAATGCCAACAGCAACCGCTTCGTGCATAATAATTTCATAAAATTCGTCTCGTTTTTGCTCCGATACTTTTTTAGAATCTGTTAGTCCCGGTAGGTAAAAGTCTTTGGGTAATATAACAGCAGCAGCTACGACAGGTCCGGCTAATGGCCCTCGACCTACTTCATCTACACCCGCAATGCACTCGATTCCTTTTTCGTATAATTCATTTTCATAACGCATCATTTGCTGAAATTGATCATGTAAAGTCTTTTCTACCTCAAATTGTTTGAGTTTTTGTTTTAATAACTGCTGTACCCCTTTACGTTCGTCTTGCTCACATTCTTTAAAGAAAGCATCTTGCCTTGACTTAACATCGCCTAGCATTTGTTTAATTTCTTTAATTGTTCGTTTCATCCATTCTCTCATCCTTTACCTGTATTCTATATCGTCTTCTTTCCTCTATTTATTAACTTAAGCATAGACATAAAGCTCATATAAAATAGACCGTCAACAAACCCCTTAATCAATCTGGATTCATGTGACGGTCCTTTTCGCTTATTCACTCACTTTTTCGTCTAACTCTTCTGGAAAGTCAAATGTAAACGTTCCAATTTTATCTGTACGTAGCTCTCGTAAAATGAGCTCTGCTGTTTTATCGTAGTCTACGAGTCCTCCAGGCATTAAACACCCTCGTTTTGTGCCAATGGCATCAAACAGCTCCACAATCTCTTCTGGGATCTCTGTTAATCCATAGCGTGTTTTTAATGCTTCTGGGTAATGTTGTGTTAAAAATCTCAGTGCATATACCGCAATATCTTGTAAGTTAATAATCGTATCCTTTATTGCCCCTGTAGTGGCTAGTTTATAACCGACCAATTGGTCTTCAAACTTCGGCCATAAAATCCCTGGAGTATCTAGTAATTCAAGCTCTTTACCAACTTTAATCCATTGTTGTGCTTGTGTCACCCCAGGACGATCTCCCGTTTTAGCGATTTTTTTACTCGCTAAACGATTAATTAGTGTGGACTTCCCTACGTTTGGAATCCCTACAATCATCGCTCGAATCGCACGAGGTTTGACAATCCCTTTTGCTTTCATACGATCGAACTTGTCTTTCAATATTTCTTTTGAAGCTGTGACGATCTGCTTCATTCCTTTTCCTGCTTGAGCGTCAATGGCAATCGCTCGAACCCCACGCTCACGATAATAAGCTAACCACTGCTCTGTTACACGTGGGTCTGCTTTATCAACTTTATTTAAAAGAACAAGGCGTGGCTTGTTTGAGATAATTTCATCAATCATCGGGTTTTGTGAAGAACGAGGAATACGTGCATCTACTAATTCATACACAATATCAATTAATTTTAATTTTTCCGTTACTTGTCTTCTGGCTTTTGCCATATGTCCCGGAAACCATTGGATGGTCATGGGCGTTCACCTACTTACTTATGTCTCATCATTCGGCAATACGAGCTTCTTTAATTGGCCAGTATACCGTTTTGGTTTCTCCTAATACACGATCCATTTCAATGAATCCAATTTGACGGCTATCCTTACTATAACGACGATTGTCGCCCATAACAAATAAATGACCTTCAGGTACGACCGCTTGTCCACCTGTTATATCTTCTAGCTTAAAGTCTTGAGTTAAGCTACCGTCAATAATTTCACTTTTATACTGCTCTAAGTACGGTTCATCATAAGGCTTACCATTAATGTACAGCACATCATCTTTGTACTCAATATGATCTCCTGGTAACCCAATAATACGTTTTATGTAATCTTTATCTTCTGTTGCATGAAAGACTACAATATCAAAACGCTCTGGCTCTCCAATTTTATAGGAAAGTTTGTTAACAATCATTCGATTTTGATCATGTAGGGTTGGCATCATTGATAATCCATCTACTACTATTGGTGCGAATAAGAAATAACGAATCACAGCAGCTAATAAAACAGCGATCACAATCGCTTTTAACCATTCCCATAGCTCACTTTTTCCACGGGCCATTGTCAATCCCCCAACCTTTATATACTACACTACACATTTTATTTTAAACGATTAGGTGTTCTTTTCATAATAAAAGTCGTTTTAAATTTGAAAAAAGGAGCTTGTTAACCAAGCTCCCTCATCTTTATCGAATCTCTTTAATACGCGCAGCTTTACCGCGAAGAGCACGTAAGTAGTAAAGTTTCGCACGACGTACTTTACCACGACGCATAACTTCGATTTTTGCAATTTTTGGCGTGTGGATCGGGAATGTACGCTCAACACCTACACCGTAAGATACCTTACGAACTGTGAATGTTTCGCTAATACCACCGCCACGACGCTTAATAACAACACCTTCGAATACCTGAATACGTTCACGGTTACCCTCAACGATGTTTACATGTACACGTACAGTATCACCTGGGCGGAACTCAGGAAGGTCTGTTTTTAATTGTTCTTTTGTGATTTCTTCGATTAATTTTTGCATCGCGTGTTTCAACTCCTTCCAACAGATGCTCTTATCAATGCCATTTGATCATTGCAGCGGAACATCGTTTTAACAGGCATCGGCATATCCTGCCTTAGCCACAAGGAATATCTTAGCACAATCTAAAAACATATGCAAGATAAGATGAATATTTTTTTATGATTAGGAAAAGAGCATTGCCACTATTTTTCCTCATCTTTGATTCTGGCTAATAATTTCTGTTGATTCGTCGTTAGTTGAATCTTTTCAAGCATGTCAGGTCGTCTATGAAGTGTTCTTTTTAACGTTTCACTTTCACGCCACTGCTCAATTTTCTTATGATCACCGGACAGTAATACATCTGGTACCTTCATTCCTCTGAAATCTGCTGGCCTTGTATAATGAGGATGCTCTAGTAACCCCGTGCTATGTGAATCTTTTACGGCTGATGCATCGTTTCCAAGAACTCCAGGAAGTAAACGAACAACACTATCAATTACAACCATTGCTCCAAGCTCTCCACCTGTAAGAACAAAGTCACCAATGGAAATCTCGTCTGTTACGACATATTGGCGAATTCGCTCATCATAACCTTCATAATGCCCACAAACAAAAACGAGGTGCTCTTCTTTCGCTAACTCTTCCGCTTTTGTTTGCGTATATTTTTCACCTTGAGGACATAACAAAATAACACGTGCATTTTTCGTTTCTTTTGTTATGTCGGCAACTGCATCGAAAATAGGCTGTGGTTTTAAAACCATACCAGCTCCACCACCATAAGGATAATCATCCACGGTTTGATGTTTATTATCAGCATATTGACGGAAGTTGACAACGTTCAATTGCACGGCTTCTTTTTCTTGAGCCTTTTTTAAAATAGATTCTCCAAATACTCCTTCAAACATCGAAGGAAACAATGAAAGCACATCGATCTTCATCAATCTAATAACCCTTCCATCACACGAATTTTAATCACTTGATTCGGAATATCAACTGATTGTACGATTTCGTTAATATAAGGAATAAGCGCTTCTTTTTTTCCCTTTCGTTGAATGACCCACACATCATTTGCTCCTGGTGTTAGAATTTCTTTTACTTTTCCAATCTCTTCTCCATCTTCTGTTACAACTTGACAGCCAATAATCTCATGGAAATAGAACTCCCCTTCATTTAATTCACCAAGTTGATCTTCTCGTACTTTAAGCAAATGATTTTTGAATGGCTCTACATCATTCACATTATTATATCCTTCAAATGTAAGAAGATCGAATGACTTATGCTGACGATGGCTTGCAACCTTCACTTCAATTCCTTCGTCACTGTTTTCTTTAAATATGTATAACGTATTCCCTACTTTGTATCGCTCGTCTGTAAAGTCTGTACGAGAGACTACACGTACTTCTCCTTTAATACCATGTGTATTTACAATCTTTCCAACGTTAAACCACTTTTCCATTTACCTATTCACCTCTACCTAATGTCTATTACAATTCCATCTTTAAGCACAATTGTTTTGGCCTGTTGAAGCTGACTCCAGTCATCCCCAACATTCACTTCAATAAGACCTTCTACTTCTTTCTCCACTAATTCGCTTCCTAGTGTTAGTTTACCTAATTGTTCAATTTGAAAATCAAGAACTCGAATCTTTTCTAAACGATTCTCTTTTTCTTTCTCAAATTGAGCACGTAATAGCGAGGAAGAGTGGTGTGCTTTTTCAGTTTGCTTCATCTGAAACATCAATTGAGTAATCTCTTTTTCAAGCTGTGTTTTTCGTTCTATAAATCGCTCATAAAGCTCTTGTTTACTTTTTTCTGTTAATACTTGCTTAACAATAACACGTTGTAAAATATGCACAGACATCCCTCCTAAAATTAGTATATAAAATAACACAAAAAAAGGGGAGGTTACCCTCTCCCTTTTTTACTCGTGTATTTCTATATACACTTTCTTATCGTGCTGAGATGCTGCTGTATACACAACAGTTCGAATTGCCTTTGCAACGCGACCTTGTTTTCCAATGACTTTTCCAACATCTTCAGGGTGAACACTTATGACATAAGTCAACTTCGCTTCCTCAGACTTTTCTTGAACCGTCACTTTTTCTGGATAATCAACAAGCGCCTTTACAATCGTTTCGATTAATAATGTCATCTCAAGCTAGATTATTTTCCTAATTTAGCGTTATGGAATTTCTCCATGATGCCTTCTTTAGAGAAAAGGTTACGAACTGTATCAGATGGTTTTGCACCGTCTTGTAACCATTTAAGAGCTAACTCTTCATTGATTTTAACTTCAGCTGGTTGAGCTACTGGATTGTAAGTTCCAACTGTTTCAATGAAACGTCCATCACGTGGTGAACGAGAATCTGCTACTACAATACGATAAAAAGGAGATTTTTTTGCTCCCATGCGTTTTAAACGAATTTTTACTGCCATTTTTAAAGCACCTCCGAATATGTTTCAACAAGATAATATAATATCAAAAAGACTAAATGGTTGTAAAGGTTTTTTTCTTAACAGTGGAAATTTATTTTCCTTAAGAGAAAAATGGAAACTTCATTCCTTTTTTCTTACCTTTTGACATGCTTGTCATTTGCTTCATCATTTTTTTCATATCTTCAAACTGTTTCAAAAGACGGTTTACCTCTTGAACAGATCGACCGCTGCCTTTTGCAATACGCTTTTTACGGCTAGCATTTATGATTTCAGGATGAATTTTTTCTTCTTTTGTCATGGATTGAATAATAGCTTCAACATGACTAATTTGTTTTTCGTCTACTTGTAAGTTTTTGAGTCCCTTTACTTTATTAGCACCAGGAAGCATACCAATTAACTCATCAAGTGGACCCATCTTACGTACTTGTCCAAGCTGATCTAGGAAGTCATCGAATGTAAAAGAGAGTGTACGAAGTTTATCTTCTAACTCTTTTGCTTTTGCTTCATCAACATTCGCTTGAGCTTTTTCAATCAGTGATAGTACATCACCCATTCCTAGAACACGAGATGCCATACGCTCTGGATGGAACGCCTCTAATGCATCAAGTTTTTCGCCAAGACCCACAAATTTAATTGGTGTGTTTGTAACAGAACGAATAGAAAGTGCAGCACCCCCACGAGTGTCACCATCTAGTTTCGTTAAAACAACCCCTGTTAAACCAAGCTGTTTATTAAAGCTATCTGCCACATTTACTGCATCTTGACCTGTCATTGCATCAACAACAAGGAAAATTTCATCTGGATTTGACAACTCTTTAATTTGTTGCAACTCATCCATTAAATTTTCATCAACATGCAAACGACCAGCTGTATCAATTAATACATAGTCATTATGTTCTGCTTTCGCATGAGCAATTGCTTGCTTGGCAATTTCAACAGGACTGACTTGATCGCCTAATGAAAAGACTGGCATACTTAATTGTTTTCCAAGCGTCTCCAATTGTTTAATCGCAGCGGGTCGATAAATATCCGCTGCTACAAGCAATGGATTACGGTTGTACTTTTTGCGCAATAAATTCGCTAGCTTACCAGTTGTCGTTGTTTTACCCGCACCTTGTAAACCTACCATCATAATGACAGTTGGCGGTCGACTAGATACTGCAATTTTACTTTGCTCTCCACCCATCAGCGCAGTTAATTCTTCTTGTACAACTTTTACAACTTGCTGACCAGGTGTTAAGCTTTTCAATACTTCTTGTCCTACTGCACGCTCACTTACGCGCTTTACAAAGTCTTTTACAACTTTAAAGTTTACATCCGCCTCAAGCAGGGCAAGTCGCACTTCACGCATCATTTCTTTCACGTCAGCTTCAGTTACTTTCCCTTTACCTTTTAGCTTTTGCATCGTACTTTGTAAACGGTCGGCTAACCCTTCAAATGCCATGTATGCCGCCCCCTAATCTAATTTCTCAAGCGAATTTAGAAGAGTAGAAAGCTTGTCATTATGTTTGAGTTCAGATTCAAGCTCAGCTTTCAATTGTTGAACAATTGATTGGCGCTCTTGAAATCGTTCTAATAACAACAGCTTTTCCTCGTATTGTTCAAGCATTTGCTCTGTACGTTTAATATTATCATAAACTGCTTGACGACTCACATTAAATTCTTCTGCTATTTCACCTAGAGAATAGTCATCTAAATAGTAAAGAGACATATAACTTCGTTGCTTTGGTGTTAACAAAGCTTGATAAAAGTCATATAGGTAATTCATTCTTGTCGTTTTTTCAAGCATAAGACTACCCCCTTGTTAAGTGAAAAGCCTTTACAACATAACAGTCTACAGATAAGCAATTTGAATGTCAAGTTTTTTTCTTAACACCCTTTAGAAATTGATTATTAAACAAATGAATACGTCTAGAAAAGCACGTATAAATAAAACACCTCTTACCTATCTACTCAATGATTTGACTAGAACTTTATAGGTAAAAGGTGTTCTAAACTGAGACAAACGATGAACTTTTTATTCCTTTTCGTTCTCTACTTCGTTTGCGAACAATCCGTAAACGTACTGCTCTGTTTGGAACTGCTGTAAATCATCCATTTTTTCTCCAAGACCGACAAATTTAACAGGTAAGTCTAACTCGTTACGAATCGCAATGACAATCCCACCTTTTGCCGTTCCATCTAACTTTGTTAACACAATGCCTGTAACATTAGTTGTTTCAGAGAACGTCTTCGCCTGACTCAATGCATTTTGTCCTGTTGTCGCATCTAATACGAGTAACACTTCATGAGGTGCACCAGGAACTTCACGTTCAATAACTCGCTTCACCTTCTCAAGTTCTTTCATGAGATTAACTTTATTTTGGAGACGGCCGGCTGTATCACACAATAAAATATCAGCATTACGAGCTTTTGCCGCTTGAACTGCATCGTACATGACAGCGGCTGGGTCTGATCCTGCTGATTGCTTAATCACACTAACACCTACACGCTCTCCCCACACTTCTAACTGTTCAATTGCCCCAGCGCGAAACGTGTCTCCTGCTGCCATCACAACGGACTTACCTTCTTGCTTATATTTATGTGCTAACTTACCAATTGTTGTCGTTTTACCTACTCCATTTACCCCGACGAACAAAATTACCGTTAACCCATCTTTTTGAATATTTACATCTGATAAATCTTCCTGCCCATTCTCATAAATCTCTACTAACTTTTCTGAAATAACCCCTTGTACTTCTCTAGGATCTTGGATGTTACGACGCTTTACTTCCATTTTCAAATCATCGATTAGATCCATAACTGTCGACACACCTACGTCTGCACTAATTAAAATCTCTTCTAATTCTTCGAAGAAATCTTCATCTACCTTTCGATATCGAGCAACAAGGTCGTTCACTTTTCCAGAAAAAGATTCACGTGTTTTTGTCATGCCATCTTTAAATTTCTTTGTCACTGAATCTGTTTGTTCTGTTAACTTTTCTTTTAAACGCTTAAAAAAACTCATTCAATTACACCCTTCTTTCTATATGATGACCATTACTAATTATGTAGAATGATGGGGCTGAGCCAAAAGGATAGCCCCCTTTGACTTAACCTCTCGTTAAACGTATTGCTTTGAATCCTCTAACCTTACAGATACAAGCTTTGATACACCTGATTCCTGCATCGTCACACCATATAATACGTCGGCTTCTTCCATCGTTCCTTTACGATGCGTAATGACAATAAACTGTGTTTCATCACTAAATTTCTTTAAGTAAGTAGAAAAGCGTTGTACATTCGCTTCATCCAAAGCTGCTTCTACTTCATCTAGAACGCAAAACGGAACTGGACGTACTTTTAAAATAGAGAATAACAAAGCAATTGCTGTTAATGATCGCTCTCCACCAGAAAGCAAACCGAGGTTTTGAAGCTTTTTCCCGGGAGGTTGTGCAACAATATCGACTCCTGTATTTAACAAATCCTTCGGGTTTGTGAGTCTTAGGTCAGCTTTTCCACCACCGAATAGTGACTTAAATACTTCATCAAATTCTTCACGAATACGATAAAATATTTGAGAAAAACGCTTTTTCATCTCCTCATCCATTTCTTCAATAACTTGATATAGTGTATCCTTCGCTTCTGATAAATCATTTTGCTGTGAACTTAAGAAATTGTAACGCTCTGAAATTCGATCGTATTCATCAATTGCTCCTAAGTTAACAGTCCCTAATTCTTCAATCGCCATTTTCACAAGCTTTATTTTTTTACGCGCTTCATCAATTGATCCTGTTAAAGGATATGCTTCCTTAGCAGCTTCAAAGCTAAGTGAGTAGTCTTCACTTAACTGATGGAGTCGATTATCAAGCGCTACTTCCAGACGATTAATTTTAACTTCTTCATCTTTTAAAGCGTCGGCTACTTGTTTATATTGTCGTTGTAATTCTTTTAACTCTCGTTCTTCTTCTTCCAGTTTATTTTGACGCTTTAATCGTTCCGCGCGCTGTTCATCCATTTGTTGGAGCGCTTCATTTTTTTCTTTTAACTTCCTTTGGGCCGCTTCCTCAAGCTGAACCTCACCTGAATCATTCGTTCCCATTTCACTTGTTAAAAGAGATAGATCTTCTTGAACTTCTTTTAATCGTGTTTTTGTTTGTTCTAACTCAAACGTAATGCGATCAAACTTCTCGCGTTGATTGTCTAGGGATTGCTCTTGCCCAGCTAACTCAACTTTAATATCTGTCAACTCTGTTCGAACGGTTTCTTTAGATAGTTGTTGAGAATTTTTTTGAGCAGTTACAGCTTCAATTTCTTTTTCTAGATTTCCAAGCGTATTTGTACTAGTTGTGACAATTTCTTTTAAGTGTGAAATCCGATCAGCAATTCGGCTTTGGTCCGCAGTAAAACCAGCAATATCATGATCGTACATCGTTAATCGATCATTTACTGCCTTTTCTTCAATTTCTAATTCACGAATGTCATGATTAATTTGTTGTCCAATTTCTTTTAATTGAGCAAGCTCTTCAGACTCCTGAACTAATTGACTCTCAATCGAGCGAATGGAGTCTTTCATCTCTTTAACTTCTTGTTCAAGATTCTCTGTTTTTACTTCCATCTCTTGTAACTTAATTGTGATTGTTTCTACTTCTCTTTGACGTCCTAAGAGAGAATTCGCCTTTTGCTTAACCGCTCCTCCAGTCATTGAACCACCTGGGTTTACAACATCTCCCTCTAGTGTGACAAAGCGATACCTTTGACCTGTTTGTCTAGCAAGTTCATTTGCACCTTTTAAATCTTGTACAATCACGACTGTCCCAAGTAAGTTGCCAATCACGCGGCTATATTTCTTATCATACTGAATTAAATCTGCTGCTATACCAATAAATGCTTGGTGCTGTTGTAATACATGGTGTGTTTGAGAAGGCAACTGTCTTTCTGTTACAGATGTTAACGGCAAAAACGTTGCTCTTCCATTACCAGTACTCTTTAAGAAAACAATGGCACTTCGAGCGCTCTTTTCATCTTCTACAACAATATGCTGAGTTGCTCCTCCAAGCGCAATCTCAAGTGCTGTTTCGTATTGCTTAGGTACGTGAACAAGCTCTGCAATGGCACCTTCAATACCTAGTAATCTAGAACCCCTTGCTTTTAACACTTCTTTTACGCCTTGGAAATAACCTGCGTAATCATCTTGCATTTCTTCGAGCATTTCTTTTCGAGACTTTGTTTGCTGAACAAACTGATAGGCTTGATACAAAGTAGACTCTTTCTTTTGATATTGCTGCTTTAACACTTCAAGCTCTTCTTTTTTCTTCTTCTGAATTGCCAATGCTTCATTTAGTTGCTCACGAAGTTGCGAAAGTTTAATTGTCAAAGTTGCTTTCTTTTGTTCAATTTCTTTCCTTTCGCTAATATATTGCTCATTTGTTTTCGTCAATCTCGTTTGCTTTTCTACGGTTTGTTGATGCTGTTGCTCTAAAAATGTCATTTCATTACGTGATGAAGTTTGTTCATTTAATAGCTCAAAGTATTCGCTCTTTAAATGCTCAAGCTTCTCATTGAGATTTTCACTATATTGAACGAACAGAAGCTGTTTTTCTGCTAATGCCTTCTTCATCTCTTTTACTTTTTGCTCATATTGCTGTAAACGACTCTCTTCTTTTTCACGCACATTGGTTAGTTCTATAATTTTGTGTTTATATTCCTCTACAAGTCGTTCTAGTTGCTGTTTATTTTGAGATGCATTTTTCTTACGTTCTTTTAAAACTTCTTTTCGCCCTTCAAGCTTCTCTAACTCTTCACTTGTGATAAGAAGATGTTGCTGAAGGTGCTGTAATGAATTGTCAATCTTTTGAATAGTGATTCGTTGATTCTGAATATCAGATTCATAGCTAGACGTTTTTTCTAATAAATGGGCTTCTAACTTCTGATGCTCTGAAAACTGTTTTTTTAATAATTCCCATTGTGTATGTAAATCTTCAATTTCATAGACAATGACAGCGACGTCCATTTTCTTTAATTCTTCTTTTTTATCTAAATAATCTTTAGCAATTGAAGATTGTATTCGAAGTGGTTCTAATTGCCCTTCAATTTCATGTAAAATATCAACCACTCGGTTTAAGTTTTCTTGTGTTTCAAGCAACTTTAACTCTGCTTTTCGTTTCCTTGTTTTATATTTCAGCACGCCGGCTGCTTCTTCAAAGATCTTTCTTCGTTCTTCTGGCTTACTACTTAAAATCTCTTCTACTTTTCCTTGACTAATAATAGAGAACGCTTCTCTTCCTAAACCGGAATCCATAAATAAATCCACAATGTCTTTTAAACGACACGGTTGATTATTAATAAGAAATTCACTATCACCAGAACGATAAACCCTTCTTGTAATACTAACTTCGTGAAAGTCTAAAGGTAAGAATTGGTCACTATTCTCTAACGTTAATGTTACTTCTGCAATATTTAAAGCTCTACGTGTATCACTTCCTGCAAAAATAATATCTTCCATCTTTGCACCTCGAAGTGATTTTGCGGATTGTTCACCTAAGACCCAGCGGATAGCATCTGTAATATTACTTTTTCCACTTCCATTTGGACCTACAACCGCTGTGACACCAGGTACAAAATCAATTGATACCTTTTCTGCAAACGATTTAAAACCTACTACGTCTAACCGTTTGAGGAACATTAAGATTCCCCCTCACATTTCTTCTAATATTTATCTTCATTCAACCTACTCATTACTGATCATTCTGTAAATATAAAGTTTCATGTAAGTACATTTTCGACTCCTTTCAGTTATAACTGAAAGGAGTCGAAAACCTACATATTCTCGTTCTCTTCTACTTTATATTTGAGACGATTTTAACTTTTCAATAGCAACTTGAGCAGCTTTTTGTTCTGCTTCTTTTTTTGACCTTCCAACACCTGTTCCTAATACTTCTCCATTTAACGAAACACGAGACATAAATTCACGATTATGGGCAGGTCCCTTTTCTTGAAGTACTTTGTATTCTAAATGACCCGCTCCATCGCGTTGAACAATTTCTTGTAATTGACTCTTAAAATCCATCACATGAGAAAAAGCACCTTCATTTATCTTTGGGAAGACAACTTTTGTTAGAAATGCATTGACCGTTTCAATTCCTTGATCTAAATATAAAGCACCAATGAATGCTTCAAACACATCCGCTAATAAAGCAGGACGTTCGCGACCTCCTGTCATTTCCTCACCTTTACCTAATAAGACGAGTTGTCCAAAACCAAGAGTGTTGGCAAATGTGACAAGCGATGGCTCACATACAACCGCAGCACGCAACTTTGTTAATTCTCCTTCACTCATAGTGGGATACTTTTTAAAAAGAAATTGCGAAACGGTTAATTCTAAAACTGCATCTCCTAAAAATTCCAAACGTTCATTGTCTTCATACGGTCTTTTGCGATGCTCATTCACATAGGATGAATGTGTAAATGCTTGAATCAATAATGGTTCATTTTGAAAGAATATCCCTATTTGCTCTTGGAAATTCTTAAAATTCTGCTTGGCTCTTCCACCAATCCGCCTTTCACGACTCGAATAATGTCTAGGCATAAACTATCTCCACCTAACTACCGCAATTGCTGCATAATTTTTTTGTAATATACCTCATTATAAAACGAGAAATAACAAAAGATACACTCTCTTTTATAAAAAACTTATAATTTTTCGAAATCCTCTTAAAAAGCAGAGAAAGCCCCGCTTATTAAACGGGACTTTGAAAAAGCAAAAGATTATGCTTTACAGCTTATTGCTTGCTCTGTATGTAATTAACAGCATCTCCAACTGTTGCAATTTTTTCTGCTTCTTCATCAGAGATCTCCATGTCAAACTCATCTTCTAATTCCATTACAAGTTCAACTACGTCAAGAGAATCAGCACCTAAATCATCTTTAAATGAAGACTCAAGTTTCACTTCACTCTCATCAACACCAAGACGATCCACGATAATTTTCGTTACACGCTCTAATACTTCTGCCATTGCTCTTCACCTCCCCTCAAGTTATTATAGATGATTCAACATAAAAATACTATCATCCAATTGTCTTCTTACATCACCATTCCGCCATCTACATGAATGGTTTGTCCTGTTACATAACGGCTATCATCTGATGCTAAAAACGCAACGACTTTGGCAATATCACTAGGATCTCCAAAGCGAGCAAGCGGAATTTGCTTTAGCATTTCTTGCTTAACTTCTTCAGATAACTTATCTGTCATATCTGTAGAGATAAACCCTGGTGCTACTGCATTAACAGTGATGTTACGGCTAGCAAGTTCTTTTGCAGTTGTTTTCGTCAGACCAATTACACCTGATTTTGCTGCTACATAGTTCGCTTGCCCAGCATTCCCACTAACTCCCACAATAGAAGAAATATTAATGATGCGACCATGTCGCTGTTTCATCATTTGACGAGTGACAGCTTTTGTGCAAAGAAACACACCTTTTAGATTTGTTGAAATCACATCGTCCCACTCATCTTCTTTCATTCTCATCAATAAGTTATCACGTGTAATCCCTGCATTATTTACTAAAATATCAAGTGAACCAAATGTAGAAATCGCTTCTTTTACCATATTCTGTACAGATTCACCGCTCGCTACATCTGCTTGAATGGCAATTGCATCACTACCAGATGCTTTTATTGCATCTACTACTTCTAACGCTTTAGCTTCACTACCAGCATAGTTCACAATCACTTTTGCTCCAAGTTTTCCAAGCTCTAACGCCACAGCTCGACCGATTCCACGAGAGCCACCTGTTACAAGAGCTACTTTACCTTCTAGTGTCATACTTTCACCCCTTGAGTGCTTGAATGGTTGCTTCTAATGAAGCCACATCATAGATTGAATAAACAGTTGCACGTCGATTCACTTTTTTTACTAGTCCTGACAACACCTTACCTGGACCTATTTCAATAAATGTATCTACACTTTGTTCCAGCAACAATTCAACTGATTCTTGCCAACGAACTGGTGAATAAAGCTGTTCAACTAATTTGGTTTTTATTTCATTTTTATCTATAATAGGCTGTGCTATTACGTTAGCTACAACAGGAACTTCAGCATCACGGAATGTCATTGTGCTTAATGTATCATCTAGTTGTTGTGCTGCTGGTTTCATTAACATTGAATGAAACGGTCCACTTACAACTAATGGGATGGCACGTTTTGCACCTTTTTCTTTCGCAAGAGCCGATGCTTGTTCCACTCCATCTACAGTACCAGAAATAACAATTTGACCAGGACAATTAATATTTGCAAGTTGAACCTCATTACCTTGTGCTGTAATTTCATCCGTTACTGCTTTCAGTTCATCTTCGTTCATCCCTAAAACAGCTGCCATCGTTCCTTGTCCTGCTGGAACAGCTTGATCCATGTACGTTCCTCGTTTATGAACAGCAATCACTGCATCTTCAAAGGATAATACATTAGCCGCTACAAGTGCGCTATATTCTCCTAAACTATGACCCGCTACAAACTGAGGCTTTACATGGTGCTTGTTCAATTCTCGTAAGATGGCAACACTGGTCGTTAACAAAGCTGGCTGAGCATGATAAGTCAATGTCAGGTCTTCTTGAGGCCCTTCAAAAATAATCGTTGATAACGGAAATCCTAAAGCTTTATCAGCTGTTTGAAAAGTAGTCTTTACTTCTTCAGATGAGTCATAAAAGTCTTTACCCATCCCTACAGTTTGAGAGCCTTGACCCGGAAATAAGAAGGCGATTTTCCCCATTGTACTTCTCTCCTTTTATCTTCACAATTATTAATTGTACTCAACCTTACTAGATTGAATCAGTGGTGTATACTTCTTCAATCGCTGTCTTAATGGTTTTTGTTACATCATGCTCCACCATATTCATCGCTTGCTTAATAGCACTAAAAATCCCCGTTGCATCTGATGAACCATGAGCTTTAATAACAGGAGCCTTCAGACCAAACAAACCTGCGCCCCCATACTCAGAATAGTCCATTTTGGCTTTTAAACCTTTTAGTTGTGGCTTTAAAACAGAAGCAGCTACTTTACTTTTAAAACTACTTGTTAACTCCGATTTTAGCATTGAAAAAAGCGATAAAGCTGTACCTTCAATTGTTTTTAACGCAATGTTTCCAGTAAATCCATCTGTAACTACTACGTCTGCAACGCCATTTAATAAGTCACGAGCTTCCACATTCCCGATAAAATTAATATTTGCATCGGTTAACAACTGAAAAGTTTGCTTTGCTAAATCATTTCCTTTTTTCTCTTCTGTCCCAACGTTTAAAAGTCCTACCCTTGGAGAAGAAATATTACGAACTTTTTCTGCGTAGATAGACCCCATAATTGCGTATTGAAGCAAGTGAGTTGATTTCGCATCAACATTTGCACCTACATCCAACATTAAGAAACCTTGACCATCAATCGTTGGCAACGTCGGTGCCAACGCCGGACGTTCAATCCCTTCCACTCGTCCAACTACAAATAAACCTGCAGCCATTAACGCCCCTGTGTTTCCAGCAGAAATACAAGCGTCGGCTCTTCCTTCTGACACTTCTTTTGCCATTAAGACCATCGATGCATTCTTTTTACGTCTTACTGCTCGAACAGGCTCATCTGTTGCTTCAATTACTTCTTCTGTATGAATAATGTCAATACGCTCGGAGTTTGTTACATATTTTTTGATTTCTACTTCATTACCAATTAATGTGATATGTAATTGTTTATACTGTTCAATTGCTTTTTCTACTCCATGGATAATTTCCTTTGGAGCATGATCTCCACCCATTGCATCAATTGCAATTTTCATGTTGTGTCTCATCCTTTTCAAAATCTATCACTTTAAGATTACAGCTGTACTTGGCGTTTACTTAAAATCTATCTTCCACTTTTGCTTTTACTTACTTGAACGATACATTTTAAATACGCCTGAAAATACTTGCTCTTTCCCTACAAAGCTATTTACTTCCACATTCGTTCTTCCTTCTTCAATTCCTGTTACTTTTGCTTTTGCAATCACTCGCTCATGTAGCTTAACAGGGCGATGGTAACGAATCGTTGCATCTGCTGTTAATGCTAGCTCATCGTTAATAACAGCTACAGCTAAGGAATTGGCTTGTGCAAACAAATGATGTCCTCGAGCAATGTGGTTTCGTTTGAATACATGATCTTCTTTTACATCAAAAATGGATAAAGCTGATTGATCCAACTCAATGTCAATGATCTCTCCAATTACTTCTTCAATCGGAAGAGAACGAACTTCATCTTCAAGCTGTTTTGATGCGACATGCTTAATTCGCTCACGTAACTCAGGAATTGAAAGTTCAAGACGATCTAAACGAATCGTTTGAACGCTTACTGAAAAATGATCTGCTAACTCTTCATCTGTAATAAACGGGTTTTCTTCAATTGTTGACCTTAAAAGTTGTTGTCGCTCTTTTTTATTGCGCTTCATATACACCATCCGAACTTTTAATACTAGGTACTAATAGCAGTATATAATTAATACCCTATTATTGCAACTACTTTTATTGTTATTTTATAAAGGTTAAGTATAACTGATTGCACTTTTAGGAGCAAAAGAATGCCGGTTCACTTCAAAGCATTAACACCAAATCCCCTGCCTTTATAATCCAGTTGTCCGCGGATAAACAAAGCAAGGGATTTCACAAAGTGTCTATCAGGAGTTTTCATGTTGATAAGCCTTAAACTTATTCTTCATCTAATCTAGCTTTTCACCACTTAATACACCTGTCTCTTCTAAATGTAAACGCAAATGCGAAAACTCTTCTGCTTCCCAAAACGCAGCGGAATTCACTAGCTTTGTAGCATCCTCTCGCGCTACTTCTAAAGCCCGATAATCATGAACCATATCCGCTACTTTAAATTCAGGTACACCACTTTGTTTTCTCCCAAAGAAGTCACCTGGTCCTCTTAATTCTAAATCTCGTTCAGAGAGCACAAACCCATCATTTGTTTCCGTCATAATGGTCATACGCTCCTTCCCTACTTCCGATTTAGGATCAGCCATTAAAATACAATATGATTGCTCACTACCACGCCCAACACGCCCCCGTAACTGATGCAATTGAGAAAGTCCAAAGCGCTCTGCATCATAAATGACCATCACTGTCGCATTCGGAACGTTCACTCCTACTTCTACGACAGTTGTCGAAACAAGCACTTGTACATCATTCACACTAAAGTCTTTCATTACGTGCTCTTTTTCATCAGGCGTTAAGCGACCATGCATTAACCCTACTTTCCACTTACCTTGAAAATAGTGCGTTAGTGTACTATGGACATCAATCGCATTTTGAACATCGAGCTTATCAGACTCTTCAATTAACGGACAAATCACATAAGCTTGCCTTCCTGCGGAAAGCTCCTTGTCTACAAATTGTAAAATACGCTCAAGCATATCATGCTTTACCCAATACGTTTCAATCATTTTACGCCCTGCAGGCATTTCGTCAATAATTGAAACGTCCATTTCACCGAATACTGTAATGGCCAGTGTACGTGGAATAGGGGTTGCCGTCATAAATAGCACGTCTGGATTTCCACCTTTTTCTCGAAGTATTCGACGTTGCCCAACACCAAAGCGATGTTGCTCATCTGTAATAACTAACCCAAGTTTACAAAACTGTACTTCATCTTGAATAAGGGCATGCGTACCAACAAGAACATGAATTTCTCCTTCTTGAACTTGACGTAACACTTCTTTGCGCATTTTACCTTTAACAGAGCCCGTTAGCAACCCAACCTTTACATTCACTTTCTCAAGCATACTTTGTAATGATTCAAGATGCTGTTCTGCTAAAATTTCAGTAGGCACCATTAATGCACCTTGACGACCTGATAAAACCGTTGCGTACAAGGCAATTGCAGCAACAACTGTTTTACCAGACCCTACATCACCTTGTAATAACCGATTCATTCGATAAGGTGACTTCATATCCATGGTAATTTCATTCACTACCCGCTTTTGTGCATCGGTCAAAGGGAAAGGCAACAAGTTTGTAAATTCAACTAAAGTCGAAGAGTCAAATGCTTGCACAATTCCAGGTGATTGTTCTCTTTCCATCTTCCTTAACGCTTGCATTTTTAATTGAAATAATAAGAACTCTTCATACACAAAACGGCGTCTAGCTTGCTTTAAATCACTATGATCACGAGGTAAATGAATCATCTTCAACGCATCTTGTCTAGATAGTAACTTATAACGATTACGTAATGAGTCAGGAAGAATCTCTTCTAACTCTTTTCCATATTGATTTAAAGCTAATGTAATAAAGCGTCGTAACGCTTTAACTGTGATGTCACCTTTCGTTGCGTAAATAGGCTCAATCGTTTGCTGGCGCTGAAATGGCGAGAACTGTATTTCTTGTAATGTAATGGTTTGGCGATGTTGATCCCACTTCCCGGTAATTGTAACAGTTTCATCAAGAGACAATTTCGACTTATAATAAGGACGGTTAAAACAAACTACCGTCACTAAATACCGCCCTACTAAAAGTCTAAATGTCAATCTCGATCTCTTTTTCCCATAGTAAGTAAGAGTTGGTATACTGTGAACCTTACCTTCAACCGTTACTCTTTCTTCATGTTTAACTTCTGCTAAGTCTTTTAACTGGTAATCTTCATACCGATACGGGAAATGTTCTACAAGATCACGCACGGTTACAATGCCCATGTCTTGCAATGCCTGCTCTGTTTCCTCTCCAATCCCTTTAACCGTCGAAACAGATAAATCTCCTAGTCTACTCACTAGTTATTTAACGGAATACCAAAGATTTTCGCCTCAAGCTCGCGACCTGTTGGTGTTGCCGCTAATCCTCCTTGAGCAGTTTCTCTTAATGCTACAGGCATCGTTTGACCAATCTTAAACATCGCATCGATTACTTCATCACATGGAATACGACTTGTCACTCCCGCTAATGCCATATCAGCTGCAATCATTGCATTTGCCGCTCCCATTGCATTTCTTTTCACACAAGGTACCTCAACTAGCCCTGCTACTGGATCACATACAAGCCCTAACATATTCTTCAGTGTAATCGCCATCGCTTCTGCAGCCTGACTTGGTGTTCCACCAGCTAACTCAACAATTGCTGCTGCAGCCATTCCTGACGCAGAACCAACTTCCGCTTGACATCCACCCGCTGCGCCTGAAATTGAGGCATTGTTCGCTACAACAAACCCAAAAGCACCTGATGTAAACAAAAACTCAACCATTTGTTCACGTGTCGGGTTTAATTTATTTTTCACAGCAAAGAGTGTACCAGGAACAACTCCTGCTGATCCAGCTGTAGGGGTTGCACAAATTGTGCCCATCGCTGCATTTACCTCATTCGTCGCAACTGCTTTACTTACTGCATCTAAAATAAAGTCACCCGATAATCCTTTGCCGCTTTTAATATAGTTTTGAATTAAAACAGCATCTCCACCTGTTAAACCTGTAACCGATTGAACACCTTTTAATCCTCTTCCAACAGCCTCTTCCATTACCTGTAAGTTACGATCCATTTTCTTAATCACTTCTTCACGAGATAAACCTGTGACTTCAACTTCTTGCTCAATCATAATCTCTGCAATTTTCACTTGTCTACTTTCTGCAAGTTCTACAAGTTCAGCAACATTACGAAACATAGTAATCCTCCTACCTTCTTTTGACTTTATTCAACCATGCGTGTTACTTGACTGATATTTGGCAATGCTTGCAATTCATCAATAATGTAATCTTCAATATTTTGATCAAGCTCGATAGCCATTAATGCGACTTTTCCTTTTTCTTTACGCGACACTTCCATATGCCCAATATTAATCGAATGCTTTGTTAAAATATTTGTAACTGCTGCAATCGCACCAAATCGATCATTGTGGACAACGAGAATAGCGGGGTTTGTACCTGATAAATTCAATTCAAATCCATTTAACTCAGTAATTTGAATCTTCCCGCCTCCAATTGAAATACCAACTACTTCTATTTGACTGTTTTCATCACTAATTGTTAAACGAGCTGTGTTAGGGTGTTCCGTCACAGCTGCTTCTTCAATAAATGCGACTTCAATACCTGCTTGCTTCGCAATATTCAATGATTCCGGAAGACGTGGATCAAATGTATCGAAGTCCAGAACACCACCAATAATTGCCACATCGGTACCATGGCCTTTGTATGTTTGAGCAAACGAACCATAAAGAGATACCACTACTTTTTCTGGCTGTCTACCAAATAAAGTGCGAGCCACTCTGCCAATCCTAGCTGCTCCTGCTGTATGTGAGCTTGAAGGGCCAATCATAATTGGTCCAATGATATCAAAGACTGATTTATACTTCATAAAGCATACTCTCCTTCTCCCAAAAAGAGATCATTTATTCAAAAGTTATCTCTCTTTATGTTACTTTAACATATGTCATTTTGAAACACTTTCATATTGAAAATTACAGTCTTTTGATTAAGATTATATTTTCTGAAAAAAGAGAGTTGACTTCCTCTACGAAAGTCAACTCTCTTCTTCAACTCAAAACATTCACCTAAGGTTATGCTGTCTTTTTCTCTATACCACGCACTTCATCAACTGTTTTAATTTTAAAATTCTTAAACACAATCGAACCTAAAAACCCTACAACAGCACCAACTAATGCACATAACAACGCACAAATTGTTACTTTGACTGGATCATTAAATCCATACATAACAGCTAAACCTGCAATCGGAGTGGCTGTACCCGTCGCGTCATTCACTAATCCAAACATCGAAATAATGACACCAGCTGCTGCTCCTCCGATAAAGTTTGTTACATAAACAGGAATAGGGTTAGCTGAAATAATATCAGCTTGTGTTAATGGTTCTACAGCTACTGAAATCGTTGTACGACGATCACCAAATTTTAAGCGATCAAATAAAACGTAATTCATAAAAGAAGAACCCATTACTGCTAATGCACCAATCGCCATTGGTAAACCTGTTAAACCTAACATTGCTGTTAGTGCCATTGAACTTAAAGGAGCAGTTGCAACGACTGTAATAACTCCTCCAAGGATAATACCCATTAAGATAGGGCTAGCGTTTGTTGTTTCCGTAATAATTCCACCAATTTTCAACAGTGTTGCATCGACAAGCGGTGTCACACCAACCGCAATTAAGCGCGTTAATGGTGCCGCAATAAGGATATTCCCAATTAAGTCCAACCCAGCTGGTGCTTTTCTTTCAATCCATTTCACAATAAAAGCCATTACATATCCAGCAAAAAAGCCTGGAAGTAGACCAAGTCCCGAGCAAACAACCCCCATCATCAAAGCATACACAGGAGATACGCCTAGCGCTAATGCAACTAAAGCAGCAGCAGCTACTCCACCCATTCCACCGGCAGCAGAACCTACATCTCCCAAAAACTTAATGCCTAATAAATCGCCACCTACATATAACTGAAAGGCTTCTACTAGAAATGCGGCTACTGCAGCGCTAGCTAAAGCTCCCATCGCTTTCATTCCATATGGTGCTTTGTAACTAAATAACCAAAAGAAAAATAGAACAAGTAACAATAAAAGTGTACCTTGTATAATACCCATCTTTATTTCTCCCCCTATGTAGTATTCATCGCTGTGACGTCATTGTTTCCTTTCTCAGTTATTTATATCCTCCAAAAAGTTATCACAATATAACTATTTTTTCAATAGATTTAAACTAATACACGAACTTTTTTGAGACAAAATTAAATAATGTTCGTTTTCGCCCCCTCATTGTATAGACTTATATAAAAAAACCTGCACGTCATTTAGATTTTTCCCTACTTTTCATTTTTTAATAATAAAAAAGCCACCCTCATGCTATAGCACAAGAGTAGCTTGTTAGTTTATTCAACGGCGAAGATGTATGAATATAACGGTTGATCACCTTTATGCGTTTCAACTTCTACTTGATCAAATTCAGATTCAACATACGACACTAGTTCGTCTACATGCTCGTCCTCTACATCTTCTCCTTGCAGAATGGTTAAGATTTCAGCATCTTCATCAATCATATAAGCAAGAAGTTTTTTAGCCGCTTCTAGCTTATCTTTATCTTTTACTGAGATTTTACCGTCTACAATACCCATAAAATCGTCTTTTTCAATTTCTAATCCGTCAATACTTGTATCACGAACAGCGTATGTCACTTGTCCTGTTTTCACATGAGAAAGTGAGTCCGTCATTGTTTGTTCATTTTCTTCTAGGGTTGCTTGAGGATTGAACGCTAGTAATGCTGTCATCCCTTGAGGAACCGTTTTAGATGGAACCACTACAACATCTTGATCGACAACTTGCGCTGCTTGACGAGCTGCCATTACAATATTTCCGTTATTAGGTAGAATAATCACTTTTTTCGCATTTACTTGCTCAATCGCTTTTACAATATCTTCTGTACTTGGATTCATTGTTTGGCCACCTTCAATGACCACTTTTGCTCCAATACTCTTGAACAATTCTGCAATGCCTTTACCCATCGAAACTGTTACAACACCATATTCTTCTTGTTGAGATGGTGTTGCTTGCACTGCTTGCGTTGTTTGACTTTCTTCAAACAGAATATTGCTATGTTGCTCACGCATGTTCTCAATCTTCATATTGATTAAATTTCCATATTGTTGACCGTAGTTTAACACTTCACCTGGATGCTCTGCATGAATATGTACTTTTACAATATCTTCATCAGAAACAACTAGTAAAGAATCACCCCATTGACTTAGGTCTTGACGAAACTTTTCTTCTGAAAAAGGATTCGTTTTTACTTTTTCTCCTTCAAATCGAACCATAAATTCTGTACAGTATCCAAATTCAATATCTTCTGTACTCATATGAGTTTGAGCATATTTATGGTGCTCCGCATTCACTAATTCATTTAGCGAAGGAGCTCCAGCTGGAACACCCGGTAATTTTTCACCTTTTAATTCAGCCACAAACCCTTCATAAATCATAACTAAACCTTGACCACCACTATCTACTACCCCTACTTCTTTTAGTACAGGTAAAAGATCTGGTGTACGATTTAAAGATGCTTTCGCTTCTGCTAAAACTTCTTCCATAAACAACACCATATCTGGCTGTTTTTTCGCAATTGCTGTAGCTTTCTTAGCTGTATCTTTTGCAACAGTTAAAATTGTTCCTTCAACTGGCTTCATCACCGCTTTATAAGCTGTTTCAACCCCTGCTTCAAGAGCTTGAGCAAATTCCACACTATTAATCGTTTCTTTTTGTTCAATTGACTTAGCAAACCCACGAAATAGTTGCGATAAGATAACACCAGAGTTACCACGAGCACCCATTAATAGTCCTTTTGCTAATGCTTGCCCTACTTTACCAATATGATCTGACACATTATTTTTTACTTCTTTAGCACCAGATGTAATAGACAAGTTCATATTCGTTCCTGTATCACCATCTGGCACAGGAAATACGTTTAGTGCATCCACCATTTTCACGTTATTTGATAAATGTTGTGCACCTTGGATCACCATCTCTGCAAAACGTTTTCCATCTAAAGCTGTAATCGACACTAATCTTCCTCCTCACTACACGTTCGTTACACGAACACCTTGCACATAAATATTTACTGAATCGACTGTTAATCCTACTGTTTGTTGAAGTGTATATTTTACTTTAGTTTGTACATTATGAGCAATTTCAGAAATCTTCGTCCCATAACTTACAATAATATACATGTCAATATGTACTTCATCATTCTCTTGTCTAACAATAATGCCACGTGTAAAATTTTCTTTACGAAGAATGTCAGTAAGGCCATCTTTAATTTGGTTCTTAGAAGCCATTCCTACAATCCCATAGCAATCAATAGCAGCTCCTCCAGCAATTGTTGCAATTACATCAGTAGAAATATCAATTTGACCGTACTTTGTTTTCATTTCGATGGACATACTTTTTCCCCTTTCTATTTTCATAGGTTATAGCCATTTTACTATAAATAAGCTATTTTTAAAAGAACATTCCCTATTTGTCCTATTTTACTACTTATTATTATACAACATATCTTCAAAATATATGTCAAGGAAAATTTCTTGAAAGCTTTTCATAAGAAGTATTGCAATCTCTATCCCCCTGTGATAAATTAATATAGTATTTCTCAAGGTAGAATTGAGTAGTTTTGTTTGTGTTAGGAGGGAAAAGCATGGCACGTAAATGTGTAATCACTGGTAAAAAAGCTCGTTCAGGTAACGCACGCTCTCACGCTATGAACGCTACTAAGCGTAAATGGGGTGCTAACGTTCAAAAAGTACGTATCCTAATTAACGGTAAACCAAAACGTGTATATGTATCAGCTCGAGCTCTAAAGTCTGGTAAAGTTGAACGCGTATAATATTGGATAATAAAAAAAGCACCATATCGATATGGTGCTTCTTTTATTATGTCATAAACAAACTTTCACAAAAAACAAACACCCCATCGCCTTAAGGTAATGGGGTGTTTTCATGGTTGCGTGACCGTATAAGGACATACATAGAAGTTTTTATTATTCTTTTTTGAATGAGTTTAACATTGCTCTTACAATGCCACCTAAAAACTTTGGAAGTTTGATTGTATAAAATTTCATACTGTCCCTCCTAACTATCGTTCACATTCCATCTCGCTATATCGTCGAGTCATCTCAATCTTTATCCTATTCATAAAGTAAAAAATAAGTACCATAGGTGTTGAACTTCTCATGATGTTTCAAACACACTTGATTCAACTTTTTTTATCAGTACTTCTTATCATCATTAATATGCCTTTAGCAAATGAAAAAGTACCTCTTTGTTCAAGAAGTTCGTTGCTAATACATAAAGTGGAACCCCACTCCATATAGTGGTTTTTCAACGGATACTTAAAGCCTTTTAGTGTTACATCTTCAACAACAGGAGCAAAAGGAATAAACGAGACATAAGGATAGGAATCGTCCTTTGTAATTTCATACTCACCTTCACTGAACAGTTCAATGACGTTTTGTTGGTCAATTAATTGAATCGACATTCTTTTTTTTAATCCTTTGTAAAGAAGTTGCACAGCACCAAACATATGATCTAATCGGCCGCCCGTGGCTCCAAATAAACGGATAGTAGTAGGTTTTTGAGCAATCGCCCAATTTAACGCAATATCTAAATCAGTTTCGTCTTTTTCAGCTGGATATAACTCGACATCTTCCATATGTTTACGTACATATTCTAATTGTTCTTTCGTAATTGAATCAAAATCTCCAAAAGCTTTTTGAGGGAAGATCCCTTGTTGCAGTAAGGAAAATACACCTCTATCTACCCCTACCCAATGTTCACTTTGCCACTTATGTAAAGAAGGAACAGTTTCATTCGGACCTCCTGCTAAAATATGAATAATCATCGGCTATTCTCACTTTCCTTTTTGTATAGACTTTAACAAAACATCCCTTGCTCACCTATCCATTTAAAAAATGGATTGCATAAGCAAGGGATGTTATAAGCTGTGATAGATGAGTTACTTTTTCATATCAACCCTTCTTTTTACACAGTACTAGATAGTTACCAGTTACTTGGACGAAGAGATTCAATTGCCCTTTGTCGATTATCTGTATTATAGATTGCAGAACCAGCTACAAGTACGTTTGCACCTGCTTCTGTACATTTTTTTGCTGTTTCTTCATTTATCCCACCATCAACTTCTACTTCAATTGACAAACCACGAATTTCAATCAATTGCGAAATTTGTTCAATTTTCGGTAGTACACTTGGAATAAATGCTTGTCCACCAAACCCTGGATTTACTGTCATGAGCAAAACAAGGTCAATATCATTTAAAATGTGTTTAACCATATCAATTGGAGTGGCTGGATTAAGTGCTACTCCTGCCTTCATTCCATGCTCTTTAATGAGTTGCACAGTTCTGTGTAAATGAGGGCATGCTTCTGCATGGACAGTCAAAATATCTGCCCCTGCCTTTGCAAATGTTGGAATATATACATCAGGATTTTCGATCATTAAATGAACATCTAAAGGTAAAGTTGTTACAGGTCGTATCGCCTCTACAATCAGAGGACCAATTGTAATGTTTGGTACAAAATGACCATCCATGACATCTACATGTATGTAATCAGCTCCACCAGCTTCAACGTCCTTAATTTCTTCTGCAAGCGTTGCGAAGTTAGCAGATAAAATGGAAGGTGCAATCTTTATCATTCTTAATACCTCGGCTTTCTTTGCTTTATTTCATCAATAAACTGTACATAATGTTCATAACGGTAAGACGGAATGGTCCCTTCTTCTAATGCTTCTTTTACCGCACACTTTGGTTCTTTCAAATGCAAGCAACCACGGAATTTACACGAATAGCTTAATCGCGCCATTTCAGGAAAACAGCTCGATAAATCTTCTAGTTCAATATCAATAAAGTCTAAAGAACTAAACCCTGGAGTATCGGCTACTAAACCTCCACCAATCGCTAAGAGCTCCACATGCCGCGTTGTATGCTTCCCTCGACCTAAGGATATAGAAATATCATTTGTTTTCAATTCCAATTCGGGTTTTAACGCATTTAATAACGATGATTTACCGACTCCAGATTGTCCAGCAATCACCGTGACTTGTCCTTCAAATAATGGATAAAGTGCAGAAATACTTTGTTGTTCGACTGTTGAAGTTAAAATGACTTCATAACCTATGTTTCGATAATCTTCAGCATATTGTTCAATCATTGGCTTTGTCTCTTCCGGTACTAAATCCATTTTTGATATACAAATAATCGGTTTGATATCATTAGATTCAACTAGTACCAAGAAGCGATTTAATAATAATGTACTAAAACCTGGTTCAATTGCTGAAAAAACCAATAAAGACTGATCTACATTTGCAATAGGTGGTCGAACTAATTCATTTTTTCTTTCTCCAACTTCTAAAATGTACCCTTCAAGCTCATTTTCAGCTTGAAATACCACGTCATCTCCGACAAGAGGTGTAATTTTTTGCTTTCGAAATACACCCCTGCCGCGACATTGTGTAATTTGTCCATCATGAAGAACATAATAAAATCCACTTAAGGATTTAATAATTCTTCCTTCTGGCATAAGCTCACTCCTTATTTTTACGATTCATCTTCGTAATCAATTACTTGTTCTTCAATAATACTTTCGTCTCGAACGACTTGATATTTAGCCTGTCCTCCAGGTGAAATGGTTAGCTGGATTTCTTCTGTAACTGTTTCTGTTATCGCCCATTCTTTATAAGGAACAGTCACATCATACTGTAAATCTTCTACATAAATTTTGACTTGCTGTGGTTGACCTTCAATTATAGGCTCGTATGGAATCGTAACCGTTCTCGTAACCGTTTTAGGAGGCTTCTCTTCTTGACCTTGTGATACTGTAATCGTTACAGTATCTCCTTTTTGAACGGTTTCATTCGACTTAGGACTCTGTGAGATAACAAGACCTTCACCTACTGTATCAGAATATTCTTTCTCGCTGACAACTTCAAGTCCATATTCTGATAAATAGTCATTCACACTTTTTTCTGTCCAACCCGAAAAATCCTTTAATATAATGTCAGGAGGACCAGTACTCACCCATAAGGTAACTGTAGTTTGTTCTGGAATAACCTCTTCTGTTTCTTTCGGTACTTGATCTACAATGGTCCCAGGCGTTTCTTCACTCTCAACAGGAACGGTTCGTACTTCTTTATAATTTCGTTCCTCTAGTAGTTTTTTTATATCCTCAGCATTCCGACCAATGTAACGATCAAAAACTACTTTTTCTTTCCCTGCACTGCGATAAATAGTAATAGGGGAACCTTCTTTTACAACTTCTCCTGCACTAGGGTCGGTTCGAATCACCTTCCCTTCTTCAATGCTATTGTCATAGATAACTTGAGTATCTTCGACTTTAAGCCCTAGAGAAAGCACTTGCGTCACAGCACGTTCATATTCTTCGTTTTGCAATTCAGGAATCGTAATGTCTTTTGGTAATAACAAAGAAGGAATAAATGTAACAGCTGCGATGCTCCCTGCTGCTAGTAAAAGAATGATAAAGATAAGTGTAGGAACCAGTTTACTTTTTTTCTTTTTAGAAGTTGGGCTTACTTCTTTCGTGCTTTCTTTTGATTCCTTCGTCTCTTTCTTTAAATCCTCCGTTGCTGAAGGTCTCACAATTGTGTGATTAGATTCAGAATCAAGATAGTCATCTGTAATAATTGGAATCGCTTTTGTCACTTCATCGTCATCCGGAATAGAAAACTTTGCTTCACTCATTCGATCTGGCTCAAGCGCTGTTCGTAAATCTTCTTCCATTTCCTCTACCGATTCATATCGATAAAAGGGGTCTTTTGCAGTTGCTTTTAATACAACATTCTCAATACTTTGAGGAATTGCTGGGTTCCAACGTTTCGGAGAAGGTGTGTCTGTTTGTAAATGTTTAAGTGCAATTGATACAGCAGATTCACCTGAAAAGGGAACGCGTCCCGTTAACAATTCGAACAACACAATACCTAGTGAATAAACATCGGACTTCTTATTTGCCAAACCTCCTCTTGCTTGTTCAGGAGACAAATAATGAACGGACCCTAGTACTGAGTTCGTGTGTGTAATCGTAGTCGAACTTAATGCAATAGCAATTCCAAAATCTGTTACTTTTGCTGTTTCATGATCATCAATTAAAATGTTTTGAGGTTTTAAATCTCTATGTACAATGCCGTACTGATGAGCATGGGCAATGGCTGATGTAATTTGCATCATGATATTTACTGCTTTTTCAATAGGCAAAGGAGCTTGTTGCTGAATGTATTGTTTTAATGTATAACCAGCAACATATTCCATCACAATATAGTAAATACCTTCTTCTTCTCCAACATCGTATATGCTGACAATATTAGGATGTGCGATGCTCGTAGCTGATTGTGCTTCACGATGAAAACGCTTTATAAATGACTCGTCATTCGCAAAATCTAGACGAAGTACTTTGATGGCTACATCTCGCTCAAGAATCATATCTCTTGCTAAATAAACATTCGCCATTCCACCTCCGCCAATCACTTGTAAAATTTTATAACGATCATTTAGCCGTTTACCAATTAGCACCGCTCTCACCTACTTTCACTTATAAAATCAACAAGAACAAGTGTAATATTATCTTCTCCACCTAGTTCGTTTGCTAAATCAATAAGGTGAGATCCTTTCTGCTGCAATGGTTTACCGCTTAAAAGCGTTTCTTTTAACTGCTCTTCAGACACTTTATTTGACAATCCATCTGAGCATAATAAAAGGACATCTCCTTCTTCAACCTCAATCGTTTTAACATCCATCATCACTTGTTTTTCTGTTCCTAAAGCGCGTACTAAAATATTCTTTCTTGGGTGGTGTTCAGCATCTTCCTTAGAAATTTGGCCATTTTTAACAAGTTCATTTACTAAAGAGTAGTCTTCTGTTATTTGATTAAAGCCATATTCATTTAAAAGATAGCAACGACTGTCACCGATATGACCTACTGTACAAAATGAATGGGTGCAAATAGCTACGACAAGGGTCGTTCCCATTCCTTTACATTCTTCATGCTCGTTCGAATAGATAAATAGCTCTTCATTCACCTTGATGACATGTTCCCTTAACCATGTAGAAGCTTGATCAGGGGCAGTAAGTTCTTTTCCATTCTCCCAATAAAGTTGTAATTTTTTTATAGCCATCGCGCTGGCAACATCACCAGCACGATGACCTCCCATACCGTCAGCTACAATGGCTAACCTTTGACCATGGGAATTTACAAATACCCCTCCAGAGTCTTCATTGTGTTGCCGTATTTTCCCTCGGTCTGTCAGAAAAACAGCTCCCATACGATCACCTCGTCTCTTCTTTACGCTCCTTCGCACGCAATTGTCCACACGCAGCGTCAATGTCATGACCTTGTTCACGACGAATTGTTACGTTAATACCACGTTTCTTTAATACGCGTTCAAATTCGAAGATTTGCTCACGTGGAGTACGAACATAGTCACGCTCTGGAACATAGTTCACGGGAATTAAATTAACGTGACATTTCAAATCCTTTATTAACGTAGCTAATTCTTCAGCATGTTCTACCTGGTCGTTCACTCCACCAAATAAGCCATATTCAAAGCTAACTCGTCGTCCTGTCTTCTCTGTATAATATTTAATGGATTCGATTAACTCTGGCAACTTATAGGCACGGTTAATTGGCATTAAACGCGAGCGAATTTCATTGTTTGGCGCATGCAAAGAAACTGCAAAATTAATTTGTAAGCTTTCATCGGCAAAGTTATAAATCTTTGGAATGATTCCACTTGTCGATACCGTAATATGTCTAGCTCCAATGTTTAAACCGTCGTCACTATTGATAATCTTTAAGAAGTTTAACATTTCATCATAATTGTCAAATGGCTCTCCTATCCCCATAATTACGACATGACTCACTCGTTCTCCTTGTTCGTCTAGAGCCTTTTGAACTTTTACTACTTGAGCAACAATTTCTCCCGCTTCTAAATTTCGTTTTAATCCACCTAAAGTTGATGCACAGAATGTACAACCGATACGACACCCTACTTGAGTTGTCACACAAATTGAATTCCCGTATTCATGACGCATTAATACCGTCTCAATTGTGTACCCATCGTGTAATTCAAATAAGAATTTCATCGTTCCATCTGCTGATGTTTGTTGTACAGCTGTATTTAACGTAGTTAGTGCAAAGTTTTCTTTCAATAATTCACGTAAATCTTTTGATAAATTGGTCATGTCATCAAAAGATGTGACGCGCTTATGATACAACCAATCGTATACTTGCTTCCCACGGAATTTCTTTTGACCTCGCTCTACTAACCAATTCTCTAACTCATGCAATTGCAATGAGTAAATGGATGGTTTACGATTGTCCTTTTCTTCTTCTTTCTTTTTCGTTACTACTTTTTCCATTTTTACACCTGCTTTCGTAAACATGCAATATAAAATCCATCACTATGTTGTTGGTCCGGAAGTAGCTGGATTTGACCATGTTTAACGTTTTGTTTAAGTTTCTCCGGTACTCTATCTATGAACGTTTCATCTTCTTTAAACTCATTATTTCTTTGTAGAAACGCTTGTACAACATCACTGTTTTCTTCTTGATCAATGGTACATGTACTATACACTAGTATACCATTACTTTTCAAAAGAGGAGCGACTGCTTCTAGTATTTGAAGTTGTATACGCGAGAGCTGATCAACGTCGCTTTCTGTTTTTACATATTTTAAATCTGGCTTTCTTCTCATGACACCAAAACCTGAGCAAGGAGCATCTACTAGAATTCGGTCAAAACTTTCTTTTATAAATGCATTGCCAGCTTTTCGGCTATCTAAAACGGTCGGTTCAATGTTACTTAATTGTAAGCGTGACGCTTGTTCTGCTATTAGCTTCACCTTATGATCATGGATATCTAGTGAAACCACTTTTCCTGTACCGTTTAAAAGTTCCGCAATGTGAGTAGACTTACCACCAGGTGCTGCACAACTATCTAAAATTGTTTCATTTTCTGCAACATTTAGGGCATGTGCAACCAGCATCGAACTTTCATCTTGAACAGTAAACATTCCTGTTTTGAATGCTTGTGTATAAGCGGCATTTCCCTTTTGTACTTCTAATGCTTCAGGAGCAAATTCTCCCTGTTCAACCATAATGCCTTCTTCTTGTAATTGAGACTTTACCTCTTCGACTGTAAACCTTGCTGTATTTACACGAATGGTTTGTTTTGGTGCTGTTAAATTCGCCAAACAAATCTCTTTTGTACGCTCAATCCCGTATTGCTCTGACCATCGTTTAACAAGCCACAAAGGATGACTTGTTTCAATCGCTACTCGCTCTAATGGATCGTGAATCTCATCAAACGACCTTACTCCTTCACGTTGAATGCTTCGCAACACTCCATTTACCATCGAGGAAATCCCTCTGTGCCCTTTTTGCTTCGCAATTTCAACAGCCTCGTGAATAATGGCGCGATCAGGTACACGATCAAGATAGATCATTTGATAAACTGATAAGCGTAATAATACACGAACCCATAATTGTAACTTTTTCGGGCTCTTAATAAACGGTTCTAAATAATAGTCTAACGTATCACGCCTTTGAATCGTTCCATATACAATTTCCGTCAACAGCCCTGCGTCTTTGCCTCGAATTTCATGCTTTTCAATACTTTTATTTAATAACAAATTACTAAACGCTTGGTTTTTCTCAATGGAAAGCAAAATGTCAAGAGCAACGTTTCTTACATTATACCCGCTCATTCTGTTCTCCTAACTTCGTTCCTACTTCGATGTTTGTGCCGCGTAAAAACTGTTCAGCATCCATTCTTTTCTTTCCTGCAGGCTGTATATCTGTTAACTTAATTGCCGTTTGGTTACCAGTTACAACAACAATCCCATCAGAATCAATTGTGACAATTGTACCTGGATCTGCATCTGTTGGAGATTTCACTTTTTCTCCCCACCATACTTTTATTACTTTTCCTTCTAACGACGTATAAGCAACGGGCCAAGGATGTAAACCACGAATGTGATTGTAAATTTCTTCCCCAGTGCGACTCCAATCGATTTTCTCTTGTTCTCGCTTAATGTTATAAGCAAATGTCGCCTTTTCATTGTCTTGCGGAATAGGTGTCAAGTTACCTTCTAGCAATGTTGGCACTGTCTGTGATAATAACTTTGCACCAGCTTCTGATAGTTTGTCGTGTAAGGTTCCCACGTGGTCGTTCTCTTCAATGGGCACTTCAACAGTAGTTAAAATATCGCCCGCATCTAGTTTTTCAACCATATACATAATGGTTACACCTGTTTTTTCTTTCCCTTGTAAAATAGAATAGTGAATTGGTGCACCACCACGTAGCTCGGGTAAAAGAGAAGCATGAACATTGATACAACCATGTTGTGGAGCATCTAAAATTGCTTTGGGTAAAATTTGCCCAAACGCAGCTGTGACAATTAAATCTGGCTTATAAGCTAATACTTTTTCATATTCTTCTTCTAACCGAATCTTTTCAGGTTGCAGCACCGGGATACCATGCTTTTCAGCTTCTACTTTCACTGGCGGTGGCGTTAATACTTTTTTGCGACCTTTTGGGCGATCTGGCTGCGTAACCACCGCGGAAATATGATATCCATCTTTAATTAGCGTTTGTAAAACTGGAACAGAAAAGTCGGGTGTTCCCATAAATACAATGTTAGTCATAAATTAATTCTCTCCTTTTAGCTCATCTTCTTCATAATATTGAGTCACTTTCTCTGTAAACAACACACCGTGCAAGTGATCAATTTCATGTTGAATAGCACGTGCTAAAAACCCTCTCGCTTCTAAAGTAAAAGGTTTACCACGACGATTGAGCGCTTTGACTTTAATGTGATTCGCACGGGTTACATCACCAAAAAGGCCCGGAAAACTAAGGCAGCCTTCAGGACCTGTTTGCTCACCATACTCTTCAATAATGACCGGGTTAATTAGTTCAATTTTCCCGTGGCGATCATCAATATCAACAATCGCAATTTGTTGCGAAATACCAACTTGTGGAGCAGCTAATCCAACTCCATCCGCTTCAAGCATTAAATCATACATACCATTTAACAATTTAATTAGCTTATTATCGAACAGTTTAACAGGCTCACATTTTGTTTCAAGCACTTCATTAGGATAATAAACTAAGTTTAATTTAGCCAATGTGTAACCTCCTATGTTTGTTTTATTTAGTTCCACAGTCATTAACTATCCATATTTACATCATTGAATACGGATGTAAATCGATTGTAATCGTCAAGTTATTTTGTTGGACTTCCTCTTGATAACGTTCAAGAACGTATTTCAAAAGAGGAATCAATCTCGGTTCCAGCTTGTATTTTATCATGCATTGATATCGATATCTATCTTTTATCTTTGCGATTGGAGATGTAACCGGACCCAATACAATCGTTTGACTTGAAAGGTGTTGTTTTAAGTATTGACCAATCTTGTCAGTAACCGATACAACTTTCGTTACATTTTCATGGGAAACTGTCAGCAGAGCTAAATAATAAAACGGCGGATAACGATGAAGCTTCCTTGTCATCATTTCTTGCTCATAAAACGTATCATAATCATGGTGACTAGCTAATTGGATACTATAATGTTCAGGGGTATACGTTTGAATGACTACCTCTCCAGGAAGTGTGTGTCTCCCCGCACGCCCGCTTACTTGTGTTAACAATTGAAACGTTTTTTCAGATGCACGAAAGTCTGGTAAATGAAGCATTGTATCCGCTGATAGGACACCTACTAGCGTGACATTTGGAAAGTCGAGTCCTTTGGCAATCATTTGGGTACCTAACAAAATTTGCGCCTCTCCGTTCCCAAACTTATTTAACAACCGCTCGTGAGCACCTTTTCGACTTGTTGTATCGACATCCATTCTTACAACGGTCGCTTCTGGTAACACTTTTGTTAACTCTTCTTCAACTTTTTGTGTGCCTGTACCAAAGAAACGGATATGATCACTATTACACTCAGGACACACAGTATGTGTCGCCTGTTCAAAGCCACAGTAATGGCATTTTAACCGATCCTGATACCGATGATACGTTAAAGAAATCTCACAATGTGGACAAGAATGGACAAAACCACAATCACGGCACATGACAAACGATGAATGTCCTCTTTTATTAAGGAACAATACAATTTGCTCCCCTTTTTCCAAACGATCTTGTATCTTCTCAAAAAGCAACGTCGAAAACATAGAACGATTTCCATTACGAAGCTCTTCACGCATATCGACAATATCAACAGCAGGTAGAGCTGAGTTATTCATTCTTTTTGATAAAGTAAGTAATTCATATACTCCTTTTTGTGCCCTTGCAAAAGATTCTAATGTTGGTGTTGCACTCCCTAGAATCACTGGACAACCATGATGTTCCCCACGATAGATAGCCACATCACGAGTATGGTAACGAGGGTTTTCTTCTTGCTTATAGCTTGTTTCATGTTCTTCATCAATAATAATAATGCCTAAGTTTTTAAAAGGCGCAAATACAGCAGACCTCGCCCCAACAACAACCGACACTTCTTTACGTTGAATTTTACGCCACTCATCGTATTTCTCACCTGTTGAAAGTCCACTATGTAAAACCGCTACCTTTGACCCAAAACGCCCTTTAAATCGTTTAACCATTTGCGGTGTCAAAGAAATTTCAGGCACAAGCATAATCGCTTCTTTCCCCGCTTGCAATACCTTATCGATGGATTGTAAGTATACTTCTGTCTTTCCACTACCAGTTACGCCATACATTAAAAAGACGTCATGCTTATCTTCTTCAATGTGCTTTAAGATAGGAGTAATAGCTTTTGTTTGTTCATCTGTTAAAGCAAATGGTTGTGAAGGGGTAAAAGATGCATCATCATAAGGATTCCGATATACTTCAAGTTCTGTTTCTTTCAATAACTTCTTTTCGACTAAGGATTTAATGGGTGCTTGAGTTACTTGGAGTTGCTCCATTAAATCTTTCAATTTAATCTCCCGCGGATGTTGAACAAAAAATGAGAGTACGTGCTTTTGCTTTTCAGCTTGCTTTGGCAGCTCATCGATTTGATTTTGCAACTCGTCTTTTGAAGCGGCTGGTTGAATCGCTTTAACCAGTTTTTTATTTCCACGATTTTTCACAAGATAGACAACTTCTAGCAATCCCTTTTGAATATCTCGATAAAAGGCAGCAGCTGCATCCGTTTTCTCGACTTCACTCCAGCGAATAGCATTCTTTTTTAAAAAGAATGGTTGCACCTTTTCATGTAACGTTTCAATAAATTGTTCATTCACGAGTGTAATTTCTTTATCATACTTTGCTTTCATTGCCGCAGGTAGCATTGCTTGAAACGCAGAAATAGCAAAGCATAACGTTCGCTCTGTAAGCCATTCTCCTAGTTCTAACAATTCACTTGTTAAAACTGGTGTTAAATCGACCATCTCATGTATAGATCGAAGGCGCTTCACATCAGTTTCTTCCTTTAATCCAATAACAAACCCTTGTATCTTTCGAGGTCCAAACGGAACAATCACTCTCATTCCTGGTTGAATAATGCCTTGCCATTTATCAGGAACAGCATAATCAAACGCACGGTCTGTTTGTTTGGTCGCCACATCCACAATGACGCTCGCTATCTTCATTCATGTAACCCTTTCATCATTAATTTCACTTCATGTAATACATTCTTGGCTACTTCATGTTTTGTTAAAAGTGGAAACTGTTTTTTCTCACCTGTTCGTTTATAGAAAGTAACGACGTTCGTATCTACCCCAAATCCTGCACCTTCTTCGGTTACATTATTGGCTACAATCATATCTAAATTTTTCTTTTGAAGCTTTTGTTGGGCATACTCATCTACTTTCTCTGTTTCCGCTGCAAACCCAATGAGCAATTGATGCTCTTTTCGTTCACCTAATGTTTTTAAGATATCTTGTGTGCGTTCAAGTTCAATAATGGCTTCGCCTGGCTTCTTTTTCATCTTTTGTTCATGTACATGTTTTGGACGATAATCTGCTACAGCAGCTGACTTGATCACAACATCCATTGTGTGATATCGCTCTATTACCTCTTCGTACATTTCTTGTGCACTATCCACTTTCACAACTTCGACTCCTGCAGGATATGGAATATTTGTCGGTCCTGTCACCAATGTCACATTGGCTCCTTGCTTTGCCGCTTCTCGTGCAATGGCATATCCCATTTTTCCTGTTGAGCGATTTGTGATAAACCGTACAGGGTCAATTCTCTCTTTCGTTGGACCCGCTGTAATTAGGACCTTAACACCTTGTAAACTCTTCTTATCTTCTTGTTGGCTTGTAAAATACCTCGTTAACACACTAACAATTGTTTCAGGCTCTTCCAGTCTTCCTTTTCCAACGTATCCACAAGCTAAATAACCTTCACCTGGCTCTAAAAACTGATAACCAAAAGAAGCTAATGTACTCATATTCTTCTTTACAGCAGGGTGATCATACATATGAACATTCATCGCTGGCGCAATCCAAACAGGCGCCGTCGCCGCAAGCAGTGTTGTTGATATCATCTCATCTGCAAGACCGTTGGCTAACTTTCCAATGATATTTGCTGTTGCTGGTGCTACTAAAATAAGATCTGGCCAATCAGCTAAGTCAATATGAGCAATTACTTCTGGATTTTTTTCATCAAATGTATCTGTATAGACAGGATTTCGAGACAGTGCTTGGAATGTGAGTGGTGTAACAAATTCACATGCCGACGGTGTCATCATCACTTTCACCTCTGCACCCGCTTGAACTAATTTACTTGTTAATGCAGCTGCTTTATAGACAGCAATGCCTCCACTTACACATAGTAAAATACGTTTACCTTTCATATCATTATCCCCTATCCTTTACGTATCAACGAATGTCTTTTGAATTACTTATTCACATAAGTTTTACTTTAAAGTTTGAACGAGCTTGAAATGATGGTCAAGTAAAAAGTTTAAAACTCAAAAAAATAACAACCTATCAAATAGGTTGTTATTTTAACATGTGACTTACTCACCTAATTCGTCAGAACCATTGTCTTCCTTTGTTGATGTTGTATAGTGCAACATTTCCGCATTAATTTCCTCTAAAGCTTTACCAACATGTTTATGAGAAACAGGCTTTGCAATTTCACTATTATCATTTACTTGTAATTGACGCGCACGTTTCGCTGCTACCGTTACAAGTGTATATTTTGAATCTAACTTTTGCATTAATGAATCAATAGATGGATAAAGCATAATTATTCAACCTCCAGCATTCTTTTATAACGTCTTGCTACACGATCACGTCGACAATGTTCTGCAGTGACAATCGCCTTAATACGATCACATGCACGATCAACTTGATCATTTTCTACTACGTAGTCATAAGCGTCCATCATTTCGATTTCTTCTTTCGCTACTTTCATACGGTTATTAATTAAGTCTTCAGATTCCGTGCCACGACCAATAATTCGACTTTTTAGTTCTGTCAAACTTGGTGGAGCTAAGAAGATAAACAATCCTTCAGGAAATGCTTCTTTCACTTGAAGTGCACCTTGTACTTCAATTTCTAAGAAAACGTCTCTTCCCTCTGACAATGATTGTTCAACATAATCAACTGGTGTACCATAATAGTTGCCTACGTACTCTGCCCACTCTAATAACTTTTTATTTTCAATCATATGTTCAAATTCTTCACGACTCTTGAAGAAATAATCCACGCCATTTACTTCACCTTCACGCGGCTTTCTTGTTGTAGCTGAAATTGAATAATGCAACTCAATATCTTCTTGTGAAAACAATGCTTTTCTTACTGTTCCCTTTCCAACGCCAGATGGCCCTGAAAGAACAATTAGTAAACCTCTTTCTTTCATCAGTTGCTTTGCCTACCCTTCTAATAGATCTTCTTTATTCGTTAGTCGCTGTGACACAGTCTCAGGTTGTACAGGAGCTAACACCACGTGATCGCTGTCCATAATAATAACAGATCGCGTTTTTCTCCCTAATGTCGCATCAATTAATGTTCCTCTATCTTTAGCATCTTGCACAATACGCTTAATGGGTGCAGATTCTGGATGAACAACTGAAATCATGCGGCTTGAAGAAATAAAATTACCAAAACCTATATTAATTAATTTACCGCTCATTAATCAATATGCCTCCTATTGTATCTCCAAATGTATAATTAGTCACTTATTCACTCAAATGAACGTCATTATTCAACATTTTGGACTTGTTCTTTAATTCGTTCAAGTTCGCTTTTCATTTCAATGACATACTGAGCAATTTCTCCGTGGTTTGCTTTCGCACCAATCGTGTTCATTTCTCGATTTAGCTCTTGAACCAAAAAATCGAGCTTGCGCCCAACAAGGTCTCCTTCATTCATCGATTTTGCAAATTGAGACACATGACTTTGAATACGTATTAACTCTTCATTAATATCTGACTTATCAGCGAAGATTGCAACTTCTGTTAACACTCGCTGCTCATCAAACATTTCATTTACATACTCTTGAAGCTTACGTTTAATTTTCTCTTTATATTGCTCAGATACAGACGGAGCTAATTGGAAAATTTGATCTCTTAAACGACTAATTTTATTTAAATGTGAAAATAGATCTTCTTGAAGTTCCTCTCCTTCAATCTGTCTCATCTGAACAAGCTGTTCTACCGCTTGGTTTACAGCTTGAAGGACAAGGTCATAAATAGGAGTTTGGTCTGTTTCTTCTTCAATAGTTGTTAAAACGTCTGTCATATGGAGAATGTCTTGCAACTTTATATCATCAGAAATCTTATACTTTTCTTTTGTGCCTTGCAAGACTTGAATATATTGATCGAGAAGATGAAAGTCTGCTTGAAGTTTTTTTGGGGCCATTCCTTCACCAGAAACGGTCACAAACACTTCGACTCTACCTCTTTTTATGTATGTTTGAATGATCTTTTTGACTTTGTCTTCTATTTCCATTAATTGTCTAGGCATACGGATATTCATTTCACAAAAACGGTGGTTAACAGATTTCATTTCTACTGTTACAGCGTACTGCTGATTCTCCGCTTTACCTCTGCCAAAACCTGTCATACTTTTTATCATCGTTATCACATCCACTATGTACATCTTACATAAAAAGCAATCTAAAAGAAAGTCTTAGTTCAAAAAAATCCACAGTTATCGAAGTGCATCCCCCCATCACAGAGGTATCAAGCACTTAGGGAGGCTGCTTGAGAAAAGATTGAAGTGGTTGAACTAACCGCTCAAGATTTCTCTCTTTTCATAAAAAAGCACCCCAAACGTTAGATTCGGTGTCTAACATTCGGGATGCACTTCACATTCTTGATGAAAACCATAATTCTATTTTGAGATTATGACTTTTTTCTCGTTAATAAAGAGCCTGCTAACAAGAATGTTGGCACACTTGCTAGTCCTAAGATAATAAGCCATTCTCTTGGTGCAATTGGCATTGTATGGAAGATTGGTTGTAACGGCGGATAGTAAATAACAACAAGCATAAGCAAGATGGATGAAATAACCGCACCCACTAAATATAAGTTTTCAAACGGATTTCGATCGAAAATAGATTTCTCACTACGACAATCAAATACATGAATAAGTTGTGCCATTACAAGCGTTGCAAATGCAATGGTTTGTGCATATTCTAAATTCGCTGGTGTATTATCATACACAATCATAAATGCCGCTAATGTCACAACTCCAATTAGAAATCCACGGCTAATTACTTTCCATCCAAGCCCTCGTGCAAATACGCCTTCTTTAGGATGTCTCGGCTTCCGTTTCATAACGTTCTCTTCCGGCTGATCTAACCCTAGTGCCATAGCTGGAAGTCCATCGGTTACTAAGTTTACCCATAAAATTTGAATAGGAACTAACGGTAAAGGTAGTGCTAATAACATTGCAAATAGCATAACAAGAATTTCTCCTACATTTGATGCTAGTAAGTAGCGAATAAACTTACGAATGTTTTCATAAATGTTTCGCCCTTCTTTTATCGCTGACTTAATCGTTGCAAAGTTGTCATCTAATAAAACAAGTGAAGAGGCTTCTTTCGCAACATCCGTTCCTGTAATCCCCATTGCAATTCCAATGTCTGCTGCTTTAATAGCAGGAGCATCATTCACTCCATCACCTGTCATCGCTACAATATGTCCTCGTGCTTGCAATGCTTTGACAATTTTAAGTTTATGCTCAGGTGATACACGAGCGTATACATAGACGTCATCGACAATCTCTTCTAATTCTTCTGTTGTCATCTTTGATAACGTAGATCCCTCTAATACTTTCCCACCAGGCTTTAAAATTCCAAGCTGAGAAGCAATGGCTTTTGCTGTAATGACGTGATCTCCTGTGATCATGACGGTCTTAATACCAGCTTGGTTACACTCTTTTACGGCTTGCTTTACTTCTGGCCTTGGTGGATCAATCATACCTTGTAACCCTAAAAGAGTCAGGTTTCGTTCTGCATCATTTTCATTTATCACCTTTTCATTCGGTGAAAGTTCACGAAATGCAATGGCGATTGTCCGTAACGCTTGACTAGCTAATCCATCAATGGCTCCTTTTACTTCGTTAGTCACATTCCCTGCGAGAAGTTGCCTTTTATTTCCCCATAAAATTTCTTTACTATTAACTAATAATACATCTGGAGCTCCTTTTGTGATGATATATTTTTTATTCGATTGATCTTCTACAATGACACTCATCATTTTACGTGTAGAATCAAATGGAAACTCTTGTACAATTTTAAATTGAGCCTTTGCACTCGACTCATCTAAACCTGACTTCATCGCTGCTACTAACAACGCTGCTTCTGTTGGATCTCCATCGATCATATAGTCATCATTTTTTCGAATAAGCTGAGTTTGGTTACAAAGCAAGCCAAATAGTAACAATTGTTGAAGTGGCTTCACGTCAGATGGATGAACTTTTCGGTCATCGATATAAAACTCACCTTTTGGTTCATACCCTGTTCCTGAAACGGTCCACGTCGTTCCTCCTGACCAAAGATGTGTAACAGTCATTTTATTTTGAGTCATCGTACCTGTTTTATCAGAACAAATAACAGACGCACACCCTAACGTTTCAACAGCTGGAAGTTTACGAACAATCGATTTTTGTTTAATCATTCGCTGTACACCTAATGAAAGAGCCACCGTTACAATCGCTGGTAATCCTTCAGGTATCGCTGCTACTGCCAACGATACACCTGCTAAGAACATTGTATAAAGATCATGTCCTTGAATAACTCCGACAACGACAACTAACATCGTTAAGAGCAAGGCCACAACAATTAAGATTTTACCAAGCTGCTCTAATTTTCGTTGTAGTGGTGTAATCATTGTTTCTGCGCTTTGAAGCAAGTTTGCAATTTGCCCCATAGCTGTATTCATACCTGTTCCTACAACGACCCCAATTCCGCTTCCTCTCGTAACCAATGTACCCATAAATGCCATATTTTCTTGATCACCGAGCGCAATCTCATCTCCTGAAAGCGCTTGGGTTGTTTTGGCAACAGGTAATGATTCACCTGTTAATGCAGACTCTTCAATTTCTAAGCTTTTCGCTTCAATAATTCGAAGATCCGCTCCAATTCTGTCCCCACTTGTAAATTTCACAATATCCCCTAAAACGAGCTCTTTTGATGTAACTTTGCGCCATTCTCCATTTCGCATAGCCATCACTTGCGGAGCAGATAATTCTTTTAGTGCGTGCAGTGACTTTTCCGCACGCCGTTCTTGATAGAAGCCTAGACAACCATTTATAATCACAATGGCGATAATAGCAATGGCGTCAATATATTCACCGAGCAAACCTGATATTAATGTAGCAGCTAACAGAACAAGAACCATAAAGTCTTTAAATTGCTCTAAAAACAAAAGAAGAGCAGACTGTTTTTCTCCTTCGTCTAACTCATTGAATCCATGCTCTTTTTGACGCGCTACGACATCTTGATCAGTAAGCCCGGTGTCCTTTTCTGTTTTTGTCATTTCTAATGTTGCTCGCTCACTTAATTCATACCATTTCATTGCATCCCTTCACACCCTTTTACATGAGTTCAATGTTTGCTAATTTATTGATGCTTATATGGTATGCTTATTCAGACTCGTCCTAAAAAATGCTATACTTTTACGATAGATGAAAATGTTAGCTCGCAAAGAGTCATTTATTTAATTGAGGATGTGAACCTAATGTCATTTGATGGAATTTTTACATATGCCATATTACAGGAATTAAAAGAAGGATTAGAAAGTAGTCGTATTTCAAAAATTCACCAACCGTTTTCAAACGAATTAATGCTACAAATACGCACAAAAGGTGAGAATCGCAAATTATTGATTTCAGCTCACCCTAGCTATGCCCGTACTCACTTTACAAAAGAGTCATATGAAAATCCTTCGGAACCACCGATGTTTTGCATGTTACTTCGCAAACACTTAGAAGGTAATATTATTGAAAATGTCTATCAGCTTGGATTAGATCGAGTTATTGTCATTGAAACGATTGGACGGAATGAAATTGGAGATGTGACCTCGAAACAGCTTATTATTGAAATTATGGGGCGTCATAGCAATGTGATTTTAGTGGATAAAGATAAAAACATCATTATTGATAGTATTAAACATATTCCGATGTCATTAAATCGTCATCGTACACTGTTACCTGGTCATCCATATGTACTGCCTCCAAGCCAAGAGAAGGAAAATCCATTCACTACAGATGAGGAAACGGTATTACGCAAGATTGACTTTTACGGCGGGAAATTAGCCGACCAGCTTGTGCAATCATTTGAAGGACTCTCTCCACTTTTAACAAAAGAAATTGTGCACCAAGCAGGTCTTGCGAATCGTTCCACACTGCCAAAAGCGTTTGTAAACATGATGAACGTCATTCAACAACACGCATTTCAGCCTTCTATTACAACAGTGGGAAATAAAGAATATTTTTATATATTCCCCCTAAGTCACTTAGATGGTGAAACAAAAACGTTTTCTACCGTTAGCTTACTACTAGATCGCTACTATTATGGGAAAGCAGAGCGCGACCGAGTCAAACAACAAGCAAACGACCTTCTTCAATTTATGAATAATGAACGAAAGAAGAATGAAAAGAAAATTAAAAAGCTTGAAAAAACGTTAACAGATGCCGAAAATGCTTCAACGTATCAACTATATGGTGAACTATTAACAGCAAACATGCACATGGTTCAAAAAGGTGATACTGAAATTGAAGTGATTAATTATTATGATGAAGAAGGTGGAACTGTCACCATTCCGTTAGATCCACAAAAAACACCTTCTTTAAACACACAAAGTTATTTTAACAAGTATCAAAAAGCAAAAAAATCGATTTCATTTGTGCTTGAACAAATCGAAAAAGCAAACGAAGAAATTCGTTATTTTGAAACACTTATTCAACAAATGGAAGCTGCCTCTCATAAAGATATTGCAGAGATTCGTGAAGAGCTCATTGAAGAAGGCTATTTAAAAAATAAGCAAGGAAAGCAAGCGAAGAAACAAAAGAAGCATACACCAACAGTGGAGCACTATATAGCAAGTGATGGTACAACTATATTGGTAGGGAAGAATAATAAACAAAATGAATACTTAACAAACCGACTTGCTTCACGAGATGATATTTGGCTCCATACAAAAGATATTCCTGGGTCGCACGTCGTCATTCGTGATAATAATCCGTCTGAAGAAACGATTCTCCAAGCGGCAAACCTTGCAGCGTATTTTAGTAAAGCTCAACGTTCTAGCTCGGTACCCGTCGACTTTACAAAAATTCGTCATGTGAAAAAGCCAAGTGGTGCGAAGCCCGGCTTTGTCATTTACGACAACCAACAAACCGTCTACGTTACGCCAAATGAGGAACTCACATTACAATTAAGAAAATAGATTCTCCATTTAAAAAAAAGAATAATTAAGTCAAGTCCTCTGCCATTACGTCTTTTACAAACTTTCATCGCAGGGGACTTGATGCATTTAGACTTGCTGTTTCATCCACTCTTCAGAACGAGGGTTTTCACGCCATTTTAATAACTTTGTGAATTCATTTTGTTCAATGGCATTTTGTTCGATTGCGACTTCTACTAATGTTGAATAATTACTTAAAGAAAACACCTTAATGTTTTCTCTTTTAAATAATTCAGTGGCTGCTTCTAATTCATAGGTAAAGATAGATACCACACCTAATACCTCACAACCTGCTTCTTGAAGCGCTTCAACGGCTGTCATCACACTTCCACCTGTTGAGATTAAATCTTCAACAACCACAACCTTCTGCCCATTATTTACTTTTCCTTCAATTTGATTGCCTCGTCCATGTCCTTTTGCTTTACTGCGTACATAACACATCGGCAACTCTAAGCCTTCACTGACCCATGCAGCATGAGGAATCCCTGCGGTTGCTGTACCAGCAATGACTTCAACTCCGTTAAAATATGTTCGAATTAAGTGTTGCAACCCTTTTGCGATTTCTTTGCGCACTTCAGGATAAGAAAGCGTTAGTCGATTATCACAATAAATGGGCGACTTAATGCCCGATGCCCATGTAAAAGGCTCATTCGGTTGTAAGTTAACGGCCTTTATATCGATTAATTGCTTTGCAATTTGCTTTTTCATACTCATGATGTCACACTCTCCTCATTCCATTGTGCTAACATTTTTTTATAGACCTTTAAGGGATTAGTTGCTCGTGTAATGGACCGCCCAACAACAATTGCACTCGATCCATTTTCTTTTGCCACAATCGGAGTAGCTACACGCATTTGATCATCGACACTATCAGTTTCTAACCGAATTCCTGGTGTTACAGTTAAAAACGTATCTCCTAATTTTGTACGGATGCGAGGAACTTCAAGTGTTGAACATACGACTCCATCTAAACCACTTTTCTTTGCAAGTGATGCGTAGTGAACAACCACATTATCCATCGGTTGAAGCACAAGTTGCTCATTATGTAGCATAGCATCTGATGTACTTGTAAGTTGCGTTACTGCGATACACTGAGGGCGCTTTATTCCACTTGGTGTTCCAGCATCTAACCCTTCAATTGCAGCTTGCATCATTTGTGTCCCGCCTAACGCATGAACATTAACAAGGTCAACTCCGTACGATGCTAGAGACCTCATTCCCTGCCTTACAGTATTAGGAATGTCATGAAGCTTTAAGTCTAAGAAAATCTGATGTTCTTGTTCTTTTAAAAAAGATAGAATAGACGTTCCCTCTTTGTAAAAGAGTTCCATGCCCACTTTTACAAATAAGCGTTCATGTTCAAATTTATTTAAAAACGTTTGAACCTCTTGTTTTGTTGAAAAATCAAGAGCAATAATAAGCGGATTCTTCACGACTTTTCCAACTCCTTCCCACACATTCTGACACATGACTAAATCCATGTGATTGTAATAATGATGGTAAGTCTTCAATAATGGTAGGACATACATATGGATCAACAAAGTTAGCCGTCCCTACCGCTACTGCACTTGCCCCTGCATATAAAAATTCAAGTACATCCTCTGCATTCGTTACTCCACCCATACCAATAATCGGAATCTGAACTCTTTGGCTTACTTCATACACCATTCGAATGGCTACCGGTTTAATTGCTGGACCTGATAAACCACCTGTTGCATTTGCTAGAATTGGCTTTGCTGTACGAAGATCTAACCTCATACCGAGTAGTGTATTGATCATCGTCAATCCATCCGCACCCGCTTGCTCAATTGCTTGTGCCATCGTGACAATATTAGATACATTAGGTGATAATTTCACGTAAACTGGAACAGCTGATACTTCTTTTACTTTTCTCGTTAGACTGGCTGCAACGCTTGGATCAACACCAAACGCAATTCCACCTTCTTTTACATTAGGGCATGAAATGTTTAACTCTAATGCTTTTACGTTGTCTACACGCGAAATTTGTTCTGCAACATGAACATACTCTTCTACAGAAGCCCCTGCTACATTCGCAATAATTGGTACATCATATCGCTTGAGCCAAGCTAATTCTTCATGAATCACTTTATCTAAGCCTGGATTTTGTAGACCAATTGCATTTAGCATTCCTGACGATGTTTCTGCTACACGTGGAGTGGGATTTCCAAACCTAGATTCTGCTGTTGTTGCTTTAATCATAATGGCGCCTAATTCATTTAAAGAATACAGGTTCGCATATTCTCGCCCAAACCCAAAACATCCTGATGCTGGCATAATAGGATTCTTTAATGACAGTCCTGGCAACTGTACATTTAATAGACTCATAATAAAACCTCCCCTGCTGCAAACACTGGACCATCTGTACACACTTTTTTATAGGCATTCGATCCCTCATCCACTCGACATACACATGCAAAACAAGCACCAATGCCACAACCCATTCTTTCTTCTAAAGAGATGAATAAAGGTTTCTCTGTGTATGTAGCTTGAAGTGCCTTTAACATGGGCGTCGGTCCACACGAAAACAACACGTCATACTGAATATTGAATTGATTAATGACCGTTGTGACAAACCCCTTTGTTCCATATGTCCCATCCACCGTCGCAATATACGTTTCGCCAAGAGTTTGGAATTCTTCTTCATAAAAGACATCTTTTTCTGACTGAAACCCTAGTACGTGAATGACCTTTATTCCTCTATCGGTTAATCTTTTAGATAATTCATAGAGAGGGGGTACACCAATTCCTCCACCTACAAGTAAAGCTGTTTCTCCTTCTTTTAACTCATCAACAGGAAATCCTTTTCCGAGCGGTCCTAAAACATCTATAAAGTCACCACATGTTTTTTCTGTCAATCGTTTCGTCCCAATTCCTTCTGCTCGGTAAATCATTGTAAACTGATTTTCTTCTTGGTGAATCGAAGCGATGCTAATAGGCCTTCTTAATGTAGGAAGATAATCATTGTTTATACGGAGATGAACGAACTGACCAGGCTCGTTCATCTCACGTACTCGTTCTCCTTTTAATGTTAGTTCGTACACATTATGAGTTAATTGTTTTTGCTGCACGACTTCCATCATTTCTTTTTTTCTCATACATATGCCACCTCACGTGCTGACATCGTTTTTCGCATTGGAGATGTATGAAACCCGATTGTTTCTAACACACGCAAGATTGCTGTTGCTGTATCTAGCGATGTTAAACAAGGGACACCATTCTCTACTGCTTCGCGACGAATTCGGAATCCATCTCTTGCAGGCTGCTTTCCTTTTGTCAGTGTATTGATCACAAGCTGCGCATCACCTTTCCGAATAACATCTAGTAAGTTTTTATCGTCACTATCGATTTTGTTTACGATCTTTACAGCAATTCCTTCTTGTTCAAAAGTAGCTGCTGTTCCTTCAGTTGCTAAGATTTGATAACCAATTGCTGCAAAGCGCTTCGCAATGGAAATGGCTTCTTCTTTATCTTTATTCGCAACCGTCATTAACACAGATCCGTATGGTTTAATCGACATCCCTGAAGCAATCAACCCTTTATATAAAGCTTTTTCATACGTCGTATCTTGCCCCATCACTTCACCAGTTGATTTCATTTCTGGACCTAGTGTAATGTCAACTCTTCTCAACTTAGCAAATGAGAAGACAGGCACCTTTACATACACACCTTCTTCTTCTGGATGAATACCAGTTTTATAGCCAAGCTCGTTTAAACTTGTTCCTAAGATTACTTTTGTTGCTAAATTTGCCATCGGAATACGCGTAATTTTACTTAAAAATGGCACCGTACGGCTTGAACGTGGATTAACTTCAAGCACGTATACTTCACCTTTGCACAGAACAAATTGAATATTTAGTAATCCAACAATTTTTAAGCCTCTTGCAATTCGAATTGTGTAATCAACAATTTGATCCTTTACTTCTTGTGATAAAGTTTGTGGTGGATATACAGCAATTGAGTCACCAGAATGGACACCCGCTCTTTCTACATGTTCCATAATCCCTGGAATTAGCACCGTTTCTCCATCTGATATCGCATCCACTTCAATTTCTTTTCCTGTTAAATAGCGATCAATTAAAACGGGATGATCATCATGTACCTTCACTGCATGTGCCATGTAATGCAGCAACTCTTCTTGTTTATAAACAATTTCCATCGCACGTCCACCGAGCACATAAGACGGACGTACAAGCACTGGATAACCAATTTCTTCTGCTACTTGGATTGCATCTTTTACCGATGTTACCGTTTTACCTAGCGGTTGTGGAATTTGTAATCGTGATAATGTCGCTTCGAACTTTTTACGATCTTCAGCCGCATCCAAGCTTTCAAGAGATGTTCCTAAAATTTGTACACCACGAGCTTCTAGTTCTTCTGCTAAGTTGATTGCTGTTTGACCACCAAATTGAACAACAACTCCAACTGGCTTCTCTAAGTCAATAACGTGCATCACATCTTCAATTGTAAGTGGCTCAAAGTACAACTTGTCAGAGATACTGAAATCCGTTGACACCGTTTCTGGGTTATTGTTTACAATGATAGCTTCGTAGCCTGCTTCTTTAATAGCCCATACAGAATGAACCGTTGCGTAATCAAACTCGACACCTTGACCGATACGAATTGGACCAGAACCTAGGACAAGTACACTTTGTTTTTCTGTTACAATCGATTCATTTTCCGTTTCAAATGTTCCATAGAAGTACGGTGTTGTCGATTCAAACTCCGCTGCACATGTATCAACCGTTTTATACACTGGCATTAGCTCATTCTCTTTTCTGAAGTTGTAAATCATTAACTCTGTTTCATCCCAAAGTTTCGCAATGGCACTATCAGCAAACCCCAACTCTTTTGCTTCTTTTAACACTTCTACGTTCCATTTGTTTTCTTGTAAATGTTGCTCAAATGCAATAATTTTTTCTAGCTTCACTAAGAAGAAAAGATCAATTTTACTCCACTCATGGATCTCTTGAATTGTGACGCCGCGACGTAACGCTTCTGCGATATAAAACAATCGCTCATCTCCAGCTTTACGAATACGCTTTTCAATAAGTGCATCATCAAATGACGATCCATCCTTTAATTCCAAGTGATAAATATTGGACTCTAATGAACGAACAGCTTTTAAGAGTGATTCTTCAAATGTACGTCCAATTGCCATCACTTCTCCTGTCGCCTTCATTTGAGTTCCTAATTTACGGTTGGCAGATTCAAATTTATCAAATGGCCAACGAGGAATTTTTGTTACGATATAGTCAAGCGCTGGCTCAAAGCAAGCATACGTTTTTCCTGTTACAGGATTCATCATTTCATCTAGTGTTAAACCAACTGCAATTTTTGCTGCTAATTTTGCAATTGGATAACCTGTTGCTTTTGATGCAAGTGCTGATGAGCGACTAACACGCGGATTTACTTCGATAATGTAGTATTGAAAGCTTTCTGGATCAATCGCCAATTGAACGTTACATCCACCTTCAATTTTTAACGCTCGAATGATTTTTAATGATGCGTTACGAAGAAGCTGATATTCTCTGTCACTTAATGTTTGACTTGGTGCTACAACAATAGAATCACCTGTATGAATACCTACTGGGTCAAAGTTCTCCATGTTACATACAACAATGGCATTGTCATTGCGATCACGCATCACTTCATATTCAATCTCTTTAAAGCCAGCGATACTCTTTTCAAGAAGACATTGTGTAACAGGACTTTGCTTTAATCCACTTGTGACAATTTCTATTAGCTCTTTTTCATCCTCACAAATTCCTCCACCTGTTCCTCCAAGTGTATAAGCTGGACGTACGATGACTGGATATCCAACTTCTTTCACAAATGCAAAGGCCTCTTCAAGGTTATGAATGATTTCACTTGATGGTACTGGTTCTCCTAACTCATTCATTAACGAACGGAACAGCTCTCGGTCTTCCGCTTGTTCAATTGCGGATAGCTTTGTTCCTAAAATTTCAACTCCCACCTCATCAAGGATACCTTCTTTTGCTAACTCAACCGCTAAGTTCAGACCTGTCTGACCTCCTAATGTTGGAAGAATTGCATCTGGGCGCTCTTTTCGAATAATAGAGCTTACAAACTCAACTGTTAGTGGCTCAATGTATACTTTGTCTGCAATCTCTGAATCTGTCATAATTGTCGCTGGATTTGAGTTAACAAGAATAACTTTGTATCCCTCCTCTTTTAAAGCTAAACACGCTTGAGTTCCTGCATAATCAAATTCAGCTGCTTGCCCAATTACAATTGGACCTGACCCAATTACTAGAATTGTTTCGATATCTGTACGCTTTGCCATTAGCGATTCCCCACTTTCTGTTGTTGTTTCATAAGCTCAATAAACTGATTGAAAAGTCCATTTGCATCTTCTGGTCCTGGTGATGCTTCAGGGTGATATTGAACGGTAAAGGCAAGATGTTCTGTATGCTTTAACCCTTCAACAGTTCCATCATTTAATGCAAGATGTGTCACTTGTAACTTTGTTCCATTTAATGATGGTTCACAAACGGTATAGCCATGATTTTGAGAAGTAAGAGCAACTTTATTCGTCTTAAGATCTTTCACCGGATGGTTTGAACCACGATGACCGAACTTCATTTTCTCTGTATCTGCCCCACATGCGAGCGCAAACAGTTGATGACCTAAACAAATCCCAAACAACGGTATTTTCCCAATCACATTTTGAATCATCGTAATTGCTTCTGGTACATCTTTTGGATCTCCAGGTCCATTACTCAACATAATGCCGTCTGGATTCATTTGTAGAATTTCTTCTGCTGTCGTGTTATACGGAACAACCATTACATCACAGTTACGCTTTGTTAATTCACGTAAAATGCCATGTTTCATACCAAAGTCGACTAGCACCACTTTTTGGCCTCTTCCTGGACTTGGGTAAGGACGAACAGTTGACACTTTTTGAACAGAATCAATTGGCAACTCATGCTGTTTTAAAGAGCGAGCGACTTCTTCTACATCGACATCCATTCCACAAATCTTCCCTCTTAACGTTCCATATTCACGAATTTTTCTCGTTAACATGCGTGTATCAATTCCTGATAAGCCAGGGATATCCTTTTGTTTTAAAAACTCATCGACCGTTATATCACTTCTAAAGTTTGAAGGTACTTCACATACTTCTTTGACGATTAAGCCATGAACGGAAGGTTCAATAGATTCAAAGTCATCTCGGTTAATTCCATAGTTTCCGATTAATGGATATGTAAGGGTAACGATTTGCCCACAGTATGAAGGATCTGACAAAATCTCTTGATAACCTGTCATGCCAGTATTGAATACCACTTCCCCAATCATTTCTGTTTCACTACCAAAGCGTTGTCCAATAAACGTTGTACCATCTTCTAAGATTAATTGACTTTTCATACTTCTACTCTCTCCTTTTCCCATACACATTTTCCTTCCACAAGCGTCATCACTGGCCATCCTTTACATAGCCATCCACCAAATGGTGTGTTCTTTCCTTTTGAAGCAAACGTTGTTGGATTAATTGTTGCTTCTTCATGAAGATCAATAATTGTTAAATCGGCTATTTTTCCAACCTCAATTGTTCCATATGGCAAGTTAAACGTCGTAGCTGGTTTTTCTGCCATAAAGTGAACGAGCTGCTCTAACGTCATTAATCCTTTTTGAACAAAGTGTGTATACAATAACGGAAATGCAGTTTCTAGCCCTACAATCCCAAATGGTGCAAGTTCCATTCCTTCCGCTTTTTCTTCTGCTGTATGCGGGGCGTGATCGGTTGCAATAAAATCAATTGTTCCGTCTAATAGACCATCAATTAATGCTTGCTTATCTTCATAACTTCTTAAAGGTGGATTCATTTTATAGTTAGCATCTAAAGTTGGAATGTCATCTTCACAAAGTAACAAGTGATGAGGTGTTACCTCCGCTGTGACATGAATGCCAGCTTTCTTTGCATCACGAATGACTCGAACCGACTCTTTCGTACTCACGTGGCATACGTGATAATGACAGTCGGCTGCTTCTGCTAACAAGACATCTCGTGCAATTTGAACAGCTTCACAAATAGATGGAATTCCGTTTAGGTTATTTCTCTTTGAGAATTGACCTTCATGAACACACCCTTTGTTAATGAGGTCGTTATCTTCACAGTGAGCGACAATTGCCATATTCAATGACGCCGCTTTTTTCATCGCTTCATACATCATGCCTGTTGACTGAACACCTACTCCATCATCTGTATAAGCAAACGCTCGCTCTTGTTTTAACTCTTCAAAGTTTGTCAGTTCCTTACCAAGTTGACGCGTAGTAATGGATGCGTATGGTAATACCCGAACATGAGCTGTATCTTTAATCTTTTGATTTAACCATTGCAGCTGTTGTTTAGAATCTGGAACAGGTCTTGTATTTGGCATAGCAGCAATCGTTGTAAATCCTCCTTTGGCTGCAGCAAGAGTTCCTGTTTCAATCGTTTCTTTCTTTTCGCCGCCTGGCTCTCGAAGATGCACATGTAAGTCAACAAATCCTGGGGAAATAAACTTTCCTTTTACATCGATTATTTCTTCGTCTTTACGTTCAATGCTTTCGTTTATTTCTGTAATGATCCCCTTTTCGATTTTCATTTCTACCTTTTCAATCTTTCCTTTATTTAGCCATGTGCCATTTTTGATGATAGTTACCATGGGTCATACCCCTTTCGACTGATTGTAATGAGCGTGCTAGTACTGCCATGCGAATGAATACACCATTTTTCATTTGCTTAAAGATTCTTGAACGATTACACTCTACAAGCTCATCCGCAATTTCGACTCCTCTATTCACTGGAGCTGGATGCATAATAATACTACCTTTTTTCATTCGCTTCTCACGCTCGACTGTTAATCCATAAGCTTCATGATAAATATCTTTTAAAGAGTGAGAACTTTCATCATGCCTTTCAAATTGAATGCGCAACAACATGACAACATCGGCCATCTCAATCGCATCATCGATCTCTACATATTGACCACAGATAGTTGATTTATCTTGCCATTCTTTCGGACCTGATAGATAAACATTTGCTCCTAACTTTGTTAACATTTCTGCATTTGATTTTGCGACGCGACTATGTCGTAAATCTCCAATGATTGCCACGTTAAGTCCGTTAAAGCTACCAAACTCTTGACGAATCGTCATTAGGTCTAACAAACATTGTGTAGGATGCTGGCCACACCCATCTCCTGCATTAATAATCGGTATAGATACTTCATGTTGAAGTTGTTTGTAGTACTCATCTTCTGGATGACGAATGACGACTGATTTCACACCAATTGCTGCAAGAGTTTCAATGGTGTCATATAAGGTTTCACCCTTTTGTACACTAGAGGTCATCACTTCAAAAGGGATGATACTCAACCCTAATTTATGTTGCGCTATTTCAAAGCTACATCTTGTTCGCGTGCTTGCTTCAAAAAACAAGTTTGAAACAAACATCTGCTTTGAAGGCTTCCAAATCATTTGTTCTTGCTCATACATTGTTGCATCATCTAAAATTTGCAAAAGCTCACGCTGATTTAAATTAGATACCGTTAATAAATGCTGCACATGAATCCCCCCATTTAATAAAAAACACCCTATCCAAATGGCGGAAAGAGTGTAAGAAAGTAAGCTACCTTAAGAGTAGCTGTTTCATACACCTTTCGATGCCTCTCTGGACTTCATTTAAAAGGTGTGATTATGAAATTTTTTGATGAGTGACTTTCACATCTCTCTCTGGAATAAGTTTCTCTTCATGTCGTTCCTTCGGAAGCACAAGGTTCAATACAACTCCTACAATTGCTGCTAATGCCATACCATCAAGTTCTACTTGTTCTGATAACTCAACGACTGCTCCTCCAACTCCTAGTACTAAGATAATCGACGCAATGATAAGGTTTCGCTTTTCTCCTAAATCAATTTGTGCTTCGATCATCATTCGTAAACCGGATGAAGCAATGATCCCGAACAATAAGATTGATACGCCTCCCATTACCGGTGTAGGTACTGTAGAAATTAAAGCCGTAATTTTCCCAATAAACCCAAACATGATGGCAATGACCGCCGCTCCGCCGATTACAAATACACTGAATACTCTCGTAATGGCTAGAACACCGATGTTTTCTCCATAAGTTGTATTTGGTGGTCCACCAATTAGTGCTGCAAGCATTGTCGCAACCCCATCCCCCATTACAGTACGATGAAGACCCGGTGTTTCAATATAATCTTTGTCTACTACTTTATTTAACACAAGTAAGTGACCAATATGTTCTGACAGTGTCACAATTGCGACTGGTACCATGATTAGCACAATTCCCCAAGAAAAAGACGGAGTGTACGTCACAAATGGCACATAAAACTGTGGTACTTCAAACCATGCTGCTTCTTTTACTGATGTTAGGTCAACTAATCCTTGTGTATAAGCGAATCCATATCCTCCAACAATCCCCATTAACACTGGAATAAGTCCAATAAACCCTTTAAAGAAGATTGAACAACTGACGGTAATTCCAAGTGTCACAAGCGCAACTAGTAAGTGTGTAGTACTATGGTGTCCATCTGCATCATTCATCGCCATACCAACTGCTACGTTTGCTAAGCTCAACCCGATGACAATAATGACTGGACCTACAACTACTGGTGGTAATAACTTCATCACCCATTTAATTCCCGTCTTTCTTATGACAAGTGCCACTACTCCGTATATTAACCCCGCTAAAAAACAACCAACCATTGCTCCTTCAGGTCCTGATGCCGCTTTAGCAGCAATGATTGGTGCAATGAAAGCGAATGAAGATCCTAAGTAAGCAGGAACTTGCCCTTTTGTAATGAGCAGAAAAGCAAGTGTTCCAATACCACTCGATACAAGAGCAATCGCTGGGTTTAACCCTACTAAAAATGGAACTAATATTGTCGCACCAAACATCGCAAACAAATGTTGTATACTTAGCGTTAACCAACTCACTGGTCTTGGTACATCATGTATATCTAGCACAATCTCTTTGTTATTCATCTTTCTTCCTCCTCTACTAACTAAAAAGACCTCTTTATTCCGTGAGGAGCAAAGAGGTCTTTTCGCACATAGTAAACACACTACGCCTATAGACAAGTAGTATTTACAATTACGTTAGCCCCCTTTTGCAGCCTCACGGGACTGCGATTTAAAAGGGAATATCTATTCATTTTTCAAAAATTGCTACTTGATCTTTTTCATCTATCTCATTCAATTGAACCACAATTTTTTCAGATTTAGCTGTCGGAATGTTTTTACCAACATAATCTGCTCGTATTGGCAATTCACGGTGCCCACGATCTACTAGTACTGCTAATTGGATATTTGCAGGCCTGCCTAAATCAATTAAAGCATCTAATCCTGCTCTCACCGTACGACCTGTATATAGTACATCATCAACCAAAATGACTTTTTGATTTGTGATTTCACAAGGAAGGTCCGATCCTTTTACTAACGGCTCTTCATTATTGGTGACTTTTGTTAAGTCATCTCTGTAAAGAGTAATGTCAATTTCCCCTACTGGAAGACTTTTTCCTTCTATCTGTTCGATTCGTTCTGCTAATCGTCTTGCTATATAAATACCCCTTGTTTTAATTCCTACGAGCACACAATCCTCAATTCCCTTATTCTTTTCAATAATTTCATGGGCAATTCGTGTTAATGCTCGTCGAATGGCTTGCTCATCTAAAACCGTTGCTTTTACTTCCACCTGTATCACCTCTTGTGTCGTTTAATGACATAAAAAAATCCTCTGCACCATGAAAGATGAGAGGATTTTGCACACTAAAACAAAGTAGTAAGATAAGACCACACAGTGTCTTTAACCTAACTATATACCGTTTCCTTCTCAGCCTCACGGGACTGTTTTTAAAGGTTTCTTATTAAGTTATTTAGAGTATGCCATCATATGATTTATTTGTCAACTTCTTTTCTCTAATAAATCTAACATCTCTTCAAATTCTTTTGGAAGCGGAGCTTCAAATTCCATGTATTCTTTTGTACGCGGGTGAATAAAACCTAGTACACCTGCATGTAATGCTTGTCCTTCAATTGGCAACGTCTTTTTCGGACCATACTTAGAATCTCCAGCTAATGGATAACCAATGTATTTCATATGAACACGAATTTGGTGTGTGCGCCCAGTTTCTAGTTGACACTCTACAAATGTAAAATCTTTAAATCGTTTTAATACATTAAAATGTGTAACAGCATCTCGACCGTTTTCATCTGTCACTGTCATGCTTTGACGATCGGTTTTATCACGACCAATTGGTGCATCAATCGTTCCATGGTCATGACTAATGACACCATGCACAATGGCTTTATATCTTCTTGTCACTGTTTTAGCAACAAGCTGACTAACAAGCGATTCATGAGCCATATCATTCTTGGCAACCATTAATAAACCTGACGTATCCTTGTCAATGCGATGCACAATTCCAGGACGAAGTACACCGTTGATTCCTGATAAATCTTTGCAATGAGCCATTAATCCGTTGACAAGTGTACCACTATAATGACCAGGGGCTGGATGAACAACCATTCCTTTTGGCTTGTTCACAACTAGCACATCGCTATCTTCATAATAAATCTCTAAATCCATATCCTCTGCAACAACATCAAGTGCTTCTGGCTCTGGAATTTCGACAGTAATGGCATCTTCTACCTTACACTTATAATTACCTTTTACCACTTTATCATTTACTTTTACATGATTATCTTTTATCCATTGTTGCACTTGTGAACGAGACCATTCTTCATTTACCGTTGACAAGAATTTATCAATTCGTTCATTTTTATGTTCCTCATTTACTACTAACTGCATAACTTCCATTAACCGTTCTCCTTTTGTGTTTTTCCTTCAAATAACGTTAGAACAAACATAAGAGCAACCCCTACAACAAGCGCCGCGTCCGCTACGTTGAAGATAGGAAAATCATATGAGAAAATGTATGTATTTACAAAGTCAACGACCTCTTTTCGAAATACACGATCAATGAAGTTTCCAATAGCTCCACCCAACATTAGTCCTAACGCAATTCCAAACCACTTTTCTTCTGGTTTTAATTTTTGAATATAAATAATAAGACCAATTACAACAATAACTGTAATGATATAAAAGAACCACATTTGTCCTTGAAGAATTCCCCAAGCGGCTCCTCGATTACGGTGTGATGTAATATAAAGAAGATTTTCAATAACAGGGATACTTTCTCCTAATTGCATTTGCTTAACAACAACCCATTTTGTCACTTGATCCAATAGAATGACAAATAAAGCAAGAATATAATAAAGCAAAACCATTTCCTCCTGACATAAAATGAAAACACTCCATTCTAAAGCATTTTAGCACATATTATGTCTTTTTTTAAGCATGTTCTCTGTTAATAACGTAAAACAAATAATTCTTCCTCGGTACGAGCAGTAGGAATGACTTTTAATTTTTCAATTGACATTCGTTCTCCCGTCAATTCATCTATTCCGAACACACCAAATTCTAACTTTGTTAATGCACGTTCAACATCTCGTAAATCTGCTTTTATGGTATCCATTAAATAACGCTCTTTTTCATTTTGGATACTAATTAATTCGGGACTGTACTTCATTAATCGATTTTCTAGTTCTTCTTTGATAATGACTAACTCTTGCTCGATGGGAAGATAGTAATCGTGCATACATAAGTACCTCCTTGTGCAGTAACGTTTAGATTAATGTTTATATTGGTTATATTGTTGCCTGGACACTTCATCAAATGACAACACAACTTTTTCCTTCTGCTCTAAACGTTGCTCTACACAAGTTGCCAATTTCGTGCAAACTTAAAAAGGTGACGATAACGTCAATATATGACGTTAAAGCCACCCTTTTTTTGCTACCTCATTAACCTACGTAGTTTGCTTTTACGACATCTGCACAACGTGTACATAACGTCTCATGTTCTGCATGACTACCAACAGTTTCTGATACTGTCCAACAACGTTCACACTTCTCGCCTTCAGCTACTGATACAACGATAGCTACCTTTTCAAACGTTTGTGCGTCAGCTGGAGTAGTTGATAAATCTCCTGCAACTTCAAAATCAGATACAATAAACAACTGCTTAACATTCTCTTCAATTGAATCTAACAATGCTTTTGTTTCTGAATTTGGATACATCGTAATTTTTGCTTCTAACGATTTCCCAATGACTTTTTCATTACGAGCTGCTTCAAGTGCTTTTAATACATCGTCTCGTAACTCCATAAATGCATCCCACTTTTTCTCTAATTCATCAGCACCTTCAATTTCACGCGCTTCAGGCATATCCACAAGTTGAACACTTTCTTCTGTAACACCAGAAATGTGCGTCCACACTTCATCTGCTGTATGCGACAAGATTGGTGACACTAATTTTGTTAGAGCTAATAATGTCTCATAAAGAACTGTTTGAATACTGCGACGCTCTACATTGTCTGCTGATTCGATGTATAGAACATCTTTTGCAAAATCTAAGTAGAATGAGCTCATATCGATTGTGCAGAAGTTATGAATCGCATGATAGATTGCTGCAAACTCATATGTTTCATAAGAATTTTTCACTTTTGAAACTAGTTTATTCAGCTTCACTAACATGTAACGATCTACTTCGCGCAGTTCACTCATTGAAACCGCGTCAGTTTCATGATTATAATCAGCTAAGTTTCCTAATAAGAATCGGAACGTGTTACGGATTTTACGATACACTTCTGCTACTTGCTTTAAGATATTATCGGATACACGTACATCTGCTTGATAATCAACAGATGCTACCCACAGACGTAAAATATCTGCACCTAGTTGATTCATGACTTTAGATGGCAACACAACATTTCCAAGTGATTTACTCATCTTACGGCCCTCACCATCTAGAGCGAACCCATGGCTTAATACACCTTTGTATGGTGCTTTTCCTGTTACCGCAACACTTGTAGATAATGAAGAGTTAAACCAACCACGATACTGGTCAGATCCTTCTAAATATAAGTCTGCTGGACGTTGCAAATCATCTCGCTCTTCTAATACTGCTTGGTGTGAAGAACCAGAGTCAAACCATACATCCATAATGTCTGTTTCCTTTGTGAAATGACCATTCGGGCTTCCTTCATGTGTAAACCCTTCAGGAAGTAAATCTTTCGCTTCACGTTCAAACCAAATGTTTGAACCATGTTCTCTAAATAAAGTTGAGACATGTTTAATTGTTTCATCTGTAATAATTGGCTCATCATTTTCTGCATAGAATACTGGAATTGGTACTCCCCATGCACGTTGACGCGAAATACACCAATCTCCACGATCACGAACCATGTTGTAAAGGCGCGTTTCTCCCCAAGCTGGTACCCATTTTGTTTCTTGTACAGCTTCTAATAATTCGTTTCGGAAATCCTTGATTGATGCGAACCACTGAGCTGTTGCACGGAAAATCGTTGGTTTTTTTGTACGCCAGTCATGTGGATACGAATGTGTAATAAAGTTAAGTTTTAATAATGAACCATTTTCTTGTAATTTTTCTGTGATTGGTTTATTTGCTTCATCATAGAATAATCCTGCAAACCCTTCAGCTTCTTCTGTCATATACCCTTTTGCATCAACTGGACATAAGACACCTAATCCATATTTTTGACCAATGATAAAATCATCTTCACCATGACCTGGAGCTGTGTGTACACACCCGGTTCCAGCATCTGTTGTAACATGGTCTCCTAACATAACAAGAGAATCACGGCCATAGATTGGGTGTTGAGCGACAATGTTCTCTAATTCAGAGCCTTTATGGGTACGTACTACTTCATACTCATCCCACTCAATTGCTTTAGCCACTGCTTCAACAAGTTCAGACGCTACCACAAACTTTTCGTCATTTGCTGCTACAACACTATATTGTAAATCTGCATGTACAGCAATTCCTAAGTTTGCTGGAATTGTCCAAGGAGTTGTCGTCCAGATGATGATTTTTTCGTCTTGGCTTAATACACCTTTTCCATCTTTCACTGGAAATGCTACGTAAATAGATGCCGAACGTTTATCGTAGTATTCAATTTCCGCTTCTGCCAAAGCTGACTCGCTTGAAGGAGACCAATAAACAGGTTTTAACCCTTTGTAAATGTAGCCTTTCTTCGCCATTTCGCCAAATACTTTAATTTGCTGCGCTTCATATTCTGGCTTCAACGTCACATAAGGATTTTCCCAATCACCACGAACGCCTAAGCGCTTAAATTGCTCACGTTGATTATCAATTTGTTCCCATGCATACTGTTCACAAAGTTTACGGAATTCAGCAACGCTCATTTCTTTACGATTTACTTTTTTATTTTTCGTTAAAGCTGTTTCAATCGGTAATCCGTGTGTATCCCACCCTGGAACATAAGGAGCACAATAACCTGTCATCGATTTATAGCGAACAATGAAATCCTTTAATACTTTGTTCAAAGCATGCCCCATATGGATGTCACCATTTGCATACGGAGGGCCATCATGTAAAACAAATAAAGGGCGCTCTTTTGTACGTTCTTGTACCTTCTCATAAATGTTCATATCTTCCCAATTTTGTTGCATTTGTGGTTCACGATTAGGAAGATTTCCACGCATTGGAAAATCAGTTTTTGGCATTAACAATGTATCTTTGTACTCCATTTTTTCAACCTCCATAAAACGTTAAAAGTAAAATTTTGATAAGGAAAAGCAGTTTTAAGACAATAAAAAAAGACCTTCTCATCCCAAAAAAGGGACGAGAAGGTCTCCCGCGGTACCACCCTTGTAGACTTTTTACACTCTCTATAAATAGGAGAGGAAAGGAAAAGTCCTCTTGCATATTCGTAACGTGAATAAACCGCTTATGTCTACTATTAAGTTCGACATAGAACTCCAGGGTGATATTCGTTTCTTTCTTTTATATCGGGCTCTCACCAACCCCAATTCGCTTAGATAAAAGGTTAAAGAAACTACTGTCCCTTTCCTCGTCATTAACGTATGAAATATAATCTGTTATCAAATTATATGCTAATCGCTGTTAAGAAGTCAAGACGATGTCATGACTACTCTACTTTTTGTTCCTCAAGCTTCATTTCATACTCCATTAGATGATCCCAGTCATCTGCATTAAGCATTTCAAGTTGTGCTTCCACTAACATTCTAAAGCGTGTACGGAATACTTTTGACTGCTTTTTAAGTTCTTCAATGTCAATTGCAATTTTACGTGATTTAGATAACGATTCATTAATAATGCGGTCTGCATTTTTTTCTGCTTCTTTTACAATAAGCTTTGCTTCTTTATCTGCATTTCGCTTTACTTCTTCTGCTGCTTCTTGTGCGATTAAAATTGACTTATTAAGCGTGTCTTCAATGTTGGCAAAATGACTTAAACGCTCTGTTAGTTCATGCACTCTTGTTTCAAGCTCTTTTTTTTCGCGAATCAGTAGTTCGTAATCTTTGATTACTTGATCTAAAAATTCGTTTACTTCGTCCTCATCATATCCTCGGAACCCACGATTAAATTCCTTATTATGAATATCTAAAGGGGTTAAAGGCATAGTAGCCACCTCCATGTTGTCTCAATCTCATTAATTATGGTAAATTCGACATTTTTTTATGAAACCCTTCAAAAAACAAAATTATTTTTGTTTTCCTACAACAATTCGCCACTTATCTTTTTTTGTTTTGCCATCAATTGATATGATTTTACCTCTGCCGTATCCTCGTAATGACAGCATATCTCCTTCTCTACACTCAAAAGAAGGCTGTTCAATCGTTTTCCAATTGACTTTTGCTAAACCATGTTCAATAAGTACCTGAACTTTTTGACGTGAGATATTATGTATGTTTGCTAAAATAACGTCTAAACGCATAGACGATACTGTACACGTTTGTTCTATTACTTCTTCTCGTATTTCGACTAACTGTTCGCTGAGAATGCTTTTTAGATGCACTTTCCCTTTACCAATTGATTGTAGATTAGACTCAATATAACTAGCGGTTTCGTTTGCAATGACTAATTGAACTTGATCATCTTGCACAAGAATATCACCAAACTTAGAACGTCGCAACCCAAGGGACATGAGCGAACCTAACACTTGTGGATGTTCAATGGTTACAAACTTTTTAGCGTATTCAATCTCATAAAACGCTAATTGAAAGTCTTCAAGTTCTGGCACGTAATAATCTGGATAAATCAATGCCCGTTTCCTTTCAGAAGATTCAATTCCTCCTTGAAACGCAATGTTCACATCACCTTCTGTTCCAATAATTGAAAGAGCAATTTGCTGCTCTCGAGGATCTAAGAAATCGGTTAACTTTGGGCTGTATTGATTTGTTACTTCTTCTTTCCATTCAAGAACTTGGTCAATAAAACCACGTTCCTCTTGTCGAAAATGTTGATAAATTGACATGTATGTTCTCCATTTTAAAGAGGCATGTAAAAAAAAGGAATCAGGTGGATTCCTTTTATACCAGTCCTAACATTTGAAATAAGGCAACTAATCCCGACGAAGCAAATCTTAGTACAAAAATAGCAACAATCGGTGAAATGTCAATCATTCCAAGTGGAGGAATAATTTTTCTAAATTGCTCTAAATACGGTTCACATATTGTTCCTAACATAACACCAAATTTTGATTCACGCAAATTTGGTACCCACGATAACAAAATGTAAATAATAAGTGCCCATGAGTAAATTTCAATGAGCCTTAATAATAAAACTAATACAAACTCCATCTACAATTACCACCTCTTTTTATTGATTGCTTCTTGCTCAGCCATCATACTCGAAACCTTCCCTGTCACATCTACATTATCAGGTGTACATAGGAAAATATCAGTACCTACCTTCTGAATATCGCCACCTAATGCATAAACAGTCCCACTTAAAAAGTCAACAATACGGACACCTTGGTCGCGAGAAATACTTTGTAAATTCACCACAACAGCTTTCCGATTTTTTAAATGATCTGTAATTTCCTGCGCTTCAGCATATTCGCGTGGTTCGTACACAACCATTTTGGTTGATTTTTGAACACTCTGTAAGCTTATAACATTTTGTTGTTTCATTTGCGACTGCTTTTGTTGTTTATCTTGTATCATATCTTCGCTCTCTTCGACTAGTTCTTCTTGTTGCTCGACATATTCTTGCTCATCTTCTAAACCGAAAAAGTTGCGAAATCGATTTTGAAACGACATAAATCGCCACCCCCTTACTTTTCATTACCTACAAGAATAGTTCCCAAACGAATAAATGTAGCACCTTCTTCGATTGCGATTTGATAATCATTCGACATTCCCATTGATAGTTCAGTACATGGTGCATATGATAAAGAAAGAGCTTGTACACGTTGTTGAAGCTTTCGTAATGCTTTAAAACAATGACGTATTGTATGGTCATCTTCAACATGAGGGGCCATTGTCATGAGTCCTATTACTTCAATATTTGCAAATGATTGAAGTTCTTCAATAAATGGCATGACTTCCTCTTCACTTATTCCGTGTTTGGACTCCTCTTGTGAAACATTCACTTGAACAAAACATTTTATTTTCTTTTGTGCACGCTTGTCGATTTCTTTCGCTAAAGATATACGGTCTAACGAATGAATATAATCTACTCGTTCAATGATGTTTTTTACTTTTCGCGTTTGTAAGGTGCCAATAAAATGCCAGCTTACATCTCCTTGTATAGATCCTTGCTTTTCAATCATTTCTTCATCGCGATTTTCTCCTAGGTGTGTAATACCTGCTTCTACTGCTTCTTGTGCGCGATTTGTTGAAACATATTTTGTCACAGCAATAATACGAATTTCATTAGGATTGCGCTTTGCTAGGTCACATGACTCATCAATTTCACGCTTAATGTGCTCTAAGTTGTGCAAAACTGTTGCCACTTTCTACTCAATCCTCCTTAAAACCAATAAAACTTAACATACGTCCCGTTCTCCCTTTATCTCGACGGTGTGAGAAAAATAGGTCATCATGACAACTTGTACAATAAGAAGTGGTCATGATATTTTCTTGTGGAACACCTGCTTTTTGTATTAGTAGCTCATTTGTTTTCTTTAAGTCTAAAGCATATTGCCCTTCACTCACAATTTGATATGTAGATTGACTCTTTTCTTCACCAAGTACTTGATGAATAAATGTAATGACTCTGTCGTCTACTACATAGCAGCACTGTCCGATAGAAGGCCCGATGGTTACAAATATATCTGTAGGTAAAACGCCTTCTTCATTCACCCATTTGCCAATCATACTTCCTACAATATCTTTAACAGTTCCTTGCCAACCTGCATGCGCTAAACCAATTAAATGTTTGCTTGGTGCAAAGAAGTAAAGAGGTACGCAATCAGCAAAACATAATGTTAATAACAGATTCGATTCGTCTGTATAAATGCCATCTGTTACTGGAACTCCATCTTTGTACTCATAAACTCCCTTTTCACAGTCTCCTTTTGTTACCTTTACGACTTTATTATCATGAACTTGTTCAGCACATACCCATTGTGATAACTCCATCTTTAAGACATCAGAAACAATTTGACGATTATGAATAACATCTTCTTTATGATCATTAACATGTAAGCCTAAGTTTAATGACGCAAAAGATTGTTGACTAACTCCACCATTTTTTGTCGTAAAACCACTAACTAATCCTTTATGTTGTTTCATCCAACTTTCAAGAATCATTGTCGATTTATGTTCGCTTAGTTGAAAAATATCAGGATTCATGTAAGCATGCACACCTTCGTTTCATCGATTGTTATGCAAATATTGTACCACATTTATATAATCGCTGTTGACAAAATTGTTTTATTTCTCCTCGTATTCATACGTTTCTTTATATCGAACTAAAATAACATCTGCCCCAATTTTAACAATATTTGTCCATGGAATGACAACATCATCCTCTTTTCCAAAAAAGCCAAGCATTCTTGAACTATTAATAATGACTGCTTCAATTTTCCCTGTATTTAAATCAATATCAATATCTCCAATATTACCAAGCTTTTTCCCATCCGCCACATTGACAACATCTTTCGTCTGAAAATCTGAGATTCTAATCATATACCGCCCCTCCATCTTTTGACTCTATTCTATATATATTTATCACTTTTAGTATTCATGAGAAGATTATTATTACAATTTCACACACTTTTAAAAGGATACACCCTATTTGTGAAAGTCGATTTTGGTGAATTTTTGTTTTGGATAACAAATAATGACCCATAACTTACTTCTACTTCAATTAACCTTAAAACGTTACCTTTTAAAAATCACTCTAAAATAACAACATTTGAAAAAAAGAGCCTGATAAAAGAAAAAAACTTCCAATGACAAATCTCTACAAATCCCTAGCTTCGTTGCCGATTCAATGTGCCAAATTAAACACACCTTCTCACCTCTATGTAATCGTATATGCATATTTTTTCCTTCAAAGGAGATACTGAACTCTGAACATCATCTCCTGTTAGGAGGGAAAGAATTGACAAGAAACAAAGTAGAAATTTGCGGAGTAGATACTTCAAAGCTTCCTGTATTAAAAAATGATGAAATGCGTAAACTTTTTACGCAAATGCAAGCTGGAGATGTATCAGCTCGAGAAAAGCTTGTAAATGGGAATCTACGCTTAGTACTGAGTGTGATTCAACGTTTCAACAATCGTGGAGAGTTTGTTGATGATTTATTTCAAGTAGGTTGCATTGGATTAATGAAATCCATTGATAACTTTGACTTAAGTCAAAATGTTAAATTCTCTACCTATGCCGTGCCAATGATTATTGGTGAGATAAGAAGATACTTACGGGATAATAATCCTATCCGCGTGTCACGATCTCTTCGTGATATCGCCTATAAAGCTTTACAAGTTCGAGAACGATTAATGAGTGAAACATCAAAAGAACCATCAGCAGAAGAAATATCTAAAGTATTAGACGTTCCACACGAGGAGATTGTGTTTGCCCTTGATGCTATTCAAGACCCTGTCTCATTATTTGAACCAATTTATAATGATGGTGGCGATCCTATTTATGTGATGGACCAACTAAGCGACGAACGCAATCGAGATTCACAGTGGGTTGAAGAATTAGCATTAAAAGAAGGAATGCGACGATTAAATGAACGAGAAAAACTCATTTTACGTAAACGATTCTTTCAAGGTAAGACTCAAATGGAAGTAGCTGAAGAAATTGGTATTTCACAAGCACAGGTATCAAGGCTTGAAAAAGCAGCTATTAAACAAATGAATAAAAACATCCAAAGCTAATAAAAAAACATGGGGTAACCCCATGTTTTTTTATTAAACCATTTTGTTAAACTCTTTTCGTAACCGTTTTATAATTCTTTTTTCAAGTCTTGAGATGTAAGATTGAGAGATTCCAAGCATGTCCGCTACATCTTTTTGTGTTTTCTCTTCCCCACCACTTAAACCGAATCGTAATTCCATAATTTGCTTCTCTCGATCATTTAATTGATGTAGTGCTTTTAATAGTAACTTTCGATCTACATTTGCTTCTAAATCTTTCGTAATAATATCTTCTTCTGTACCTAGTACATCGGATAATAACAACTCATTGCCATCCCAATCAATATTCAATGGTTCATCAAACGATACTTCTGAGCGTATCTTATTATTGCGTCGCAAATACATCAAAATCTCATTCTCAATACAACGTGAAGCATACGTAGCTAACTTAATCTTCTTTTCAGGGTTAAATGTATTAACAGCTTTAATTAAGCCAATTGTTCCGATACTAATTAAGTCTTCAATGTTAATTCCCGTATTTTCAAATTTCCTAGCGATATACACAACTAACCTTAGGTTTCGTTCAATTAACAACGACCTAGCTGCCTCATCTCCCGTTGGAAGTTTCTTTAACAAAACTTCTTCTTCTTCCTTCGTTAAAGGAGGTGGTAAGGCTTCGCTGCCACCAATATAGTATACTTCATCGGATTTAAACCCTAACTTCATTAAGATTTTATACCAGAGTAGCTGTAACTTAATTCGATATGTAGACATATAAACTCCCCCTTTTAAAATATAATGGTATGAGATAAATCACGAAGCTATTTGACTGATTGCTTTCTATGATGCCGAAGATACCTCACCTGTTACCATCACTTTTGGATGTACAATGCATTGATACTGATTTTCTACAGAAAGCTGTGTATGGCTAATTCCAATTAGTGCTTTTTTTATGTGTAAGTTCTCGTTTTGATATTCAATTCTTACATAATCTGGCTTAATAGCCAGTAACAATTGATTAGCGTGTCCTACACTTCGATAGGGAACAAAGCGAACTTTTGCATACCATTCAACGTCGATTTCTTGCGTATGGGAGAACGATTGTACATCTTTACTCATTTCCATCACTGAATTTGGCAAAATATCTTTTACAGATTCAGCTGTAATAATTAGGACTGGGGTTTTGGTTAGAGGGTCTACAAGTTGATTGCCACTATCAATTAAACCGGTTAGGGCAACAACCTCTTTATTCATCACGATTTCCACTTTCACTAGTTGATCAAATGTAATCTTTTTCATGCGTAAGTCTTCTACACGATGTTTTGAAAAATAAGCAAGAACAGGAAATCCTACTAGTACAAATAGCCAGCTAACTGGGTCTCCAAAGCTTGTTGTTTGACTCATAACGGAACCTTCAAACACTAAGAACTGATCTTCAAATAAAAAGTGAACGCCCATTAATCCGCCGCCTACAACAAACGTAGCAAAATAGAAAGTAAAAGCATTTTCTAGAAAAAAACGCAATCGTTTGTATCCAAATGTAACTAAGACCATACATACAGAAAAAAGAATTTTCACAAAAGGATGAAGCATAATGGCAGCAAAGGGAGTAAACATAAAGACAACAATTAAAGAACCAATAAAAGCTCCTAAACAAAGGCGCCACCATTTAAATGATCGCTTTAAGATTGTACCGCACAGCATCAGTAAAATTGCATCTAGACTAAAATTCAACAGCCAAATAATGTCAAGGTAAACGGGCAATGTTCTACTCTCCATTCCTCCTTAATCTTTCCTGTTAAAAATTAGTATATAGTACATCCTATGAAGATGTCTGTCAGTTCATGCTGATAAAGAAAGAGAAGTTTTGAAGAAAATGTCCGATTCTTGTCAATTATCCGCATTTTATACACTTAACTGATAGAGCATTCTCGCACACTACAAAATAATGGTAAAGGTCGCTTCGGTTCCTCAAAGTTATAATTTAGTATAACTAAGTAAACATACAGTATTATCTCTTCTTTTCTAGTACACTAAAAAACACACCCTTATAAATAAGGATGTGTTTTTTGAATTATCGTCTACGATTACGGTTTCTTAAAAACGTAGGAATATCTAGCGTTTCTTCTGGCTGCTGTGAACCGCGACTAAAATCTTGTTGTTGTACAGGCTGCTCTTCACGTTTCATCTCACGTTTTGGCTGCTGAGGCTGTGATTTATGAGCAGAAGGGCGTCCCATTGGTTTAGGTTGTGATAAGTCTTGTTCGCTAAAACCTGTCGCAATCACAGTAACCACAATTTCATCTTTTAAGTTTTCATTAATAACCGATCCAAAAATCATGTTCACTTCTTGATCTGATGCAGATGCCACAATGTCAGCTGCCTCTTGTACTTCATAAAGACTTAAGTTCGTACCACCTGTGATGTTCATAAGAACACCTTGTGCTCCATCGATTGATGTTTCTAATAATGGACTTGAAATGGCTTTTTTCGCTGCTTCCGCTGCACGGTTCTCACCAGTAGCAATACCAATTCCCATTAACGCTGAACCTTTATTTGACATAATTGTTTTTACGTCTGCAAAGTCTAAGTTAATTAACCCAGGAACTGCGATTAAATCTGAAATACCTTGAACACCTTGACGTAATACGTTATCTGCTTCACGGAATGCTTCTAGCATTGGTGTATTTTTATCTACAATCTCAAGTAAACGATCGTTTGGAATCACAATTAACGTGTCAACAGCTTCTTTCATTGATGCGATACCACCAGCTGCTTGTGTTGCACGCTTGCGTCCTTCAAATGTGAACGGGCGAGTAACAACACCTACTGTTAATGCACCAAGTTCACGAGCGATTTGAGCAATAACAGGTGCTGCTCCAGTACCTGTACCGCCTCCCATACCAGCTGTTACAAAGACCATATCCGCACCTTTTAAGGCTTCTTGAATTTGCTCTTTACTTTCTTCAGCTGCTTTCTTACCAACTTCAGGATTAGCACCTGCACCTAAACCTCTTGTTAGCTTTGCGCCGATTTGCATTTTTGTTTCAGCTTTTGATAAGTTTAACGCTTGTGCATCCGTATTAACAGCAATAAACTCCACACCTTGAACACCGTGCTCAATCATGCGGTTTACTGCGTTATTACCTCCGCCACCTACTCCAATGACTTTAATTGTTGCTAATTGATCTACACTTGTATCAAACTCCAACATGATAGTTCCTCCTAATTCATCGAAATTGCTAGTATCGAAGCACTAATCAAAGAAGTATCCAAAAAACTTCTTCATGAAGGTTTGGTCGTTTTTCTTTTTTGCTTTTTGCTTCGGTTGTTGTTGCTGTTGTGGTGGTAATTGTTCTTTCGATTGATTCACAAACTCTTTTTCTACTGTTATCTCTTCCATGACAGGTGCCCCAATGTTACGGCCTTGAATTTTAGCATTTTTGTATGCAAACTTAATTAAGCCGACTCCTGTCGTATAATGAGGTTCACGTACTCCAATGTAATCTGGTACAGCAATACGCACATTATGGTGTAAGATATCTTGAGCCAATTCAGCTACTCCTGACATCGCTACTACTCCACCTGTTAATACGTAGCCACCAGGTAAGTCTGCATAGCCTAATCGCTGTAATTCATGAGAAACAAGCTCTAGAATTTCTTCTAATCTCGCTTCAACAATTTCAGAGATTTCTAGTTGATTAAACTGTTGGTGCTGATCACTTCCGATAATCGGTACACTAAAGACTTCTTCCTCCGATGCATAGTCATAAAAAGCATGTCCGTGTTTAATTTTAATGCTTTCTGCATCTTCAGTTGATGTACGTAAGCCAATAGATATATCCTTCGTAATATGCTCTCCACCTAGTGGAACTACAATTGCAGTTTGTAAGTTACCTTGATCAAATACTGAAATTGTGGTTGAGCCTCCACCAATATCAACCAATGCTACTCCTAGATTTTTTTCATCTCGAGATAACGCAATTGAACCCGCAGCCAAAGGTTGCAAACAAATATCACTAATCTCAAGACCTGCTCTTTCTACACATCGAAGTAAGTTATGTAAGATTGTTCTTGAACCTGTAATCAGTGTACCTTCCATTTCTAAACGTACACCTATCATTCCTCTTGGATCATTAATGTCTGCTAAACCATCTACAATGAATTGTTTTGGGATAACATCAATGATTTCACGATCTGGAGGAATGGACATGACTTGTGCCGCATCAATTACTCGCTGAACGTCTTCGTTCGTAATTTCACGGTTTTCACTCGATACTGCTACTACACCATGGCAATCTTGTAATTGTACGTGATTTCCACTTATCCCCACAACTACTCTCTTAATCGTAATTCCTACCATGCGCTCTGCCTGTTCTACCGCTTTTCTAATTGACTGAACAGTTTCATCTATATCAACGATTGAGCCTTTTTTTAATCCTTTTGATTTCACATTTCCTACACCAATGATATTCAATGAATCGTTACCCATCTCTCCGATGATTACTTTCACACTGGATGTACCGATGTCTAGACTAACATATACTTCATTGCTGTTCATTCTTTGGCACCTCCTTTGGCCTCCTAAACATATCAACTTCTTGCTAGAAGAACAACAATTATAAAATTTTTATTATATGAAAATATTCAACATGTATATCTTTTTCCCTTTTGGAAAATCAATTTTTTTCGACTTTTTCTCGTGTATTTGTCCATTTTGCTAAAAGTATTCGACGAATAACCGCTATATTTTGAAATAATCGAACGCCAAACGCAAAAACAGCTGCTAAATATAAGTCTACACCAATATGTACACCGAGAAAAGCTAAACTTGCCGCAAGGATAATATTGAAAAAGAATCCAGAAATAAATACTTTTTCATCATAGATATTTTGCAAATATGCTCGAATTCCACCAAAAAGTGTATCGAGTGCAGCTAGTACTGCAATGGATAGATAATTAATATATTCCTCTGGTATTCGAACCTCAGAAAGTAGCCCTAGTACAACGCCTACAATTAAGCCTAAAAAGGGTAACCACATTTTCTGTTTCTCCTTTCTACTCTTTTTCTACAGGCGACATATTTTTAATTCGGACTACTTGATCATACGCTGGTACCGCAACTTCTTCTAACGGTTCTGAAATAGTCAACCTTAAATTATCAGCAGCAAAATCATCCATTGCATTCGACACTTGCATTCGATTATATAAGCGATTAGCATCCTTGGCGATTACTTTAATTTCAAACGGAAATCTTGTCAACCAATAATCATTAACTTTTGTTCGACCATTAATGTCACGAATAACCGTTGTTGCTATAACACGTTGACCCGCAATGGATATTTCACGTGCATTATAAGAGTTTAACTCATTAATAAGTCTTTTTAGTAATTCTGGAGAAATTCCCTCGACTTTTTCACCAACAAGTGACTCATCAAAAAGCGGTTCTACTGTTAACACGAGACCATTACCTGTCAGTTCTGTGAGACCAGCTTCTTTCTTTAAATCATTTAAAGCATCTTTTAATACTTGCTGATTATTCTGCTCAGCTTCATAACTTCTTAATTGTTCATCGTATGTTCGAATTTCTCTTAAGATCTTCGTTTGTAATTCTTGTTCTTTTTTTATATCTTCTCGAAGTTCCCAAGCGTCTCGTGTATCTCGAACAATGGGTTGCTTTGTAGTTTGAAACTGAACAGCAATCATAAGACCAATAACAAATGTAATAATAGTGAATTGAATATTCTTCTTGCTGTTCAAGTTTAAACTCTCCTCTTTTTTCATAAATAGAAGGTTTATACCAAACACTTTGGCATTATCTAATGATTATGCAGTTAACTTGTTTCTGCCCCGATTACGGGAACCATTTCTATTGTATCCTGCTTTGACATTTTTACAACAACATTATCTCTCACCAATTGATCTTTAACGCCTCCCGCAATATTTAATGCTGGGTATAAGACATCAGGATCACCGATGGCACGAATAACAAATGGAGCAGGAAATTGATTTCCATCTATCGTGATCACAGGACCATTACAAACGATGTATGATTCTTTTGTAAGACGTTGACCATTTATTGATACTGCAGAAGCTCCTGCAATGAGTAATTCATTTACTACATTAAATACGTGATTTTCATGAACAATATAGTTGTTCACATTTTGTTCAGATGGGACATAAGAAGCATCAGATAGTGTTACCTCTACTCCTTTTCCCTTTACTTTAATTTTCCCTGTATACATCCTAAGCTTTTCTACATCTTCAACTAAGTTAAATAAAACTTGCTCTTGTTGTGCAAGTTTTTCTTCAACCTTTCGAACGCTTTCCTGCTTATTAGCTAATTCTTGCTGAAGCCTGTTGTTTTCTTGCTCTTGGTCGATAAGCATTTGCTTATATTGATACTCTCGTGTCCATTGTCGCTCCTCTAAAAGTTGCGCATTTTTTATTTTTGCAAACTGATAAGAGTATGAAAGCATGAAGCCAAGGACTAAAAATACTAACGATAAGAAAACATACTTACCCCTCAACTTCACCTTCTTCATCTCCCTTTTCTTTTTCATATGGAATAAAAGTAGGTCTTTCTTCTAAGTCAATAATCCCTCTTTGTTCCGGCGTCAGTTCTTTTACTACTGAAGGATAAAGAATAATTTTATCTGAAAAATTACTGATCTTTGCACTTACTTCTCGTCCATCATTCATGAATAACTTAATATGCAATGCTTCAGAATCAGTTGGAGTATGATACACTTCAGAAATTGCATCTGTAATACTTTTCGGAACCTTTGCGAGCTCTTGTACAAACTCTTGGATAACCTCTGCATTGTTCCAATCAATAAGTAGTGGCGCATCTGAAGAAATGGGCTCTCCCTTTACACCACTTAGCACTTTTCCTGCTTCATTTATCGGGAAATATTTACCTTTTTCTACTACATAGGCTACTCTTTTATATTCCATTACATGAATAGTGACTTTATTCGGAAACGTTTTATCAATTACGACCTCTTTAACCTCAGGATGACTCTCGACTTTCTTTTTTACTTCGTTTTTATCTACTTTCCAATAGCTTGTCTTAGTTGATAACTCACTCATAGACACAATTTTCTTGTCGCTAACATATTGATTGCCAGCCACATTAATCTTTGAAATACTACTAAGCGATGATTGAAAATACACAATTAGTAGAATAAGGATAAAAAACAGCGAAAGATAAAATACAAGTCGCTTGTTCGCTTTATTCTTTCTTTGCTCTTTCAACTTAGGTACACGATCTTCTAGAACAATTAGTTTTCCTTTTTCCATTTGGTTTCACCCTTATCAGCATCAGAAGATAAACGCCTTTTTAATGAAGTTGTTTATCTTCTACTGTCTATAATGAGATTACACACATTATAGCACATAACGAAGAGCTTATTCTCTATATTTTCCATTTAATTAATCATTTCATCGTTCATATTTCCTTCGTTATTTAATCAATAATCTCAATTTCAGTATGCATCTCTACATCAAATTGATTTTTTATAGTCTTTTTCACATGATCAATTAATTGTAAAACATCTAACGCCGTTGCTCCACCTGCATTCACGATAAAGTTAGCATGTTGTTCACTAATTTTTGCGCCTCCAATGGCATATCCTTTTAGACCTGCTTCTTGAATCAACTGACCGGCATATTGTGGTAAAGGATTTCGGAAAATGCTACCTGCACATGGATAATTCCACGGCTGAGTTTCCCGGCGATAATCCTTATTTTTCTGTAAAACAGCAACAATTTCTTCCCGTTTTCCTTGCTTTAAATCCAAGATAGCTTCAATACATACACCAGGGCGTTTCGCTTGCAAAATTGAATGGCGATAAGAAAAATCAAGTTCTTCTTTAGTAAGCCATTCCATCGATCCGTCTTCAAATAGAATATGAGCTTTCGTCACAATATGAGACATATCCGCACCATGAGCACCTGCATTCATGTAAACGGCTCCACCTACTGATCCAGGTATCCCACCAGCAAATTCTAATCCTGATAAACCTTGCTTGGTTAACATAGTCGTTAATTTAATAAGAGAATACCCGCCACCTACGCGAACAGTTTCGTTATTCACCTCAAGATGGTCTAACCCATTTCCAAGCTTAACAACTACTCCTCGAATTCCTTCATCAGAAACAAGTAAATTTGAGCCTCGACCAATAGCGCGCCATTTCACATTATGCTTTCTAATGATACTCATTACTTGTTGTAAATGTTCAATTGTATCTGGTTCTACTAATAAATCAGCCGGACCACCTATTTTAATTGTTGTATGATTGGAAAGTGGTTCATTTTTTAAGACTTTTCCAATATTCATTTGTAGTAATTCTTTTTCTAATACTTCCATAAGGACCTCCTAAAAACATTGTTAGTTTATTCATGTTGTCATTTTCGAATAGTTATGTTTCATTATTATATGATATTCACCTATAGAATGTACGTAATCCATTCTCCACAGATTATCGCACTTTTCATTTTTCATTGTAAAGCCATTATTAAAGGAACTCTATACCCGTTACAATACAATTTTATTTCAGTATAAAATCTTGGTGATCCTTTTATGTAATAATGTAACATTTGAACATATTTCTATTTAGAAAGTGTTCTCTATAACTTTCGAAAATATCATTGTTTTTTTGTCTTATTTCTAGGCATGCATTTTCATTCGTGTACTTATTGTTCAAAAGGAGCATTACAAAAGGAGCATGCATGTTTGCTGCCCTTTCATTTATACCACTTTTCTATTAAAAATAAAGTCTCTTTGTGCGCTTTTATAACGAACTACCTTACATTTGACAAAACAGCTTACTTTACACATCATACCATACATACATAGATTTTTGATTATGAACAGATTACAATTTAGAAACATTTTGACACAAAATAAGCTTTGTCTAAAAGGAGAGATGCTCCTTTTGACAAAGCTTACAAAACGTCCTGCGTATCGGGAGTCAAATCAGTCATTGAATTAGTCATGAACTTTATTGACAGCCTCAACAGCAACCTTGCGAACATTGATGTTTAATAGCGAGAGTAACGACTTACATTGAGCAAAACACCTACTGCCGCTAACATAAGGGTTAACGAGGATCCCCCATAACTTAAGAAAGGAAGAGTGATACCTGTTACTGGCATTAAACCTGTGACAACTCCAATATTAATCATTACCTGAATCGCGATCATTGATATAATACCAAGAGCTAAGAAGCTACCATATAAATCCGGAGCACCTAGTGCTATACGGATTCCTCTCCACAATAATAAGCTAAATAAAATTAGAATGAGAGAACCACCGATAAAGCCTAGCTCTTCTGCTAAAATAGCAAAGATAAAATCGGTTTGAGGCTCTGGTAAATAAAAAAACTTTTGGCGACTTTGACCTAAGCCCAGACCTAACAATCCACCTGGACCAATTGCATATAACGATTGGATAATTTGAAACCCACTTCCTAACGGGTCTTCCCATGGATCTAAAAAAGATGTAATTCGCTTTATCCGATATGGAGCAGATAACACAAGTCCAACAAAGCCTCCTACACCTATAAGACCTAGCCAGACGAAGTGACTAATCTTCGCACCAGCGACAAAAATCATGACTACACAAGTTCCTACTAACACGGTTCCAGTTCCTAAGTCAGGCTGTAACATAATAATTCCAAAGGCCAAAAACACAAGTCCTAGTGATGGCATTAAACCTTTCTTAAAAGACGTAATGTTTTTCTGATTATCAGATAGAAATTTCGCTAGAAACGTAATCATCGCAAATTTCATAAACTCTGATGGTTGAATGGAGAAAGCCCCTACTCCAATCCAACTTTGTGAACCATTTCGAACGAGTCCAACACCTGGTATCAAAACCATAATAAGCATAACAAAACACACAATAATAATCGCTTTTGCCCATGTTCTCCAAGTCCAATAATCAATGTTCATAATTACGAACATCGATACAACACCTAGACCCGCAAATAACATTTGCCTTTTTGCAAAAAAGAACGAATCATCAAATTTATATGTTGCCCACACAGCACTTGCACTATATACCATAATAAGCCCTATTGTGAGCAACGAAAGTGTAACGATGATTAGAAAGAAATCAGGAGTAGACCTCTTTGTCGACAATGCTATACACCTCTAAGCTATATATTAGGGCGCATTATGCTCAAACGATTCTTGTAAGTATTTATAGACAAGCCCTTATTTCAGTTTATGCACACTTTGAATAAAGATGTCACCACGTTCTTCAAAAGTTTTAAATTGATCCCAACTTGCACAAGCGGGTGATAATAATACAACATCACCTTCATCTGAATAACTGTATGCATCGATTACTGCTTGTTCAACATTATCGACACGTTTTACGTTTTGTATTCCCATCTCTTTTGCTACACGTTCTATTTTTTGCGCTGTTTCTCCGAAGGTAACAACGGCTTTCACATGTTTCAATGAACTTTTTAACTCATCGAATTCGTTTCCTCGGTCTAGCCCTCCAGCAAGCCAGATCGTGGGCTGTGTAAATGCAGAAAGTGCAACTTTGGTAGCAAGTATGTTCGTTGCTTTTGAATCATTATAAAATTTTCGGCCGTTAATACTTGTGACATACTGTACACGATGCTTAACTCCTGTAAAAGTTGTTAATACTTTACAGATTGCCTCATTTGAACATCCATACAGTTTGACAACTGCGACCGCTGCTAAGATATTTTCAAGATTGTGCTTACCTGGTAAAACAATTTTATCTAATGGAATAATGGCTTCATCATTAAAATAAACCATATTATTTTTGACATAAGCACCTTTTTCAAGTTGCTTTGTTGTTGAAAACTGAACGATTGTTGCTTGTGTATCTTTCGATGCTTTTACAACGACTTCATCATCTGCATTCACTACTGCATAATCATTTGTTGTTTGATTTTTAAAAATAGATGCTTTCGCTTCTATATATTCTTCTTTCGTTCCATGATAATCAAGATGCGCATCAAAGATATTTAATAATAATGAAATATGTGGCTGAAACTTGTTAATTCCCATCAACTGAAAAGAAGATAACTCCGTTACAATGACATCTTCTTTTTCTGCTTCTTGTGCAACTTCACACGCAACCGTCCCAATATTTCCCGCGATACGTGGACGTCTGTTTCCGCGCTCTAACATCTGATAAATTAACGTTGTTGTCGTTGTTTTTCCGTTACTTCCTGTAATCCCTATAAAAGGTGCTTCACTCACTTCAAAAGCCAGTTCCACTTCTGTAATAATGGGAATGTTTCTCTTGAATGCTTCTTGAAGAAGTGGATTCTTATATGGAATACCAGGGTTTTTGATAATAACATCAATATTTGTTAGAAGTTCTAATGGATGATGCCCGCAAACGACTTGAATACCTAACTTTTCTAGTTGTTGCGCTGCTTCATTTTCTTCATAAGGTTTTTGATCATTTACAACAACAGAAGCGCCTAATTGATGAACAAGCTTTGCAGCTGCCGTGCCACTTTTAGCTAATCCTAAAATTAATACATGTTTGTTTAGATACGTATTCGTTTTTTTCACTTAAATCCACACCTCAATATAAATTCCAAGCATCGCAAACAGTAATCCTACTGCCCAAAAGGTTACAACTACTCGCCATTCTGACCAACCGCTTAATTCATAATGATGGTGAAGCGGGCTCATTTTAAACACTCGTTTCCCTGTTGTTTTAAATGAAGCTACCTGAATAATAACGGATAATGTCTCAATCACAAATACTCCACCAATAATGATAAGCAAGAACTCTAACTTCATTAGAATAGCAATTGTTGCAATTGCACCGCCTAGTGCTAGTGAACCTGTATCTCCCATAAATACTTTCGCTGGATGCGAGTTAAACACTAAAAAACCAAGAACAGAACCAACTACAGCTACTGAAAAAATCGCTACCTCAAATTGAGAAGCATTCCAAGCTAAAACAGCAAATGCTCCGAACGCAATAGCACTTGTACCTGAAACTAACCCATCTAATCCATCTGTTAGATTAACAGCATTCGAGAATCCAACTAACCATATCACTAGGAACACAATATAGAACCAACCTAAGTCAATTGAAAAATTGACAATTGGAATGGATACAACTGTCGATAACTCTGCTTGACGTGAAATAAGATAAAAGATAATAGCAATGATTACTTGACCTAAAAACTTTTGTTTTGATGTTAAACCAAGGTTTCGTTTTAAGACTACTTTAATAAAATCATCTAAAAAACCTAACAAACCGAATCCAACCGTTACAAGCAATAATAAGTACGTCTCAACAGTCGGCTCTAGATATTGATTTGTCATAATTAGCGTTGTCACAATAATGGACAGTAAAATCATTACGCCTCCCATTGTAGGCGTTCCGGATTTTTTTTGATGTGACTTCGGCCCTTCATCACGTATGCTCTGGCCAAATTTTAATCTCCTTAAAAAAGGGATGAAGATAGGCGAAAGGATAACTGAAATAAGAAATCCTAACGCGATGGTAAATAAGATTACTTGCTCAAGCACAACTTTTCCTCCTCTTGCTGCATCGATTGAATCTGTTCTTTTCTATAATCGGCTGCTGTTAGTATCATTTTTTCTCCTTAATGAACTGACGTGCCACTTCACGATCATCAAAATCGAAGACTTGATCCCCAACAATTTGATATGTTTCATGCCCTTTACCAGCAATTACAATCACATCATCCGCTTTAGCTTGATTAATGGCATATTGAATGGCTTCTTTACGGTCAATGATTGAAACATAATTTGAAGTCTCTACTCCATCAATCATATCTTGAAGAATTTGCTGTGGACTTTCACTTCTTGGATTATCAGATGTTAAAATGGCTTCCGTACTATTTTCAGCCGCGATACGAGCCATAATTGGTCTCTTCGTTCGATCTCGATCGCCACCACACCCAACAATAACATATATACTACCTTTTGCGAATTGTTTCACGGTTTTTAACACATTTTCTAAACTGTCTGGTGTATGTGCATAATCAACAACAACTGTGAACGACTGTCCTTCATCTACTACTTCAAATCTACCTGCTACACCTTCAATATTGGCAATTTCCTTTACAATAAGGGATAGCGATACACCTGAAACGAGGCAAGCAGCTGTTGCAGCTAATACGTTGTACACACTAAACTTTCCAATCAACTTCATCTTTACTTCCGCTTCTTCATGAGGCGTTACGAGCGTAAAAGTCGTACCTGCGTTCGTCATCTGAATATTTTTGGCTTGAATATCACACTTGTTGTCAATTCCATATGTAATAACCGTTGCAGCCGTATTTCGTATGTACTCATTTGTCGCTTCATCATCTGCATTTAATACAGCAAATTTTGGCTTGCTATGATTATAAGCATTTCCTAATTGCGCAAACAATAGCCCTTTTGCTCGGCGGTAATCATCCATTGTTTTATGATAATCAAGATGATCTTGTGTTAAGTTTGTAAATACGGCAACATCGAAATCACAACCATGCACCCTTCCTAAGTCCAGCGCATGAGAGGAAACTTCCATCATCGCTACATCCACATGTTCTTCTATCATGCGATGAAACGTTTGTTGCAACGTAACAGATTCTGGAGTTGTGTTCTTTACATCATATGCTTGATCACCAATTCGAATCTCAATTGTTCCAATTAAACCTGTTTTTTTCTGATTTGCTTTAAAAATATGTTCCATTAGATGGGTGGTTGTCGTTTTTCCATTAGTTCCTGTCACACCAATTAGATGCAATTTTTGTGTAGGCTGTTGATAAAAGGCATCTGCTAAGACAGCCATTGCACGCTTTGTATCTTTGACGATAACAACTGGAATATTTACATCTAAAGGTTTTTCCGCAACAATCGCACTAGCTCCTTTTTCAACAGCAACATGGGCAAAGTCATGACCATCTACTGTATATCCCTTCACGCATATAAATAACGATCCATCTTTTACTTCTCTTGAATCCATCTCAATCGATGTAATTTTTACATTTTCTTCTGGTATGCTTTTAAAATCGTGCAAAGACGATAACAATGTGTACAGTTCCATTCTAACCAGTTCCTCTCTTCTAATTAAGTTCTAACCCTTATATGTCCCTTGATCATCTCTTTATAGATTATACTACAGAAGCCATTATCACTCTCATTAGGTTAATAAGGTATTATTTTTGTGAAATTTGAAAACCTCTTTTGCAAACAACGTCAACATTTATCTTACAGAAAAAGAAGCCACGGGGGAATTTCCCCAAGGCTCACTCTCATCTACTCATTATTCTCCCATATATATCCTGATTCTCGAACCTTCCTTGACTTTTGTACCAGGTGCTGGTGATTGCTTTATGACTTTATCACCATCTCCGCTAATATCGATCTTTAATGTAAGCAATTGTTGTTGCAACTCTTTAGGTGACAAGCCAACCAAGTCCGGCACCTGAATAAGAGGAGTGTCAGGCCACATTAGCTCTTTCTCAATTTGATCTTTACGCGGTTTAACTCCCATTGTACGTAAGCTATCTTCCATCATTTTACCAACAATAGGTGCTGCGACTACTCCACCGAATTGAATGGTGCCTTTTGGGTTATCAACCGCTAAATAAATTACAAGCTGCGGATCATCTGCAGGTGCAAAACCAATGAATGAAACAATATGATTGTTTTCTAAATATCTTCCATCTTGTGCTTTCTGAGCTGTACCTGTTTTACCACCTAAACGATAACCTTCAACAAAAGCTGGACGTCCTGTTCCTTTTGCGACTACACTTTCGAGTGCAAATCGTACTTGCTTTGATGTCTCTTCAGACACAACTCTTCTTTTGGCAACAGGCTTATTTTCACTAACTACTTTACCTGTAGAAGGGTCGATCCATTGTTTTGCTATATATGGCTGATAGAGTATTCCACCATTTACAGCTGCTGAAACGGCTGCAACTTGCTGAATTGGTGTGACAGATACGCCTTGTCCAAATGCAGTTGTTGCTTGTTCAACTGGACCTACTCGCTCCAGTGGAAATAAAATTCCTTTTCCTTCTCCTTGAAGGTCAATTCCTGTTTTATCACCAAAGCCAAAGTTGCGAATATATTTAAATAACGTATCTTTCCCTAAACGATCTCCTAGTTCAACGAAACCAGGGTTACAAGAGTTTTGAACAACTTCTAAAAATGTTTGTTGTCCATGTCCTCCCTTTTTCCAACAACGAAGTCGAGCACCACCAACTTCCGCTGCTCCATCATCATAAAATTGATCACTTAATAAATCAACCTTTTTTTCTTCTAATGATGCTGCTAGAGTAATAATTTTAAATGTTGAACCAGGCTCATACGCACTCCAAATTGGTAAGTTACGATTGTATGTTTCAGGTGAAACATTTCGAAAGTTAGCCGGATCAAATGTTGGTCGACTAGACATCCCTAGGATCTCTCCATTTTTAGGATTCATCGCAATTGCAATAATTCCATCTGGATTATACGTTGATTGAGCAATGTCTAACTCTCTCTCCATAATGGTTTGTACGCGAGAATCAATCGTTAACTTCAAGTCTAAGCCATCTACTGGTGATGTATAATCATCAGCAATATCAGGCATTTTCTTTCCTTTAGCATCCGAATATAACTTCACGTAGCCTTTTTTACCACTTAGCTCTTTATCGTAATATAGCTCTAAGCCTGTTAAACCCTGATTATCAATTCCAGCAAAGCCTAAAACGTGGGATAAATAGCTCCCAAATGGATAATGACGAATGGAATCTTCCGCAATGTAGACACCTTTTAAATCTAAAGCCCGAAGTTCATTCGCTTTTTCATGTGAGATTTTTCGTCCTTCAGGTTGCAAATACACACTTGATGCTTTTTTTGTAATTTGCTTATACGCTTTTTCTTTTGACATATTTAAAACAGCTGCAATTTCCTCTGCTGTTTGAGCTGGGTCTTCAATTTGCCTCGGCATAACAAGTACGGTAGGTGCACTCTTATTGGTGGCTAATGGAACACCATTTTGATCTAAAATTTTACCACGCTCCGGCTCAAATGGAATGTTTCGACTCCACAACCCTTTCGCTCTTTCTGTCAATATGTCTCCTAATACAAATTGAACATAACCAAGCCTTACATCAATGACAAAAAAGATACATATTCCGACTAATAGTACAGTAACGAGCCTTTTTCGTACTGTAACCCCTGATACACGCATATACTAGAACCTCCTCTAAATAGGCTCGTTCCAATATATGCTTGTACAAAGATTACTAGAACTAATGATTTTGCTAGTCTAATGGCTTTTTCTCATCCTCTTCGTCACTTTCTTCTTCGTTACTCTTCTCTTGTTGGACTTTTGCTATTTTTTGTGGGGAATCCAGTTTTACAATTAAATAGTCTCCTTTTTTAATTGTTCCATTGACTGGGATATTTTGCTCAATAACAAATCCATTTCCAACGGCACTTGGTTGTAACTCTAAGAATTCACTAAGGCGAAGTACATCACGATACGACCAGCCTGTTAAATCAGGAACCTGCAATTTACTATCAGTCTTTATGAACACTTTTTGACCTTTTAACATACGTTCATCATTATTCGGTGACTGTTCCGCTACTTTCGTACCTTTTCCTACTACAATGGGTTCGAGTCCTTGCTCTTTTAACTTTGTGGTAGCTTCAGTTACTGATTGACCAATATACGAATCAACTGTTGAGCCGTGTTCAACTTTGGATTTTGTTTGATTCTTTTCCTTCGGTTCTTCTGGCTCAATCTTTAGATATTGCAGACTGTTTTTCATCACAGAGTTAAATACCATAGAAGTTGGAGCTGATCCTGTTTCTTGTAGTGTAAGCTTTGGCTTTTTCACCGCTACATAAACAATTAACGAAGGATCATCTGCTGGAGCAAACCCTAGGAAAGAGAAAAGGTTTTTACCATGACCACTTTGGTACCTTCCATTTTGGTCTGTAATTTGTGCAGTACCTGTTTTACCCGCTACTTGATAACCTTCAATGTTATATGGCTTACCTGTACCATCCTCTTCTGTCACAACCGTTTCTAATATATCTAATACCTTTTTAGATGTTTGCTTAGAAATCGGTTCTCCAATCAATTTAGGTTTCGTTTCTCTTTTCACTTCTCCGGTCGTGCCATCTACTACTTTTTGAATGACATACGGCTTCATCATTTTTCCTTCATTTGCAATAGCAGTGGCTGCTTGAATTTGTTGTATCGGTGAAAATGCAGACCCTTGTCCAAATGCCGTGGTGATACGATCACGTACGTACTTAGACACGATGCGGCTAGAAGCTTCGTTTGGAAGGTCGATCCCAGTCTTTTTTGTAAAACCAAATCTCTCTAAATACTGAAGGTACGTTTCCGTCCCAATTCGCTCGTTTACAAGCATAGCAATAGCCACGTTCGAAGATCGACGAATTCCTTCATCAAACGTAATTGTTCCCCAACCAGCTCCTCTATTATGATCTCGTATAGGCCTTGATGGATCTTCTGGAATTCGGTAGCCACCCGATTTATACAATTCGTTTCCGTTATAGGCTCCTTCTTCGATAGCAGCTGCAAGTGTAAAAATTTTCATAGTAGAACCTAGTTCATAACGACCTTCAACAATAGGATTACCATAGCTTGTAATATCTCGAATATTAGGGTTAAAGCTCGGGCGACTAGACATCCCAAGAATCTCACCTGTTTTTGCATTCGCAACAACAGCCATCATTTGTTCAGGTTCATATTCTTTCTCTGCTCTACTTAACGCTTCTTCAACAAACGTTTGAATTTTCTCATCAATGGTTAAGTATACATTATCACCATTTTTTGGCGGAACAATTGATTCTTTCGGGTCAGGTAGTTTAATTCCATTTCGCGCACTCTGATACTTCATATAACCATCTGTTTCAGCTAACTGCTTATTAAATACTTGCTCAATCCCCATTTTCCCGACGATCTTACCTGTATCGTCTTTTTGGGCATAACCTAAAATATGAGAAGCAAATACACCATTCGGATACAAACGCTTTGCATCTCGAACAAACGTTATACCTGGCAATTGCAGCTCTTCAATTTTTCGTTTTAATTCATGACTAATATCTCTTCCTCCAGGTCCTAACTCTACTTGAAAGGAATCTTTTGTTAATAGATTCTCTAATTTTTGTTCTTCCATTTCAAGCAATGGTGCAAGCTGTTGAGCTGTCTTCTCAGGGTCTATCACATGCTTTGGCTCTTTTTTATTCTTTGTTTGATTTTTATCTAAAATGGCAACCACTGTGTAAGCCCCAGTATCGTGGGCAACAGGCTCTCCTCGACGATCATAAATAGTTCCACGGTGTCCTTCAATCGTACTTTGTCTCGTATACTTTTTTTGAGCGATTTGTGCTAAAGCTTCTCCTTCTGCTTTACCTGTAGCTTGGATATAGAAAAAGCGACTTCCTAATATAAAAAAGAGCAAGGCGAATATTGAAGTTAATATCGCTGCTCCTATGGTTATATTTTTATTTTTTTGAGTTGAATTCATTAGTCTTTAACAACCTTTACGTTGTTTTCATTTAAATCCAAGCCAAGTTTTTTTGCTTCTGCCCAAATACGCTCATACGTGCTTAATTCTACAACTTCTAGCTTTAGTTCATTATTTACACGTTCTTGTTGTTCAATTTGCCCTTCTAGGTTTTGGATACTTGCATTAACCTCATATAAAGCAGCTTGATTTGACACAACTTGCACAGCACCGAACAATAACATTGCGAAAAACCCTACATAAATTAACTTTTCCCCTAGAGAAATCCGACGCTTCTTTTGTTTTAAAACACGCTTGGATTGGCTTTGACTTTGCTGCTGATGTTGCTGTTGATGTTCTTTCGTTTGATAAGCGACATTTGCCAATACGTTCCCCTCCCTCTTTTTTATGAGCTTTTTGTGTCAAAACGCGTTATGTAGCAACTTATAATTTCTCTGCAATCCTTAGTTTTGCTGAACGTGCGCGATTATTTTCGTCCAACTCATGCTCAGTTGGTAAGATTGGTTTCCTTGTAATTAACTTTAACTTTGGTTTGAACTCATCAGGTATAATCGGTAAACCTGGAGGTAAGGGTGGTGTTGTACTTGCTTTTTTAAACGTAACTTTACAAATACGATCCTCAAGTGAATGGAAGGTAATTACACTGATACGTCCACCTGGGCTTACCACATCAATTGCTTGTTCAATTGCATCTTCAAATACTTGCAATTCATCGTTTACCGCAATACGTATTGCTTGGAAAACTCGCTTAGCAGGATGTCCACCTGTTCTTCTAGCAGGAGCTGGAATAGCATCCTTAATGATCTCTACAAGCTCTAGTGTCGTTTCAACTACCTTTTTCTCTCGGTAGGCTTCAATCTTTCTTGCAATCTGCTTTGAAAATTTTTCTTCGCCATATTGAAAAAAAATCTTTACTAGCTTTTCATATGGCCATTCATTCACAACATGATAAGCAGAAACCGGTGCACCCTGATCCATTCTCATATCCAATGGTGCATCATGATGATAGCTAAATCCTCTTTCAGGCGTGTCTAATTGAGGTGATGATACTCCTAAATCAAATAACACACCATCAACTGAGGTAATACCATGAAGTTCAAGTTCTTCTTTTAAATAGCGAAAGTTACTTTTGATAATTAATACTCTATCCATATAAGGTTGCAATTTTTGCTTCGCATTTTCAATAGCTATATCATCTTGGTCAAAGGCCACTAATTTCCCACCTTCACCTAGCTGCTTTACAATATATTCACTATGTCCTGCTCCACCTAAAGTACAATCTACATACGTACCATTCGGCTTAATGTTTAAGCCATCTGCTGCTTCTTCCAACAAAACTGTTGTGTGATTAAACATGCTGACACCTACTTCTTTTCATTAACTACTCTTTGCTTCTCGTGTAACATTTGAGTTGAAACGTATAAACATTTGTTATCTTCAAATGATGTGTATACGCTTTTTCTATTATATATCAAAATTCAACATATTTTCAGCTATTTCTACAAAAGATTACGTAGAATTTTGTCCTTCTTTTAGAGAAATCGTCTTTTTATTAACTCCCTCTTTTAAAAAGGTTTAAAACATAGAAAAATATGGTAGTTAGTTTCTATACGTATCTCATACTTTTCTTTTACTAAAAACAAATTTGAATGCTTTTCGGTTTGCTAACGTCTATCTATGTCGACCTTGACATGTAGGGGTAACAACTCAAAGCGTTACTTTATTCATTTTATCCTTCCTAAGAAAATTTATTATCTTCCTAGAATAACTTTCTTTGTTCTTTATTCTCGTTCCAAAAATAAAATCCTGCTTTTAAGCAGGATTTTATTAGAGAGAAACTACTTTTAATTTATGATTAAATTCGACTTCCTGCCTTAATAAATCTGACACAAATTGCACTCCATATTTATTAAGATAGTAACATACATTCCATACTCTCTCTTGAGGAGCACCCATCGGCCTTACAGCCAATTCAATTGCATTATACTTTTTAAGGATAGCTTCATTTTTTGTTAATTGTTTTGCTTCGACAATTTTTTGAGCAACTTCAAGCTGCTTTTGAATATTCACTCGATTTTTCAGTAACAATTCTTCAAAATATGGGTCTTCTTGTAGAACGTTTTTTCGAAGTTTTTGATGAACTTTTTCAAATTCTTCTTTTGCTTGGTTAAAATACGCTTCATAAGGATTACGTACATCATTCATAAGCCAAGACTCTCGTTGTTGGTGAATCCCACTATTTAGCGCTTCTTCAATTGAAATATTCAATTCTTTCATATAACTTTCGATTGTACGGTCGATTAACGCATACGATAGACGTGGTAACACAGGCGGCATTTTAAAGTTAAATAGTTCAAAAGCCGGTTTCAATTCAGCCCAATAGGCAACCTCTCCAGGACCTGCAATAAACGAAAGGGTAGGGAATAAAAACTCTTGCATAATGGGCCTAGTTACCACATTGTTACTGAGACGTTCAGGATGATTTCTCGCAACGAATAAAAGCTCTTCTTGTGACAGAGCAATTTCACCTTGTTTCCCAACAAACTGTTGACTTCCCCCATCTCTCTCGAGCAATATTCTCTCTCCCTCCTTTGAATAAAAAAGGTGGGCTGTTTTTTCTGTTGCGTCGATGAGCGGTTTATATAACTGTTTCACTTCACTTTGTTGATTGATCACGGAAGCTGATAGGTTTGCATTCTGCTCAACCAAGTTTACAAAGAAAGAAGATTCTATCTTCCGAACTTCAGGTGAAGCTGCATCTATTAAAATTAACCCTGTGTGAGCAAAAAGTCTAGTAGTCAATGTAGCAAAGAAGTCTACGTATGTTTTTGCTTCCGTTAGACAGTCCATTACTAACGCTCTTACATTGTTAGAATGCTCTGTTTCACTAAACGATTGAAAAACACCTTCTATCCACTTTTCACAAGCTTGATGATCAATAGTCATTGATGAAACCATTTCTTTTGTTTGCTGTTTATTTTTCAACGCTTTTTTAATTAGTTTTTGTTTATCAGACACATAAACATGATTTATTTCTGCAAAGTCATGATCCTCTCCAGCGATCCAGAATACTGGTAACACAGGAATCCCTAGAGCTTTCTCTTGCTGACGTGCAAATAACACAATAGAAATGACTTTGTGAATGGTATAAAGCGGTCCAGTTAACAAACCTGCTTGTTGTCCTCCGATGACAACAACACTATTTAAATCTCTTAGCTTCTCGATATTCTCTAACGTTTTTGATGAAGCACCGTGTTTCTTATTAAACGCACGCAAGTAGCCTACTAGCTCTTCACGAGGATATGATTGAGCCTTCAGATCTCGAACTCTTTTTTTATATACATCTTGTTCATGTATATTATAGTGAAAAAAAGCTAGTGCTTTGTCTATTCCATTTATGTAGTCATTTGTTAATTGATTAGTCGATGTAAACGAGACATCTGTAACCTGCATGAAAGAACTTCCTTTCTTCGCTCTAATTCCTAAATCATACACACATAAACCTATTATGCACATTGTATATATGTTCGTCTAGTAACGTGACTTATAACGAAGAAATTCGCAAAATAATTCCACCAATCATAAGACCCACGTATAGAATCGAAAATAACAGAAGGTTAACACGCCAAAATCCCTTTAACACTTTCGGCAAGTGAATATCCTTTTTTACTTTCCAATGTAGAAAAATAGTGAGCATTCCAATACCTAATAAAAGTAAAGTAATTAACCACCAATAAGATACTCCCGATATTGCATAAGTTAAATAATGTGCTGCTAAAATTAAAAAGAACGTCATAATATATGTAGCCAGATGAAAAGACTTCTTTTTATTTTTAGTTATTTTTCGTAAAACCATGTAACTAAAAATAAACGCCAGAAGTGGTAACGTTACAAATGTCGCAAAAATACTTCCTAAAATGGTACCCATTATAATTCTCCTCTCTCTTTATTCTCTATCCCTTTTATCGAATGATATAAAAAATTTGTAAGTGGCATCTCTATTTTTTTTCGAGAAGCTTCTTCTAAAATGTACCCTAATATAGCATCGATTTCAGTGCTATTCCTCCCCATCACATCTTTTAACATCGACGAATGGTTGTCTGCCGTTTTACGACAGATGGTTAACACCCCTTGCCAATACACCTCTTCATTCTTTAAGGCCAACCCCTGTTTCACTTCATTAAATAGTTGTGTCATCGTATGGAAAAACGCTGGGTTTTTTATTAACTCACCGTTCTTGACACGGTAAAGAGCTGTAAGGGGATTAATGATAGCATTAACAACTAATTTTCTTATGACTATTTCCTGCCAATCTTCTTCTAGCGTAAATACAAATGAAGGTTGATTAATCCTATGTAATAAAGAATTTGCTTGTTCATGGATTCCTTTATATATGCCTATACGAGTCATTCCCACCCCTGTATGGACGACTGCATTGGCACCTACTTTTAACGCTCCGTGTTCCACTACCCCTATTAAAAGATGCTCATGGAATAAAGAGTCAATGATAGAAAGATGTTTCATCCCATTTTGAATAAATAAGATTGGAGTAGATTGAGGTGTTAATTGAAGGTAATGTAACACTTCTTGTAGGTGGTACTGTTTGACCGCTACAATAATCAAGTCAACTTCTTCAATTGGTTCTTTTAGCTGTTGTCCAGTCACTCTAACACATTTCTGTTGGTCATTCTGAGTAAGAACTACACCATTTTCGTTAATAAATTGTGCTTGTTCTTGCGTTCTCGTATACAGTATTACTTTAAACTCTCCGCCTAAATATGCACTATATAGTAAACCGATAGCCCCTCCACCGACGATGGCAATTCTTTTCATCTTTATCCCTCTTTTTATTTCTTTCATTTTCTATTTCGGTTTGTTTCTTTTTTTATCCTTTATTTTCAATGAAGAAAAAGCCCGATGACAAATGTCACCGGGCCTTTATTATACTGGATAAACAGGGTGCTTGCGAACACCAAATGGCATTTCTTTGGATGAATAGTATGCAAAGCGTTTAATTAGTGTATCTCGCAGCTGATTAGCAGGTACAATATCATCTACAATCATTTCGGACGCTAATTTGTATATGTCGATATGCTCTTTGTATTCTTGTTGTTTTTGTTGAACGTACGCAATACGCTCTTTTGGATCTTCAATTTGGTTGATTTTATTCGAGTAAACAGCATTAACTGCGGCTTCTGGACCCATAACAGCAATTTGAGCAGTTGGCAAAGCAATACAACAATCTGGTTCAAATGCCGGGCCAGCCATCGCATACAAACCTGCTCCATATGCTTTTCTCACAACAACTGAGATTTTTGGTACAGTTGCTGAACTCATTGCAGCAATTAGCTTCGCTCCATGACGGATAATTCCTGCTCTTTCTACTTTTGTCCCAATCATAAATCCTGGCACATCTGCTAAGAACAACAATGGAATATGGAACGCATCGCAAAGTTGGATAAACTTTGCTCCTTTATCTGCAGAATCAACAAATAGAACGCCACCTTTTACTTTAGGCTGATTCGCAATAATTCCAACCACTTTCCCATCAATTCTAGCAAATCCCGTTACTAATTCAGGAGCAAATAACTTTTTAATTTCAAAAAAGCTTCCTTCATCAATGAGAGCGTCAATCGCTTCGTACATATCGAACGGTACGTTTTGATTCTCAGGGATAATATCTACTAGTGGTCTCCCCTGCTTTGGTGCCACTGATTCACATTCTTTTGTGTGTTCTTGAAAATTGTTAGGGAAGTATTTCAAGTAGTTTCTAGCATGAGCAATGGCTTCTTCTTCTGAATGAGCCAGCACATCTCCACAGCCACTCACTGTGCAATGCATTCGTGCTCCTCCCATTTCTTCAAGCGTCACTTTTTCACCAATAACTTTCTCAGCCATACGGGGAGAACCTAAATACATAGAAGCATTGCCATCAACCATAATAACAATGTCACAAAATGCTGGAATATAAGCCCCACCTGCTGCAGAAGGGCCAAACAATAAGCAAATTTGCGGAATCATGCCAGAAAATTTGACTTGATTGTAAAAGATTTTTCCTGCACCTCTACGATTAGGGAACATCTCTAACTGATCCGTAATACGCGCACCAGCAGAATCAACTAAGTACAATAAAGGTACTCTTAATTTCTCAGCTGTTTCTTGAATTCGAATAATTTTTTCAACTGTACGCGCTCCCCACGAACCTGCTTTAATCGTAGAATCGTTCGCCATCACACAAACCGTTTCTCCATTGACTTTTCCGATAGCTGTTACAACGCCATCTGCAGGTAAATCTCCAGCCATATTGTTTGCGAACATACCGTCTTCCTCGTATTGTCCATTGTCAAACAACAACGCTAAGCGATCGCGAACGAATAATTTGTTTTGTTCCTTTAACTTTTGGTGGTATTTTTCATGTCCACCTGCTTCGATCTCACGACGCTTTTCTTCATATCGTTCTTGCAAGTTTTTCGTATGTATCATCATGTCATCCCCTTTGTATGATTATTCTACCGTTACTAAAACATCGCCTTCATTTACAAAGTCACCAACATTGACATTTACTGCTGCAATCTTACCTGCTTCTGGGCTTTCTACTGGAATTTCCATTTTCATAGATTCAAGAAGTAATACAACTTCTCCTGGAGATACGTCACTACCCTCTGCTACTAATACGTTTAAAACCATTCCTGCCATGTTTGCTGTAATTTCTTTCATAATTGATTTCCTCCCTTTTTAGCCCTTTACTAATGATGTTGATAAAAATGATGTATCATATTGTCCTGCAATAAACCGTTCATCTTTTAAAATCTCTTTAAATAACGGAATGTTTGTTTTTAGACCTTCAACACTTCTTGTTTCAAAGTAAGCATTTGCTTTTTCAATCACTTCTGAACGAGAAGAGCCGGTAATAATTACTTTTGCAATCATTGGATCATAAAACGGCGTGACCGTATTTTGGTTTCCATACCCGCTATCTACTCTAACCCCATCACCTTCTAATAAGTTAAAAGTAGAGATTGTCCCAGGTGACGGAAGGAACGTAACAGGATCCTCTGCATATACACGAAATTCCATAGAATGATTTTTCCTCATAATTTCTTCCTGCTTAAGCGGCAGTGCTTCGTCCTGCGCAACAAGAATTTGCCATTTAACTAGATCGACTCCTGTTACTTGCTCTGTAATCGGGTGTTCTACTTGAAGACGTGTGTTCATTTCTAGGAAATAAAAATTCTCACTTTCGTCTACAATAAACTCGACTGTCCCTGCGTTATAATAGCCTACAGATCTTGCTGCTTGTACAGCTGTTTCACATATTTGTGCAGTTACTTCTTCTGATAGAAATGGTGACGGTGTCTCCTCAATTACTTTTTGATTACGGCGTTGAACAGAGCAATCACGTTCAAATAAATGAACTACATTTCCTTGTTTATCACCAAATACTTGTACTTCAATATGTCTAGCATTTGTAATCAACTTTTCGACAAATAGTTCATCGTTTCCGAAATAGGCTTTTGCTCTAGCTTTTGTAGATAAATATGCTTTTTGTAACTCTTCGTCATTATTACAGCGAACCATTCCAATTCCACCACCGCCACCGCTAGCTTTTAGCATAACAGGGTAACCAATGGAGCGAGAAAACTCAACTGCTTCTTCAACGGTTGATAGCGTCTGTTCACTTCCCGGCACAACCGGCACATTCGCTCGTTTCATTGCCTCACGAGCAGCAACTTTATCGCCCATCATCGCAATAACATCAGAAGAAGGCCCAATAAATATAATTCCTTCCTTTTCGATTTTGTTAGCAAAAGCCGTGTTCTCTGATAGAAATCCATACCCTGGGTGTATCGCATCGACTCGTTCTTCTTTCGCAATTCGAATAATTTCATCGACATTTAGATAAGATTTTTGAACTGGAGCTTCTCCAACTCGGTAAGCTTTCGTTGCTTTTTTTACATACGGTAAATTTGCATCTGCATCCGAATAAATAACAACTGTTTCAATGCCTAGTGATTCGCACGTTTTTATAATACGTGCTGTGATTTCACCCCGATTAACAATTAAAATCTTCTTCATCCTTCCATCCCCTTTCTAAAAAACCCCCTTGCAAAACTTATATTTCTACATTTTTTCCTAGAATCCTCCTCTTTTTTTGCAAACGCTTACTAATTTATATGCAGAATTTTTTTTATTTTTATTATATAATCATTATATACACATCATCAGATTGTCTGAAAAGAACACAAGGGGGATTTTTTATGACATATGAAGTGAAGCGTTTACAAATCAACTACAAAACTTTAGATGAATTTAAAAAGTTTAAAGAATATGGAATTCAAGAATTATCTATGCTAGAGGATTTAAATGCTAAAATCTCAGAAAACGAAATCAATTCTCCATTTTATGGAATTTATTTAGGTGATAGCTTAGTTGCAAGAATGAGCTTATATAAGCGAAACAAACGATTCGATCAGTACTTTGAGCCCCAACAAGATTACTTAGAAGTTTGGAAGCTTGAGGTGCTAAGTAATTATCAACGTAAAGGGTTAGGTGCCACACTAGTGGAATTCGCTAAATCATTTAACTTGCCGATTAAAACAAGTCCTCGTGTAAAATCTAGTGAATTTTGGGCTCGCATGGGCTTTTTACCTGTTACGTATGACATGGATCGAGATTTAGGAGAGAACCCACTGATTTGGCTACCTCAAGGGGTTATGGAACAAAAACAAACAGCTGAATAATTCAGCTGTTTGTTTTTATTTCTCTAACCTTTCTAAATTCCCGTTTTTATCCATCTGAAATTTCACCTTTTTACTTTTATCATCCTCTTTTAACACGACCATTTTTCTAGCTCGTTCCATAATTTCTATTAATGATTTATAATCATCCTCTACAATTAATAGGTTGTTTTGCAACATTCTTTTTTCTTTTTCTAGCTGCAGCACTTGTTCTTGTAGGTTTGCTAATTTCCTTTGCAAACTTTCATTTGTTTGAACAAGCTCAATTGAATTTTGCTGACCTTGCTCCATTCTTTCAAGAAAACGGATCACTTCAGCGATACTTAAACCTTTACTTTCCTGATTAGCATAATCAACAATATCTTTTTTTACGTGTGATTCCTTTGAGAGTGCAGTTGACTTTAAATCTTTTCTTTGCTTTTTTGCAAGTTCGATTCCCGTCTTATACTTCTTTCGTACATATGAATTCCAACGAAATCCACAAGCTGCCGACGTTCTTGATAGTTTTTGTCCTACTTCTTCGAATGCAGCAAGTTGGGTGCCACCTTCACGTATATGTCGCAACACGATTTCCGCTAACAACAAGTCTTCATCTGCAGTCCATGCGTCTTGTCGAGAAGTCATCTAGCTATCCCTCCTAATAGGTTTTGTTACATAGTATGCAACTACTAGAAAAGATAGACTATTGTTACCTTACCTTTTACACCTTAAGTATGCTACACATTACTCACGTAAAGAGTTACATGTGCATCTTGTTATAAGTACATAACCAATCTCTATTTACTTTTCATCATAAACTTCTCCACAGCTAGATAATGTGGCTCTGATTCCCACAACTTTGCACACGTTAAAATCTCTATCCGAATTCGATCCCATAGATTGCTTTGTTCCCACTTTCTTTTTACCACTTGTTTGTATGCTACCAACACTGGTGTAGGCTTTTGAATCATTTCCTTTAACACTTCATCTGCTTTTTCTGTGAGATTCTCATAATTTGTTATGTATTGTAAAAAACCAAAATCTTTTCCTTCTTGCGCAGTATATAGTTGTGCTGTTTGTAACATTGTTAATGCTTGATGATAAGGTAGTTTCTCAAATAAAATGGCGCCACCACCCCATCCCGTTGTAATCCCCAGGTTCCCCTGAGCAAAACCCATTCGACTGTGGTTACTGCCTATTCGAATATCACAAGCAGCTGCAATTTCACACCCTCCCCCTACTGCTGTTCCATTGATTAAAGCAACCGTTGGCTTCTCTAATGTTAATAACTCATACACAATCCTGCCCATTTTCATAAGCATAACAGTTGCTTCTTCTTCTGTTTTAATAGTATGAAACACCTCAAGGTCTCCACCACTGCAGAAAGCTTTATCTCCACTGCCTGTAATAATCAACGCTTTAATCGATTGATCATCTTTACAAATTTGGAGCGCTTTTTCTAAATCGTTCATTACATCATAGTCAATTGCATTTCTTCTTTGTGGCCTGTCAATGATAAATGTTGCAATACCGTTATCTGCTACACTGAATAAAGTTTTTTCCATTTCAATCCCTCCCCTTATACTTTGTTCTTCAAATAAAACCAAAATCCTTCTATCCAAAAAACGTAATGCACATAACAAAAGGCCTTCCAAACGGAAGGCCTTTTGTTATGTGCATTACTTGCTTACTACTTCTTTTCCTTTATAAGTTCCACAAGACTTACATACGCGGTGTGATAGTTTCATGTCACCACAATTTGGGCATTCTACCATACCAGGAACTTGTAATTTGAAGTGCGTACGACGCAATCTTTTTCTAGTTTTAGATGTTCTTCTAAAAGGTACAGCCATTATTCCCACCTCCTTAAAAGGTATTAATAATCATATGAAGGCCGGTAACGCCGGATCTTCGCAATGTTTATTTTTCTTTGTTTTTAAAGAAATCTTGAAGCCCCGCTAATCTTGGATCAATTTTGTTTTGTTGATCTTCTTCAGATACAACTTCCCAATCTTTACCAGACTGCGGCGCACCCTCTTGTTGCTCGTCTTCACTAGCGAAAACTTGCAGAGGAATTTCGAGAAGGATTAGTTCTTTAATGATTGGCATTAAGTCAATCGTTTCTCCTTCAACGAATTGTACATCTTCATTTTCTTCATAATCAGCTGTTGCTTTTAACAGGAATGTTTCAGTTACTGTTACATTAAATGGATAAAAAACGTCTACTAGCGTTCGAGAACATGGTAATGTCATCTCACCACTAACATTTAAATGAAACGTTACTTTAGATGAGTTAATATCGGCTCTCCCGCTCACATGAACGGTTGACATACGACGAATTTGTGGATCAACATCCTTAAACTCTTCACCATCTATTTTCTCATCTAACTTTAACCCTTTGTGTTGTAACTGATACAACTGATGTACTGTCCATTTCATTGTTTATCACCTCAAGGCAACAAAAGTAATTATAGCTTTCACAAGATTATTTGTCAATATTTTTTCTTTACACTATAATAGACTTATTATGACTCATCCATACAGGTTGTAAAATGAAAAAATATTGATCAAACTACACGTTAGCTATAAAAGGAGTTACTATGCAAGCTGCAGGAATTATTGTTGAATATAACCCATTTCATAATGGACATTATTATCACATTAATGAAACAAAAAAACAAACGCAATCAAACTGCATTGTGGCTGTCATGAGTGGCCACTTCCTTCAAAGAGGGGAACCCGCTCTCGTTTCAAAGTGGGCTCGAACAACTATGGCGTTAAAAGGTGGTGCAGATCTTGTTATTGAGTTGCCATATGCTTTTTCTACTCAACAAGCAGATTCATTTGCCACAGGTGCTATTTCTCTCTTAGACGCTCTACACGTTCAGTCTCTTTGCTTTGGAAGTGAAAATGGGCATATCGATGAATTCATTCAAACAACATCGCTTTTACAAGAACATGAAGAGAAATTATCACTTCTTACAAAGAAAGCAATGCAACAAGGATATAGTTATCCGAAAGCTTCTTCTTTAGCATTCCAAACTCTTTCGCACGAAAAAGCAGAATCCATTAATTTATCTCAACCAAATAATATTCTTGGACTTAGTTATGTAAAAGCAATTAACAACTTGCATGCATCTATTAAACCACATACCATTACTCGAATTCAATCTCAGTATCATGATACTGAACTTTCAGACACATCCATTGCAAGTGCCACTAGTATCCGAAATGCATTATTTTCACGTTCTAGCAGCCTTTCAGATATTTCATATCACGTACCAGATTTCACACTAGCTCTTCTAGAAGACTACTTTAAGGCGTATCATACTTTTCATCATTGGGAAAATTACTTCTCTTTCTTAAAGTATAAGTTGCTAACAATGACAGCCGAACACCTTCAACAGATTTATGAAATAGAAGAAGGAATTGAGCATAGACTGCTCGATTACATAAAAGAAGCACAGTCTTTTCATGAGTTTATCGACAAAGTTAAAACAAAGCGTTATACATGGACGCGCTTACAGCGTATTTGCACACATATTTTAACACACACAACCAAAGAGCAAATGACCTTTACTAAATCTCATGGTGCTGATTATATTCGAATATTAGGAATGTCTCAAACAGGGCGAACTTATTTAAAAAAAATCAAAAAACAAGTTGAACTTCCTCTTGTTTCTACGGTATCTCAGTGTGACATCCCTTCTCTTGCCTTAGATATACAAGCAACAAACGTTTATAGTATGAGTTTAACTGAACCTTACCGAACAAGTCTTATGTTAAAGGAGTACAATACACCTCCAATTTTGTTACCTTAACACTAGTGACAAAAAATAACAGGATCTTAAGATCCTGTTATTTTTTGTCTAGCTGTTCTAAATACCTAATAGCGTCATCAAATGTATCGATTGGAACAATCTTCATTTTAGTGTTAATTCCCTTACCTGCTTTTAAGGCTTCCTTATAGTTGGAATTCTTAATGCCCCCTTCGTTTGGAGCCAAAAAGATATCTGCACCAGATTGATCTGCTGCTACAATTTTTTGCTCAATACCACCAATTCTACCTACTTGTCCTTTGTCATCTAGCGTTCCTGTGCCTGCTATTTCATACCCGCCTGTTATATCTTCCTTTACAAGTTGGTTATAAATCTCTAATGAGAACATAAGCCCCGCTGAGGGACCACCAATTTTATTTGTATCCATTTTAATATCAGGATTCACTTCTATTTCTCGGTCAGTCACTAAGGAAATGCCTAAACCTACCCGCTTCTCTGAGCCTGGAAATTCTTTCACACTTACTGTTGCTACTTTCTTATCTCCTTCTCTCTCAAATTGAATGGATACTGATTCTCCTGCTTTCTTATTTGAAACATAGGAAATAAGGTCGTCCGCTTCATTGATATCATAATTATCTACTTTAAAAATACGATCTCCTACTTCTAACTTACCATCAGCAGGCATATTTGCGACTACACTCATCACATATACCCCATGGTTCGTGAATGAAATTTCTTTATTTGCCTTTTCATACGCTACAGAAATAGCAGATTCTTTAGACGTTTCCATCATGTGTAACTGGCGATATGTATACTCTTTATCTGTTTCACCTTCCCGAAGAATCTCTTCAACAGGATAGATATGTTGAAAGTCTTGGATATGTGCCAATAAGTAAGAAAGAGGTGTCGCCTTCCCCATTCGAACAGTTGTTAACATTAATGACCCCTCTTCTTCATATCCACCTTCTACTTGAACAATTGGAGCAAGTTCTTGAGCCATTCCCGGCTTTGTAATGTAGTAAGGAAGTGGAAAAAATGTTAGTCCTCCTGCTAATAATATTCCACATAAAAAGACAAGTATATATGATTTAGATTTCATGCTGGTTCTCCTTCCACTTCTCTATTGCATCTTTAATTTTTGGAATTTGTTTAAATGCTTCTTCTTCCCCAATTGAAATAATTTCTTTAATGTTTGTGAAAGCTCTAGAACTGAACATTTCTAACTGAGGTCTAATCATGACATCAGACGCAATTTCTCTATTTTTCACAAGTTCATCTTGTAAAATATCTAGACTTTGTAAAATGACATCAAAGATTGATCCCACTTCGGCGTTAATTTTCACACGTGAAACATCCACTCCTATCACAATATCCGCCCCCATTTCTTTAACAACAGATACTGGAATACGATCCACAACTCCTCCATCAACTAATAATCGTCCGTTCCACGGTTCCGGAACAAAAATACCTGGAATTGAGATACTAGCTCTTACAGCTTCAGCTACCGGTCCAGTTTTAAATACAACCTTTTCACCTGTTTTCAAATCTGTCGCAACAATAGCAATAGGTGTATTTAACTCTTCAATATTTTTCCCTTGTGTAAACGTACGAACAAGATCTTTAATACGATTTCCTACAATGAAACCCATCTTAGGAACAGTAAAGTCTAAGTAATATTTACGCTTAAACGCATGTGCGATTTTATACAATTGTTCCATCTCTAGTCCTGTTGCATAAAAAGAGGCGACAAGCGCTCCCATACTACTTCCTGCAATGTAGTCAATTGGAACATTTTCTTCTTTTAATACCTTCATGACACCTAAATGGGCAAATCCCCGTGCTCCACCTGATCCAAGTGCTATGCCTACTTTAGGATTTTTCAATTGACTAGCCTCCTCTTATAAGAAACTCAATTAACTGGTCTAAATGAATGACCTAGACTCGTATATTGATATATAGGGTATGTACAACCTCATTATGATGGATTCTTACGTAATTTTATCATTTTTCAAACCGTTACGCATTTATATATAAATCGAAACATTCAATCAAGGAGATGAGAATTTGAGTAAGTCCCTTATTAAGACGTTCTTATTAGCGGTTGCAGCAACTGCGTTAGCACTTACTTTAATGATTTATCCAAAGGAAGCATTAGAAGCGTCTACTAGAGGATTAACTATGTGGTGGACCGTCGTATTTCCTTCTCTCTTGCCATTTTTTATTATTTCAGAGATGTTAATTGGATTTGGCATTGTCCGCTTTGTTGGTGTATTGCTAGAACCATTGATGCGACCACTGTTTCGCGTTCCAGGTGCAGGAGCTTTTGTCTTGGCAATGGGAATGGCTTCAGGTTTTCCCGCTGGAGCGAAATTAACGGCGAACTTACGCATAAAAAACCAACTCGAGCAAGTCGAAGCCGAACGACTTGTCTCTTTTACGAACTCATCAAACCCTATTTTTATTTTCGGTGCTATAGCTGTTGGTTTTTTTAGTAATCCACAGCTAGGTATCATCCTAGCACTAGCTCACTATTTAGGTAATATTTGTGTTGGTTTAGTCATGAGGTTTCATGGTTCATCTTCTACAGAAATCACTGAAGAAAGAAATGTGCAAAAAGCAACTCTTCGCTATGCTTTTCAAGAGATGCATCGTACACGACTAGAAGACAATAGACCTATCGGCAAATTGCTAGGAGATGCAGTCACTTCTTCAATTCAAACATTATTAATGATTGGTGGATTCATTATTTTATTCTCTGTATTAAATAAACTTCTATACTTAATGAACATTAGTTCTATACTGAGTCACTTTATTTCCTATATATTTAACTTCTTCAACATGACGAAGGAATTAAGTTTGCCTTTTATTTCAGGGATGTTTGAGATTACATTAGGAAGCCAATTAACAAGTCAAACAGATGAAGCTTCCTTACTTCATCAACTATTAATTGTCAGCTTTATTCTCGCTTTTAGTGGCTTTTCTGTGCAAGCTCAAGTAGCCAGTATCTTAGCAGAAACAGACATTCGATTTTATCCATTCTTTATTGCTCGTATTTTCCACGGCTTCTTTTCTGTCATCATTGTATTATTACTTTGGAATCCTTTGAGCTCTTATATAAAAATGTCTCACCACAATGGCGAAGCTATAGCGACATTCTATCCACATACACCTTATGAATGGATTAATGATTATTTCTTCCTTTGTCTTCGTTACGGACCGATTATCACTATTGCTTCACTTTGTATTTATATTTATATACGCCATACTCGATGGCGAACATCTCTATAAAAAAAAACAAGCACTGCCAAATCTGGCAGTGCTTGTTTTATACACTTTGCTGAAATTTTTGTGTGAGCGCTTCCTTAACAAGAGGTGGAACGAGTTCTGAAACATCTCCACCATATTTTGCAACTTCTTTTACAATGCTTGAACTTAAAAATGAATATTGATTATTTGTCATCATAAATAACGTTTCAATCTCTTTTTCGATTACTCGGTTAACAGATGTAATTTGCATCTCATATTCAAAGTCTGATACAGCACGTAATCCACGTAAAATCGTACTAGCTCCTTTTTGTTTAGCATACTCCATTAATAAACCGCTATGGGATTCTACGACGATATTTGAGATTGAACTTGTCACTTGCTGCAATAGTGCTACCCTTTCTTCTACAGTAAACAATGGATTTTTCGATGAGTTGTTTAATACTACCACATAAACTGTATCGAATACATTGGCTCCCCTTTTGATAATATCTAAGTGTCCTTTCGTAACTGGATCAAAGCTCCCTGGACAAACTGCAATACTTCCCATCTGTATCCCCCTCTATTTAGTAAGTAGATAAACTTTCTCTATAGTATGTATTAAATACCTTGTGATTTTTTTACAGAGAACTTTGTTTATATTTATAAATACAAACCGCAATCACTCCATATGTTTCCTCCTTCACCCTTTCAAATAGGCCTATTTCATTAGGTAGGGTAACATCATTGGAATGTTCTGCTACAATTACTCCTGTTTCAGACAAAAGACGATGTTCACTAATTGTCTCGATAAGCGCTTTCAGCTTTTGTGCTTTATATGGTGGATCTAATAAAATTAAATCAACTTGTACTTCTCGCTTTATAATCGCTTTTAATGCTCGCTCTGCATCATTACGATACACCTCAGCCTGTGATTCAAATTGACACGACTCTAGATTACTTTTAATCGTTTGAATAGCTTTACCATCTCGATCTACAAATATTGCTTTGTCCATTCCGCGACTTAGCGCTTCAATACCTAGCCCTCCACTACCTGCAAATAAATCTAACGCTAACCCCCCATTAAAATAGGGTCCAATTATATTAAAAATTGCTTCCTTTACTTTATCTGTTGTGGGGCGTGTTGTCATACCGGGAACTGCTTTGAGCATTCTTCCTTTTACATTACCTGATACTACTCTCATCACTATCACTACCTTACTTTTACAACTATTTCTTCATTATCCTAACACAAAACAAATTATGAAGACTATAAATTTTCATTATTTATCCTATACATTAATCTTTTTTTTAATCTCATGTATAGAATGAGTTTCAAAGGACATAATTGATAGTAACAACATCATCGAATAGATGTTGTTGCCAACCGCGGAGAAGACTTACGTTTCCCCATAAGTTCTTCCTCCGGTTTCTCCTCTCCCTTTGCCTTCTTAATTTGATTTTATTTAATGACCATTAAATAAAATCAAAGGTGGAAGGGCCCTGCATCGAAAGATTGCGGGGTTTTTTTATGTTTACTCTTGTCATATTCAATGGTACAGTATGGTTGAATACATACTGCAGGAGGCTTTTATATGATTCAACGCTTTATTGAGTTAGGAGAAGGCTACTCTGATATTTATGAGCTTTTCGAGATTGCGAAAAATAATGAGCATCGCCTTTCTCATCTACTTATGCTTCGGACAATAAAAGATAAGAAGACTGTTGCTTCTTTTGTTGTTATTCTACAACCAACGCTTGAAGGAGAGTTTCAACCTTTATATATTTGCCGAGAGGGAATCACTCTTTTAAACGAGAAAGATAGTAAACGAGTAGAGTTATTTAAACACCTAGCACATTCCCTTAATAAAGAAGTCATCACACTTGATGTGAAACCATCCACTACTTTTCCTGAAAATGCATTATTTTATCAACACTTAATCGGTATTTTACGAATGAACCGTTATATTCCCCCAATGAAATAAAAAAAAGGTGGAAAACCTCCACCTTTTCGCTTATATACCTATTTTATAATCATATTCTTTCGCTTTATCCGGCTTAGAGTTTTCAAACTCCGTTTTTAAGAATGGTTTATAGGAAGGAACAACTTTCTTGACGAAGGATAAGGACTTAATCTTCTCCATAGTAACATCCACTTGATCCATGTTACAGTACAACACAACATACTTCAGCTCTTTTGATACGTATTGAACATTCCCAAACCTTCTTAATGCTTTCGCCTGCTTCACGGAATGAATATATACGACGATCCCTTGACGTTCAACAAACATAAATGGTTCCCCTCTTATTATGTACATTTTATAACAGTCTAGCACATAAAATTATCACCTTGCAATACTAAACATATGATAACGAGAGGTGATCGCATTGTACCTTAATGATATCTGGCTTATTTTCTTAGAAAATCTTCAAGCTGATGAAGGAATCATACTTGTAGAAAAAAAGTTAATTACTAACGTTCCGTTCCTTTACATTTCTTCGACACACTCTATTCAAACTAAAATAGATGAAACAATCTATGCTTCATCTATTTTAGCGACAACTTCTACAAAAGTAACATGGAAATCCTCTTTTATACGTCAAGAACATCGTCTATTTGTGTATCAACATCGTTTTTTTGTTCCGCAACAAAAAATGTTTTGCTGTGGAAACCTTTGCGAGGATTGCATTCGGTTAAAGCGTTAATTATGCGCTACAACCACAGCTACCTCCTGAACCACAGCCTCCACTACAACTAGACATCGTATCAAAGAAAGGGTTTCCTGTTGGTACTTTGACATACTCTGAAACAGACTTTCCAATGATCACACTAATTTCATCAAGCAGTTTTTGTACCTCTTTTTCTGCTTTCTTAAATGCAACCACACTTTCATGTAAGTCTACTTCGCGCTTTAACACTCTAATTTTTTTTGTGATACTTGAATAATCAGGGTGGTATTTGCCAAAGCGTTGCACATCCTCATACTGTTCTTTCATTTTGACAAACTCTTGTATAAGTTCTTGTGCTTGTTTATCTTGCTTCAATGTATAAAAGCTCTGTCGATAATGCTCCGCAACTTCCGATTGTAAAATTAAGTTTGAAAGTTGCTCAGCCTCATCAATGAGCTCAACTGTTCTTAATGTTGTGAGCATGTAAAGCTACACCTCCTATTTCATCTTATCACGTTTTGTAGTTAATTGAGAAATAGAAAGTAAATCTCACCTTACTTATGGCTGAATGTGGACCGTAAATTCTTTTACAAGTCCATAATTTTCCCCTTCATTTTTCATTAATTCAAGCTTAACCGTATGCTGCCCTACAGGTAAGTTTCTTACTGTAAAAGCAGCTTGAGTTACCTTATTAACAAGCTTATTATCTACAAAAACGTTAATAAATCCTTGACCTTCTTGATTTTGATCAAATTGATTTGTAAATGAAAAATCGTCAATTACACATTCAACAAATACACTTTTTCCTTTTACATGTTGATGCACAGTCATTGATCGGTTGTTTACTGGCGCTATTACTTCAACATGTTGTGATAACGATGACATAACCAACTCTTTTGTTTCAGGCTTAGGTTTATCCTTTTGGCAACTAACTAACATTAGTAAAGCTAAACATCCAATAACAGGTCGTAACACACTACCACTCCTTTTATATGTAGTGTTTACACGATGGATATTTTTACTCTTTTTAACTAACACTTTCTAATACGTCTTTGCTTAAAGAAAAAGTTCATGAAAGAGCATCGTTTTGAAAGTTGTTAGAGTCAAAATCACCTTCACCGCTACTTGCTCGATGGAAACATCTCTGTTAATACCTAACACGTCATGTATAATAAAAAACTTTTAGGTGGGACATAATGAAATGATTCCTTCTCAAAAACGAACAATGACGTTTCTATCATCATTAGGTTATAACAACAAGTTCGTTTCATTGCGCTCTAGCCACTCGACTCCATTCCACTATTCTTTTAAACTGATTTTCCCAATCAACAAAAATATCCAAACTATCAAGAGCGTATAACTCATAATAGTTCGGATGCCTTATCAACTAAAAGACTTATCTCACAACCTTAAGCTTATGTCTAACCTAACCTTCCTACACAACAGACAGCTTTTACTGATTTTTCATTGCTTGGAACATATGAAACATCATATTCGCCATTTGAACAGAGTTAGAAAATTGTTCCACTCTATCAGGGATGGTTTGCTTAAAGTATTGCAAAGATGCAAGTTCAAACTTTTCTAATTCGTTCGGGTCACGTGTTAGCTTTCGATACCAAACAGGCTGCTGTCTTATAAAATCAATTAACTTCGGCTTTGAAACAATGTAATCATACACATCTTTACGCATAAATCATCACTTAATCTTTCCGGAAGCCAAACGGATTATTTGGCCCTGCTGAGCCACCCCCACCACTTGGTTTGTTCGATTGAAATTGCTGTAATACTTGTTGAATGTTTGAAATAGCAGAATTAACATTCGTAATATGATGTTGCATTTGATTCATGTCAACATTTTTTAGTGACGTTAATAGTGTTGTTAGAAAGTCTTTCTTTTCGCCTTCAGACGTTTCTGTTTCACTTGCTTCTACTTTGTTCGTTTGATAAGGTGCCCACATCTCATCATTCGCACCAAATAAATACCAATCTTCATACAATTGTTTCCACGTCTTCTTTTGCCCACGTACTTCTTCTATTAGCTTTGGATGTTGTTTCACAAATTCTTTAAATTCCGCAACAGATGGATGAAGATCACGTTTTGTCTCAGTCATTCTCACTCACCTCATACACATTAGCCTACTATATTGTAGCGTGTACAACCTCAATGTGTTCGCCCATTTTTGAGATTTATTTCTCTTTTTTTCGTATACATAAAAAATACGTAAGAGCGATAGAAGCAACACTAAGCCAAAACGTAAAATATCCTATCTGTGGAACAAACTCGTCTAACACACGATATCGTGGCATCATAAAAAATACATAGTCAATGATATCGTTATGAAGAGTCCAAACTGCTGTCACAATAAGGTGCCACGGCTTTAATTTATAAAAGGCACTGTATAAGACTCCTTGCATGGCCATCGCAGCATGTGAAGCAATTAACATGAGCATAATAGGATCTATTACACCTGTTACTTTGTACACTAATACATTCATTACAACTGCCCAAATTCCATATTTAAACAGCGTTACAATTGCTAACGCCTCAAATAAGGGAAAGTTACGCTTTAAGAGAAAGCCAATTAAGACAATGACAAAAAACAAGCTAGCTGTTGGACTATCTGGAACAAACAACAGAAATTTCCCAGGAGTTTGAGCTAATTGACTTCCGTACCAAATATATCCGTACACTGTTCCTAAAATATTGATAACTAATAGCAACCATAAAGAGCGTCTATCTTTTAACGTATAAAAAAGCCAATTCACAATCATTCTCCTTTTTCTTCATTATTAACAGTATGTATAACTCTGCAATTAATCAGACAACTATTCCTAGTTTATCTAAGATTTATTCACAATCGTACAAAAAAAGCTGACTTTAAAGTCAGCTTTTTCTTTCTTATTTATTCCTTGCCAATATTCGCAATGTATTCAGATAACGTTTTTAATTCTTCATCTGTACCTTTAAAGATACCCGCTGGCATGCTTCCTTGTCCATTTTTAGCAATGTTAGCGATTTCTTCAGGTGATAGCTCTAGCCCTGTTAATGCAGGAGCAGCTGGACCACCTTGTAAGTTATCACCGTGACAAGTTAAACATGTTTGCGCTTCAAGAATTTTATATCCTTCAGCTTCTGTATCGATTTCGACTTCATCACGAATTTCACCTTGAGCTTCTTTCGCTTCCCAATCTACTGCAACTACTGACTCCCATGTTAAATAGAAAGTTGCTGCAATAGCTAGTAGCATAAAGCCTGTTGCAAAAGGGCGTTTTGCAGGACGACGTTCAGGACCTTTATCAATGAATGGAGCTAATAAAAGCGCTCCGAACGCAATACCTGGAATAATGAATGCCCCAATGACATTGTACGGACCTGATGCATACGTATACTTCAGTAATTGATATAAGAATAAAAAGTACCAGTCTGGTAACGGAAGATATCCTGTGTCAGTCGGATCTGCAACACGCTCTAGTGGAGACGGATGCGCCACTGTTAAACAAAGATATCCAATTAAGAATACAGCTCCTACCATCCATTCTTTTAATAAGAAGTTTGGCCAAAAAGCTTCCGTTTTACCTGGAAATTCAGAGTAATCTTTCGGAATATTCGGTTTTCTCTCCGCTGGAACACGAGAGTCACCAACGAATTTCATACCTTTACCACGATGCATGCTATTTCCCCCTCCTTTTTTCATAAGGTTTTAAGATCAAAGTGTAGTAGATAATTAATCTTATAGTGGACCTGAAATACCTTGTTTACGAATCATTAAGAAGTGAGCACCCATTAAACCAAGTAGCGCACCAGGTAAGAAGAATACATGAATCGCAAAGAAACGCGTTAACGTTTGAGCACCAACAATTTCAGGATGACCAGCTAATAATATTTTAACTTGCTGACCAATTATCGGTGTAGATTCTGCAATTTGTAACCCTACTTTTGTCGCAAATAGCGCTTTCATATCCCACGGTAGTAAATAACCAGTGAAACCTAAACCTAACATAACAAAGAAAATAAGAACACCAACAACCCAGTTTAATTCACGTGGCTTTTTGTATGCTCCTTGGAAGAATACTCGAAGCGTATGTAAAAACATCATAACGATTACTAAACTAGCTCCCCAGTGATGCATACCACGGACAATTTGTCCAAACGCAACTTCATTTTGCAAGTAGTATACAGACTCCCATGCATTTTTAATATCTGGTACGTAATACATTGTTAAGAACATCCCAGATAAAATTTGAATCACAGTAACAAAAAATGTTAATCCACCAAAACAATAAACAAATGCTGAAAAGTGATGAGCCGGATTGACATGTTCAGGCACTTCGTGATCAGCAATATCGCGCCACAAAGGCGTAATATCTAGACGTTCATCAACCCAGTCGTAGATTTTATTTAACATTTATTACGCCCCTCCTCGTGGTTTTGCTTTTCCTAAATACAAAGTACCATCTTTGATTTCTTGAACATACCCATCTAACGGTGCCATTGGTGGTGTACCAGGTACGTTTGTTCCATCTTTCTCGTACAGACCATCATGGCAAGGACAGAAAAATCTAGTTGGATGATTTTTATCACCCGCCCAGTTTACAGTACAGCCTAAATGCTTACAAACTGGCGATAGAGCAACAATGTCACCCTTTTCATTTTTGTATACCCATGCTGTCTTTGGTTCTTCTGATTCATACCATGCATCTACCTGTTGAATCTTAAAGTTAACACGCGTTGGCTCTTCAGTGATTTCATCAACTTGCGCAACCGCTACCAATTCTTGATCTGTGCCTTTGCGTAATACTGGATCAACTGCAAAGCGCACCATCGGCATTAACATACCAGCTGCCATGAATCCACCGACACCTGTTAGGGTATAATTCAAAAATTGTCTTCTTGATACCCGATGTTTTTTCTCGCTCATGTTTTTCCCCCCTCTATCAAAAGTTCAGTCCATCGGACAGTATATGAACAAATATATAAAACTAGGACATACTCATGATATATCAATATTTATCCAAGGTCAATATGAGGATAGCCTCTAAACGTGGCAATCATGTGTCAATTTCTATTTTTTTCTTATTTTCTCTATCTACTGTTATTACAATATTGGTTGCGCTTACAAATAAGAAAAAAAGAGTAAAAATCTATTTTTATCGACTTTCACCCTCTTACAAAATATTCTATTTCGAAAAGTTATTTCTCTTTTTTCCATTGTTCTAAAAACAGATTCATCATCTGTTGCACTTGATCTTGAATGACTTTCACTTTATATTGATCATCTAAATTTTCTAATGGCAAAGAAGGTAACCAAAGAAAGCTTTCCCCTAATTCATTTTCGTACTGCTTCCATGCACTATCACTCGTCATAATAAATACATGTTTAAACCTATTTTCTTCCATATTATTTTTCCACAATAACAAACGATTCTTTTGAAGTTCAAGATCTTCTTCTTTCAAGTATGTAAAAGAAGGACTTAAAAATAAGCGCCCTTTAAATTGTCGCTCTATTTCTGACGTCAACAATGTCATATATTCTCCCATAGATGCATTCGTTTTAATTGAACTACCAAAGTCTAATGGGATAACAGGTAGTAATATCGAATCAACATAGTCTTTTGCTTGTAAATACATATCTACATCTTTTGTGAACCACTTCATCGTTTCATACCTCATCTCGTTTATACTAGCACTTTTTAAACATATTATTTTCTTTCTATTTTATTATACAAAAAATCACAGAAGATTTACATTAGACAACCTTTATAAAAAGATAACGCGTGTACTTCGCGATAAAAAACAAAGTGCCAAGTTTACGTTTGCGGAATACTTAAAGCGAAGTATCCCCCAAAATAAACTTGGCACTCACGTTGAACGTGACGAGAATTTTTCAGGCCGTAATCCTCGACATGAACATACTATCTGATTGATTCATAAACTGACTCATGTCAAATTATTCAAATAATCTGTTAGTCTTTTAAATTCTTCTTTATTATGATTATCTAATGCTTCATCAATCAACTTTAGTAGTTTGGAGCGCTGAAAAGATTGCACAGATTCTTCTAAAACTCGTTCTGCTATCAATTTGTCTTTTTCATTCGCATGCATGTTTTTAGGCATATGTGGATTGTCTTCTAACACTACAACGTATTGAGGCGATGAATATGACGATCGAAAATTCAACTGAATATAAATATCTTCATCTCGGTTTAAGCGAATATCATGAAATGATTTTTCTGCATCAGTTGTCATAATGTTTTCTTTGTAAAAGCGAAACGGTGGTTCCTCCACGCAGTGAGTGGACATGACCATGCCTCTTGGACAAAACTGAGCTTGCTCAACAAAATGTACTTTCTTCATTAATTGATCATGACTCATTAAATAATTTAAAATCCACACACATTCACGTCTTTTTAATTGATAATTCGTTAAAAACCAACGGACAAACTCTTTCTTCTCGTTGACAGAAACAGGGGTCGCCATACTCTCACTTCCCTCCTCTGTAATTAAAATCTTTTAAAAGCACCCTTTTGACATACATATTCAACATTTATATTCGAAAGTCCTTTGAACTATTGTTTATTCTTCTAATTGAAATAATATGTCTTGTATCTCAATTGAAGTTGGATCCAAACTTAATAACTTCGTGAAAATTTCCTTGGCTTTTTGTCGCTCTCCCTCCTCTAATAAGAAATATCCGTACTCCTCTAAAAATGCGTATTCTTCTTTAAAAACAGTATATGCTGTCTCATAGTGATTTAATGCCTCTTTATACTGTTCTGTTTCTTGATAAGCTCTTGCTAAATCCCATTCAAAGTGAGGATCATATTCGTTATATTCAGTGGCTAATTTAATATTCTCAATAACATCTTCATAACGCTCTTGACTCATATATAACTTTGAAAGTGTTAAGATTGCTTCGACATACCCAGGATCTAATGCAATCGCTTCTTTAAAGCCAGCCTCCGCTTCTTCTTCATTTCCTTGTTTAAGTGCTAGCTTTCCTTTATAGAAGTACAGTTCTTTTTGGAATTCATCTTGAGAAATCCCTTCCTGTACTACTTGTGATGCTTCAGCAAGCATTTCTTCATGCTCATATGCTTTAGCTAAATATAAATAAAGAGAATGATACTGAGGATCAAGCTCTTTTAATTGGTTTAATGTTTCAATTGCTGTTTGGTAATGACTAGCCTGGTAAGCAGCTATTCCATACTCAAATAATGTATTAATTTCTAGTTTCTCTTTTAATGATTCATCGAAATAAGGCAATGCTTCTTCAAATTTTCCAACTCCACTTAAACATTCAGCAAGTCGCTGCCTTACATCAATACCATTTATCTCTTTTTCTTCTTGTAACAATGATTGATAGTAAGGAATCGCTTTATGAAATTCACCTTGACTATTGTAGAATTCTGCTAAGCCGAAATCGATAATTAATTCACTTGGTAATAATTTTTTTGCTTCTAAAAGCTTTGTCTCACTTACTTCGCTTAAACCTTGCATTTGGTATAAATCTGCTGTGAGTAGCAATGACTGTACATAAATTGGATCATCTTTACTCACTTCATCTAACATTTCAATTGCCTCTTCTTCTTTTTCAAGGTCAATTAGAATTTCAGCTTTTAACATATAAAGTTGTCCTTCATCCGGATACAGAAACAATAACTCGTCAATAATTTTAATCGCATCTTCTAATAGTCCCCATGTATAGAGTTGTTCTGCAATTAAAAATTTCTCATTATCATTTGCTTTTTCGTGAGCTTGTTTTAAAAGGTTAAGTCCCTTTTCTACTTCGTCACTTTCAACATAGCGTATCGCTTGTTCTAATTCTTTCATTTTTGCATGTTCTCCTTTATATCTATTCAAATCTATTTTATTTTTCATTTCAGTGTGAATTGTTTTAAGGTAAGATACACCTATCATAAAGGAGATTAATGTGGAGTTCAACAAAACGGTCTACACTTTGAATAAACAAACCCGCCATACATTCGTTTATATACGAATATAATAATGGCGGGTTACTTTCATTTACGTTATTTCCACAAATATTGTTGTTCGCTACTAAATAGTGATTTGCGGCTGATTTCCGTTAATAATTACGCATCTGGCGCTTCAACCCGCACCTACCAAAACGGCGTCTTCTAAAGATAAAAATCGAAACAACAGTCAATTAAAGAGAGCTTTCATTTAATAAATACTCTAAATCCGTAAAAAAGTTAGGGTACGATACATGAATGGCTTCTGCTCGCTCAAGGAATGTATCTCCATTTGTAATACATGAAGCAATTGCTAGCATCATCCCAATGCGATGGTCTCCATGACTATCAACAGTACCTCCACTCAGTTGTACCCTTCCCTCAATGATCATCCCATCATTTGTTGTGACAATGTTGGCTCCTAACTTCTTTAATTCTGATACTACAGTATCGATACGATTTGTTTCTTTAACTTTTAACTCTTCAGCATCTTTAATAACGGTCTTTCCGCTTGCTTGTGTAGCAAGTAATGCGATAATCGGAATTTCATCAATTAATCGCGGAATTATATCTCCACCAATTTCGATACCGTGCAAATCTGATGTTTCAATAACGAGATCGCCAACAGGTTCACCATTAACAATTCGTTCATCTTTAACCTCAATTGAAGCGCCCATTTGCTGAAGCACATCAATGATTCCAGTGCGGGTAGGATTAAGTCCAACGTTACGTAAAGTAATATGACTGTTTGAAACAATTGCACCTGCCACTAAAAAAAATGCAGCAGACGAAATATCACCCGGTACATGAATGTCTGTTCCTTTTAACGTTTGACCACCTTCTATAGAAATAGTTGTTCCTTTCACATCAACATCCACACCAAACGCTGTTAACATGCGCTCTGTATGATCTCTTGACTTATGAGGCTCTGTTACAACTGTTGTACCTTTCGCATGTAACCCCGCTAGTAAAATAGACGACTTAACCTGAGCGCTAGCCACAGGAGACTCATAGCGAATTGGACGCAAAGTTCCTCCTCTTGTGGATAATGGCGTAAACTGCCCAAGCTCTCTACCATCGATCTTTGCACCCATTGAACGAAGTGGAACCGTCACTCGTCCCATTGGCCTTTTTGCAATAGATTCATCCCCAATTAAAGTTGTGTGAAATGGAGCACCAGCTAAAATGCCTAGCATCAATCTTGTCGTTGTACCCGAATTCCCTACATCAAGTACTCCACTAGGCTCACTTAACCCATTTACTCCCTTTCCATCTATTTCAACATAATCATGTTCACGCTTAATGGAAACACCCATTTGTTGAAAACAAGAAATTGTACTCAAACAATCCTCGCCAGGTAAGAAATGATAAATCTTTGTTTTCCCCTCTGCAATTGCGCCGAACATGACAGCTCGGTGGGAGATTGATTTATCACCTGGTACGCGTAGTTCACCATTTAAGTTTCCACCATTTTTGTATAACTGCTTTTGACTCATATTCTATTCTCCTTTACCTTTTGATTCACCTTACTTTTGCAAAGATAGAAGTTAATCAGCAATAAATGTGGCATAGGATTGCTTTTCTAAACAAACTCTTGCTTGTTTCCGATCGTCGTCTGTTTGAAAACTCAAGCGTAAAACCCCATAAATATCTTCTCGAGTCTCTAAAATACGTATATTTGTAATACTAATCTCTTCTTCTGCTAAATAGCCCGTTACCTCCGATATAATACCAGGGTAGTCGGGAACATCTACATACAAATCATAAAAAGAAGGGATAGCCCCTTTTGTTCTGGTCGGTAGTTGATCACGGAATTGCTTTGCTTTTACGAAGTAATCATAAATTTTGCTCGCATCTTTTTGTTTAATAATCTCTCGAACATGCCCCATCTCTTCTAGCCAGTGGTCAAACATATGTAGTAAAGAATCATGATTATGCAGCAAAATATCTCGCCACATCGCTGGACTGCTTGATGCGATACGAGTAATATCTCGAAACCCTCCTGCTGCTAGTTGTTTTACTAATTCATTTTCTTCTTGGTAATGCTCTGCTTGATGAACAAGACTCGCTGCAATAATATGTGGAAAATGACTAATAACACCTACTAATTTATCATGCTCTTTTGGAGATAATACAACCATATTCGCTTTTGTACCTTCTAATAAGGCTTTTAACTCATTTAACGCTTGTTCTGTTATCTTTTCTGTAGGCGTTAATACGTACATCGCATTTTCAAATAAATGCCCTCTTGCTGCTGTTACACCACTTTTATGAGAGCCTGCCATTGGGTGACCCCCAATAAACTGCCATCCTTTTTCTGTTAAGAGCTCTGCTTTTTTAACAATTTGCTCCTTCGTGCTACCTACATCAGTAATGATAACATCTGACTTTAATGAAAATGTTGCTAGCTCCTCAATGATTTGTTCTGCTTGCGCAACAGGAACTGCAATAAAAATAACGTCTGCTTGTTCAGCTCCTACTTGTAGGGAAAGAGCAATCTCATCCACAACGGTTAGTGTATGAGCCAATTGAAGCTGCTCGTTATGAATATCATAACCAACGATTGTTGCCTCTGCGTATGTATTTTTAATGTTTAAAGCTAGTGATCCACCAATTAACCCAAGGCCAATAATTAAGACTCGTTTCTCCATGCTATCCACCTCTATTTTCTATCTAAATAACGTTTCATTTTATTTTAAGTCCCTTTCTATACAGGAAGAGGTTGTCCATCTAAGAGCGGTTAGACCATCTGAATAAATTAGTATTCATTCGATGTACCCACTCTTTTTACTGGAGCAACCTCTTTTCAATTACCTCATTATAGTGATTTTGCTTTTAAATCACTTACATATTGCTGAAGGTGCTGAATAATTTGCTCGTTTTGCTCTTTAGATCCCACCGTGATACGTACAGAAGTTGGAAATCCTAAAGCATTCCCTGAACGAACAATAATTCCTCTTTCTAATAAATACTGAAATACTTCGTCTCCTTGACGTTTAAAATCAATAAGGACAAAGTTTGCTTCAGATGGATAGCAATGTAAATCATTTTCTTTACAAAATGCATAGTATTGTTTTAATCCGTCTTGATTTTGTTTTTTACATTCTTCAATAAAATTAGTGTCTTGTAGAGAAGCTAATGCTGCAACTTGTGCTAATCGACTCGTATTAAATGGTTCACGAGCGGGTTCAATTTGTTGCAGTAGCGTTTCTGATGCAATACCGTAACCGATGCGTAATGCAGCAAGTCCGTATGCTTTTGAAAATGTTCGTAAAATAATTAAATTCTCAAATTCTTTTAACAGCGGTACTGTTTCTGGAAAGTCAGTTGCTGTTACATACTCATAATAGGCTTCATCTAATACAATGAGTACATGCTTTGGTACATTGCGTAAGAAAGTGAGAAGTTCTTCTTTCTCGACGTATGTTCCTGTTGGATTGTTAGGGCTACAAACCCACACAACCGTTGTTTTATCATCAATTGCATTTACCATGCCTGTTAAATCATGATTTCCATCTACAAGTGGCACCTCACGAATTTCAGCACCCTCGATTACTGCATTATGGCGATATTGCGGGAATGTTGGTGTAGCCATCACTGTGTTGGTATCAGGAGATAACAACGCTCGACAAATGATTTGAACAACCTCATCCGACCCGTTTCCAAAAATCAGCTGTTCTTTTTCTACACCAACATGCTTTGCTAATTCTTCACGCAATTGAGCTGAATAACCATCTGGGTATAGAGCAAGATTATCTAATTCCGATGTAATTGCCTCTTTCGCGAGGGGAGAACAACCATATGGATTCTCATTAGATGCTAATTTAATAACAGACTTTAGATTATATTCACGCTTTACTTCTTCAATTGGCTTTCCAGGTTTGTATGGATTCAACTTTAACAGCTGTTTCTTGACTTTCATGTTGCTACACCTCACATTTTTGTATCGGTAAAACGATGGATGTAACATATTCCTCGAAGTCTCTTACTGCTTGCTCTCTCGTTTGCTCATTGAGTAACAAGTTTTGTAGTGATCCTATCTTATGAACAATCGCACTCCCAATGACAATCCCATCACTATAGTCTTTCAACAGTTCCACTTGCTCTTTCGTTGAAATCCCAAATCCAACCGCTACAGGAATATCGGTGTGTGCTTTAACTTCCTCTAAAAATTCGTTAATATCGGTTGGTAACGTTGTTCGAACACCCGTCACACCTAACGACGAAACACAATAGAGAAACCCTGTTGCACCTTTCGCAATTTTGCGAATACGCGCTTTAGAAGTAGGGGCAACCATAGAAATATAAGATACTCCATGTTCCGCTGCTAAACCACGAATTTGTTCGCTTTCTTCATAAGGTAAATCAGGAATAAGTACGCCATCTAACTCATTTTCACTCACTAAAGCGAAAAAGGATTCTAATCCTAATTGTAACACAGGATTAAAATAGGTAAAGAGAATAACAGGAATTTTTAAACCTTTTTTTCTCATTTCCGGTACAAGACTAATCGCTTTACGAATCGACATCCCGCCTTCTAAAGCGCGCTTTGATGCTTCTTGAATGATGGGACCATCTGCAAGAGGGTCTGAATATGGCACGCCTAACTCTAGGACGGAAGCTCCTGCTCTTTGCAATGATAATGCAAGTTCAATTGTTGCATCTGCAGATGGATCTCCAACTGTAATAAATGGAATAAATAACTTATCGTGTTGCGGTAAGCGGTTCTGAAACGTGTTGTTCATTGTCTTTCTCCCCCTCTAATAATGTAATGAGTGACTGAACATCTTTATCTCCACGACCTGACAAACACACTAAAATTGTTTCGTCTTTTGTCATTTGAGCTGCTATCTTAAATGTTTCTGCTAATGCATGAGCTGATTCAATCGCTGGGATAATCCCTTCTTCTTGAGCTAAAATTTGCAATGCTTCAATCGCTTCATCATCTGTTACACTTTTATAATTGACACGACCAATCGTTGCTAAGTGTGAATGCTCAGGACCAATCCCTGGATAGTCAAGTCCAGCTGAAATGGAATACGGCTCCGTAATTTGTCCATTTTCATCTTGCATTAAATACGTTAGTGTCCCATGGATGACACCTTTTGTCCCTTTCGCCATTTTGGCAGCGTGCAAATTCGTGTCTAAGCCTTTGCCCCCAGCCTCTACTCCAACAAGCTGAACACCGTCTTCTTTAATAAAGTCATAAAACATTCCGATCGCGTTGCTACCACCACCTACACATGCAACAACTGTAGTAGGAAGCGCACCTTCCGCTTTTAAAAATTGTTGTTTGGCTTCTTCACCGATAATTTTTTGAAAATCTCGAACCATCTTTGGGTAGGGATGAGGACCAATTGCCGATCCGATTAAATAAAAGTGATCTTCACAATGTTGAACCCAGTAACGAATGGCTTCGTTCGTTGCATCTTTTAATGTTTTTGTTCCAGAAGTTGCTGGAATTACTTCTGCTCCTAGTAATTTCATCCGAAAAACATTCAATGCTTGTCGCTCAATGTCTTCTTCACCCATGAATACTTTGCATTCCATTCCGAACTTAGCCGCAACTGTTGCTGTAGCTACTCCGTGTTGTCCGGCCCCTGTCTCAGCAATTAGTTTCGTTTTCCCCATCCGTTTAGCAAGGAGAGCTTGCCCAATTGCATTATTGATTTTATGAGCACCTGTATGATTTAAATCTTCACGCTTCAAGTAAATCTTTGCCCCTCCGATTCGATTCGTCACATTTTCTGCATACGTAAGAGCTGTTGGTCTCCCTGAATATTCTTTTAATAGTGTCATATATTCTTCTTGAAAAGCTGGGTCGTTCATTGCATCTGCTAATGCTTTTTCCACTTCTTCAAGTGGGTTCATTAATGTTTCTGGAACATATTTTCCGCCAAATTCTCCAAATCTACCAAACTGATCAGGCTTGTTGTATGTCATAAAAAACCTTCCTTTCAATGGCTGTTATTTTTTCGCAATCTTTAATTCCATCCGTTTCGATACCACTTGATAAATCAAGGCCAATAGGATTATACACGAGAAGTTCTTTTACATTTTCGCTTGTAATTCCTCCGGCAATAAAACACTTTTTTTCATTTAAAGCTGCTTGCTGCGTGTAAAGTGGAACATTCGTCCAATCAAATGTTACACCTGTTCCACCAAATTGATTTTTCACCTTACTATCAACCACGTACCCATCAACAACCTCTTGATACTTTCTCATATTGGCTAACGTATCGGTTTGATGAGGTAATGCCTTCCACACTTCATACCCCAAATCCTTTAACGATTGAAGCTGTGCAACAGTTTCCTCACCATGACATTGAATGACGTCTAGTGACGCTGTTTTGGCCATTTGATGCATGACTTCAACCGATTCGTTTACAAATATACCGACTAATCGTTTATCGGTACCTGAATGATTTACTAACCAGTTCTTAATTAGCTGTGGTGACACATAACGCTTACTTTTTTCATAGAAGATAAATCCAATATAGTGAGCTTGACTTTTGAGCACCATCTCTAATTCTTTTCTATTTTTAATACCACAATACTTAACGAGCATGAACAGGCTCTCCGAATAACTTTTTAATCGCTTCTTGCTGACTTTTTTGTCGCATTAAGGATTCACCTACTAACACACCGTGAGCACCTGATTGTTTCACGTAACGAATATCTTCGTACCTTCCAATTCCACTCTCACTCACTAACAAACTATCTCCTGGAACAAATTGGGCAATCTCATTCGTTTGTTCAATACTAGTTGTAAATGTGTGTAAATTTCGATTGTTAATACCGATAATTTTAGGAGTGAACACATGTAGAATCGACTCTAATGTCTCTTGAGCATGTACTTCTACTAAACATTCTAACCCCTCTTCATACGCTTGTTTGTATAACTCGTGCAACTTCAATGGCTCTACCGCTTCGCCAATCAATAAAATGGCATCTGCTCCAATTCTTGCACTCTCAATTACTTGAAGAGGATCAATAATGAAATCTTTTCGTAGAATCGGCAAGTGAACTTGCTTCTTAATGTCAGTCAAGAATGTTCGATGCCCTTTAAAATACTGCTCATCTGTCAAAACAGATAGCGCATCTGCTCCACCTTCTTCATAAGAACGAGCAATATCTATATGGTTAAAATCTTCTTTAATCATTCCTTTTGAAGGTGATGCTCTCTTTACTTCTGCAATAAGTCCAAGTGTTCGATTCGGTTCAGATAACGCTTCATATAGTGAATAACGCTGAACACTTTGTTGTTCTGGAACTTCTAACTTTGCAATTTCTTCTTTCTTTGTTTGAAGAATTTGTTTAAGCATGTTGAACCACCTTTCGAGACTTTAAACGTTGTAATTGTTGATACGCTGTTTTTTTCTCTATCATTTGCTTAGCTAATTGTACACCCTCTACTAAAGAGTCTACTTTCCGTGCCACGTAAATAGCGGCAGCTGCATTTAATATGACCGCATTCCGAGCACTTTCGTTTCCTTCATTTTGAAAGATTGATTCAATTAACACTGCACTTGCTTTTGCATCTGATACTACTAACTGACTCAATTTCCCTCTATTTAATCCAAAGTCTTCTGGGGTAATTGTGTACTTACAAATTTCTCCGTTTTTAAGTTCGACAATGTCTGTTTCTGTGGCGACACTGATTTCATCTAGTCCATCGCGTCCTGCTACAAAAAGCACATGATGAGAACCTAATCTCTTTAATGCTTCTGCTAACTTTTCAGCTAACTCAATCGAATAGACGCCAATGACTTGCTTTTTACAGTTTGTTGGATTAGCTAAAGGTCCTAGGGCATTAAACACCGTTCGAAACCCAAGTTCTTTACGAGGAGTTGCTGCATGCTTCATCGCTGGGTGATACATTGGTGCAAATAAAAACGACATTCCTACTTCGTCAATTGCTTTGGTTGCCTCTTCATCATTGGCTTCAATATTGATCCCTAAATGTTCTAATACATCTGCACTTCCACTTTTCGAAGAAACCGCTCGATTACCATGCTTCGCAATTTTCACTCCTACAGCCGAAGCTGCAATTGCACTGGCCGTTGAGATATTAAAAGTTGAAGCTCCATCTCCACCCGTTCCGCACGTGTCTACAATATCATCATGAGCTAATTGAATGACATTCATGTTTTTTCTCATTCCCTTTACAAGCCCCGTAATTTCGTCAACTGTTTCACCACGGTACGTCAATACAGTTAAGAAACTAGCAATCTGCGCAGCTGGAACATTTCCTTGCATCATTTCATCCATTATCAACTCCGCTTCACTTTCTTTTAAGGTATGTCCGCTCAAACATTTCATTAGAAGTTCCTTAAACATAGACATTCTCCTTTTTATCATGGATTTGTTGCGCAAGCTGAATGGTTTTGATTAACGCACTTGCTTTGTTCCTCGTTTCTTTCCATTCGAGCTCTGGCTTAGAGTCTGCTACAACACCTGCTCCCGCTTGAACATACGCTTGTTGATCTTTTAAAATAATGGTCCGAATGGCAATACAAGAATCAATATTTCCATCAAAACCTAGATAAGCAATCGTTCCTGCGTAAACATTTCGGGCAACTGGCTCAATTTCATTTAAAATTTGCATTGCTCTTACTTTAGGTGCTCCGGAAACCGTTCCTGCTGGAAAAGCAGAAAGCAACGCATCGATTGGGTGAATACGATGATCAAGTCTGCCTGTCACTTTTGAGATTAAATGCATAACATGTGAAAATTTAACTTGTTCCATTAAAACAGGAGTTTGAACTGTTCCATACTCAGCTACTCTTCCAATATCGTTTCGAGCTAAGTCAACAAGCATATAATGCTCAGCTCTCTCTTTCTCATCATTAATTAAGTCCTCGTACAACCGCTGATCTTCTGCTTCATCTTTTCCTCTGCGGCGCGTACCTGCAATTGGATGGATTTCTAAATGACCGTTTTCAATTTGAATTAACCGTTCTGGTGAACTACCAATTAACTCCACTCCATTTACTTTTACATAAAATAAATAAGGTGATGGGTTGATTAGTCGTAGCACTCGGTAGATATCGAATCCCGCAACCTCCGTTGGCAATTGAAACCGCTGAGATAGAACCGCTTGAAACACGTCTCCACTTTTGATGTACTCTTTAATTCGTTCCACATCATTTACAAAGTCAGATTTTTCATAAGTTGACGTAACATTTTCAAAAGACACTTCTCGGTGTTCACTTGAAAACATGAGTGGCGTTTTTGAGTGTTTACTTTCAGCAATTTTCTCAACCAGTGTATTGATTTTCACTCTTGCCTCTTCATATTTTTTTACTTTTTCTTCGTTTCCGTCATCCTCTTCTAAGCAAACATAATGAATGACACTAAGTTCTTTTTTTGAATGATGATACACAAGCATGGTTTCACAATACATAAAATCAAATGTGGACATGTGTAAATCGTTTTTAGAATGTGTTTGCACTTTTTCAATTTGAGTAACTGCATCATAGCTAATAAAGCCTACTGCTCCACCCTTAAATGGGATGTCACTATCAGGTATCTTTACCTTTAAAACTTGTTGAACATCATTAAACGCCTCTTTAAACGATGAAAAAGAACGAATAGGCTGCTGATCTTTATCCTTGATGATGTATGCCCCCTGCTCTTCTTTTAAATACAGAAACGGATTCATACCAATAAAAGAATAATTCGACCAAGGTGACGTTTCATCATTACTTTCTAATAAATAAGTTGCGTCATCTTTTACCGTTTGAAATAAATCGACGGGTGTAATCGTGTCAACAAATAACTTCTTTACAATAGGAATTGTTAAAAAATGTTTGGAATCTTCTAAAAATGAGGTATATAATTTTTGCATCGTATCTAATCCTCCATTTCAATCAATGGAAAATGAGAAAAGTGAGGTTGTTAAAGAAGGTATAAAAAATAAAAACCCAAAGACATTAAAAATGCCTTTGGGTAAACGACGATATACTAAATAAATATAACGCAATAGCGTTATAAACCTCGGCTCAGCTCTCTCATTCTCGTCTACCCTAAACTAATCTCTACTCTAAACTTTTACTTAACTACTCAGTACTCAACTATGAGTTATTAGTTGCTATTCTATAATGTTTCCTTCCTACTTGTCAATGAAAAGGTGGTAAAGATTTTCCTAATATCATTTCGTTAAGTCAGGTCGTAATATAATCGCTTCGTTTAGATAAATGTGATGAATTTGTGATTGCGCTGCATTCGTATTAACAGTCGCCATGATTCGTATACATTTAGGCAACGCATTTGGAACCGTAATTTCTTGCATACACATCACGGGAACAAACGACCACCCCTCCATTGTACGAATTGCTTTTGCAGGAAAATCTGCATTTAAATCATCTGTTAGTGAAACAAAGATTTGAGCAACTTTATCCGGTTCCAGGTTGTTTTGTAAAATAATCTGACTCATCAACTTTTTCGTTTCTTCTATAATCTCATTGGCATCATTTTTCTCTACCGTAGTCGCACCTCTAATACCGCGAATAAACATACATCTTCCCCTTTATTGGTTTTCTAATAATGAGAGAACAAATTGATCTTCAACTTTTTCAACAAAAGGTTGTCCGATGGACGTTAACAGCACCATATATACGTCATTAGCTTTCGCTTTTTTATCTGTTTTCATCTTCACAAGAAGGTCATTCGGTTTCAGCGTTGACGGGATTTCTGTTTCATACCCAAACTTTTCAAGCCACACCTTCATTGTTGCGACATCGAAATTTGAATACCCTAATTTGTTACTTACTTTCATCGCAAATAACATCCCAATTACAACCGCCTCACCATGACTGATTTCACCATAACCTAACTCTGCTTCAATTGCATGTCCAAGCGTATGTCCAAAGTTAAGATGTGCCCTTACACCTGACTCTTTTTCATCCTCTCTTACAATCGCTGCTTTAACTGCAATTCCTTTGTTAATCGCATAGATAAGATTGTCACCTTTTAAATCACTCAACGAATGTATATTATCTTGTAGCCATTGATAGAACAGTTCATCATGAATAAATGCATGCTTAATCACTTCAGCAAACCCTGAGCGCCATTCTCTTTCTGGTAGAGTTGTTAACAGGTTGGTATCATAGAACACAGCTTCAGGCTGATGGAAAGCGCCGATCATGTTTTTACCTAGCTCATGGTTAATGGCAACTTTCCCACCAACAGCACTATCATGTGCTAATAAAGTTGTTGGAACTTGAATGAATGAAATACCTCGCATATACGTCGCAGCAACGAATCCAGCTAAATCACCAACAACTCCACCTCCTACCGCCACAATTAAAGCGTTTCGATCTAACTTCTTTTCAAGGGCGTATGTTTGACACTCATAATAATGCTGAAACGATTTTGCATGCTCCCCACTTGGTACAACATATTTATCTACCGGAAAAGATAATTGTAATAAAGCTAAAATACTCTCGCCATAATGTTTATCAACTACTTCGTCCGTAATAATAAGTAAGCCCGATGCATTCGGCTTCACCTTTTTTATAACCTCTGGTAATTGAGGTAAAATACCTTCACCAACATATAGCGGATATACTTTTGACGCTGTTTCAATCTTATACTCTTTCACTTGACATCCCTCGCATTCTCTACATTTTGGTCATTAAGCCTATCTAGTATGTATCCCTCTGTAATCACGCATAACTAGGAACAAATCGTTAAATCGTTTTCGATTTTATGTATGACTATATCATAGGATTGATTTATCGTGTAGAAAAACTTAAATGATGAAATAAACATGCATCACTTTTAACGAAAGAGCTCTTACCTGTCAATCTATTACCTTTAATAGACTGCCCAAGTAAGAGCTCTATTCATTTTATTTCTTACGGTAGAAAAACGTATCTGCATTTTCAAATCCATATAATTGCGGATGAAAGATTTGCTCGGTGCTTCCCACAAAGAAAACGCCTCCCTGTCGAAGTGACTGACTAAACTTTTGATAGAGAAGGTTTTTAGCTTCTTCTGTAAAATAAATAAGAACATTTCGACAAACAATTAAATCAAATTCCTTTTCAAATGAATCTGCTAACAAGTTGTGTTTCTTAAAAGTTACAGACTTTTTAATTTGATCGTCTACTTTATAGAACATTCCTTGCTTTGTGAAATATTTTGCTTTTATCGTTTGTGGCACTTCTTGTAAAGCTCTTTCTGCATACAAACCTATTTTTGCTTTTTCAATGACATTTTCATCTAAGTCTGTGGCTAGAATATCAATTTGTGAAAGAGGATAAAATGACGAAAGAACCATCGCTAGTGTATAAGGCTCTTCCCCAGTTGAGCAAGCTGCACTCCATACTTTCAATCGCTTCTTATTTTGTGTTAATTGTGGTAAGATTTTACCCTCTAGTACTTCCCACCTTTTTGCATTACGATAAAATTCTGATACATTAATCGTCATCCGATCTAAAAACTCTCCTAACAGTTCGTTATCTTTTTCCAACTGTTCAAAGAAAGATTGAAAACTAGTAAACCCTTTCTTCTCGTATAAAGAGGCTAATCGTCTTTTCATTTGAGCTTCTTTATATAACGATAAATCAATTCCTGTTTTCTTTTTGATCCCTAAAACAAACTGACTATAATCTTGTGACATACATGTATCCCCTTACTTTTGAACTATCTCTTTTATAAGTATATCGTAAAAAGAAAAAAATAGTTTATAAAAAAGTGACCGCTTCTAAAAGAGGACAACCTCGTTTTAGAAACGGTCACTTTTTTATAATACGATAGATTTAATATACCCAAGTGTTCGTTGTTTTTTCATAAGATACAAGCTCTTCTTCTTTGAAGAATAACCCAATCTCTCGCTCTGCACTTTCTGGAGAGTCCGATCCATGAATGACATTCTTATCAACGATTAAGCCGTAATCTCCACGAATCGTGCCCGGTAGCGCTTCTTTAGGATTTGTTTTCCCCATCATTTGTCTCGATGATGCAATGACATTTTCCCCTTGCCAAACCATTGCAAAAACAGGACCTGATGTAATAAATCCTACTAAGTCGCCAAAGAATGGCTTTTCTTTATGTTCACCATAATGATTTTCTGCTAGTTCTGTTGAAATGTTCATCAGTTTCGCACCCACTAATTGAAAGCCCTTTCTTTCAAAACGTGCTACGATTTCTCCAATGATGTTTCGTTGTACCCCATCTGGTTTAACCATAATAAATGTTTTTTCCATTTTAAATCTCCACCCCTGAAGTATGTATAAATTGAAAGCGCAATCACGCCCAAAGAAATAGTACCACTCTTTTCAGATTTTTACAACTTCAAGGATGGAATTTATTTAAAATTTACGCTTTCCGACAAATTTTGCTATTTGATACAAGGGCTTCTTTGCTTTATTATTCGGCAAATGATCTAATACGTTTATCGCTTTTTGTAAATATTGATCACTCATATCAAGAGAACGTTCAATGACATCTGAGGATTTTATGTATGTGATAATTTCTGCTATCAGTTCATCTTTATGTTCAACAACGAATAATTGTTCTACCTTGTTGCGAAATTCCCTATTCTCCATCGCAAATAAGACAGGCAACGTAATATTTCCTTGTAATAAGTCACTACCAACCGGTTTCCCCAATTGTTCTGCTGATGAAGTAAAGTCTAAAATATCATCGGTGATTTGAAATGCCATGCCAACGTAATATCCAAATCGATATAACTCTTTATGTATGTCTTTTGAAGCACCCGTTGCAATTGCACCCAATTGACAACTAACAGCTATTAACAATGCTGTTTTTCTTCTAATTCTTCGTAAATAAGTGCGTAAGTCTTGATTTAAATTATATTTATCTTTTATTTGTTCAATTTCTCCTAATGATAGCTGTACCATTGTATTCGACAAGATCTGGTGAGCTTCTATTTCTTTTATACGAGTCATCATTTCTAGTGAACGAGCAAAAATATAATCGCCTGTATACATTGCAATACGATTATCCCATTTCGCTTTAATGGTTGGCTTCCCTCTGCGCTTATCTGCATCATCAATTACATCATCATGAACAAGCGATGCCATATGAATGAGTTCAAGGGAAACAGCTATGTATTTCACTCGTTCAATGTTATAGTCTCCAAACTTCCCTGCTAACAACACAAAAATGGGACGAATGCGCTTTCCTCCTGCTTGTAACAAGTGTAGAGATGCTTCTGTAATTAATGGTTCATCAGTCTGAACGGATTGCTCTAATTCTTTTTCAATTAACGCAATATCCGTATTCAAAAAAGTGTACATCATTTTTAGTTTCATAGGATTCACCTTGCATTTTAAATTACTTCATACCTAGATTGAATGAGCATAAAAAGATGAAAGGCCTCACATCAGTCGGATAGCCTTTCATACAACAAATACAATTTACATATCTAACGCTTGCACCCTAAATGCATAGCTGCAACTCCACCTGTATAAGACTTCACTTCAACGTCAACAAGGCCTACTTGTCTAAACATATTCGCTAATTCATCTCTTCCAGGAAAGTCACGAGCGGACTCTTGCAACCAAGAATACTCATTGTAACTTTTAGCAAACATCTTTCCAAGTATCGGCATCACATATTGAAAATACATATAGTATAGTTGACGATAACCAATTAGTGTAGGCTGAGAGGTTTCAAGACACACGACTTTTCCACCTGGTTTCACAACGCGATGCATTTCTTGCAACGCTTTTAAATAATCGGGAACATTTCGTAATCCAAACCCAATTGTTACATAATCGAATGTATTATCTTCAAAAGGGAGATCCATTGCATTTCCATGAACTAACTCAATAGTTGAAAAAGGAGATTGATTAACTTTCTCCTGCCCAATTTGGAGCATATTTTGACTAAAATCCAATCCAACTACTTTTCCTCTTTCACCCACCGCTTCAGCAAGGCTTAAGGTCCAATCAGCAGTCCCACAACAAACGTCTAGCGCTTTCGCACCCTTTTGTACATTCATACGCTTCATTGTATCTTTGCGCCACGCTTTGTGACGCTGAAAGCTAATAACAGAATTCATTTGATCATAATTTTTATAAATTTTTTCAAACACATTATGGACACGTTGTTCTTTTGATTGCTGCATAACTTTTATCCTTCTCCTACAACATTTTTACAATGCTTATGTTTGTTTAAAAGTTCATAAAGATAGTCCTTAAATTGAGCATTTAAGTTAACCTGACCTTGTAAATAACGTTCAATAACACTTGCAGATTCGCGCACTTGAGACAGGACAATTTCTTCAACATTTTCTTCCTGTTCTAATACTTGTAGCAGCAGTGAAGGTGCTTCTTCCTCTTCCCTTCTAAGTTCACGCAAAAGACTGCTAATTAATATGACGTGCTCTAAAAGTTCTTTCCACTCTTCTCGTTTAAAATAATCGCACAAGCAATTGACTAATGCTGCTTCAACTGTACGAAAATTCACCATTATATCCTTAACGTCTGTTGTATCATTTTGATATAGTTTTATCTTTGAAACATTAACATGTTTAATGGCAGAAGCGACTTCTTTAATTAACTCAATTTGTTCACTTCTAGACAAATAATAATAATAAAGTCCACTATAGTAGTCACCAGCTAAAACCGTTAATTGTCTTTCTTTTAATAAAGACTCATTATTTCCAATTGTTTGAATAGAGACGAGGTCGTGAGTATCGAGTGCAATTTGAACAAGCATGATAGGCAATACATATTTAGACTTTTCGCGCTCTTCAACTGATATACTATCTAGAAATGAACATATGCATATTAACTTATCTTCATCAATTTCTGGATGATGAATAAATTGTTTTACATATGGATGATTTAATTCAACTTGAAGTTGCTCCTTCATGTTTGCAACTGTGTCGTAGATGTTTTGCACAATTATCACCCTTGTCTCCCTTTCACACGCTATATTTCTTCTTACTTCTTGACATTTAAATAGACAGTGTCAATTATATCATAAGTAAGGCTTAAAAAAACGTTTTTTCTCTATTCTTGCCGGTTGATTCCCCTTGTTATACATACTTCTTTATTCTGATTTAAATAGATCGCTCATCTTTTAATTGAATCATTTCAGGCCTGAGCGCAAGTCCACTAATAAATATACAAGGGGCTGAGTCAAAAGGAGCAAAGAGTGCCCCATTTGACTCAACCCGCAACAGCCCTTGTCTATAAAGACTAGTACAGTCAATGCGCAAAATAACAAGGGATGTTGCGTAAAACTTTTTATTTATCGTAACTTTTAAAACAATCCCTTATTTTTTAGGTTCTGATTCAATTTCACCGTGAGATGTCTGGATAAGAGCTTTTCCACGAACTTTGACTGCGGATGTATGCTCGGTGAATTGAGCAATTAAAACTTCACCTTTATCAAGCTTTTCTGAATGGTGAAAACGAGTATCAGCTCCTCTTGTTAAACCGATTACATTTACCCCATCTTCAATGGCTTTAATAACAATATATTCTGTACTCCCGTTTGCTTTCATAACAATTCTCCTTCTCTTTTCACGATTCGGTTACGCTTTAATTAACGATAAAACCTCTGCTCTTGCTGCAACATCCGTTTCTAAAATGCCTCTTACAGCTGATGTGATTGTCATGGACCCTGGCTTTTTAACACCTCGCATAGTCATACACATATGCTCAGCTTCAACGATAACCATGACACCATGAGGATTTAATGATTCAACGATGGAGTCGGCTACCGTTGATGTAATACGCTCTTGTAACTGCGGACGTTTAGCTACCGCTTCAACCGCTCTGGCTAATTTGCTAAGTCCTGTTACTTTACCACCTTTAGGTATGTAGGCTACATGAGCCTTTCCATAGAAAGGAACTAAATGATGTTCACACATCGAATAAAACGGAATATCTTTTACTAGCACAAGTTCTTCATGATCTTCACCAAACACCGTTTTAAAATGCTCTTTAGGATCTTCATTCAATCCCGAGAATACTTCTTCATACATTTTAGCTACACGCTTTGGGGTATCTAGTAACCCTTCTCGATTTGGATCTTCTCCAATGGCTTCTAAAAGAAGTCTAACCGCTTGCTCGATTTGAGGTTTATTGACAGATGACATTTTGACATCCTCCAAGTATAAGTTTAAAGAAATTCTAGCATAGACGCTATCCAAAGGCAAAAAAGAAAGGTCGCTCGATTTGCGACCTTTCTAAGCTCTTTATACATGACTAGTAAACAGTCATTTTTATGTAAAGATTATTTCACAGCATCTTTAAGAGCTTTACCTGGTTTGAATGCAGGAACTTTGCTCGCTGGAATTTCGATTTCTTCACCAGTTTGTGGGTTGCGACCTTTACGAGCTGCACGCTCACGAACTTCAAAGTTACCAAAACCGATTAATTGTACTTTATCGCCTTTTTTTAGAGTTTCTAAGATAGACTCAAAAACAGCATCAACTGCTTTTGTAGCATCTTTCTTTGAAAGCTCACTCGCTTCTGCAACAGCATTAATTAATTCTGTCTTGTTCATGCCATTCACCTCCTCCCAAAATAGGGTCTTATCCATAACTAGAAGCCGATGTACAGAATCTAGTAACTGTTTATATATCATTTCTTTACAAAATGATACATTCTTATACATAACTATTATGTATTAACAATGCTTATAATAAACGATAAACCTCTATAATTCAATGTTTTTAAGCATACTCTATACAAAAAACATAGCGATCAATCAATTTCTGATAAAAGATTAACATATGAACAAGTCCACCGCAAGTTAATTAAACAAAAAGAGGCCCCTTTAGAGGAGCCTTTCCTTATAAGATAATGGCAATCAATCCACCAGAGCCTTCATTAATGATACGCTCTAGTGTTTCTTTTAGCTTGTATCGAGCATTTTCTGGCATAAGAGATAATTTTGCTTGTATCCCTTCTCTTACGATAGAGCTAAGTGAACGCCCAAAGATGTCCGAATTCCAGATTGATAGTGGGTCATCTTCAAAATCTTGCATTAAATAACGTACAAGCTCTTCACTCTGCTTTTCTGTACCAATAATTGGAGCGAACTCAGATTCGACATCCACTTTAATCATATGAATCGAAGGTGCAACTGCTTTTAATCTGACACCGAAACGAGCACCTTGCCTAATAATCTCTGGCTCATCTAAACTCATATCAGCAAGAGACGGTGCAGCGATACCGTATCCTGTTTGCTTTACCATTCTTAATGCATCTGACACTTGATCATACTCTAACTTAGCATGAACAAAATCTTGCATTAACTCTAATAGATGATCGCGGCCACGAATTTCGACACCTACAACTTCTTTTAAAATTTGGTCATACAAGTCGTCTGGCGCATATAAGTCAATTTCGGCTATCCCTTGACCCATCTCAATTCCAGCTAACCTTGCTTGTTCAATAAACTCATACTCACTAAATTGATCCACAACTCGATCGACATCTCTTAATCGTTTAATATCTTTTACGATTTCTTTTACTGCTTCTTGATAACTTTCTCTTAACCAATGTTTGTCTTTTAATACCATTACCCAGCTTGGTAAATTGACATTGACTTCTAACACCGGGAATTCGAATAGAGCTTCACGTAACACGTTCATAACATCTGTATCACGCATACTCTCAACGCTCATTGCTAAAACCGGAATATCGTATTTTTGAGTGAGTTGTGCTCTTAACTTATCTGTATCTGGATGATACGGCTGAACCGTATTAATAATCATAATGAACGGTTTTCCAACCTCTTTTAATTCGTTAATTACTCGCTCTTCTGCTTCAACATAATCATGACGAGGAATTTCTCCGATTGATCCATCTGTCGTAATGACAACTCCAATCGTAGAATGCTCTTGAATTACTTTTCGAGTACCAATTTCTGCAGCTTCATGAAACGGAATTGGTTCTTCATACCACGGTGTATTAATCATGCGTGGTCCGTTTTCATCTTCATAACCTTTCGCACCCGGTACCGTGTATCCAACACAATCAACTAATCTTATGTTAACCTCAAGTCCGTCATCTACCTGAATGTTGACTGCTTGATTTGGAACGAACTTTGGCTCAGTTGTCATAATCGTCTTACCCGCAGCACTTTGCGGTAATTCGTCTTGTGTTCGAGCGCGCTCCGCTTCATTTTGAATATTCGGTAAAACTACTAGCTCCATAAATTTTTTGATGAAAGTAGACTTACCTGTACGTACTGCACCAACTACTCCTAAATAAATATCGCCACCTGTTCGCTCAGCGATATCCTTGAAAATATCTACCTTTTCCAAAAGATCCCCTCCGATCTATGAGTTCATGGGATATGATATCCATTGCGAGAATAAATTAGGACAATACATATCTATGATGTTGTCCTATTAAAATATGACTTCTCTTACAAAAATTTATGATTTTTTTCCTATGTTGACTAACTTCACGATTGCAAACAGTATCAGTTATGGTAAAGCGTGAAGAAGAAAGAAAAAACCCTTTCTCACTGAATTTTATTCAAAGAGAAAGGGTTCATGACTTATTTTTCTAAAAATATTGGTTCTTTTGTTTTTTCATCAATTGTATATGGCAAAGAATACGCTGGTACAAAGTCCGATTTTCTCATTAACAACTCTCGAATATCGTCTCCTTGCTTAAATTGATGATCCTCTTTCGATAACGCATCATATAAGTCTGCAGAGTAATCAATGAATATGTTACCTTCATGATTCATGACTAATGGTAAGTTATTTCCTGAGAACGGACTTACTACATAAGCTGGCTCTTTAAAATTTAATTTTTTATAATCAATCGAAAAAACACCTTTTGCTAACACTTCTTTAAACGGGGCATATCCACTATTTTTTTGACGATACATATTTAAGTGAACGTTTACTTCGCGTATCTTCTCTGCTGTTCTTAAGTCTATTAACTTAACAGTTGGATTTTCTTCAACGTTTGTTAATACATATGAAAAAACGCCTCCGCTTTCAAATGAGGTTCCAGGTGCTTCTTGCATATAACGAGGAATAAGTTTGTTAAAGTCGATTGGATACTTTTGATAAATAGGGGTTTTCATATCTCGATCTTTAATCGGGAGTAACCCTCCACTGTCCTCTTGATATTGATCAACAACAGTTTGAACAGCTGCAATTTGATCTTTATATGGAATTTGATTTTTCTGAAGTTTTTCCTCAGGATACAAGCACCCTGATAATAATAAAGTAATACTAGCTAACAACGCTAAAAATGTAAGCCTTTTCATATTGTACCTTCCTACCTTATGTATCATATTTTCTACTCAGGTGTTGGACCACTAAACACAACAAAGAAAATAATAATTCCTGCCAAAATCATTAGTACGTATGCAATAAATGCGATAATGGTTTTTAATATGCGGTTTTTAATCACATATCGACTCAAGTAAATCGACAAAACTGAAATAAACATAAAACCCATCGAACCAAGGGAAATCCACATCTTCATTAACGCTGGGGACATGACTATCAACTCCTTTTCCGACAACCATTATACCATATGTATCGAAAAGATAGATTGAAAAATAAAAAAGCTGAAGTGAAGGGGGCATCTTCACCTCAGCATCGACTAAACATCCCACGCTAAAATAGTTCTACTCATCATTTTTACACTGTATCTTATGCATGAACACCCGTTTAGGCATCATCAATTGGTTAATTTCTTTGTATTGTTTTTTTACAATGACTCACTTTGAACTGTATCAACCTTTCGAATGTTCACATTCATTAGTCATTCATTCGTTCGCCTAAAATGTTTGCTAAATCTTCCATTTCATGCGTTTTTGTTCGAGCCATTAATGAATCTACAGCATCCTTTGCCTTTACGTTATTAAATAACACATCATATAACGCAGCTGTAATTGGCATTTTCACCTCATACTTTTGAGCAAGTTGATAAGCTGCTTTTGTTGTACGTACACCTTCTACAACCATTCCCATATTAGCTAGTACTTCATCTAAGTTATATCCTTTTCCTAATAAATTACCAGCTCGCCAGTTTCTTGAATGAACACTTGTACATGTCACAACTAAATCTCCAATTCCCGTTAAACCTAAGAACGTAAGAGGATTTGCTCCGAGTTTACTTCCTAATCTGGCAATCTCAGCTAGGCCTCTCGTAATTAAAGCAGCTTTTGCATTATCTCCGTACTCTAAACCATCTGTAATACCAGCAGCTAAAGCGATAATGTTTTTCAATGCCCCTCCAATTTCAACTCCAATAATATCCGGGTTTGTATACACACGGAAATATTGCTGATTAGTAAAAAGATCTTGAACTTTTTCAGCCGCCTGCATATTATGAGAAGAAACTGTCACAGTAGTAGGTTGTCTGCGACTCACTTCTTCTGCGTGACTAGGTCCTGATAAAACAACGACATCTGCTAAAAGCTCATCTGGCATTTCTTGTTCAATCATTTCAGAGATACGCATTAATGTATCTGGTTCAATCCCTTTACTTACATGAACAATCGTCAAAGCATCACTTGCCACTTCTTTTAACTGTGCCATTACTTCGCGCATTGCTTTTGTCGGTACAGCCAAAACAATGGTTTCCACTTCACAAATCGCATCTGCTAAAGATGTAAATCCTTTTAGGGTTTGAGGTAGCTGAACATCAGGCAAGTATTTGTTATTGGTATGATTCTCATTAATCTCTTGAATAATTTGCTCACGGTGCCCCCAAATACGCACCTCATGTCCATTGTCAGCAAGAACAAAAGCCAAAGCTGTTCCCCAACTTCCTGCTCCTAATACTGCAATCTTCTCCACCTATATCACATCCTACTTTTATTTTCGTGCTCTTGGGATCATTTTAATTGGTGTACCTTCAAATCCGAACGCTTCACGTAGCTTATTTTCTAAGAAACGCTCATATGAAAAGTGCATAAGTTCAGGATCATTCACAAACACAACAAATGTTGGTGGTTTAACAGCAACTTGCGTTGTGTAATAAATTTTCAAACGACTTCCGTTATGAGTTGGTGTTGGATTCATTGCAACAGCATCCATAATGACGTCGTTGATTACACTTGTTTCTGCACGCAATGAGTGATTTTCACTAGCTAAATTAATCATTGGCAGAAGTGTATGTGTACGCTTTTTCGTTTTAGCTGATAAGAAAACAATTGGTGCATAATCTAAGAATAAGAAGTGATCACGTATTTTTTGCTCGAATTGTTTCATTGTCTTTTCGTCTTTTTCAACTGTATCCCATTTGTTTACAACAATTACAACCGCTTTACCAGCTTCATGAGCATACCCTGCAATACGCTTGTCTTGCTCGATAATTCCTTCTTCCGCATTTAGTACAACAAGAACAACATCAGAACGCTCAATGGCCTTTAGTGCGCGAAGTACACTGTATTTTTCTGTACTTTCATACACTTTTCCTTTCTTTCTCATTCCTGCCGTATCAATAACAACGTACTCTTGGTCTTCTTTTGTAAACTGCGTATCAATGGCGTCACGAGTTGTTCCTGCAATATTACTTACAATTACACGCTCTTCACCTAATAACGCATTAACAAGAGACGACTTCCCTACATTTGGACGACCGATTAAAGAGAAGCAAATCGTCTCTTCAGAATACTCCGTTTCTCCTTCTTTAGGAAAATACTTAGCGGCCTCATCTAATAAATCTCCTAATCCAAGTCCATGAGTACCTGAGATTGGGAACGGCTCACCAAACCCAAGAGCATAAAAGTCATACATAAGCTCTCTCATATCTGGGTTGTCAATTTTATTAACGGCTAATACAACAGGTTTCTTTGACTTATATAGAATTTTTGCTACTTCTTCATCAGCACCGGTAATTCCATCTCGACCGTTAGTTAGGAAAATAATTACGTCCGCTTCGTCAATCGCAATCTCTGCTTGGTGCTTAATTTGTTCAATAAAAGGCTCGTCTCCAATGTCGATTCCGCCTGTATCAATAATATTAAAGTCCGTGTTTAACCACTCACCTGAGCTATAAATACGATCACGTGTTACTCCTGGAATATCTTCTACAATTGACACTCTTTCTCCTACAATACGATTAAAAATCGTTGACTTTCCAACATTCGGTCTTCCAACGATTGCTATAATTGGCTTTGGCATATCATTACTTCCCTTCTTTTATCTATAAATATGTAAGTTAATTTTCTGAACGAAAATATAGCATGCTACATATAAGGTTTGCTTCATAAACCGAGGTCATGCATTCAATGATGCATGACCCCGACTGTTTGTTAATGAGGAAATTAGAACCTATTAACACTCTCAAACTGTTACAGTTGAGATAGCCTTTTCAATCTAATAATTTTATCAAAAAAAGTAATAAACAACAATATAATCTTTTATGATCAAATTTCTTAACAAGAAAGTACACGTAATTGATGAACTTTTAGCGCCTCTCTCACTCTTCTTTTACTTATAGGTAGTTTGTTTTTGTTTGTTCCATTTTAGCAGGTATCCATCAAAATAAACGGTCATTTTCAAAATCCCTTCCCATACACTAATAGTTAACACCGTGATGGCTATAATGTCTAATAGCAATAAAGCACCAATCTCGTAAGGAAAAGACAGCGTTCTAAGTACAAAAGAAAAAAATAAATCACCTTGACAGATCGCAATAATAGAACAAATAATTCTCATTTTATACGTTTTAACTAACATAAAGATCACATAAAGAATAAGAGTACTAACTATTAAGCGTTTATCAATAAAGATCCATACAGGATCGTACAATTCAAATAAACAAAAGCTTGCATAAGCGATAGCTCCAATAAATGAAGCTATGAAATAATAAACTTGTTGTCTAACTTTCACACGTGAAAAGCTTATATAACTCATAATGAGTAACAGTAAATATGTACCACTGACTGTCATCGTAAGCAATTGGACATTCGTTAAGGATAAACTAATACTAAATAATATAATGGCTGTATACCAAAACCGTTGCTTTGTTTTGTCCATAAAGAACGTTGTGACAATCCACCCCATCCATGCAAACCAATAAAAATAAATTCCTTCCATTTTTTCACCACCTTTTATTTCCATTATGTATCATTCGAAAGAAACTTAATCTTCATTGCGGTATAAATGAAAGCAGTTTGGTAAATATATAAAGGATGATGGTACGAAGGAGGAATAAAAAATGAGTAAAGACCGCCAAGAAAAGAAGTTAAAACAATCAAAAAAAGTAGAATCTGATCGTGACCAAGGACTTCATTATCCAGGGGCAACAAATCTTCAAAGTCCTGAGGAAGCACGTGATATCAATAGATAACAAAAAGGCCTGATGCTTGATCAGGCCTTTTTGTTATCTTTGCGCATAATATGCAGTTGAAATCCCTTTTTCCGTTAACCAATGATGAGTTTGACCACTTATCACAACGGGTGTTTTCTGTAACGCCGCAACCGAAGGTGCACCTAAAGCCGTCATCATAAATCTCAGTTCTTCATGCACATCGTTTACTTCTTGGATAACGTGATCTACACCTTCATTTACTAAGATAGATAAAAACCTACCCGCCATCGCAACAGCAGAAGCACCTAAAGCCACACTTTTAGCAACATCCACTGTCGTTTGAATACCACCTGAACCGATAACAGACAAACCTTTTTCTGCCTGACATACTTCAGCAATAGAAGCAGCTGTAGATATTCCCCATTCATTAAAGAACGAAAATTGCTTTTCTCTTCGTTCATTTTCAATTCGTGAGAAATTAGTACCACCGTACCCACCTATATCTAAGATGTTAACTCCCACTTCTCGGAGCTGTTTCGCTACCTTATTGTTCATGCCAAACCCGACTTCTTTTACAATAACAGGAACCGAAATTCCTTTTACAATTTGTTCAATTCGGCGCAATGCACCAGTAAAATCACGATCTCCTTCTGGCATAACCAGTTCTTGAATGACATTTAAGTGAACCTGTAAACCATTCGCTTCAATCATATCCACCGCTTGTTGCGCTTGCTCAACTGTCGCTTCGCTACCCAAGTTTGCAAATACAACACCTGTTGGATTCTCTTGTCTAACAACAGCATAGCTTTGTCTTTCCACAGGATCTTTAATGGCTGCCATTTGTGAACCAACAGCCATCGCTAAGTCACACTCACGCGCCACTTGTGCAAGAGATCGATTAATGTTTTCTGTTTCTACTCCACCGCCACCTGTCATCGCATTGATAAAAATTGGCGAACTTAAAGAAAGTTCGCCAATTTGAGTATTCAAATCTATTTTATCAACACGTAGGTTCGGCAAGCTATTATGAACAAATGAAATATCGTCTAATCCATGCAAACGATGTTGACCTGTATTTAATGCATGTTGAATATGGTCAATTTTTCGTTGCGCTCTACTCATAAAGCATCACCATTACTTTAATTTTTTTAGTTGATCTCCAATCATGTCACCTAATTGAAAGCCTTTTACTTCTTCAATCGGCTCATAATTACGATAGTCTTCCTCTGATTGTTTTTCTTCAAGATCACGGATACTTAAAGACATTCTTTTTTCACTTTCATTCACATCTAATACTTTTACTTTTACCTTTTCTCCCTCTTTTAATACTTCATGAGGAGTAGAGATGTGTTTATTTGCAATGTGTGAAATGTGAACTAATCCTTCAACGCCAGGAGCTACTTCAACGAATGCACCGAATGATACAAGTCGCTTTACAGTACCATCTAGCACATCTCCTCGCTCAAACTCTGATGAAATATTTGTCCAAGGGCCCTCTAATATATCCTTAATTGATAATGATACACGACGATTCTCTTTGTCAACTGATAGTACTTTCACTTTTACTTGCTGACCTTCTTCTACAACGTCCGATGGCTTCTCTACACGTGTATGTGCTAATTGTGAAATGTGAACTAACCCATCAACTCCACCGATATCAACAAATGCACCGAAGTCTGTTAGGCGTTGTACCTTTCCTTCTAACACTTGGCCTGCTTTTAAAGAGCTCATAACAGTTGCTTTTTCATTTAGTAACTGCTCTTCTACTACATCACGATGAGATAAAATCACACGATTCTTCTCTTTATCTAACTCTTTCACTTTTACAGTTAACGTTTTACCTTTGTAATCTTCGAAGTTTTCAACAAAGTATGTTTCAACAAGAGAAGCTGGGATGAATCCTCTTACACCAATATCAACGACTAATCCACCCTTTACAACCTCTTTTACTTCCGCTTCAAATACCTCTTTAGACACAAGCTTCTGCTCAAGGTCTTCCCATGCCTTTTCAGCATCAATCGCACGTTTGGATAAAACGAGTAGTTCATCTTCTACTTTAATCACTTTTGCTTGCACTTCTGTACCTACATCAATAGCATCTGTAGCTTTTTCAATATGCAAGCTTGATAATTCACTGATTGGAATAATTCCGTCTAGTTTACTCCCCTCTACTTCAACAAGAACTTGCTTTTCTTCGACTTTTGTTACGACACCACTTACGCGATCTCCCACTTCTAATGCGTTAAATTCTACTTGATTCATATCTTCTACCATCGTCTAATCCTCCTTAGTTACTAACCTACAGTATGTATTAAAATAAAAGAAGCTAATTTTCACTCAAAGCAAGATACCTCTAGATGTTTGAAACCATTGTTCTTTTTGTTACTTATTCTAGAGATATCCTTTCCATTGAGATTAGATTCTTTTAACAATTAGTAGTGTATATAACTACGTATAGAAAAAACTCTCTTTGTTACTAACTTCTAATAAATAGAATCTTTTGTCAAGCAAAAAGGTGCCAACTATTAATATTTTTCAAGCAATTCTGCAATTTCAGCCATAATCGCATCCGTTACCTCGTCAGCCGATGCTCTTCGCTCACGAAACTCACTCATGTTCATTGGCAGTCCGTAAACTACTTTCACTTTTCGAAACGCCTTATATGGCCCTATAATCGCACAAGGAACAACGACAGCATCAGAACGCAACGCAAAGAATCCTACACCCGCTAACCCTTTTCCAAGTTTTCCATCTCTGCTTCTTGTACCTTCCGGAAACAAACCAAGCACTTTTCCTTCTTTTAAAAGGGCAATTCCTTTTCTTAAAGCTTCACGGTCTCCCATCCCTCTTTTAACAGGGAAAGCTTGTAATCCCGGTAAGATACTTTTTAATATTGGCGCACGAAACAACTCTTCTTTTGCCATAAATGAAATCGGTCTTGGACATGTAATCCCTACTGCTGGTGGATCTAAGTTATCAATATGATTGGAACAAAGAATAACTCCACCTTCTTTTGGAATATTCTCTGTCCCAATAGCTTCAACTCGATAGATGGGCTTTAATACGCCTTTCACAACAGACCTTGCAAATGTATAAAAGCTCATCTCCTCATATCCTTTCATTCACAATTGCAAGTATACGATCTACAACATCATAAATAGTTAATGAGGTTGTATCAATTTGGGTAGCATCCTCTGCTTTTTTCAACGGCGCCACTTCTCGTTCTGAGTCTAACTTATCTCTTTTAGCGATTTCCTCTTTTAATTGCTCAATGTTAGAGGTAAATCCTTTTGATATATTTTCTTCATGTCGTCTTTTGGCGCGTTCTTCAACAGAAGCTAGTAAAAAAACCTTTACCTCTGCATTCGGTAATACATGAGTACCGATGTCACGACCATCCATTACAACGCCACCACTTTTTGCTAATTGCTGCTGACGAGCTACCATCTCTTCTCTTATACCCCGATGCTTTGCCACAATTGATACAGCATTTGTTACCTCAGATGAACGAACTTCCATCGTGACATCTACCCGATCTAAGAGGACAATCTGACCATCATTAGAAGGCTGTAAATCAATTGTAGTACGCTGTAATAACGCTAGAAGTGCATCTTCATTTTGCAAATCAAGATTTTGTTGTTGAGCTTTATAAGTAATAGCACGATACATAGCACCCGTGTCTACATAAATGTATGACAATTTCTCTGCAATAATTTTAGCAACCGTACTTTTCCCAGCAGCTGCTGGGCCATCGATTGCAATTGAAATACGTTTTTCCATACTTCCTCCTTAAATTCACAAAAAATAAACAGACCTTATTCTTTTATCTGCTATAGAAATGGACTTTCAACATATATGATGATAGATGACGAAAAAAAGAGCAGGTAATGATCCTGCACCTTGCTCGTTTATCGATAAATTATCTATTGTTATTTTATCATACGACTGTTTATGGGTCGAATGTTTCAATAATTTTATTGAAATTATTTTTCGCCACCCCTTCATATTGAATTACCTTCGAGAAATATGTACTATGATCACTTGCTAACAAAATACATTGCGCAATAAATAAAAAAATAAATTGTATAATCGCTAACTTAATTAAAAGCCCTTCAATCCTTTTCATACAGTTCACACCCTTTTTATCATTATGGATAGATGGAAGGACCTTCATACATAAAAACCTCTCTATTTGCAAATAGAGAGGTTCTAGTCATTACACTTGATTATAGAGAGGCTCTGCATTTTGAAGCTTGTCCACTTGCTCTTCATACCCATCCTTGGCATTAATAAAGATGCGATACGTATCATTGTTAATCGTTCCTAAAAACTCGTAACACAACACTTCTTCATTTACATCGTTTTTAATTAAAGCTACGCGTTCTTCCATAATCTTCACATTTTGATTAATTTTACTTCGAGCTTCTTCTTGAGATATTGTTGGCTCAGGAATTTCTCGTAGGCGATGTGACAATAAAAAATCTTTAGCAGAAAAGCCTACAACCTTACCATCTTCTAAAGAAACCTTCATCTTCACAGCATTTGGGTAAATTCTCACACCAGCTTCTGTCTCCTCTACAAATGTGAAGACTCCTGTGTTTTCATATTGTGCACTCTCAGACATCACAACACTTTCAAAATCATGTTCTTTTAAAAATGTGTGTGCTTTTTCCATCGCTTCATTCAAACTGATCTTTTGTTCTTTGACTTCAGTGTTCTGTAATACCCAAATCGGATATCCACCTTTTTTTGTTACGTCCATGTATGTTTCTTGCTTTGTTTGTGGATCGGTAATCGTTAAGCTATAAAAGCTATGATCTGCACCCTTTCCACTTTCTGCAACGTTAATCTTTTCATTTCCTTTGAGTTCTAAAAATGACCGTGCGACTTCTTTCGCCACATTTTCATTAATATCGCGTCCTTTTAATTGGGAAAACTCTCGATGCTTGTTTTGATTTGTCACAAAGCTTGGACCAAAACTACTTTCTTCATATGACTCCATGCTTTTTTCAACGGTCTTTAGTCCATCGACAATTGTATTATCGGCTTGTTTTTCTTTTGTTGCTAAAGCCAGTTCTACATCCATCCAGCGTAAATTATTTTCAATAACAAGGTGCTGCACTTTTCGCATTTCGTTTTGAATGTCTGACGATGTTTTATAGAGAGATTGCAGTGTCCCGTATTCCTCATCTGTTAGCGGAGAAGCACTTAGATCGCGAATCGCCACCTTGTAACTAAAATCACCGATGTTTGACAGAAATTCTTCTGTTTTATTAAAAGGCAATAACGCTAAAGGTAATTGTCCTAAATTGCTATGTGCTTCCGATGTCACTCGCCATACTTCCGCTAAAGCAGGCGAAAGCTGATCACGTGAATTCATTGCCAATGTTGAGCCGATTTTATCGTTTAATAAGTCTAGTTCATATGTTAAATCATGAAATGCACGTTGATAACTATTTTCTGCTTGAATTAACACCGCATCTTTTTGTTGATGCTCTGTATAACCCCAATATCCTACACCAACAATTCCTATTGCTAAAATTGCAATCAATATACTTCTAAACATGATCATTCACCTCTCTTTATTCACAGAATATATGTTTTCCTATTTGCTTAATTTGTGGTCGAGACCAAATCCATGCACTCGTTGCAGTATTAGGATTAAAATAATACTGGGCATTTCCTGTTGGGTCCCATCCATTAATTGCATCTAAAACCGCTTTTTTGGCTGTCTCATTTGGTTCTAACCAAATTTGTCCGTCTGCCACAGCCGTAAAGGCTCTCGGTTCAAAAATAACCCCTGCTACAGTATTAGGGAAGGTTGCGCTGTTTACTCGATTTAAAATAACCGCAGCTACCGCTACTTGACCAATATACGGCTCACCACGCGCTTCTCCATAAACCGCATTTGACATTAACTGAATATCGTTCTGAGAAAAACCATTTGGTACATTTGCTGCTTTTACTTGTGGAGCAGCTGACTCCTCCGACTCTTCAGTTGTATTTTGTTGTTTCCCTGCACCTTGTTGATTACCTCCACCTTGCTGAGTCCCACCTTGTGCACCTTGTTGATTACCTCCACCTTGCTGAGTCCCACCTTGTGCACCCTGTTGGTTACCTCCACCTTGCTGAGTCCCACCTTGTGCACCCTGTTGGTTACCTCCGCCTTGCTGAGTCCCACCTTGTGCACCTTGTTGGCTACCTCTGCCTTGCTGAGTCCCACCTTGTGCACCTTGTTGGCTACCTCTGCCTTGCTGAGTTCCACCTTGTGCACCTTGTTGAGTTTGACGTCTAGGGTTTGCCTTCTTTTGTTGATCCAATGGCACACCACCGTAGTGAGTAAATTTGTTTCCACTATTAATTTGTTTCTTTACAAAGTGCTCATGGTATTTTGTAGCTTTTGCTAACTTGTTCTTTGCCTCTTGACCTGCTAATCCGTCAATCTTGAGACCAAACTCATACTGAAAGTTACGTAACGCCCAGTACGTGCTCCATCCAAACACGCCATCAATTTGTCCATTATAAAAACCAAGGTATTGTAAGCGTGATTGTAATTCAATAACGTCATCCCCTACTGCTCCGTGTTGAATGACTTGGTTTGAAAATGCTGAAGCTGATTGAGGAATTGTAAAACCTATCACTAACGTTAATACACTTGTTACCAATAACGCTTTTAGACAACGCTGAAACGATAACATTAAATAACCTCCTACATCACACCAAAGTTATGATAGGAGTATTTTTTGTAATGGATGCTTTTTTATACAACATCGGAAGAATTTGTACAAAATATCTTACTAACCTTCTACTTTACAAGCTATTTTCAAACACAAAAAGCTCAGCTAAATCTCTCTTGCTACGAAAGAGCGATCAACTGAGCTTAATGTAAGGAAAACTGTTTAGCTTTCTTCACTTTACGTAATCCAAACCACCACAAACCAATCATAAAAGGAATAATAAAAAGAATCCACTGATCCATCGTGATAATGATAAAGTCGTATAATCCGTGTAAAAAAAACGGTATGAATAATGAATATGTAATCCACTGTGAACGTTCTTTCCCTTGGGAAAACTTCCCTTTCCCTAAGTAATACCCCATGATGACACCGAATAACGCATGGCTCGAAACTGGAAGCATGGCTCTTCCGATAGCCGTTTCTAATCCATTTGCAAACAGAAATAAAACATTTTCTACAGTTGCAAACCCAAGAGATACAGCTGCACCGTACACGATCCCATCATAATGCTCGTCAAACTCTACATGCTGATAAATAGTAAAGTATAAAATAAACCATTTAAAGAACTCTTCTAACAAACCAACTGTAAAAAAGGCCTTAATAAAAGGATCTTGTAATAACTGCTCTTCTTCTAATACGTATTGAATGAACATGATTGGCAACACCAGCATGGCACCAAAAATAAACGTTTTGAAAACCATCGAAATAGGTTCACTCTCATATTCATCTTTTAGATAGAAAAAGCTTAGCAGTGCTAGTCCCGGCGCAATACCTGCAGAAATAATTCCTAACATAAAAAGCGCCTCATTTCCTCTATTTTTTTTAATGTTAACATGTTATTGTAAGAAAGAAAATTATTTCCTAATAATTCATTCAGTGCATATAGAAAATGTTTGATCTATCAAACATTTAAACAGAAAGGAGACGGAATGAATGAAAACCGTTTATATCATCCATACAGGCGGAACCATTTCAATGAAAGAAGATGAACAAACAGGCTCAGTTGCACCTAGTAAACAAAACCCCTTAATGTATTCGACACCTTCAATCACAAAATTAGCAAATGTAATTGTTGAAGAAGTATTTCATTTACCTTCTCCTCATATCACACCAAACGAAATGCTTCTTTTATCTAAAACAATAGAAAAGAACATTCAACACCAACAAATTGATGCCGTTGTCATTACACACGGAACAGATACACTCGAAGAGACCGCTTACTTTTTAGATTTAACCATTCAAACTGACATTCCAATTGTACTGACTGGTGCTATGAGATCAAGTAACGAAATTGGTTCAGACGGTCCTCATAATTTTATTTCTTCTTTGCGTGTAGCAATTAGCGATGAAGCAAGAGGTAAAGGGGTACTTGTTGTCATGAATGATGAAATTCATACAGCAAAGAATGTGACCAAAACGCACACAAGTAACGTGGCAACTTTTCAAAGTCCTCAATACGGTCCAATTGGTATTGTAACGAAACAACACGTTCTATTTCATCACATGCCAACAATTCGTGACTTATATGTTGTGGATAAAGTAGATAAAAAAGTGATTTTACTTAAAGCATATGCAGGGATGGATGAGCAGATCCTACATGCAGTGTGTGATATGAACATTGATGGATTAGTAATTGAAGCATTAGGACAAGGAAATCTTCCCCCTCGCACCATCGATGGGATTAAACACTTGCTACAAAAGAACATCCCTATTGTACTTGTTTCTAGATGTTTTAATGGCATCGCACAAGACGTATACAGCTATGAAGGTGGCGGTAAACAACTTAAAGATTTAGGTGTTATCTTCTCTAATGGGCTAAATGGACAAAAAGCAAGAATTAAACTATTAACAGCTCTAGAAAAAACATCTGACCCTTCTCATTTACAAACAATGTTTTTAAAGTAATTTACCATGAACAAAGAGGAATTGATTTAACCAATTAAACACATGTTAAATCAATTCCTTTTCATCACAAATAGATCATTACATTTTATTCTTATTTTTTATATAGGTAGCGATTTGCTCTCCGTGAAATCGGCCATTTTCAATAAAAATCTCATTTGCATTATTTCCAGCAGCAATCACACCTGCTATAAAAATCCCTTCAACATTCGTTTCCATTGTTTCTTCATTATATAACGGCCTACCAGTTGCAGAATGAATTTCTACACCCATCTTTGTTAAAAAGGAATGATCAGGATGATAGCCGGTCATGGCAAAAACAAAATCATTTGGAATTGTATATTCTTGATCACCTTGAACATAGGTGACTGTCTGTTCAGTAATTCCCTTCAAATGTGCACCAAATTTCATATTAATCACTTCATGACGCACTAAGGCTTCAAACTCTGGAAGAATCCAAGGCTTTACACTTTTTGAATATTCTAACCCTCGATATAAAACTGTTACACGAGCATCCGATTTGACTAATTCTAAAGCTGCATCGACACTAGAATTCTTTCCACCAATAACCACAACGTCTTTATCAAAGTATGGATGAGCTTCTTTAAAGTAGTGATAAACTTTTGGTAAATCCTCACCTGGAACCCCCATATAATTCGGATGATCATAATAGCCCGTTGCGATAATGACGTATTTCGTTTTATAAGTTTCTTTCGATGTTTTAACTATAAACGTACCATCTTTTTGCTTTTCAACTAAACTCACTTGTTCAAACGCATTTATCCTTACTTTTTTTCGTTTGACTACTTCTCGATAATAAGCAAGTGCTTGATTACGAACCGGTTTGCGGTTTTCTGTAATAAAGGGTACACCACCAATTTCTAATTTCTCACTAGAACTAAAAAACGTTTGGTGAGTAGGATAATGATAAATAGCATTTACAATATTACCCTTTTCAATAACTAGAGGGTTCATCCCTATATTTTGTAATTCAATAGCAGCAGAAATTCCACAAGGACCTCCCCCTACTATAATTACTTCTTCATTCCTCACTTCATTCACTCCTTCATTTATCAACAACTACATTTAAAATTGATAAAAGTGCTCAGTCCTATTAGCATAAAAGAATGTTCTCCTTCTATTATGCTTAAATCCTTGTCTTTTTTATTTTAACGATCATCATCTAACTGAAAAATCCCCTATCTAATGATAGGAGATTTTTTCTATGCATGCAATTGTTCTGTTTTAAATCCATCCTCTAAATCGAGATGCTTCTGCCATTTTTCGCACCCCGACCATATAGGCAGCCAGACGCATGTCTACCTTACGAACCGTTGACGTTTCATAAATATTATTAAAGGATTTAACCATCACTAATTCTAACTTCTCTTCTACTTCTTCTTCTGTCCAATAGTAGCCTTGGTTGTTCTGTACCCATTCAAAATAAGATACAGTTACCCCACCTGCACTTGCTAACACATCTGGAACAAGTAAAATACCTCGCTCAGTCAAGATTTGGGTTGCTTCTAGTGTTGTCGGACCGTTAGCGGCTTCTACAACAATGCTCGCACGGATGTTATGAGCATTTTCTTCAGTAATTTGATTTTCAATCGCCGCAGGGACTAAAATATCACAATCAAGCTCTAATAATTCTTTATTGCTAATCGTATTGTTGAATAACTTGGTAACTGTACCAAAGCTATCACGTCGATCTAATAAATAATCAATATCTAAACCATTTGGGTCATGAAGAGCACCGTAAGCATCAGAAATTCCAACTACTTTTGCTCCAGCGTCATGCATAAATTTCGCTAAAAAGCTTCCTGCATTTCCGAATCCTTGAACGACAACACGAGCACCTGTTAACTCAATTCCACGCTTTTTGGCTGCTTCCCTAATGCAAATAGTCACACCTTTTGCAGTCGCTGTTTCACGACCATGAGACCCGCCTAAAACAAGTGGCTTTCCTGTAATAAAACCAGGAGAGTTAAATTCATCAATACGGCTATATTCATCCATCATCCAAGCCATAATTTGGGAATTCGTGAAAACATCTGGTGCAGGAATATCTTTTGTTGGGCCTACAATCTGACTAATTGCCCTTACATAGCCACGACTTAAGCGCTCTAATTCCCCAAAGGACATGTTTCGCGGATCACAAACAATGCCACCTTTTCCTCCACCGTAAGGTAAGTCAACAATACCACATTTTAAACTCATCCAAATTGAAAGCGCTTTAACTTCTTTTTCAGTAACATTTGGGTGAAATCGAATACCACCTTTTGTTGGACCAACTGCATCATTATGTTGAGCACGATAACCGGTAAATATTTTTACTGAGCCATCATCCATACGAACAGGAATTTTGACTGTCATCATGCGAATTGGTTCTTTTAACAATTCAAATACTTCCTCAGGATAGCCTAGCTTTTCTAAAGCTTTATGTATCACAGTTTGTGTTGATCTTAGTACATCATGTTTTTCTTCTTGATTGTTTACTTGGTCTTTCGTCTTGTCGGCTACCATCTGTGAACCTCCTAAAGTGAATCAAATTATCAATTCGTTGATGCTACTTTCATGACATAGTATACACGTTTCCATAAATTATGCAAACAAAAAAATTCACTTTTCGTATTTTTTTGTACACTTAACAGTAAACGCTTTCAAACATCTTCTAATAATGATAAAATAATCATTCTTCCCCTTACATGATACAACTTATCTTCTCCATTTTCCACCTAAAATGACTAAAAAAATAGTGGATGTATTGGTTTTTAAAAAGACCATTTAGTTAAACAAAATAACGCTTGTTCAACTAAATGGTCTTTTTTATAACTTGATTGTTTTTATAAAAACCTGTAACTAACCTACATCAAGTCGCTATGTTTAATAGATTATTTTAAAAATAATATTGCTTTAGAAAGGAGCTGTCATTTAAATGTGTTTGAAATATAAGTCATTGCTTCAGACTCTAATAACAGCTTTCCATATTCGTGAACTCGATGTTTTGTAATAGTAGAAGGATGACCATACTCAGCAAGCAGTGCAATTAAATCAGACATTTGAACTTCTACTAATTGATCATGATCAAACAACAAGTAAAAACGGTTATCATATGAATATAAAGCGCCTCCTACTTTATAAAGGAGCGACAAGCGGTTTGCAAGTTGAATAACATCTTCAAATGAACAGAACTCAAAAAATACATCTGTGCTTTCATCTAAGGTAACTTGCATTTCAATATACTCATCTATATATTCATCTTCATCTTCATCAATTTCTTCACTATCTTTCGTTGTGACAATAATAACCATACCTTGCGCTTGAAGTGCAAATACTTCAACAGACAGAGAGCTAGTTGGCTGAAAGCCTAATTCATCACACGCTTGTTCAATCATCTCTCTAAATAGTTGCTGAACCTTAAACGAGTCACGCCATAAATCTTCCTTTGTTAATCCTCTTTCAGATAAATCATCATACGTTAAAAACACTTTGATCTTATCATAATTTAATCGTTCAAGCCTCATGTATGCCCCTCCCCGCTCGCGCTCACATCTACATGATTGTACTTAATGTAGCATATGTAATTTTTGGAAAACGGTTCGCACTATAATCATGAGTTTACATGTTTCTTTTTAGAAAGACAAGCATGTTAAGCGTCTAATTCTGCTAATTTTTCATTCAGCCATTCATTCCAAGAATCTTTTGTATGTCCTACTACAAAAGGTTGTGCTTTTTCACGCTCATCCTGATCTAACATATCAAAAGCATAACCACCTAATCCAACATGCACACCAGGAAATTGCTTCTTCATTTCAGAAGCCACTTCTACTGTTTTCAATGCATTATCTGGCATTGTACAAGACATAAAGAGGAATGTGGGATTTACTTCTTTCACAATCAAAGGCAAGTCTTTTTCCTCAATACTACTCCCTAGATAAATCACTTCGAACCCTTTTCTTCGTAAAAAGAAGGTAAAAATCAACAATCCTACTTCATGCGTTTCTCCCGGTCCACATACAGCAATCGTTTTTGGAAGTAAACCACTTGAAGGTAGCGAATAAAAGATCATGCTAATTCTTGCTTTTAATAACTGAGACGCGTAATGTTCGTGTGCGCTGGTAATTTGCCCTTTCTCCCACATGTCTCCAATTTGTACAAGAGCAGATCCTAAAATGTCCATGATTACTTTTTCGACTGCATATAAGCTAAATGCGTGGCTAATTAAATCTTGCGCTTTACTTTCCTCAAAAGATAATAATGCACGTAATAACTCTTCTTTTATCTTCTGTGGTGAATCCACCGTTCCGTGATTTTCGTCTTCTTCAACCGATGTGCTTTCTGTTTCTAACAATGACACAGCTTGACTAATTGTAAAGCCGCTATTTACTTTTTCTGTTAACCATTTCAGCTTTTTAAAGTCTTCATCTGTATATAAACGATGACCTGATTCATTACGAACAGGATTTAAAATATGATACCGTCGCTCCCACGCTCTAAGTGTTCCTGGCTGAATATCAACCATATTTGAAATGGCTTTAATATTATATTTTCCTTCTTGAGAAGCCATACATACCCTCCAACTACTTTATGAACTGTGTAAGATACTTGCATTATAGTCTATCCTATTTACTATGTAAATTTTGTATATGCTTATGTAAGCTGAAGGTTATTTTGTACGACTAATAACAATATAATGCGTTTCTGAACGTGCCCCGAGTCGAAATGGTATAGCTGTCGTTCCATATCCATTACTCACAAATAACGTTGTGCCGTTTACTTCCTTCAATCCTCCTATTTCATAAGGACCGATTCCAAAGAAACGAATTTGCCCTCCGTGTGTATGTCCACTTAAGACAAAATCAATTTTATCTTCCTTTTTCACTTTATGAATAATAGAAGGATTATGACTAACTAAGATTTTAAAGCTCTCTTCTTCACAGTCCTGTAAAGCCAGATGTAGTTGCGCTCTCTTCTTCGACGTATCATCTACTCCAAGTAAATCAAAAGACTCTCCCTCTGCGGACTCAAACTTGACAGCTGTATTATCTAAAATAGTCACTTGCTCACTTAGCAATAACGCATCTAGCTCGTGATAATCAACTTCATAATCATTGTTTCCCCAAACAAAATACACTGGACCTAATTTTTTTAACTGTCGGATGTTATGGAGGACTCTTGAGAATGGCACTCCCTTTTCTGTTAAATCTCCTCCTATTATTACAATGTCTACTTTTTCTTTTATTTTATGTAATAAGCGGTCTGGTATTGTTCTCCGATGAATATCAGAGATAAAAAAGATACGTAACGATTCAAATGTTTTTGGAAAGCGTGAAAGTGTCATATTATGATGAACGACTGAATTTCGCTTAGCTTCTATCCACATATAACCAATAAAAATAAGTACAAATAAACTTGCACAACCAATTAATAATGCCATACTTCCTCCTACAGCTGCCTATCTACAGCTTGCTTTCGTAAATCTATAGAAATAATACCATAGATGAAAGAGAAACATAATATGAGCAAGGTCTGCCAAAAACCAAACGTAAACAGAATAAAAAAGCTAGCACTCATACATAAAGACAAACCAACATTTGACCATGATAACGGACGTTGCTTTTTTATCATGTACATTTGTTCGATTGCTGTACGAATGAAGACAGAATAGCATAAAAATGAAAGAGAAAAAGCGAACATCACAACGATATATTTAAGTGGACTCATCAACATTTGAAGAAAAAGATCGGTTACACGAAAAGAAACATTTATCGGAACCCACCGAATGACAAGAGAATGACATACAGCTGCTATGACAAGCAAAATGAGTTTTTTCATCACACCAACTCCCCCTCTTTTTTTGTTTTATGAAACGAAAGAGGGGTTTATGTTAAAAGATTTTAGTTGTAAACTGATACACTTTTACTTGTTCTCATGATACAAATTAATATCATATTCATTCTTCATAAGTTCAAACACATTGTGCCTTGATTCCCACTTTTCATGTGTAGGCCATAAATCTTTGCTTTTTTGAATAATTTCACACCTTAAATCATGAAACTCTTTTTCAGCTTTCTCACCTTTTTTATGAACTTGTAAAAGATGCACATACAGTGACATGACAGCAAGTATCATAAATAAATGATACGTTTCATTTAAAATAAAACCAATGACACCACTAATACTAAACATAGAAAGATGAGAAAGTGAAAAAAACAAATAACATCCAAATAAGATTAATGCTCCTAAAAAGGCAAATGTGAGCCTTTTTTCTTTTCGCTTTAATCCATCGAACTTCTTCTTTCGCTCAATAACACTTTGTAACATATACTTCGTCGGCTCGTCCGTTGAATGGTGCAACTTTTGAATGTTACGTTCCATTTCGACACCCCCTTGTGTTTACTACACGATATGAGGTTGTCTACTCGTTTATGTTACAATCCTTCATTAGTTATGCTAACTGTTTTTACATTGCTTCTGTCGGATACGGCGGTATTCTGATACAGCTCTACTCTTCTGTCACCTAAACACCCTTACTCTCGTTAAACCTTATATGCAACCCTAGCATAAAATCAATTAAAAAATGAGCAACAATGGTTACAAACAAACTCTGTGTTAGCTCGAATAACCACCCTAAAAAAAAGCTTAATGTCACAACCATGACGAGCAAAAACCATTTACTTAAATAGCGAATATGCATAAGCGCAAATATGATACTAGCCCAAATGATGCCAAAATGAACTTGCAAAACACCTCTAAACAGCAGTTCTTCTGCTATTGCAACAACAAAACATAACAAAATCAATTGAATAAGTGAAAGGTCTTTAAATATTCTTTTGTTAATTCCCCCGTCATCATACATATGAGGAGGTAGAAGCTTCATAAAGAGTATATCCACCAGTACAACAATAACTGCACTTCCACCTCCATATAGGAGAATAGGAACGAAATCAAACTTAAAATACGAAGTAATTTCAGTTACACTTTTATACTTCCAAAAACCTATTCCTAGTGCGATACTAAAGAGAAATAATTGGGTCATGTACAGTTGATGTAATAATTCTCTGTGAGACATTTCATCAATTATTTTTTGTTGATTTTTAAACATATCCATTTTATTCACTCACTTTGACGAAGTAACAAAGCTAACTCCTTTTCCCAACCATTGAACATCCACTGTTTAGTGGCATTGTTTTTTTTATAATAATCTTCAAACTGAATTCCACATTCATCACAACAATTCACCGGACGATTTAAAAGTCGATCATCAAAGTAAGCGAGTAGCACTTCTCTTCGACAACCTTTGGTTAAGATGAATTTCGTTAATGCCACATGCTTTTTTTGTTTATCTTTAATCCGCTTGTTAATCGCTGCTACAACCTCTTTATAGATTACTTCTAGATTAAATTGTCGATTGATTCCTTCTTCATTTAATACTTGTTCTTTCTGTAAATAATAACGAATAAATCGCCAATGCGTTTCATGTATACCTACAATACGACTAATGTGGTCCTCCAGTTTTCTCATTTCTTCTGGCCCTTCATAAGCTTTAATCAACAATAAAACTTGTTGAACAATTGTTGGTGTCGGTAACTCCATCTCCATTAAAGAGTAGGCTAAGTCATTGTCTGACTCATGATAAAGTAAAACTGCTATGCTATCATTCCCGTCTCGTCCGGCTCTCCCAATTTCTTGAAGATATGCTTCAAGTTGTGTGGGAGGGTGATAATGCACAACAAATCGGATATTATCCTTGTTTACTCCCATACCAAATGCACTTGTACAACAAATAATATCAATTTGATTGTTAAGGAATTGTTGTTGCACTAACAAACGTTGTGATTGCTCCATACCTCCATGATAATACTCCACTCGCGTATCGTAGTGACTTTTTAGGAAAGCTGATAACATTTCTGTCCAAGCTCGACTTGAACAATATATAATACCTGGCCCCTCCAATACTTTTACATATTCAAGTAGCAGCTGTTTTTTCTCTTCTAAATCCATCACACGTTGTACACTAATCGCAATGTTAGGACGATCAACAGAATAAATATGCTTTGTTACATGATCTAAGTTTAAATATTGAAGAATATCATTCACTACCTCTTTAGTAGCAGTAGCTGTTAACGCCAGTGTAGTTGGTTTTTCTAAAGCCTCCCATACACTTCCTAGCCGTAAGTAATCTAAACGAAAATCATGTCCCCACTGTGAAATACAATGAGCTTCATCAACAACAAACAAGCCGATATTGGCTCGTTGTAACGCCTGAAGGACTTTTGAACTTTGTAAAATTTCCGGAGACGCATAAATAAATCGATACGATTCTAAATGATGAAGCGCATGTTGTTTTTCACCTTCTGTTAAAAAGCTATTTAAAGCGACTACTCTCTTTTCACCATTTGCTTTTAATTGCTGCACTTGGTCTTCCATTAATGATAGCAGAGGGGAAACGATAAGTACTGGTTGATTCATCATATAACCAGGTAATTGATAACATAATGATTTCCCTGTTCCTGTAGGTAAGACTGCTAACACATGCTTTTTATGTAAAATGTCTTCAATAATCTCACGTTGACCTGTCCGAAAATGATTAAAGCCAAAAACTTTTTGTAACACTCGTTCAATTGTCAATTATATCACCACTTTTATATTCAAATGCATTTATGCAAACCATTTTGCAAGCACAATCCGGATTTGAAAATATGAAATATCTTCTCCTACATGTTCTTTTATGTCTTTCAACTTATGTGTTTCTAATACATTAACCGCTTCTTTCACTTTCAGTTGAGACTCTACCGATACATAAGAATCAATTGTAAAATCAGGAACAAGTAGCGCTAACTCTGCAATATGATCTTCGATTGTACTTACTTTTAAACGACGAATGGATGCAATTTCCTCAATCGAGTAATGACGCTTTAAAAGAGAAAATGTGCGCAATGTCGATGCTGTAATTGGTAAGTGAACATTCAAGTCTTTTAGCAATGATGACAACACTGGAAACAGTGAGTATTGGTCATTTATTAAATGGATCATTTTATGAACAACCCCTAATTGAAGAAGGTGAACATAAGACTCTTCTATCTCGTACATAGCCGCAACTTGATGTTTAGTAAAACCAATTTTTTCATATCCCGTCAATTGTAACACAAATAAATCCGCATCTCGCTTTGAACACTCTTGTAAACAACTCTTCATTTCTTCATACAATTGAGTAGCAAGATCTTCTCGATTGGCTTTGTTTTTAAGTAAATAATCTTTAACCCACATAAATGTTGCTTCGTTTTTTGTGACCGGTATAAACTGTCGATTAAAGTATTGCAAATTGGATAGCGTTTGAAATAAAAGTGTAAGCCTCTCTATAAAGAGAACTGTGGCGTTTGTAAATTGCCATCCGTTTAAGGAAGGTGGAAACGGATGTTCTCGAAGTTGCTCGTTTAGATATTCTTGTCCAGCTGTTGTAATGATATATTTTTGTTCATCCACTTTCATAATTAATTCGTTTTCAATCAGTTTTTTCACTTCAAGTGAAAATGTTTGCTTATTTAAGTATGAAAAAGATTGAAACAAAAAGGATAAGCGATACAATTTGCTATCTTGAATGGTCTGTGCTGATTTTTTCCCCACTAATAGGTGATAAACACCAAATACTGTACGCTCACCTTTAAACTTTTCAATACAATATAAAATGACAATCGCAATATAACTCATCTCCACACCCCTTCTTCTACCTTCATTTTACCAAAAACAAATTAACTCCTCACACCTTACATTTCTTTCCCACGTTTAGTTCCTCCTATATAGGGAATCAATAGTAGTGAAACCCTTGTCTGATAAGTATTCTCAGTCACTTTTCTATTGAAAAGTTTTAAGAACAGCCTTACAATAAATAGTGAGAATGTTACCTGTTTGTAAAGAGCAGAAATAATAATGTGAGTTCATTACTTTTTTGGGAGGTCTTGTTATGCCAAAGTACACAATTGTTGATAAAGAGACTTGTATTGCATGTGGTGCATGCGGAGCTGCTGCACCTGACATTTATGATTATGATGATGAAGGTATTGCATTCGTAACATTAGATGACAATGAAGGTATTGTTGAAATTCCTGACGTATTACTTGATGATATGATGGATGCTCAAGAAGGTTGTCCAACGGATTCAATTAAAGTTGCTGACGAACCGTTTGACGGTGACGCACTTAAATTTGAATAGGTGATGAAAAAAGTCCCTCCTAGTTTGAACTAGGAGGGACTTTTTATTAGACTGTCGCTTGCTTGACAATCCATGTTCTCATTTTTGTAAATAACAACATAAAGATGATACCTGTCACAATTCCCTTTATAAAATTAAACGGTAAAATCCCCGTAACAATTAATTGTTTTGCTTCCTCACTTGATAACGCTGGTGCTTGTAAAAACATTGTATAAGCTGGCAATAATACATAGTAATTTAACACACTCATTAAAACCGCCATTGCAATTGTACCTACCACTAATCCAATTGTTATCCCTTTTGTATCACGGTATTTTCTGAACATATATGCAACAGGCAGGATGAACAATAACCCTGCAACAAAGTTTGCGACCTGTCCAACCGGCACTCCTGTCATGCTTCCTTGAATCATATAATGTAGAAGGTTTTTAATGCCTTCTACTATAATCCCAGCAATAGGACCATAAATAATAGCTGCTATTAATGCAGGTAGTTCACTAAAATCAATCTTTAAGAATGGTGGAATGCCTGGCAAAGGAAAATTAAACATCATCAATACATACGAAATACTACTTAACATTCCCAAAGTGACTAGCTTTTGTGTTTTTTTTGTTTGTTCCATAAAATCCTCTCTCCTTTTCGATCCACCTCTTGCTAAGAAGAAAGATTCAAGCAGCTATACCAAATAAAAACTCCCTCAACAAAGAAGCTGAGGGAGAGTGTTTTTCGGCAAGCTCAATAAACGTTCAACAAACTAAGTTTTTTGAACGCTTGAACCTCCATCCTCTCCCATCCAGACTGTACTGTCGGCTTTGGAATCACACCAAATCCTGCTCGTTTTAACAACAAGCTCGCGGACTTAAAACATTATAGTTTATCACCGCCGGTCGGGAATCTCACCCTGCCCCGAAGATAGATCATCATTTAATTATGAGTTCATTATACGTTATCTCGAATTAAAAGGGAATAAGAAAGTATTGTAATTTAAAAATTTATGAATGATTATTCACTTTTCACCCTAACTTTACTTTCCATAATAGACAGAATAAAACATCCCTTGCCTATCTATCCAGTCATTTTCCACTGAATACTATAAGCAAAGAATGTGTTCATAAAATCTTTTCCGCACCGGGTTTTTAGTTTGTTAAAGTTGTTTGTACTTTCAGTGCTTGTCCAATATGGAGAAGATCAGAGCTCAATTGATTCAACTTCTGTAACTCTTCAACCGTCACGTCATGTTTTTTTGAAATACTCCAAAGTGTATCACCTTTACGAACTGTAACAACACGTGATACCTGTGTTTGAGGTACTTGCTTAAACACAACTTCTGTTACTTCATCAGTAAGATAGGTATAAAGCTTTGTTTGATCTAAAACCATCAACGGATTAATGGCATTTGATTTCTCAATGTTCCACGTTCCTTTATGTACCTCAAAATGTAAGTGAGCTCCTGATGAACGCCCTGTGTTGCCAACTTCTCCAATTTGTTGAGAAGCTTGTACACGTTCACCTTCTGTGACAAACCGTTTATGCAAATGTGCATAAACGGTTTCATAGCCATTGTCTTGTTCAAGAAAAACAACATGTCCATACGTATCTGAATAATAAGAGCGCGTTACTGTCCCGCTACTAACAGCATAAACAGGCGTACCTATTGATGCCGCAATATCAATCCCGTAATGTTGTTCATTTCTTGAGCCAAATACATCGGTCATAACCCCATCTACAGGCCAATGCCAACTTTGTTGCTCTTCGGCCTTTGCCATCTTCCCACTAACAAAAAGCAAACCAATACAAAGTCCCATAATAAGTACAACTAAAATCCTTCTAGCTAAATCAAGCATTACGTACAGCCTCCTATGTATGTTTCATACATACATATACTGTACGCAAATTGCATTTTTTATAGACCATTTTTTGTAAAAATATTCATTATGGCTCTACTACATTAGGTGCAACAGGTGTTTCTTGAAGCTCATCGACCTTTAATTCCCCTATTTGAGGATTAGCAAACCCTTTGAAGCGAACGGCTTTATAACCAAAGTCTTTTGCGGTAAACATGAGTGCATAGAGCATATAACGTAAAGATTCAATCTCTTTTTCGTTAACGGATGCATCAAACTCGTATATAACTGTTTCGTTTTCAATTGTTACTTTAGGAATATTGATATCCTCTGGAATAGAAGCCTTTAAAAAGTATGTGTCATTATCTTTCTTCATGACTTCTAAAGCTGCATTGATTGTTTCAAAGGGTTGAGGTGTCGGAACCAGATAAGTTGGATGTGATTCACTCGGTTGATAAGTCATATACCCTTTTTGTTTAGCTGGATTAGGTGAGATCTCAACATACTTTCCTAAGTGTCCAAACTCCACTCCTTTTGTGTCCCCTGAGTAAAGTTCGACTTTTTCAAATGGTAACCAACGAAACGTTTCTTCTAGTGACTGTTGAAAGACAACCTCTCCTGTCCCTCCTAAATTAGCCGTAAATCCCTCTGGTACACTTACCTTTACACCCTCTTTTGATTCGACTAGTTGTACTTTTTCCAGCATATTTTCTGATAATCCTAACTGCTCTTCATTGACGGTTTCAGAAATACTTTTTATATCCTCTACTGTAATTGGTTCTTTTTTATCGATAATATATGTTAAAGGAACAACAATTTGAGCTTGTGGATCGGGAATACCAATTGTAATGAATTTTTCATTTCGATTTTGTAACGAAGGTTGAACCGCCAGTGAAGGATTTACTTCTTTGCTCTCAAATAGTTGTGGCTGATCTTCTTTATCTTCTGACTTCTTTTCATATGGTGTTGCTTCGTCTTTGCGTTGTAATTCATTTAGTGGACGTTCACTCGACTGATGATATACATTTTGTTGTTGAACAAACGACATAGAGACTACAACAATAATGAACACAGCTGCTATTGAAGCGATACTAGGTACTAGCCAAAGTTTCTTTTGAGGTTTTGACATTTTCTGTTCAGTTTGTTGATAAATTTGTGTAGGTGTTCGTTCATCTCGAATGGTTGGCATTTGCGAGAGTAGTTCTTCAATTTGTTTTTCGTTCCATTTTTCTTTGTTCATTATTGCTCCCCTCCTTTTCAGCTAATCTTGTCATTTCTTTACGTAAAGCTTGAATAGCACGGTGTTGCGTTGTTTTCACTTTGCTCTCCGTCCACCCTAAGATCGCTGCTGTTTCTTGAATTGACAACGATTGAATATAACGTAAAATAACAACTGAACGTTGATCTACCGTACATGTATCTAAACATCGATACATCATCGCAACTTCTTCACTTTGAATAGCAACCTCTTCAGGCAGAAGGTTATTGTCTGTAAGCTGATTGGATGTCCAATCAAACAGATTCATCACTCTATTTTTCCAACTCGTTTGTTTTCTTAAAAAATCAATGGCAACGTTTCGAGCAATTGAAAATAACCATGTTTTTTCATGACTCTTTCCTTCAAACCGATCATATGACTTGAACACTCTTATATATACTTCTTGAACAAGATCTTCCGCTTGATCACGATCTCGTATCATATACACTAAAAATTGAAAAACATCTTGATGATATTTTTCATATAGGTGATGAAAAGCTGGATTCAAAAAATTTCCCTCCTACTCCTATTTATATAGTCGTATCTAGCCACCAAAACGTTACATTACGTTTTCATTTTTATTTTCTTGATTTTCCCTTCAATGAATCACAATATGAGTACTTAATGAGGAAGTTCCATGACTGCATACACATTCCCTCTCATTATAAGGGATTTCAATCTATTAGAAAGTAAAAATTCGGTGGACGTTTATCTCCACCGAATTTTTACTTTCTATATGTTTCGTATGAAACAAGATTATTCGTCATCATTATGCTGTTTTCGAGGTAATGTAATGGAAAATGTCGTTCCTTCATTTAAAATACTATGAACACTCATTAATCCATCATGAGCTTCTACAATATTCTTGGCGATGGCTAAGCCTAGACCTGTTCCCGCTTTTCCTCTCGTTCTCGCTTTATCTGCTTTGTAGAAGCGTTCAAATACAAATGGCAAGTCTTCTTGAGGAATCCCGACGCCTGTGTCTTTTACTGCTAAACGAAGTTCATGATCTGTACTTTCTAACTGTAAAGCAACTTCTCCACCTTCATCTGTATGACGAATAGCATTGTCAATTAAATTTGTTAACACTTGCTCAATCCGATCTGGATCCAAAAGAATTGGCTTTTCTTCTTTTACCGTACTATTTAGTCTCAAGTGAATATGTTTATCCTTCGCCAACCCTTGAAACTTACGTAAAACTCGCTCGGTAAACTCCATGATGTCTATATACTCAGCATGAAGCTGGACATGTCCAGCTTCCATACGAGCTAAATCAAGTAATTCGTTAACCAGTCTTCCCATTCGAAGCGACTCATCATGAATGACTTTTGCAATTTCTTTTTTCTCTTCATCCGTACTTGCAATATCGTCGATAATCGCTTCACTATACCCCTGTAACATTGCAATAGGTGTACGCAGTTCGTGTGAAACATTCGCAATAAAATCTTTTCGTAACTTGTCTAACTTTCTTTCTTCTGACATATCTCTTAATACGGCTACGGCTCCACGAATTTTTGTTTGATTATAAAGAGGAGACATTAAAATAACCCACGTTCTCCCTTGAATGGTCACTTCTGTACTTTGTTCTTCTTCACTTTTTACAACTTCTTGAAATAAGTGAGATACTTTTGAAGGAAGCTCTGAAACATTCTTATTATCCATTCCTTGCTCATAATACCATGCTCGTAAAAAGTGTTCTGCTGGGGGGTTTGTGATTAACATCGCTCCATCACGATTAAATGTAATGACTCCATCTGCCATACTACTCAAGATGCTTGAAAGCTGCTCTTTCTCTTGACTGAGTGCATTAATATTAAATTTTAATTGCCTCCCCATTTGATTAAAAGCAATGGCAAGCTCTCCAATTTCATCATGTGTTAAAATGGGAACTTTTGTGTCAAAATTTCCTTTGGCCACTTCAAAAGCTGCTTGTTTCATTTTTCGTAAAGGTGCTGTAATTCTAGTCGATAGGAAAAACGCGAAGATAGTTGTTAAAATAATAGCAATTCCCGCGGCTAGAAAAATGAACTTTGTTGTATATTTTGCAGGTTCTTCTATCTCTGATAAAGGCTGATAGATATACACAGCGCTTTGACCGTCACGAGACTGAAATGGTACACCTACAATATAGATAATTGAATCTTTACTACTAGTATTGTTGCTTAAATCGTTACGTTTTTTTACAAGTTCACCTTGTGTCAAAACTTTTTTTAAATCTTCATCCTTTTCAACTAATGCCATCATGGTATCTTTTTCGTACCAATGATCTTTTGGCGAATGCCAATACGACTGATTTCCTTTTATAATGAGCATATCACTCGTATCTACTAATTCACGAGCAATTGATAAACCTAATTGCTCATCTTCAGTCTCTTCCACAATTTTTGCAATCTTTGAAGCTGTTTTTGTTAAATGATTTTCTGACTCTTGCAAATAAAACGTTTCAAAAAATTGCATTAGCAGCATGGTCAATACAAACAACACAAACGATACTAGTAGTAAAATTGTAAACCACAGTTTTCCTACTACGCTACGCCAAAACATTATTCAGCACCAATCTCAAATTTATAGCCTACTCCCCATACGGTTACAATCATTTTGGCAGCTGCAGGTGAAACTCGGTTTAGTTTTTCTCTAAGTCGTTTAACGTGTGTATCAACCGTTCTCAAGTCCCCAAAAAAGTCATAATGCCATACTTCACGCAACAATTGTTCACGATCATATACTTTATCTGGCGTCTTAGCTAAAAAACAAAGTAGTTCATACTCTTTTGGAGTCAAACTTACTTCTTCACCATCTGCTGTTACACGATGCGCATCATTGTCGATTACTAAATGCGGAAACACAATTAAGTTCTTCGCACTTGTATCTGTCGTTAAATAGCTAGTCGGTGACGAACGTCGCAGCAATGCTTTAACGCGCAAAATCACTTCTCTTGGACTAAAAGGTTTAACAATGTAATCGTCTGTTCCCACTTCAAATCCTTGTACACGATTCGCTTCTTCTCCTTTTGCTGTTAACATGATAATCGGCGTCGCTTTCTTTTCACGAATATATTTACAAACTTCAATGCCGTCTTTCCCTGGCATCATAATGTCTAGTAGAATTAAGTCATACTCATTATTTAACGCTTTATCTAGTGCTTCATCTCCATCTTCAGCTTCTTCAATCTCATATCCTTCTTTTTCTAAATACATCTTTAATAGTCTTCTAATTCTTTCTTCGTCATCCACAATTAAAAGCTTCGCTTCATTTTGCATCTTCGTATCCTCCTAACGATAGTACGCTTCTACTTACCATTCTATCGGTATTTTCATGAAAATAAAAGAGAATGTCCCCTACGTAAATAAGGGAATTTTAAAAGCTGATATCGTAAATCTTGTAGCTATTTAATAAGTATGAACGTAGTTAATTTTCACGAAACCACATTAAAATAGCATTTTAAAAAAGAGCCATATAAGAGAACGCTGTATGAGTAAAAAAACCTGCCAATCAATCCATTGCTTGTAGTGGATGAAATCAGGCAGGTTTTGTATCCCGTGTTACTTCTTATGCATAAGAGTGTAAACCAGCAATTACTAAGTTTACAACGACTAGGTTAAACATAATGATAGCAAAACCAACGACTGCTAGCCATGCTGATCGCTCACCGTGCCACCCTTTTGATAAACGCAAATGTAAAAATGCTGCATAGAAAAGCCATGTAATAAGAGCCCATACTTCTTTAGGATCCCAGCCCCAAAATCGAGTCCAAGCAATCTGTGCCCAAATCATCGCAAAAATTAACCCACCTAATGTGAACACTGGAAACCCAATTGCTACTGAACGGTAACTAATTTCATCAACTAAATCTAAGTTTGCCTTTTTTACGAGTGGTTGTAATGCCTCTCCAATTCGTCGACGTAAAATCAAACGTAACAAGCCATATAAAACAAGCCCACCTGCTAACGACCAAACTAGCGTATTTAAATTTTGAGCATTAATAATGGCCGGAACCTCCAAGAAAGGTTTCATTGCTCCTTCTGTTAACAACTCACCTTGATGTGGCCCTATTAAAACAGGTAATTCATATGTTATTTGTGCTTGTTGCTCATTTTTATCAATCCAATTAAACTGTGCTTCATACTTCATTGCACTAAACGTCATTGTTATTAAAATAAACGCAAGCGTACTAACTAAACTATAAATAATAAACTCTAACCAAAATGTTTTTTTCGTCTTTTTTGTTTGATCAACTGATTTGATTAAATAAATTAGTGCAGCGATAAAGCTAACGGCTAGAATGGCTTGTCCAGTTGCTGTTGTAATTACATGAATGTATAACCAATGTGTTTGCAAAGCTGGAATCAGTGGTGAAATATCTCTTGGAAACATGCTTGCATAGGCAATGATTAAAAGAGCGACAGGTAATGCAAACAACCCGAGTGCATTTAGTTTATAAATAAAGTAAATCCCAATGAATGCTCCAACAAGCATCATGCCAAAAAATGTTGTAAATTCGAATAAATTACTAACAGGAGCATGTCCTGCAGCTATCCATCTTGTAATAAAATAACCTAACTGTGCGACAAACCCAACAATTGTGACGATAATACCTAATGTTGCCCATTTACTTATATTTTGTGAACTTCGTTTATCACGAATCGAACCACCAAAAAAGAACGTTGCGAATAAATACGCAATAAATGCTGTATATAATAGATTACTACTTAAACTAGCTAGATCCACCATTAAACCTCCTTAACATGTTCCTTTTCTTGCTGAACTTGATCCTCTAATTCTGTAAATGATGTACCAGTTAACGTTTTATTTAATTCATTTCTTAGGCCATACCAATTTTTATTCGTATGAGCGGCTAACCATATATCGTTATCAACTCGTTGAATCCATAAGCGACGATGATTCCAATACATACCTTGAATTACACCAATCATAAAGATAGCTCCACCTAAGCCTAAAATCCATAATGTTAAGTCTTTTCTAACGGTTAGACCTGTTACATTCTTCGTTTCAACCCCAGCAAACGACATTTTGTATTCGTTTTCTCCGAGTGGTTCAAGATTTTCACGAATCGCTACAAACGCAACCTCACCTTCTGGTTTAGAAGGCGTTATCATTTTAAATACAAAAGCTGGATTGTTCGGTATTCTCGTTTTCGTATTTGGGTTACCATCACTATCAAAAAAGAAATCTGGGAAATAACTTACTAACTCCACTTCGTGTCCTTTTCCTAGGTCATACTTCTTTTGAGGGTTATGCAAATCCACCTTTAAATTTCCAAATGATTCGTTTGATGCTTTATTTACTAAATTGAATGACATCGCACTGAATTCGTTTAACTTATAGTCTACTTGATACATGGCGTAACCTTCATGTTTAAGAGGTTGATTGACTCGAATCTCATAATCTTTTAATTTTTTAAGCTCAGGTTCTGCCCCATGTACGATTTCACCTTGACGTTCGTATAGGGTCACGTCCGCTTGATAGTTTCGAACAACAGCACCATCTCCAACACGATTAATTGCATCTTCAAAAACTTCTTTCGATTCGTCTTTGTTGTACATCTCAACTTTAAACTGTTCATTTTTCAGATAGTATTGTCCTTCTGTTCCTGGTACAACTTTTGTCTCACCTTCTCGAAGCCATAGCACTTCATCCACATACATGCCGGGAACAAATCGCAACATCGCTCCAATTAAGAAGATAATAAGACCAATATGATTGACATATGGACCCCATCGTGAAAAACGACCTTTCTCTGCAAGAATGTTACCGTTTTCTTCAAAGATGTGATAGCGCTTCTTTTTTAACGATTCTTTCACCTTGTTATAATCAGCTTCGGTCCACTCTTTTGTCACACTAACAAGACGTTGACGTTTTAAGAAGTTAGGGTGTTTTTTAGGATTTTGTTGTTTTAATGCACGATGTAACGGTATCACACGGTCTAAACTACAGATAACAAGTGAGATACCAATTGACGCAATTAAAATCATGTACCACCATGAACCATACAGGTCATGGAATCCTAATTCATAATATAGTTTCCCAGTCCATCCATACGTAGTTTCATAGTGTTCACTTGGAGAAGCAGTGGGAGGTATGTACATTTCTTGTGGATAAATCGTTCCTAGCGCTGATGCAATAAGTGTAACGACAATGAGCCATACACCTACTTTTACAGACGAAAAAAAGTTCCATATTTTATCAATTACTGTCTTGTTATACGTTTGTGAACGCCTTGCACTTCCTTCGTACCTCATATCTAATACTGTTTTAGATGTCACATCTTCTTCTATGGGCTTCCCACACGACTCACATAAAACGGTACCGTGCGGGTTTACATGACCACATTCACATTTTACCTGTTTCATTGCCAAAACTCCCTACGGTTTGATCATTTCCATATACTCATTGATTTTCTTTTCATCAAGTCCTCCGATAAACACATCTACCACTTTACCATCTGGATTAATTAAAAAAGTTGTCGGTAATGGACCTACTCCATAGGCATTTATTACTTGGGCTCCACGGTCAATAACAACAGGAAATGACAACTTATAGCGATTGACAAACTGTTGAACAGCTACGTTTGTCTCATCATTATTGACAGCTATAATTTCAACACCTTGATCTTTATATAAGTTATATTGCTGTTCCATGACAGGCATTTCTCGTTCACATGGCTTACACCACGTTCCCCAAAAGTTTAAGAAGATACCTTTCCCCTTATAGTCGGATAACTGATGTTGTTGTCCTTGTAAATCTGTTAGGACGAAATCAGGAGCTTGGTCTCCAACGGTTATTTTTTGTTTGTCGGTAAAGAAATTTACGTACAGCGTGTACCCTAGCGCTGCTAATAGTACGGATAAAATGATGGTTCTCATGAGCAAACGCTTATTCTTCATTGTTTCAACCTCTCTAAAACGTTCTCAAAAATTTTTTCGTACCAATTATATCATTTTTTCACTATACAAATGTTGAAAATATTATGAAGGTTATGTGACACAAACTGGTAAAGAATTATTTACCAGTTTGCGCCATAGAATATAGTTGTTTCACTTCATGTGATGATAATTCTCGAGCTTCTCCTGCATTAAGACCACGCAAGTCTAAGAATGCATAACGCTCACGTTTTAATTTCAAAACAGGGTGACCAATCGCTTCTAGCATACGGCGAACTTGACGGTTCTTCCCTTCATGAATCACTAATTCGACAATCGCTGTTTGTTTGCGTTTATCGATAGACAACACTTTTACTTTAGCAGGAGCTGTCTTTCCGTCTTCTAATACAACCCCTTTTTGCAGTTGTTTAATTTTTTCACGCAATGGAATACCTTTTATTTTTGCCACATACGTTTTTTCAATTTTGTATTTAGGATGCATCAATAAATTAGCGAATTCTCCATCATTCGTTAATAAAATAAGGCCTGATGTCTCATAGTCTAATCGACCAATTGGATAGATGCGTTCTTCTGTGTATGGAAAGAAATCCACAACTGTTTTACGCCCCTTATCGTCGTTAGCAGCTGAGATAATACCACGCGGTTTATATAATAAGAAATATACAGGTTCTTCACGTTCAAGAGGAACACCATCTACTTCAATCTTGTCTTGATTCCCTACTTTAGTACCAAGCTCTTTTGTTACTTGACCATTTACTTTTACTCGACCTTGTCCAATTAATTCTTCTGCTTTTCTTCTTGATGCAACTCCTGCATGTGCAATCACTTTTTGTAATCGTTCCATTTGTACTTCACCTCTTGTAACATCTTACTTCTTTACTATCAAATACACAAGTGTCTCACAAATGAAAAAAGCACAACCTCTGTAGGCTGCACTTCCAAAAGAATATTCTGTTAATTGATTCGTTACATCGTTCCAAAAATGAGTGTAACAACAATAATAGACGCTACAACACCTACAAGATCAGCAAGCAGCCCAACTTTAACCGCATCTCCCATTTTCTTAATCCCGATTGCTCCAAAGTAAACAGTTAAAATATAAAACGTTGTATCTGTGCTACCTTGCATGGTCGACGCTAATCGGCCAATGAATGAATCCGGTCCATATGTCGAAATGAGATCCGTTGTGATCCCTAAAGCTGCTGTTCCTGATATTGGTCGAATGAGCGCGAGTGGTACGATTTCTGCAGGTACACCGATTGCTTCTAAAGCAGGTCTCATTAGAGATAAAAAGAATTCAAGTGCACCCGACGCACGGAATATAGCAATTGCCACTAACATGCCGACTAGGTAAGGGATAATAGATAGTGCAATTTGAATTCCGTCTTTGCCACCTTCAACAAATGATTCATATGTGGGCACTTTTTTGTACGTACCATATACTAAAATCACACCTATTATGAGTGGAATCAACAACAATGAAACTTGATTCACAACACTCATCTACGTTTCCCTCCTTTTTGCATCCTCCGATAATAGAAGTAGCGATCAAAGAGAATAGCACCTAATGTTGAACAAATGGTAGCGAGCAATGTTGTGCCTACAATTTCTGCAGGGTTCGCTGAATCATACGTGATACGAAGGGCAATCACTGTTGTCGGAATTAATGTTAAACTAGATGTGTTAATGGCTAGCAATGTAATCATTGACCGACTAGCTTCATCCTTATTATTGTTTAATTTCTTTAACTGCTCCATTGCCTTAATTCCTAAAGGTGTTGCTGCATTTCCAAGACCAAACATATTAGCCATCATATTTGATAAGATATATCCAATTGCTGGGTGGTCTTTTGGGATATCAGGAAATAATTTTGTAATGACTGGACGGAATAAACGAGCTAATTTATCAAGTAACCCCGCTTGTTGCGCAATATTCATAATCCCTAGCCAAAATACTAAAATACTAATTAAACCAATGCTAATTGTTACAGCTTCTCCTGCTCCTTGAAAGATTGCTTTATTCACTTCTTCCACGCGCCCATTAATGACTGCAAACACTAAACCAATAATGGTCAACATCACCCAAATGATATTAACCATGTGTGTTTACTCCTAAAAACGAGAACATTAGTCCTTTTAATTTATTCCAAAAACCACTTTCACCATCCCCTATACCCTTTTTAAAATAGACGGGAATACTTTCAATGATTTCACCATTATAAGAGACACTTAACCTCCCTACAATATTAGGAGTAGATGCATCATCTTTCCATTTATCACTAGGCTTTAACAGCTTTGCTTCTAACTGAATGTTTGTCTTTTCATCTTCTTGCAGAGGGTATAGTACATCTCGTTTTATATATAATTTATCCTCATAATATGGATTGTTAACACCTGTAAATTCTCCTTCTTTCACAACTTTCACTAACTTATAAGACGAAAAAGCAGACTCGTACATTGAAATATGGTCATTCCAGTCACCTGGAGCATTAAGAGTTACAGCAATTAAATCCAAACCATCTTTAGACGCGGTTGTAACAAGCGTTCTTTTTGCTCGCTTTGTATAGCCTGTTTTCCCCCCAGTCGCATAAGGATACAAGTTTGTTAATAATTTGTTTTTATTTTTCCAAACACGATCCCATTTTTCTTCAGGATGCGGCATGCGATAAAGTTTTGTACCTGAAACTTCTTTGAAGATTTCATTTTGCATCGCATACCGAGTAAGAATGGCCATATCGTAAGCAGTTGAAAAATGATCTTCATGATCATCTAAGCCATGTGGATTGGCAAAATGTGAGTTTGTCATTCCAATCTCTTCTGCTTTTTGGTTCATTAAATAAACAAACCCGTCTACACTTCCACCAACAGCTTCAGCAATTGCTACAGCTGAATCATTTCCAGATCGTAACATAAGACCATACACAAGGTCTTTTAACTTTATTTTTTCACCTTCTACTAGATATAGCGAGGACCCTTCTACCCCTACAGCATTAGGTCCAACTTTTACGACTTCATCAATTTTCCCAGACTCGATTGCTAAGATAGCTGTCATAATCTTTGTGATACTAGCAATTCTTTGCTTTTCATGTGCTCCTTTATCATATAGAACACGCCCAGATTGCTGTTCGATTAGCACCGCATTGTGCGCACTAACATTTCCATTCGCAGTTGGTTGATAAGGAAATATATGAAAGCATATACTGACGATGATTATGTAAGCAATCCATTTACTATTACGTTTCATCCCATCCCCGTCCCTTTGTCTATTTGTACAAGTGTATGCTTGTCTCTGAAGGTTATGAACTTTAATTTTAGAATTGACATCACTTATAAAGGATGATAATTGTGCGTATCTTTTCTAAAATACGTTCCTATTTAAGATATAGGCAATAAAGACTATCTATTATCATAAAATTTACTTTAAAGGTAAAATAAAGGTAAAATCAAGAGGGAATTTTTTTTTTGAATAAAAAAGCCAACACCATTAACAGTGTTGACTCTTTATGTAGGGAAACGAAGATGGGTGATTGATGAACACTTTTATTGAGATTGCTTCATCTTTGTTACATAGTCTGTTTCATAAAACTGTAATTCTTCACGCATTTGCTGAAAGTCACTTTCTAGTGACCGTACTAATGTTAAGATAGACGCTGGTGGCATGAACCGATACTTTATCGAATTACGTCCTGTATAAGCTGATCGACTATCTTCATACCACAAATCATTTCTAGGATTAAAGAATTCTTCGATACATTGATGATAAATGCGATAAAGTGCTTTTTCTGCAGCTGCTTTTCGGAAAGGTTCAGTATGAGTAATGACATGACACGTATCAAGACCTTCTTCACAAAAAACAGCCAGTCGTCTAAGGTTAGATAAGACTAACTCATATGTTTCTACGCTTTCTTTTTGTTCATGCTGTAAAGAGACAAGAGTGTGGTTATTCAAAAAAGTATTTAACACTTCTTTTGAAATAGACAGTTTTTGTTCCACTAGTTCTAACTGTGACTTAACAATTGTATTTCCCACTTTTCTATTCCCCCCATTGCGTTACATTCACTGTACTTATACATAGTTATATTTTTTGTAACCTATAACTATGTGCGGTGAATTAGTGTTTACTCTTGAAAGTTTTGAAAGAACAAGTCAGCTTCATGTTCACTGTTATCAGTCGCTATATCCTCAGGTAGTGGCGGCAACTCTTCAATGGTTTTGAGACCAAAGTGATTAAGGAACTCATTTGTTGTACCATACAAAATTGCTCTTCCGGCTCCTTCAGCTCTTCCTACCTCTTTGACTAAAGCTTTTCCAACTAATGTTTGCAAAGGACGCTCTGTTTTGACTCCTCTAATTTCTTCAATCTCTGCTCGTGTAATAGGTTGACGGTACGCTACAATAGCTAATGTTTCTAGGGCGGCTTGAGACAAAGATTGATGAATTGGCTCATCCATTAACTTCTTCACATAGTCGGAAATTTCCTTCTTTGTTGTTAACTGATAAACATTAGCAATTTCTAAAATATCAATTCCTTTTTCTTCACCCTTATAACTCTCTTTTAATTCAGCTATTGTCGCTCGAACCTCTTCTTCGCTAATTTCAAGGGTATCTTTCAATTGTTTAATAGAAAGCCCTTCATCTCCTGCCACAAACAAGAGACCTTCAACGACAGCTTTCCAATTAGGCTTGCTCATCACGATTCACTCTTTTCTTGATAAGATACATATAAATCTTCAAAATTACTTTCTTGTTCAACCACAATTTTATTACCTTTCATTAGCTCTAACACAGCTAAGAACGTCACAACAACATGGTTTCGCTCATGATAAGGAAATAATTGAAAAAAGTTTTTTTTCCCTTTCATTGCTTTTAGTTCCAGTATAATTTCATCCATACGCTTTTCAATCGGTATATCTTGTCGATTAATCGTTGCACGTATTGGTTTTTGAAGTTGCTTACGCTTCATTAATTTTTGAAAAGCACTTAGCATATCATAAAATGAAATATCCATATCTTGCTTACTATCTTGTTGCTGCTCTTGAACAGAGGTTAATACAGTAGGTAATTTTGTATAAACATGACTTCTATTCTCTTCTAATTGTTTTAACTCTTGAGCAGCTTCCTTAAACTTTCGATATTCAATTAATTGCTTCATTAACTCTTCACGAGGATCCTCTTCCTCTTGAAATTCATCAAACTCATCAATCATTTCTTCTTCATATTTAGGAAGAAGCATTTTGCTCTTAATTTGCAACAGTGTCGCTGCTACAACTAAGTACTCACTTGCTACATCCAATTGAAGCTCTGTCATTGTATGAATATACATCATATATTGCTCAGTAATTTGAGCAACGGGAATATCATAAATATCAATTTCAAATCGATTTATTAAATGCAACAAAAGGTCAAGTGGTCCTTCAAACGCATCAACCTTCACACTATACTCCATCATCTCACCAACACTTTACCATTCCAATTTTTATACCTTTCATTAGTATAGAACATTACGTAGCCATGTCCAATAATAAATTCAAGGAAAAAGTATGAAAGTAAGCCTTTCGCCCAAACAATTATATACATGAAACATAAAATGAGATTGTAATTAAAAATGGGTGCCTAAAGGAGGAATTTCTGTGGGTGATAAAGCTTGCGGTTACGGTAACGGTTTTGCATTAATCGTTGTATTATTTATTTTATTAGTTCTTGTCGGTTGTGCATGTTTATTTTAATTTTCACTAAAAGTGTTCAGCGATCTCTGAACACTTTTCTCATTTATGATACACTACATATAAAATGACTTACAGTACTGTAAGAAAGGAACGATGACCATGTATCCACAACCCTATATTGATTACCTTGTTCACTTCCATGGAGATCGTGACTATTTTGAATGTCACGAAATCCTTGAAGAGTATTGGAAAGAAACAGAACGAAAAAAAATATGGGTTGGGCTTATTCAATTAGCTGTTAGCTTATATCATCAGCGTCGAAACAACTATGGTGGAGCTTATCGGATGCTCAAAAGTGCCATTTCGATTCTCGAACAAGAATTGGAAGACGTATCAAGACTAGGACTTAACCATCACTCACTTTTTCTCATTTTAAAAGAGCGGCTATCTTTAATCGAAAAAAATCAAGCATACAAAAGTCTATACCTACCGATTGAAGACGAGACTCTCTTGACATTATGTATGAATCGAAGTAGCGAAAAAAACATCATTTGGTGGTCTAACTCTGATTTAACAAATACAATGCTTGTTAATAATCGTCATACACTTCGAGACCGAAGTGATGTAATTGCAGAGCGACAATTAAATTTACTAAAAAAACAAAACAACAGGCTTTGCTAAAAATTTAGCATAAAGCCTGTTGTTTATTTTTGATCTAATTCACACTTTTCAAAGAATGGTGCTACTAATTCACTAGGACGCACTTCTGCATTTCGATACATGTCTCGAATGGCTTTCATCATCATCTTACCAATTCCTTGATGACGGTGTGACGGGTTGACACTAACATGTTGAATTTCAATTAAGGTTTCATTCACAGTTGTGATACCAATAATTCCAATAATGTCTTCTTCATGCTTCCACAAATACAATTGCCAGTGATCGTTTTGCTCATATTCTTTAATTGTTAGTTGCAATTTCTTTAAATCTTTCTCATCTGGCATAAATGACAGAAGGCCCATTGCAATCTTTTCATAGTTTCTTTTGTAGCGTATAAGCATAAGTTTCTCCCTTGTTATACAAACTTTCCTACAATTGAAGTTCTTTACATTTACCTATGTTTGATTAAGGACTTTACGTAATGATTAACTTTATCATACAAAATTTGTCTACTATTATCAACATATGTACGAAAAGCGAAACACCTCTTTATCTAAGCAATAAACATCCAATAAATCAAACCCCAAACAAAACTTAATCCTAGCAAAATAAAAAATAAAATCCAATTACTTTTTTGCAAGAGTAACACCCCTATACTCCTTATATAGATGGAGATGTTTCATCAGATAAGATGGAAGAGTCAACTACCCGCCACTTAACGCTCTTGCGAGCTGTTTGAAGTGGGGGCTTGCGTC